>JACKEP010000016.1 GCA_020632915.1 Alphaproteobacteria bacterium | reverse complement strand
GGCGCACCGGACCCGCGACGTCGGCATGCAGCGCGAGGCCGGACGGCGCGAGCACGCCCGCGCGCTGCCACGGGGTCTCGAGCGCGCGCGCCTCGGCCCCGTCCTGGGGCGCCAGCGTCACGACGCGGGTGCGCTCGGTCCACGCGGGCAGGACGTCGCCCGCGTCGTGGGCCGCGCGCACCGCGATCGACACCGGCACGGGCCCGTCCCCCAGCCCGCCGACCACCACCACGCGATCGTCGTCACCGGCGGGCACGTCGAACGGCACGCTGGCGCCCGGTGCGACGTGCACCACGCGGCGGGCGCGCCACGGCGACGGGCAGGGGGGCGGTGCCCCGGCGCGGGTGGACGTGCGCACCCACGCGCGGGCGCCGTCCGGGCCCTGCAGCGCCACGGACCGCCCCGGATCGTGGTGGGTGGTGCGGCGTAGGACCGCGGCGTCGAAGCGACCGGCGATCCAGGGCTGGTCGTCCACGCTGAGCGAGAACCCGTCGCCGAGTCGGGGGTGGGTGGTGACGTCGGGAGCCCACAGCACCGCGGACAGGGCACCGCCGAGCTCGCGGCTCGCGGCGGCGTCGAAGCGCAGGGGCGTGGCGGGCCCTGGGGTCACCTCGCAGTACACGAGCCCGGCCAGCGGCGTCTGCGGGACAGGCGGGAGCAGCCACGGGTCGCCGGGCGTGCTGCCGGCGTCCGCCACGGGGCTCACCGTCGTGTACCGGGTCGGCGTCCCGCCGCCGTCGAGGAGCTCGCGGCGACGCGTGACCCGCAGCGCAGTCGCCTCACCGCGGACGTCGAGCGGCGTCCACGTCGTGCGGGCGTCGCGGGGGTGGACCTGGGTGGTCACCCGGGCGGCGTCCCAGGCCTCCACGGTGCCCCGCGGCGGACCCGGGATGGCGGCGGCGACGAGCAGCGGCACGGCGCCGTCGGGCACCTCCACCCGCACGCGGCGGACGTCGTCGGCGAGCCGGACGAAGCGCGCCACGGGCTCGGAAGGCCAGGCGTCGACGTCGAGCGGCAGCGCGTCCCAGCCCACCAGGGCGAACGCGTCGGCGCCGGCGTCCAGCGTCACGTCGTGGACCACGGGGACGCCCGCGCCCTCGACGACCACGCGCACGGCGGCGGCACGCGCCGCAGGGTCCGCCTGCACGGCACGCAGCTCCAGGCGCAAGACCGTGGCAGGCCCGGGCAGATCGATCGGGAGCTCGGTGCCCGGGCGGATCACGGTGCGGGGCACCTCCGCCCACGCGGGCGCCACCGAGCGGCGCGCGTCGTCGCCGTCCCCCTGGGGCGTGAAGGTGGCCACCGGCACGATCTCGCTGTCCTCGGCGACCTCGGCGTCGGCCGGGAGGAGCGCGACGAGGTTGCGGATCGGCACGGTGCGGCGGTGGGAGGCCTGCAGGCTCGCCGCACCCGGCGTGGCCCAACGCAGGCGCAGCGCCTGCGCGTCGGGGCGCCACGACGGCGGGGCGACGGGTTCGACCGTCACGTCCACGAGCCCGACGTCCTCGACCACCACCCGCCAGGCGATGGCGTCCAGCGGGCCGTCGCCGACCACCGTGACGTCGCCGGGGCCGACCAGGGTCCACGCGAGCGCGCGCGACGGACCGAGCCACGCGCCCAGGGCGCGCCGCGTTGGCGCAGGCAGCGGCGGCGCCGGAACGATCGTGGTGCCGCGCGCCCCGTCGCCGAGGTCGGCGCGCTGCGGGTTCATCCCTTCCCAGCGCTGCGCCGACAGGGCCAGGGCCTCGTCGCGCGTGACCTCGTGCCACGAGGAGAGCCCCAGGCGCCGGGCGAGCGTGGTGGCGTCGCGCTGGTCGACCGCGAGCAGCGCCAGCTCCGCCGTTCCCCACGGCGCCGGGCTCGACCGGAACGCGCGGACGCGGACCGGCGGCTCCCCGGCGGGCACCTCCACGCGCAGGGCTGCGATCTCCCCGGGCGTGCCCGGCGGGTGCAGGCGCACCGAGCGTGGGACCAGCAGGTCCGCGGCATCGGCGGCGTCGGCGGTGGACGGGGACACCGCCGGTCCGGCAGCGAGGGTCAGGGTCTCGTCGGCGCGGACCGAACCGTCGGCGCCGAGCCAGCTCCAGCCGAGCGTGTAGGTCTCCGCGCGCGCGGCGTCGGGGCGTACGCCCGGGCGACGCTCGCCGAGGGTGACGAGCTTGACCTCGACGGTGTCGGGGTCGACGACGAAGGTGACCGGCGCCCCGGCAGACACGGTGAACGTCATCATCGGGCGCTCGTCGTCGCGCAGCGTCGGCGCCGGCAGCACCACCAGTGCCGTGATCGCGGCGAGCACCGCGACGAACACGAGGACCCCCGCGGCGTCCAGCAGGCCCGGTCCCCTCATGGCATCCGCCAGCAGCCCGACCAGGGCGGAGCAAAGGCGTCGGCAGCGGCGGCCACGGCCGTGCACACCACACCCCCGTCGCGACCGACGAGGACGAGGCGCTCGGGGGTCTGCCACACCTCCACGCCTTGACGGGCGACGTCGATGGCCTTCAGCAGCGCCGCATCCGAGGGACGATCGGCCAGGGTGGCGAGCGCGCCGTGCAGCGCCGGCACCGCCACCGGGTCGCCGCGCACGTCCGCGAGCAGCACGCGATCGGGGTCGGGCACGGTCCGGACCGGCACGCCTGCGGCGAGGTACCAGAGCACCAGCGCGTCGTGGTCGGCCGTGCCCGCCGGTTCGCGGACGAGGCGGGGCGGGTACCAGGCGACCACCATCCCCTCGGCCGCGATGGCCTCCTGGTAGGTGCCTGCGTAGGCGAGCGACGGCTGCCAGGTGGGCTCGAGCCCCTCGGGCTTGAGCAGGCGGCGTCCGGGCCACGTCGCGAACGTTGCGTCGACGGCGCCGGCCACGCCAGGATCGAGGTCCGCGTCGGCGACCTCGTTGCCTGCCGTCAGCACGATGGCGTCGCTCTCCTCGGGGGCGACCTCGACGACCAGGACGCGGCCGGGCGGGTGCGCGGCGCCGTCCTGGCGCCACCCGGGCGGCGGCGCGAGCAGCGCGCGGACCATGCGGTCGAGGCGGCTGCGCTCAGGGTCGTCCGCGTCGGCCCAGCGCACGTCGGTGGACGGGGGGTGCTGCCCGAGCCACGTCGCCGTGGCGTCGAGCGCGAGGTGGTGGTGCAGGGCGATCGGACCGAGCCCCGGCCACCGCCAGCCGTCGGACGCGAGGACCGTCCACGGGGATCCACCCGGACGCAGGATCCATCGGTCGACCGCTCCGTCGGCATCGGAGGCCCGCACCAGCACCCAGTGCACGTGCCCGTCGGGATCCTCGGCCTGTGCGACCGTCGCCCCGACCAGGGACGCGGTGTGGACGAGCCACGCGGGCAGGGGAGCGTCGGCCTCGGACGTACGGGCCGCGGCGATGGCGCCGGGCAGGACCGTGTCGAGCAGGAGGTCCGGGTCGTGCGGGGCCTGCTCCGGAGCCACGGTCGGTGCCGCGGCCAGCGCCACGTCGGGCACGGCAGGCGCGTCGTCCACCAGGTCCAGCGGCACGCCGAGCAGGCCGTCCTGGGGACCCAGGGCCGCCCACACGGCGGCGAGGTGCTCCGGCGGGGCGCCCGTGTCGAGTCGGACGTCGCCCAACGCGAGCACGGGGCCGAGGGAGGTGACCGTGCCGGGGTCCCGCAGGTGCAGCCGCGGCGGACCGGGGCGCGTGGACACGACGAGCACGGGGTGGCCCGGGGCCCAGGCGCGGGCTGCGTGCACGGTCGCGACCACCACCTCGTCGGCCAGGACGGACCGCGTGGGGTGGGTGCTCGGGTCGACCGACGCGATGACCACGCCGGCGGCGTCGATCCGGTCGGCGATCCAGCCGGCCATCCACGCGGCGTCCCGATCGCCCCGCGGACGGGGGACCACGAGCACCGGACCCTGGCCCGCGCAGTCCAGGCGCAGCGGATCCTCGGGGCGTGCGTGGGCGAGGGGACCCGGCTCGGGCACGCACCCTGCGCCGCGTGCGGCGGTGTCGTCCCGCGGGGTCACCGCGACGGCCGCCGCCAGCGCGTCGCCCGGGCGGAGCGGCTCCGGTCGCGCCTCCAGGGCCAGGCGCGGCGCGGCGAGCGAGGCGGGCGCAGGGGCGTCGGGCACCGACAGCGGCCGCGCGGACCCGAGCGGCAGCCACGCCAGACCGACCGACAGGACGAGCGCCAGCGCGAGGCCCTGGGCCGACGTCGTCAGCAGCGGCATGAGCGTGCGCGGCAGCGACCGTGCCTTGTGCGCCCGCGCCACGACCAGGCTGGTGAGGAGGTAGCCGAAGCCGAACACGTCCGCGACGTGCAGGGACGGCAGGAGCGCGCCCACGACCAGGGCGACCATCCACTTCCAGGCGTACGACACCGCGTAGATGCTGACGATGCGGCGCGGACCCTCGAGGTCGCGTGCGGCGATGGGCGGCAGCTTGATGAGGTTCTCGTAGACCACGTACAGGATCACCATCTCGGCGACGGTGCTCAGCAGCTTGGCCGGGGTGAACGCGAGCATCGCCAGGAGTGCTGGCACCAGGATCCCGCCGAAGTCCCAGCCGTAGCGCAGGTTGTTGCGGGCCCCGAGGAAGACGGTGCACACGAGCACCAGCACCGTGCGGCTCGACTCCCACGCGCTCACGGCCAGGGCGTCGAAGGTGTGCTCGAAGTCGCCGAAGCCGAAGTTGGTGAAGCGCACCAGCACCTGGCTGACGAGCAGCCACGTCAGGCCCGTCGACACGGACAGCTGGGCGAGCCCGCGGCCCGGACCGAGCTTCCAGAAGGTGTTGGCCACCAGCGGGACGAGCACCACGCCCACGCCGAACAGGCCGAGCCCCAGGCCCTCGGGGTCGAGGCCCGCCGTGACGAGGTGGGCCGCGAGGCGTGGCATCGCCAGGCCCGTCACCAGCAGGCGCACCGGGATGGCCACCAGCACGAAGAGCAAGAACCGCTCACGGCCGAACACGCGGGACCACACGCCGGCGAGCGACATGCCCGTCGCCAGACCCCACACGATGCCGTAGGTCAGGATCGCCTCGACCATCACCACGAACAGGCTCGGCGGGGCCACGATCGCGAGCGCCGACAGGTAGCCGGCGACCACGAAGCCCGCGAACACCCACCCGAACCACTCGTACATCGCCCAGGTGACCACCAGCCCGAGCAGGATGGCGGTGTGCAGCGAGTTGTCGAGGACGTGCTCGGGGAAGAGCGGGAGCATCCCTCAGACGGCCCCGGCGCCGTGGAGCGCGGACAGGTCCATCATCGTGGCGTCGTCGGCGTCGTCGAGCGTGAGCGTGTCGAGCACGTCGCCTTCCAATGCGACGGCGGGCTCCGGAGCGAGCCAGGCGACATAGCCCAACAGCGGTTGCATCTCGACGTCGTCTCCCTGGTCGACCGCCACCGGTCGTACCACGAGGAGGCGATCGTCGTCCCGGTCGGGCCAGCGCACCGCGATCGGTCGGGCGTCGACGAAGAGCCGGCGCATGCGCGCGCCGATGTGGTCGTCGCCCGCGGCCCGGACCACCAGCTCGCGGACGCTGCGCACGCGGGGCAACCCGGCTGTGGTCAGCGCCTGCTCCATCGTGGGGTTGAGCATGCTGATCACGCCGGCGACGTCGGCGACGAGCAGGGGGTGACCGACGGACTGGACCGCCGTCATCCACCGGCGACGCTCCTCGTCGGCCGCGAGGAACAGGTTGTCGAGACCGTCGTCGGCCGCGGAGGTCGGGAGCACGCCGTCCTCGGGCTGGAAGCCACCGACGAGCTCGGGGAGCGCCAGCCGTTCGCCGACCCACCGGGCCAGGCGGCCCACGCGGCGCGCATCGGGGGCCTCGCCGCCGCGCCGCGCCGCGATGCACCAGAAGGCGACGACGACGTCGCCCTGGGACAGGGCCACGAGCCGGCAGGTGCGGTCGTCGCGCAGCAGGCCGCGGGCCTCCACGCCGTGCCAGGCCTCCATCGATGCGGCGACGTCGGGATGATCGAGGCGCAGGGCGCCGTCGCGGAACTGGGTGGCGACGAGCTTGTGGCCGCCGTGGACCACGAGGCGACGGGAGCCGGGACGCACGACCAGCATCGTGAACGGCACCTCGCCGACGTGGCTGCGGGTGAGGTCGGCGAGGACCTCGAGCAGCTCGTCGAGCGAGCTGATCCGGCGGCGCAGCGTGCCGGCGCGGGACGCGGCGCGCACCACGAGCAGCGCCAGGCGCCGGACGGTGGTCACGGAGGCGCGGGCCAGCGCGAGCTCCCGGCCGACGGTGGGCGCGAGCGCCACGAGCACCCCCGCGGCGACGGGCGGCAGGACCCCCAGGGGAGGGCCGACGACCGCGGCGACGACGGCGAGCACCGGGGACAGCAGCTGCCAGCTGCGCTCCTGGCGGGCGGCGAGCAGGTAGCCCGCGAGCAGGTACAGGCTGATGAGCCAGCCGACGGCGACAGCGGGCCCGGCGGGCACGACCAGCGGTGCGACCCGCGCCGACGCGACGGCGCGTGCGAGGGCGATCGCCCACGGCAGGCGCGCGTGGTCGGGCCCGGTCGCCACACGCTCCGCCCACGGGTCGGCGGTCAGGCCGATCACCACCCCGGCGTCGCCGGCCGCCAGGAAGCGATCCCGGGCGGCGAGGATGGTCGACAACGGCAGCACGGGCACGTCCGCGGCACGGAGCAGCACCTGGGCGCCCGGGGGCGCGGTCGTGCAGGGTACCAGGTGCTGGCAGGGCCACCACGCCGCGCCGCCGTCGGGCAGGGTGACGGCGGTGGTGGGTACGCCGCCCGGGCTGGCGAGCGCGAGGCTGCCACGGGCGGGGACGATCCAGTCGGGCACGTCGGGGGACGACAGCGTCGGCGTCGGACGGTCGTCCCAGGCGGCGGACGGCACGACGAGGCGGAACGCCCCGGGCGCCGCGTCCGTCTCCGCGCGGCGCGCGGCGTCCACGCGAATCACGCGTGGCCAGGGGTCGGCCAGCACGATGTCGGTGACCCCCTGGTCGGCGAGGGCCGTGCCCACGCGATGCCAGGTGTCCAGGTCCCACGGCAGCGGACCGATCTCGGCGACCGTGCCTTCGTCGACCGCGATCACGGTGGGTGCGACGCCGCGCGGCGCCTCGCCCCACAGCCTCGCGCGCCACGACCATCCCCACGCGTCGAGCGCCGCGAACGTGCCGAGCACGTGCAGCAGGCCCACCGCCGCCGCGATCGCGAGCGCCTCCGGACGCACCCAGCTCGTCAGCAGGAGCGAAGGGCGTACCGTGCGCCACGTCCGCGGACGTCGGCCGTGACCGGCCGGACCTGGGCGGGGCTGGGGGTGCTTGGGGTCCACGAGGGGGCTACCGGGGGGGGTAGGATTGTATCTGCCGTATCGGCACCATCCTGGGCATCCTTCAGACTGAGTTCCCAGTGCGGTACTGGTCGCACCCGCGGATACCGAGCTGACGACCGCCCCGAACAGGGGACACCCCGTCGGGGGCACGAGGAGAGGCGCATGGGACGCACCGTCTACGGCATCCCGACCTGTGGCACGGTGAAGAAGGCGCGGGCCTGGCTCGACGCCCACGATCTCGACCACGCCTGGGTCGACTTCCGCGCGACGCCGCCGGATCGGGCGCAGATCGCGCGGTGGGTGGAGGCGTTCGGCAGCGCCCCGATGCGCAACACCAGCGGCGGGGCCTACCGGGCGCTGGGCGACGACAAGGCGACGTGGACCGACGCCCAGTGGATCGACGCGTTCACCGCGGACCCGATGCTGATCCGGCGTCCGGTGATCGAGCGCGATGGCACGCCGGTGCTGGTGGGGTTCCGCGGGTCCGACGACGACCTGCTCGCTCGCCTCCGCTGATGCGGCGGCTCAGGGCAGGTGGCGCACCAGCGACGCGACCGGCGGGCGCGTGATGGTGGGCACGGTGGCCGGCTGGCCGATCCACACGAAGCCCTCGATGCGGGCGACCTCCGGATCGATGCCGAGCGCGGCGTAGGTGGCCGGCGCCGTGGTGACCGCGCCGGTCGACCACTTGCTCGCCCAGCCGTCGGCGTGCAGCGACACCATCAGGTTCTGGATGGCGGCGGCGACCGCGGCGTAGTCCTCGCGCGCGCGGTGGGGGTCGTCGACGTGCATGCGGTGGACCACGACCAGCCCGGAGGCGTCGAGCAGCTTGCGCCGGATGCCGTCGGCCGCCGCGTCGGGCAGCGAGGCGCCCGCAGGCAGGCCCGCAGCCTTGGCGCGCACCGCGGCCTCCGCGAGGACGGCCCGGGTCTGGGGGCCGACGACCGTGAACCGCCACGGCCACGTCAGCTTGTGGCACGGCGCCTGGTGGGCTGCCTCGAGCGCGCGCGCCACCACGGCATCCGGGAGGTGGGCGGGCGTCCAGGCATGGACGGTCCGTCGGGTGGTCAGCGCGGTGTGTGCGTCCACGTCAGGCTCCGGGGCGGGCGGGCCCGTCAGGGCCACGACACGGTGTAGACGCGGCGGGTGGGGGCGTCCAGGGCGGGCGTGTGCAGCGTGCGCACGCGTTCGACGAGGCAGCGGCGCGTGGCGGCGTCGCCGGCGCGTGTGGTGTGGGACGCGTCGACGTCGGACACGCTCCCCGAGGCGTCGACGGTGACGGCGATCCGCCAGGTCGTGCCGGCTTCGGTGCACCCGTCGAGAGAGGGGCGCACCGCGGTCCACGCGCGCTCGACGTGCTCGGCGGCCGTCGGCGGACGCGGACGTGGCGGGGGGCGAGGCACGGGCAGGGGGGGAGGACGGGGGACGGGGAGGACCACCGGCGGAGGCACCACTGGCGGAGGCACCACGGGCGGAGGCACCACGGGCGGGGCCGCCTCGTCGTCGGACACCTCGGACCTGGCGGGACCCGCGGCGGGCTTGGGGGCCACGACGGGGACCGGGTCGGTGTCGACCGCCACCGGCAGGTCGGTGTCGGCGGCGGTCCCGCGATCGAGGCCGGCGTCCAGGTCGCGCTCGACCGACGAGCGACCGACCGCGAACAGCAGCAGGGCCGCAGTGAACGCGAGCGCGCCCGCGACCGCCAGCAGGACGGCGACCGGGCTGACGGTGCGCCCGAGCGCGGACACGTCCTCGTCGGTGTCGGTGTCCAGCGCGGGCGTCGGCGTGGGCACCTGGGCGTCGGTCCCGGGCGCCAGCGTGGGCAGGGCCCGGCGGCCCCGCGGCAGGGGCAGGGCTTCGAGGGCGTCGTCGTGGACCGCGTCGAGGGCGTCGCGGAACGCACGCGCCGTAGGGTAGCGGTCGGCCGGATCGACGGCGAGCGCCCGGCGGACGATGCTGGCCAGCGGCAGCGGCAGCTCGTCGGGGATGCCGTAGGCGCCCTGGGTGACGCGGTACATGACCTCGGTGGCCGTGGCGCCGGTGAACGCCGGTCGCCCCAGGAGAACCTCGTACAGGATGGCGCCGAGCGCAAACACGTCGGTGCGACGGTCGACGGCGTGGCTCGCCTCGATCTGCTCGGGGCTCATGTACTGGGGCGTGCCCAGGCGGACCGACGCGCGTGTGCCGTCGCCGCGTGTGGCGTCGAGGACGGTGTCGGCGAGGATCTTGGCGATGCCGAAGTCGAGGATGACGGGCTGGGGCCCACCCTCTCCGTCCACCACGACCACGTTGTCGGGCTTGAGGTCGCGGTGGACGATGCCGGCCTCGTGCACGTGGTGCAGGCCGTCCGCGAGCCGGCGCAGGAGCTGCAGGGCGACGCCGACCGGCAGCGGGCCTCGCTGGGCGATGACGTCGGCCAGCGTGGGACCCGGCACGTACGCCATCACCAGGCCCACGCGCTCGGGCCCGTCCTCGACCACGTCGGTGACGGCGACGAGGTTGGGGTGACGCAGCTGGGCCAGGATGCGGCCCTCCGACAGGAAGCGCTCCCGGATCGACGCGTGGGTGAGCCACCGCGCGTCGAGCAGCTTGATCGCGTGCTGGCTGCGCAGCACCTCGTGGCGGACCAGGTAGACGGCGGCGAACGTGCCCGCGCCGAGCATCCGCTCGACCACGTAGCGACCGAGGTGGTCGCCCGGCTGGAGGACACCGCCCGCCGCCATCCCTACAGCCCCAGCTGGCGTGCCACGATCACCTTCATGATCTCGTTGGTGCCGGCGTAGATGCGCTGCACGCGCGCGTCCATGAACGCGCGGCTGATCGGGTACTCGAGCATGTAGCCGTAGCCGCCGAACAGCTGCAGGCACGTGTCGCACACGCGCTGCAACATCTCGGTCTGCCAGTACTTGGCCATGCTGCACTCCTTGACCAGGTACGCACCCTGCGTGTGCTCGACGATCAGCCGGTCGAGGAAGGCACGCCCCACCTCGATCTCCGTCGCGCACTCCACCAGCTTGAACTGCGTGTTCTGGAACCGGGCGATGGGCTTGCCGAACGCCTTGCGCTCCTGCACCCAGACCATCGTGTCGGCCAGGACCTGCTCGGCGCTGGCCTGCGCACCCACGGCGACCACCAGTCGCTCCTGCTGGAGCTTGTTCATCAGCATCAGGAAGCCGCCGCCTTCCTGGCCGAGGAGGTGGGACGCCGGCACGCGGCACCCCTCGAAGTGCAGCTCGGCCGTGTCCTGGCTGGCCATCCCCATCTTCTCGAGCTTCTTGCCGCGCACGAAGCCCGGCCGATCGGCCTCGACGAAGAACAGGCTGAGCGCGGCGTGGGGATCGGCGTCGGGACCCCCGGTGCGCGCCGCTACCACTGCGAAGTCGCAGGACAGGCCGTTGGAGATGAACGTCTTGCTGCCGTCGATGACCCAGTCGTCGCCGTCGCGCACCGCACGCGTCCGGATGGCGGCGACGTCGGAGCCGGTGTCGGGCTCGGTCATCGCGAGGGCGCCCACCGCGTCGCCGCTGGCGCAGCGCGGCAGCCACACCTCCTTGACCGCGTTCGTGGCGAAGGCGTGGACGTAGGGCACCACGATGTCGGAGTGCAACGCCGCGGCGAAGCCGGACTCGTAGGCGCGTGCGAGCTCCTCGATCACGACCACCGCGTGCAGGAAGTCGCCGCCGGGACCGCCCCAGCGCTCCTCCATCCACGTGCACAGCAGGCCCAGCGCCCCTGCGGACCGCCAGATCTCCCGATCGACGATGCCGTCGCGGCGCCACTGCTCCTGGTGGGGGCGGACCTCGCTGTCGACCCACGCCCGCACGGCCTCGCGCATCGCGTCGTGCTCGTCGGAGAACAGGGTTCGCTGCATGGGATCCTCGCCAGGGTCGGAATGCGGCGTGCCCCGTCACCGGACGCGGTGGACGGGGCACGGGAGGCCTAGCGCATCGTACGGACGGCGGCCGCTCGGGTCGAGCGGACCGTCAGTTGGTGTCGGTGTCGCTGTCCTCGGCGCAGTCGACCAGCAGGCCGACGGTGCCGATGTTGCCGATGCCGAGCTGCTGACCGTTCAGGCACCAGTTGGGCTGCAGGTCGTTGGCGACCGGGTCGTCGGCCACGGCGCGCTCCAGGCTCCAGGCGCTGCCCCGCAGGAACATCGGGGTCCACCCGCTGTAGTCCACGGTGTCGAGCGTGGTGGTGCTGTTGGCGATGCGGACGACGTCGCCGGTGTTCGCGAACGTGACGGTCGGGTCGTACGGCGCCGAACGGAACGACGGGAACGGCCAGCTGATCGGGAAGCAGCGGGGGATCGCCGTGGGGCGGAACAGGACGAACACGCCGTCCGGCGGCACCCAGGCCCGACCGGAGATGGTGGCGGAGCCGTTGTTGGAGCTCAGCACCAGGCCGGCGAGGTCGACCCACGACGACGTGACGTTGTGCAGCTCGACGTACTCCCCGTCGGGGTCGGCGCACGGTGTGCTGGCGTCGACCATGAACTCGGTCAGGACCAGGTCGCCCACGGCGAGGTCGTCGACCGTGAACAGGAACGGGTCGGTGTCGGTGTCGGTGTCGGTGTCGGTGTCCGGCGGGACGTAGTCGCTGTCGGTGTCCGTGTCGGTGTCCGTGTCGGTGTCGACCACGCAGTTGTCGTTCGGGGACGTCGGGCTGCCGAAGTCGAAGGCGCCGACGATCACGCGGTCGGCGCGGCACCAGTTGTCTTCCGAGTTGTTCAGGGTGGCGTCGGTGGCGTCTTCCGACAGCTCCATCGCGTAGCCTTCCCGCAGCTGGCTCCACCCGGTGTAGTCGACCTGGTCGATGATGGTGGTGGCGTTGCGCAGGCGCAGCACGCCGCCGGCGTTGCCGAGCTCGAGGGAGGTGTAGGGCGCGCCCACCGAGCCCAGACCGTAGCAGTCGCCCAGCGGCGAGCCCGAGTCGAGATGGGCCAGCATCGTGGTGCCCGGGGGCACGAGGATGCTGCCTGAGATGGTGATGGTCTGGTTGGTGGTGGCGTTCTGGATCTGCAGGCCATCGATGTCGAGGATGTCGTTGACCAGCGAGACGAACTCGATGTACTCGCCGCGGCTGTCGTCGCACTCGCCGGGGTTGGCCATGAACTCGGTGATCACCAGATCGCCGGCCTGCAGCGTGTCGATGGTGACGATGGTGGGCGGGTCGGAGTCGATGAGGTCGGTCTCGTAGGTGTCGTACTCCGTACGCGACTCGTAGGTGTCGCGGTCGGACTCCTCGGCGATGTCGGTGTCGATGGCACCGGGCGGGTGGGCACCGATCGACTGATCCTCGAGGAGGCCCGTGCCGGCGATGACGCTGGTCGAGAAGATCCACTCGCCCTGCGTCCACGTCGTGTTGGGGTGGACCACCATGGGGTCGCGCCACACCACGGAGTCGCTGTAGAACCACGGCTCGGTGGCGCCGTTGACGCCGACCTCGCCGTAGATGTCCATCGGGCGGCCGAGGTAGCTCAGCACGTAGGTGTCGTTGCCGTTGCCGTCGATCGCCGAGGAGTAGTCGTCGGGCGCCGCATAGACGCCGAACGCCAGCGTGTAGTCACTGGCGTGGAGGTTGGCGGCGCCGATGACCTTGACCTCGCCCGGGTCGATCATGATCCCCGGCCCGGGCATCCACTGGTCGGTCATCGACGACGAGCCGTTGGCGTAGAAGTCGATGCTGAAGCCGTCGAGCAGGATGGGATCGGGGCCCGGGTTCCAGATCTCGACCCACTTGAGCACCGACGGGTTCGGGTTGTCGCCGACCTCGGTGATCATCAGCTCACCCGGCGCCACCGGGAGGTCTGTGTCGGTGTCGGTGTCGGGGAGGTCGGTGTCGACGGTGTCGGTGTCGTCGGTCTCGACGGTGTCGGTCTCGTCCGTGTCGACGGTGTCGGTGTCGACCGTGTCCGTGTCGACGGTGTCGGTGTCGACCGTGTCCGTGTCGACGGTGTCGGTGTCGACCGTGTCGGTGTCGACGGTGTCCGTGTCCGAGTCCGTGTCCTTGTCGGAGACGTCTGTTCCCGGGTTGCAGGCGACGAGCGTCGCGAGTGCAGTCAGGTACACCAACCGGGTGCAGTGCATGAGGTCCTCTCGGGTGGGGCCGGGGGTCCCGGGTGTGCTGGCCCGGACGGTCGCATCCTACGCGGGTGCACCGCGACAGGAAAGGGATTTCCCGCGGTCGTCACGGGGTTGCGACGGTCGCGATCGCCACCGGTGCGGCAGGTGGTGGGATCGGCTACGAACGCACGGAACCGTGCCGCGGAGACAATCGGTGACAAAGGTGCTGCCCGGGTCGTTCGTGCTGGGGGTCGTCGCGTGCGCACCGGTCGACGTCCCGGTCGACGACACCGACACCGACGTCGCTGTCGTCGACGTGGCGCCGGCGCCGGTCGCAGCCGATGCGCCCGGCCCCTATCGCGTCGGCGCCACCACCCTCGTGGTGCCGCGTGACGACCTCGGGCCGCTCACCGTGGAGGTGTGGTACCCGGCGGCCCCCCCTGCGGACAGCGCGCCGGGGCGCTACACCGCCGACGTGCTGGGGATCGACGGCGGGGCCTACCGGGACGCGCCCGTGCGCGGCGTCGGCGGTCCGTACCCGGTGGTCGCGTTCTCGCACGGCTTCGGCGGCGTGCGGTGGCAGTCGGCGTTCCTCTGCGAGCGGCTCGCGAGCCACGGCTTCGTCGTCGTCGCGCCCGACCACGACGGCTCGACGCTCACCACGCTGCGTCCCCAGGAGGCGGCCGACGTGGCGGTCCGTCGTCCGACCGACATCGCCGACGCCGTCGATGCGCTGGCCGACCCCGGGGTGGCGGGCCTGGTCGTCGATGCGCGTGCCTACGCCATGATCGGCCACTCGTTCGGTGCCTGGACCGCGCTGGCCGTCGCCGGCGGACGCCTCGACCTCGACGGCTTCGAGGCCGCGTGCGCCGCCGGGGCCGGGCCGGCGTGCGCCTTCTTCGACGGACAGACCTTCGACCGCGACGCGGCCACCCGGTGGGCGGTCGCCGATCCCCGCGCCACCGTGGCCGTCATGCTCGCCCCCGGTGGCTGGTACGCCTTCGGGCGCGACGGCAGCGGGCTCCGCACGGTCGCGACACCCCTGGTGATCGGGGGGACGCGCGACGGCGATCTGCCGTACGCGCGCGAGATCCGGCCCACCTACGACGCGCTCGGCGCGCCGAAGGTGCTCGCGACGCTGGAGGGGGCAGGGCACTGGGGGTTCACCGACCTGTGCGGTCTGCTCCCGGTCGAGGACTGCGCAGGTGCGGCGGGCGGCTTCCTCGACCCCGCCGACACGCGGCGGATCACCCAGACCCTCGCCGTGGCCTGGGTGCGCACCCGGTTGTCCACGGTGCCCGACGGGATGCGTGTCGCGAGCGACGCGGCCTGGCTCAACGCCGACGGGGCCGAGGGCCTGGGCCCGGCTGTGTCGCTGGAGATCGCGTCGGGCGTGCGCTGACCGGATCGCGGGCTCGCGATCACGCCAGGGCGTCGACCCGGATCCACGCGCCCGGCAGGGGACGTTCGCGCAGGGCGGCCAACAGGCGCGGCAGCAACACCCTGTCCACGGTGCCCGCGTCCGCCTCCACGAGCACCACCCGGCGCGGCAGGCCCTCCGCGGCGTCTTCGAGCGCGGCCACCGCGGTCGATCCCGATCCGGCGAAGCCATCGAGCACGACGCTGTGCGGCGCGGGCGCTGCGGTCGCCAGGAGGCGGCGCACCAGCGCCACGGGCTTGCTGAACGGGAAGTGGAGCCCCAACGCCGCGAGTCGCGCGTCGTCGGCGCCGGCGTGGTAGAGCACCGACGGGACGGGCTCGGTGAGCACCTCGTCCAGGCGGAGGATCCGCGTGGGCTGGGTCGTGTGGTCCGGCCCGAAGCGCAGGCGCCCCTCCGCCGCCATGCGGGACAGCGTCGACGGCGGGTGGCGCCACCCACGCCGTGGCACGGGACACGGCTGTCCGGTCGTGGGGTGCACCACGGGCGTGAAGTAGGCGTCCGGCGGTCGGCGCTTGTTGGGCCACGCGAGGCTCACCTTGCGGTACGGCCGCCCTGTCTCGTCGAGCTCACGGTACGCCCGGGTGCCCTCCGACAGCCCCGGCACGGTGCGCAGGTGGGCCCGCCAGAGCGGCCGGGCTGCGTCGACGCCGTGGGTCGCGACCAGGGCCGAGGCCGTGGCGAGGAGGTCGACCGCGTGGGCCTTGGGACGGCGCAGGCCGCCCCGCGCCGCGAGGGCGTCGACGTCGCGGACCGCCCACTCGATGCGCTCGTGCTGGGCCGCCAGCCCGCGCGCGTCGCCCTTGGGGTTGCGCTTGTCCCACACCACCGAGCCCAGGTGGCCCACGCCGAACGTCGCGCGCATCAGGTCCTGCAGATCGGCTGCCCGGTGCTCGTCGATGTGGACCACCACCTGACCGTGCGGCGCGAGCAGCGGCGCCACCAGGGCGAGGTGCTCGGCCAGCGTCGCCCGCCACGCCCCGGGCGGGAAGGTGTCGTCGTAGGTGAGGTCCGGACTGCCGCTGTCGTAGGGCGGGTCCTCGACCACGGCGTCCACCACGAGGCCTTCGGTGGCGAGGGCGCGCAGGACGGGTCGGTTGTCGCCTACGACGATCCGCACGGCGGGGTCGGCGAGCGCGGCGACGAGCGGTGCGACGAGGCGGTCGTCCAGCGACGCGGTGTCGAGCCAGCCGTCCTGGACGGCGTCCCGCCACGACGCCACGTGGGCGTCCAGCCGGGCCCGCGCGGCGACGTCGAGCGTCTCCACGGGCACCAGCACCCGGTGCGGGTCGAGCGCGCGCGGGGCGGTCCACGCCTGCCAGGCCCGCTCCACGGCCGCCGCCACGTCTGCGGCCGCGCGATCGAGCGTGACGATGTCCGCCGCCGAGACGGGGCCGGTACGCACGGCCGCGCCCAGCACCCGATCGGCGAGGCCCCGCAGCGCCGCGTCGACGCCGGTGTCGAGCCACGCCGCGCCGTCCGGAGCCGTGCGCCAGGTGCCGAGCCCCGACGCGCGCCGGGCCAGCACCCGTGCGCGCACCGCGTCGACCCAGGCCACCACCAGCGGCGTGTCGGGGACATCGACGTCGACGTGCAGCAACGTCCGCAGCGCTTCCGTCGGCGCGTTCATGTCCGGTCCAAGGCAGGAGGCCGTGGCCCTATGGAGCCGCCTGGTCGGTGTCGACCGTCGCTGCGGTCCCCGGGGCGGGGGGCGGACAGGCCTCGGCGTCGCCAGCGGCGTGGGCCAGCGCGGCGACGACGCGCTCCCGGAGCGCCGCGGCGGACGCGTCGGACACCGTGGGCTCGTCGCACGCCCGGGCGTAGGCTGCCCAAGCGGCCTCGGTCCGGCCCTCGCCGGCGAGGACCTCGGCGTCGAGGAGGTCGTACGCGATCCTGTGGACCGACGGATCGAGCGCGTCGATCTCGTGCATCCGTTCGCGCGCACCGACGTAGTCGCGTGCGAACAGGTGCATGCGGGTCGCGTCGATGAGGGCGGCCAACAGGGCGATCGGGCGCTCGGAGGCCAGGGCGATCGAGGCCACGTTCATCGCGCGGGCTTCGGCGACCTGTCCGCGGCGTGCTGCGATGTGGGACAGCGTGCCCAGCCAGAAGGTCTGGGCGTAGGTGGCGCCCATCTCCCGGTGGAGATCCAGCGCCGACCGCAGCACGGCCTCGGCCTCGGCGTCGCGACCGGCATCGGACAGGTGGCGGCCCATGTTGCCCATCACCACGGCCGCGGCGTGCCGGGAGCCCGCGGCGAGCAGGAGGGTGTGGGCGCGGTGGGCCGTCGCGTGGAGCTCGGCGATCCGTCCATGCGTCTGGTGGTGGTTCGCGAGGCTGCTCAGGACCATGCCGAGGAGGCGACCGAAGCCCTGCTGCTCGGCGACGACCCGGGCCCCGTCGTAGACGTCGAACGACGCGGCGCGGCGCCCGGTCGCGTCGAGGACCCCGCCAACCTCCCGCTGGGCGACCACGTCGATGTCGGGCAGCCCGTGGGCGCGGGCGATCCGCGACGCCTCCTGCAGGTGCGCCATCGCGTCGTCGAAGGCCCCGCGCTGGGACAGGGTGCTGCCAAGCGCCAGCGCCACGGTGGCCTGGGCGGTCGGGTCGTCGCTGCGGCGGGCATCCGCCTCGGCCACATGCAGGGTGTCGAGGGCCGCATCGAGGCGCCCGAGCCACCGGTGGCCGTCCGCCACCATCGCGCCCACACGCGCGCGCTCGGCGTCGGGGACGCCGGGGCAGGACACCACCAGCGCCCCCAGCTCGGCGGCGAGCTGGAAGGGACCACAGCGCTCGACGATGGCATGGACCGCGAGGGCACACCGGGCGGCGTCCTGGCCTTCGCCGCGGCGTACGCAGCGCCGGCACGCGGCGACGAGGTTGTCGATCTCGCGCAGGAACGGACCGAGCTCGTCGGCCGAGCGCACCTCGAGCGCGACCAGCTCGGCGCGATCGCCCAGGCGGGCGAAGTGCGCTGCGTGGCGGCGTTCAGCGGCATCGCGATCCTCGACCCGCTCGGCGGCGTACTCCTGGACGCTCAGCAGCAGGCCGAACCAGTCGTCGTCGATGCGGCGGACGAGGGACTTGTCGACCAGCGCCTGCAGGACGTCGGTGGGCCACGCGTCGTCGAGGTCCAACACGGCCTCTACGGCCGCGAGGTCGAAGCCGCCCTCGAACACCGACAGCTGGGCGAGGCCGCGCTGTTCGTCCGTCGACAGCAGCTCCCACGACCAGTCGAGCGTCGCTCGCAGGGTCGCCTGTCGGCTGTGGCGACCGCCGGACGACGCCAACAGCTTGAACCGCTGCCCCATGCGCTCCAGCATCCTGGCCGGCGTCATCACCGGCACGCGGGCGGCGGCGAGCTCGATCGCCAGCGGCAGCAGGTCGAGGAGCGCCACGAGCTCACGGATCGCTGCGAGGTCGTCTGCGGTGCCGCCGACCTGCGCGGCGCGGGTCTGGAACAGGGACACGGCCTCGTCCGGAGACAACGGCGCCACCGGCATCCGCTGCTCGCCGGGGAGCCCGAGCGGCTCGCGCGACGTGACGAGGAACTGGGTCTGCGGTGCGGCGTCGAGCCAGCGGCCGACGGTCTCGGAGGCGAACGCCACCACCTGCTCGAAGTTGTCGAGCACCAGCAGGGACGGACCCCGGCCGGCGAGGGCGCTGGCCAGCTGGCGCACGGGGTCGGCCGTGTTCAGCGCCACGCCGAGGGTCGACGCGACCACCTGGGCGATCCCTTCGGCCGAGCGCGCCTCGCTCAGGTCGCAGAACCACACGCCCGACGCCCAGTCGCCGAGCCACGCGTGGCCGTACTGCACCGCCAGGCGCGTCTTGCCCGTACCCCCGGTGCCGAGGAGCGTGAGCAGCGGCGCGCCGTCGTCCAGGCGACGGGCGATCTCGGCGAGGTCGCGGGCGCGCCCGACGAAGGCGTCGCGGACACGCGGGAGGCGATGCGGCACCTCGCGGCGCGGTGTCCACCCCGCCTCGGATGCCACCACGCGGTACGCCTTCGGTGTGTCGTCCGGAGGGCGGAAGCCGTCGTCGTCCCCCGCGCGGATCTCGAACAGCTCGACCGGTGCGTCGACACCCTTGAGCCGGTAGTGCCCGTGGCTGCGTGCATGGACGGCGGCACCGAGCCCGTCATGGGCAGTGGCCGTCAGCAACGTCTGGCCGCCGCGCGCCAGCGAGGAGACCCGCGCGGCCATGGCCTTGGCGAGTCCGTCCAGGTCGACGGGCTTGGCGCCGCGCGCCACGTCGGCGGCGTCGGCCGTGCGCAGGACGACCGCTCCCACGTGGAGTCCTGCCCGGGCGGTCAACGGCGGGTCGAGGGTGGCGAGGGCGCGGTGGTAGGCGAGGGCGTACGACGCCGCCTGATCGGCGCGCTCGAACAGCAGCAGGAAGCCGTCCGTCTTGTCGATCTCGCGGCCGCCGTGCGTCACGAGGAGGTCGCGGGCGAGCCGGTCGTGAGCGGCCCACACCGCCGCCATCCGCACGTCGCCGAGCGCCTGGCCGAGGGATGTGGAGTCGACGACGTCGGTCACCAACAACGCATGGGTCGTCGCTTCGAACATGGGTCCCCCCGCGCGCCAGGCCGACGGTCCGGCCCCGCCCGACCCCCCGGTCGGACGTGGCGCGGCGTCCAGGGTAGCGCATCGTGCCGGGGGGTGGGGCCGCGACTGGCGCGCGGCGTGCTTCAGCGCCCGGCGCGCACCAGATCGGGCGTGGACGGGATGCCCGCGGCGTCGGGAAACACCTCGCGGCGCAAGGCGGCGCCGGTCACGCCGAGGTGTGGACCGACCACGCCTGCGAGCACGCTGCGCAGGTCGGTCGTGGGCCGCAGGTCGCGGCCGTCGAGCAACGTCCCACGGCCGAGGCCGGGCCAGTCGGCGAGGACGCGCCCGCCCGCGACCGCGCCGCCGGCGAGCAGCGCCACGCCACCCGTGCCGTGATCGGTGCCGTCGGTGCCGTTGCCCGCCACGGTGCGGCCGAACTCGGTGACCACCACCACGACGGTGCGCGACCAGAGGGCACCCAGGCCCGTGCGCAGGGCGACCACCGCGTCCGCCAGCCCGGCGAGGCGGCCGGTGAGCGCGCGCTCCCGCGCGTGGCTGTCCCATCCGGGCACGTCGAGGGTGACCACCGTCGGTCCTCCCGGGTCGACCATCAAGCGCGCGACGACGTCGCCGAGCCGGCCGAGGCCTTGGGGCCCGCCGTGGCCCATCCCCGCCTCGTCGGCGACTGCGCGCGCCGCGACCCCGCGGGCGAGCGCCGGCCCGAGCAGCGGGTCGTCGAGGTACAGCGCCGCGAGGCGGTCCGACAGGGCGTCGTCGCGCAGGCCCAGGCCCACCGGGTCGACCGCGGTGGCGTCGGGCGCCCCCCGCAGCAGCAGCGGCACCCCGCGTCCCACGGCCATCGGGGGCGTCGGCGGCGGCGCGAGGCTCAAGGTGCGACCGAGCCACCCGGCGTCCGGGCGCCCTGCACCGGGCAGCCCCGACTCCAGCGCGTCCTGCGCGTCGAAGTGCGAGCGCCCGCGGTAGGCCGTGGCCGTCGCGTGCACGGGGAGGAGCTCGCCCGCCGCCCAGAGGGGCGCCAGCGCGGCGAGCGCCGGGTGGAGCGCGAAGGTGTCGTCGAGGCGGATCGCGGTGGCACGCTCGTCCGGAGACAGCGCCATCGGCCCGCGCGCGCTGGCGTAGTCCGGATCGCCGACGGGCGGCACCGCGAGCAGGCCGTCGAGGCCGCCGCGCAGGACGCACACGACCAGCCGCGGTGCGTCCGGCGACGCCGCGTGGGCGCGGCGGGGCAGGGCACCCCACGTCGACGCCGCGCCGGCGAGCGCGGCGGTGTGGGTCAGCAGGCGTCGTCGGCTCCACATCCTCACCTCCGCTGCAGCTCGGGAGACGCCAGCAGCAGGGCGACCGCGTCCGCGCGGGTGCGGCTCGTCGCCAGCGCCTCCCGCGTGCGTGGCCCCAGCAGCGCCCCCAGCAGGTCGTCGGCGTGGTCGACCGGATCGGGCACCACGTCCCACGACACCTGGGCCACCCGCTCCGCGAAGCCGACGCGTCCGGTGATCGCGGCCGGGCTCGCCCAGTCCACGCCGGTGTCGGGCCACCCCTGGGGAGACGGGGGTCCCCACGTGGGCTGGCCGAGGGTCTGCAGCGCCCGCAGCAGCAGCTCGGCGTCGTTCGCGCCGCCGAGGGCGCGCCCCACGGCAGTGACGTAGTCGTCCGGGGACCGCAGCTTGGACAGGGGACGGTCCCAGGCCTGGGGCAGGTCGACGATCGCCGTCGCGACGGCGCGCAGATCGCCGTCGGTCCTGCGCCACGTGGCCTCCACCGCGGCGACGGCGTCGGCGGGCGGGTCGTCGTCGACGAAGTGGCGCACGAGCTTGCGGGCGAGGTGGGCTGCGGTCGACGGGTGGGCCGCGAGGGCGGTCAGCGCGGCCTCCCCGGCGTCCCCCTCGTAGGACCGCCCGAGCACGACGTGCGCACCCGGCTCGTGCCTGAGGGGGTCGTACAGGAAGTGGCCCGGCGTCGTGCGGTCCGTGCGCACGAAGGTCCAGCCGGTCAGCACGGCGGCCAGGCCCTCCACGTCGGCCTGGCCGTACCCACCGTCGACCCCGAGCGTGTGCAGCTCCAGCAGCTCCCGCGCGAGGTTCTCGTTGGCGCCGCGGCGGGCCCGTCGCCCCACGGGGCTGTTCGGGCCCATCGACGCCGTCTGGTCGAGGTACAGCTGCATCGCAGGGTGACGCGCGCTGGCCAGCAGGAGCGCCGCGAACGATCCGGTGACGTGGGGGCGGATGGCGTCGCGCTCGTAGGCGCCGGCCACGAGGCGGACCAGCGCGTTGGACGTCGACACGCACAGGTGGTTGGACCAGAACGCGACCCAGCGCTCGCGGAACGGCTGGGCGGTGTCGATGCGGTGCAGGGCGCGCGCGCCGGCCTCGGCGCGGAACATCGACACCACCTGCGCCTGCAGCGCCGCCGTGTCCCGTCGACGCAGCGCTGCGGCCGCTGCGACCACCTGATCCTCCGAGGCGGGCAAGGCGGCGAGACGGGGGGCCACCTCTGCGCCGTCGAGCTGGCCGAGCAGCCACCCGCGCGCATCCGCGCCCACCCGGCCCGCTTCGCCCGGGCGGGCGCCGAGGCCGAAGCGGTGCACGGCGAGGATCGGATCGAACGTCACGTCAGCTCCCGGTCTCGTCAACGCGCGCCGCCCGGCGATGTTGGACGCCTACCGGGCGCGCGACACCGTCAGGCCCTTGGGGTCGCGCGTCATGCCGACCGCGACCAGGCGGTCGACGGCGGGGTGGGTCGCCGCGGGCAGGCCGTCGATCGTGGCGACATGGACGCTGCGGTGGTCGAGCCGGCCGCGCAGCGCGCCGATCGCGGCCTCGAGGGCGTCGTCCGCGTCGAGCGCACCCTGGAACAGCACCAGCGAGCGCTGCCCCTTGCCGACGTAGACCGCCGGCACGCCGTCGACGAGCACCACCTGCGCACCCGCGACCCGCCGGGGCTTGGCGTCGTCGACCACGGTGGGCGGCCAGGCGAGCACGCCGCCCCACGGGCTGGCGGGATCGGTCGCGGCGAGGATCACGACGCTTCCCTCGCCATCGCGGAAGGTGCGCAGGCGGTCGACCGCGCCCGGCGTGGTGAACTGGGCGCCGCTGAAGCCATCGACGAACCACCCGCGCCGCGCGCGCCCGCTCTCTTCCATCGCCTTGAGCACCGGGTACAGGCCGGAGAAGCCGCCCGGCACCTCCTCGGCGCCCACCGCCTCGCGGCTCACGACGCCGTAGCGCTCCAGCAGGCTGGTGGCGCGGGCGACGGCCCGCTCGGTGGGGTCGCCGGGGCGTCCGACGAGGCTGCGCACGGCCGACCACCGCCCCCCGGCGGCGCGGATCCACCGGTCCCGGGAGCGTCCCGAGGTCTGCGACAGGCCCCGCAACGGCTGGAAGGTGTCGTTGGTGACGTGGCCCGCCCACGCCAGATCCCACAGCGTGGCGACGAGGTCCTGCAGCGACGTGGCCGCGCACGACGGGTGCTGGTCGACCGCCTGCTGCAGCTCGGTCAGGAACGACGCGCCGCGGGTGACGAGGTGGTCGAGCACCGCGGCCGCGATGGGGTCGGCGGGCGGGGTGTCGTCCGGCGGATCGACCAGGATCGGCACCTGCGTGCGCCGGTAGAGCGCGACGCGGCCGTCCTTGGTGCCGAGCGCGCCGCGGCCGATCCACACGACCTCGCCCATCGCGCCGAGCTGGTCGAGGAACATCGGCTGGTAGTCGGGCACGCGCGCGCGGAGGATCTCGCCCTCCAGCACGCTGAACGGCAGCGGCGTGCCCTGGAGCTGGTCGAGCACCTCCTGCAGGCGCCCGATGCCTCCCCGGCGGCTGCCGACGCCGTGCCACGCGAGGAGGAAGCGGGCATAGACGGGGGCCTCGACCGGTGCCACCTCCTTGCGCAGCCTGGCGAGTGAGCGCTGACGAAGGCGCCGCAGCACGTCGGCGTCGCACCACTCCCGCCGGGTGCCGCCGGGCCGCAGCTCGCCGTGGACGAGCAGCCCTCGGGCCTCCAGCGCCCTCAGCACGGCGTCGACCACCCCGACGGTCAGGCCGTAGCGGGCGGCGAGGTCGCTGCCGTGGAACGGGCCATGGGTGCGCGCGTAGCGCCGGATCAGCCCCTCCAGGGGCTCGTCGACCGGTTCGAGGAACGTGCCGGGCACGCCGGGCGGCAGCATGGTGCCGAGCGCGTCGCGGTAGCGGCTCGCGTCCTCGATGGCGATCCACCGCACCTCGCCCTGGATGCGCACCTCCAGCGCGCGTCGGCTGGCGACCAGCTCGGCGAGCCACGGACCCGGGTCGTCCGTCGCGCGGGCGCGGGCGTCGAGCAGCGACAGGTCGCCCAGGCGCCGGAGCAGGTCGTGCAGGGCGTCGACGTGGGCGACCCGCCGATCGTCGGCCAGGTGCTGCAGCTCGGCCTCGACCTCGGCGACGGCGTCGGCGTCGAGCAGCTCGCGCAGCTCGGCCTGCCCCAGCAGCTCGGCCAGGAGCGTGCGGTCGAGCGCGAGCGCGGCGGCCTTGCGCTCGGCGAGCGGGGCGTCGCCGTCGTAGAGGTAGGCGGCGATGTACTGGAAGACGAGCGACCGCGCGAACGGGCTCGCGGTGCGCGTGTCGACCTCGTCCACCCGGATCCGACGCCTGCGGATGTCGGTGAGGATGCCCTGCAGCGCTGGCAGGTCGAAGACGTCCTGCAGGCACTCGCGGTAGGTCTCCAGCACCACCGGGAACGCCGGGAACTGCAACGCCGCCGCCAGCAGCTCCGAGGACTTGCGGCGCTGCAGCCACAACGGCGTGCGGCCGCGGGCGCGGCGCTTGGGCAGCAGCAGCGCCCGTCCGGCCGCCTCCCGGAACCGTGTGGCGAACAAGGCGGCGTGGCGCAGCTGGTCGACCACGAGGGCCTCGACCTCCTCGGGCTCGGGGACCAGGCGGTCGGCCGAGGGGACCTCGTCGCCGTCGGCGAAGCGCAGCGCGATGCCGTCGTCGCTGTAGAACGCCTCGACGTCGAGGCCGGTGGAGGCGCCGAGCATGGCCTGCAGCGCCAGCGCCCACGGGGCGTGGACCCGGCTGCCGAACGGCGTGAGCAGGCACACCCGCCAGTCGCCGAGCTCGTCGCGGAAGCGCTCCAGCGTGATCGCCCGATCGGTGGGCAGCGCCCCGGTGGCCGCCTTCTGCTCGGCCACGTAGGCGACGAGGTTGCCCGCGGCCAGCACGTCGAGCGGCGTGGTCTCCTGCAGCCACGCGGTCGCCTCGTCACCGTCCTTGCCGTCGAGCGTGCGCAGGAACGCGCCGACGGAGCGTCCGAGCTCGAGCGGGCGACCCGGGCGCTCGCCGCGCCAGAACGGCAGCCGCCCGGTGGCACCGGGCGCAGGGGTGACCAGCACGCGGTCGCGGGTGATGTCGTCGATGCGCCACGCCGAGGCCCCGAGGATGATGGTGTCGCCCGGACGGGACTCGTAGACCATCTCCTCGTCGAGCTCGCCCAGGCGGGGGCCGCCCTCGCCCAGGTGCACGGTGTACAGGCCGCGGTCGGGGATGGTGCCGCCGTTGAGCACCGCGAGCAGGCGCGCGCTGCGCCGCGGGGAGAGCACGTCGGTGGCGCGGTCCCAGCTGATCGTGGGCGACAGGTCGGCGAAGGCGTCCGACGGGTAGCGTCCCGAGAGCATGTCGAGGACCGACACCAGCAGGTCGCGGGACAGGTCGGCGTAGGGGGCGGCGCGGCGGACGCGTGCGAGCAGGTCGTCGACGGCGATCGGCGCCTGGGACACCATCGCCACCACCTGCTGGGCGAGCACGTCGAGGCAGTTGCGCGGCATCGCCATCGCCTCGATCTCGCCGGCCGCCATGTGCTGGGCGACCACGGCGGCCTCCAGCAGGTCGCCACGGAACTTGGGGAAGATGCGCCCCTCGCTCACCGCGCCCACCTGGTGGCCCGCGCGTCCGACCCGCTGCAGGCCGCGGGACGCCGAGCCGGGCGACTCGACGAGGATGACGAGGTCGACCGCGCCCATGTCGATGCCGAGCTCGAGGCTGGACGTGGCGACGATGGCGGGGATCTCGCCGCGCTTGAGCTGCTCCTCGATCGTGGCGCGCGCCTCGTGGCTGATGCTGCCGTGGTGGGCGCGCACCAGCCTCGCCGCATGACGGCCTGCTGAGCGCCTGGGTGCCAGGCGCTTCGCACAGCAGCTGGCTAAGACGGAACACGTGATGGTGGACCGGTGGACCGGATCGCGCTCCAGCAGCCGCGGAGGAGTCGATTTCGCCAGATCCCGGTCTGCGCGGGGTCGGGTTGCCGGTCATCGGCGGGCGAGCTGCTGGGCGCGCGGTTGCCGAACGCCCAGGGTCGCCGTCGCCGTCAGCCAGCCCGCCGTCGCTGAATGCATAGGGTCAATACGCGGACGGGCGGGAATTTCCATGTCTCGACTGGCACGACGATCTGCAGGTCGAGGCGTGGCGCGGAGCGGAGCTGCCGACGATCCTGACGGGGCGGTCGCCGCCGGTACGCGCTGCGAGCGACAGGGGCGCGCAGGTGGGTGGACAGCCGGATGCGCTGGGGTCGACGGGGTGAGGGCGCGAGCCGTTCGGAGCGACAGGGGCGAGATGGACGCCGCGCTTGCGCCGCCTGCCAGCACGTGATCCCGTCGAGATGACCGGTGACGGTGCAGGGGGCGTCCTGCGCCTGGGATGAGGATTAGGTAGAGCGACCTGGCGTGGTCACCAGCACGTCGCCGCGCGTTTCGCGACGGCGCTCCCGCGGTGTCGCTGGTGCAGACGACGCGTGATCGCCGCAGGCGCTCCAGGCGCAATTTCGCGGCGTGGCTGATGCTCATTGTGCTGGGCGCCTGCAGGCTGCGGTCGATGTCAGGGACGATACGCCTTGAGCGGCGATACGTAGAGCGAATCGCACGCCCGGGGCGCGTCGGCGGGCAGGTGGAGCAGCTGGTCGAGCCCGCGAGGAAGGCACAGCGTCTTGCCCGAGCCGGTGGGCGCCACGAGCAGGGTGACGGTCGCGGCGATACAAATACGCCGCGGTTGCCTGCACGGCCGTGCACGGCGAAGCCTTTGCCCGAACCACGCGCGCGCGGGTATGGCGTGAACGCGACGCGAGGGGTCGGGCGAAGGGGTGCGTCACCTGACCTCACTGGATCCCCTGCGTACAGGATCCCCGCCCGGGACGCTGTAGACGGGCTCGGTGCAGGTCGGGCCTGCAGGATGCCGTTGGCTGCCAGCAAGCCTGTGGTGAATGCTGTTCCATCACATCGTGGGTAGGGGACTGACCCAGTCGCCGGCGAATCCACAGGCCAAGACGGCGGCCCGCACGCCGGGGCGGCGCGCAGCATGCCGACGAAGAAACGGCGTGAAGTCGTCCACGTAGAAGACCTCGCGCTCGACGACGGCGTCGCGCAGCTCGGGGAGGAGCTGCGCAGGTCGCCCATCAGCGCGCGTCAGGATGGCGGCGTCGCCCGTCAGGTCGTGGCGGGGACGCTGTGCTAGGAGCTCGAGCACGCTGCCGCCGGGAAGCCACCTATCGCGCCAGGTGGCTAAGTGCGGTGGTGATCGAGCCGAGGCGCGGCGGCGCTCGGAAGTTGGCGCGAAGTCGCAGGTCGCGGCGGCAGTCGGTGTCCAGCCACACGCGCAGGACGGCGAAGTGGTTCTGCGGCTGGCAGGCGGCGATGTCAGTCGCGGAGGCGGCGCTGCCGTCGACGGTACCGGGCCGACGCGTCGAGGGATGGTGGCGCACGCCGCGGTGATCGGCGCGGTGACCACGTGGTCGTAGGGCGTCCGCCGACCTTGAGGCGACCGTTCTTCTGGCGCCTTCGATGGCGTCGACGGGCTTGACAGCCGCACGCGCTGGACCCCCGACCTGCCCAGGTGGGCCATGATCGGCGCCTCCACAGCGACGTGGCGTGATCGTTTGCGGGGTAGCGGAACATCAGGCCCGCCGTCGGGACAGGAAGTAGCTGTGAAGCTCTGGCGAGCTCGGCTAATGACATCTGCTCGGCCTCGGCGAAGAACACCACCTGCGAAGCTGCGGAAGATGAGCCATCCGAGACGGCAGGTTCGCGCGGCGCGTGCGTAGTCGGCGTAGACCTGGGTCATCCAGCCAGCTCGAACGTCGACGGGTGGTAGCTGGCGCTGCCGCGTTGAGGCGGTCGACGTTGGGGGCTGGTGGCTGACGCAGGTCTCGCGCCAGTCGAAGAAGCCCCTTCGTGGCCAGGTGGGATGCGGTTGAGACTGGGCGCGGTGCAGGCCGGCAAAGCTCGCGTCCTGCCTGCTATCGAGCGTGAGGATCCGGTAGTCGCTGGTGGTGGAAGCCCTGCTCGATGCCGAGCTTGGAGAGCCAGGCGGTTGAAGTTGTAGTAGCTGGGCGAAGAAGGCGTGGTGCTGCTCCATCGCGCGCGCCGCTCTGCCGTCTCCGGAACGTGCGTCCACGCGCTGAGCTTGCGCCCAGAAGTCGCGTTGGCCTCGTAGAGGCACCTGAAGCCGCTCGGCGAGTGGACGCTGCCGCCACGCCGGCCAGACCCCCCGCCGATCACGCGACGTGGGCGGGCTCCCGGCCAGCTGGCACCGTGGCTTGAGGGTACCGATATGCTGACGCGGATGCGGTACGCCGAGCCAGGCGCACGAGGCCGCGTCGAGGCCTGACTCCAGGAGCCGCCACAGCGTGAGTGCCGCCACACCCACCCTGCGGCGAGCGCGAGGGCGCCCGTGGCGAGCGTGACCCGGACGAGTGAACGCGCGATGATCCGCAGGCTGTCGGGTCGTAATCGGTGGCACGGACCCGCCAGGGACGTGCTGCCAGAACTCCACCGCCCCCGAGTGTCGAGAAGGAACGCGCCCCGGAGGTCGTCCCCGGGCGGGCCACAGGTGCCAGTCCGCGGATCTGGTTCAGAAGATTTGAGCGCAGCAGGCACGAGGCAGTGACGTGCCCGCAGGTCGCCGAGGCGTCGTCGCCGCTGGCTGAAAGCGCCGTCGTCGCATCTCGCCGATCCTATATTACCGCTGCCGCAGACGGGGCACCGGGATCCGGCAGGCGTCGATGCTGGCGATGGCACTTCGCCCGCGATGCGGACCTCGGCGCGACCACGCCGCATCGCCCGATCGCAGGTACCGCCATAGGAGTTGTCCCCCAGCCGGATGCGGTCGCTGTCAGCAGCACGTGACCTCCTCGGCGTCGAACAGGCGGACGAGCAATGCCGCCGTCGGCCTGCACGCGTCGCGAGAGCAGCTCCAGGCCCGCGAAGGTAGCGCGCCGTCGCAGTCGATGTCGATGACGCCAGCCGGAGCCACGCGTCGTTGGGCAGGCCGATGGAGCCCGTCGAGAGTTCAGGTCGAGCAGACGCCGCCACGCCTGCAAAGTACGTTGGCCTGCTGCGAACATTGGCCGCCGTCGTCCGACGCGCCGGGTGCCGCTGCAGGCGCCGTTGGGCGTGCTGAGGTCGGGGTCAGGTCGACGTCGTCGACGGGCCGAACGCGATGAGGGCGCGGGCCAGCAGGGCGCAGGGGGTCGGTCCAGGCGCGCAGGTGGAGTTTCCAGCCCGCGCATAGCCCTTCGATGCGGCCGGCCACGACCACCTGACCGTCGAGGTCGAGGTCGTCCAGGCTGAGTTCCAGGTGAGCAGGTCGGGCCTACACGTCGACGAGTGCCGTCGCTGTCGCCGGTAAGGCTGTCGTCGCACCACTCGGGGCTGATAAGCCGATGAGTTTCGTCGCCGCACACGCGTGACGTCGATGTCGACGCTCATCGCCGATGCAGGTCGAGTGGGCGGCGAGCGCGCCGCCATCAGTCGAGGCGTAAACCGGACGCGGGCCACGCCGCACAGGTCGACCGGCACGTACCGCCAGGAGTTAGCCGCCGAGGGCCTGCACGTCCACGGTGGCGAGCAGGTGGCCTGACCCTCGGCGTCGAACAGGCGGACGAGCACGTCGCCGTCGGCCTGCACGTCGAGCAGCTCCAGGCCCGCGAAGCAGAAGGCGCTGTCGAAGTCGATGTCGATGACGCCGCCGAGCCACGCGTCGTTGGGCAGGTCGATGAGCCCGTCGAGGTTCAGGTCGAGCAGATCGTCGGCCATCACCAGCACGTTGGCCTGGGCGAACACGTTGGTCAGGCCGCCGTCGTCGTCCGACGTGCCGGTGCCGCCGTAGGCGCCGTTGGGCGTGCCGAGGTCGGGGTCGCAGGTCGACGTCGTCGACGTGTCGAACGCGATGAGGGCGCGGGCCAGCAGGCGCAGGGGGTCGGTCCAGGCGCGCAGGTGGATGCCCAGGCCCGCGTACAGCTCCTCGAGGCGGCTGCCGGCCACGACCACCTGACCGTCGAGGTCGAGGTCGAAGTCCAGGCCGAGGTCGCAGGTGAGCAGGTCGGGCTCACACGTCGACGAGCAGCCGTCGCCGTCGTCGGTGTTGCCGTCGTCGCACCACTCGCCGATGTCGATGAGGCCGTCGCCGCACACCGCGACGTCGATGTCGACGCCCACGTCGATGCAGGTCGAGAGGGCGGCGAGCGCGCCGCCACCGTCGAGGTGCACCTCGACGCGGGCCACGCCGCACAGGTCGACCGGCACGTACTGCCAGGAGTTGTCGCCGAGGGCCTGCACGTCCACGGTGGCGAGCAGGTGGCCGACCCGGTCGAAGACCTCGACGTAGGCGTCGGCGTCCAGATCGATGTCGAGCAGCTCCAGGCCGTCGAAGCACTGGTCGTCGTCGAAGGTCAGCTCCAGGATGCCGCCGAGCTCCAGGTCGCCGGGCAGATCGATGAGGCCGTCGAGGTCCAGGTCGAGCAGGTCGTCGGCCAGGATGGCGACGGTGCCGCGGGCGAGCACGTTGGTCGCGCCGCCGTCGTCGTCGGAGTGGCCGGGGCCGCCGTACTGGCTGTTGGGGGTGCCCAGGTCCGGGTCGCAGGACGAGGGGTGCTCGGAGTCGAAGCCGACCACGGCCGCCGCCAGCAGGTGCAGGCTGTCGCGCCAGCCCCGCAGGTGGATGCCCAGCGCCGCGTAGATGTCCTCGATCCGCTCGCCGTGGAGCACCGCGCCGCCGTGGGCGTCGACCTGGAAGTCCAGATCGATGCCGCAGGTGTCGGTCTCGATGGCGCAGGTGGGCGAGCAGCCATCACCGGCCCAGAGGTTGCCGTCGTCGCACGCCTCGCCCGCCGTCTGCAGGCCGTCGCCGCAGAGGCAGGTCTGGAGCGAGCCGCCCACGGACAGGGCCAGGTCGGCCTGACCGTCGGCCTGCAGCGTGCCGTCGACCGCGTACAGGTACCAGTCGAACCACGCGCGCAGGCCGAGCGACAGCTCCACGTCGTTGGCGCCCACGCCGAGCTGCAGCGGGTGGAAGTCGACGTCGGGCCGGTCGGCCAGGATGAACACGCTGCCGTCGAGCTCGGCGACGATCTCGCCGTCGATGAGGTCGAAGTACGTCCACGTGGCGACGAACAGGTCGGCCTCGATCGCGGGCAGGTTGCACACCGGGCCGTTGTCGCCGGCGTAGAACGGGCCGACGCCGCGCAGCCACAGGTGCAGACGGATGTCGAAGCGCTCCGTCGGGTGCAGGCGGGCGTGGGCGCGGGCGTGCAGGGTGGCGGTGCCGTCGAGGTGGACCTGCAGCCAGGCGCCGGCCTCAAGCTCCAGGTCGCGGTCGCCCCACGGCGTGGCGCGCAGGAACAGGCCGAGCCGTGCGTCGAGCGACGCGTCCAGCGTCAGCGCCAGCAGGTCGTCGTCGTCGGCGCAGGCCTGGGTCACCAGGCAGGTGCTGTCGCAGCCGTCGCCGTCGTCGGCGTTGCCGTCGTCGCAGTCCTCACCGGCCTGGACGATGCCGTCGCCGCAGATCTCGGCCTGGCAGGTCGGCCCGCAGCCGTCGCTGCCGGCGGTGTTGCCGTCGTCGCACTGCTCGCCGGACTGCGTCACGCCGTCCCCGCACCGCTCGGTGGCGCAGGTGGGGCCGCAGCCGTCGTCGGCGGTGGTGTTGCCGTCGTCGCACTGCTCGCCCGTCTGGACGACGCCGTCGCCGCACGCCTCGACCGCGCAGGTGCTGCTGCAGCCGTCGTCGTTGGCGCTGTTGCCGTCGTCGCACTGCTCGCCCGCCTGGACGATGCCGTCGCCGCAGAACTCGACCTGACAGGTGGGGCCGCAGCCGTCGTCGGCGGTGTTGTTGCCGTCGTCGCACTGCTCGCCGAGGTTCTTCTGCCGGATGCCGTCGCCGCACCACTCGGTCATGCAGCTCGCGTCGCAGCCGTCCCCGCTGGCGGTGTTGCCGTCGTCGCACTGCTCTCCACTGTCGAGGGTGCCGTCGCCGCACGCGGCGTCGCACGGCAGGACGCCGTCGAAGGGGACGTGGTGCCACTCGCCGCTGCCGCCCGCGGAGGCGGCGAACACGGAGCCGTCGACGTTGCCGTTGTCGAGCTGCACGTGCGCGTAGGGGGCGAGGATGCTGCCCTTCCACCCGATGGACGACGCGCGGAAGGTCGTGGCGCTCACGAAGTTCCAGATCACCCGGTGGGCGTCGACGCCCTGCAGGTGGAAGCCGGTGTTGCCCAGCATGAACGTGTTGCCGGTGACGTTGATGACGACGGTGGACCCGGCGGGTGCACGCACGCCGACGTCGGCGGCGCGGGACAGCATCGCCGCCGAGACCTGGAACACGTTCAGCGTGGGGTCGGACCCGTCGAAGGCGAGCAGGACCCGGTTGCCCGCGGCGGTCTGCTGCGGGGTCGCGGTGGGGGACAACGCCGCGGCGCGCGAGGAGGCGAGGCGGATGCGGTCGCCCGCCGCGGCGAAGTCCAGCGGAGCGCCCTGCTGCAGGGAGCCCCCGAGGAAGGTGACGCTCGAGGTCGACGCCGCGCCGGCGTAGAAGCCGTCGCCGTAGACCTGGCCCTTCCGCGCGTCGAGGTCGTCGACGACGAGCGCGGGCCCACCCGGGTGGGCGAAGCCGACCGAGAAGCCCGACAGGCTCGCGGTCCCCCCGGCCGCGAGCCATCCCTCGACGTCCGAGGTGAGATCGAAGTCTCCGGTCACGAACACGTTGTAGGCAGCGGCCGGCCCGAGGCCGTCGCCGCACAGATCAGGCGGAGGGTCGGACGCGAGCGCCGACCCCGTCGCACACAGAAGACACAGCTCGGCGAGCGCGAGCCTCCCCAGCACACGGATCATGGAGCACCCCTCTTGGGTTGGGACTAGCTGCAGGAAGGCTAGCGCCGCGTCGCGGGGAACCACCAGGGGGGCTTGAGGTGATGTCTATCGGTACGCAATTGATTGCGTAGAAACGTATGTAACAAAGGTATCGCTGACGTTTCGTCTTGCGCGCGGTGTCCCGGAACGCACCGGGCCGGGCGTCTCGGGACTGCTTCGTGGTGTGCAACCTTTCCGGTTTGGTTTCATGCAACCTTTCAAAAACGGTTTCTGCAACCATCGCCGAGAGGGTTTCACGGCGACGACGCGTCCGTCCCGTCGCGCACGTCCTGCGGCGGGACTGGGTCGCCGTCGAGCAGGGGGAGCAGGTGGGTGGTCAGCCACGCGCCGAGCCGGGCGTGGCCCGCAGCGGAGAGGTGGTAGCCATCGTGGAGGAACCACCTGTCGTCCGCGGCGTCCGGGGACATGGCCTGCCAGGCGTCGACGTGCACGAGGCCGAGCGTGTCGCACAAGGCCTCGAACGTGCGGGAGCGCTCCCAGGCATCCCCGGAGGGCGGTCCTCCCGCGCGCGACAGGTCGGGACCGACGGGGAGATCGACGACCACCAGCGGGTACCCACCAGCCGCTGCGCCGTCCCGGGCGCGCTCGAGCAGCAGCCGGTAGCGTCGCCACGCCTCGTCCAGGGCGTGCGCGTCGTGCGCGAGGTCGTCGTCCGTCGTGTCGGGGGTGGTCGCCCACGGGGTGCCGTGACGGGCGAAGGCGTCGAGGCGGCCGCGCACGTGGCGCCACACCGGCGACCAACGTGTGGCGACGCGGACCACGAGCGGCGGCCCGCTGCGGAACAGCAGGTCCTGCACGGCCTGGCTGCCGAAGAGCGGACCGTCCGGGGTCGGGCACCGCGGCACGGCCTGGTCGCCATAGTCGAACAGCAGACCGCCCCGGCAGCACGGGTACCGGCGGTCGAGGTCGGACAGGTCGTTGTCGGCGAAGAAGTAGAGCACGACGGCGCGCACGTCGTAGCGGTCGACCCACGGCGGCAGGGCCATCAGCCCCACGTCGAGCGCGGTGCCGGGCTGGCCGAGGTTGACGTGGGTGCGGTGCGGGTCGGCGTCGTCCATGCGCGCCACGAACCGCCCCGGGAGGTCGGACATCGAGCCGTGGTCGAGCTCACCGAACACGAGCATCGAGTCGCCCACGTGGAGCACCACCGGGTCCCCCGGGCGCGCGCCGTGGCGCCGCCAGTCGTTCTCGAAGTCCGGCAGTCCCAACGATGGGTACATCAGCTCGCACGCGGCCCATCCGGTCGTCGCCGAGCCTCGGGGGAACAGCGACCAGTCGGGGTCGGGGGCGAGGTGGGGTGCGGGGAGCGCCATCCGGCCCACGACCTCGACCACCACCAGGAACAGCGTGGCGCTGCCCAGGCTCGCGAGGACCGATCGCGGCTCGACCCGCGCGGTGACCGCCCCCAGCCAGGCCGCGACCACCATGAACACCAGGTCCCACGCGCTGACCGTGCCCCAGCGGAGGTCGACGACGACGACGACCACGGCCGCCACGGCGCCCGCGAGGGCGAGGCGGCCCGCACGCCAGGACGTCGCGCGGCCCATGGCCCGACCCGCGAGCCACGGGCCGAGGGCGAGCAGGATCAGGAGCACGGGGGCCCATGCGCTCGACGCTTCCATGGGGCGCGTCTAGCGCCGGGGACGGCGACCAGCCAGCGGACGCACCCCCCGGGAAGGCCGCCGTTCCTGGGGGGAACGACGGCCCCGGGAGCGAGCGGGGGACGTCAGGCGGCCGGCGCGGCGATGCCGCCCGACGCGCTGACATCGGCTTCGTGGTGGCCGTCCGACCCCGACACCGGCGAAGGCTCCAGGGCGAGACGGAGCACCTCGTCCATGTCGTCCACGAGCAGGATCGTGAGCTGGTCGAGCACCTCGGCGGGCACCTCGTCCAGGTCGGCGGCGTTGCGCGACGGCAGGATGACGCGGGTGAGCCCACGCCGGTGCGCGGCCAGCACCTTCGACTTGATCCCGCCGACGGGGAGCACGCGGCCTCGGAGTGTGGCCTCGCCAGTCATCGCCGTGTCGGCGCGGACCGGTCGGCCCGACAGGAGGGAGGCGAGCGCCGTGAACATCGTCACGCCGGCCGAGGGACCGTCCTTCGGGATGCCTCCCGCCGGCACGTGGATGTGGATGTCCCGCTCCCCGGCGTCGTCGGGCAGGCCGAGCGCGGCCTGGTGGGAGCGCACGTAGGTCAGCGCAGCCCGCGCCGACTCCTTCATGACGTCGCCGAGCTGGCCGGTCAGCACCAGGCCGCCCTTGCCGGGCATCGAGGAGGCCTCGACGTACAGCACGTCGCCGCCGACGGGCGTCCACGCGAGGCCCGTGGCGATGCCGGGCTGGCCGGTGACGTCGTGCAGCTCCTCCTGGAACCGGCGGCGCTTCAGGTAACCGGGCAGATCGGCCTCGGTGACCACCAGCGGCGCGTCGAGCCGTCCGCGGGCCTTGTCCACCGCGGCCGCGCGGTACAGGCGCCCGAGCGTGCGCTGGAGCTGGCGGACGCCGGCCTCACGGGTCCAACCGTGGATGACCGCATCCAGGACGTCGTCGCCGATCTCGACGTCGTCGGGCGCGAGCCCGGCGTTCTCCGCCGCCTTGCGGAGCAGGTAGCGCCGCGCGATCACGCGCTTCTCGCTCGGGGTGTAGCCGGCGATCTCGAGGATCTCCATCCGGTCGCGCAGGGGCTCGGGGATGGTCGACAGGTCGTTGGCCGTGGCGATGAACAGCGCGCGCGACAGGTCGAACGGCACCTCCAGGTAGTGGTCCACGAAGGCGTGGTTCTGCTCGGGGTCGAGGATCTCCAGCAGGGCGCTCGCCGGATCGCCGAGCACGCCGCGGGTGAGCTTGTCGACCTCGTCGAGCAGCACCACCGGGTCGGCCGTGCCCGCGCGACGGAAGCCCTCGACGATGCGGCCCGGCCGGCTGCCGATGTAGGTGCGCCGGTGGCCGCGGAGCTCGGCCTCGTCCCGCACGCCGCCAAGCGCGATGCGCAGCAGGCGCCGACCGGTGGCGTCGGCGATCGCCTGGGCGATGCTGGTCTTGCCCACGCCGGGCGGACCCACGAGGAGCAGCACGTCCGCGCGTCCCGTGCCCGCCAGCTTGCGGACGGACAGGTGCTCGACGACCTGACGCTTGACGTCGTCGAGGCCGAAGTGGCTCTCGTCGAGCGTGCGCTCGAGCAGGTCGAAGTCGAGATCGGTGGCCGACCAGGTCCGCCACGGCAGATCGGCGATGCGGGTGAGCCAGTCGATGGCCGTGCCCCGCTCCGGGGAGGCCTCCGGGATCCGGTCCAGGCGCGCGAGCTCCTTGTCGACCGCCTCCCGCACCTCGTCGGGCAGGTCGGCGGCGTCGAGGCGGGCCTTGAGCGCGCCCAGCTCGCCCGTGTCGCTCTCCCCGAGCTCCTTGCGGATCGCGTCGAGCTGCTGGCGCAACAGGACCTCCCGCTGGCGGTCCCGGTTGTCGGACTGCAGGCGCTGGCGCAGGCTCTCGCGGGCCTCCACGACGTCGCGGGCGCGGCTGAGGGCCGCGAGCACGCGCTCCCCGCGGGCCACGGGGTCGGTGGTGCAGAGCACCTCGCGGGCCACGTCGTCGGGCAGGTCCAGGACCGCGGCGATCGCGTCGGACAGGCGCGGATCCTGGGCGAAGGTGTCGAGCAGGACGCGGGCCTTGGTGCCCTCGCCGAGCACCTCGCCGGTCTCGCGGACGGTCTGGACGAGCAGCTCGCGCACGGCGATGGCCTCGGCCGTGTCGGGCCAGTCGGACTCGTCCACGACGAAGCGCGCCGTGAAGTGGGGGCGGGACCCGGTGAACCGGGCGATGCGCACCCGTGCCAGGCCCTGCACGAGCACGACGCGGCCGCCGTTGCGGCGCTGGTCGCGGAGCACGCGGGCGAGGGTGCCGGTGGTGAGCAGGTCGGCCGCGCTGGGCTCCCGGGTGTCCTCGACCTGGGGCACGACGAGCAGCAGGCGGTCGGTGGCGGCGTCGAGGGCAGACACGGAGGCGCCGCGTCCGACGTTGTAGGGGGTGATGGCGCCAGGGAGCAGCACGCCGCGCAGCAGCGCCATCACGGGCAGCTCGTCGGGCAGGCCCGACGGCACGGTGAAGTCGGTGGTGGTCACGTCAGCCATGGTCTCGTGGTCCTCCGGACGCACCACGTCCCCAGCGGGGCGATCGACGACGATCCCCGAACGGCTCCGCTGGTGACGCGCCGGGGGTGGAGCCGGTGCGTCGCGATGGTTCTTGGGTAGGCACCCCTCCGCCCACGGCAACCGTGAGGGAGGGCAGGGCGGCACGGCGCGACGAATCAGGACAGGACCGGTCCTGTTGGGCGCTGTGGACCCGCGACCTCGCGCGGGCGCGGGACGGGCTTCGGAAACGGCGTGTCACAGTGCGACGCCCTGGGCCCCCGGCATGGCGTACGATGGCAGGGGGAGGGGGAATGCACGCACGAGGGATCGGCGCGGTGCTGCTGGGGCTGGCGTGGCTCGGCGCACTGCCACGCGACGCCACCGCCACCGACACGCCGGTCCCGGCCGCGCGTGCCCAGCGGGAGCCGGTGGAGATCATCGTCTACGGCGACCCGTTCGCCCGCTGGGACGGCACCCGCTGGCTGGTCCACACCCAGGTGGGGATGCCCACGCCGTTCACGCTGGTGGCCATCCGCAACAAGGCGACGGAGGTCGTCGGGATCGACACGCGGTTCGTGATGGCGTGCGAGAAGACCTGGCGCACGGGCGACCACCGCTTCGAGGTGGACTGCACGCTCGAGGACGTCAGCCTGCAGGTGGCGCCCTACCGCAACGGCGTCCCCGACGCGGTCTCCGCGCAGGTGGTCACCGAGCTCGTGGGTCACCTCGAAGGCGGCGCCCTGCAGATCATCGTCAGCGACGACGGCCGCATCGTCGACATCGGGCTGACCAGCCTCGAAGACGAGGGCGACCAGCGCGCCATCGCGCTGCGCCAGCAGGCCCGCCTGCTCCTCGCGCGCGCGATGCTGGGCTTTCAGCTCAAGCTCCCGGGGCCGGGGCGCATCCAGGGCGGGCAGTGGGTGGAGTACGACAGCCCGCTCTTCGATCTGCCCATCACCACCACGAAGGCGGGCTTGCCCAGCGGCGGCGCGCCGCGTGCACCGGTCACGGTCAACGGCATCAGCAGCAGCTACATCGTGCACCAGCTCGATCGTTACAAGGGCCACCTCGTGGTGCAGAGCCTCGGCGAGGCCGCGATCGGCATCGGCGGCGACGCCACGGGCCCCGCGTCGATCTTCCAGGTGTCGATGGACGGCGTCGCCCTGTTCGACGAGGGATCGGGCGTGCTGACGGAGCGGGTGTGGGCCTTTCGCGGGCGCGCGTCGGCGGGCTCGGCGCTGTCCAATGGGCGCGCCGCGCCGTACTACTTCAACACCGGCCGGTTCGTGCTGCTCGGCGAAGACGACCACCCCGACCTGCCCGACAGCGGCGTGGTGAGCGCGCCCGGTGCGCCGTCGCGTGACGACGCGCCCCCCTGGCCGCCGTTCCAGTGAACCGAAGCATCGAGGAGGCCGACATGCGGGCGTGGCGATGGATCCTGGGCGTGGCGCTCGCGTGGCCGCTGGTGGCCTCCGCGCGCTTCGGCACCTCCCCCGACGACCGCCCGGTGTCCGCGGAGCGCGCTCAGCGGCAGCCCGTGGAGGTCATCGTCTACGGCGACCCGTTCGCCCGCTGGGACGGCACGCGCTGGCTCGTGCACACCCAGGTGGGGATGCCGGTGCCGTACTCGCTGCTCGCGCTGCGCAACCGCGAGACCGAGGTGGTGGCGATCGACACGCGGTTCGTGATGGCCTGCGAGAAGACGTGGCGCACCGGCGACCACCGCTTCGAGGTCGACTGCGCGCTCGAAGACGTCAGCCTCCAGGTCGCGCCCTACCGCAACGGTGTGCCCGACACCGTCACCACGCGGGTGGTCACGGAGCTGATCGGTCACCTGCGGGGCGGCAAGCTGCAGATCATCGTCGGCGACGACGGACGCATCCTCGACATCGGGCTGACCAGCCTGGAGGACCGCGGGGAGGAACAAGCCGTCGCGCTCCGCCAGCAGGCGCGTTCGCTGCTCGCCCGGTCCATGCTCGGCTTCCAGCTCAAGCTGCCGGGACCGGGGCGCATCCAGGGCGGTCAGTGGGTGGAGTACGACAGCCCGCTGTTCGACCTGCCCACCACCACGCGCACCGAGGGCTTGCAGAGCGAGTGGTGGACGCCGCGCAAGCCGGTGACCGTCAACGGCCTTGGCAGCAGCTACATCGTGCACCAGCTCGACCGCTACCAGGGGCGCCTGGTGGTGCAGAGCCTGGGCGAGGCCGCCATCGGCATCGGCGACACCGACAAGGGCAACGGCTCGATCTTCCAGGTGTCGATGGACGGTGTGGCCGTGTTCGACGAGGGGACGGGTGTGCTGACCGAGCGCGTCTGGGCCTTCCGCGGGCGCGCGTCCTCCGGGTCGTCGCTGTCGGACGGGCGCGTCTCGCCCTACTACTTCAACACCGGGCGCTTCACGCTCCTGGGCGAGGACGACCACCCGGCGCTGCCACCGTCCGGCGTCGTCGGGGCTCCGGGGGCCACTGAGCGCGCGGACACACCGAGCTGGCCCGCGTTCCTGTAGCGGGCGCGACCTCGGCATGCCGCCGGACGGCGCGCGACGACCCGTAGGTGAGACCGCGGCAGGCGCCGCGTGCAACCTGCGTCACGGTCGTGCGTGGTCGGATGACACGGGGTGCGTCGGTGCAATACACCCCTTGCGGCGCCCGTAGCGCGTCGTGTGCCGTCCGTGTCGCCGCCGTCCCTGGAAGTCCCGATGTCCCGCTCGCTCCTCGCCCTGTTCGCCGTGCTCCTCGCCGTGGCGCCGTCCGCGCTGGCCCAGGGCGGGGAAGACGCCACCGAGGGCGACGCAGCCAAGCCCGACGACAAGGGCGTGTCCAACGCCGACAAGCCCGAGGAGGTCATCGTCTACGGCGACCCGTTCGCGCGCTGGGACGGCACCCGCTGGTTCGTGCAGACGCAGATCGGCATGCCGCTGCCCTACACGTTCTACGCCGAGCTCAACCACGAGTTCGACGCCATCGCGCTCGACCTGCGCATGGTGATGGGTTGCGAGAAGACGTGGCGGCAGGGCAAGAAGCGCTACGAGGTCGACTGCCACATCGAGGACATCGCGCTCCAGGGTGCCGGCTACCACACGGTCGAAGCCTACGGCGACGAGATCCTGACCGCGCTGCAGGCCAAGCTCGCCGGCGCCGACCTGCAGCTCATCGTCGCCGACGACGGCCGCATCGTCGACGTCGGGCTCGAAGGCCTGGAGACGGGCCGCGACCGTGAGCGGGCGATCAAGGAACAGGCCCGCATGATCCTGGTGCGCGCGATCTCGGGCTTCCACATGAAGCTGCCGCCCCACAACCAGATCCGGAAGGGCCAGTGGGTGGAGTACGACAGCACGCTGTTCGAGCTGCCCGTCACCACCAACGGCGGCCTCGACCGCCCCGGGAGCACGGCGTCGTCCTCGCGCACCAACACCGTGTTCAACACGATGTCCGGGTCCTACATCATCCACCAGCTCGACCGCTACAAGGGCCACCTGGTGGTGCAGAGCCTGGGCGAGGGCACCATCCTCGTCGGCGACTCCGACACGTCCGACGAGTCGTACTTCAAGCTCAAGCTCGACGGTGTGGCCATCTACGACGAAGGGTCCGGCATCATGTCGGAGCGCGTCTGGACGCTGCGCGGGCGCACGTCGGCCGGGTCGGCCCTGGGCGACGGTCGCGCCGACCCGATCTACTTCCACAACGGCCGCTTCCGCCTGCTCACCGGCGACGAGAAGCCCGACGTGGGCGCCACCGGCCTCGTGTCCCGCCCCGGCGTCACCGCCACGGGCTCGCTGCCCGCGTGGCGGCCGTTCGAGTAGGCGACCGGCGGTGCCCGGTCGCTAGAACAAGTAGGCGACCGGCGGTGCCCGGCCGCTAGAACATGTCGGCGCGGCCCTGGTACAGGTCGCGCGGGATGCCGTGGGCGCCGAGCAGCTTGATGACCTCGAAGCTGCGCTCCGAAGCGGCGAGCAGCGCGAAGTAGGCGCGGCGACGCATCTCCTCGCGGTCCGGGCGCACGTTGGCGGCGTCCTCGGACTTCAGCCCCATGAACACGGCGAGCAGCGCATCGGCCGCCGACGGGTGGGCCTGTGCGGCGTCCTCGAGCGCGGCGATGATGCGCTTGACGCGGTGGGCGTGCGAGCCCTCGAGCGCCCAGGCGAGCGCGAGCTGACCGAGCAGGGCGTGCACCTCGCCCAGCCCGGACGGCGCCTCACGAAGCAGCAGGTCGAGCTGCTCGTCGGTGACCAGCGGGTGGAAGCGGTGGGCCTGTGCAGGCAGCCACACGAAGCGACGCGAGACCGTGCCCGCCGTGCGCAGGAACCGGAACTCCCGCTCGATCACGGGGCGCAGGGCGTTGTCGACGGCCCCGCCGGCGCCCGACGCGCGGTCTTCGTTGAGGCGACGGAACCGCACCATCGAGGTCATGTACAGCTCGGTGGCCTGGCGGACGTAGGCCTCCTGCGGCCCCGCGGCGTCGCGCAGGTAGCGGGCGATCGCCGGGTCACGCGAGGCCGCCTCCTCGAGCGAAGGCTGGACGTCGTTCCACGCGTCGGGGACGCGCTTGCTGATCTCGACGAGGAACGGCGTGGCGTGGCGGTAGCGCGGCAGCACCTTGATCATGGCGCCGAGGATGCGCATGCGCGTGTCGTCGTCGGCGTAGGACGCGATGCGGGCGAGCAGGCGCAACAGCTGGTCGCCGTGAGGGCGCTTGTCCTTGTCGGCGCTGGACAGGTCGTTGACCAGCGACAGGAGCGCGTCGAGGGGGGCGCCGCCGAACAGCTCGTGGACGGCTTCGGCGGTGTTGAGCTGACGCAGCAGCGGGAACAGGTGCTCGGAGGTGCCACCCTCTTCGAGCGCTGCGACCACCTCCTTGGCGAACCGACGGGTCTCGTCGGTGATCGCGGAGCGACCGCCCCGCATCGAGTCGAGCAGCCCCTGGCGGTTGCCGAACACCCGCCCGAGGAGGAAGCCGGCAGCCGTCATCGCCACGACGAACACCGCGCCGACCAGGTAGCTGGACAAGCCACCCAGTCCCGGCACCGCCGTGGCGGCTTGCGCAGCGAGCCCTGGCTCCATGAGGTCCTCTCGACCCTGACGAGGACAGGAGTTGTAGCACGGTGCAGGCTGGCGCAAGCGCTCGCGACGCGTGCCGATTGTGAAGGGGTGGCCAAGTGCTCGCCTCCAGGATGTCACCTGCGGTACGATATTCGGACCACGGGTCGAAAGGTTGAGTCGCACGACCCGAGGGAGGCGAGATGCCACGCCACACCCCGCTCGCGGACGACTACCTGGCGGTCCTCGACCAACGACAGGACCCGGGTCGTGCGCTCGGGGTGGACGACGCGCGCGTCCGCCAGGCCCACGTGGTGCTCCTGTGGGACGAGGTCAGCGTCGACGAAGCCCTCGAGACCGCGGCGATGCTGCACGCGCTCGGCGACGACGACGGCGCGGCCAGCGTGGTGCGCGCCACGCTCGCGCAGTGCACGGGCCTCGGTGGCGTGCCGCAGGTGGGCGAGGGGTGCTCCAACCGCGACCCCGTGGTCCTCAGCTTCCGCGACCGCCGCGGGCGCTGAAGCGCGACGGGTCAGGGCGCAGGCGGCGCGTTCCGCGACAGCGTGCCCACGTCGACCGAGCCTTCGCCGACGGCCACCACGCGCTCGGCCTCGACGTCCGCGGTGCGCGCGTCCGCATGGACGGTGAGGCGCCACGTGCCCTCCGACAGCGCGGGGAGCGCGAAGCCGCCGTCGGCGTCGCAGCGGGCCATGCGAGGCTGGGGCGGGGTGGCGCCGGTGAGTCGCGCCCACCATCCGGGCATCGGCGTCGCGCGCACGACGCAGTCACCGCCTGCATGCCCCGTGATGCGGCCGGGGAAGCCGTCCAGCGGCAGCGGCACCCGATCGGTGACCGCGGCGGGGACGGGCACCTCGAGCCCGGGCGCCACGAGCACGGCGTCGCCCATCGGGCACTGGCAGCGGACCTGCGTGTCGTCGGCGCGCCAGCACGCACCGTCCTCGACCGCCGGCGCGCCCGGTGCGCGACACCGCGGCACCACCGGGCACGGGCCGATGGCGTCGTCGCAAACCAGCGTGAGCTCGCGGGCTGCCGGCAACGCCAGGTCCCACACCACGGCCCCGTCGGCGTCTGTCTCGCGGTCGCTGCGCACGGTGAACCCCGCCCCCAGCGCGAGCTGGGCGTGGAGGTGATCGGCGTGGCGGGCGACCACGTCGGCGTCGGCGCGGACGTGGACCGAGGCCTCGCCGTCGCCGTTGGTGCGGGCGACGAACGCACCGTCGGTGATCACCGTGGCCGCGAGCGGCTGACCGGCCGCGTCGCGCGCGTGGACCACGAGCCGCGTCGACGCGACGGGCGTGAGCGTCAGCGTGTGGCTCTCGGTGATGCACGTGGCCCGCGCAGACACCGCGCAGTTGGGGTCGGCGGCCGAGGCGACGCCGTCGCCGGCCATCGCGACGGCGGTCAGATCGCAGGGCAGCTTGGGCGACGCGACCCCGTCGATCGCCACCGTGGACAGGCTGAACACGGTGTCGGGACGCCACAGGGTCAGCTCGACCGGGCCGTCGGCCCCGGGCAGCTCGAAGTGCCAGCGGCACATCTGCGGCACGACGAAGTCGACGTCCTCCATGATCATCTTGAAGCGCTGCTGCGACGGGTCGGGCAGGGGGAAGTCGACCGGCACGCCGCGGCACTCCATCGCGGGTTCGCTGCGCCACGGACGCACGGCGACCCAGGAGGGGCCGGGCTGGGAGAACGCGTAGCGCCCGTCGGGGCCGGATCGGCCGGACAGCTTCCAGTCGCCCGCGACGAGGTCCCACGTCCAGAGCGGGATCTCGGCGACCGGCACGCCGAGCGCGTCGTGGACCTGTCCCTCGAGGTGGATCTCCACGTCGTGGCCGGGGCAGAGGGCCGGGGGATCGACGAACACGTCGGGCGCAACGGGCAGGTCGGGCACGACCTCGGCACATCCGGCCAGCAACAACGGTCCCAGGACGCGACGCATGGGGCTCCTCGACGTGCGCACGTCCGGGTAGCACGCCCGCCGCCGGGTCACGACCCGTGGCCGGCCCTGGACGCGGCCGTGCGTGACGGGTACGGCGACCGGTCATGGCCCAGCTGACGTACGACGAGTTCCTCGCTGCCACGGGCGCCTACGACGCCGCCGTCGACGCGTCGCCGCTGCCCGACCCGTTCTGCTCTGCGTCGAGCTGGATCGTGCCGGCGTTCGAGGCCTTCGGCGAGGACCGCGCGGCGGTGGTTCATCGCTTCGACGAGGGCTGGGCGGCGTGGATGGAGGCGCGCACCGTGCTCGGGCGCACGCTGATGCCGATGGAGGCCTCCTGGGGCCTCGCGGCGCCGCTGGTGGGGCCGGATCGCGAGGGGCTCGCGGCGCGCATGGTGGAGGTGCTGCTGGCCGACCGCGGGCGCTGGGATGCGTTGTTCCTGTCGGGCCTCGTGCGCGGCGGCCCCGACTTCTCCAGGCTCGTGCACCTGCTCGCGCGTCGCTGGCGCCTCGGGCTCGGTCAGACGACCACACGGTGCGTGGCGTCGCTGTCGGGCGGCTGGGACGGCTTCCTGGCGCGACGGGCGCCCGCGTTCCGCAAGAACCTGCGCCGGGCGGAGCGCCGCGGTGGCACACGGCTGACCTTCGAGCTGCACGCGCCGACCACCGATCCGGAGGCGTCCGCGGTGCTCGACGTGATCCTCGACGTGGAGCGGCGCAGCTGGAAGGGGCGGGAGGGCCACGGCATCGACCAGGGCCCGATGCTGGCGTTCTACCGCCGGATGGTCCCGCGGCTCGCGGCCGACGGTGCGCTGCGGGTCACGCTCGCTCGCGAGGACGGCCGCGCCGTCGGCTACGTGCTCGGGGGCGTCCACGGGGCGGCGTACCGCGGGCTGCAGATCAGCTTCGACGAGAGGCTGTCGACGCTGGAGGTGGGCAACCTCCTCCAGGCGCACACGATCGAGGCACTGTGCGCGGCCGGCGTGGCCTCGTACGATCTGGGCACCGACATGCCGTACAAGCGGCGGTGGGCGGAACAGCTCGTCGAGACCGTGCCGCTCGTGGTCCGGTAGGGCACGGGCCCACGGGCCGGGTCGCAGGCGGAGGGAGCGGTGGGGAGAGCGGGCAGGTGGGTGCTGGGGACGGTGGCGCTCGCGGCGGTGGTCCTCGCCCTGCGCGCACCGATCGTCCAGGACGCCCTGGCCCACGTCGCCAGCGCGGCCCACGACGCAGGCCCCGCGGGTCTCGTTGTGTTCGTCCTGATCTACGCCCTCGCCACGGTGGCGGCGCTCCCGGTGTCGCTGCTGACGGTGGGGGCGGGCGTGGCCTGGGGCCCCGTGGTCGGGCTGGCGGTCGTCTGGCCGGGCGCCGTGGCCGGCGCGACGCTGGCCTTCGTGCTCGGCAGGACGGTGCTGCGCACGCGCGTCGCACCCTGGGTGGCCGACCACCCCCGCCTCGCGCGCCTCGACGACCGCCTCGCCGCACGCGGCGGCTGGGTGGTGTTCCTGCTCCGCCTGTCTCCGGTCGTGCCGTTCAACGCGCTCAACTACGCGCTCGGCCTGACCCGCATCGGCCTCGGCACCTACGCGCTCGCCACGGCGGTCGGGATCCTGCCGGGCACGGCGATGTACGTGTACCTGGGCGCCATCGGGCATGCGTCAGGGGACACCCGCACGCCCGCGCAGCAGGCGTTGTTCTGGGCGGGTCTCGCCGCCACGGTGGCCGTCACCGTGGTGGTCACCCGGCTCGCGCGAGCGGCCCTGGACCCCGAGGCCGACGGCGTGGCGCCTCCGTGAGCACCCCAAACGCCCCGACCCACGATCCACGCCAGACCGTGAGCGTCGTGATCCCCACGCGCGACGAGGCGGAGCGCCTGCCGGTGCTGCTCGCTCGGCTCGCCGCGATGCCGATCCACGAGGTGGTGGTGGTCGACGGCGGAAGCACGGACGCGACGGTCCAGGTGGCCCGTCAGGCCGGTGCGCGGGTCGTGATGTCCGAGCCCGGTCGCGCGCGCCAGCTCAACGCCGGCGCGGCAGCGACCTCGGGCGAGGTGCTGTGGTTCCTCCACGCGGACGCCCTCCCGCCGACGGACGGCGTCGCCTCGCTGTGCGCGGCGCTGCGGGCGCCCGGCGTGGTGGGCGGTGCGTTCTGGCTGCACACGGTGGCCGACGGCCCGGGCCTGCGGCTGGGCCCGCTGGTGCGCATCGCCGATCTGCGGAGCCGCTACACCCGCTACCCGTACGGCGACCAGGGCCTGTTCTGTCGCCGCGACGCGTTCGACACCGCAGGCGGCTATCCCGACCAGCGCCTGTTCGAGGACCACGCGCTGTCGGTGGCGCTCTCGCGGGTGGGCCGCCTCGTCACCGTGCCGTCCGAGGTGCGGGTGTCCGGCCGGCGCTTCCAGCGTCGACCGCTGTACTACCTGCTGTTCATGAACACGGCGCCGCTGCTGGTGCGGCTCGGGGTGCCGCCGGACGCGCTCGCCCGCTTCTATCCGGACGAGCGCTGATCGCGGCGGGTCTCAGGGCAGGACGCCCAGCGTGGGCGTGCCGTCGGTGACCGCGGTGCCGAGGAAGCTGTCGGCGTGGGCCGCGGCGTCCGTCCGGTCGAAGAGCACGTAGTGGGCGTCGCGATCGACGGCCGAGTACAGCACCGTCACCCCCGTGACGCCCCCCGGGGCGTTGCCGGACACGCCCAGGGCGACCTCGTCGATGCGGTCGAGGGCAGGGTTGCCGTTGGGGATCTGGTCGACGCCCATCGCACGCGCCAGGGCGTACTGGGTGCTGTCGGGGCTGTAGGTGTCGCCCAGGCCGAAGGTCTGGAACACGTGCTTGGCGTCGACGCCCTCGAGCGGGGTGCGGAACAGGTGGCGCGCGAAGTTCACCCCGTCGGAGGCCTCCGCCAGCTGCTGGGCGAGGTTGAGGATCGGATGCACGCGGGTGACGTCCGGATCGGCCAGGCCGACGCGCACTGCCGCCTTCACATCGTGCGGGGACGTCTTGTCGAGCAGGGCGGCGATGGTCAGCCCGCCGGCACCCGACAGGAGGGCGCCCCTCACGCCCGGCTCGAACGCGAGGAACACCGGCGCGGTGACGGCCCCCTGCGAGTGCCCCACGTAGTAGACGTGGTCGAGGTCGAAGCGGAGGGCCGATCCGGTGGGGCTGGCCGTCTCGTCGAGGTCGAGGTCCTGCAGCACCCGCACCATCGACCACAGGTCGGCGGCCTCCTGCAGGGCGTTGTCGCGCGTGGCGCGGACGTTGAGCGGGTTGAAGAACAGGACGTCGCTGTCGTACGCGCCCGGGTCGACGTCGAGCCACGCCTGCTTCCAGTTCTCGCTGTGGGCGCGGGGGCCGTGCATCGGCGCGTCGAAGCCCACCATCGCGAAGCGGACGGTGACGCCGTCGACGTCGATGACCGTGTGCGCGTCGGCGAAGCCGGAACGGATGACCGAGGTGTAGCTGCCGCCGGTGCCGTGGCCGTACAGGATCACCGGCCAGCCGTTGGCGGGCATCTCGGCGCCGGTGGGCACGGTGAACGCGACCTGCACGTCCTCGACGCGCTCCACGCTCGGCATCGCACCGGTGACGTCGATGGCGCCGCCGTCGGTGGCGTCCTTGAACGGCGGCGTGCCCTCCTGGAACTGGGGCAGGCCGACGGTGCCCTGCAGCTCGACGAAGTCGGTGTGGGCGCCGGTGCAGCCGCGGCTGTCGTCCCCGGGAACCGCGAGCTGGTCGCTGTCCTCGCAGCTGAACAAGGGCGACAGCGCCGGCAGTGGCGCCGACAGGACCGCGTCGCGGAGCTTGCGCGGTCGATCGAGTGTGTCGCCCACGGTGTAGACGACCGCCGCGCCGATGCTGGCCGGGTCGACCGACTGCTCGGACAGCCACGCGCGGAGCGGTGCGTAGGCGTCCCACACCTTGGCCCGCGGGACCTCCGTGGGGCGGGCGTCGCCCAGCGCCATGGCGAAGTCGGCGTCCTGCGTGAGCGTGGCGCCGCTGTCGTCGAGCACGCTGCGCGTGAGGATGACCGCGTAGGTGTGGCCGGCCTGCAGCGGGCGGCCGTCGAGCGGGTGGACCGCGAGCCAGTTGTGGCAGATGTAGGGCGTGCGACGGCTCGTCAGCTCGAAGCGGAAGGCCTCGATCGTCGACTGGGACATCCCGGGCGTGATGTCGACGAGGCCGATGGTGCCCTCACCGGGCAGCCCGAACGTGAGCGTGGACGAATCGGGGAACGCGCTGAAGCGGAGGAACACGGCCTGGTTGGCGCCGAAGCCGCCGCCGAGGTCGGTGCTCACCGAGCGGATGACGTTGCCGACCACGTCGCCCACGATCGGCAGCAGCGGGCCGGGGCCGGGGTGATCGGTGACGTCGATGGTGTCGCCGTCGACGCGGCCGTCGTTGGGGTAGGGGAAGCGGTAGAAGTCCTCGAGCCCCTCGTCGCCCGGGATCTCCCAGAACACGCGGTAGGGGCCGTCCTCGGTCTCGGGATCGGGGCAGGGCTCGCCAGCCCAGATGGGCATCTGCACGCCCTTGCACACGCCGTCGAAGCAGTCGAGCTCCGCCTGGCAGTCGGTGGGCGCCGCGCAGCTCTCGCCGAACGCGGCCGTGCCGGGGTCGCCGGCGGGGGCGCAGACGCCCTCGTGCGCGCACACCAGATCGAGGCGGCACTGGGCCGTGGCGACACAATCGCCACCGCTGCGCACGGTGCCGGGCTCCCCTTCGGAGCGGCAGATGCCGTCCGAGGCACACACGAGCCCGGAGGCGCACTCGTCGAACGCGAAGCACTCCTCGCCGTAGCGGCGCGGGTCGTAGTTGTCGCCGCCACAGCTGGCGGCGCCGATCGCGAGGCACACGCCCCACGCTGCAGGCCGTCGTGTCCACATCCGGTCACCTCCCCGATGTCTGCGTCGTACCGGCCGCGCGCGTCCGCGACAAGCGGACGGACGGACGCCGCGATCCTGCGCTGCGAGATCGACCGCCGTGGGCGTTGCTTGAGGCGGCGCACGTTGCACAGGAGCGGCGGCAGCGGGCAAGCTGCGCAGGGAGGTCCCGTGGTCCGAGGTGCCGCACGCTGCTCGGGAGTCGCCGCGTGCCTGGCCGCGTGCGCGCCGGAGCCCGTGCCGGACGCGTGCGACGACCCCGACGTCGTGCAGGCCTTCCTGTGCGCCGACGACGCGCGGCTCGAGCTCGGCACCGGGGAGACGACGTTCACCGAGGTCGACGACGGCGGCACCGTCTGGCTGATCAAGGGTCCCCAGGGACTGCAGCACGTCTACGTGGCGGCGCGCTTCGACGTCGATCCCGACGCGCTGGTCGTCGAGCGGGCGATGGCGACGATGACCGTGTGGCGGGCGGCCGACGGTGCGGAGCTGCTCGCGGAGACGTCGTTCGGCGTCGGGCTGTTCGTCGAGGGGACGACCGCGACGGTGCCCGGCATGCGGTGGGTGGTCGAGGCGCCCGACGCCGTCGTGGACACCGAGGTGGTGGTCGGCCTCGTGGTCGCACCGGTAGGCTACGGCGTGGCCCCCCGTGGCGTGCTCGACGCCGTGGTGCAGTGGTCACCGGACACCCCGCCGTGACGGCGCACCCCGTCCGCCGCGCGGCCCCCTTGCTCCGGCGCGGCTGTGCGCCTACCTTGATCGTCTCGGACGCTGTGAGGTGGCCATGACGGGCACCGCCCTCCACGACACGCTGCGCGACCGCCTGCACGAGGCGGGGCTCCGGTGCACGCCGGCCCGGCTCGACGTGTTCGGCGCGCTGGCGCGCCTGGAGGCTCCTGCCACCCACCGCGACGTCTGCGACCTCCTGCCGGAGATGGACCGCATCACGGTCTTCCGCAACCTGGTGGCCCTGGTCGACGCCCACCTCGCCGTGCGCATCGAGCTCGGCGACCGCGTGTGGCGCTATGCGATGGCGCCGGGCGACCACGCCGCACACGCGTCCGAGACGCACGTCCACCCCCACTTCACGTGCACGACGTGCGGCGACGTGCAGTGCCTCGACGGCGTCACCCTCGAGAGCCCCGGCACCCGCCTCGCCGACCTGCTCGAGGGCGCCGAGGTCCAGATCCGCGGCGTCTGCGGGTCGTGCCGGTAGGCGCGGCTTCAGGCCCTCAGGCCGTCCGCCCGTCGAGTGGTCAGGCGGCCCGCCGCCGCAGACCGGCCCGCACGTCGCCGTCGTACAGGCCCTCCAGCGCGGTGATCGCGGCGTCGACGTCGTGTCCGTCGACCTCGGGCAGCCGGACCTTGAGCGCGACCAGCAGGTCGCCCGCGGGGCGGCCCTTGGGCGTGACGCCCTTGCCGCGGATGCGGAGCACCTGGCCCGGCTGGGCACCGGCCGGCACCCGCACCTTGACCGCACCCGTCAGCGTGGGGACCTCGACGTGGGCGCCGCGCAGCGCCTCGCCGAGCGTGATGGGCAGCTCGATGCGCAGGTCGTCGCCGTCGCGGGTGAAGTCGGGGTCGGGGGCGACGCGCAGCTGCAGCAGCAGGTCGCCGGGCTTGCCCCCGCGGGGTGAGGCGAGGCCCTGACCCCGCAGGCGCAGGTTGCCGCCGTCGCGTACGCCCGCGGGGATGCGGACGGTGACCTCCCGGCCGTCGATCGTGATGACCCGCTCGCCGCCGTTGCACGCGGTGGTGAAGTCGAGCGTCATCTCCGCCTGGATGTCGCGGCCCCGGGGCGGTCCGGACGCGCGCGGGCGGGCGCCGAAGCCGCCGAAGCCACCGCCGCCGCCGAACAGCTGGCTCAGCAGGTCCTCGACGTCGACGCCCCCTTCGCTGGAGACGCCCCCGCCGGCCTGCCACTGGCGGTAGGCCCGGGCCTTCTCGGGGTCGAACCCGAGCTTCTCGGCGTCCTCGCCGAACTCGTCGTAGAGCTTGCGCTTGTCGGCGTCCCCCAGCACCTCGTAGGCGCGGTTGACCTCCTTGAACTTCTTCTCGGCGTCGTCGTCGGACTTGTTGCGGTCGGGGTGGAGCTGGTGGGCGAGCTTGCGGAAGGCCTTCTTGATCGCGGTCTCGTCCGCCGTGCGCGGCACCCCGAGGATGTCGTAGTAGCTGCGAGCCATGGGCGTCTCCGGGTCCCGGGGTGGAGGGATGCTGCGACACCCGGGGACGGGGTAGGGTTCGATGGTTCAAGGGTAGCCACCGCGCCCGCCGCGTCCAGGGTGTGGTGGTGCGCTGCAGATCACGCGGCTACGTCCCAGGGCACCAGAGGACTCCATGAGCGACGCGCCCGGCGAAGCCCCCAAGCCCCCCGGGCGGTTCGCCCACCTGATGGAGCGCTACGGCGGCGCCGCCGTCGCCACGATCCTCGGCCTGTTCGCCCTGGAGATGGGCGTGTTCACGCCGCTGGTCAAGTACGGCGTCGACCTGTCGCCGCTGCTGGACTGGATCGGGCGCACCTTTGGCTGGGAGCTGGAGCGCGATCCCACCGCGGGCAACTCGTGGCTGTTCTCGCTCGCGATCGCCTACGCGATCACGCGGCCGCTCAAGCCCATCCAGATCGCCATCGCGGTGGTGCTCACGCCGATCGTGGCGCAGCTGCCGTGGTTCCGTCATCTCACCGACGACGACGAGGCGCCCACGCCCGAGGGGTAGGGTGGCGGCAGGCCATGGGAATCGAACCCACCGAACGGAGCCTTCCGACCCGTCCCACGCGGTTTTGAAGACCGGGACCGGCACCAGCCTGGCACGGCCTGCCGCGGGCGGTCTAACCCTGGATGCCTGCGGTCGGCCCGTGGTCGACGGACCGTCAGCGGCCGCTCAGCGGCTCGTGGCCGGGCGAACGTCGAGCGAGGCCATCGGCAGGTCGTAGACGAAGGTCTCGATCTCGCTCTCGAGCGCGTCCTTCTCCCACGGGTTGCGCAGGTCCGTCGCCGCCAGCGTCACGCGGTTGCGGACGCGGCTGTCGCGGTCGACCACGATCAGGTCGCCGGGCTGGGCGTTCCAGGCGGTGCGCGCCGCGTCGTCGACGTCGAACAGGACGGGCAGGGCGTGGCCGCGACCGAAGCTGGCGACCTTGTCGGACAGCGACGGGGGCACGACCAGGAACACGCTGACCGCGATCGCGTCGTCGTCGAGCTCGACGTCGAGCTCGTGCAGCGCGGGGATCTGCTCCTGCAGGATGTCGTCGGGGCCCAGGAAGTACCACATCGACACCATCCCGCGGGCGGTGTGCGCGTCGACCTCGAGGCCCGCGTACGGCGAGCGGGGGTTGACGTCCTGCATGTGGACGTCGGGCGGCGTCTCGGTCGCCAGCTCGGACGCGAGCGCAGGCGCAGACACCAGGCACAAGGCGCTGAGGAGGTTCTTCATCGCGGACTTCCCCTTGGGTGCCCCCTTCATCGGCACTGCAGGTGCGTTCGGGAGCAGATTTTCCGTCCCGGGGAGCACGAACAAGGGACGCCGCGGTGCGTTCCTGGCGGACAGCACGGTCGAACGTCGCATCTGGCGATACCGTCGCGGTACCGCACTGAGGTCTCACCCGGGTTTCCGGAGGAGATCGTCGGCGTAGGACGTCGATTCAGCGCCGGACCGCCGCGGGTACGCGACGGTCCGCGCGCCTGCGTCACGCCCGGCGGACGTACACGTAGTCGACGGGCATCTTGTTGATCCCGCGCTTGGGTGCGGCGATCCAGTGGGCCATCTGCCCGGGCTCGTAGACGGGCTGCATCAGCGACGCGACGTAGGCGCGGTCGGCCTCCGAGGGCAGCCAGGCGTCGCGGCGCGCGGCCCACTGGTCGGCGGTGAGCAGCGTGCCGTCGGGCGCGAAGTGATGGCCCGCGTACACGCCCTGCCGGCGGTGGAAGCGCGTGGAGGGCAGGGTGATGCGCACGTCGGAGCCGGCCTCCTCGAGGGCGCGGTTCCAGCGCTTGACCACGCGCTCGCTGTCTTCGACGTAGGACTGGCGCAGCACCTGGTTCATCGCGTTGCGCAGCGGCACCTCGGTGTCGACGAGGCGGCCGTTGTCGACGAGCGGCAGCACGTGGACCGCCGACAGGGCGGTGTGGTCCTCCCACTCGACGTCCTCGCGGTAGCGGCCCTTGATGCCGCCGGCGAAGAACGTGGCAGCGTTGGAGCTGACCTCGGAGCCGAACAGGTCGAGGGAGTAGCTGAACCAGTAGTTGACGTACTTCTGGACCGTGTCGACGTCGATGCCGCCCTGGCGGCGCACGTCACCGTCCGGGTCCTGCGCCGCGAGCTCGAGGGCGCGCAGCAGCACGCGCTTGACGCCGTCCTCGCCGACCGAGAGGTGGTGGGCCTCCTCGGTGAGCATGAACCGGCACGTGCGCGACAGGGGATCGAAGGCCGACTCGGCGAGCGAGGCGAGCTGGTACTTGCCGTCGCGGTCGGTGAACGTGGTGAAGCAGAAGAACGTGAGCCAGTCGGGGCACGCCTGGTTGAACGCGTCGAGGATGCGGGGGTTGTCGGCGTCGCCGGCGCGACGGTCGAGGAGCGCCTCGGCCTCGTCGCGGCCGTCGCGGCCGAAGTAGCGGTGGAGCAGGTAGACCATCGCCCAGAGGTGGCGGCCTTCCTCGACGTTGACCTGGAACAGGTTGCGCAGGTCGTACAGGGACGGGGCGGTGGCGCCGAGGTGGCGCTGCTGCTCGACGCTGGCCGGCTCGGTGTCGGCCTGGGTGACGATGATGCGCTGGAGCACGTTGCGGTACTCGCCGGGCACGTCCTGCCACACAGGCTGGCCAAAGTGATCGCCGAAGCCGATCCTGCGGTCGGCGACGGGGTCGGCCAGGAAGATGCCCCACCGGTACTCGGGCATCTTCACCAGCCCGAACTGGGCCCAGCCGCCGGCGTCGGTGGACACGGCCGTGCGCAGGTAGACGTCGCTGGCCTGCCAGCCCTCGGGGCCCATGTCCTGCCACCAGTCGAGGAACGCGGGCTGCCAGTGCTCCAGCGCGCGCTGCAGGCGCTTGTCGCTGGACAGGTCGACGTTGTTGGGGATGCGCTCGTCGTAGTTGATGCTCATGTACGGCCCCAGTCGAACTTCGGGCTCTCGGGGTGCCCGTAGAGGGTGAGGGCGCCCTGCTCGCCAACGGCGTTGGGGCGCTGGAAGATCCAGTTCTGCCAGGCGGACAGGCGTCCGTAGATCTTGGACTCGCAGGTCTCCCGGCCGACGAAGCGCAGGTTCTGCTCCATGCCGGTGAGCGCGTCGGGCGACAGGCTCACGCGCTCCTCGATCGCGATGCGGATCTCGTCGTCCCAGTCCAGATCGTCGGGCGTGAGGGTGACGAGGCCGAGCTCGAGGGCCTGCTCGGGGTGGACGGGCGCGCCGATCGTGGCCAGCGCCGTCTGCACCGCGTCGGCGTCGCTCGGGAAGCGGCACGCGAGGCGGCTGATGCCGGTGGCCATCGGGAAGCGGCCGTCGGACGCGGCGGTGAGCTGGACCGCGGTGGGGGCGTCGGGATCGTCGAGCATGTAGGAGCGGTCGGCCGCGAGCGTGATCTCGAACAGGGCGCCGACGAAGCAGCTCTCGCGATCCACGAGGGCAAACATCGACTTGGCCATGTTGTCGACCCGCCGCAGCACCCGCCCCTGGAACCACGTGATCTCGTCGGCGAGCCAGTCCCCGGCGAGGTCGGCGAGGCAGGCGTCGTGGGCGAGCACCGCGGCGGGGTCGCCCTCGGTGCGCAGCAGCACGAGCCCGACCTCGGGCTGGTTGAAGCGCAGGTGGAGCAGGGCGTCGTCGAGCTCCCGGAACGCGCGGAGCGACCACGTGGCCGCCCCCTCGGCACGCAGCGCGTCGGCGTCGGCCGGGGGAGGCGCGTCGGGGGCCCGCACGCACACGGTGGCCGTGCGCCCGGCGGTGTCGACGGACAGATGGACGTAGCGGTAGCGGCGGCTGCCGTCGTCGCCGACCTCGACCTCCAGCGGGGGCAGCACGATGCCCTCGGCGCTGCGCGCCGGGTGGGCGGCGGCGACCTCGGCCGCGAGCGCTGCCACGCCCTCGTCCCACCGCGAGCGCGGGAACGCCACGTCGACCAGGCCCATCTTGACCGCGTCGCGGGCGCGGAAGCCCTCGGCCTTGGTGCAGAACACGTCGGCGAGATCGCGACGGACGTGGCGCTTGTCGACCAGCCGCGTGAGCCCGCCGGTGCCCGGCAGCACGCCCAGCAGGGGCACCTCGGGCAGCGACACGGCGCTCGAACGGTCGTCGATCAGCGCGATCCGGTCACACGCCAGGGCGAGCTCGTAGCCGCCACCGGCCGCCGTGCCGTTGAGCGCGGCGAGCCAGGTCAGGCCGGACTGGGCGCTCGACGCCTCGAGGTCGCACCGCGTCTCGTTGGTGTACTTGCAGAAGTTGACCTTGAAGTGGTGCGTGGACGTCGCCAGCATCGGGATGTTCGCGCCCGCACAGAACACCTTGGGCTGGGCGCTGGTGACCACGACGCAGCGCACGGCGGGGTGCTCGAAGCGCAGGCGCTCCATCGCGTCGTGCAGCTCGATGTCGACGCCGAGATCGTAGCTGTTCTGCTTGAGCAGGTAGTCGTCGCGCAGCCCGTTCGTCTCCTGGATGTCGAGCACCAGCCGCGCCACGCTGCCGTCGATCGACAGCGCCCAGTGGCGGTAGGCGGACGGGTGGGTCTCGAAGCTCGAAACGGGCATGTGGGTGGCGTGCGCCATGGACTCCTCGTCGGGCGTGCGGTCCCTGGTGGCGGCCCGCGGAAGGGTTCGCCGTAGCGCGTTGACGCCCCGAAGGCACCCGGTGCGGCCGACCGGGTCCGGCGTGCTATGCCGGGCGGGTTCGGGGGCGGCCGAGGGGACCGGAGGCGGCATGGTGACGGTGACGGACACCACGATGGCGTGGGGCAGCGCGGGACTCGCCGCCGCCGCCGCGCTCCTGCAGGTCGCCCTGCACGCCCGCATCGACCTGGGTCCGCTGGTGCTCGCGCTCGTCGCGGGGGCGATCCTCCTGGTGCCCGCACCGCCGCTCGGGGTGCACGCCGTCCTCGCCGGGGCGGTGATCGTGGCAGCGCTCGGGTGGTGGGCCGCGGCGCGGCGCGGCGTGGGCCGGCCCGAGCTGACGGGCACGGTGCTCGCGATCGCGGCGGTGGTGTTCGCGGGCGTGCCCGTCGTCGCACAGGCCACGGGCCTCGATCCGGTCCGCGTGCGGCTGGCGGGTGTCGCGCCGATCCTGTTCCTCGGCCTCGTGTCGGTGCTGCTCGCGCGGGAGCGGCGCGGGCTCGTGGGCCAGCGGATCTGGCACCACCGGGAGGTGCCGGTGGGCGGCCGCACCGCGCCGGAGCCCGCCCCGGGTCCCGCCGACGCCGCGTCCGGGGCTGGCACACCCCCACGGGCCGGCTAGGGTCGGGCGGGGAGGCAGGATGCCGCGAACCGGCCGCTGGTGGGACACCCTGAGGGAGCGCCTCGTCGCGTTCGACGCGCAGCTCGCCCACGACGCGCTGTCGCGCTTCGAGGCCCGTGCTGGGGTGACCCTGGCGCCCGTCCGCGTGCGGGCGGCCTCGCTCGACGCCGTGCTCACGGCGCTGCGCCCCGAGGGCCGGCCCCTCGTGGAGCACCACTGGGCCACGTGGTGCGAGAGCTGTCTGCCGGAGCTGCCCCGGATCGAGGCGCTCGCCGCCCGACTCGACGGCATCGCCGATGTGGTCGGGGTGTCCTGGGATCGGTTCGACGCACCCGACGACGACCTCGACGCCTCCGTCGCGCGCGTCGCCGACACCGTCGCCGCCCAGCGGGCCAGCTGGCCCACGCTGGTGCTCGACGCCACCCCCGAGGCCGCGTTCGCGGCGCTGTCGCTGCCGGTGCGCACCGTCCCCCAGACGCGGGTGCTCGACGCCGACGGCGGCGTCCTCAAGGTCTACACCGGCCCGCTGCGCACGAGCGACGTCGAGGCGATCGCCACGCTGCTGGCGGCGGGCTAGCCGCGCCGCGGTCCAGGCAAGGAGTCCCCCATGGCAGTCGCGTTCGGCTTCGTGCCCGGCACCCGGATCGCCACCCCCGACGGCCCCGTGCCCATCGAGGCGCTCACACCGGGCGACGTCGTGTGGGCGTGGGACCCGTCCGAACCCGCGCCCACACGCGCCACCGTCGTGCAGGCGCCGCGCACCCCCGCGCGTCACCTGGTCGCGATCGATCTCGGCACGGCCCGCCTCGCGGGGCTCACGCCGGGCACCTACGTCTGGGACGCGTTCGAGGAGATCTTCCGCGGCGCCTCCAGCCTGTCCACGCTCGCCGAGCTGCTCGTCGGGGACGCCGACGGTCTCGTCGCCACACCGGTGGTCGAGGTGCCCGAGCGTCAGGTCGACACGCCGATCGAGGTCGTCCACCTCGGCCTCGACCGCGCGGGCGCCACGTTCCTCGCCGACGGCGTCCTCGTGCGCCACCTGGAGGCGACATGAGATCGCGTGGTGTCGCCGCCCTGACGGCCGTCGCCGTCTTCGGCGTCACGAGCGCGGGGTGCCGTGCCCACACCTCACCCCCGAGCGCCCGCCCGGCCGCACGCGGGCCCGCCGCGCTCCCCGGAGACGAGGCGCTCCGCCAGGAGGCCACCGCGGGCATCGCCGATCCGGTGCTGGCCGATCTGCTGGCCGACCACTGGCGCTGGCGCCTGTCGTCGTCGCCGGAGACCGCCACGTTCCTGGGCGTGCGCGGCTTCGACGACGCCGTGTCCGATCCGTCGCTCGCCGCCCTGGCGGTCGATCAGGCCCGCGAGCAGGCCTTCCTGGAGCGGGTGCGTGCGATCGATCCCGCGGGGCTGTCGACCAGCGACGCCCTGTTCCGGGGGCAGCTCGAGCTGGAGCTCGCCGGCGACGTCGCGGCGCAGGTGTGCCGGTTCGGCGCGTGGAGCGTGTCCGTCCGGTCCAACCCGATGGACGGCCTGTTCGAGCTCATCGCCGTGCAGCCGCTGCAGACGGAGGCCGACGCCGAGGCGCTGCTCACCCGGATCGGCGCGTGGGCCGACGTCGAGCCCCACCGCCTCGACGCACTGCGGGCAGGGCTGGCCGACGGGCTCGTCGCCAACGCCACGTCCATCCAGCTCGTGCTCACGATGCTGCGCGACCAGCTGGCCGCCGACGACGCGGCGTGGCCCATCGTCCGCGAGGCGCCCGACGACGCGGCGTGGGGGCCTTCGTTCCGGTCCCGCCTGCTCACGATCGTCCACGACCGTGTACGCCCGGCCTTCCAGGCCTACGCCGACCTGCTGGAGACCGAGCTGCTGCCTGCCGCGCGGTCCGAGGGCCCGCCAGGGCTGGCCGGGCTGCCCAACGGCCGGGCCTGCTACGCCGCGCAGATCGAGCGCTTCACCACCCTGCCGCTCACGGCCGCCGCGCTGCACCAGACGGGCCTCGACGAGCTCGCCCGCATCCACGCCGCGTTCCTGCAGCTCGCGCCGGCCACGATCGGGCAGACCACGCTGCCCGGCATCTTCACGCACCTGCGCACGGATCCGGCGCTGCGCTTCGACAGCGCCGACGCCATCGTCGCCACGGCCACGGCGGCGCTCGCCCGCGCGCAGGCCGCCGTCCCCGACTGGTTCGGCGTCGTGCCGGAGGCGCCGTGCGGCGTCGAGGTGATCCCCGCCTACGCCGCGCCCTACACCACCATCGCCTACTACCGGCCGCTGTCGGCGGACGGCAGCATCCCGGGCGCCTACTTCGTCAACACCTACGCGCCCGAGACCCGGCCGACCTTCGAGGCCGAGGTGCTGGCGTTCCACGAGTCGGTGCCCGGTCACCACCTCCAGATCGCGCGCAGCTACGAGCTGTCCGCGGTGCCCGCCTTCCACCGCTACGGGGGCCACACCGCGTTCGTCGAGGGCTGGGGCCTGTACGCGGAGGGACTGGCCGACGAGATGGGGCTGTACTCGGGCGACCTCGATCGCCTGGGCGCGCTGTCGTTCGACGCGTGGCGCGCGGCCCGGCTGGTCGTCGACACCGGGGTCCACGACCTCGGCTGGACCCGCGAGGAGGCGGTGCAGTTCATGCTCGACAACACGCCACTCGCCGAGAACAACATCCGCAACGAGGTCGACCGCTACATCGTGTGGCCCGGTCAGGCGCTCGCGTACAAGACCGGCCAGCTCCACATCCGCGCCCTGCGGGCGCAGGCCGAGGCCGCCCTGGGCGATCGCTTCGACGTGCGCAGCTTCCACGACGTGGTGCTCGGTGCCGGCGCCGTGTCGCTCCCTGCACTCACCGCGCGTGTCCAGGCTTGGATCGAACAGTCACGCCAGGCCGACGCCCCTTGACAGATCGCCCCCAGCGGAATCAAGCACTGCCCGCGCCCGACGTGCGCACGACGGCCCCGCCGTCGAGGAGGAGCCCCGTGCTGCCCCCCAGCTCCGACCCTGCCGATCTCGACCTCGCCTCCCTGCTCAGTGGCGACAACGCCGCCTTCCTCGACGACACGTGGCGCGCCTGGGCCCAGGACCCCGCCTCGGTCGATCCGGCGTGGGCCCGCTGGTTCGAGAAGCTCGGCGACGGACCCGTCAACGGCGCCGCCGCCCCGGCGCCCGGCCCCGATCGACGCAGCATCTTCGCCGCCCGCGGGGGAACGGCTGCCCTGGACGCCGGCGCCGCCACGGCGATCGCCCACCGGCAGTCGGCCGTCGTCCAGTTCATCAACGCCTGGCGCGTGCGCGGTCACTTCCTGGCCGACATCGACCCGCTCCAGCGGCGCGCCAAGCACCACCCCCCCGAGCTCACCCCCGGCTACTACGGCCTGGGTGACGCCGACCTCGACGCGGTGGTCCCGACGGCCCCGATGTTCGGCATGCCGCCGATGGCCACCATCCGCGACATCGAGAAGCGCCTGCGCGCCGCCTACGCGGGCTCGATCGGCGCCGAGTTCATGAACATCGACGACCTCGAGCAGAAGCGCTGGGTGCAGCGTCAGCTCGAGGAGCTGCCCGACAACACCGTGCTCGACCGCGACCAGGAGCTGCGCGTGCTGCGCAAGCTCTGCGACGCCGAGAACTTCGAGCGCATGCTCCACACCCGGTTCCCGGGCACGAAGCGCTTCAGCCTGGAGGGGGGCGAGACCCTCATCCCGCTGCTCGACATGCTGGTGGGCGAAGCCGCCCGCCGTGGCGTGGTCGAGGTCGTGATGGGCATGGCCCACCGCGGACGCCTCAACGTGCTGGTCAACACGCTCGAGAAGCCCGTGCGGCTCATCGTGCAGGAGTTCGAGGACAGCCGCGGCCCCACCCAGGGCTCGGGCGACGTCAAGTACCACCTCGGCTACTCCAGCGACGTGGTCACCGGGCAGGACGCGCTCATCCACCTGTCGCTCACGCCGAACCCGTCCCACCTCGAGGTGGTCAACCCGGTGGTCGAGGGCCGCGTCCGCGCCAAGCAGGACCGCGTCGGCGACACGGACCGCAGCCTCGCCCTGCCGCTGCTGCTCCACGGCGACGCAGCGTTCATCGGCCAGGGCTCGGTCGCCGAGACGTTCCAGCTGTCCGAGCTCGCGGGCTACCGCACCGGCGGCACCGTCCACGTCGTGATCAACAACCAGATCGGGTTCACGACGCCGCCGATGGAGGGCCGCTCCACGCCCTACGCCACCGACATGGCGCGGATGATGGGCATCCCGATCCTGCACGTCAACGGCGAGGACCCCCGCGCCGTGGCGGCCGTGGTGCAGCTGGCGGTCGAGTGGCGCCAGACCTACCACCGCGACATCGTCATCGACATGTACTGCTACCGCAAGCACGGCCACAACGAGGGCGACGAGCCGTCGTTCACCCAGCCGCTGATGTACGAGCAGATCCGACAGCGGCCCACGCCGCGCGAGAACTACGCCAAGCGGCTCGTGGAGCTCGGCCGCGTGTCCTCCGACGACGTGGAGCGCATCTTCGAGGCCAGCCGCAACGCCATGGACGAGGGCGCTGGCGGGCCCCAGGTCGACGAGGCGCCCGTGCCCCGGCCGGAGCTGCCCGAGACGAAGTCCGACGACCCCGACACCGCGCTGTACCTCGAGCAGGGCAACGGCGAGGTGAACCCGTCCACGAAGGCCGAGGTCTCACCGCTCAAGGGGCGCTGGGAGTCCTACACCGACGGCGACATCCGCGAGGAGGTGTTCACCGGCGTGCCGCTCGAGCGCCTCCAGGGCCTGCTGGAGCGCGCCAACACGCTGCCCGAGGGCTTCCACGCCCACGCCAAGGTGCAGCGGCTGGTGCGGCAGCGACAGGAGATGGCCCAAGGCGAGCGCCCGCTGGACTGGGCGATGGCGGAGCAGGCGGCGTTCGCCTCGCTCGTCACCGAGGGCTTCGCCGTGCGCCTGTCGGGCCAGGACAGCGGCCGCGGCACGTTCAGCCAGCGCCACGCCGTGTGGGCCGACGTCGAGACGGGCCTCGACTACTTCTCGCTGTCCCACCTCGAGGACGACCAGCGTCCCTTCTGGGCCATCGACAGCAACCTGTCGGAGCTCGCCGTGCTCGGCTTCGAGTTCGGCTACAGCCTCGACACGCCCGACGCGCTGGTGCTCTGGGAGGCCCAGTTCGGCGACTTCGCCAACGGCGCCCAGGTCATCGTCGACCAGTTCATCAGCTCGTCCGAGCAGAAGTGGGGGCGCCTGTCGGGCCTGGTGATGCTCCTGCCGCACGCCTACGAAGGGCAGGGGCCCGAGCACTCGTCGGCCAAGCTCGAGCGCTACCTGCTGCAGTGCGCCCAGAACAACATGCAGGTCGCCAACTGCACCACGCCCGCCAACTACTTCCACATCCTGCGCCGTCAGGTCGTCCGGCACGTCCGCAAGCCGCTCATCCTGATGACGCCCAAGAGCCTGCTGCGTCACCCCGAGGCCACCAGCTCCCTGGAGGAGCTGGCCAACGGCGTGTTCCGTCGTGTCATCGCCGATCCGCGCGACCTCGACGACGGCGCGGTGCAGCGGGTGGTGTTCTGCTCGGGCCACGTCTACTACGACCTGCTGGCCGCGCTGGCCGACCACCCGCACGCCGACCGGGTGGCGGTGCACCGGATCGAGCTGCTCTACCCGTTCCCCGCGGCCGACGTGCTGGCCCTGCTGGGCGACCTCCCCGACACCACCGAGTTCGTGTGGTGCCAGGAGGAGCCCGAGAACATGGGCGCCTGGCCCGTGGTGCGTCACTGGATGACGCCCGTCCTTCCCGCGGGCCGCACGCTGCGGTATGTCGGCCGTCCTGCGGCCGCCTCGCCGGCCACCGGCTCCCACAGCGCCCACAAGCGCCAGCAGGACGCCCTCGTCAGCGCTGCTCTCACCCTCGGCGACGACGCCTGACCGCCCCAGAGGATTCCCGATGTCCGTCGACGTGACCATCCCGCAGATCGGCGAGTCGATCTCGACCGTGTTCATCTCCAAGTGGCTCAAGAAGCCGGGCGACGTCGTGGCCGAAGGCGATCCGGTCCTGGAGCTCGACTCCGACAAGGCCTCCATGGAGGTCCCCGCGCCGGGTGCCGGCCGCATCGCCGAGCTCCTGGTGGGCGAGGGCGACGAGGTGCCCATCGGCGCCGTCGTCGCGCGGATCGAGGCAGGCGACGCCCCGGCGGCGTCGAGCGACGCGCCCGCTGACGCGTCCGACAAGGCCGACAAGGCCAAGGCGGCGGACGCCGCTGCGGACGACAAGGCGGCCGACGAGGCCCCCGCGCGTGCGTCCGGCGACGTCAAGGCTGGCCCCGCGGCGCGCGTCGCGGCCGCCGAGAAGGGCGTGGCGCTCGACGGCGTCCAGGGCTCGGGCAAGGGTGGCCGGGTCACGTCCGCCGACGTCGCGAAGGCCGCGGCCAGCGGTGGTGTGTCGCAGGGCACCAAGGACGCCAAGGGGTCCACCCCCGCCACGAAGGCGCCCGCCGCCAGCCCCGAGGGGCGCACCACGCGCCAGAAGATGTCGCCGCTGAGGCGCACCATCGCCCGGCGCCTCGTGGAGGCCCAGCAGACCGCCGCGATGCTGACCACGTTCAACGAGGTCGACATGAGCGGCATCATGGCGCTGCGCAAGCAGTACCAGGACCGCTTCGTCGAGCGCTACGGCATCAAGGTCGGCTTCATGTCCTTCTTCGTGAAGGCCGTGGTCGACGCGCTCAAGGCCTACCCGGCGGTCAACGCCGAGATCGACGGCGACGAGCTGGTCTACAAGCACTTCTACAACATCGGCGTGGCGGTCAGCGGGCCCAAGGGCCTCGTCGTGCCGGTGGTGCGCGACGCCGACCAGCTGTCCTTCGCGCAGACCGAGCAGGCCATCGCCGACCTCGCCAAGAAGGCGCGCGACAACAAGCTGTCGATGGACGACTTCGCCGACGGCACGTTCACCGTGTCCAACGGCGGCATCTTCGGGTCGATGATGTCGACGCCGATCCTCAACCCACCGCAGGTCGGCATCCTCGGGATGCACAACATCGTCGACCGCGCCGTGGTGATCGACGGTCAGGTCGTGGTGCGCCCGATGATGTACCTGGCGCTGTCCTACGACCACCGCATCATCGATGGCCGGGAAGCCGTCAGCTTCCTGGTGCGGGTCAAGGAGTGCGTGGAGCACCCCGAGCGCATGCTGCTCGAGGTGTGAGCCTCAGCGACGCCCGCGCTTGCGGCGTGGCGGCTCCTGCTCGGTGGTGCGCTCCGTGGCGTCCTCGTCGTCTTCCGGGCGGCGGGGGAACCGCGTGGGGCGCGGCGGGGCGGTGAAGACCTTGACGTGGGCTTGCGAGTCGTCGGGCATCGTTCTGACCTCGGGGAGGGTCCGCTGGCATCCACAACCCATCGGACGCGGCGGACCATCCTTGTGGAACATGTACGTCGCGACGCGGCGAGCGATTACCGCGGATTTGACGATCCGCTTGTTTCGTGGCGTGAAACTTCCTGCACGCCGGCGGGATTCACGGGACGAAGGCCGTGCCGTCCCAGCCCATCCCGGCCACGTAGAGCCCGGCGAGCACCTTCGCGTCGATGAGCGCGCCGCGGCGTCGGGCGGCAGCCAGCCACGCCGTGGCGTCCGCCAGCGGCACCTCGTGCACGGTGATGTCCTCGGAGGCGTCGCCCCCGCCGGGACCGGACCGCGTCAGCCCGGTGGCGACCAGCAGCGTCACGATCTCGTCGGACAGGCCCGCGCTCGACGGCCCGTCGCCGACGACGCGCCACGTGGTGGCCGTGAGTCCTGTTTCCTCCCACAGCTCACGCTTCGCCGCGTCGAGCAGGGCTTCGTCGGTGTGACCGACGTCGTCGCCGACGAGGCCGGCGGGCAGCTCGATCACGGGCCCGCCGACGGGCACACGGACCTGCTCGACGAGCACGATGGCCGGCGCGTCGGTCAGCGCGACGATTGCCACCACGCCGGTGCCCCGGACGCGCGTGGCGTACTCCCAGTGTCCCGCGGCGCGCAGCGCGAGGAAGCGGCCAGCGGCGAGCGTCCGGCTGTCGTCGTCGCCCGCCTCCGCGCTCACGGCTGCCACACCATGCGTCGGTGGGGGCCGACCTCGGGCACCTCGTAGACCTCCGAGGTGATCCGCCACCCGCTGCGGACGTAGAACGGGACGGCGCGCAGGCGCGCGTCGCACCACATCGGCGCCGCGACCGCGTCGTGCACGTGGTGCAGCAATGCCGAGCCCACGCCGGTGCCCTGCAGGCCTGCGGCGACCGCCATGCCGCGCAGGCGCAGCGCCGGGACGGGTGCGGGGAGGGGACCGGCCGCCTCCGGCCACGGCGCCACCATCACCGTCGCGCACGCCAGCACGCTGCCGTTGGCGGCGACGCTGGCGAAGTGGCGGGTGGAGGGCAGCTCGTCGCCGGACAGCCGCGCCGTCTCCCGCGGGCGGCCGGCCCGCAGCACGGCCCAGCGCAGGTCGATCAGCGCGTCGGCGCTGGTCTCGACATGCCGCAGCGCGGGGTCAGAAGTCACGTCGGCTGATCTCGCGACCGCGACGGAACGTGCGCTCGCGCACGGCCTTGCCGTCGGCGTTGTACTCGATCCAGGTGCCTTCGCGCTGGCCGCCGACGAACAGGCCCTGCGTGGGGATGCTCGACCCGGTCTCCCAGACCACCCACAGACCCTCGCGCTCGCCGTTCTCCATGGGGCCTTCCTCGGAGATCACGCCGTCGTCGCGGTAGTGGATCCAGTACCCGGAGGGCAGGTCGTCGAGGTAGTCGCCCTCCGACTCCAGCTTGCCGTCGCCGTTCCACGTCCACCAGTGGCCGGTCTTGAGCCCGTTGGCGTAGAAGCCCACCGACCGTCGGCGCCCGTCGGGCCACCAGGCGCGGGCGGGGCCGTGGCGCACGTAGGAGCCGGTGGCGTCGGCGCGGGCGCACCACAGGTCGAAGCCCCCGGGCGGCGTCGCCCCCATCTCGATCGTGCCGGGCAGGCACCCGAGCTGGGTGGGGACCTCCTCGGGCGGACGGTCGATGTCTTCGATGCGGCCTCGCTTGCAGCCGACGGCTGCCAGCACCACCAGGGTAGCCCAGGCCCAGCGCATCCCTGTCCTCCACGGGTTTGCCTCGTCGGCGACGCAACGGTAGCACCTGCGCTCGCGGCGGGCACGTGACCGCTGCGCAGCGACGCACCCGCGATCGCGGCGTCACGGGCCGCGACGAGCCAGGGAGGACGGGATGACGCGGTGGCGTGGCGCGGGCCGGATCCCGTGGCTCCTCGGTGTGCTTGCAGGGTGTGCCGCCCACGCCACGGGCGAGGCGCCGGTCACCTGGGCCGACGCCGAGGCGGCGTCGCGCGCACCGATCGAGGCCGCGCCGCTGGACGCGCCGGGGCGCGACGCCTGGGATCTCGTCGGCGGCACGGTGCTCACGGCGTCCGGGTCGCGGTTCGCCCCCGGTCGCGTGGTGATCACCGACGGCCGCATCGCCTGGGTGGGCCCGGCCGGCGAGGGGCCGACGTGCGACGCGTGCACGCGCGTCGACACCACGGACCGGGTGGTCACGCCGGGGATCATCGACGTCCACTCGCACCTGGGCGTCTACCCGTCGCCAAGGTTCGACGCCCACGACGACGGCAACGAGGCCACGGCGCCGACGACCCCCGGCGTGTGGGCTGAGTCGGGGCTGTGGCCCCAGGACCCGGGCTTCCAGCGTGCCGTCGCCGGCGGGATCACCACGCTGCAGATCCTGCCCGGGTCGGCCAACCTGATCGGCGGGCGCGGCGTGGTGGTGCGACCGCTGCCAGCCCGAGGGGCCCGGGCGATGCGGTTCCCCGGCGCGCCGGAGACCGTGAAGATGGCCTGCGGCGAGAACCCGAAGCGCGTCTACGGGGACCGCGGCGGGCCCTCGACGCGGATGGGCAACGTGCGCGGCTACCGGCAGGCGTTCGCGCGCGCCGAGGTCTACGACGACGCGTGGCGCGACCACCCCGACGATCCGCCGCCGCGCGACCCCGATCTGGACACGCTCGCCGGCATCCTCCGCGGGGACTTCCTGCTCCAGGTGCACTGCTACCGGGCCGACGACATGCTCGCGTTCCTGCAGGTGGCCCAGGAGTTCGGCGTGCACGTGCGCGCCTTCCACCACGCGCTGGAGGCCTACAAGATCCGCGACGTCCTGGCCGAGCACGACGTGGCGGTGGCGACGTGGTCGGACTGGTGGGGCTTCAAGGCCGAGGCCTACGACGGCGTGTTGTCCAACGCGGCCATGGTGGCCACCGCCGGCGGCCGGGCCGTCATCCACTCCGACTCGGAGATCGGCATCCAGCGTCTGAACCAGGAGGCCGCCAAGGCCTGGTACGACGGCGTCGACGCCGGGTTCGCGGTGTCGGAGGACGAGGCGCTGCGCTGGATCACCGCCAACGCCGCGTGGGTGCTCGGCATCGACGACCAGACGGGCACGCTCGACGTGGGCAAGCGGGCCGACGTGGTCATCTGGGACGCCGATCCGCTGTCGATCCGGGCCAAGGCCTTGCAGGTGCGCATCGACGGCCGTCTGGTGTTCGACGTCGACCAGCCGACGGTGTGGTCGGACTTCGAGCGCGGACAGGAGGTGAGCCCATGACGCGGCAGGCGGTGACGCGGGTCGCCGGCGTGGCGCTCCTCGCCCTCGGGTTCGGAGGTGACGCCCTCGCAGGCGAGCCGTCGTGCACGGCGGTCACCGCGGCGCGCGTGCACGCACCGGACGGCGTGCACGACGGTTGGGACGTCGTGTGGCAGGACGGCCGCATCCGCGCGGTGGGTCCGGGCGTGGCGCCCGCGACGTGCGCGCAGCCGTGGCCCGCGGGCCTCGAGGTGACGGCGGGGTTCGTGGCCGCGCCCACCCAGCTCGGCCTCGTCGAGATCGAGCTCGAGCAGCGCACGCGCGACGACCACGGCGACGGCGACCCGGTGCGCGCCGGCCTGGAGGTGTCGCTGGCCTACAACCCACGCAGCGCGCTGATTCCGGTCACGCGCCTCGGCGGCATCACGAGCGCGCTGGTGGTGCCCACGGGCGGCTTCGTGAGCGGTCAGGCGGCCACGGTGCGGCTGGATGGCGCCACCCAGGCCGCGGCGGTGCTGTCGCCGTCGGCGGGTGTGGTGGTCGACCTCGACGCGCTGGGCAACCGCGCCGTCGCGCTGCTCCGCCTGCGGGAGCTCTTCGCCGACGCCCGGTTCTTCGAGCGCACCCGCGCGGGCCAGTCCTACGAGCACCTGTCCGAGCTGTCGGCCAGCCGCCTCGACCTGGAGGCGCTGCTGCCGGTGTTGCGCCGGGAGGTGCCGCTGATCGTGCGCGCCGACCGCGCGGCGGACCTGGAGGCGCTGGTGCGGGTGGCCGACGAGGCCCGGGTGCGCCTGGTGGTGCTCGGCGCCGCGGAGGGCTGGCTGGTGGCCGACGTGCTCGCCGCGTCGGGCGTGGCGGTGGTGGTCGACCCGCTCGTGTACGGCGCGGGCAGCCTCGACCAGCTCCACGGCCGACCCGACAACGCGGCGCGCCTCGTGGCGGCCGGCGTGGCGGTGGTGATCGCCGCCGAGGGCACCCACAACGCCCGCTCGCTGCGCTTCCTGGCGGGCAACGCGGTGCGGGGCGGGCTGGCGCCGGAGGCGGCGCTGGCGGCCATCACGGCCACGCCTGCGCAGGTGTTCGGCCTGACCGACCGCGGCGCGCTCACGGTGGGCGCCCACGCCGACCTCGCGCTGTGGACCGGCGACCCCCTCGACGTGCCCGGCCGGCTCGCCGGCCTGGTGGTGGATGGGGTGGCCCAGCCGCTGACGAGCCGCCAGACGGCGCTGGTGGACGCGTGGCGCACCGTGCCGCGCTCGCTGGTCCCGGCGGACGTCGAGGCCGGGTCCGCGCGCTGATCGGCGCGCGTCCAGCTCTTTCTTTCGGCCGTTGCGCGGTTCGGTACCCGATGGCGTGTCTGGAGGTGGGGGAGGCGCAGCGCCTCGCCCTCGCCCCCGGCTGCCAGGAGGCTGCATGACCCTGATTGCCCGCCCGTCCCCGACCGACAGGCCCCCCCTGACCGCGCGCACCCAGCGCCTCGCCCTGCTCCTGGACGTCGTCCTGGTGTTCGCGGTGTTCTGCGCGCCGCCGACGGCGCGGGCGGCGAGCCTGGGCGCTGACGCCGGCGTTGGGGACCCGCTTGGAGGCCTGCGCGCCCCGGCGTAGAGTGCGCCCGGAGGCTGGATGGACCGTCGAGACGCGCTGGCGCTGGCCGGTGCTGCCGCCATCGTGGTGCTCGGAGGCTGGCTGCGCGCCCTGGCCCTGCGCGCCAGCTACTCGCCCGACGAGCTGGGCACGATCTTCTACGGCACCTTCCACCAGCTGATCACCGACCCCGAGGTGGGCATCAACCCGCCGCTGATCCGCATGCTCAACCTGCCGCTGGGCGAGCAGGGCGCGCTGACGGTGGGGCGGGGGATCTCGTGGGTGTGTGGCACGGCCGCGGTGGGCTTCGCCTACCTGCTCGGGCGTGAAGCGAGCGGCGGCAGCCGATGGGCGGGGCTGCTCGCAGCGCTGATGGTGGCGGTGAACCCCGAGGCGGTGAAGATGAGCGCCCGGTATCGGGCGTACGGGCCGTGGATGGGCGTGGCGAGCGCGCACCTGTGGGCGGTGATGTGGTGGGTGAAGGCGGAGGGCCGCGGGAAGGTGTGGGCGGGGGCGGTGGTGGCGGGGACGGCGGTGGTGCTGCCGTGGTTGAGCTACCTCGCGATTCCAATTCTCTGTCTTGCCATCGTGTTTGCCTTCGCGGGATTGCGGGACACGAGATTGGCGCTCACGCAAGCCACCGCCTCGTTGTCGTTCGCAACGGTCATGCCGTTGCTTGCGGCGAACGCCGAATCGCGAACGTTGTCAGCTGCTTCGTGGCGCGAGACGGGCTCCATGCTGTTCTCGCTCCAGTTCCTCGCTCCAGATCTGTGGCCACAACCAGACGCGTCGGCGGTATCTGTCCGAGACAGCGGCTACGCAATCGCTGCGACTATGCTGCTTGTGGTGTTATGTGTGTCGGTGCTCTGCGCAAAGGGCCTTCGCCAGCCAGCGCGAGTGTCGTTGGCGTATGCTGTCGGCTCAATCATCGCTGTGACGGTAGCGTCCCTGGTCCAGCGCGAACGTACACCAGTGGCGGTATTGCTCTTGGTGTTGGTTGTCCCATCACTGTTCGTTACGGTTGACTTGGGGCCAAGACGTTGGTTGTCAGCGCTCGCTGCAATCGTCTGTTTGGTTCTGGTCCCGCGATCGGGGGCGCGTGCCGTCGATTCCACCAGATCGGACCCTTACGCGATGGTCCCGCGCTTCGCTACGGAATGGCACCGCTATGATGCCGCCCGGAGTGGGTCAGAAATCTACATTGCTCCTCGTCATGCCTTCTCGTCACTGTACTTCTACTTCTTTGGGGGGTCGCTCGCACGCGTACGGTACCCAGCCGACCCGCCATGCGACGCGCCGGGCTGTTGGAAGTACGACGACGTTGTGTTTCGAGAGTTCGAGGCTATTGACAAGGCACACCTTCCAGCGTTGGTGGTGTGGTTCCGAGACGCCCCGACAGATCTCCCGGCTCCCTGCGAGTTGCTTCCGAGTAGTGACAATATCGTCGTCGCAAGGTGCGGTCTGATGTCCAGCGTGGACTGGCTACTGTTCAATAGCGCCGAAGTCCCACCCTAGGCCCGAAGGCCGCGGGGATCTCCGGAGGTCGAGTAGGTCTCGATAATGTGTACTGGCATCGGCGGCGGTATCGATACATGCGCTTCCGGCCGCAGGAACCCAAGAGTCGGGGGTGGCGAAGGAGATCGGTCCACTCACGAGCCCATTGGAGTCGCCGCACTGGCCGTCTCTGCATACCGCGAATGCACTGGTGTCGTCGTATCCACAGGCTGGGGCGTTGTCCGTTGCCAGCCACAAGCAAGGTGAGTCAATCCAGACGTGGTCGAACGAGATGCTGTTGTTGCCCGAGACTGCCGAACCAGTCGCCAAGAGGATCGTGTCGATCGCCACGCCATTGACTTGGTTCAAGGAGAGCGCGATTCCCCCGTTGGGACCTTCAGCCGACAGTGTGCTCCCGACGATGGACATCGCACCCTGGACGCCGCTAGTCGAAGCCTTTACCCCAATCGCGAAGTCGCCCACGGAAGAGACGGCGCTGCTCTCAATGTGCATCGGTCGCGTCGACGATCCACCTGTACCGTCACCGTGTGCGATGCCGATCGTGTGGCCGCCAGAGGCGACGGACACGTTGACGCGGCGCAGGTCAACATCTGCTGGCCTCGGAACGCCGATGCCCGTCACGGTTGCCGCAGAGTTCGTCGACTCAACCGAGAAGCGGGAATCCAGAATCATGAAATCACCAACCGTCCACCCAGTCTGCACGACGGTGAGTCCGTTCACGTCGCGACCTCCAGAAACGACCACGTCGATGCCCTCGGCGGTCAGGTGGCCCCCCCATGTGGTAAGGCCGTTTGTTCGGGAGTCCGAACCGCCAAGCAAGTCGATCGATGTTTCGGTGATTTCCAGTTCGCCGCCGGTAGAAGACGCGTACCACAGCACGCCATTGTTCTGCGAGGCAGAGCCGCCACCACGGACAACGGTCGACTCGATGCTAGCGTGTTGCGCGTCGACAACCACAACGCTGCATGCTCCCGCGGACGTTTCCGCCTCGGCGTAGACTCCGATGAGGCGGGACCAAGTTGATGCCATCCGCACTGCCGAGCTCGAGACGTTTGGCAGGCCGGTCGCGTTCAAGTTGCGCAATTCCGCGTGAGACCCGAGTGTCGAGATCGCTGCTTCGGACGTGGCGACCAGCACCGTCTCCCCCCAGTCCTCTTCCCACGTCCACGGCGCATACCCGCCGTACACGCTGACCTCCGTCTCGAACCCGTCGTACGTCCCGGCCGCCAGGAACAGCACCTTGCCCGCAGCGAACGCCAGCGGGGCCGCGTAGCCGGGGGACGCGCAGGGGAAGGTCGAGGCGCCGCAGGTCGCGACGTCCTGGCCGTAGTCCGCGACGAAGAGGCCGCTGGCGTCGGACACGGTCAGGTCGAGGCCGTTGCAGTCCTGGTCGATGCCGTCGCCCATGACCTCCCAGTTCTGGCCGCCGGTGGCGGGGTCGGCGTCGTCGCAGTCGTAGGGGAGGTAGCGGTAGGCGTCGCAGCCGGTCCGGGAGCCGTCGTCGTCGGCATCCACGCAGGTGCCGCACGTCGTCCACATGTCGCGATCGGTGTCGTCGCAGTCGAGGGGGCCGGTGTCACAGGCCCCGCGGCCGTAGCCGTCCCCGTCGTCGTCCTCGCAGTTGCTGCAGTCCGCCCAGGCGTTGACGATGGTGTCGTCGCAGTCCTGCGGGAACGTCGCGCCCTGGAACAGGTTGCACTCGACGTACCGACCGTCCCCGTCCTTGTCGACGCACTGGGCGCAGTTGGTCCAGACGTACGGCGCGCGCGGGCTGTCGGAGTCGTCGCAGTCCTCGGGGCCGACGTAGTCGTCGCAGCCGGTCCAGCGCCCGTCGCCGTCGTGGTCCTGGCACGTCGCGCACGAGTCCCACACCCGCCACCCGTCCTGCTGGCTGTCGTCGCAGTCGAACGGGTGGTCCTCGGGGTCGTACGCGTCGCACCCCGTCCAGTGACCATCGCGGTCGTGGTCGTGGCAGGTCTCGCAGAGGTCCCACACGTACGGATCGTGGTCGTCGCAGTCGTCACCCGCCGCGCCGCCCGGATGGCCGTCGAGGTCGACGTCGTCGTCGTCCGCCGGGATGCAGTTCTCGTCGACGCCGTTGTACGGAATCTCCCGACGGGTCGCACCCACGTTCGGGTTGGTGTCGTCGCAGTCGGTGCCGCCGTGGGCCAGCGCGCGCTCGCCGTCCCCATCCGCGTCGTAGTCGTCCCCGCCGTCGCAGTCCTGGTCGATGCCGTCGTACCAGGTCTCGGCCACGGTCGGACGGATGGTGGCATCGCGGTCGTCGCAGTCGAGCGGGCCACTGGGGGCGTACGTCGCGTCGAGGATGGGGCTGTCGGCGAACGCGGGGTCGACGCGCGAGCCGTCCGCGTCCAGGTCGAAGTCGTCGCCGCCGTCGCAGGCGTTGTCCCGACCGTCGTAGGGAATCTCGACGGCGCCGGGGTGCACCGAGGCGTTGGCGTCGTCGCAGTCGCCGAGCTGATCCGTGTACCCGGCAATGAGCGTGCAGCTGACGAGCGTGGCGGCGTCGGCAGCGGCGAAGCCGTCGCCGTCGACGTCGCGGTAGATCGTGCTGCTCGCGTCCAGCTCGTCGACCTCGCCGTCGCAGTCGTTGTCGACCTCGTCGTCACAGCGCTCCGGGGCGCCGGGGAACACGGTGTCGTTGCGATCGTCGCAGTCGGTGGCCAGCTCGACCTCGGTCGTGTGGTCGGGCTGCGCGCAGGCCAGGATCGGCTTGGCCGGATCGGCGAAGCCGTCGGCGTCCTCGTCCTGGAACCACGTCCGCGCACCGATGGCGTCCTCAGGCTCGTCGATGCGGTGATCGCAGTCGTCGTCGATGCCGTTGCCGCAGATCTCCGTGGCGCCGGGATGCACGTCCGGATCCATGTCGTCGCAGTCGAGCCCGGCGCCCACGACGTCCGTGTAGATGCCGTCGCGATCGCGGTCGAGCTGGATGGTCAGCATCCACTCGGGGATGATGCAGGCGGACAGCGCGAGCGGCGCGAGGAGCCAAAGGGTGCGTGCAACGGACATCACGGCCTCACCGGGGATGTCCCTTGTTCGGCCACGCACGCGCCCGCTTGCGTCGAAGCGACCGAAGCTTCGACCAGTCGAGCGGCATTTCCGGGGTGGTCGCCGCGTGTGGCGCTCGATGCGAGCCGCTGCGAAAGGCCCCGATCTCCAAGCGCGTGTGGCAGGATCGAGGCACGTGCCGGACCGGACCGGACTGGCGGCGCTGGCGTGTCGCGGTTGCCGCGACCGCGCACACCGTGGGCCTCCGAACACGGGCACGGGGAGCGCGTGGCTGGGGTCGAGCCCCGCGGTGGGCTACCGGAGCGTCATGGGGGTCCCGCTGTCGTCCGTCGCACCTCAGAGCCTCCGGTCCGTCCCCGGTGACGCGGTGTTGTGGCATCGAGGGGCCGCGGCGCTGGCTGCGCTTGCGCTGTGCGCCTGCACGGCGCCGCGGGCGGAGGGCGTGGACGATCCTGCGCAGCCCACCGCGCCAGACACCGCCCAGGCGACAGGTGCGGTCGATCCGCCCCTGTCGGACGGAGGGGACACGCCCCGGGACTCCGACTCGGACGCGCCGAACGGGCCATTCCGACGGTCCGTTCCCATGGTTCGTGTGGACCGGTGCTGGGCGTGCGCCATCGACGATGTCGGCGCGCTGTTCTGTTGGGGCAGCGTCCGGCGAGCGTGTGCCGGAGGCCCGCCCGAGGCCTTGGGTGAGGTGGGTGCGGGCCCTTTTCAGATCATGGTGCTGAGGCCCAGCACCGGCATGGCGGTCCGAGACGATGGGAGCGTGGTTCCCTGGCCGGAGAGTGGATTTACGAGCGCGGGGCTTCCGCCGTTCTCAGGTCATCCCACGGCGTGGGTGGACCTGGACCGAACCCATTGGTCGGGACAGATCTGTGGCGTCGATGCCGACGGCCTGCTGACGTGCACGTGGGGCTGGGAGGACGTGCCGACCTCTGGAGGGTGGCGTGTCGTGTCTGCGGGAAACAACGCAGCGTGCGCCGTACACGCGGTCTCGGGTCTGACCTGCTGGGGCGACGACACGTCGTTCGGCGACCTCCCCGCGAGAGGTGCCGACGCGGTGGACGTGGCGATGGGTAAGTTGAGCGCGTGTATCGTGACGTCTACAGGGACCGTCCGCTGTGGCGGGACCGGGATCGTCGTCGATACGTTGCCTGCCGCCTTTCCCCACCCCGTGACGCGCGTGGTGGTCGACCTGGCGAACGCGTGCGCGCTGATGGACGACGGGTCCATCGCTTGCTGGGGTCGCGACGGCCAGGACTCCGAGGCGTTGATGACGGCGGTGCCGACGAACGGGCCGTACGTGGACGTCGACGTGTACGACGCGTATGCGTGTGCCATCACCGCGGACGGACGCGTGGACTGCTGGGGAGACGCGGACCCAGACGTGCTCCAGCCGCCGGTCCGACCGTAGCGAGGTGAACGCGGTGCTAGGCTGGACGTGTCAGGCTTGGCTGATCGGATGGGTCCACGCCCTCGCCGGCAGGGCGTAGGGATCCGGCAGAGGGCGACATGCACCGCGCGCTTCCCATCGTCGTCCTCTGCAGTGCGTCGGTCGTGGCGTGCCAGCGTCTACCGGCGGACGTCGTCCAGGACGACACCGACGCCCTCCGCGACACCCGCACCGCGTCGGGGACGGTCGACGTGGAAGACTCCGCCGACGGGCGCGTCGACACGGACGGGAGCGACTCGGACACGGTCGTGGACTCCGATCCCCCCCTCTGGCCCTTCCGGCGGGAGGTCCCCGCCGTCCGTCTGGAGTCGTGCTCGGCGTGCGCGATCGACGCCCAGGGCATGCTGTTCTGCTGGGGCAACCGATCCGCCCAGTGCGAGCGGAACCCAGGTTTCATCGGCGAGATATCCCCCGGACCGTTCCGCATGATCGCTCAGACGTTCGCGAGTGGCATCGCGGTGCGAGAAGACGGGACGGTGTTCTGGTGGCCCGGTCCTGGTGTGTACGACACGAGGTGGCAGCCGTTCATCGACCACGAAACGGCGTGGGTGGACCTGGATGCGATGCCGGCGGGCAGCCAGGTGTGTGGTGTCGACGCTGACGGCTACCTGTTCTGCGTGCTGCAGTCCCGTCTCGTCCCCGACACCGCGGGGTGGCGCGTGGTGTCGGCGGGCTACCGTGCTGCGTGCGCGGTCCACAGCACCGACGGGTTGAGCTGTTGGGGGGAGGAGGCGAAGTTCGGCGATCTGCCGGATCGCGGCGCCGACGCGGTCGACGTCGCCATGGGGCCGAACAACGCCTGCATCGTCACCACCGCGGGAACGGTGCGTTGTGGGGGGGAGGGCGCGCTCGTGGCGTCGCTGCCGGCGTCGTTTCCCAGGCCGGTCACCCGCGTGGTCGTGGACTCTGCCGCCGGATGTGTGCTCATGGACGATGGTTCCATCGCCTGTTGGTCTTTGGACCAACCCGATGCGCGCGCCGTGGTGGACGGCGTCCCCACGGACGGGCCCTACGTGGACCTGGACGTCGTCAGCACGCGCGCGTGTGCGATCACGAGCGAGAGCCGGCTCGACTGCTGGGGTGTCGATCGCGGCGGCATCCTGAACCCGCCAGAGCGGCCGTAGCCCCGCGCTGCTGCGGCGGGTCGCGTCAGGGCCCGATCCGCGTCCCGAAGATCGCCGTCACGTCGTCGAGCACCTGCTGTGGATGCACGCCCACGCGCACGCTGTCGTACGTCAGCAGCACCCGCCCGTCGGGCGCGAGCACCCGCGTGACCCGTGACGCCGTGCCCTGCGTCGCGGTGCGGGCGGCGCCGTAGTAGAGCGCAAGGTCGCGGTCGACGTCCGACCAGAGCTCGAACGGGAAGCTCTGGCGCTCCGCCCAGCGCTGGTTCTCGGCCGGGCTGTCGAAGCTGACGCCCACGATGTGCACGCCTAGCGCGGTGAAGTCGTCGTACAGATCGCGGTAGCCGCAGCCCTCGGTGGTGCACCCGGAGGTGGCCGCCGCCGGGAAGAACCACACCACCGTGGGGTGGCCGCGCAGGTCGTCGGGGCCGCGGCGGGTGCCGTCGCGGTTGAAGGCGCGGAAGTCCGCGGGCAGCGGGTCGCGCGGGGAGGGGATCGTGCCGTGGAGCTGGCTCGGGTCGGGCCAGGTGGGGGCCGCGGCGTCGGAGTCGTCCGTGTCGGCGGCGTCGGTGTCGCCCCCGTCGGTGTCCGCAGCGTCCGTGTCTTCCGTGGGCAGCGTGTCGTCCGGGGTGTCGACCACCGTGTCGGTGTCGGTGACCGGGGCGGACGTGTCGTCGCCCTCGACCGGGGTGGTGGTCACCGTGGCGCAGCCGGCCACCGGTCCGCTCCACAGCGCGAGCAGCACGACCGCCCAAGGCGCGCGCAGGGCGGAACGAGGGGTGTCGGTCGAGGCGGTGGTTCGGTGGGTACGCATGCCGAGAGTGTGCGCCTCGTCCGGTCGCTTCCGGCGTCGTTTCCTGTCTCGGGCGGTCGCCGGACGGTGACGGACGTCAGCGCGAGGTGGCGTCGCGCGCGCCGGACGCGCACCAGCCCCCGCCGCCGGGGGTGGCGACCTCGACCCGGTCGCCGGGGGCGAGCGGCGTCGGCGACCCGTCCCACGCCTGCCAGCCGCCGTCGCGCCACAGGCGGTCGACGCCGGGCAGCCCGCGACCACCGCGCAGGCCGGGGGCGCCTGTGTGGCGACGGGTGGCGAGCAGCGCAGCCGTACACGGCGCGAGGACCTCGACGGTGTGCACCAGGCCGTCGCCACCACGGTGGGTGCCGTCACCGCCCGACCCGGCCCGCAGCCCGTGGCGCCACACCCGCAGCGGCAGCCGCAGCTCCACCACCTCCGGGTCGGTGGCGCGGGTGTTGGTCATGTGCACCTGCAAGCCCGACAGGCCCGGGCCCGCCGGGCTCGCGCCCTGACCACCCCCGAGCGTCTGGTACAGCGACCAGCCGTCGCCGCCGAGGGTGAGGTTGTTCATCGTGCCCGGCCCCGCCGCGCGCGCGTCCCACGCCCGCAGCAACAGCTCCACGAGGCGCTGGCTCGTCTCCACGTTGCCGCCGACCACCGCGGCGTCGGGGGGTGGCGCGAGCAGGCTCGGGGACGGCACCACCAGGTCGACGTGGCGCAGCGCGCCCTCGTTGAGCGGCACGTCCCGTCCCACGAGCACCCGCAGCGCGTACAGCACCGCCGCGCGCACCACCGCCGGCGGCGCGTTGAGGTTGCCGGGGTGGGGCCCGCCCGTGCCGGTCCAGTCCACCCGGAGCCGGTCGCCGCGCCAGCCCACGCGCACCGCCAGCGGCACGCCGTCGACGGTGTCGGTGGCCTCGCCGTCGGGCAGCCCGGAGAGCGCGTCGGTGACGGCCTCGTCGGCGGCGTCCTGCAGGTGGGCCATCCACGCCGCGATCACGTCCGGCGGCGCGAGCGCGCCCAGCAGGCGCGCGGCGAGCCGGTTCGCGGCTACCTGCGCGCCGAGGTCGGCCACGACGACGTCGGGCTGCCGGCAGCCGATCAGGTGGGCGCGCAGCGCGTGGGCGGGCCTCAGCGCGTCGCCGTCGGTCAGCCGCACCCGCGTCAGCACCACGCCCTCGTCCGCGAGCGTGCGCGACGTGGGCGGCATCGACCCCGGCGTCAGGCCGCCGATGTCGACGTGGTGACCGCGGCTGGCCACGAACCACCGGTGGCCGCCTCGGACCACCGGGGTGACGACGGTCAGGTCGGGCAGGTGGGAGCCACCGGCGGACGGCGCGTTGGTCAGCCAGGCCGAGCCGTCGGTGAACCCATCGAGCGTGGCCTCGTGCGCCAGCAGGTCGCGGACCGTCTGGCCCATCGCACCGAGGTGCACCGGGATGTGCGGCGCGTTGGCGACCAGCTGCCCCTCGCCGTCGAACACGGCGCAGGAGAAGTCCCGGCGCTCCCGGATGTTCACCGACCGCGCGAGGCGCGCCAGCAGCTCCCCGGACTGCTCGGCCACCGTCATGAACCGGCTGGACCACAGGCTCGTGCCGTGGGCGGTGCGGGTGGTGGCGGCCGGCACGGCGGGCGCGTCGACCCGCTCCAGGCGCAGCAGGCCGTCCTGGCGTCGCGCGCGCCATCCGGCAGGCACGTGCACCGACGTGGTCGGGCAGTCGACGCGCGCCGGTCCCACGACCACGGCGTCGCCGAGCTGCCAGGGGTCGTCGTCGGGCCAGGGGACGTCGACACCGGGTGCCCGGCCGCGGACGACGACATCCACGAGCTCCAGGTCGACGTCGGCGGGCGCGTCCAGGCCGTGGACCGCGCGGTGCGCGGCGCGCCACGCCGCCACGAGGGCCGCGGGGTCCGTCGACCAGGGCACGGGCAGGGCGTGGTCGGTGCCGCGCACCCGCAGGCTCACCGTGGCGGTGACGTCGGTCCAGGCGCGGGACCCCGCGATCGCCACGCGCTGGGCGTCGACCGTGGCCTGCAGCGCGCGCCACCCGGTGGCGTCGCGGGGCAGGGGGCGCCACAGCGCCTGCACCGCCACCGCCTCCTCCCTCGCGAGCGTCTGCCCCCACGCCGACAGCGCCGACGCCAGCGGGTGCACGAGCACGAGGCGCTGGCCGAGGCGCTCCGCGACGGCGGCCGCGTGCTGCCCCGCCGCGCCGCCGTAGGCCACCAGCGCCATCGGCGCGACGTCCAGGCCCCGGGCGGTGGCGATGCGTCGCACGGCGGCCGCCATCGCCTCGCGCGCGACGTCCAGGTAGGCGGCGGCCGGCCCCGGCAGCGCGATCGCCGCGGGCTCGAGCGGTGGGTCGAACGCACCCGGGTCGACGAGCCCCTCGGCGACGGCGGCGTCGGTCAGGGTGGGCGGACCGCCGCGGCCGTAGCACTGGGGTCCCGGGTTGGCGCCCGCGGACGCCGGGCCGACCGTCAGGCGGATGCCGTCGTGCCCGAGCACCGAGCCACCGCCCGCGGCGATCGTCTCCACCTCCAGCATCGCGCGCCGCACCGCGACGCCCGCCACGAGCACGTCCCCGGCGTGGCGCGGCAGGTCGTCGCCGACCACGCAGCACACGTCTGTCGACGTCCCGCCCATGTCGAGGCCCACCGCGCCAGGCACGCCGGCGCGCGCGGCCACCGCCGCCACCGCCAGCACGCCCCCCGCGGGGCCCGACAGCACGGCGTCGGGCGCCCGCAGCGCGGCGGCCGCCACGAGCCCGCCGTCGGACCGGATCGCCAGGGCGCCGTCAGGCACCCGATCCCGGGTGAGCGCGGCCTGCAGGACCGGCGTGATCGCGGCGTCGACCAGCGTGGTCTCGATGCGCGCGAGGTAGCCGACCTCGGGGCTGACGCGGTGGCCGAGGCTGACGTGCAGGTGGGGCCAGCGCGCGGCGATGGCCTCGGCGACGCCGCGCTCGTGGGCCGCGTTGCGGTGGCTGTGCAACAGGACGACGGCGACGGCGGTGACGTCGGACAGGTCCAGCGCGGGCAGCGCCCAGGGCGTCACCTCCGTGCCGTCGGCCGCGAGGCGACCCGCGACCTCCACGACCCGCGCGCACAGCGGCGGGGGCCACCCGACGTCGGGCTCGAACAGGCGCGGGCGGGCCATGTGCCGCAGGCGCACGAGGTCGGCGAAGCCCGCGGTCACCAGCAGGGCCGTGGGCACGCCCGTGCGCTCGAGGAGGGCGTTCGTGGCGACGGTGGTGCCGAGCACCAGGTCCCCCGCCGCGAGCGCGCCGACGACGGCGGCGTCGGACCGCACCTTGCGCACGCGCGGCGTCCCCCCGGGCGCCCACGTGACCACGTCGGTGAACGTCCCCCCGCGATCGACCCAGGTCCGCACGCGCCCCCGCCCCCCTGTCCCGGACAGCGCGCCTATCACGCCGCCGCCCGCGCCGGCGTCGTCCGTTTCGGGTGAAACGTGGTAGGTGTCGTGTGTTTCATGGAGGGCACGTGGGCAGCGGTGGCGAGCTGGTGGGTTGGGCGCGACGGGTCGGTGTGGACAAGCTGGTGGAGGCCTTCGCCCGGACCTGGCCCGACGCTGCGGTGTTCGCCGTCGACGGCGATCGGCGCATCCTGTACTGGAGCGACGGCGCCGAGCGCCTGCTCGGCTTCGACCGGGCCGACATCGTCGGCGAGCACTGCCTCAAGGCCAACCGCTGTCCCAGCTGCATGCAGGGGTGCGGCATCAGCCGGCTGGGCCACGTGGCCGGCGCCCGGCTGGAGATGTTCGACGCCTCCGGCACCGAGCTGGCGCTGCGCAAGGACGCCCAGGCCTTCTTCGACGACGACGGCACGTTCCTGGGCGGCATCGAGGTGCTCCACCTCGACACGGCGCGGTCCGTAGCGCCCGAGCCCGTGGCCACCGCCGACGTCATCGACTTCCACGGGCTCCGCTCGGCGTCCCCCCAGATGCACCGGGTGTTCGACACCGTCCGCCGCGTCGCGGAGACCGACGTCACCGTGCTCGTCCGCGGGGAGAGCGGCACGGGCAAGGAGCTCATCGCGCGCGCCCTGCACGACGAGAGCCCCCGCGCGAGCGGTCCCTTCGTCGCGGTGAACTGCGCAGCGCTCACGCCGGGGCTGCTCGAGGCCGAGCTGTTCGGCCACGTCCGGGGGGCGTTCACCGGCGCGGTCCGCGATCGCGCCGGCCTGTTCGAGCAGGCCGACGGCGGCACGCTGTTCCTCGACGAGATCGCCGAGCTGCCGCTCGACATGCAGGCCAAGCTGCTGCGCGTGCTGGAGTCGGGCGAGGTGGTGCGGGTGGGCGCGTCGCGCACCACGCGGGTCGACTGCCGCGTGGTCGCCGCGACCCATCGATCGCTGCGAGAAGAGGTGAGGGAAGGTAGGTTTCGTGAAGACCTCATGTATCGCCTGAGGGTTGTCCCGCTCTTCCTGCCCGCGCTGCGCGAGCGGCCGATGGACGTCGACCTGTTGTTCGAGCACTTCCTGAGGCTCCAGAACCAGCGCGGCAGCCGTCGCATGACCGGCGTGGACCCGGCGGCGATGCGCGTGCTGCTCGAGCACGACTGGCCCGGCAACGTGCGGGAGCTGCGCAACGTCGTCGCCTACGCGTTCGCGGTGGGTCCCGGACCGCGCATCCGTCGCGAGGACCTGCCGCCCGAGCTGCGGGAGGACGAAGACGACGACGGCACCGTCGTGCCGCTGCACGCCGACGAGCCCACCCGGATCAAGGCGGCGCTCGAGGCCGCCGGGGGCAACATCGGCCAGGCGGCCGACATGCTCGGGATGAGCCGGCCGACCTTCTGGCGCAAGCGCAAGCGCTTCAACCTGTAGGCGGGTCTTCCCAGGGCTCGACCGGGAGCGTCTCGGGCGGCCAGGGCTCGGGATCGGCGATGCCCCACCAGTCGCCCCACAAGGTCTTGCCGCCGTCCACGGTGAGGACCTGGCCGGTGATGTAGGCGCCGGCGGGTGAGGCGAGCAGGGCCACGAGCCACGCCACCTCGTCGCAAGAGCCGAAGCGCTTGAGCGGCACCGTGGTGCGCATCTGCGCGATGAGGGCTTCGTGGTTGGGGTAGGTGCGCATGCCGCTCGACGCGATGAGGCCGGGCGCGATGCAGTTGACGAGCACGCCGCGCGACGCCCACTCGACGGCCATCGACCGGGTCATCGCCTCGACACCCGCCCGGGCGGCGACCGAGTGGGTCATGCCGGGGAAGCCGCGGGTGGTCAGCATGGTGATGTTCACGATGCGACCGCCGTTCGCGAGCATCCAGCCGTTGGCGACCGCGCGGGTGAGGCGGAACGTGCCGGTGAGGTTGGTGCCGACGACCGCGTTCCAGCCCTTGTCGCTGATCGCCTCGGCGGGCGTGACGTACTGACCGCCGCCGTTGTTGACCAGCAGGTCGATGCGGCCGTGCGTGTCGAGGACGCGGGCGACGAGGCCATCGACGGCAGCCTCGTCGCGGATGTCGACGATCTCGCCGTGGACCGTGCGGCCGACCTGCTCCGACAACCCGGCCGCCGCCGGCTCGATGTGCTCGCGCTTGCGCGAGGCGATGACCACGGTGGCGCCGAGGCGGGCCAGCTCGCGAGCGGTGGCGGCGCCGATGCCCGTGCCGCCGCCGGTGATGAGGGCGACCTGGCCCTGCAGGAGGTCGTCGCGAAACACCTGGCTCGACATGCGGGCTCCGGGGACGGCGTGGTGCGGGCGCATACGACCGCGGCCGGCGGGCGGCAAGCGCGCGGGGAGGGTGAATGCCGTCTGCCCTCGGGGTAGGACCCCCACCAGCCCGGAGCCACGATGTTCGAGCCCACCGAGATGCAGCGGGACCTCGCTGCCGCCGTCGCCGCCTTCTGCGAGGGGGCGCTGCAGCCCACGGTCGAGGAGGACGACGATCACGAGCGCTTCCGTCGCGAGCTGATCACGGCGATGGGCGAGCAGGGCTTCTGCGGCGTGGCCACGCCCGAGGCCTACGGCGGCCTCGGCCTCGGCTACGTCGAGTACTGCACGGTGCTCGAGGAGATCGCGGCGGTGTCCGGCTCCTACGCTGTGTCCGTCGCGGTGACGGGCCTGCCGCAGCAGATCCTGCTGAAGTTCGGCACCGAGGCCCAGAAGGCGCGCTGGCTGCCGGGGCTGGCCAGCGGCGCGCTGCTCGGCGCGTTCGCGCTGTCCGAGCCGGGCAGCGGATCGGACGCGGCGAGCCTGCGCACGGTCGCCGAGCGCCGCGGCGATACCTACGTGCTCACCGGCACGAAGTACTGGATCACCCACGGGGGCGAGGCCGACGTCTACGTCGTGATGGCGCGCACCGGGGGACCCGGCGCCCGTGGCGTGAGCGCCTTCCTGGTGCCCGGCGACGCGCCCGGCCTGTCGTTCGGCCGCAAGGAGCGCAAGATGGGTCTGCGCGCCTCGCCGACGGTCGAGGTCGTGCTCGATGGCGTCGTCGTGCCCGCGTCGGATCGGCTGGCCGACGAAGGCGAGGGGTTCACCATCGCCATGACGGCCCTCGACTCGGGGCGCATCACGATCGCCGCCACCGCCGTGGGCCTGGCGCGGGCCTCGATGGAGTACGCCGCGCGCTACGCCACCGAGCGCCGCCAGTTCGACACCGCGATCATCGACTTCCAGGGCGTCGGATTCCTGCTCGCGGACATGGCCTGCGGCATCGAGAGCAGCCGCCTGCTGGTGCACAAGGCCGCGTGGCTGCGCGACCAGGGCCGCCCGTTCAGCGACATCGCCGCGATGGCCAAGGTGGTCGCGACCGACACGGCGATGCAGGTCACCACCGACGCCGTGCAGGTGCTCGGCGGCTACGGCTACTGCAAGGACCACCCCGTCGAGCGACACATGCGCGACGCCAAGGTGATGCAGATCGTCGAAGGCACGAACCAGATCCAGCGGCTCGTGATCGCCCGTCACCTCAAGCGTCGGCTCGCGACCGGCCCCTGATACGCTATGCTCGCCGTCCCCTCCCCGGAGCACCCTGGTCGCGATGAAGACCTGCCCCGTCTGCAGCGAGACCTACAGCGAGCGGATTGACTTCTGCTTCCTGGACGGGGCGGTCCTGACGCTGATGCCGTCGGCCCTCGATGCGCCCGTGCCGCGCATGGTCGCGCAGCAGGCGGCCGAGGCCACCGCCGGGCGTCTGCGCACCGAGCGCACCGAGGAGATCGAGGTGCCCACCCCCGAGGTGGCGCCGCCGCCGCGTCCCGCGAGCGCCGACGAGGCGCCGCTGCCGCGCGCGATCACCGACGAGGCGGAGCTGCCGGCGAGCGCGCCGGAGCCGGCGCCGCCCCCACCGCCGCCGCGCGTCGCGCCGCCGCCGATCGCCGCGTCGCCGCCGCCGCTGTTCGATGAGGCGGAGGTGCCTGCCGGGCGCGTCCCCGGCCGGCGCGAGAGCCCGCTGATGTGGTTCGCCGGGGCCGCGGTCGGCGTCATGGTGCTGGTGCTGCTCGCGTGGCAGCTGCAGGGTGCGGGCAGCCCCAAGGCGCCGGCGCGGCCGAAGGCGCCCACGCCGGTGCCGGCCGCGGTGATCGAGCCCACCCCCCGGGCACCTGAGCCCGAGATCGCGCCCGAGCCCGAGGCGGCGCCCGAGGTGGTCGCCCCGCCCGACGTGGTCGAGGCGCCGCCGCCCCGTCCGCCGCCCGTCGTCCACCCGGTGCGCCCGTCGTCGTCGAACGCGCCCCGCGCGACCGACAACGGCAGCGCCATCGGCACCGCCACCCAGGTCGGCAGCCACATCACGCCGCCGGTGCGCGGCGAGGTGCAGCCGCCGCCCGTGGCGCGTGCTCCCGCCGAAGCCGCAGCCAGCCCGTGGGACGCGCCCACCGAGCCCAAGGAGGCGACGGCCTCGTTCGTCTCCGACCCGCCGGGCGCGGTGGTGCGTGTCGACGGGCGCCTGCGCGGCAAGACCCCGCTCGACGTCAAGCTGCCGATGGGGGCCCACGAGGTCAGCCTCGAGCTCGACGGCTACACGCCGCTCACGCGGTCGGTCGACGTGGCCGTCGAGGCGCCCAAGTTCCCGTTCACGCTCAAGCCGGTGGTGCGCAGCGGCAACGTCCTGGTGGTGGCGCCCGGCTGGGACGGGGCCACGCTGCTGGTCGACGGCGACGCGCGCGGTCAGCTCCCCACGCAGGTGATGCTGACCGAGGGCGCCCACACCTTCCAGGTGGTGCTCGGCGACCGGCGCGCCAAGGAGCAGCGCATCGTCCAGCTGACCGAGCGCGGGCTCACGCGCGTCACGCTCGACCTGCAGTAGCCTCGGACCCCCAGCGCATCAGCGCGGGGCGGGCACCGGCATCATCGTGACGCCCACCGTGGCACCGGAGACGCCACCGGGACCCAGCACGGGCAGCGCGGTCACCGCCACGCGGTGTCGGCGCAGGTCGACGTGGGCGAACAGCTCGCTGCTCGCCACCGACAGCACGTAGGCGCCGGCGACCGACAGGCCGATCCACTCGTCGCGGGAGGTCGACGTCGTGCCGGTGACGCCGACCCAGCCCGCGGTCGTGGCCGCGGTGGTGCCGAGGGCGAGCGCAAACCCGCCCCAGTCACCGCGCGCCAGCGACGGCACGCCGGGGAACGGCACGAACGCCAGCCCCACCCTACGGCCGGTGGTGGTGCGGGCTCGGGGCGCTGCGGGCGCATCCGGCGTCGCGGGCACCGGACGCGCGCGAGCCACCGGGGCTGCGTCGGGTTCGCGGGGCGGGCGCTCCCGTGGCGTGGCGTCTCGCGGCGACAGCACCGCGACGAGCGCTGCAGGCACGTCGTCTTCGGGGAGCAACCCGAGCAGCTGGCGCGCCAGCGACGCGACCGCGGCGGGGGAGCGGTCGGCGTCACCACGCGCGACGCGCGCTGTGCCGGTGAGGGCTCCCGCGGCGTGCACACCGTCCTTGTCGGTGCTCGCGACCACCACGAAGCGCCAGCCGTCGACCGGCAAGCGATCGACGTAGCAGTCCAGGCGATCGCCGCAGGCCTTGCGCGTGGCCCCGTCGACGACGTCGAGCGTGAGCCCGTCGATGCCCGACCAGGCCGCGGTGAGCAGGCGCGTGGCCTCCGCGTCGGCCACCAGCTGCACCCGCCACGGCGTGGCGCGCACGGCCTCGGGACCCGGCAGCTCGTCGAGCTGCCACACCTGGTCGAACGGCAGCGACAGGCGGCCCTGCGGCACCTGGACCTCGAAGCCCTCGCCGGTGGTGGCGAGGATCTCGACGTCGAGGTTCAGGCCCGGGTCGACGGTGAGGCGCCGGTATTCGCCGGCGTGGGCCACGGAGGCGAGCGCCCCCCACGCCGCGCAGGCCAGGACGGGCCGGACGACCCGCGAGCGTGCGTGGGCGCGGGCGCTCACGGCAGCGATCCAGAGGGCAGGGGACAGGGCCCGTCGACCACCACCGACAGCGACAGCGCGTAGGCGATCGTCCGGTCGGCGTCGTTCGGCACGAACGCGGCGGCGACCACGGCCAGCGCCTCGTCCGCCCGCACGGGGTGGCGCCAGGCGGCATGGGGAGCCCGCCCCGAGAGCCCGGCGGGATCGGGGTCGCCGATCCAGGCGACGGGCACGCCGCAGGCGTCGAGCACCGCGACGGGGGCGTCGAGCCCCACGTCGGTGGCGTCGGTCCACAGGTCGACGCACAAGGCGCCCGTGGCACCGGGGGTCACGCTGTGGACGTCGACGTCGCCGGTCCAGTCCCCGTGCTCGGCGGGCACCCGCGTGCCGACGCTGCCGCAGTCCGTCCCGACGAGCCCGATCGGCGTGCCGTCGTCCCACCAGCCGGTGCCGTCGAGCGTGCCGCGCAGCACCACGCCGCGGCCGGCGTCGAGGCGACCGACGTCGAAGCCGGGCGGCTGATCGTCGTCACCGGCGACCAGGGAGGTCCAGGTGGCGCGCGCGGCGGTGCGCGGATCGCTGGTGGCCGACACCACGTCACCGACCTCGGGCAGGTGATCCGCGCGCGGCCAGTCGGTGCAGCCGACGACCGCGACGGCGGACACGAGGACGGCCAGGATCGGGGCCCGGGGCGGGCAGGGGAGCACACCACCTCCAGCACGGCTGTGCATACCACGGCGTGCTGCGCGGGCGGCGTGTGCCGTGGTGGACCGGGTTGGTTAGTCCCGCCCGACGATCCGAGGAGATGCTCCGTGGCGGACGACGATCTCGACATTGGCAACGACCAGGACAACGCCGTCCTCCTCCGCACGGAGATGGCGATGTCGGAGTTCCTCCTCCGCTACTGGCTCCACGCCACCGTGGCCGCCGTGGTGGTGGTGTTCGGCATCGCCGCCTACGGCCAGTGGTCGAGCATGTACGTGGAGTCGCAGCGCCAGACGACGGCGGCGATCGCCGACGTCGAGGCCGACCTGCCCGCGGCGCCCAACCCCAACATGTCCTCGCTGATGTGGCTGGCCCAGCAGAAGGCGATGGCCCAGGCCGTCGACGTCGCCGCGGTCACCAGCGCCGCCGACAAGCTCGTCGACGTGGCCCAGGGCGCCGATGGCACCTCCGCCGTCGAAGCCTGGCTCAAGGCCGCCGAGCTCTACCGCATCGCCGACAACGCCGAGCGCCGCCGGTTCGCGCTCGACCACGCCGCCGAGCTCGCCGACGGCGTGCTCCGCTACGCGGCGGTGGCGGCGCTCGCCAACCTCGACCTCGAGCAGGACAAGGCCGACGAGGCCATCGCCCGGTTCAAGGCCCTGCAGTCCGAGGCGCCGTTCCTCGCCCGCCAGGCGATGCTCGATCTCGCCTCCACCTACGAGGCGCTCGGGCGCGGCGACGAAGCCGTCGCCACCTACGACAGCTACCTGGCCAAGTTCCCCGATGCGCCCGACGCCGACGACGTCCGGGGCCGCCGCGACAAGGCCGCCGCCGCGACGGGAAGCGCTGGATGAGGCGAGGGGTCGCCGTCACGGTCGGGGTGGTCGCCCTCCTCGCCGCGACGGCTGCACACGGTCCGCTCGCGCACGGCGCCGACGCCGCGCGCGGTGACGCGGCCGACGACACCAGCCCGTCCGCCACGGACGACAAGGCCGACGCCCGCGCGGCGCGGCGCGACGCCAGGAAGGACGCCCGCGACCGCGAGAAGGGCCCCGTGGCGTCGTGGCTGGAGCGCACGTTCGACGGGCGCACCGTGGGCTTCGCGCCAGCCACCGAGACGGTCGACCCCACGCTCTACGCGGGCAGCTTCGATCGTCCGCCGGTGCCGCACTGGCGCGTCGGGCTCCCCGGCGGAGAGGTCAACGCCGCCGTCCACGCCGAGCGCAGCCGACCGGTGGTCCACGGCGACCGGATCTACCTGGGCAGCGCCGCGGGCGACGCGCTCTACGCCCTCGATCGGCGCAACGGCGCGGTCGTGGCGGTGTATCCGGCGTCCACGAGCGTCGAGGCCGCGGCGCTCGTCACCGACGACCGGGTCTACTTCGCCGACACCGGCGGCCGCACGTGGTGCTACACCCACGACGGCACGCAGCTCTGGGTCCACGACAGCGCGGCACCGATGCTGGTGCAGCCGGCGCTCGTCGACGGTCGGATCTACGTCACGAACGTCGACGACCTCGTGGTGGCCCTCGACGCCGACACCGGCAAGCTCCTCTGGCGCTACCAGCAGCGCCCCGATCCACTGCGGCGCGCCGAGCTGTCGCTCTACGCGGCTCCGCGGGCCGTTGTCGACGGCGACGACGTGCTCGTCGGGTTCTCCGACGGGTCCGTGGTGTCGCTGGGCCGCGTGACGGGCGACCCGGCGTGGACAGAGCGCGTCGGCGAAGGCCGCTACCCGGACATCGTCGGCGAGCCCACCGTGTGGCACGATCTGGTGTTCGTGTCCGGCTACTACGAGCCGCTGGTCGCGTTCGACCGCAGCACGCGCCGGATCGTCTGGTCCCAGCCCTACGGTGCGGCCGCGCAGGCGATCCTCGTGGGCGACGACGAGGCGCCGCTGGTCGTCCATCCGGGCACCGACGGCAAGCTCAGGGCGCTCCAGGCGGCCACCGGCAAGGAGGCCTGGACCTGGGACAGCCGCGACTCCGGTGCGCTCACGGAGCCGGTGCCCACGCCGGCCGGGCTGCTGGTCGCGTCCACCACGGGCACGGTGACGCTGGTCGACCCCAAGGACGGCCTGCAGATCTGGAAGTTCGACCCGGGCGTGAACCTCGACGGCATCAGCAGCGCGCCCACGGTGGTGGGGCGGCAGCTGCTGTTCGTGACGAACGCGGGCGAGCTCTACAGCTTCCTCGCGCCGGCGGCGCCGCCCGTGTGGCCCGTCGCGTCGGCCGACAAGCCGGTGCGCGCGGGTCGCAAGGCGCGCGCCGAGTAGCGCCAGGCCGGACGTCCGAGCGTGTGGAGACCGCCGTTCCCGCCGCGGCGCTACCCGGCCGGTAACGTCTGATAATGTATATTATGTGAAGTGTGATGGAGGGGGCCCGGCCCCGGGTGGCGTCGTGCCCCCGCTCCGAGAAAGCAGCGACGCGCCCGGACCGTGGGGTCGCGGACGCGTCGACATCGCCTCGTGCCGGGGCGCGGCCCGGCGTGCCACTCACCGGCGGTCGGTGAGCTTCATGAGCAGGACCACGAGGTTCCAGAACAGCACCAGCATGCCCAGCGCGATCGTGTACGCGCCTTCCACGTGCATGTCGGTGCGCATCGTGTGGATGACCTGGTTGAGGTTGTAGAGCAGCCCGGCGCCCGACACGACCACGAACAGCCCGCTGATCAGGATGCCGAACACGCCCCCGATCGGGAACACGAACGAGATCGCCATCAGGACGAGCATCGGGACGAACATGACGCTGAGCGCGCCGCCGATCATCGACAGGTTCTTCGGCGCGGCCCACAGGTACACGGTCATCGACAGCACGGTGAGGCCCGTGAGACCGCCGGCCTGGGCCAGGATCGTGAGCGCCTCGAAGCCCTCGCCGTAGACCCGGGCGCCCACCGTGACCGCGGCCAGCAGCAGGTAGCCCATGGCCACGCCCTCGGAGACCATGCCGAACACGAACCCGGCGACCTTCTGGCCCCCGAACACCATGTTCGACGCGACGTTCTGCGCGAGGAAGAAGCTGCCGAGCAGGATGCCGAGCATCACGTAGCGATGCTGCAGCGCGGGCACGGCCATCACCGCCATCATCATCAGGACGGCGCTGACCCCTGCGATGCCCAGGCCGCCCAGCGTCCACAGGGCCACGTTCTGCAGGAACGAGGTGCGTGCGTTGTCGTCGGCGTAGGCGACGGGACGGGAGAAAGCGTCCAGGCCGGCGTTGCTTGCCATCGAGGGACCTCCGGGAAGATCGACAGGGGACGTCGTCGGTACGGCGACCGTACCACCCAGGCGTAACCACGCGTGCACGCAAGCGACAGGCAGGGGACGCGCGCTGGGTCCCCTCACCCGCTGGCGCGCCTGCTAGCGGCCGCCCTGCTGGGCGTCGGCTTCGGCCGCGCCGCGCTTCCTCGCCTCGGCCTGGCGCCGGAGGATCTCCTCGTAGCCGGCGTTCTGGGCCTCGAACGTGGTGCGGTCGAAGTGCTTGATGACCTCTTCGGGCACGCCCGACGCGCGCATCCGCGCGACCTCGGCTTCGTAGTCGTCGACCTCGCGATCGATCTTCTCGACGATCTCGGAGACGGTGGCGACGGTGACCGGTGTACGCACGAACGTGGGCAGTTGCTCGCCGGTGAACGCGGTGAGCGCGACGGAGCCGGAGATGTGGGCGACGGTGGGCACGTCCTTGCGCCCCAGGGCCGTCCACAGCGTGGCGATGGGGTCGGTCAGGCCGAGGTCCTGGAGCGGGACGTCGAACCCGGGCACCTCGACCGTGAGCGTGTCGAGGGTGGGGCGCTCGATGAGCACGTCGAAGTCGGTGGGGCGCTCCTTGTCGTCGACCTGGATCATGCCGAGCGCGTGGGCCTTGACCGTGCTGCCCGCTTCCGCGAGGCGCCCCTGCAGCTCGGTGAAGCTGTCGATCTGGAAGAAGATCTGGATGGGCGAGCCCTGGCGACGGAACAGCGTGGTGATCGCGAGCTTGTTCTGGCCCCCCAGGTCGGACTGGAGCGAGAGCGGGTCGAACTTGACGTAGCCCTTGGGGAACGCGAGCGTCTGGATGTCGCCGATGTTGACGGCGACCAGGTCGAGGCCCAGCGTGCCGTGCACGGGCTCCTTGCCCGGCAGCTCGACGGCGATCTCGCCGCTGGTGGCCACGTAGCGCATCGTCTCGCGCTGATCGGCGGCGCGGACCATCGCCTCGGACGACCGCGACGCGGGCACGAACGGCTTGCCCTCGTTGGTGGCGGCGTCGGAGGGGCCTCCGACGGCGTCGGACGTCGGCGGGGCCTCGGGACCCCCGCAGGCCACGGCCAGGACCACCAGGGACAGGATCGTCGAACGCACGCAGACCTCCTCGGGGCGCACACGGCGCCATAACGCGCGCGTGTTACCCCCGGTCGCCCTCGGCGGACGCTCCGCCGAACCTGCGGAGTCCCGGCGATGAGCCCAGCCGAAGCCCTCAACCGCGTGCTGGCCGACAAGGCCCCTGCCCTCGCCGCCTGCCTGTCGCCCCTCGGCCGCGCGGTGGTGTTCCCCAAGGGCATCCCGTTCCAGGCCGATCAGGCCCGCGGCAAGCGGCTGAACGGCACGATCGGGCAGGTCACCGACGGCGCCGGCAACCCCATGCCGCTGCCGATCCTCGCCGAGACGGTCCCCGGGCTCGATCCGAAGGTCACGTTCCTGTACTCGCCGCAGCCGGGCCACAAGGAGGTCCGCGACCTCTGGCGCGCCCGCCAGCTGCACCTCGCGGGCCGCACGTCGGGCAAGGCCACCGTGCCGTTCGCCACGCACGGACTGTCCCACGGCCTCGGGCTGGTCGCCGACCTGTTCGCCGACGCCGACACCACCATCGTGGTCCCCTCGCCCAGCTGGGAGAACTACGAGCTGGTGTTCACGATGCGCACCGGTGCGAAGGTGGTCACCTACCCGTTCTTCGACGGCGACCGCTTCAACCTCGACGGCCTCGGGGCCGTGCTCGACGGGCTCACGGGCAAGGCCATCGTCGTGCTCAACTTCCCGTCGAACCCCACCGGCTACGCGCCCACCGAGGCCGAGGCCGCCGCGATCACCGCGCGGCTCGCCGCCCATGCGGGGCCGGCGGTCATCGTGGTCGACGACGCCTACCAGGGCGTGGTGCACGAGCCCGGTCGCCTCACCGCGTCGCTGTACTGGCAGCTCGCCGACGCGCTCGACCCCGCGCGCGCGGTCGCGATCAAGGTCGACGGCGCCACCAAGGAGCTGATGTTCTTCCCCAGCCGCATGGGCTTCCTCATGGCGAGCCTCGACGACGCCGAGGCCGAGGCGGCGTGGCTGTCCAAGCTCAACTGCATCGTCCGCGGCACCGTGGGCGGGCCGCCCGGCCCGTCCCAGGCGATGATGCTCGCGGCCCTGCGCGACCCCGCCCGCACCGACGCCGAGTTCGGCGTGGCGATGACCGAGCTCACCGCGCGCTACCGGGCGCTGCAGGACGCCCTGGCCGGCTGCACCAGCGGGCGCCTCTTCCCGCGCCCGTTCAACGGCGCCTTCTTCGCGCTCGTCGGGCTCGCCGACGGCATCGACCCCGAGGTGGTGCGGCAGCGCCTGCTCGCCGAGCGCAGCGTCGGGCTCATCGCCATCCCGGAAGACAACGCGCTGCGCATCGCCTACTGCTCCACGCGCGCCGAGGACGTCGCCGAGATCGTCCGCCACCTCGACGAGGTGGTCGCGTCGATGTGAGGGGCGACGGGGTCAGTCCTCGTCGAACACGTCGCCGGGCTCGGCGAAGTCCTTGGGCCGCAGCAAGCCGTCGAGGCGCCATCGGCACGGGCGCGCCACGAGCTCGGGCCACGGCAGGTCGGGGGCCACCAGGCGCGCCACGTTGGCGGTGGTCAGCGTCAGGTCGTCGCCCGTGAGGTAGAGCACCGTGTCCTCGCAGCCGGGGTTGTGGCCGAGGAACATCAGGGTGCGCAGCGCGTCCGGCGCCTGCCGCACGATCGCCAGGTAGGCGTCGTGGGGGGCGAGGTACAGGTCGGGCGTGGTGGTGGCGGCGAGCTCCTGCCCGATGGCGTGCTCCATGAACGCGAGCGTCTCCCGCGTGCGCTCCGCGTCCGACACCCAGACGTGGTCGGGCATCCAGCCGCGGTCGACGAGGGCCCGGGCCATCCGTGGCGCGTCGGCGCGCCCGCGGGCGTTGAGCGGTCGGTCGTGATCGGGGCGTCCCGTCGACCACGAGCTCTTCGCGTGCCGCATCACCAGCAGGGTCCGACCGACCACCCGACCTCCGCGTCCGCCGCTGCCGACGGACCGCCGCTACCCTAGCGGATCCGGTGGATCGGGGAAAACCGGACTGCACCGGTTCGGGTACTGCTCACAGCTCGGTGCGCTTCCAGCCCTCGGGCGTCCACGCGATGATCTCGGTGGGCCAGTAGTCGAGGTCGAGCTCGAGGGGGCGTACCGTGACGGTGCCGTCGAGATCCTCGAGGGTGAGCACCACCGGCTTGGCGGGGTCCAGGGTGGCCACCGCGGCGAGGAAGTCGTCGAGGGTGGCGATCGGCGTGTCGTCGATGCGCACGATCCGCCGCGTGGGGCGCAGCCCGTCCCGCGCCCCGGGGGAGCCGTACCAGTACCAGGCGAGGTAGGCGCCCTCGGGTGCCAACCCCTGCTGCAGGGCGACCTCGAGGTGGGGGGCGTGCACCAGCAGGCCCGCCCAGGCCACCACGCGGCGGATCCCCTCCCCGTCCAGGGCCACGGTGGGCAGGTCGAGGCTGAACTCGTCGCGATCGCGCAGCACCGTCAGCGACAGCTGCTCGGCCGTCCGCCAGTCCTCCACGTCGCGCATGCGCGGCACCGGCGCGCCGTCCCGCGCGACGATCAGGTCCGCATCGCGGAGCAGGCCGTCGGCGGGCGAGCCGCCCATCACCTTGGCGACCTCGAGCACCACGGCGTGCTCGTCGGCCTTGACGTAGCGGCGGATCCAGGCGTCGGACAGGCCGCGCTCCCTCGCCTCGGCCAGCGACCGGGTGCGCAGCTCGGCGCCGAGGTAGCGCACCACGGGGGGCTGTCCAGCGCGCAGGGCCTGGACCACGGGCGCCGCGTAGGGAGACGGCAGCGCGTAGAAGTACCGCTCCTTGGCGCTCGGAAAGTAGAACGACGACCACAGCCCCAGCATGCGACCGCGCTTGTCGACCACGACGCCGCCCACGCTGCGGTCGACGCGCGCCAGATCGATGGCTTCGACGTCGACGTCGTGGAACCGCGGCGTGCCCGACGACGGGATGACCAGCGCGTCCACGTCGTCGACCTCCACGGTGTCACGCACCACGGCGCCGTCGTTGTCGAGGCCCACGACGTCCACCTTGTCGCCCTTGGCGGGCCAGCGCTCCGACAGCTCGATCGCGCGGACCGGCACGTCGCCCAGGCGCGCCGGGTCGTAGTGGACGATCGCGAGGTTGTGGAGCGGATGCAGCCACACCACCTCACCGGGCACCCGCACCGTGCCTGCGAACGTCAGCGTGAGGTCGCCGAGCGCCACGGGGACCGTGTCGCGGTCGACGAGCACGAGGCCCTTGTCGGCGTCGACCACCACCCCGGTGCCCAGGAACGACTGGCCGCCGATCCCGGCGGTGCTGTAGGGCACGTCGAACGCCGCGAGCACCAGACTCGGCGCGATCTTCCGTGCGAGCTTGTCGCCGGTCGCCGGCAGCAGCGCCGAGGCCGGCGCCACGGGCGGTGGCGGGGGCGGCGGCAGGCTGTCGGCGCACGGCCAGCTGCCGTCGACGTCGCTGCGGGTGCAGCGGCGCATCGGGTACCAGGTGCGGTCGACGGTGACGATGTCCTCGCGGGAGGTGCGGGCGTCGCGCACGTGGGTGTAGCGGACGAGGATGCGCTGTCCGTCGGCCTTGCGCTCGAGCTCGGCCTGCAGGGTGGCCAGGTCGGGCGTGGGGACGCCGTCGACATGCGTGAGGAGCGAGCCCTCGTCGATGTCGCTGTTGCCGAACAGGTACCCGGTGGACGCGAGGTAGGCGCCGCGGACCGGCAGGTCGTGGTTGCGCGCCTGCTGGTAGGACAGGTCGTTGAGGACGGCGCGACCCACCTCGAGGTAGGCCGACGGCGAGATCGCGTGCAGGTCGCCCACCGGCAGCGTCAGCGTCATCGGCGTGCCGAGGCGCTCGATGCCGAGCGTGACCTCACCGCCCACGGCGGCGTCGAGTGCGGCGTCGACGGCGAGGAAGTCGGTGACCAGCCGTCCGTCGATCGTGACGAGCACGTCGCCGGGGCGCAGGGCCTGGTCGGCGGGCCCCCCGGGGCTGACGATGCTGACCATCAGCATCCCCGACGCCGACGGGGCCTCGCGACGCACCCGCGCCTCGGTGGCGGGCTGCAGCTGCAGGCGCCCGAGGTCGCCGAAGGACTGGTGGTAGAACGTGGTCTGCAGGGTGCCGCGGGGCACCGGGCTGCCTTGCTGCAGCAGCGCGAGCGCCCGCGCGACCCTGGGCAGCGGCAGGTAGAAGCTCGACGCCGCCTCGTTGCGGCCGCCAGCGTTGAGTGCGACCACCGAGCCGTCGATCGCGAGCACCGGCGAGCCGGACGAGCCGCCCGACGTGTTCGACGCGGCCTGGTAGTAGAAGGTGTTGAAGTCGTTGTAGGTGTTGGCCCCGTAGCGGGGCGCGTTGCGGTCGAGCCGCGCGAGCGTGCCGTCGAGGATCGACAGCTTCTCGCCGGCGTCGTTGCCGACCACCCGGATCTCCATCCCCACCTTCGCCGCGTCGGGCGCGAGCTGCAGCTGCACGAGGTCCATGAACCGGACCTTGCTGGGGTCGAAGTGGTAGAAGCCGAAGTCGTGGACCGGGTCGCGGTAGATGGGCTCGAGCTCGACCTCCTCGTTGTCGAGGAAGATCGCGCGCGCCTTCACCGGGCCGGCGTGCACCATGTGGCGGTTGGTGAGCAGCAGGCCGCGCTCGGCGTCCACCACGAACCCCGTGCCGTAGGACGTGCCGGCCGACTCGGTGTCGAAGCTGCGCGTCGCGGTGACCTCGATGGACACCACCGCGGGCGACACGCGATCGATCGTGTCCTCCCAGGAGGGGGCCCGCGGTGGTGCGGCGACGGCCACGGCGACGAGGGACGTCCACAACCCGAGCATGCATCCTCCCTGGCCAGCCCCCCTAGCCGACCACGGTGGGGTCGCCACGGCGCGGCCCGTCGCGCGCCCGGTGGCGGCGCTGACGGTCCCTTTGCGTGACGAGGCCCACCCGGGCCGTGCGGGGCTGGGGACCACGGCATACGGGGCCGCCCCACGCGACGCGGGCGACGGGTCCGCGCGCACGCAACACGCCATCGCACAAGCCATCCCACAAGGGAACACGCGGGGAGCACGACAATGTCCCAGGCTGGTTCGACGTACCCGATCCGCAAGGTGGCCGTCCTCGGCGCCGGGCTCATGGGCGCCGGCATCGCGTCCCACCTCGCCAACGCTGGCATCCCCAGCGTGCTGTTCGACATCGTCCCGAAGGACGCGGGCAGCGACCCCAAGGCGCGCAACGCGTTCGCGCTCAAGGGCATCGAGGCGGCCAAGAAGATCAAGCCGGCCGCGTTCTTCACGCCCGACCGCGCGGATCTCATCACGCCGGCCAACTACGACGACCACGGCCACCTGCTCACCGAGTGCGACTGGATCGTCGAGGTCGTCGTCGAGCGCCTCGACATCAAGCTGCACGTCTACGACTGGGTCGCCACCCACCGTCGTCCGGGCGCCATCGTCTCGTCCAACACCTCGGGCATCCGTCTGGCCGACATGGCCGTGAACATGTCCGACGAGATGCGCCAGCACTTCCTGATCACCCACTTCTTCAACCCGGTCCGCTACATGCGGCTGCTCGAGATCGTGGGCGGGGCCGACACGAAGCCCGAGGTGCTCACCGAGCTCGGCCGCTTCGGGTCCGACGTGCTCGGCAAGGGCATCGTCTTCGGCAAGGACACGCCGAACTTCGTCGCCAACCGCATCGGCATCTTCGGGATGGTCTCCACCTTCCGCGCCGTGCAGGACCTCGGCCTGACGGTCGAGCAGGTCGACGCGATCATGGGCCCGGCGATGGCCCGTCCCAAGACGGCCTTCTTCCGTCTGGCCGATCTCGTCGGCCTCGACACGATGGGCCACGTCATCTCCAACATCCACGAGTTCGCCCCCGACGACGAGCGCAACGACTGGTTCGTGGTGCCCCCCGTGGTCGAAAAGCTCGTGGCGGCCGGCGCCACCGGCAACAAGTCCGGCGCGGGCTTCTACAAGACCGCGCGGGGTCCGGGCGGCAAGAAGTCCTACCAGGTCCTCGACCTGACGACGGGCGACTACCGGGAGCAGGACAAGGACAGCACCCGCTTTCCGTGCACCGGGGCCGCCCGCAAGGCGCCCACGCCCGAGGCCAAGGTGGCCGCGATGGTGTGGGGCGACGCCGACGACGTCGCGTCCACGTTCGCCTGGCGCACCACCGCCGAGTCGCTGATCTACGCGGCGAACCGCATCCCCGAGATCGCCGACGACATCGTCAACATCGACCGCGCGATGAAGTGGGGCTTCGCCTGGGATCTCGGCGTGTTCGAGACGTGGGACGCCATCGGCGTGCGCAAGAGCGTCGAGCGCATGAAGGCCGACGGCTACGCCGTGCCCGCCTGGGTCGACGCCATGCTCGCCGCGGGCCGGGAGTCCTTCTACGGCCGCGACGCCGCCGGCAAGCCCACCTACTGGTCGATCGACGGCACGGCCCAGCCGGTCGCCACCAACCCGAACCACCTCTTCCTCGCCGACATCCGCGCCAAGGGCGCCCCGGTGGCGAAGAACGACTCGGCCACGCTGCACGACGCCGGCGACGGCATCCTGCTGCTCGAGTTCCACGGCAAGATGAACGCGATCGACAACGACCTCGCCGCGCTCTACGGCCAGGGGCTCGATCTGCTCGACGCCGGCACGTTCGAGGGCCTGGTGGTGGCCAACGAGGCCAAGTCGGCGTTCTGCGCCGGCGCCAACCTCATGATGATCATGATGGGCGCGATGGCCGGTCAGTTCGACCAGATCGGCACCATGGTCAACGACCTGCAGCAGCTGATGATGCGGGCCAAGTACAGCCGCAAGCCCGTCGTCGTCGCGCCCCACGGCATGACGCTCGGCGGCGGCGCCGAGATCGCGATGCAGTGCACCACCACGCTCGGCACCGGCGAGCTCTACATGGGCCTCGTCGAGGTCGGCGTGGGCCTCATCCCGGGTGCGGGCGGCTGCAAGGAGCTGGTGATGCGCTACACCGGCGACCTGCCCAAGGACGTCGACGTCGACGTCAACCCGCTCATCCAGAAGGCGTTCGAGCGCATCGGGCTCGCCAAGGTCACCACGTCCGGTGGTGAGGCCCAGGCGTGGGGCTACCTGCGGCCCACCGACTGGCTGGTGCTCGACCCCGACGCCCGCATCGCCACGGCCAAGAAGCTGGCGCGCGGCCTCGCCGACGGCGGCTACGTGCCCCCGGCCAGGCGCACGGCCAAGGCCGCGGGCCCGTCCTGCAAGGCCGCCATCGAGGCGTTCCTGTTCCAGATGGCCGAGGGCGGCTTCGCCACGCCCCACGACGTCACCGTCGGCAAGGCGCTCGCGGGCGTGCTCACCGGTGGCGACGTGCCCGCCGGCACCGTGCTCGACGAGCAGGCCTACCTCGACCTCGAGCGCGAGGCGTTCCTGTCGCTGTGCGGCGAGGAGAAGTCCCGCGAGCGCATCGCGCACATGCTCCAGACCGGCAAGCCCCTCCGCAACTGAACCCCACCGCGCAGGCGAGGGGTGGCCACGCCCCTGCCCTGCCCTGCTCCGGGCCTGCGGCCCGACTCCCCACGAGAGGACACCATCATGCGTGAAGTCGCTGTCGTCTCCGCCGTCCGCACCGCCGTCGGCAAGGCCAAGCGCGGTGCGCTCAAGGACACCCGCCCCGACGACCTGCTCGCCGTGGCGCTCAAGGGCGCCATCGCCCGGGCCGGCGTCGAGCCCGCCGCCATCGACGACCTCGTCGTCGGCACGGCCACGCCCGAGGCCGAGCAGGGCATGAACGTCGCGCGCATCGGCGGCTTCCTCGCCGGCCTGCCCGACAGCGTGCCCGCCCTCACCATCAACCGCTTCTGCTCGTCGGGCCTGCAGTCCATCACGCAGGGCGCGTCGGCGATCGTCGCCGGCTGGCAGGACGTGGTGCTCGCCGGTGGCGTCGAGTCGATGTCGGTGGTGCCGATGGGCGGCCAGAAGCTGGTGCCCAACCCCCACCTCATCGAGGAGCGGCCCGCCTCCTACACGCCGATGGGCATCACCGCCGAGATCGTCGCCGAGCGCTTCGGGGTCTCCCGGCTCGTGCAGGACACGTTCGCGGCCCAGTCCCACGCGCGCGCGCTCGCCGCCATCGAGGCCGGGCGGTTCAAGGAGGAGATCGTCCCGGTCGCCACCCGCGTCTACGACGGCAGCGCCTGGCACGACATCACCTTCGAGGTCGACGAGGGCCCCCGCCCGGGCACCAGCGTCGAGGGCCTCGCCCGGCTCACGTCGCCGTTCAAGCTCGGGGGATCGGTCACCGCGGGCAACAGCAGCCAGGTCTCCGACGGTGCCGCCGCCGCCGTGATCGCCGGCAAGGACTACGCCGAGGCCCACGGCCTGCCGATCCTCGGCCTGCTCAAGACCTACGCCGTCGTCGGCACGCCGCCCGAGATCATGGGCGTCGGACCGCGCTACGCGATCCCCAAGGCGCTGGAGAAGGCCGGGCTGTCGCTGTCGGACATCGGGCTGTTCGAGATCAACGAGGCGTTTGCGTCCCAGGCCGTCTACTGCGTGCGGGAGCTCGGCATCGACGAGGCGATCGTCAACGTCAACGGCGGCGCCATCGCGCTCGGCCACCCGCTGGGCTGCACGGGCGCCAAGCTCACGGCCACGCTGCTCCACGAGATGCAGCGCCGCGGCGTGCGCTACGGCATCGTCTCGATGTGCATCGGTGGTGGCATGGGCGCTGCAGCCGTGTTCGAGAACCCTGCAGCCTGACCCGCGGGGTCGGCTACGCGAAGCGCCGCCATTTCGGCGTTTCGCGTGGTACCCGACGTTGCAGCGAAGCGAGCGATGCGCCGCGGACCCCTGCGTACCGGGGCCCCGCGGTGCGTCCGTCGCGCCGTCGCCACTTTCTTGACGACCGCAGAAGTGCCGTTGCCACGGTGATACCTCCCGCATGAAGTTTCATGCGGCGGAACCGTGACGGTTCTGCTCGCGCGCGAGCCGCTGCCTGGGATATCAGGTTGCCGGTATCGATCAACATGTGCAACCGGCGGACCAGCGACCGCCGGGGGAGCAGGGACCATGGGACGCCTAGACCCGTGGGTCCGCGTCGCACTTTGTGCGCGTGGACTCACCCCGCAGGACGTGGCAGCGCACGTCGGCGGAACCGAACAGATGTGGAGAGTCTGGCTCGCGGGGAGCAACCGGGTGCCCCCCGAGATGGCCAGGCGACTCGAAGACGCGCTCGCGCTCATCGGAGCGCTCCCCGACGCACCGGCCTGGTGGGACGAGGCGTTGCGGCTCAAGGACGAGATGCCGCTCAAGGATCTCGCCGCCCACCTGGGCGTCCCTGTCGCCACGCTCACTGCAGAGCTCAAGTCCCGCGGCGTGCGACGCCGCATCAAGGTCGACAAGGAGGAGACGCCGATGACCTCGAGCAGCGCCGCGGAATCCCACGCGCCCGACCGCCGGTCCGGGAGCAAGGACGTCAACATCGAGCACCACTTCCACCTGCTCGGCAAGGTGCCCGACTCCGAGGTCGCCAAGCTCGCCGGCGTGAGCGTGCGCACGATCGCCAGCTACCGCGCTCGAAACGACATTGCGGGCTACACCGGCCCCCGCCGTCGGCCCCAGCCGCGCGGCCGTCGCGAGTCCAAGGTCGACGACTTTGCCGAGCTGCTCGGCAAGGTGCCGGATCGTGTCGTCGCCGACATTGCCGGCATGAGCCTCGGTGCGGTCCGCAACTTCCGCATCAAGAAGGAGATCGAGCCGGCGGGTCGCATCACCACCGCCGAGATCGACGCCATCGTGAAGGCCTACAAGGCCGGTCAGCTCGACGACGACGACCTGCCGCCCGAGCCCGAGGCCCCCGCGCCCAAGGCCAAGGCGCCCAAGGCGTCTGCCGCCCCGGCGCCGCGCCCTGCCGCCGCGCCTCCGCCGCCCGTCACCGTGCCGTCCGGCCCGATGCTCGCGTGGCGCTTCATGACCACCACGGGCCGTGAGCCGTTCATCGTCGTCGCGGGCACGCTCCACGACGCCGCGGCGCGTGCCGAGCGCGCCGTGGGCGACCCGCGCCGCATCTCCGGGATGGAGTGCCTGGGCGAGGTCCTGGCCTAGCATCCGTCCGCTGTCGGCTCGCCCCGTGCGGGCCGACGGCCGCGCGCTCAGTCCGAGCGACGGAAGAAGCTCGGGATGTCGTAGGCGGTGTCGTCGGCACCGCTCGCGGCACGCCGCGCGTGGCGTGCGGTCGGCGACACCCACGCGCTGCGGGGCGACTGGGGCGCGAAGCCCGTGGCCACGAGCGTCACGCGCACCCGGTCCCCCAGCGACGGGTCGATGACCCAGCCCCAGATGAGGTTGGCGTCGTCGTCGGCCTCGTCCTGGATGAGCCCGGCGGCGTCGGACACCTCGTGCAGCGTGAGGTCGTCGGGCCCGGTGAGGTTGAGCAGGATGTGGCGTGCGCCGGTGAGCGGCACGTCCTGCAGCAGCGGCGAGCCGATGGCGGCCTGCACCGCCTCCATGGCGCGGTGGTGACCGCTCCCCTCGCCCACCCCGAGCAGCGCCGTGCCCCGCTCGGACATGATGGTGCGCACGTCGGCGAAGTCGACGTTGACGCGCCCGGCGCCGCGCACGAGCGAGGCCACGCCGCCCACGCCCCGGACGACGACGTCGTCGACGTGGCGGAAGGCCTGGGCGAGCGGCGTGTGGCTGTCGACCATGCCCAGGAGGCGGTCGTTGGGGATGGTGACCAGCGTGTCGACCTGCCGGCGCAGGGCGTCGACGCCGTCGGCGGCCACGCGGGCGCGGCGCTTGCCCTCGAAGCGGAACGGCAGCGTGGCCACGCCGACCGTGAGCGCGCCCACCTCACGGCACACCTCGGCGACGACCGGCGCCGCGCCGGTGCCCGTGCCCCCGCCCATGCCGGCGACCACGAACACCATGTCGTGCTGGCGGACGAGCTCGGCCAGGCGCTCCTTGTCGGCGACGGCGGCTTCCTGGCCGACGCGCGGGTCGGCGCCGGCGCCGAGGCCCCGGGTCAGGTCACGGCCGAGCTGGAACCGGTGGGGCGCGCGCGAGGCGTGCAGCGCCTGGGCGTCGGTGTTCACGCAGACCAGATCGACGCCGCCGAGGCCCTCCCGCACCATCGCCTCGACGACGTTGCAGCCTCCGCCGCCCACGCCGACCACGGCGATCCTCGCCCCCTGGAAGGCCGACGCGTCGTCCACCCGGATCATGCCACCTCCGCCCCGCCGGGCGTCACCCGGTGCGCACGCCGGGCGCCGGGGCGTGCGGTTGTACCCGTCCGGTGCGCGGGTGTCGATCAGGGTCACCGGGAACCCCCGTCGTCACGTACCGAACCGCCTGTCCACGGTCCGACAACGATACGAGTTGTCTGCGCATCCCCTGTTCCCGGGGGGCGGCGTTACCCGTCCAAGGGAAGGGTCGTACCCCCTTGCGGGTCGACCATTCACCCGGAGGACGTCCATGCTTCGTGCCGCCATCGCGCTCAGCCTGTTCCTGGCTCCCGCTGCCTTCGCCCAGGACGCGCCGTCGTCGACGACCTACACGCTGTCCCCCAAGGGCAGCGACGTGTACGTCGTCATCCGCAACGACGAGAGCGCCACGCTGTCCCGCCTGGGGCACGACCACGTCATCTACGCCAGCACGTTCACCGGCACCGTCACCTGGCCCGACGCCGACGGCGGCGCCTGCGCGGTCGACATCAAGGTGCCCGTCTCCGGCCTGCGCGTCGATCCGCCGGGCCTGCGCGACAAGGCCGGGCTCGACGACCGCACCGTCGACGACGGCGACAAGGACAAGATCCTGTCCAACCTGTCCGGCAAGTCGCAGCTCAACGCCGACGCCAACCCGTTCGTCACCTTCCACGCCACGTCCTGCTCGGGCCACACCGGCAAGGTCGTCGTCGAGGGCACGATGTCGATCCACGGCACCACCCAGCCGCTCAAGGTCACGATGGACGTGCAGCACGACGCCGACAGCTTCACGGCCTCGGGGAGCTTCGACACCACCCACACCGCCTACGGGTTCAAGCCGTTCGCGGCCACCGCACTCGGCCCCCGCAACCAGGACCGCCTGTCGTTCGCGATCAAGGTCCGCGGCACGCCGTAGGCGCCGAGGGAGGCCTCGGTCCCGTCCGCCGTCAGGCCTTCTCGCCGTCGACGAGCTTCTTGGCCTCGACGGCGGCCCGCTCCATCCCCACGCGCCCGTGGGACAGGTCGCGGTACAGCCGGTCGGCCGCCGCGCGTCGGCGCATGCTGCCCCACACGTCCACCTGCTTGCGGAAGCGGCTGAACGCGCTCTCCCCGCCGCTGTCGTCGGCGCCGGCGAGCTTGGCGGTGCGCCGCTGCACGGCCCGGTCGAGCGTGGCCAGGGCGGCCTCGGCGTCCTCGTCGCACGCCAGGCGGGAGAAGCGTCCCTGCGCGTGCAGCGCGCGCACGACACCCAGCGCGTGCCGCGCGTCGTACAGGCCGTAGCCGTCGTAGGCGGTCAGGCGCTCGAGCCGGTCGCGGACGTCGACGGCCGACCCCTCGGGCAGCACCGCCAGCCAGCCCAGCACGCGCTCGATGCTCGTCCACCGGTAGACGAAGTCGAGGCCGGTGCCCTTGATGTTCTCGGTGCCGAGCAGCTCGGTCCGGGTGCCCTCGGGCATCATCGCGGCCAGGTCCCGCAGGATGGCGTCGCCCTTCATCGTGCTGTCGCGGAACGGCACCACGCGGCGCGCGAGGAAGCCGACGAGCGCGTCGATGGCGGCCTCCATGCTCCACGCCTCGCCCTGGTCGCGCAGCCCCGTGAGCCACGCCACCTCCTCCCGCCACCAGGTCTCCGCCTGCGTCCAGCGGTCGTCCGGGCTCGGCACACCTGCGGGCAGCTCACGCTCCGCGGCGGCCCGGGCCACGGCGGCGTCGGCCTCGGCCGGCGTCATCGGGCGACGGCGCAGGCGCTTGCAGAGCATGTCGAACAGCTTGCGCCGACCGTCGGGCCCGTGGGCGATCTCGAGCAGCGCCGGCACGAGGTCGCGGCGGAGCGCCTCGAGGATGCCGTCGTACATCGGGCCCACGTTCGTCCCGATGATCACGACGCGCTCGGCCGACACGTCGAGGGCCGCGATGCGCTCGAACATCGCCTGTCGGGCCAGGCGGTCGCCGCGGTTGTTGAGGATGGTGATCAGGCCGCGCGACAGGCCGGCGGTGTCGTCGAACGTGTCGAGGTCGGCGCGTTCCCAGTTCGACAGGAAGCTCGCGCGGTCGTTGGCCGAGCAGCCGTTGACGAACGCCAGCGTGCGCCCGTCGACGTCCATCGGGCCGTACCGCTTGAACGCGCCCAGATCGATGAGCACGTGATCGGCGATGGTGCGCAGCGTCACGTCGCGCGGCACGCCCAGGTGCTCGCCCAGCCGGCAGAGCAGGCTCACGTTGCGGTCGTAGGCCTGGTACGGGAAGCGCTTGAGCAGGTCGCGTGGCACCAGGTCCCAGTCCTCCGGGCGGCACGCGGCGAAGCCCGAGTGGCGGGCGCGCGCGCGGCGCTCGAGCACCGGCGTCATGTGGTGCTCCGACGTCACCAGGTGACCGCGGTGGGGGGTGAACGTCGAGATGGTGTCGGCGACGTCGCGGCCCGACGGGCCCTGGATGTCCTCGTGGTCGGGGTAGGTGTTGGTGATGGTGGTCAGGTCGTCCCGCATCCACTCGCCCTGCAGGATGCCGGTGTAGATCGGGTTGAGCGCCATGCACTCCCACAGCACCACCTGGGGACGCCACTGCGCCGCGATCCCGAGCACCGCCTGCTGCTCGACGATCGTGGCCTTGTCGCGCGGGCGGTACAGGAACACCTCCACCGGGTCGAGACCCGGCAGCGCGAGCAGCAGCATCGCCTCGCAGCCGGTGGACTTGCAGAGCACCGAGTAGCCGAGGCCGTGGAACAGGGCGGCCTTGAGGCGCTCGACGCTGGACTTGCCGCGGCTGCCCCAGCCGCCGACGACCAGCGGGATCTTGCGACGCCAGCGCCGCACCTGGGCCTCGCGCACCACCTTGCCCGCCGTCCAGAACGTCAGCGCGCCGGCCGACAGCGCGGCGAGCTCGCCGTAGGTGTGCAGATCGCTCGAACCGGCCGTGCCCAGCCACCCCCACTGCTGCACATCCTGCAGCAGGCCCATGCCGACGGCGACAGGCGCCACCGCAGCGGCGTGCGCGACGGGGGCAGACGGCGTCTGCGTCGGATCACGCTGGACGCGGAACCCTGCCTCCCCGAGCGCCTTGTCGTAGACCCGGCTCGCCTCGTCGGGGGGCAGCGCCGCGAGGCGTCCCCGGAGCTCGGCGAGCCCGACGTAGGCGCGTGCGCCCCGCCAGCGCGACGACCACCCCGTCGGCCGCAGCGTGATCGTGCCCTCCGGGTGACGGACGACGGCCTCGCCGTGGCGCAGCGCCGTCAGCAGCGTCGCCGGCAACGGCAGGTGCTCCTGCCAGGCCAACGTGGTCGGCGACGACACGCGCCGACCGGGCACCTCGGTGGCCACGACCTCGGTCATGCGCCCGGACATCGCGACGAGGCGACCGGACGGGATCTCGTCGGTGGTGTGACGCCACGCCTGGCGCTTGTCGTGGCGCGGGTGGGTCAGCTCGTGCTGGACGCGCCACGCAGCCCGCCGGATGTCGCCGCCGACGTACACCCGCCAGCCGCCGCGCGGCACCGCGTCCAGCCGCACGGGGCCGCCCGTGCCCAGGGGCTCGGCCGACAGGTCGACGTCCTCGTGGGCGAGCAGGAACAGCACGTCGAGGATCTGATCGCCGCGGAGCGCGGCCACGGGACCCGACGCGAACCGCGTGCTGCTGCCCTCGGCGTGGGTGCGGACGTGCTCGGCGAGCACCGGCCACGCCGCGCGGGTCGCGGGTTCGGCCTGCAGGCGGGCCCAGGTGGCCAGCACCACGGCGAGGCGTCGCAGGTCGGGGTCGTCGACGTCGTGGGCCGACCACCGCGCCAGCGCGTCGCGCCACGACGTGCCGACGCGCTCGGCGTGCGCGACGTCGAGCGTGCCCGCGCGGACGCGGGCCCAGGCACCGTCGAGCACCACGCGCACGGCCCGCGCCGGGGCGAGCGGCAGGTAGCGACCCACCAGCGCCCAGGCCTCCTCGTCCTGTCCGGCGTTCGCGTCGAGCAGCGCGAGGGCGCCCGCCGCCGCCACGCGCCACCGGTCCGGCGGACCCACGAGGCGACCGGCGACCAGCGCCTTGTCGTCGGGCCGATCCGACAGCGCCAGCGCCCGCAGGCACGCCATCCGAACGTGTTCGCTGGGCTCGTCGCCCTCCACGGTGGCCACCAGCAGGTCGAGTTGGTCGTGGCGTGCCGCGAGGTGGGCGGCGCGCGCGCGCGCGAACACGTGGTCGCGGTGGGCGGTGCCGTCGGCCTCCGGGCCCCGCGCGAGGATCCACGCGAGCACGCCCTCGGCCTCCTCGTCCGGCGCGAACGCGAGCCACGCCGACAGCGCCTCGCTCTGCACCCACGGGTCGTCCCGCCCGTCGCGCGCGATCCGGCGCAGCGCCAGGCGCACCTCGTGGGTGCGGTCGTCGGCGAGGTGGGCGCTCGCCGACAGCGTGCCCATCAGCCGCAGCGCCGCCACCCGCACGGGCCAGCGGGTGGTGCGCTCGTCGGCGATCTCCAGCGCCGCGCGCCGCAGCTCGTCACGCCGGGGCGGCGGCACGCCGTCGACGGGCTGGGCCGCCACCACCGTCGCCATCAGCTCCCACCGCTGGTCGACCGCGTGGCGTCGGCGCACCAAGCGGTCCTCGATGGCGGTCTGATCGAGGTGACGGTCGAGCGCCCGCCGATCCGCGGCGGCCTGCCAGGGCTCGGACATGCGGGCGAGCGCGTCTTCCAGCGCGAACCGGCCCGTGCCGCTCGCCGTGGCGGCGCGCAGCACCTGGGTATCACCGTCGATCCGCCGCAGGGCCTGCGTGCGTTCCTTGCCCAGCGCCACGAGCGTGAGCGCGAGGCCGTTGACGAGGTCGGTACCCGCACCGAGGGCCACCACGCGCTCGGCGAGCTCGTCGAGGACGAAGCGGGCGGCGCGCTGCGCGATGCCCGGCAGCGCGGCGTCCATGCGGGCACGGATCTCGGAGACGGTGGGCAAGCGGTTCCGTGGGCGGGTGGCGCGAGCGTACCCCATCGGCACGATCGCGCGGCGCTTGCGGGGCACGTTCCGCGGGGGACGGCGTGCACGGCGGACGCTATCGGTACCGCTCGCCCGCAGGAGTCGCGCATGTCCGCACCCGCCGCCCGCAACGTCCTCGGTGGACCCCTCGTCGCGTGCTCGTTCGAGCCGCTGACCGGCTGGTTCCGCGACGGCTGCTGCCGCACCGACGCCCAGGATCGCGGCGAGCACACGGTGTGCGCCCAGGTCACGGCCACGTTCCTCGCGTTCAGCCGCGCCGCCGGCAACGACCTGTCGACGCCCGCACCCGAGCACGGCTTCCCGGGGCTTCAGCCCGGTGACCGCTGGTGCCTGTGCGCGGCGCGCTGGGTCGAGGCGCTGGAGGCGGGTGTCGCGCCGCCCGTCGTGCTGCAGAGCTGCCACGAGAGCCTGCTGGAGCGGGTGTCGCTGGACGTCCTGCTCGGTCACGCCCTGGGCGCCCAGGCCTGAGCGCCGTCCGGGGGCGGTTAGGGCCGAGGCATCGACCGGGAGGCCCGATGATCCCCGACCCCTTCCTCGTCGCTGGTCGCTGGGTGACGTCGTCCGTGCACGACGACATCGCCTCGCCCTTCGACGGCCGGCTCGTGCGACGCGTGTGCCGCGCCACGCCCGAGCACCTCGAGCAGGCCCTCGCCGCGGCCGACGCCGCCGCCCCCACCCTCGCGGCGCTGTCCCCTGCCCGTCGCGCCGAGATCCTCGAGGTCGCGCGCCAGGGGGTGACGGATCACCGCGACGCGCTCGTGGCGGCGCTGGTCGACGAGGCCGGCAAGCCCGTCACCGCCGCGCGGGGCGAGGTGGACCGCTGCCTCGACACGTTCACCGACGCCGCGTGGGCGGCACGCAGCGCGCTGGGCAGCCTGGAGCCGCTCGACGCCTTGAACCCTGGCGAGGGCCGCGTCGGCCTCGTCGCGCGGGTGCCCGTGGGGCCCGTGGCCGCGATCACGCCATTCAACTTCCCGCTCAACCTCGTCGCCCACAAGCTCGCGCCGGCGATCGCGGCCGGCTGCCCCGTGATCCTCAAGCCCGCGCCCCAGACGCCCGGCGCGGCGCTGATCCTGGGGCGCATCCTCACCGACGCGGGGCTCCCCGACGGCGGGCTGTCGGTGCTGCCGCTGTCCAACGAGGACGCCGGACCGCTGTCGTCCGACCCGCGCGTGCGCTTCCTGTCGTTCACGGGCAGCGCGAAGGTGGGCTGGGCGCTCAAGGCCCGCGCCGCCCACATGCGCGTGGCGCTGGAGCTCGGCGGCAACGCGGGCGTCTACGTCGCCGAGGACGCCGACCTCGACCGCGCCGTCGCGCGCATCGCCGCGGGCGGCTTTGGCTACGCCGGCCAGAGCTGCATCAGCGTGCAGCGGGTCTACGTGCACCGCAGCCGCTACGACGCCTTCGTCGACGCACTGGTGGCCCACGTCGCCACCACCGTGCGCGCGGGCGACCCCCACGACGACGACGTCACCGTGGGGCCCGTCATCCGCCAGCGCGACGCCGAACGGATCGTGGCGTGGGTAGACGAGGCCGTGCAGGCCGGCGCCACCGTGCGCTGCGGCGGCACGGCCGACGGCACGCTCGTGGCGCCCACGGTGCTCACCGGCGCGCCGCCCGACGCCAAGGTGATGTGCGAGGAGGTGTTCGGCCCCGTGGTGACCGTCGTGCCGGTCGCCGACGACGACGAGGCGCTGCGCCGGCTCGACGACACCGCCTACGGCCTGCAGGCCGCGGTGTTCACCCGGCGGGTCGATCTCGTGCTGCGCGCCTGGCGCACCCTGCACGTGGGGGGCGTCATCCACGACGACGCGAGCGCGTGGCGGGTCGATCTGATGCCGTACGGCGGCACGAAGGACTCCGGCATCGGCCGCGAGGGCCCGCGCCACGCCGTGCTCGAGTACACCGAGCCGAGGATCCTGGTGCTGCGGGCCGACTGACCCCGCGGTCTACGGCACGCTCGCCACGTACAGCGCCGACCGTCCGTTGGGGGCCGTGGCTGTGTAGGCCAGCCGCCAACCCGCGCCGTGCCGCACGAGGTCGACCGATGTGGGCGTGCCGTGCGGCTGCACGGTGCCCACCCCCACGCGCTGGTCGTCCACCACGACGAAGCCCGACGACGACAGCGCCGCCATCGCCGAGCCGTCGCGCGCGAAGCCGACCACGGGCAGCACGTCCTCCAGCACGAGGACCTCGCCGTCGTCGGTGAGGCGTCGCACGGTGCCGTCGTCGTACCAGGCCGGATCGGCGCCGAGCCAGCCGACCTGGTGGGCCTCGGGATCGGCCCTGGCCACCCACGCCTCGTCGCCCACCTGCAGCTGCGACCGCATCAGGCGCTCGTCGCGCAGGAAGATCACCTCGCGGCCGTCCGGTGCGAGCCGCGGGGCGACCGTGGGGGTGACGAGCCGGGTGATCGGCTGCGGCTCGGGGTCGCCCACGCGCCACACGAACAGCCCGCTCGCCCGCGCGGTGAATCGCGTGAGCACCATCATCCCGGCGTGGGCGTCCGCCACGCGCACGTCGGTGCCAAAGCCCAGCGGCAGCGCGGGCGACGCGACGAGCCCCGGCACGCCCGTCCACACCGTGTGGGCCGCGGGCAGGCGGGGGGCGTCGAAGGCGAGGATGTCGTCGCCGAGCCAGCCGGGCGCGCCGGCCTCGGTGATGTCGAGCGTGCCTGCCCCGCGGGCGGCACGGGCCCAGCCGGCGTCGACGTCGACGATGACCGGACGCGCCGTGCTGCCGACCACCACGGCGAGGCGGTGACCGTCGGGCGACCACACCGGGTGGCGCACGTCTCCGTCGACCGGCAGCGGCACGCAGCCCTCGGTGCGGCTGCTGCACGCGGGGCGCTCGTCGGGCGGGGGCTGCTGGCGCGGGGCGTCGGACAGGCCGTAGACGAGCCGATCCACCTCAGTGCCGCTGGCGTCGAGCAGGCGCACCATGCCGCCGCTGTCGGGGAGCAGCGGCCCGCTGGCCCCCACACGGACCACACCCGAGCGGTCGGAGCCGGTGCCGGCGTACAGCCGCAGGGGCTGGTCCGTCGACGTCTCGGCGTCGTCGGGCAGCGCGGTGCGCATGCCGTCGGGCCACTCCACCGACCAGCCGCCCAGATCGAAGGCGCCGGCGGGGCCGAACCGCGCGTCGCGGGCGAGCTCGACGTACTCGTTGTTGAGGTGGGCGTCGTCGCGCCAGCCCTCGTAGCGGATGGCGGACAGGTAGACGGGGCGCTGCTTGTCGGCGGCGTCCGGCGGGCTGGTGGCCAGGAACCACACGGGCGGCGCCTTGTCCCACAGCCAGATCGACGCCGCGCCGGTGGGGCTCTCGGCCCACGGATCGGGCCCCCCCCCGAGCCAGCCGAACGGGTCCACGAGCCGCTTCGAGCGTGGCAGCACCGCGTAGGTGTCGAGGTGGACGTGCGGGCCGAGGCTGCAGCCGCTGTTGCCGGACAGGCCGACCACCTGACCGCGGTGGACCTGCTCGCCCACCTGGACGTCCACCCGCGACAGGTGGTGCATCGACGTCTCGATCACCACGCCCTGCGGCGAGACGTGCTGGACGTTGACCGCGAGCTGCTCGCTGACGTCGCGGCCGAGCACCTCGCAGCGGAACGGCGGCACGGGTCCGGCCTGGGTGACGACGCCGTCGGCCAGGGCAAGCAGCGGCGTGCCGAGCGGGACGGCCCAGTCCCAGCCGCGGTGACCCCGGGTGCCTGCCACGGGCACGCCGCGCCAGTCGAGCACCTCCAGCGGCGACGGGGCGTCGGGCGTCGGGCGGTGGTCGAAGGGGTTCGACGCGCGCGCCATGCCGGCGAACGGCGGGTGGAGCAGCGGCAGCGTGGGGAGCCCCGCGACCGGCAGCGGCACCACCTGGTCGTCCGGGTCCGTGGGACGGTCGGTGGACGGGACGTCGGCGGGCGCCGGATCGACGGCGGCGTCACCGTCGCCAACTGCGTCCGGGTCCCCGTCGACGGGTCCGAAGCAGCCCACGCATCCCACAGCGATGGTCGCCAGCCAAGCACGCGCCATGGGGGCCGCCTAACCCGACGCCCTGGCCCGACCGCCGACATCGTGGGCCCGCGCACGGGTGCGCGACGCGGCGCCGGACGGTGCTAGGCTCGCGCCGCAGGAGGTGCGCGTGCGCTGGACCGGGTGGGTGGTGGTGGCGATGGCGGCCGTGGGTGCCGGCTGTGCAACGAGCGACGACGCCGACGGCGACGGCTTCCTCGCCCCCGAGGACTGCGACGACAGCGATCCCCTCGTGCACCCCGACGCCGAGGAGGTGTGCGACGGCATCGACAACGACTGCGACAACCTCACCGACGATCCGAGCGCCTCGAACACCACGCCGTTCTACCTGGACGAGGACGGCGACGGCTGGGGCGTGCTCGAGAAGGATCGCAACGGCGACGGCACGCTGGACTCGGGCGTGGTGCGCACCTGCGTGCAGCCGCTGGGCTTCGCGCCCGTGTACGGCGACTGCGACGACGACGACGCCGCGGTCAACCCCGACGACGGGGGCTGCGACTGACCGGTCGGCGGCCGTGCCCCGCGGGCTAGATCACCCAGAACGGCCAGTCGAGGTACCAGGCGATCGCGTTGATGAGCCCCAGGGCGAGCACCCACGCCCACCAGGATCGGGTGTCGTCGTCGCCGTCCGCCATGCTGCCTCCGTCGCCGTCCCCATGCCCCCCCAGGCCCGGCTGCGCCACCCCTGCAGCCCCCCGACGCGTCCGCGACGGTTAGGCTGGCGCCGTACGCGCGGGGCCCCATGAGCCGTCGCTTCCCCACCCTGACGCTGGTCGTCGTCGCCCTGCTCGTGCTCGTGAGCGCGCGCACGGTGGCGGCGTGGGTCGTCGACGCGCTGTGGGTCGTGGCGCTCGGGCAGCCCGTGGTGGTGGTGCGCCACCTGGCCGCCCAGGTGGCGACGGCGCTCTGCGGTGCCGTGCTGGTGGGCGGCGCGGTGGCAGCGAGCGGGGCGTGGGCGATGCAGCACACGCGCAACCGTCCCATCGTGCTGGCGCCGGACTGGCGCGGCACGAGCGTCGACCGCTGGTTCCGCCGCCCCGACGCGCTGGAGCGCACGCTGCGCAACGGCACGTGGCTGGCGGCGCTGTTCGCCGCGGTGATGAGCGTAGCGTGGGCCGACGCCTTGCTGACGTGGTGGCACCACGTCCCGTTCGAGCGGGTCGATCCGGTGCTCGGCCTCGATCTGGCCGTGTTCGTCTACACCCTGCCGCTGCTGCAGGCCGGGCGCACGCTGCTGCTGGTGGCGACCGTGCTCGCGCTGGCGGTCGCGACGGCGATCTACCTGCTGCGCGGTGCGGTGACGGTGGTGCTGCCCGAGGCCACCGACACAGAGGGCCGCGCATCGGTGCGCATGGACGCCGGACCGCGGCGTCACCTCGCCGTGCTGACGGCGACGGTGATCGTGTGGGTGGCCGCGGCCAACCTGCTCCAGCGCCTGACGGTGCTCCAGGCGCCGGGCACGGTGTTCGACGGGCCGGGGTTCGTCGAGGTGCACGTGGTGCTGCCGCTGCTGGTCGCGCAGGCGCTCGCCGGGCTGCTGGCGGCGTGGCTGGCGTTCCAGGCGCTCGACCACCTGCGCCGCGCGCCCGCGCTGGCGGCGGTGGGGCTGCTCGTGGCCAACGGCGTGCTGCACGTGGTGGTGCCGATGGTCGCGGACGCGGTGTTCGCGAGCCCCGAGGCCCCCGCGCGTCAGGCCGGGCTGCTCCAGGCCCACCTCGACGCCACCTGGCAGGCGTGGGGGCTCGACGATCTGGTCCGCGTGGCCGCCGTGCCCACCCCGGGGGCGCCCGACCAGGGCGCGCCGGTGCGGGCGTGGGAGCGGGCGGCGTGGCTGGAGGCGACTGCGGCGGCCGTGGGGTCGCAGCCCGAGCGTGCGCTGGCGCAGGTGACGATCGACCGCGCCGGTCACCCGCCGGCCCCGGTGCTGCGCACGGCCTGGCAGGCCACGACCCCCACCCTCGCGGACGCCCGCACCTGGGCCGCCCAGCACGTCATCGACCTGCGGCCGCGGGCGCTCGTGCAGGGGCCGGCCGATCACGCCCACGCCGACGGCACGCCCGTGCTCGACGTGGGCGACGCGCCGCCGGTGCACTTCGGCACCGTCCCCCTGCCCTACGGCGTCGTGGGTCCCGTGGGCCCGATGGACACGGCCGCCGAGGCCGATGTCGGCGCGCTGGCGCTGGGGTCCCTGCCCCACCGGATGCTGCTGGCGCTGGCGCTCGGCGACGTGAACCTGCTGCTCGCGGCCGAGGCCACGCCCGACGCGCGGCTGCTCGTGCACCGCACCGTCACCGAGCGCGTGCGGGCGCTGGCGCCGTTCCTGTGGGTGGACGACGACCCGGCGCTGGTACCCGTGGACGGTCGGCTGCTGTGGCTGGTCGAGGCGGCCACCACCACCGACCAGCTGCCGCTGTCGTCGCGGCGTCGGCTGCCGGGTGCGCGCAGCCGGTTGCCGGTCAACGGCGCACGGCATGCGGTGACGGCGACGGTGGACGCGACGTCGGGCGCGGTGACGCTGTACGTGCGCGACCCCTCCGATCCCCTGCTCGCCACCTGGCGTCGCGCCTACCCCGGCCTGCTCGTGCCGATCGCCGAGGCGCCGGCCGGCGTGCAGGGAGCGCTGAGGCCGATGACGGCGCTGGCGAGCGTGCAGGCGGGCCTGCTGGGGCGGTTCCACGACGCCGACCCGGCGCGGGTGCTGGCCGCGTTCACGGCGCACGAGGAGCCGTGGCAGGTGCCGACGGACGCCGAGGGCCCGCTGCGCCCCGTGGTGTCGCTCGTGCGGGCACCGGGCGAGGCGACGCCGGCGTTCGGCGTGACGGTGCCGCTGACGCGGGAGCACGGCGCGGCCCTGGCGGGCTGGCTGCTGGTGCGCGCCGACACCACGCCGCATCACGTCCTGGTGACGCTGCCCGAGGTGCCGCCGAGCCCGGGTCCGACCGCCGTGGGGCCCGACATGCTCGACGACCGCGCGGTGCAGGCCACGATGGTGCGGCTGGGCGGTGCGACGGCGCTGGGCGTCGTGCGCCTCGTGCCGGATGGGCCCACGCCGCGGTGGGTGCGTCCGCTGGTGCTGCGCACGCCGACGGCCGACGCGCCCCCGCGGCTGGCGGGTGTGGTGTGGGCCGAGGGCGGCGCGATCGGGGTGGGCACGCCGTGGCGTGGCGCGGGGGGCGTGGCGCGTCACGCTGTCGGCGCTCCAGGCGGCGTCGCGGGCGACGCGGCCCGGCGGCTGGAGGCGGCCACGGCGGCGTGGGAGCGTGCGTCCGCGGCGCTGCGGGAGGGTGCGTGGGCGACGTTCGGTGAGGCGTTCGAGGACCTGGGGGCTACGCTGCGCGGATCCGCCGCGGCCGAGGTCGACGGGGTGTCCCCGACCGGCGACGTCGCGCCCGACGACGGGGGTGCCGTCCACGACGCCGCGGCGCGCGGGGTGCGCGGTACAGGCGGCGTGGAGGTCCCCGCCGCCGTCGTGCCGTCGCCTGCGTCGGCGGCGGTGGAGGGTGGGCTGCCAGATGCCGGGTCCGCGTCGGAGGACGCCGTCGCCCCGCAAGCCAAGCCGGGTCTCCCGCATTAGGAGCGGCGCCTCTTCGGGAGTCCTCCATGGCCCTTCAAGCCGGCATCGTCGGGCTGCCCAACGTGGGCAAGTCCACCCTGTTCAACGCGCTCACCGCCGCGGGCGCGGAGAGCGCGAACTACCCCTTCTGCACCATCGAGCCGAACGTGGGCGTGGTCCCCGTGCCCGACCCCCGGCTCAAGCGGATCCAGGCGCACATCAAGACCCAGAAGGTCATCCCGGCCGCCGTCGAGATCGTCGACATCGCCGGCCTCGTCCGCGGTGCGAGCCAGGGTGAGGGTCTGGGCAACCAGTTCCTGGGCCACATCCGCAGCACGGATGCCGTGCTCCAGGTGGTCCGCTGCTTCGACGACGCCGACATCACCCACGTCGACGGCAACGTGGACCCCCTGCGCGACATCGACACCATCGAGACCGAGCTCATCTACGCCGACCTCGAGTCGGCCGAGCGTCGCCTGCAGAAGTACGCCAAGTCCGCCAAGGGCGGCGACCGCGAGGCCAAGCTGCACGCCGAGGTGGCCCAGAAGATGGTGGAGGCGCTCGGCTCCGGAATGCCGCTGCGCGCCCTGCCCTGGACCGACGAGGAGCTCCCCAGCGTCCAGCACGCCCAGATGATCACCTCCCGCCCCATCCTCTACGTCTGCAACGTCGACGAGGCGGGCATCGCCGCCGACAACGCCCACGTCGCCGCCGTTCGCGCCCACGCCGAGCACGTGGGTGCGGGCGTGGTGAAGATCAGCGCGCGGATCGAGTCGGAGATCGCCGAGCTCGACGAGGACGAGAAGCTCGCGTTCCTGGAGGACATGGGCCTGCCGGAGCCCGGGCTCGCGGCGCTTGCGCGGGAGACGTACCGCCTGCTCGGCCTGCAGACGTACTTCACGGCCGGGGAGAAGGAGATCCGGGCGTGGACGATCCGCAAGGGGGCCAAGGCGCCGGAGGCCGCGGGGGTGATTCACAGTGACTTCGAGCGTGGGTTCATCCGGGCGGAGGTGTACACGCTGGAGGATCTGGAGAAGTACGGGAACGAGGCGGGGATGAAGGCGGCGGGGCGGTTGAGGTTGGAGGGGAAGGAGTATGTGGTGGTGGACGGGGATGTGATGCACTTCCGGTTCAACGTCTGAGGCACGAGACCGTTCCAGGGCGAATCCACCGTTTCGGCCGCCCGGCTCTTCAATCTCTCAACAGCCGCTCAACACCCACACGTCGCCGAGGGCAGGTGTCCACTGGCGACAACCAGCGATGGGTCCGCTTGCCCATGGGCCGTCGCGCAGCTAAATCGCTCTCGTTCGCGGAGATTTCATACCGAATGGCTCGCCCGCTCGCCCACGTCCCCCTTGCCCCCGGCACCGTCTACCGCACCGCCTGGCTGCGTCGTTGGGGCGCCAACCCCACCCGGCTCGCGCAGAAGCTAGCGGACCAGGGACTCGTGCGGCGGCTCGGACACGGCCTGCTGTACGCGCCGCGCACCAGCCGGTTCGGCGAGGTACCCCCATCCGATGAGGCCCTGCTCGACGCCTTCCTCGACGGCTCGCCCTACGTCGTGACCGGCCCAGAACGTTGGAACGCGCTCGGGCTCGGCAGCACGTCGCTGTTCGCGCGCCCGCTCGTCTACAACACCAAGCGCACCGGCACCTTCGAGCTCGGCGGGCGCACCTTCGAACTCCGCCGGGTCGCCTTCCCAACCGACCCACCTCCCGAGTGGTTCGTGGTCGACCTGCTCCGCCATGCGGACGCGGCCGGCGTCGACCGCGACGAGCTGGTCGATCGGCTCTGTCGACGGGTCCGGGCGGGCCGCTTCGACACCGACCGGCTGTTCGACATGGCCGCCCGGTTCGGGACCACCGCCGAGCTCGAGGCGGTGCGCGCCGTCACGTCCCCCGCCGCGCCATGAGCTTCATCCACGACTCCGACGACTGGCCCGACCTGCTGCGCATCGTCGCCCGCGAGATCGACCGCGACCTCGGCATGGTCGAGAAGGACTACTGGGTCACCCACGCCCTGTGGGCGCTGCACCACCAGGGCTTCGAGGTCTGGTTCAAGGGCGGAACGTCGCTGTCCAAGGGCTTCGGCCTCATCGAGCGGTTCTCGGAGGACATCGACGCGCGCGTCGATGCGGGCCGCACGGGTCTGGTCGACCCCGCCCTGAGCTGGAACAACCGCAAGCGGGGCATCGCAGAACGGAGCGAGTGGTTCGACGCCGTCGCCGCCCACCTCGACGTCCCAGCCTGCGACGTGCACCGCGATCCCGCCGGTTCCGACGACCTGGTGCGATCGGCCTGGTTCACCGTGCGCTACCCGACGCTCCACGCCGACCGCCTGCCGGAGGACATGCGCCCGTTCGTCCTCCTCGAGGTCGGACGCGCCCGCGTCGTCCCGTTCGTCCCGCGCGACCTGTCGTCGTGGGTCCACGACTGGCTCGAAGCCCGCGAGCAGCTCACCGACTTCACCGACAACCGCCCTCGGGCCGTCCGCTGCATCCATCCGTGGGTGACGTGCCTGGAGAAGCTGGAGGCGATCGCCCGCAAGTACGACCGGGGCAAGGCGGCGCCGGACTTCGTGCGCCACTACGAGGACGCGGCCCGAATCGTGGCGGCGTGGAACGACCTGCCGGAGTCCGAGCTGGACCTGCCGTCTCTCGTTCAGGCGCTCGCCACTGAGGACCGGAAGCAGATGCCCACGCCCGACCATCCGGCCTTCAGCCCCCGCGCAGGCGAACCGCGGTGGACCGAGATCGCGGACGCGTGGGATCGCATCGGCCCCATGTACTGGGGTCCACGAGTGAGCTTGGAGGATGTCTGCGCGACGCTCCGCCAGTTTCTGGCAGACCTGCCGTAGCCCCCGATCCACGGTTCCTGCAGGTCCACCGGGAGCGCTTCGCTGCGCTGGCGCGGTAGGCCGCCGGCGCCAGGACGGGGCGGGACGCGGCTACACAGCCACCGCACACCACGGCCAGATCCCGCGTTCCCCGGTCGCCACCGTTGCGGTCACGCTCGATCGAGCGGATCCCCGACGATCCCGCCCGCACCGGCCTCGCGCGCCACGCGCACCGCTCGCCGCCCCGTCCCGGTTCAACGTCTGACGAACGACAGGGCGTGTCCGCCCGGGATCTGGGCGCCGGCGAGCCGGAGGAAGACCAGAACGACGCACGTCCTGGAAACGATGTGCCGGACCACCCTGGACGATGTCGGTGCGTGCAACCGGGCGATCGACGGGCGGGTCGGGCACTCGCGGAGGAACACCAAGGCGACGAGCTACGGCAGGCCGAGCCATGGGGCATGGCGGACGTGACGATGGTTCCGCCGATCGCATCGGTTGACACGGGCTCACAAGACGCGCCCACATCCGAACACGACGCGAGCGATTGGCGCCGACGAAGCCACCGCCTACCCTCGTCGGGCAACGCTACCTCGCTTCGTTCCGCCCGGAAGGTGGCAGCGACCTCCGGCGCGGCGGTACCGTTTCTCCGCTGACCCTCACCCTCCCCGCGAACTCGGCCGAGCAGCCCGTGCCGCTCGTCAGTGCTCCACGACCCTCCGTGCCCTCGGAGTGGGTCGGGTTCCGGGCAGGCGTCTCCATGGAGCCCAAGATGCAGGAGTTCCCAGCACGAGCCCTCACCCGCGTGCTCGTCACCGGATCGCGCGGCCTCATCGGCACCGCGCTGCTCCGTGCGCTCCGCCACGTCGGCGTGCACGCAGTTGGGCTGGACCTGCGCGCCGACGGCGACGAGCGCGGCGACGTTCGCGTCACCGCCGACGTCGCGCGTGCCCTCGACGGGTGCGACGGCGTCATCCATCTCGCCGCCGTGTCCCGCGTCATCGACGGCGAGAAGGACCCCGACCGCTGCTGGGACACGAACGTCCACGGCACCCAGAACATCGTCGAGGCCGCGTGCCGCCAGGACCCTCCGCCCTGGCTGATCTACGCCAGCAGCCGGGAGGTCTACGGCCAGCCCGCGACCCTTCTGGCTGACGAGGACACACCACGGAACCCCGTGAACATCTACGGGCGCTCCAAGGTCGCGGCGGAGGATCTTGTCGATGCCTCCCCGCTGCAGACCGCGATCGTCCGCTTCTCCAACGTCTACGGGTGGGTCGCGGACCACGCCGATCGCGTCGTGCCCGCCTTTGCGAGGCAGGCAGCCGAAGGACGTCAGCTGCGCGTCGACGGCGTGCACCACACCTTCGACTTCAACCACCTCGACGACACCGTGCGCGGCGTCATGAACGTGGTCGATCACCTGCGGGCAGGTGCGTCGTTGCCGCCCATCCACTTCGTCACCGGCCAGCCCACCACCCTCGGCGAGCTGGCCGACCTGGCCATCGAGCTCGCGGCTTCGACATCCTCGATGCGCGAGGCGCGCCCTCGCTCCTTCGACGTGGCCCGGTTCTACGGCGACCCCGGCCGAGCCAAGGCGTTGTTGGGCTGGCAGGCCGAGGTCCCGCTCCGCGACGGCCTGCGTCGGCTCATCGCGGACTTTCGCCCGTTCACCTCCCCTGCGGAGGTGGCGTCATGAGGATCCTGCAGGTCATCCACGGCTACCCGATGCGCTACAACGCCGGGTCCGAGGTCTACAGCCAGACGCTGTGCCACGGCCTCGCCGACCGCCACGACGTCCACGTGTTCACCCGCGAAGAGAACGCGTTCGCGCCGCCGTACACGCTCACGACCGACCACGACGCCGACGACCCGCGCGTCACCCTCCACCTCGTCAACATGGCGAACTTCAAGGACCGCTACCGTCACCAGGGCGTCGACGACCGCTTCGACGAAGTGCTCGCGCATGTCCGACCCGACGTCGTCCACATCGGCCACCTCAACCACCTGTCGACCTCGCTGGTCGCGCGCGCTCACGCCGCCGGTCTGCCCATCGTCTTCACCCTGCACGACTACTGGCTGATGTGCCCACGTGGGCAGTTCATGCAGATGTTCCCGGAGGACCCCTCCGACCTCTGGGCCGCCTGCGACGGTCAGGACGACCGCAAGTGCGCCGAGCGCTGCTACGCCCGCTACTTCTCCGGCGATCCAGCCGACCACGATCACGACGTCGCGACGTGGGCCGACTGGGTCCATCGCCGCATGGCGCACGTGCGCGAGATGACGAACCTCGTCGACGTGTTCGTCGCGCCAGCCCGCTACCTGCGAGACCGCTTCGTGCGGGACTTCGGCCTGGCCGCCGACAGGGTCCGGTATCTCGACTACGGCTTCGACCGGGCACGCCTGACCGGACGCCAGCGCGCCGACGGGGAGCCCTTCACGTTCGGGTACATCGGCACCCACATCCCCGCGAAGGGCATCCACCACCTCCTCGCGGCCTTCGGCAGGCTCACGGGCTCCCCGCGCCTGTGCATCTGGGGCCGCCCCCGCGGACAGGAAACGGCGGCCCTCCGCACGATGGCGGCTGGACTTCCCGGCGACGCCGCGGCGCGCGTGACGTGGCTGTCCGAGTACAAGAACCAGCACATCGTGCGCGACGTGTTCGATCACGTCGACGCCATCGTCGTCGCCTCGGTGTGGGCCGAGAACAGCCCGCTCGTCATCCACGAGGCCCAGCAGGCGCGCGTGCCCGTGATCACGGCCGACTTCGGAGGCATGGGCGAGTACGTCCACCACGAGGTCAACGGCCTCACCTTCCGACACCGTGACCCCGAAGACCTCGCGCGGCAGATGCAGCGCCTGGTCGACGACCCGGGCCTCGCCCGTCGGCTCGGTGCCCGCGGCTACGTCGACGACGCTCACGGTGACATCCCGGCCATCGAGCCTCACGTCGACGCCATCGAGGCGATCTACCGCGACCTGCTCGCTGGGAGGGCGTGATGAACCACCCGCCCCCCGCGATGCCGTGGCGCATCACCTTCGACACAAGCCCCGACGACTGCAACCTGCGCTGCATCATGTGCGAGGAGCACAGCCCGTTCAGCCCGCTGCAGAAGGCACGCCGGGCCGAGGGACGCCCCAAGCGCCGCATGGAGGTCGGCCTCATCCGGCGGGTGCTGCAGGAGACCGCCGGGAAGGGCCTGCGCGAGATCATCCCGTCCACCATGGGCGAGCCGCTGCTGTACGACGACTTCGACGTCATCCTCGACCTCTGCGCCGAGTTCGACGTGAAGCTCAACCTCACGACGAACGGGACCTTCCCCCGTCGTGGAGCGCGCGACTGGGCCGAGCGCATCGTCCCCGTCACGTCCGACACCAAGATCTCCTGGAACGGGGCCACGCGGGCCACCCAGGAGCGAATCATGGTCGGCTCTCGGTGGGACAAGGTGCTCAGCAACCTCCGCACCTTCCTCGAGGTCCGTGACGCCCACGCCGCAACCGGCGGCAACCGTTGTCGCGTCACGCTGCAGCTCACCTTCCTCGAGTCGAACGTTCACGAGCTCGCCGACGTCGTGCGGCTCGCAGCCGAGCTCGGCGTCGACCGGGTGAAGGGACACCACCTGTGGGCGCACTTCGACGAGATCCGCGACGAGTCGATGCGGCGAAGCCCGGCGGCCATCGCCCGCTGGAACGCCGCGGTGCGTCAGGCCCAGCGGGTGGCTGCCAGCCATCTCCTCCCAAGCGGCCGCCAGGTGCTGCTCGACAACATCTTCGAGCTCGACGACGAGGCGGTGCGCGACCTCGCCCCCACCGGCGACTGCCCCTTCCTCGGTCAGGAGGCGTGGGTGAGCGCCGAGGGCCGGTTCAACCCGTGCTGCGCCCCCGACGCCCAGCGGCGCACCCTCGGCGCATTCGGCAACCTCCACCACCAGCCGTTCACCGACATCTGGACCGGTGAGGCCTACGGCGCACTGTTGCGAACCTGGCGTACCCGTCCGCTCTGTGTCGGATGCAACATGCGCAAGCCGGGAGGTGGGTCATGACCTGGCGCCACCTCCACGTCTCCGCGGACCGGACGCACCATGTCCAGCCGGACGGCACCCCGGCGTACGCGCCCCGGTTCGCCGAGGTGCTCGCGTTCCACGCGCCCGGGTTGGCCCCGGCAGTCGATGACCATGGTGCCACCCACATCCACCCCGACGGCAGCCCCGCGTACGACCAGCGCCACCAGCGGACGTTCGGCTTCTACGAGGGCCTCGCCGCCGTCGACACCGGCACCGGCTGGCACCACATCCGGCCCGACGGCACGCCCGCGTCTCCGCGCCGCTTCGCGTGGTGCGGCAACTACCAGGCGCGTCGTTGCGCGGTCCGAGCGGACGACGGTCGCTACCACCACCTGCGCGCCGACGGGACGGACGCCTACCCCCAGCGCTGGCGCTACGTCGGGGACTACCGAGACGGCATCGCGGTCGTCCAGCGAGACGACGGACTGCACACCCATGTCGACGTCGACGGCGGACCGCTGCACGCCCGCTGGTTCGTCGACCTGGACGTGTTCCACAAGGGCTACGCCCGCGCCCGCGACGCGGCCGGATGGACGCACGTCGACAGGCAGGGGCGACCCATCTACGAGGCCCGCTTCGCCGCTGTCGAGCCCTTCTACAACGGGCAGGCACGCGTGGAACGCCCCGACGGCGGCCTGGAGGTCATCGACGAAGCCGGCCGAACCCTCGTGGAGCTCCGACCGGCGCGCCGGAGTGCCTTCGCGGAGCTGTCCGGCGACCTCGTCGGGTTCTGGCGCACCGACGCGGTGGCCAACGCCGTCTCGCTCGGTGTGGTCGACCGCCTCCCCGGGTCGGCCGAAGCGTTGGGCGCCGAGCTCGGGCTGGTCCCGGATCGCCTGCTGACGCTGCTCCGCGGACTCCGGGAGCTCGGCCTCGTGCGTCGGGACGGGCGCCGCTGGGCGCAGACCGACAAGGGAGGCTTCCTCCGTTCCGACCACCCGTGGACGCTCGCGGACGCCGCCCTGGAGTACGCGGGCCCGCTCCGGGCCTTGTGGGCGGACCTGCCAACTGCGCTGAAGGACTCCGGCTGGCGCCCCCCCGACGTCTTCGGCGACGTAGCAGCAGACGCGAGCCGGGTGGTGCCCCATCACCGGATGCTCCGCAGCTACGCGCGCCACGACTACCGCTCGGTCCCCGAGGCCCTCCGGCTTCGCGGAGACGAGACGGTGCTCGACGTCGGAGGCGGGCTCGGCGTGCTCGCCGCCCTGCTCGTCGCGCGGCACCCGGACCTGACGGTCCACGTCCTCGACCGGCCCGAGGTGGTCGCGCAGCTCGCGTCGATCGACAGGGTTCACGCCTGCGCTACCGACCTGTTCTCCTCGCTTCCGAATCGCGGCGACGCAGCGATCCTCGCGCGCGTGCTGCACGACTGGGACGATCCGGACGCGGTGCGGATCCTGTCCAACGTGCGGGCCGCGCTGCCCCGCGGCGGACGTCTCTTCGTGGTGGAGATGCTGCTGTCCGACGACGGCGCGTTCGGCGGACTGTGCGACCTCCACCTGCTCATGGCGACCGGTGGACGGGAGCGCACCGAGTCGGCGTACCGCTCCCTGTTCGAAACGGCCGGGTTCGACGTCACCGCAGTCCACACACTCGCGGCCCTGCCCTCCGTCATCGAGGGGGTGGCCCGGTGAACGACATCGTCTGGGTCATCCCGCCGTCTACGCTGGCGTGGCTCGATCGGGTGCCGACCGATCGCCCCGTGGCGATGCTGATCCGACACTCCGTCCGTGGACACCTGCCACCCGGTGAGGCCGGGTACGAGCTCCCGATCACGGAGGTGGGCCACCACCTCGCCCGTCTGCTCGGGGAGCACCTCCGAGGCCGCCTGCGCGCCGTGCACGCCAGCCCCCTCCTGCGCACGATGCAGACCGCCGACCGACTCGCGGAAGGCGCCGATGCAGCGCTCACGCCGATCCCCGACCGCCTGTTGGGCGACCCGGGGGTCTTCGTCGTGAGCCCCGCAGCCGGTGACACCTGGAAGGCGCTCGGGCACGAGGAGGTGATGCGACACCTGGTGTGCGAGGCCGAGCCCCTGCCAGGGCTCGCGGACGCCGACGCCGCCGCGCGCTGCCTCGTCCATCACATGCTGTCCCGTACCGACGGCCAGCCGGGCGTCCATGCGTTCTGCACGCACGACTCCCTCGTCACCGCGACGGCAGGCCGCCTCCTCGGCGTGCCACTCACCAAGCACGACTGGCCCTGGTACCTGGAAGCCGCGTTCTTCTGGCGCGACGCCGAGGGTCTCCACGCGGCGTACCGCACCTGGCACGGCGTGCGTTCATCGCCTCTCGTGGGCCTCACCGAACAGGATGTCATCGGACTCGCGCGCCGCGAGGTGGCCGCCACGCTCGGGCTCGACTGCCCCGCACGCTTCTTCCTGGCGGGTGGCATGTACAAGACCCTGCTCACCGGTCGCCCGCCGCGCGACCTCGACGTGTGGGCTGCCACCGCAGCGGACCGAGAGGCCCTGCTGGCGCACCTGGCCACGCGGGGTGCCAAGCCGCTCCCCGAGCGCCCCTACAGCGACGCGTTCGAGGTCGCGGGTCGGGTCGTCGACGTGCCACGCCACACGGAGCCCAGCGAGCTTGAGGCTCGACTGTTGCGCTTCGACCTCGGCCTCTCCGCGATCGGGGTCGAGCACCGTCCCGGGGACTTGTGGCGGGGCTTCGTCCATCCGCTCGCGCTTGCTTCGGTCGCGCGTCGCGAGGTCCTGCTGCTGCCGGAGCTGCTGAACTGGGAGCACAGCCTTGTCTCGATCGAGCGAATGCGCCGGTATTCCGCCGAGCTCGGCTACCGGGCGCCTGCGTCAGAGGAGGCCCGGATCTGGGAGATCTTCGACCGCCAGTCGCCGGAGATGAAGGCCGGCATGATCGAGCGGTTCGAGCGCGTGGCCCGGCACGACCAGGGCGTGGCCGAGGAGGTGGCGGGTCGCTTCCCATGATCGCCGGTCTGCACCCGTACGCGCGCGGCGGCGTGACCCACACGTACTCCGTGACTCCTCGGGAGATCCCCCTGTACCTCCATGCGAACATCATCCATCGCGAGCGGCCCACGATAGTGCCCGGACGCAGTCCTTGTACAACTCACATGCGTAGATTCGGCTTGTCGGTCGCGAGCGTGTTCGACGAAGTCTCTTCGGCTGTCCCATCCGCGTCAATCTGCATTCCGATCGCCGTCGTATCCGCTGGCATATGACCCCGCGCCGCTTGCCCCACCCTCTCGCCGGCACCATCCAGGATGCCCTGGACCGCGCCCACCTCCCACACCTGCGGTTGGCCGATCATCTCGGGCGGTCGCGCTCCTACAGTAGCCAGATCTTCGCATGCCGGCGCCCGCTCTCGGCCGACGCTCACTGCAACTCAGCCACGCTGGCGGGTCGCCGCGAAAGTCGCCGCGGTCAACGGGGGAGTACGCGGACGTCGACAACGACGCGCGGATCGAGGTCACCGCCAACACACCGTGCACCGGTTCGGCCAGATCCCCACGACGCCCGCGGGGTTCCTGCGGGCGCTGGGCCGCCACCTGGGTCTCCGGCCACGGCTGCACATGGCGGATCAGTTCGAGGACATCCGCGAGGCCCTGGCACACCACGAAGCCGACCACGGGACGCACCCGGTGCTGATCCTGGACGACGCGGAGGGGATGCGTCCGGCGACGCTGGACCTGGTGCGTCGGCTGACGGCGTCGGAGCTGGACGGCGAGGAGCACGTCAGCATCCTGGTGGCCGGCACCGAGCAGCTGTTGGAAACGCTGCGGGACCCGACGCTGGCGCCGCTGCGCACCCGGTTCACCTACGCCCACCAGCTGCGCGCCTTCGGCATGGAAGACGCCCGCCACTACGTGCAGTTCCACGTCCACGGCGCCGGCGGACCCGACAAGCTGTTCACCGACGGTGCCGTCTCGGCACTGTTCAGCGCGTCCCAGGGCGTCCCCAGGCAGCTCAACCAGCTCGCGTTGCAGGCCATGATGGACGCCGTCGTGCACGGTCTCGATGGCGTCGACCAGAACCTGATGAAGCGCGTCCTGCAGGCCCACCCGCTGTACGCCGTGCCTCGCGGGTGACAGAGCAGGACGGGACACGCTCCGGCATGCGTGTCCCGGCCGTGGGGGCGGGCTCGTGGCTCCCGCCGGGACACGGGTCGGCACGGTGTCCCACGCTGACGCCTGGGACACCGTCGCGGGACGTGTCCCACGTGGTCTACCGGTGGATCAGGCTGGGATTCCAGCGGGCGACGAGCTTGGGACGGGACAGTGGTGCCATGGTGGCCAAGTGCGTCACCAAGATGGGCACGGACTGGGTTGCTCACCTAACCCGCGGACCCATCGAAGCATGGTGCAGCCAGCGACGCAGTGCACAAGGTGCGAAGGACTACGCGCGATCCGTCGCCGCCGCTGCGCAGAGGAACGGGTCCGTCTCTACAGCACGACACGCGAGCGGCCTCCTCGATCTCGCGGACGTCTGCCAGCGCCAAGACCTGACCGTCGTGCACCGGTCGCACAGCGACATCGTAGGGACCACAGAGCAGATCGCTGCGGTCCGTGAAGCCGAACGCGTACAGCAGGCCGAAGCCCGCCAGCAAGAGGAGCAACGACGCCGCGAGGAACTCCTCACCGGCACAGATGTCGAGCTGCTCGCCTATTGCGACGTCACGTTGGTCGGGATGCGGACCGCCATCCGTCGCGTCCAGGAGGTCGAGCGCGCCGTGAACACCTACACTGATGCAGACGACTTCCGAGACCGCGTCGCCGAAGCTCAGGTGGAAGCGCAAGAGATCTGGCAGCGCGCCCGCCTCGACCTGGCTTCGCACTCCAGCCTACTCTTCGACGTCGTCGCGGAGCTCGGTCGACGTGCAGACAGGCTGCACGCGTCGGAGGCCCGGAGGCTGCTGGAAGCGCGGGACGAGCGTTGCCGGTTGCAGTGATTGCCATCCAGTCGTGTCGCTACGCCCCACCCCACCTACGCCGACCCTTCGATGAGAAGGAGCACTACACCTCCCTCGCCCTCAGCCGCAGCGCATTCCCAATCACCGACACCGACGACATCGACATCGCCGCAGCCGCCAACATCGGCGACAGCAGCACCCCGAAGAACGGATAGAGGGCGCCCGCGGCGACGGGGATGCCCCCCGTGTTGTAGGCGAAGGCGAAGAACAGGTTCTGTCGGATGTTCGCCATCGTCATGCGGGACAGCTTCCGCGCTCGGACGATGCCCATCAGGTCACCCTTCACCAGGGTCACTCCCGCGCTCTCCATCGCGACGTCGGTCCCGGTCCCCATGGCGATACCCACTGCCGCTCGCGCCAAGGCCGGTGCGTCGTTGATGCCATCACCAGCCATCGCGACGGTGTGTCCCTCCGCGGTGAGGGAGGCCACCTTCGCCGCCTTCTCGTCGGGCAGCACGCCGGCGATGACCTCATCGATCCCGAGGCTCGCCGCCACCGCCCTGGCCGTGGTCTCGGAGTCACCGGTGAGCATCACGATGCGCAGGCCCTCACCGTGCAGCGCGTCGATCGCTGCCGGGGTCGAGTCCTTGATGGGGTCCGAGACCCCGAGCAGCCCGGCCAGTCGGCCATCCACCGCAATGTACATGACGGTCTGGCCCTCGGTCCGCAGCGCCTCGGACTGCCCGTCGACAGGAGACGTCTCCGTTCCCACCTCCGCCATCATCGCTCGGTTGCCCAGCGCCACCGACCGTCCCTCCACCGTGCCCCGCACCCCCTTCCCGGTGACGGACGCGAAGTCCTCGACCTCGAGCCTTGCCGCACCACGCTCTTCCGCTCCCCGAACGATGGCTTCGGCCAGGGGGTGTTCGCTTCCACGCTCCAGCGCCGCCGCGAGCGACAGCAGGGTGGCTTCCTCGACGTCGATGGGCTCCACGGCGCTGAGCGTCGGCCGCCCGAGCGTCAACGTCCCGGTCTTGTCCACGACAAGGGTGTCCACGCGCCCGAGGACCTCGATCGCCTCCGCGTCCTTGAACAGCACGCCCAGACCCGCAGCCTTGCCCGTGGCCACCATGATCGACATCGGGGTGGCCAGTCCGAGGGCACACGGGCACGCGATGATCAGCACCGCGACGGCGTTGATCAGGGCATAGGCCATCGGCGGCTCGGGCCCCCAGAGCGCCCACACCAGGAAGGTGACGACGGCGGTCGCCACCACGGCCGGAACGAAGATCCCCGACACCTGGTCTGCGAGCTTCTGAATGGGCGCCCGACTCCGCTGTGCTTCCGCCACCATCGTCACGATGCGTGAGAGGAGCGTGTCGGCGCCGACCTTCTCCGCCCGAATCACCAAGCCGCCGGTCCCGTTCACGGTGGAACCGATGACCTCGTCGCCCGCGGCCTTGCTCACCGGGAGGGGTTCCCCTGTGACCATGGACTCATCCACATTGCTGTTGCCTTCCAACACGACGCCATCGACCGGGATCTTCTCGCCGGGTCGCACGCGAAGCCGGTCGCCGACCGCGACGTCCTCCATCGCGATGTCGACCTCCGTGCCATCGGCCTCGATGCGGCGCGCCTTCTTGGCGGAGAGTTCCAGGAGCTTGGAGATGGCCTGGCTCGTCTGGCTGCGCGCTCGGAGCTCGAGCACCTGGCCAAGAAGGATCAGGGCCACGATCACCGTCGCGGCCTCGAAGTACACAGCCACCTCCCCGTGCTCGCGGAACGAGTCGGGGAACACGCCTGGGGTCACCGTCGCGAGGACGCTGTAGCCGTAGGCCACCGACACGCCGAGACCGATCAGGGTCCACATGTTGGGGCTGACGTTCCTCACGGATTGGACAGCCCGCACGAAGAACGGCCACGCAGCCCACAGGACCACCGGCGTGGCGAGCACGAGCTCGAGCCAAGCCCTCGCATCCCCAAACATCGCCGTCATCGGTCGTCCGGGAAGCATGTCTCCCATCGCGAGGACGAGCACGGGCACGGCCAGCGCGGCGGCGACCCAGAAGCGCCGGGTCATGTCCCGCAGCTCCCCATCGTCCGCGGGCGTGTTCGGGTCGAAGACCTTGGGTTCCAGCGCCATGCCACAGATGGGACAGCTGCCCGGTCCGATCTGCTCGATCTCGGGGTGCATCGGACAGGTGTAGACCGTCCCCTCTGGCACCTTCTCGTCGGGTCCCTGGTCGGTGCCCGCGGCCAGATAGCGGTCGGGGTTCTCCACGAACTTCGAGCGGCACCCGGCGCTGCAGAACAGGTACGGCTCGCCGTGGTGCACGTGGCGGTGTGGCGTGTCGGGCTTCGGCGTCATGCCGCAGACGGGGTCGACGTGGTGTTCGGAGGTCATGAATGGGCTCCAGAGGACGAAAGGGGCCAAAGCAAGCTGCGCGCCAACCGCCAAGTCGACAGTGCTTCCAGAACAATCACGCGGGATGACCGCGGCCGCTCGCACCCCCGCGAAACCGACCGCCGCAGCCTCACTCGATGCCGAGGCGCTCCATGTGGCGGTACAGGGTGGCGAGGTGGACCCCCAGCCGCTCCGCCGCGACGTTCTTGTCGCCCTCGCAGGCTGCGAGCACCCGAGCGATGTGCTGGCGCTCGAACGACGCCAGCGCCGTCTTGAGGTCGAACACGTCCGGAGGCGGAGCGATCCCCGCGACATCACTCGGAAGATCCGACAGCTCGATCCAGTCGCCGTCGCAGAGTAGCACCGCGCGTTCCAGCACGTTGGACAGCTCACGCACGTTGCCGGGCCAGGCGTACGCGCGAAGAGCACGCAAGACCTCGTGGTTGATGCGCGGCGGATTCCGACGCTGTCGTTTCGCGTGTCGGGCGACCAGGCGCTTGGCGAGCTCGGTCACATCGTCCGGCCGGTCACGCAGTGGCGGCACCAGGAGCCGCAGCACCTCCACCCGGAAGTACAGATCCTCCCGAAACCGTCCCGCGTCGACCTCGGCCTTGAGCGGCTTGTTCGTCGCTGCCACGAGCCGAAAATCCACGGGGACAGCGCGATCGGCCCCCAGCGGGAGGACCTCGCGATTCTCGAGCACCCGGAGCAACTTCACCTGCACATCCGGCGGCAGCTCGGCGAGCTCGTCGAGGAACACCGTGCCGCCGTGGGCCGCGCGGAACACGCCTTCACGGCCTCCCGCCGCCCCGGTGAACGCCCCCTTCTCGTGCCCGAAGAGCGTGGCATCCACGAGCTCCCGCGGCTGTGCGGCGAGGTTCACCGCGATGAAGTCCTTGTCCGACCATGGGGACTGTTCATGGAGCGCTCTCGCCACGAGCTCCTTGCCCGTCCCGCTCTCGCCCTCCACCAGCACGGACGTCCGCGTCCCGGCGGCCTTGCGTACGACGTCGAGGACCGACTGCATGGACGCAGATGCCGCGACGATGCCGTCGACCTCGTAGCGTTGGTGGACCTCCCGTCGGAGGCGCGCCACCCGCTGCTCGAGCACACGCACCTCGAGCAGGCGCTCCACCTTCCTCGCCACCTCGTCCAACGACAGCGGCTTCAGCAGGTAGTCCTGGGCGCCATGCCGGAGAGCCTCGATCGCAGACTCCAACGACGCGTAGGCGGTGATGACCAGCACGAGGGTCTCGGGGTGGTTCGCGGTGACATGCCGCAGGAGCCCCTCTCCCCCCATGCCCGGCATCTTGAGGTCGGTGATGACGACGGCGAAGTCGGAGGAGGCCAACCGTTCGAGTGCCTCCTCCGCGCTTCCGACGCCCACCACCGCGTGGCCGCTTCGGTCGAGGAACCGTACGAGGTTCGCTCGCAGCACGGCCTCGTCGTCCACCACGAGGATCTGGTCAGACATCCCGGGCCTCCCCACAGTTGCAGTCCGGCAGGATCACGGTGAAGGTCGTTCCCTCGGGAGAGGTGGCCAACTCGATACGCCCCCCGAGCTCGCCGACGATGCGCTGGCTGACGAAGAGCCCCAGCCCTGTTCCCTCGCCGGGGGCCTTGGTGGTGAAGAACGGATCGAAGGCCTGGCGGGCAGCCGACGCATCGAGTCCCGGACCATCGTCTCGGACCTCGAACTGCACCCTCCCCGGTTCCGCATCGGAGACGGACAGCCAGAGGTGCCCTTGGCCACCGAGCGCATCCAGGGCGTTGATCCCCAGATTGACCAGCACCTGCATCAGGCGGTCGCGGCTGGAACACAGCAGGGCAATGCCCGGCGGCGCATCCACGATCAGGTCCACCTCTTTCGCACGAGGATCGTGGCGCAGCAGCCTCGCCACGTCCTGCACGAGCTCACCAGGGGACAGCGTCGCGGACGCTTCTGCGGGGCGTCGACCGAACTCGACCAGCTCCCTCAGCAGCTTGGACATCCGGCGGATCTGGTCGCGGAGCACCGGCAGCGAGGCCCGCGCCGCCTCTGGGTCCCACAGCCGCTCCAGCAACTCCAGCTCCGACGACATGCTGGCGAGGGGATTGCCGATCTCGTGGGCCATGCCCGCAGCGAGCGTCCCCAGCGACGCCATCTTCTCTTGGTGCATGAGCTGGGCCTGCATCTGCTTCAGCTCGGTCACATCGCGGGAGATCTCCACCACGGTCTCGCCGTCCGGTAGTGGGTAGGTGTCCACCGACAGCACCTCCATGCGCCCATCCCGGTCGACGATGCGCTCCTCGTGTGTGGCCTCGCCGGTCTCGAGCACCTTGCGTGCCGGACAGACGTCGGCGTCACCGACCCGACCGTGGACCGACTTGCACCCGCAGCCGACGATGTCGGCTCCGTACACGGTCCTCGCTGCGGCATTGGCCCGCACGATCGTCAGATCGCCATCCACGACGAGGATGCGCTCCTGCATCGTGTCGAGCAGGAGGTCCGAGAACTGGCGGGCGGCGTCCAGATCCCGCGTCCTGCGGGCGACGCGGTCGTCGAGCTCTGCATACGACGCCGCGAGCGCCCGACTCATCCTGTTGAACTCGTCCGCCAGCTCGGCCACCTCGTCCGCGCCACGAACGGGGATCTCCGCCCCGTACTGCCCCTCGCGGACCTCGCGGACCGCCGAGACCACATCCTGGATGGGCCCGATCAGGCGCCGTACGAGCCACCATGCGACAACCGCCGCCAGGAGAGCGAGCGCCGCCGAGATCCCGAACACACGCGCCATGCTCGCGCGGAGCGGCGCCGCAGCGACGTCTCGGGGAACCTCGACCCACACGCCCCATGGCAGCCGACGCGACGGCGCGAACGCCGCGAACGCCGCCTCCTCTCCGCTCCCCACCTCGCCGGACCAGGGACGCCCGATCGCGGCCACGCGCGCCGCATCTCCGGACAGGACGCGCCCCCGCTCGACGTGCGCCTCATGCTCCTCGAAGGCATGACAGACCACCTCGCCATCGCGGTCGACGATGTAGGCGGTGCCCTGCACCGTGCTGTTCGCTCGCTCGGAGAGCATCTGCTGGTGCAGGGTGAACGTCAGGTGGCCACACAAGAGTCCCTCGGGACGCGCCACGGCGACGACGACCTCGTGAGCATGCCCCTCACCAGCATGGGTCATCACCCGGTCGGACCCCGTCGCGAGGGTCCGACACGCCTCACGACCCCACGCCGGTGTCCCCGTGTCCGCGACCACCGCCCCTTCGGGATCGATGACCATCAAGCCCAGCAGACTGGGATCCGCTGTCACCGCCGCGGCCAGTACCGGCTCTGGGCGGGCGCCGAGTACCGGCACGGCCTCGAGCCGTTCCCGCTGCCTGCCGAGGAACAGGTCCAGATCGGCCGCCCACGCCGACGCCGTCTTGCCCACGTTCTCCGAGAGGAGCTGGTCGACCACGTGCGTGCTCTGCCACGTACCCACGAGCGCGGCGACGACCAACGGCACGAGGGACAACGACAAGAATGCCGCGAGCACCCTGGTGCCCAGGGCGCCCGGCCTCCACGGTGTGCCCTCGCGTCGGGGCAAGGCATCCTCCACGTCTTCCTTCCTCGAACAGGCAAGCCCCGTGCCGCGGGTCGGCCCCGCCCTGGTGCGCGTTCGAGCCCGCTGCCGCTTGCACGAGCGCGAAGGCTCGTTCGCAAGATCGCGAAACTACCACGGTGCCTCATGTCGTCCACCGGCGGTCGGACACCGCCCACCGGCAAAGAGTGCTGGCATCCGGTGGTCGCGTCCCCGCTGGCATGGGCGATGCGTTGTCCGACAGGCCGGAGGATGACCGTGGTTCGCCAACTCCTCATCTGCATGAGTCTGGTCGTCGGCTTGGAGGCCCACGCCGACGAGACCGATGCCGTCGAGCGCCTCGTGGACGAGGCGACGACGGCCCACCCCACGATCGCGAGCCTCGACCACCGTGAGCGCGCCCTACGAGAGCAGGCCGCGGTCGCCGGAGCCTGGCCCGACCCGGTGCTCTCCGTCGAGTACTCCAACGCGCCGGTCACGTCGTTCGGGCTGACGGAGCACCCGATGTCGGGGCTCCAACTCAAGGCCCAGCAGATGCTGCGACCCGTCGGGTTCAGCCGCCACCGCAAGGCCTCCGCAGGCTACCGGGCAGACGCCGCACACGCCTCGACCCAGGAGTTCCAGCTGCAGCTCGGTTGGAACGTGCGGCACGCGTGGTGGATGCTCTCCCGGACGCGCCTGCTCCGCGGCGTCACCCAGGCGCACCTCGCGCGGGCCGAGGAACTCCTCGGTGCCGCGACGGCGAGGTACGAGACGGGCGCTGTCGGTCAGCACACCGTCCTGCGCCTCCAGGTGCTCCGCGATCGACTCCAGGACGACCTCGGCGACTTCGACAGTCAGGAAGCGGAGTGGTCCGCAGTGCTCTCCGAGGCCGTCCAGGGCGACGAACGCCGGACCTTCCCCACCCCGGCAGATCCGGTCGCGATCGCACCTCCCGTCCCGAGAGACTGGAGCACGGCGGCGCGCGACACCCGTCCGACACTCGCGCGGATCGACGCCGAGGAACAGGCCGCCCGCGCCTCCGCCGATGCGGCCAGGGTCGACGCGATGCCGGATCCGACGCTGTGGGTCGCGTACCGGATCCGGTTGGTCCAGACCGACCAGGATCCCGGCACCAACTTCGTGAGCGTGGGCATCGGCGTGCCGATTCCCGCCGGCAGCGCACGCCAGAGCGCCGGCGCGCGCGGCGCCGCCCTCGAAGAGCAGCAGGCGGCGGCCTCACGACGAGAAGCGACGCTCGACCAGATCGACCGGGACATGGCCACGATCTTGTCCCGGTGGGATCGCGCGTACCAGAAGGCGCAGACGTACGCCGACACGCTGATCCCGGCCGCCCGCACCACACTGGAGACCGCCCGCTCGGACTTCGCCGTCGGACGCGCCGACTTCGCATCCCTGTTCGAGGCCGAAGTGGCGCTTCTCGACCTCGAGCGCGCCCACATCGTCGCGGTCGTCGACACCCACCTTCTTCACGCGCAGGCCCTCGCGACCCTCGGCGCGGACCCGACAGGAGAAGCACCGTGATCCTCCAACAGTTCACCCTCTTGGTCCTCCTGGGGTTGGGCCTCTCCGCGTGCGGCGACGACCAGGCCACGACCGCCCCCAACACCGCGCAGGCCGATCGCCTCTACACGTGCGGGATGCATCCGCAGGTGGTCCAAGAGGGCCCCGGAACCTGCCCGCTGTGCGGCATGGATCTCACCCCGATGGGCGGGGGGAAGGCCGAAGCGACTCAGCAGCCCAAGGCCGACGGGGAACGAAGGATCGCGTACTGGCGCGCACCGATGGACCCCACCTACATCCGAGAAGCGCCAGGGAAGTCGCCGATGGGGATGGACCTGATCCCCGTGTACGAGGACGAGCTGCAAGCCGAGGGCAACCTCGTGGAGATCAGCCCGGGCGTGGTCCAGCAGATCGGCGTGGAGA
>JACKEP010000015.1 GCA_020632915.1 Alphaproteobacteria bacterium | reverse complement strand
TCAAGGAGATGGAGCACCGGCTGCTGCTGCTGGGCGGGCGATAACGACGATTAAATCGTCATCATACGATGTTCCGCCCATACGCTCGTCCATACATACGCCATACGCTAGGCTGTGCTGGCCAACCCAGGAGCACACCATGGCGAAGACCTGGACAATCCAGCGATCCCAGCGAAAGGCAGGCTGGTACTACCAAGCCGTCGGCCCCAACCGTCGAACGGTGACCCTCGGCTACCTGTCCGACGAAGAGGCGACATGGGCGAGGGAGAACGCCGCCTATTGGACGGAAGCCAACCCACGGCTCTTCGACCTCGACAACAAGCAGGTCAAGCTCGCGCTGGTGTCGAACCCGTCGGAGGGGGCGGACGCCATCGCCGCGTTCGAGCAAGCCTCGACCAACCGAAAGGTCGACGAGGGCGACTACAGCAGCATGACCCTGCGGGAGTATGTCGAGGCGGTGTGGCAGCCGATCCGCGCCACCGAGGTGGCCGCCAACACCAGCCGCACCGAGAACCGGTGGGCGTGGCCAAAGATCCTTGCGGTCCTCGGCGACACCCCGATCGAACGGCTCGATGCCGTCCGTTGGTCCCGGTTCTTGGCGACCCTCGATGGGCTCTCGGGCCAGGGCAAGGTGAAGGTGCAGAACACGTACCGCTGTGCCCTGAAGCACATGGTCGAGGTGGGAGCCCGAAAGGAAGCCCACGCATTCCGGCCGATCAAGGGGTCGGGCAAGCCCGCGACGGAGGCCGCCGAGGCGTTGTCGGTCGGTGAGGTTGCCCGCCTCCTCGACAACGCGTCGACGCCGATGCATCGCTGCCTGTACGGCGTCGCCTTCGGCAACGGCCTGAGGCCCGGTGAGGTGACCCGGATCAGGTGGGAGGACGTCGACCTACACGCCCGCACGCTTCACGTCAGGGGCACGAAGAACCGACACGCGGATCACGTCGTGCCGATGACGGACGCCACCCACGATGAACTCTCCCGCTGGTGGCGCAACGAGGGCGAACCCACCGCAGGTCCCTGCTTCTTGTGGCGAGGCAAGCAGATCGGCGTGTGGGAGTATGGCTTCTTCGACGCGTTGAAGCGGGCCGGTTTGTACCTCGACGCCAACGGCAACCGACGGAAGATTACGCCCTACAGCGCACGCTACACCTTCGCGACGCTCGGCGTCGTGCACGGTGTCCCCGACGGCGTCATGCGGTCAGCCATGCGGCACACGTACAAGTCTGCGGTCCTCGAACGCACCTACCAGCGGCTCAAGGACGATCAGGTGGCCGAGGGGCTGGCGTCGTTCCCGTCGTTCGGGGGTGCCGCATGAACCCCACCGACATCCCGTTCGACGACCGCACCTTTCGCCTCGACGACGACCCCACCACCTACACGGGCGCCGAAATGGCCGAGGCCAACGAGGGCGACGATGATGCCCTCGAAGCCATGGCCGCCCTCGCCGTGGGCGAGCAGGTGGCGATCGGCATGTGTGACGTTGTGACCCGGGTGTCCTGAACCGACATCAGGGGTCGGCACCTTCGTCCTCGCCCCGGGGTCCAGCAGGATCCCGGGGTTTTCGCTCTCTCGGTGGTGTCGGGGGACGCTCGGCCGCATGCCGGAGCCGCATCCGCTCGCGGGCAAACGCCTTGTCCCGGCACGCCCAATACAGGTCCGGGGCCATGCTCAAGGTGTCGCGTACCGCCCGTGCCACGCCAATGACGACCGCCCCGACATCGGTCGGCTTGTACTGCGTCAGCACCACGACCACCGTCACCACCCATTCCACGTCGACCATCGGATCCTCCTCACAAGTCGCTACCGGACAACCGGCGGCATCCCGGCCAACCGTCGGCATCCCGGTCGGAACTACCGCACCAAGATCGCGTCTCCGGATCGAGCCCACGCCCGTCTCGATCCCCGGACCGACTTGACGGCAGGGCCAATTCCGCTTCTGGCGACCGAGAACCAGCCGTGAACGCTGGTTCTCGCCCATCGACAGGAGACACCATGCGACCCTTGATCGTCCTCGCCCTCGTCCTCGCCGCCTGCACCGACGAGGTGGCCCCCGACACCCACGTCGACGTCGACACCGACCCGGACGCCCCAGCTCACTGGGCCCACCTCGGCGCCTACCTCCAGGCCGTCACGGAGGACGGGTACGAAGTCCTCGACGCCTACTGCGGCGAGGTGGTCGAGGGCGTCACGTGGGTGCCGTGCACGGTCGATCTCACCGACGACACGGCGTGCACGCGCCTGCTCCGGTGCCCGACGACCGAGGCCGGGGTCTGCGAGGACCGGTAGGCTCCCCTGCCGGGGTTCAACGTTGAACCCTCCCCCTCACTGTCCCGTCCCAAGCTCGTCGCCCGCTGGAATCCCAGCCTGATCCACCGGTAGGCCACATGGGACACGTCCCGCGACGGTGTCCCAGGCGTCAGCGTGGGACACCGTGCCGACCCGTGTCCCGGCGGGAGCCACGAGCCCACCCCCACGGCCGGGACACGCATGCCGGAGCGTGTCCCGTCCTGCTCTGTCACCCGCGCGGCACGGCGTACAGCGGGTGGGCCTGCAGGACGCGCTTCATCAGGTTCTGGTCGACGCCATCGAGACCGTGCACGACGGCGTCCATCATGGCCTGCAACGCGAGCTGGTTGAGCTGCCTGGGGACGCCCTGGGACGCGCTGAACAGTGCCGAGACGGCACCGTCGGTGAACAGCTTGTCGGGTCCGCCGGCGCCGTGGACGTGGAACTGCACGTAGTGGCGGGCGTCTTCCATGCCGAAGGCGCGCAGCTGGTGGGCGTAGGTGAACCGGGTGCGCAGCGGCGCCAGCGTCGGGTCCCGCAGCGTTTCCAACAGCTGCTCGGTGCCGGCCACCAGGATGCTGACGTGCTCCTCGCCGTCCAGCTCCGACGCCGTCAGCCGACGCACCAGGTCCAGCGTCGCCGGACGCATCCCCTCCGCGTCGTCCAGGATCAGCACCGGGTGCGTCCCGTGGTCGGCTTCGTGGTGTGCCAGGGCCTCGCGGATGTCCTCGAACTGATCCGCCATGTGCAGCCGTGGCCGGAGACCCAGGTGGCGGCCCAGCGCCCGCAGGAACCCCGCGGGCGTCGTGGGGATCTGGCCGAACCGGTGCACGGTGAACCGGTCGGTGGGCAGCTCGCCGACGAGGCGCCGGAGGCAGATGGACTTTCCGACCCCACTGGGTCCGGTGACCAGCGCCAGCCCGCGGACCTCGAGCCACAGATGCAGGCCGTGGCGGAGCTCCCGCTGGCTCTGGGAGTCGAACATGTTGCGCGCCTTGACGTTCTTGCGGAACGGCATCCCCGTGAAGGCGAAGTGCGCACGCAGGCGGTTCTGCTGGGGGATCGGCAAGGTGGGTGTGTTCACGTCAACACCTCGCCAGCGTGCACGGCTCGCGTGAGCAGGACGACGACGTGCTGGTCAGCGCCACCGAGCTCGAGGGCGAGCTCGAGGGGCTCGACCAGATCGTCGGGCTCGAAGGGTCCGAACTGGTCCAGGAACTCACGGACGAGCGCTTCGTCGAACACGTCGGACGCCACCCGCGCGCGCACCAGCTCCACCACACCGTCGTCCTGCGCCTGCCGCTCCGCCAGCGCGCGCTCGATCGCGTCGTCGACGGGTGCTGGCGTGTGGGCGTCGACCAGCGTCGCGAGGAAGTCCGATGTGGGCGTCGTGGCGGGGGTGGTCTGCGGTGGGTCGACGACCACCGGGCGGCGGTGGGGCGTGACCTCGAACGGGGTGATGCGCTCGACGAACGACCCCTGGCGCCACACCTCGACCACACCGAGGTCTTCGGGGTCGTAGCGAACCTCCACCGGCTTGCGCGCCAGCCGCGGCGACACCTGGAACCGCACGCCGTGCAGGCGGAAGATCGCGGTCTTGTCGGGGGTGCGGTTCGCGCGGAACAGGAACGCGTCGACCAGGGTGCGCTCGTCCACGGGCCGGACCCGGTCCGCGCCGGCTCGCCACCGATCCCACGGCGCCTGCTGGGTCTCGCCGTGCACGCGGCGGTTGTACTTGAGGTCTCCCCACGCCCGGAACGCACGGTTCAGCGCGTCCAGCGTGGTGATCGCCGACGCGCGCACCTCCTCGACGAAGGCCGCGCGGCAGTAGCGGTTGAAGGCCTCGATCTTGCCATGTCCCTCGGGTCGGTAGGGGGGCGTGTGCACGGGGGCGTGGCAGCCCAGGACGGCGACAACCTGGGCCATGTGCTTGCTGCGATAGGGCCCGCCGTTGTCGTAGTAGACGCGCCGCGGCACGCCGTGGCGGCGCAGCGCCTCGCGGAACACCAGCTCCAGCGTGGGCAGGTCGCCCTTGAACGCGAAGCGGCCCGCCAGCAGCAGGCGACTGTGGTCGTCGAGGAACGCATGCAGCCACGCACGTCGCTGGTGACCGGGGCGATCCGGATCGGGCAGCCACGGTCCTGCGAGCATGTCGGACTGCCAGAGGTCGTTGGGGAAGGCGGCCTCGAACCGGTCCAGGTCCGTGGTGGTGCCCTCCGCAGGCTTGCGCTTCGACAGCCCGTGAGCCTGCAACACCCGGTGCACGGTGGACCGCGACAGCAGCCCCTTTGGCACCCGGTCGAGCGCCTCGGCGACCTCGATCACCCGCTCGACGGAGCGGGCGGGGACGTCGCGCTTGATCTGGCAGAGGACGTCGACCTGCTCGGGGGTGATGACCTGGACGCCGGGCTGGGGCCGGGGTGCGTCCTCCAGCGCAGCGAGGCCGCCCTGGCGGTACCGGCGGACCCACCCGCGCAGCGTCTCGGCCGAGAACCGGACGACGCGGCCGTCCGGCAGCGTCCAGGCGCGCTCCGCCAGCGTGCGCAAGGTCGCCGTGCGCTCGCCGCGGGGCGGGTCGAGGCTCACGTAGGCGCTGATCGCCTGGTAGCGCAGCAGGGCGCGTGCACTCGGGGCTCGGGACATGATCACCTCCTGGGGTGGCTGGCACCGTGCCGGAGGGAGCGACCGAGATCGACGACACCGTCTGTGGGAACGTCAGGATGGACGGTCACTCACACGCCTCACGCACAGCGCGGCCGGGCCACCGGTGGGAGGCCTGGGATCAGTCGGTTCCGGGGTTCGCCGAGGACCACCTCCGTCGCGCCTCGACCAGGAGGGTGCGGATCGGCTTACAGAGGGCTCGCGCCGCTTCCTTGAGGATCCAGGCACTGCTGTGGAGCGGCCAAGCTGTGGCAGTGTCCGGGTTGCGACGCGAGCGCCCTGCCGGCGGGGGTATCCCCCCCGTCGGCAGGTACTCCTCCAGGGGCCGAGGCGCGGCGAGTTCGATGGCAGCGAGGCGGATGGCGCGCAGCCAGGCATCCGCCTCCGGCGTCAGGCGACGGGTCCAGCGCTGGACCGAGCGCCGGCTGGGGAGGTCGTCGTCCCAGGGCCAGTCCGTGCGCAGCAGGCCGACGGCGCTCGACAGCCACACGAACACCACCGTGAACACGACGTCGAGGCCGTAGGGCGAGCCAGGGACGTCCCAGATCGGCCTGTCGTGGCGTGTGACGCCCGTCTCGACATGCCGCCACCGGGGCTTGCGGAGCTGCACCCGGGCGAGGTGCTCCCCGTGCAGTACCCACAGGTGCTTGACCGTGGTCCCGTGCGCGTGCCAGCCCAGTCCGGGCCGGCGTCCTGGCCACACGATCACGGCTTCGACGGGACGCACGTCGGTGTTCTACCGCGGCGTCACGTCGGGGGGCCTACGCTTCGCTACGGCCCCCGTACCCCCGGGATCCGCTGGCGCTCCGTCCCAAGGACCGCACCGGTCGCGAGACCTGGGATGCGGTCAGCGGGCGTGGGACGTTCGGCCTGCCTGGCGGGGCGGGAGCGTGGGACGGGACACCTCACAGCCTCGTCGTCAGGCCCACGTCCACGGACCACGACCCGTCGGTCCCGTAGGACGGCCCCACACCGAGCCATAGGTCGGACACGATGCTCCCCTCCCGCCCGAGGTTGTAGCTCACGACGTCCAAGCCACCTCGGAACGTGAACCCGGCCACGCCGTCGAGGGAGGCCACCGCACCGACCGTCGCCCTCGGGGTGAGCACGTCCACCCTTGGGGTCGGGTGCATCCACGGAAGCGTCAACGACGCCCCCACGCCCACGCGAGGGGCCTGCCCGACGGCACCACCGAACACCGTGGCACCGAGGGCGAGGTGGACCTTGAGCAGCTTGGGGGGATCGGGCGTGATCCGGGTCGTGGTCACCTCGACGGGGATCTCGTGCAGCTGATCATCGAAGGACGTAGCGCCCCTTAGGAGGAACGCCGACGACGTGTCCCCGAGGGCCGCGTCGAGCACGAACCGTTGGTCGTAGGTCTCGAACGTCGCCTCGCCACCCTGACTGGCGAACCGAGCAACGGTCAGGGGTCCGGCCACGAACAGGTGCTCGTCGGGCAGGACGTCCACGGGGACGGTGACCATGGGCGACGCACCGAGGACCGTCTCGACCCGTGTGAGGTAGCGAACCTCCGCCGGTCGATCCTTGAGCTTGGTCACGAGAGCCGCGAGGGTGCCGATCTCGACGTCCTTGGCGGACAGGGCGGCTTGGAGGGACGCCACCTGGTTGTTCTTGGTGACCTCGATCTCCTTGTGGTCGGAAGCGAGCTGCTCAAGGACACCCTCGAACTCGGCATCCTTCTCGGCCGTGGTCCTCGACCTGCCGGCGGACACACCCACCGTGTAGGACACCCCGGCCAAGGCGAGGGCGAGCACGCCGATGCCGATGCCACCCCGGGCCGTCATAGGAGCCCCGACTGCTCCCGCAGCTCCCGGACCCGACGCTCACCGTCGCCCCGGTACACGCTCGGGGTCCGGCCCCTCGACGCCATAGACGGCGCCCCGGGCCAACGGGTGTGGACCACCCACAGGGGGTGGTCGGGACCGAGTGCCGACAGGGCGACCGAGATCAGGTAGCGAGCCCACCCCTGGGAGCGGCCGTACATACGCCCCACGGCGATCTGGTTCGGCACCCAGTAGTAGGTCTCGGCGACGAGCCCGAACCAATCAGCGGCCACGGCCCGGTCCTCCCGGCGGGGCAAGCCCTCGACCACGGCGTCCCGGATCGACCCGACTGGCAGGTCCGGCAGGAGAGCGGCGATCGCCATCCGCTCACGGGCGACGGCGATCCGGTGGCATACCGAAGGCTGCGTCAGCCCCTCCCGGCGTGCGATGGACACCTGCGTGACGCGACCCCTAGAATCCTCAATCTCGACGTGCCAGGACCACGCCAGCCGGTCCACCTCGTACACCCTGCCGAGGAGCACGTCGACCTGCGCCCGAGCCCGCTCGCGGTCCTCCGGAGACGCCGTGGACAACCACGGGAACGGTGCGGCGACCTCCTCAAGGATGGAGGATCCCCCCTCGGGGCGAAAGGAGGACGCAACCCGCGCACCGGCCACGTAGTGGCGGCATCCAAACGGGATGCCAGGGGGCAGCCCGAAGGTGGTGTCGATCGCCTTTCCCTGCTCGGCTGAACCAGGGTCGTAGTCGGCGAGATCGAAGGGCAGGACGGTCACGGCGTCACCGCCCCGGCCAGTGCCTGTGCGAGACCGGCCGTCAGGATCCCAGCTCCAACGGCCCACCCGATCGCACGATTGACGTGCCGCTGCAGCTCCTCGACCTTGTGCTCCAGCTTGTCGATCCGGGCCTCGGCCCGCTCGACCCGAGCGAGGTCCCCGTCTCGCGACGTGGACAGGCGGGTCAGGTCCCGCTCGATGTCCCCCAGCTTGCTGAGGATGGTCGAGGCTAGGGCGTCGAGCTTGGCCTCCAATCTCGCGATGGCGTCGTCAGGCATGGGCGTCTCCGCCCATACCTACCGGAAGCGCCCCACAATCAGGCCCGGTCGGGCACGTGGAGGTCGAACAGCTGGGCCGTCGTCCCCGACGTCTGCGCCGTCCACGAGGACCCCGTCGGCGACGTCGCCAACAGCCCGCCAGCGCCCACGGCGTAGAAGCCCGAGGCCGTGTCCCAGTAGGGGTCAGCCACCCGGTAGGCGACCGCCTGAGGGCGGTGCGCGATGCCCACGGCCGACGTCGCCCACGACACGCCGCCCGAGGCCGAGCGGGTCAGGGCAAAGGTGGTGGCGAACGTCCCGCCCACGGCGACGACGACCCCCTCACCATCGGCCGCCACGGCGTACAGGTTCTCGGTGGTGCCGCTCGTGCGGGCCGTCCAGGTCACCCCGTCCGGGCTGGTCCGGATGGCGCCGGAGTCGCCGACCGCGATGAACAGCTCCGAGGACGGATCCCAGCAGACCCCACGGACGTTGACGCCCACCCCGAAGGTGCGGGAGGTCCAGGTGGAGCCGTCGGGCGAGGTGATCACGGCGCCACCTGAGCCGACGGCCACGAAGGTGCCGTCGCCGTCGTGGGCAACGTCGTACCAAGTGGTCGACCCGATGGTCTGCTGGCTCCAGTCGCCGGCGTCGGTGACGTCGCCGGTGCATGTCAGGATCCGCCCCGACTCCCCCACGGCCACGACCGCCACGAGGGCACCCACGAGGTCGGTCCCCTCGCAGATCCGATTGAGATCGTTGCTGCCCGGGGCGATGCGGGTCCACGTGCCAGCGGCACCGGTGAGCGACCACGCCAGGGCCCCGAACTCGCCGCCCACCAAGTACACGTCCTGATCGTAGATGTAGCGAACCGCCCGGGTGTCCTCGAAGGACGTGACGATGGGCGTGCCCTGCTCAGCGTAGGTGCCGACGTCACCAGCGTCCGTGACCGCGTACGAGGTGGAGGACGAGCCTCCGACCGCGATGACGTAGCTGGGATCCTGCGGAGGGATGTTCGTCCCCTCGCCCACCACCTCGGCCACCTCGGGGCGGACGACCCACAGCCGTGCCTCCAACCACGCGACGTCGTGGCGGTCGATGGCGGTGACGAGGCACACCGTGCCCTCGCCCAGGTGCAGGCCCGCATCCCCGTAGGTGACGACGTCGCCCACCTGGAGGTGACCGTAAGTGTCGGCGGACAGGTCGACGTCGATTTCAACGTGGGCCGTGCCCTCCCGCCACAGGGTCCACGTCGCCACCCTGTAAGCGGTCGCCTCGTCCCAGCAGTCGGGGAGCTGCACCTTGACCACGCGGGGTGCCACGGAGCGGTCGGCCTGCACGAGGCCGGTCCCCATGGCGAACGTCCCGAGCCTGGGATCCGCCGTCACCACTGTGGTGCGGGCCCACTCGTCGGCCGCCAAGTCTCGGGCCCATTCGACCCGCACCACCGTGGTCCGGCCATTGCCGCGGGTTCGGGCAGGGGCCATGCGCACCACGGTCCCCTCGCCCTCGACAAGGCGTGCCACGGCCTCTGAGGCGGTCGCCTGCCAGCGGATGGGGGCGAGGTACACCCCGGCGGGAGAACGCCCGAGAAAGGCAGGCAGGTCACCCAGGACACGGTCCTCGATCCAGTCGAGGGCGGACGTCGGGGTCTCGATGACACCCCCGAACCGGAACTCGTCGAGGAACGCCACGGCGCCCGACATCCGTGCCCAGTCGACGGGGATGGTGGACTGCCTGAGGAGCCAGACGCACAGGGAGCCGACACCCGACAGGTCCCCGCTGCCAGGGCCATCGACGACGCCTCCGCCGTCCCCACCAAGGCTGTCGTCCCGCCAATCGACCCAGTACTTCGACTTGTCCAACACGGCGCCGCCGGTGCCCTTGCTGGCGTCGATGTAGGTGATCGGCTGCCCGAGGTTGTCGGCACCCTTGGTCAGGGCGACCTCGACCGAGTTGAACCCCGGATCGGCCTCCCACCACAGGTGCACGCGGTCGGCCTGGGTGTGCCCTGCCGAGACGAGGATCTTCTCCCACTTGTCGGCGTCCGAAGGTGCCCCGGACTGGCCTTCGAACACGTAGCCGGGGGTGGCGGGACGGTACGACGTGGCGCCGTCCGACCCCACGAACACACCTGGCTGTCCGAACACCAGCGGGTAGCTGCTGCCGTAGCTGTCATCCCGCTCGACGGTGACCAGCGACCCCGCTCCCACGGTGGTGGGGTCCACCACCTGGGTGGGACCTGGGATCGAGGACTCGTCCTCGTAGGTCGTGGCCCTCACGCTGAACGTGACGGGCTCGTCGGCGTCGCCGAACTCGGGCTCGGAGATGTACCCGGACAGGATGACGTAGCGGTCGTCCCACGACGGCGTGGTCGAGGGCGTCGACCGGGTCCGCGTGCCGCTGCTGGTCGTGACGTCACCCACGAACCGGGTGGGGAGCAACGCCAGCTCGGCATCGCAGGCGGTCAGGGCCACGCCCGAAGCCGCCAAGGCTGCGGGGTCGAACTCTGGCGGGAAGTGGACCTGGAACGACAGCGTGTCCACGCGATCGAACTCGGCCTTGGCGACGTCGAGGGCCTCGGTGACGACGTCAGGGTCGAGGCCCGGCAGGATGAGCCCCGTCATCCCCGAGACGGTGTCGGGGATCGGGCGCGAGGTCCACCGGATGAGGTCCCCTCGAACGTCGAGCGAGAGGACCCAGACCCAGTCACGATCAAGGCTGGAGGGGTAGCGGCTCACACCTCCTCCTCGATCGTCAGCGACGGGATCCGGAACACCTCGTCGACGCCCTCGTCGCCCTGCACGGACTCAAGCCGAACGGGGGTCACCACCCGGCCGAAGATCAGCTGGTGGCGACGGTTGAGCACGGTGGCGTCCTCGGTCAGGGACTCGATCCGAGGCAGGTACACGCACTGCTGATGGGCACCGTTGAGCCAGCCCTGGATGGCCTCCACGGTCCACGGTGTCATCCGCTCCAGGCCGACAGGCTCCCCGAGGGGATCGAGGTAGTGGGCGGTCGGGTCGTCCGTGTCCTGGGAAGCACCACGGGTGTCGATGGCGTCGACCCACGAGAACTCGACGGACCGTCGTGCAGGGCCGTTGACCCGAGTACGGCGGGTGCCGTCCCGTGCGGTGGCGACGTCCACGTTGGGGGTGGTCTCCAGGATCCGCCCCCAGCTCGTGTCCTCCGGGAACGGGAGCACGGGTCCGATCAGGACCCGACCCAGGTGCCAGGTGTTGCCCAGCGGCCAGGGCTGATCGTCGTCCGTCGGGTGCAGGGTCAGCCGCACACCGGTGGCGAGGATCCCTTGGAGGCTCAGGAGGACGACGGCGTCCCGAGGAAGGATGTAGCTACCGGCCCAGGTGGTGGGCGGTGCCGCCACGGACACCGACGTCCCGGCCGTCGACAGCCGCAAGCTCGCGGGCTTGGACCCGCTGGCCTCGGTGCCCCACTTGCCGCCGTAGGTGTTCGTGATCCGGAACGTCGTCCCGTAGGACCCGCCATGCTCGGTGTCGGCGCAGAACTCGGCCCCGTCGAACTCCCCATCTCGAAAGAGCATGTCGGTGGTGTCCGAACCGGCCGACACGACCGAGTAGGCACCACGTGCCGACGCATCGAGGGGGCCGATGGCGAGCTGCACGTCCCCGAAGTCGGTCCACGTGCCAGAGGCGTCCTGCACCTCAACCCCGACGACACCCACGTTGGAGCCGATGAAGGCGATCCCGAGGACATCCGACGCTCCGTGGTAGCTGGACAGGGACCACGTGATCGTCCGGTCCGTAGAGGCGTCGTCCGGGGTGAGCTTGGCGGTCCGGCGGGGGCTCGGGTCCTCAACCGCCTCCAGGCCGTAGTCGTAGGCGTCGGCCACGGTCCACGTATCGCCTGCCTCGGCCAACCCGGACATCGTGAGGGTGACGCCGTCTCCCAGGTACGTGCCCTGAGTGCTGTACGCCCTCGCCGGCAGGTACGTGGGCACCATCATCTCGGCGACGTCAGGGGGCGCAGACGTGTTGCCGGCGAAGTGCAGCTCGTAGAACTCGGCCACGTCGAAGGCGTCGTGGAACGAACCGAACTGGAGCCGAGCCGTCCCGGCGCCGAAGGCTGACGAGATGTCCGGCAGGCCGTACCCGGACCCATTGGTCGCCACGAACTCCCGCTCGGTGGGCGAACCCATCTGCTCGGGCACGGTGGCGTCGGTGTAGGTCGGATCCCAGGTCCGGGTCCAAACCATGAGCACGCCGTCGAGCGTCGCCGCGATGACCTCCAGCATGTACCCGGACGTGAACGAGACGGTGTCGAGCAGGGTGAACGTGGTGGCGTCGTCCCGCTGGTACAGGCGCAGGGTGTCCTTGTCGGACGACAACCGGAAGCCCCTGCTGTCGGTGCCGCTGGCGTCGGCGAGAACCACGTCGACGAAGTGGATCTGCTCCCACCCGTTGCCGGTGACCGTGTCGTCGGTGCGAACCCGGTAGCGAACCCAGCACCCACGGTCTGGGTCGAGGTTGCCGAGGTCGTACTCGTACCGGACCTGGTTGCCGAGGGCCGTCAGGGGCGCCGTGATCTGGAGGGCACCGTCCGTGATCGACGTCGTGGACGAGGGCGACCCTGAGGCCGTGAGCGTCCAGTTGTCCATCGCATCCGGGATGACGATGGGCACGTAGGAGAGATCGAAGCCCCACACCCGCTGATCGAACCCAGCGAACCCAGCGGACGGGTGCGGCTTGCTCGTGTAGCCACCCAGGTGGATGAGACAGAGGTCGGTGGTGCTCGTCCGGCAGCCGACGATGACCTGCCCGTTGGCAGCGAGCGACGACAGACCGAGGGGGCACGCCCCGTTGGTGGCGTCGTCGTCGGGCTGGTACCACTTGCTCCCGGTGACATCGACGCCGTCCACGGGGTCAATCCAGGTCCGGCCGCCGTCCGTGGAGAGGCGCATGTGGGCGTCCACGTTCGAGCTGCGGACGAGCCCAAGGGCGTAGAAGGTGCCGGTCTCGTCCTGACAGACGGTCGCCGACCCGGACTGCACCAGCTCGTCATCCGAGGCGACATCCGCCCATACGGCGTCCTCGACCTGGGTCCGGGACGCGGCGAACAGCGACGTGTAGGCCGAGCCGACCCGGCAGTAGTACGGCTTCCCGTCGGCGAGGTCGATCCACAGGAAATGAAACCCTGCCGTGTCGGCGAGGACGTTGGGGTGGTGTCCGCCGACACCGCTGGTATCGGACCACTCCTCCACCAGCTCGAACGAATGCCCGCCGTCATCGCTCGCGTACTGGCGGAACGTGTCCCGAGCGTTGCCGCTGGCACGGCGCAGCTGGGCCACGAGCAGCACCTGCCCGTCTCGGTAGGCGGCTGACAGGATGCCGAGGCTGTACGTCGACAGATCGATGGGGTCGCCGATCACGGAGCCGTCCCCAACGTCCAGCGTGGCGAAGTCCCCTCCTGTCGGGCGGACGTGAGCCACGATCGTGGCCCGGCCATCGTCGGCGAACGTGCGCCATGCATAAGAGATCACGCCGGTGGGGGTCGAGACCAACGCGGTGGCGTGGGGGTAGTGGGACGTCGAGGTCGGCTGCCGAACCAGGTAGGTCGAGGCGTCCGCCGACAGGATGGTCGCCGCACCCTGCTCGCCGGCCCGGTACTGGGTCCCGCCCGCAGCCAGGGTGAACACCTTCCGCGTGACGTTGGAACTCGCGTCGTAGGCGCCCACGAGGAGCACGGAGCCGTCGTCCTGACGGACCATGGCGGTGGCCCTGTAGGTGTGCGACCCGTCGACGTACTGCCAGCCGGTCATCACGTGCGGAGGATCCCAGTACAGGTCCGGGCCTCCGTCCCGAGCCCACGTGAACTGAGCAGCCCGAGGGCTGGACGTCCGGGCAGGGTGCCCGCCGATCACGGTCGAGACCGTCAGGGCGAGGTCGGCGGCATCCGCCTCACGCTCACGGCGTAGGGCACGCAGGACGGCCCGTGAGCCCGTCGTCTGGGCGATGGGTTGCCCGACGTGGCGGCCCACCTCGGCGACGTCCCAGGACGTGAGCGTGGCAGTGGCATCGGGGATCAGGATCCCCTGGTAGCGAGCCTTAGCGGTCACAGATCACCTCAACCCAGGGCGGGAGGCAGCGGCTTGGAGGGCACGCCGCAAGCGGGGCCCGCGACGGCTCACGGTCGTGGCCATCTGGTAGTCGAGCACCTTGTGCTCGGAGGTGGCGGCGACGATGACGGTCGGGGCCAACCCCTGCCCCGAGTTGAGCGACTCGAGGCCTCGGGCACCCAGACGGTCCATGCCTCGGCGGGTGACGACGCCCTCGCCGCGCTGGGCGTTGATTCCCACCTCGTCAGGTGCCGATGGGCCAGCCGAGATCACACCGCCTTGGTGGAAGGACGGCGCCTGCTGGGAGGCGATCAGCCCGATCTGGACGGCACCCAGGGCCCCCACTACGGCAGCCAGGGCGATACCAGCGATGATGTTTGGGGCCGTGGCCAGGGCGTTCACGACCGCCAACGCAGTATTGATCGTCGCCTGGATGATCGCCATCGCCTTCGAAGCGGCGAACTGCTTCCGCATCAGCCGCTTCTGCGCATCGCTCCCCTTCTCGGCGGATGCGATCTGCCGGTCGTAGACCTCGGCGACGATGTCGCCGATCGCCCCTGCCGTGGACCCGATCGCTCCCAGGATCCCCTGGGTGTTCGAGAGGTTCTTCTGGAACGACTCCTCACGGGCTGCCTGCTCGTAGGCGGCCAGCTCGTCGATTCGAGCCTTCTCGATCTCAAGGATCGTGTCCTTGAAGCTCTGCTCGTCCCAGACGTAGGCCCGGAGGGTCTCAAGGTGGGCCAGCTGCTCGTCGTACTTGGCGTTGATCTGATCGACGCCCGACACCTCGGTGGCGAACACCTGCCGACGGATGGCGGCGAACTCGGAGGACGCAACCGTGAGGTCGGCCATGGTCGAGAGGATGTCGGCGTACCCGCCCGCGTTGGCCACACCTCCGGCGGAGTCCACGGTCGGGGTCGAGGCCCCGCCACCGGCAGGAGCGACGACGGAGGACCGTGAGCCCGTGGCTACGGTGGCCGAGGCAGCAGCCTGCCGAGCCTGTACGAGCTGCATGTACTTGGCCGCCTTCTCGGCAGCGGCGTCCCACGCCTCGCCCATGGCACCAGTGGACGCTGCGATGTCCTCCTCCAGGCGCTTGATCCGCCCGGAGAGGGAGTCCTCCCATTCGGCGGAGAACACCTCGTTGCCGTTGGCATCCCGGATCACCGTGGTGGTGGGTGTCGCCTGCTCGCCCTCGAACGCACGACGGAGCTTGAGGGCGATCACCTCGGCCCTCTTGGTGACCTCCGAACCCCAGGTTTCCAGGAAAGCACTGGCGGCCACGAACCCAGTCGCGAATCGGTTCAACAGTCCGGCTGCGTCCTCGGCACCAAAAAGCCCCGAGAAGTCATCAGCGGCCGAGCGCAGGGCGATCCCAAGGCTGCTCGTCGCCGTCTGCCACGCCACCGAGGCACGGGCGGCGTCGGGGCCGACACGGACGCCGAACTCCCGGGAAAGGTCCACCCAGTCGGCCATCCGGGTGTCCCCCAGGGTAGCCATGAGGTCCCGGCCGGCAGACCCGAACACCTGGGTGGCGAGCCCGGCACGCTCGGCCTCGGAGTCCACGTCCTGCAGTGCACCGACCAGATCGGTGAACACGTCGTCGGCCGAGCGCACGTTGCCGTTGGCGTCGGTGACGGACACACCCAGGGCATCGAACGCCTTGGTCGCCCGCTTGCTCCCCTGCTCGACCTGGACGATCCTCGCGTTGAGTTCACCCAGGGCGGGGCCCAGCTTGTCGAGGTCCCCGCCTGCCACCTCAATGGCCGACAGGGTCTTGGGGAGGAGGTTGGTCGTCTGGGTCAGCTCCACGATCTGACGACGGGTCGCCTCGGCGTCCTTGGCCAGCTTGGCAAAGCCCACAAACCCCGCCACGGCTACGCCCACCGCCCCCAAGGCAGCGGCGAGGCCGGTACTACCGCCACCGAGGACACCCGTGAGGGTCTCCCCTGCCGCCGACACCTGGCTGAACCCAGGGATCAATCCACCGAGGGCAGACTTGATCTGCCCGGTCCCGGCGGACCACGCGCGCGACGCCGCCTTGGCCGCCTTGGTGGCGTCCTTCTCGGCCGACTTCCAGGCCCGCGTGAAGTCCCGTTGGACGGCGTTCGCCGTCTTCCTGTTCAGCCCTGGGATCGAACCCAGCTGCGCCTTCAGCTGCTCAAGCCGGACGGTGTACTCAAGGCTGATCTGTTGAGCGGGCATCTACTTGCCTCCCTTGGCGACGGTGGCAAATAGGTCCCCCAGCTCGGCCGCCAGGGCACTGGCCTGGGCCTGTGCTGGCTTGCGGACGATCTCCGTCCAAGCGTGCTTCTTGGCCGAGCCCGAACCCACCTGGGACGACCGGACGTAGAAGGCGTAGTCGGCCGTGTTGCGGACGAACGCGGCGACAGTGCCGTCCTTGTCGATTCGCAACCCCGTCTCGAACAACTCGGCCGAGTGAGGACGCCGCCCCCTGTCCCGGCCCACGGGCCACGCAGCGGCAGCGCCGGTAGCGATCTTCTCGGCCGCCTCCTCAAGCTGCTGTCGGGTGCCGGGCACAAGCCGATCGACCACGTCACGGACGTAGCCCGACAGGTCATCCGAGAGGACGACCCCACTCTTTGCCGATCCCAGGACAACCTTGGCCATACCGGGACCTACCGGGAGCGCTACTGGCGACTCAGTGCTGCTCGAAGGGCCGCCATCCCAGCCTTGCCCTTCTTCGGCCGATGCTCCCCAGCAGGGTCCTGGTGCACCCGCCACCACGCCAGCAGCTCAACCTGCCGGTCGTGGGGCAGGTCGTAGAACCCGCCGTCACCGAGCCCCTTGGCCGCCTCGATCTCGTGAACGGCGAGGTCTACGCCTCCACCGGGGGACCGGTAAAATCCTCGGTCTCCTCGACCTCCGTGGCTGCGACGAGCCCGTCAGCGACGAGGGCGAACGCCGTGTCACCGGCTGCAAGGATCTCCTCGATGGACATCCCTCGATCGGTCAGCTCGTCGATGACCCGCGCACCGTAGAGGTACGCGTCGTACTTGCATTCCTTCAGATTCGTCCTAGGGTGACCGTTGCCCATCCAGCACAGCCCAAGGCAGGCGGCGACACCCAGCATCCGGTTGTCGGACATCGGCGCCACGACCGTGTACCGGAGGGCCATCGATCGCGGCGGCGTGAGCACCACGGGACGGCCACCCAGGGTGACCACCGGGTCGATCTCGAACTCCTGGCCGGCGATGGAGGCCTTGACCATTGCCGGGGTCGCGGCACCTGGAGCGGCAGTCTTCTTCCGCCTCGGTGCGGACTTGCGAACGGTAGGCATTGTGTCCTCTTAGTTGTCAGCAATCAGGCGAACGTCACGGTGCCGTAGCACGTGAAGTTGCACGTGATCGTGTTCGGATCGCCTTCAGAGAAGTCGAACGTCAGGTGGCAATCCTCAAGGGTGATCGTACCGTCGGCCGAGTCCCCATAGGTCGTTCCCTCCTGCGTGAAGGTGACGTCGAACGTCATCATGTCGCCCTTGGCCTCGGTGGTCGAGATCCGAGCGGCGTAGGCGCCAGTGCCCTCGATCATGTCGACTAGCGTGCCAGCGGATGCCTCCGAAAACTCGGACACCATGATAGAGAACGACCCGGTAGGGAACGACAGGTCGGTCTGACGGAGGCTGTGCAGGACCGCACGGGACTGGTACGCCGTCGCGTTCCGCCGGCTCGGCATGACGCCGCTGACGGCGAAGTTGGCCTGATCGAAGCGGGCAGTGACCGACAGGGCCGTGCCCGAGGTCCCGTCCTCGATGACGAGGGCCCCAGCATCGAACTGGGTCTTGACGATTCCCGAAAGAGCCATGTGACTACTCCACGTGGCCCATTGGTGATCGGCGGGCCGTACGTGCTGACCTACCGGGAGCGGTCAGGCTGCTACTGCTACTGCATAGAGATGCCGAATCGTGTACTCGGCGACCGAGACCAGCCACGTGCCGTCACCGGCGGCCCGACGGGTCACCCGCTCGGGGACGATCGGGCCGATGCCATCGGGGTCCGTCGAGGCGATGGCCTGGAGCACCAACAGCTCGTCGGCGAGGGCACCGGCGTAGTCAGCGACCTGCCCATCGGCCCGGATCCGCAGGGCCCACGCCACCTGCACGCGGGTCTGCACGAGCATCCCAGGCTCGTTGGCCTGCTTGACGATGTTCCGCCGTCGGGGATCCACGAACGTCGTCTCGGGCAAGCCGATCGCGAAGGACCGCGGGAGCAGGTTGTCGGTGTCGGCCCCGTACAGGTCGAACTGCACCCGAGACTCGATCCAGCCGTCACTACCCAGGTCGGTGGTGATCGCCGTGGCGATGGCCTGGCGCAGCGTGGCGATGGTCGGCGCCGTGCTCATCGCCCACGCCCAAGCCAGAACACGGCAGGACGGGCCTGCTTGCGGCCGTCGGCGACGCCGTCGTCGGTGTCGTCGTAGTCGAGCCGCAGACGACCCCAGGCCGCCTCGGCACGCTCACGGTGGTCCCGGGCGAGGTCGGCATAGGCTGGGTTGAGGCGGTGCGACATGTCGCCCCAGATGAGGGCTAGCGTCGTCTCCAACGTCACCTCACGCAGGCTGCTCGAAGCGATGACGAGATTGATCCTGCTGCCCATCTCCCGCAGGCGAAGCTGGATGCTCGTCCACGCCTCGACGATGTAGGCGTCGAAATCCGTCTTGCGGGTGACTGGGTCGTCGCCGTCGGGGTCAAGGCTGCTCGCCACCCGGTAGAGGTCCACACCCGAGATCGGGCAGACCAGCCGGCGCCTCACCACCTCGGCGGCGTTGCGGACGTTCAACGTTGAACCGTCGACGGAGAGGGCCCAATCGACCACGTACCCCTCACCCAGCGTGAGGGTGGTCGGCGCCGTGTAGGTGTACGTGGCCACCGACCCAGTCACGGTCACCGTGGCGGCGTCGACGAGCACGGTGCCTGACGGTGCGGTCAGGGTGATTGTGCCCGTTGATGGGGCGACCAGGGCGTTGGCGGCGTACACGGGGCACGACAGCACGGCCGTCCCCCCACGCTCGATGGCGTCAGGGAGCGGCAGGCGTGCCAGGTACTGCAGCTCACCCGTGGTCGTCATCGCGGATCAGTCCAGGTCGGCTAGGGTGCGGTAGTGCACGAGCATCCTCACGGAGCCCGCCGAGGCGATGTTGTCGGACCCGCCGCTCAAGGTGAACGAGGCGTTGGCGACTGCGCCACTGACTGCCAGACCAGCCGTGAGCCCCTTGTTGCCGACGCCAGCCGTGAAGGTGTCGATCGTGGGTAGCGACTGGGTCGACCCACCGGTCATCGCAAACGTGCCGGTGTCCGAGTCCATCCCACTGATGTCCTCGACGACGACGAACACGTAGGCGAGGATCAGCGCCCCATCAGGGATGCCGAGGGTGATCGTGGTTGCGGCACCGGAGGTGCTCACGTCGACCACACCGGAGTCAACCCAGGTGTCAGTGATCTCCGCCCCAACCCCAGGGTCGATGACGTGCGAGGTCCGGACGAGTCCGGTGTCCATGCTGACGGTCGTCCCGTCGCGGTAGGGGAAAGTACCCATTGCTATTGCCTCACAAGGTGATCCCCCTCGAATTGAGGGGGAGGCGTCTGCCGAGACCTACCGGGAGCGGTCAGTCGAGAACCACGGCGTCGCCGTCCACGGGCACGGCCTGCGATGCCACGTCGGCGATCACAGCCTCGACGGCCTCCAGGTCGGCACGAGCACGCTCGACACGAGCTGTCAGGGCCCTCACCGCAGCTGGGTTGGAGGTCGTCCCCAGCTCCCGAGACAGCGTCTCGACCCGCTCACGGGTCTTGTCGGCGAGACGTTCGAGGGCCCAGAGTTCGGGCTCGGGGAGCTTGCCCTCGTCGACCAGCGAGCCGATCCAGGCGGCGTACCCAGGCACGTCGCTGCGGACCGTCGAGGCGCCGGCGTGAGGCGTCTCCCATTGGGTCAGGTAGGCGTGACCGCCTGCCACGGCGACGCGGCGAACGTAGCTCCCACCTGGGCCCCATGCGTGGGGGATCACCGTCCAACCGCGATCGGCCCACTTGGTGGCGGGCTCACGCCACCGTGGTCGTCCGCCGACCCAGGTGCACCCCTCCATGCCAGGGGCGAGCGTGACGCGACCCAGGGCGGGAATGCACCGGCCCTCGATCACCGCCCACCGTGCAGGGTGGTAGGCCAGCAGGAACGGGTAGCCGGACTCGAGTTGGGGAAGCTGGCGGGTCGCCCGCTCGGGGTCTGCGTCGAGGCTGTACGCCTCGACAGGATCAGTCGTGGCAGCACGGGGGGGCTGCTCGGTGGTCGCCGCTACAGGCGGCTGCTTGCTGGTACGGGCCATGGGGGTCGTCCTCTGGGTTGGGGTTGGGGTTGGGGAATGGGCCTCCCGCTGCGAGCGAAGCCGCGAGAGGACGGCGCAGGCCGTCGCCTGAGCGGAAGGCCCGACCCCTGGCGACGCGAAGAAGCAGCCGTCGCCAGGGGTCAGACGGATCAGGCGTCGGTCACGATCCCGATACCGGCGGCGTCGATTCCCTCGGCGACACCGACGTAGTAGTGGCTGACCCAGTGGGTCAGACCGGACAGAGCCTGCCGGTCACGTTCGAACAGCACCTTGTTTCCCAGCACGACCTGGGATGCGGGATCATCGACGACCACGGAGGCATCCGCCCAGCACACGGCACCACGTCCGATCATGCAACCGGCACGGTCCGCACCCGCGTTCGCGGTGGGGACCCGGCTCGTCACGAAGATGTCCACGCCGGCCCAGCTACCGACGTAGCCCTGGCCCATGACACGGAGCATCGCCGGAGAGGCCGGATCGAAGGGGATCGAACCACCGGCAGAGGTGACGATGTCCGCTCGCAGGTCGGCAAACTGGCGAGGGTGGAGGATCGCGAGGTACGGGCCCTCGACGTTGGCGATCTCCAGGCTGGCCTTGGCCGCGAGGAACGTGGCCGCGTCGAGGTCGGACCCCGAGACACCGACCGTGCCTGAGAATCCAGAACCCAGGGCCGCCACGAGGTTGACCAGCGTCGATGCCCCGGACTGGTAGGCGTCAACCGCGAACCGCTCGGGGCTGATCAGCCCCTGGTGGTCGGTCAGCCGTGCCAGGTCCGTCGGGCTGTACGCCTTGGAATACCGGGCGACGGTGACGGTCGTCTTGCCGTCGGTCGGAGTGGTGGCGCTGACAGCGGACCCGTCACCGGTCGAGGCGAGCAGGTCGTAGCCGTCAATACCCAGGTGACCGATCTGGATTGACGCAGAACCACTGCCAGCGGCATTGCCCGCGTACAGCAGTGCAGGGTGGTTGGGGAGTGCCGAGCGGTCGGCAAGGAGGCGGAGGTACTCCGCGGAAGCGACGGCCGACACGCGAAGGTCGGCAATATCAGACAGGGCGAAAGCCATGGTGGCTACCTCTGGATGAGGCAGCAGCCAGTGGACCTTGGGCGCCCGTGTACGCTCGGCGGCAGCGGAGTGGTCTGTGGGACTGCTACTGGGTTGCGCCCCTACCTACCGGGAGCGCTATTTCCGTCGAATCGCGTCCATCATCGACGGCCGGAGGCGGTCGTATTCTGACCAATCGCCTGTCCGTTGCGCCTTCTCGGTGACTGCACGGATCTGCTCGGCTGACAACACCTCGCCCACCGGCGCAGGACCCGGGACCACACCCCGCGACGGGTTCGGGGTCACCGGTGCTGCGGGGGTCGTCCCCGATCCCAGGTACGGAGCCAGTGCCTTGGGCGGCGTGGCGCCGTCGGCTCGGAGGCCCGACAGCCACGCACCGATACCTCCCTCCGGTCGGGCATCCTCTGCGACACGCGACCAGAGAAAACGAGCAACGTCCTGCCCCTCGGGATCGGTCAGCCCAGCACCCCACAGGGCACGGTCCTCGGTGTACTGCCCCTGGAGGGTGGCGAGTTCGGCTCGGGCCTTGTCCCGCTCGGTGGCGACTTCCCGCAGCCCAGCCACCTCGCCTCGAAGGTCGATCATGGTCTGATAGACCTCTTCGAACCTCGCGTAAGGGATGGTCCGTTCACCCTTGTCGGGCTTCGGGGTCGAAGTCGTAGTCGACGGAGCCGTCGGCTCGGCAACCGTGGTGGTGTCGGTGGTGGTGGCGTCCTCTGCCATGATTGTCCTCTGTGACTAGTCGTGAATGAGCCCCGCCTCTCGGAGGCGGGATTGGGCCTGGGCCTGATCAATCAGACCCCGATCGAGCATGGTGGTCGTCTCATCGAGGACCGCTCGACGCTCCTCGGCGGACAGGGGGAGGGCCTGATAGGCGACGTCGTACCCATCCTCTGGGATGTCGAGACCCAGACCTCCGTTGGTCAAACAGGCGACCACGCGGCAGAGCTGGCGGTCCGCAACGCCGAACACGGCCTCGAACTGCTTGCTCGCCTCACGCTTGCCCTCCCGGGAGATGCTCAAGGCGTAGCCAGACCTGGGATCGCCGCTGACACGCAGTAGGTCACTGGCAGAGACGCCGGCAAAGGCCGATACACGGCGCTCGTACGCCTCGATGGCGGCCGACATCTTGTCGATCTCGGCGCCGGGCGACCACTGACCGACAGACGGCTGGCCGTCGAAACCCTCGGCGGGCATCAGCATCAGGACGGCTGCGGGATCGGTGACTACCTCGTGGCGGACACGGCCATCGCCGTCAGGGTCGACAGGATCCCCTGCGATCGAGCATCCGAGGGCCCATCGCTGCGGGTGAGCCGCCTGCACCATGGCGTGGGCGAGGTGGGAATAGTGCACGCCAGCCTGTAGGGTGCCGTCCACCAGCTCGATGCCGTAGTAGGCGTCCCACAGACACCCAGTGCGGCTCGCGTGGTGGAGAACCCAGGGCAGGATCGGACGGCCTGCACGGTCACGGTACGGGTAGGCGTCGCCCTCCATGGCGGCGCCAGCCATGGGGACGGTCCAGTCCTCCTTCTCATCGATCGACAGGATCCGGTAGCTCGGATGAGCTGGGTCTCGGATGTCGTAGACATCCCAGAACCAGGTGGTTGCCCCCGTCGTGGGGTGGGCCCGCTGGATGGCCTCCCGGATGACGACCGGCACCTCGGGCTGTGCTGGGTCCGCCTCGGCAATCACGAGGTCCGGCGCCACGGGGCGCAGGACGAGGTGCGCCTTGCCGGCGGTGTCGACCAGCACCTGTACGTGCAGGCAATACTCGCGCAGGGCAATCGTGTCTCGCTGGACACGCTGCATCACGCTGTCCCAGCCTGCGCCTCGGAGCAGGTCGGCGACGATCCCAGCGGGGTCCTCGGGGTGGCTCACCCGAGGCGGACGATCGTAGAGGCAGGCGAGTTGCCCGCTCACGGACGACAGGATGTTGCTGCTGAGATCGACGCCCGAGGCCGAGGTCCCGACGCCCCACGCCTCGGCCCGCTGACTCCCGATCTGCTCGCGGACTCGAGCTTGCAGGTCCGGACGCCACCGTCCGGACATCATCCGCCTACGCAGGCGGGTGTGATCCCAGCGTGCCGCTTCCCACGGATCAGTCGGGATCGGAGGCTGGCTCGGGAGCAGTCCGTTCCCGGGTTGTAGACTGTTCACGGGGTGTGGTCCTAGTCTGGGGACGACACCTACCGGGAGCGATCTGTGCTACACCCCCGGTGCCATCGACGGGGCGTTGTGCATGAGTGAGACAATCGACGAGGCCGGCAACGGCGTGCTGTTCCTGAACGAACGCATGACCCACCGTGGGGTCTGCACTGTCCATATCGAACTTTCAACCGGCCACACGAAGGCGACATTTGTGTACCCTCCAGGTGCGAATCGTTCAGTCAACGAATTCCCGTGCTTCTTCCGAATGTCATTCGCGGCGAACGGAAAAACCTTCGAAGTAGCCGGATCACCGACCGTCGACCCCACGGGCTTGGTGTGGACTGACGCGCACGTGTGGATGGGCCATCGGCATCGGCATTGTACTGCGCCTGCCACAACTGTCGTCGTATCCCAGGTCCTCTCCGTCAACCCGGACGTACTTCGGACCGCGCGCAACGTGTCTGGAGTCGCCATGTTTGGGGACTTCTCCAGGCCCCAGTCGCACTCCACGTGGCACACGTCTGGCGGTCGAGCCATCCTACTCGCAGAACAAGTCCGTGAAGGTTCTGCCTCGCTTGGCTCAAGCGTCCGGACCCTCAACACTGTCGGCGTTCTGTCCGTTCGAGTCGACAACGCGGACTCGCAGAGCACCGAACTGCTGGCGTCCTTGAACGATGACCTGAACGCCATCCGCGCATTGCTTGAAGCCGTGTATCATACCAAACAGAACTGAATTGGATCGCTCGTTCGAAGCTTGTGGATCCCGATCCGGCGATGTACGTCGACGTCGTCTTGTCGGAGGGCGGTCGCCATGGGTCGGAAGCTTGAGGTTGCTCCGCACCTGACGCAAGCAGAGCTTGACCAGCGGTTCTTCGCATGCCGCGACCCGGATGAGCGTCTCCGTCTTCAGGCGGTGATGCTGAAGATGGAGGGCTGGAGCACGGAGAACATCGCTCGGGCCTGCCGATGTCGTCCCGACTGGGTTCGACGGACGGTCCGGAAGTTCAACGCTGGCGGTCCCGAGGCCTTGGCGGATGGTCGGCGTTCGAACGGCGCGGAACGGCGGTTGTCTCCTGAGGAGATGGACAGGCTGGACACTGCGCTGGCTGTGGCGTGCCCGTACGGCGGGTTCTGGTCGGGCCCCATGGTCGTGAAGTGGTGCGACGACATGCTGGGGGTCGACATCAGCCCGGACGCGGCACGTCTGTACATGAAGCGGCTCGGGTACTCGAGGCAAACGCCGCGTCCCAAGCACCCCGATGCGGACGAGGAGGCCCAGGAGGCCTTCAAAAAAGGGGGCTTCTCAGCTTTGTTCGAGGGGTCGTTCGAGACTTCCCGGGTGCGGAGGTTCAGCTCTGGGCCGAGGACGAAGGACGCTTCGGACTGATCCCAACAACCCGTCGCGTATGGGCGAAGCGCAACATGCGGCCACGAGCGACCGCCAGGCGACGGTACGAATGGGGCTACCTCTACAGCTTCGTCCGCCCGACCACGGGCGAACTCGTCAACGTTGTCGGGAACACGGTGTCCACGCCGGCGATGAGCGAGGTGCTCGCCCACTTCGCCAAGGAAGCAGGGGCAGGTCCCGACCGACGTGTCGTCGTCGTCTGGGACGGTGCTGGGTGGCACACTGGCCGAGGTCTGGTCGTGCCGGAAGGCATCCACCTGATCGCGTTGCCGCCCTACTCGCCCGAGCTCCAACCCGCCGAGCGCATCTGGCCCCTCGTCCACGAAGCGACAGCGAACCGCGACTTCCGGGACCTCGACGAACTCATTCAAGTCGTCTCGGATCGCTGCAACGAACTCGACTCCGACCGCCGACGCCTACGCAAGCTGACCCGCTATTGGTGGTGGCCTGACGACGTGGATTCAAGCGCGGATTAGCTCCGTTCGGTATCAACAGAGAATATCGGTGTACGAGCTACGGTTCGAAAGCCGACAACAGAATGGGCTGCCTGGTGAAAGCTGGGTGCGCATTGGACGAGTTCCGCTGCCCACCACCTGCATCAGTCGCCACAACGTAGCGGGGTGGGGCCCCGGTTGGGTGTATTCGTTCTACGACCACATCCCCAGAAGCGGACGTCTTCGCGACGCGCTCATGTTTCTGGCCGACGCAGTAGACCTAGCTGAGGAGCCTGCCTACCTAGCCCGTTTCTCGGCCGTTGAGTGCATCGTTGCACACTGGGTCCATCACGGTGGCCTGAAGGTAATGAGGCAACTCGCGGACGTCGATAGTCCACTGTTCTGGGGCCGTGGCGGCAAGCACGCTAGGAAGCGCCTTCCTCGCCCGCAGTGGGCACAATGGGAAAAGGGACATTCGCCAAACCTGAAGTTCTCGTTGTGGTGTGCCGCGTTCGATCTGGGGGTGCCGATCGACGACCTTGTTGGCGAGTTCCCGCAGCACGACTACGCGGACGATGACAACGAAGGAAACTTCATCGATACCAGGAACACCATAATGCACGGGAGGACTCCGTTCCCGCAGTTCCATGAGCTGTTTCCAATCTCAGACGCGGTTGAGAACCTAGCCATGCGAATGTTCTTCGGCGTCACGGGAATACACCTAGCGCCGCGCAGTGTAATACCAGCTTGGTTCGACGAGGCGCCAAGGACGTTCGCGACCGCACCCGAGAGCATCCGCTGGCCTCTACTCGACCCGCCGGCCTCAGAGGAATGAGCTAGCGAACCACGAGCCGACGTGCAGCACCGCCACCGGATGACCCACGCATCGCCGCCGTGAGGGCGTACCGGAGGGCGTCGATCAGGTGCTTGTGCTCCGAGTCCCGATCGCCCTGCCACTTGTCGAGTGATTCGATCAGTCGAGTGCAATGTGGGTGAACTCGAAACTGATCGGACACCATTCGGCGATGAATCCACCCCGACCCGTACTCGACGGCCCCTCGACCAGCGGCGCCACCCCTGCCCCGCTTGGCCGTGGCGAGGCGTGGGAACAAGGCGTCACGGGACCGCAAACCCAGGGATCTCCGGACGGCATCCTCGACGTCGAGGTTGCCCTTTCTCCCGGCGCCTGCGTGCGTCGGGATGTCTCCCCAGCCCGCTCGGAGATCGCCCCAGGACCAACCCCACCGCCTCAGCATGGCGAGGATGCCGGCGGCATCGGCCTCGGGCGTCGTCACGGCGGGCGCCCATGACTCGTCCAGCACGTAGACCGTGGGGTAGCTGGTCGCCGTGATCGTGCTGCGGTCGACCCCCACGAGCACTGCAGCGGCGTTGCCACGGGCGTACCCATGGTCAATACCCAGGTAGACGTCGAGATCGAGGTTGCGGGGCGGCGGGCCAACGTGTCGGTCGTGATCGAACTCGCCGAAGAACGCCCCCTGTAGGCGGAATTCCCACTCGCCGTGGATACGCACGGGGACCGTGTACGGTAGGCACTCAGCCTCCACCTCCTCGATCCAAGCGGCATTACAGACGCGCCCGTCGTCGGTCCGGTAGATTCTCCCCGAGCGGGTGTGCACAAACGCCTCGGGGGTCATCGGCGTGTGCACGTCGTAGAGCTTGTCGGCGTCGACCAGCTCTCTGAGGAACGTGCAGTCTCGTCCTACGGGCGTGAGGCTCGCAGCGATCAACCCACCTGCGGTGCGGGTACGAGCGACGCACTCATCCCAGACCTCCGGGGCCGGCGGTTCATCAAACCAGATCCGCCCCACCTGGAATCCGGCGAGATTGAGACTGCCCTGATTGGTTGTCCGGATCCGGATGACGCTGCCATTGTCGAAAAGCAACGACGGGTTTGCCGACCCGAATCCCCGCCGGAAGTCGTACGATTGCCCTGGGGCCAACCTCGACTTGGGCGCCAGACTCCACAGTGCCTGTTGGACGGCAAGACTCTGTGACCACGAGATGGTGATTGCCCACTGCTCGCGGATCGGCGGGCGGGGATCGAACGGGTGCTCCCCGAGGGCGTAGTAGATCGATTCGGCAGCTAGAACCGTCGTCTTGCCGAGCCGATTGCCGGTCCGCAGCAGGCGCCAGCGGTGCTCTGCGGCAGACTCCAGGTACGCCTGCTGGTGTGGCAGCCAGTCCATGGCCGACAGGCGGTCGGCGGCCGTGACCGTGGCCAGCTCGCGGCTGGCCCGCGCGGCACGGCGAAGGCCGATGTACCGATCGGCGGCGACCACCGATCACCCCTCGGCAGGCACCGGGTACGCCTCGGCGTAGTCGGCGGCCATGGCCTCCTCGCCCAGGCGCTCGCCCACGGCCTCAGCGATCACACCGACGTATTCGAGGGGGATCTCCTCAATGGCGGAGACGATGATTCCGACCAACTCCTCCACGGACAGGTCGGTCATCTCGGCCGCTGCACGCTCGGCCTCGGATGCGGCGAGCTGGGTGCGGAGGGAGTTGGCCAACTCCAACAGCTTGGCCGCGGGCCCGTAGCTGCCCTCACGCAGGGCAATACGCCGGTACCTGTCGATCTTGGCGACCTCGTCGGATTCGCCCTCGGCAAGTCGAATCGACCGGATCCGCTCCCTCTCCTGACGCAGCCGGGAGATGGCTTCCAACGCCTTGATCTTGGCGGTGTCGCCCTTGGACGTCGCCTTGATCGTCTCGTACTCGGCAATCTCGGCATCAATCTCGCGTTCGCGATCGGTCCGGCGTACTGCCATTATTGAGCCCCCCACCGGCCGTTTTCTCGAAAATGCCGGTTCGTTCGTGCGTGAAGGTCGAGAGGGGGGGAGCCCGGGTACTACTGGCTGAGATCACACTGGATAGTGATGACCCCTCACCGCCTCAATGCACCTACCGGGACCGCTCGTCGTCGCCTGGGTCGCCCCGACGGCGCCGGACCACGGCCGGTGGTGGCGTCCGTGGCGGACGGTCCACGGCCGGCGGTGTGGCACGGCGCCCCATCGCCCCTCGATTGCGGGTGCTGCCCCAATCCTCAAGGGCGACCCAGGGGTCCGCGTGGGCCACGAGGCCTTCGCCAACGTCTCGGGCTCCACCCGTCGTAGGGTCGGGCGACCGGTTGATCAGGTTCGAAACCCGCGATCGACACACGGTGTACACCCACCCACCCAGGTCGCCACGTGCTGGGTCGTACCTCGACCGAGGCGAAGCCATCCGGGTCACGCAGGTGGCCACGCACTCCGCCTCGACCTCCTCTCGGGTCCAGCCGAGTGCTCGCAGGGTGGCGAGCTGCCGGGGCATCTGGCCTACCTTGCGGGCGACCGCGCCGGGCAGGTACCGAGCGATGTCGTCAGGGACGTCGGTCCGTGCGCACGGGGACGACGTCGAGACCTCGGGCTCGACGACGCCGAACAGCGACAGGGTGGTGCACTCGATAGTCATCCTGCGACGCTACCCACGGCCAGCGAGCCAGGCGGCGACGTGGGGGCGCAGGTGCTCGGCAAGCTCGGACGACCCCTCCGGGTCGGTGCAATCGCTGTACGGGCGCACCTCGACCGACCCGTCCCCACGGAGCACCACCCGGACGCCGACGTCAGCGGTCTTGGCAGCAGCGAGTGCAGGTCGACGGTCGAGCGACGCCAGACGGTAGCGGGACACCTTGCCCGACATCCGGGTGCGGATGTCCCAGCCCTCTCGGCGGGCGTCACGGATGCGCTGCTGGGCCTTGTGCCCCACCACCTGACCCAGCTGCTGGAAGGTGGCCTCGGCTGGGTAGATGTCGATCAGGTGGGCGACGAGCTGGGCCGTCTTGTCGGCCTCGTCGATGCGGTCTCGGATCTGCATGGCTGGATGCGTGTAGGGACCGGCCTCCTGGGTTTGGATCGGGGCGGGTTCAACGTTGAACTCGCCCAACAGCGCGACGTGAGGCCGGCCCTACACCCATAGAGCCGGATATAGGACAACTATTGGGATTTCGGGCGTGCCGTGCCGTGCGCCCCTATCCTTCGCGGACTACCTGCTTCCAAACTGCGAAGCAGGGGAGGCTATCCAGTGAAGCTGTATCCCACGTGTCCATTCTGCAATGCGCGTCCCGCGACTTCCGCCGAACACATTGTGCTCAAGTCGCTCGGAGGAACAAAGACGGTCCGAGGCCTACTTTGCGAAACGTGCAACGTCCGGTTCGGCCATAGCATCGATGCTGAACTAGAGACAGCCTTCCGCCCTCTTTCGTTGATATGCGGCAGCAAGACTGGCGAACGGAAGAACAAGGAGTGGAAGCGTGTCGCCGACATTGACGTGATGGACACGCTGACTGGCACACAATCAAGGATGACGTTTGGCGGTCTGAAGCACGTAGCCAAACCGTACAGCATTTCTCTGCGGTTCGGTGCCGAAGTAGAGAACTTTCGACTCGCCAGGTACGACCCGCTCGTTTTCGCAAAGGTGATCGCTGCGTCGCTGCGTCGTCGAGGGCTCGACGCATCCGCATTGGCCGACATGGCAATGCAACCAGTCGAAACGCCGATCAGCGATGGTGTCATCCGCCCAAAGCTCTCCCTCGGCGGGCCGGCGCAGTTTCGTTCGGTAGCCAAGATGGGGATGGCGGCCGCCCGTAGGGAGCGGGCACTGACGGGGTCCACCGAGGCAAGGCCCCTGGTTGAGTTCATCCAAGGATCGAACTTGGATTGGGAGTTCAGTTTCGAGCCGAGCAGTTGGAATTGGTACAGACAGGTCTGTGATGCCAAGCCGGGACAACACTGCCTGTTGGTCGTCCGACGAGCTGGCTGCTGGGAAGCGGCCTTCGTTGCCTTCGGGTTCTTCCCCTATCGAGTCCGTTTTCCAGACCTCGGCGACAACTTTCGTGGCATCGTCCACGTCGTTGACCCGCAGATTCCTGAACACAATGTTCGGAATCCGAAGCACGCCACGATGTCGAACGACCCGGATTGGAAAAGCACCTTCGACCGTGAAGTCAACACGTGGATACAAGAAGTGGGGCATCGCGTTCAACACGAAGCGATGCAAGACATCGCCATCGAATCTTCGGTCGGCGAGGTGTTCTCCGAGCTTCGCGCCGACGGGCATGAGTTCGTCGAGCAAGAGCATGTCGGTTTGCTGGCGGCGAGAGCCACCCAAGCGTTCTTCAACCCTCGAATGTCAATGGGTGTGTCACCCGACATGCGCGAGGTAAAGCAGCTCGTGGAGAAGATCATGAGAAACGAGATCGACCCCGAGCGGTAAAACGCCCCCTGCCCTACCGAGGCTGCCACACCGTGTGCTTCCCCTGCTCGCGGTGTGGCCACCCCACCTCCGTGAGGATGGCGTGGACCTCGTCGACGTCGGTGACGGCGTCTACGGCCTGCACGATCGCCCTGCTTGCGAACGGCACAGACATCGCCCCAGCGGCGTCGAGCACCAGGTCACGCAGGGTGGTGTCAGGGGCCCTGACAGGCGCCGTGGGCGCGGGTTCGGCCTCGGGCGACGTCCCGGTCCCCGACGGCAACAGGACCGGCACGGGCTCGCCAGCGGCCCCCGCGCGGTGGCATTCGGCGGCCCACCTGTCGAGGGCCCACCGGGTGACGAGATCGTCGGGTGTCGTGCCCTGTCGGGCGGCGATGGATTCGATGATGAGCAGGCCGACGTGGTCCATGGGGTCCGTCCTTCGGAGGTGGAGGAACGTACCCGTGATCGAGGTTGAACGGGCCCCCCAGCCGGATCGTCGCTTGTCGGACGGAAATCCAGCGCCGTCGCTCTCCGGAACGGCGGAAGGCTGGCTAGGTTGCTCCCGTTGCGGCCCCTCCCACACAGCCGCACATCGAGAGGTGTCGTGATGAAGTACTACGACTTCTACGCAGCGTGCGTGAAGAACCAAGCCGACAAGCGGGAGCTGGAGCAACAGCACCGACGCCGACTCGGCGCGTTGCTGCTTGGCGTGCACAACAGCCTCTTGAGCAAACTGTCGCTACGACTCGACGATGGTGATGGGAAGCTCCGCTACGAGGTCGACGGCGTCGCCTCGCCGCCCCCTTTTCCGCTTGATCTCCAGCCTCCAGGTCTCTCCTTTTCCGAGGTGGCTGACGCCCTCGACCTCGTGGGTCCGAAGCGTGAAGGGGGCCTGAAGTGGTTGCTTGTCGTAGAGGATCGAAGCGGAAACCACGTCGAAACGCTGTACGCCTCGGCGAAGGTGGTGCGCACCACCACGAACGACTTTGAGGTCCACACCGAGGAACGCCCGTTTGCTGCCGACTCGGAAAGCAACAGCGAACTCGCCGACCACATCATCTCCGCGTGGGAGAGACAGGTCAAGATGGCCAAGCCCTCCTGACGCACGCCCTCACCCACCCCCACCGTGGACGAGGCGCAGGTGCGGGACGCGGCTACACCCCGAGACCGTCCAGCAGGTCATCGACGTTCGCGTATCCGTACCACGGGTCCGAGTCCGTCGCCTCGGGCTTGGCCTCGACCAGCCTGCACCCGAGCTGCTCAAGGTCGTACGCCGCGCCGTCAGCCGACAGCGTCCCCTCGTGGACGTACCGGATCGTGGCCTCGACCTCCCGGTGCGGGGACAGGTGGCGGATGCGGGACGCAGGATCGAACTCGGCCTTGCGTCCCAGGTCGACCCAGTCGCCGTCCTGCCGACGGTACAGGCGGTACCACCCTCCCCCGTCCTCCCGACGCTCGATGTCGGCGCACCACTCGAGTCGCCACGGCTCGCGGCCAGCGAAGATGACGTCGCCCGACAGGGGACGCCGCACGGCGTCGGCGGGGTCAGGGTCCACCGGAGCGTCCCGCCGCCCCTGGAGGGCCCTGTAGGGGCCCATGTGGACACCGTGGTCCTCGGCCTGCCGCGCCGCGACGATGGCGTCCAGCTCGTCCTCGGGGTCGATGTCGTGACCTTCGACGGCCTCGTCGTCATCGTCGTCGAACAGGTCGTCGCCTTCGACCTGGGCAGGTTCGTTGTCGTCCTCGACGTGCACCTCGGCGTCGAGCACGTCGTCCAGCAGGGCATCGAACCCGGCCCTGTCAGGGTCAGGGGTCGTCAGCCCATCAAGGGTGTCCACCTGCACCTGCCGGAGCGACCACAGGGTGTCCCCGCTGTCCTGCAGTTCGAGGCGGAGGACATCGACGTCCGGGACGTGGTGCGAAGCCACCGCGTCCTTCAGTCGACCGCACAGCCACGGACGTGGATCCCGGACCTTGGCGAGGGACGCCTCGGGGCGAGCCTTGAGCATCTGCCCGAGAGCTACGAGGCCAACCATCGGTCGCCAGTCACGGGGCACCCCGGCCAACGCCGGGCAGGCGGCAACGGCCTTCGGGTAGAAGGTCGCCCAGAACTCCCGGGTCTTCGGGAGGGTCAGGTCTCGGAGGATCGGCCACTGCTCCAGCACCGACCATGCGGCCCGCAGGTACGGCCCACCCTCCGGGTCGGCCCCGACCAGCGGGAGGCGGTCAGCCTGCTCCAGCTCGGCCTTGGTGTCCTCCACGGCCTCGGCGGTGGCGTCATACGACGACACCCATCGCATGTTCGCGCCGAACCACTTGTTCATGTAGGCGATTGCGGACGCCCCCATCCGAGGGACCACCTTCTCCTTCTCGTCGATGCTGACCGGGCGGTACTTCTTCTTGCTGCGGTCAGCGTCGATGCGCTCACCCTCAAGCAAACCCCGGTCGATCAGGGCCGCCCGGAGCTTTCGCAGCTCGGGCTCGTTGGGCTTCCCCTTCGAGGTCGTGATCCCGCAGATCAGGGCGACCCCTTCATCCGGAAGGAACACCCATCCCCCCTGAGAGGCGTAGTAGGAGGACGCGAACTCGTAGAAGGCAAGCACCTTCCCCTGCTTGGTGATCAACGGGGATCGGAACAAGTCTTCCAGGCGGACGGACAACCCGGATCGGGCGTTCTTCATGGGGTACCTCTCGTGACGACGGTTCTCCCGGCCCGTGGGATGCCCACCCGGATGGCCATCCGGGTGGGCTGGGTCACGAGAGATGTGGAGCACCCGAGAGCGTCCACACCCCTACTCACGCCTATAGGAATGAAACCGAACCCCCCTGAGGATCACGGGCCCGGTCATCGTGGCCTCCTGCACCCAGAGGCTGAGGGAGGCGGGGGTCCATGGATGTTCGATCGAGGGAAACGGGTTTGCAGGTCAGCAGCAGCGATGGCAGAACCGACCCCCCGAAGGGGGGTCGACCCCAACGCAGACGCCGACCGACGCCGCGAAGCGGCGGAGGGAGCATTGCTAGAGCCTAAGCCGTAGTGCTTCTTTCTCTAGTGCTTCCTTAGCTACTGCCTACGGGGGGTAAATCTCCCTACCCTCGGGGGGGTAAATCTCCCTACCCTCGGGGGGGTAAATCTCCCTACCCTCGTGGGAAAATCTCCCTACCCTCCGGCATGATCGCGGCATCGGGCTACCTTGTCTGCACCCCCGCCGACCGAAGCCGAAGGGTGCAGAACCCCTCAGGTTGCCATCGGGGCCCGCGTTTGCCGCTTGCGGCACCTACGGCCACCCCGTCATCCAAACCGAAACCTCCCAGGTGACCCCTGCGGAGGTGTTCCTGCTTGGGCCCATGGCCACAAAAACATGACCGTTGAATCTAGATCGATTTAGATAGATAGGCCCAGGCGTCGGAGCTTCCGGCGCCTCACCAATGGTGGTGCGTCGCCGCGACCAACCTCCGGCAGGGAGGTTCTCATGGAGATCATCATCCGCATTGACCTGCGCATCCTCGTGGCCGTTGTCCTGCTCACGCTGCGCTACCTGACCTGACCGCGCTGGTGCAGAGGCCCCGTCCACCTATGCAGCCTTCTTGGTTCGAGAAGTCGATGGAGGGGAACGCCTCAGACAGCGTTGCGGGTGGAGGGGGGACGAGGAAACGCCTCACGGCGCACCTCCCCGCTTCGTGGCGGTCCCAGCCAGCTCCGAGATGGTGGGGACACCGGGAACGGAATCATCCTCCCCACCGATGCACCGGAGCCCTCGGATGACCTCCTCGACGTCGGCGCAGGTCCAGTTCGCCACCTCACACTCGACGTCGCACCACAGCTCATCAGCGGTCGCCTGGGCCCCGTCCTCGTCTTCGCTCACCGTGGTGTCGCACCAGTCCGAGAGGACCGCGCCCCCCCCGAGAACCTCGCCACCATGGCGGACGAGGTCGCCGGAGGTGCTGACGTACTCCCGGTAGGCCAAGCCAGGCCTAGCGTACACCGTGACGCTCCGCTCGCGGATGACCATCAGCGGGGGCAGCTTTCCGTTGGCGTTCATGCCGCACCTCCCGGCTGGCGGAGGTGCCGGGCAGCGGCGATGTCCTGGACCAGCTCCTGGGTGGTCATTCCCTGCTGGCGGACGTCGTTCTCCGCATCCTCCACCCAGTCGGGCAGGAGCACCGACAGGGCGAGGTTCACGGCGTCCTCGTGGGTGATCGGCCACGACGTGGCGGCCGACAGCTCCACGTAGCGGTCGAGCAACACTCGGTTCTCGGGCGTGATATAATCGCAGATCATGTTGTCACTCGATGCCCAAGGGAAATGCTCGATGGCGGTCTCGGGCGCGCCTCCAGCATGGCACGCTAGAAATTGCCGTGCAAGCCACGATATCGGCGATCAAGATTTACATTCACGAATCTCCAGCGTCGCAACTACTGGACCGTGAGATCGGCAAGCACACGGAAAACATTGGCGGTTTCAACCAACGACTCGCTTGCGTAGTAGGGGGTTTTGCCTGCAATCAGCCCCCGCACGGGGTTCAACGTTGAACTGGCAATGGACTTTCCTTCGCACCGAAACACACGCCCAAACCGTCATTAACGACCGGTTCGGTCACGTCCGCAACGAATAATGCACCGGTGCGTGTTGACGGTGGCACACGGGGTGTGTACATTGTCCGGGTCAGTGGGCCGTTGTCCTCGCCCGCCGCCCTGCATGCGTAGTAGGGGTGCCGCCCCGTCGGGTGGCACGTCCGAGGAGGACTAGAAATGAGCGATACGACGATCCCGATCCCGGTCGAGTGGCACGACTGCCCGGACTGCACCTACTTCCGGTCGTCCGACGTCCGACCGTACGTGGAGGACGGTACCCTCCATGCCTACGACGGTCGAGGCACCTCGCGCAGCTCGTGGGGGGCCCCGACGGTAGACACCGAGCTGGCCATGCTCGGCCCGGACATCGTGGCCGCCACCGTGACCGGGTGGCACAAGCACACCCGCTCCCCCGTCGGCGGCACCTACTACTTCGCCCGCGAGGGCGAGCAGTGGGTCCGGCGGACGGCAAACCACCGGACGGTCAAGGCGGCGCTGGCGGCGGTGGCCGCCTGATCCTCGCCACCAGTCCCCGCACCTGCACGAGCAGGCATGGATCCGGGTCGAGCCGGATGCGGGGCCCACGCCCACGATCACTTCCCCGTGGGCAGAGGAACACACCATGATCGACACCGCTACCCGTACCACGGCCATGACCCTCGGCCGCGACCTCGTCCACGCCCGCGCCCGCGCGTGGACCGCAGGCGGACTGCACGCCGACGGCGGCAACGTGCACGCCGCTCGCGGCCACGTGTCCACCGCCTGCCAGTCGACCTACGTTGCCCAGACCCGGATCCCCGAGATCGCCTCGACCGTGGGGGTCTCGATCCCGGCCGAGGTCGCCGTCGCCCTGCTGGACGACGCCACCTCCGATGCGACCGTCGCCGCGATCCGCATGGGGGCCGCCACCGCCACCGAGGCGTCCCGTGGCTGATCCCCTCCTCCGGATCGACGCCCGAATCACGACTGCTATGGCGGAGGCCGTCGACCGTGCCGTCGAGGCCGAGCGTGCCCGCTGGCCCCACCGCACCACCTCGCGGTCGGACGTGCTGCGCCAGCTGCTGCAGCTCGGGCTCGATCAGCTGGCACAGGCTGACGATGACGGTGGCCTGACCCCGACCTAGCCCTCCCCCGCACGGGGGATAGAGGGCCCCCCAAGCTGGCAGGGACGCCAGACCCCCGGCCCCCATCGTCCACGTGACGGTGGGGGCCTTCTTCGTGGCGCCGTGACAACGTATGACGGGCGATCATACGTTCGTCATACGCTCAAAACGCCGCCTAAAACCATCCGTTCTACGCGGACAATTGGACCCCTCCGTCAAGGAGATGGAGCACCGGCTGCTGCTGCTGGGGGGACGCTAGCGCCCCGCCGGGTCAGCTCCAGATCCCCCGCACGGCGTCGGCCAGCTCCACCCGGTTGCCGACCCCGAGCTCCCGGTAGACGTCCTTGAGGTGGGCGCGGATGGTGTCGGGCGCGCGGCCCAGGTGGCTGGCGATCTCGGGCACGGTGGCGCCGCGGGCGGCGAGGTCGGCGACCTTGCGCTTGACCCGGCTCATGGTCATCGCCTGGACGGCCTGCATGCCGACCGTGGCCTCGACGCGCGCGAGCACCATCGCCTCCTGGTCGGCGCTCAGCGGATCGAGAGGCTCGAACGTGACCAGGTGCCGGCCGACCAGCGCGCGGTGGGCGCCCGCGCCATGCGCCCGCACCTCGGCCTGGACGAGCGCCAGCAGCTCGGGGACGTCGTGGACGTCGGGGCTCGCGAAGCGGACCGCGCCGGACGCCGTCAGCACGATCGACCCCACATCGGGACGCGGGGGCCCCCGGCGCAGCTCCAGGCCCTCGACGCCAACACGGATCCGATCGCGACGCCGGTTGGCCCGCCGCTGGTCGGCGGTCTTGAACGGCGCGCGGGGCGACGCGCGCAGGATGCCGACGTTGCCGGCGACGCGGTTGCCCGCGACCACGTTCATCGACAAGCTGGAGTTCAGCCCGAACGGATCCCAGAACGCCTCGGCGACGTGGTGGGGGACCTCGGAGCGCACCCTGAGGTCGAACGCGTTGAGCGAGCTGCCGTCGCCCACGTCGAGGTTCCACGGCGTCAGGTCCCGGTGGGCCAGCACCGACAGCGCGTCGTGGAACCCGGGTGGCCCAAGCGCGACGAGGTCGACCACGTAGAGCCCGTCGGACCGCAGCGGCCGCACGAACCGCATGAACCAGCCCGCGTCTCCCCCAAGACGTTGGACCACGTCCTCCACCAACGCTCTGACCTGCTCCATCCACGCACCTCGCCGTGGCCCCGGCTTCGAGGCGCTCCGCGTGCAGTGCGGAGCGGGACGCGCCCCGCCGGGACGTCGACAGCGTAGCCTATGGAGCGGCTTCCGGGGTGCGGGGCACGACGCTGACGCCGGAGAGCAGTCCGATCGCGTCGTCCTCGACCGACGGCCACGTGCCGTCGTAGGGCATCGCCATGAGCACCTCGTGGTCGAGGAGCACGGTGTTGTTGGGCACGTCGGCCTCGTTGGCCGACGGGTTGGCCTGGAAGTCCTGACCGGCCAAGGCGATGTAGCGCCCGTTCGTGGTGGTGGGCGGGTTGGACAGGTGGGCCGGCAGCGTGCGCCAGCCGAGGAAGATGCCGCGGCTGTCGCTGTCGTAGCTGGCGCGCACCCAGTCGTAGGACAGCGGCCGGACCGACGTGCCGCCGCCCGCGCCGATCAGCGCGAGGTTGTCGATCTGCCACGGCCGGACGGCCTGGCTCCAGAACGTGCCCTGCGGCCCCACGTGGGACGCGGCCGTGGTGGTGTAGGTGACCTTGGCGTAGACCTCGGGCCGGCCGTTGATCACGAAGTAGTCGTAGGTGTAGCGGTAGCCGCCGTGGGCCGACGACAGCGTGCCGCTCGCCCGGGCCATGTACAGCATCGTGCCGCTGTAGATGGTGGACAGCGACACGCTGGTGCCGTCGACGGCGCTGATCCAGTCGCCGGAGCTGGCGTCGCCGGGTGCTGCGAGGAACAGGCCGTTGCCCGGATCGGAGTCGGCCTGGGCGCCCACGCTGTCGCCGCCGGACAGGCCGAGGAAGGTGACGGTGCCGCCCATCGCGCGGTCGAGCTCGAGCTCGGTGTCGCCGTTGTCGACCGAGACCACGCCGCCCACGGACGACGTGACCATCGCCGGCGCCGCGGGGGCCGTGCCCGAGGTGGTGCCGCGGGTGGTGCTGTTGAAGTAGAGCGCGACCCGCCGCGTGTCGTTCGCGGCGAGCGTCTCGATCGTGGACCACACGCCGTCGGTGTCGTAGCGGAACAGGACGGTGCCGCGCCAGGCCGTGTCGCTGGGGTTGGCCGCCGCGGCGAACAGCCCCTCGATCGGATCGATGAACTCGACCGGGATGACGGGGTAGCCGGCCGCGCAGTCCTGCACGACGAGGCGCAGGCTGTTGGCGACGGGCACGCCGTTGCCGCCGGCGGCCGAGATCGCTGCGGCCAGGTCGACGTCGGCCGCCACCGGCGGGCCGGACAGCGGGCGCGTGGGCGCGGTGAGGTCGAGCGCCACGCGGAACGCCCAGTCGGTGTCCCACCAGTCGTCGAGGTCGCCCAGGCCGTCACAGTCGTTGTCGCGGCCGTCGCAGATCTCCGGGGCACCCGGGTAGACCGTGTTGCGCGTGTCGTCGCAGTCGTCGTTGGTGGGGGCGATGCCCGCCACCGTGTTCGGGTTGCAGACCTGGATGGCCTCGTCGCGCCCGAAGCCGTCGCGATCGCCGTCGCGGTAGTAGGTCTGGGCCGAGGAGGTGTCGACGGCCGGGTCGTCGTCGTCGACCAGGAAGCCGGTGGCGACGTCGCAGTTGTTGTCCTTGCCGTCGCAGATCTCCGGCTCGCCCGGGTTGCGCTCGGGGTCGTTGTCGTCACAGTCGGTGTGGTCGGTGACGTAGCCCTCGGGCGCCTCGCAGGCGTCGACGCTGTTGGCGGCCGAGCCGTAGCCGTCGTCGTCGCTGTCGCGGTAGAACCGGTGGTTGTTGCCCTGGTACCAGTCGGGATCGGCGTCGTCGATCAGGTCGTCGCAGTCGTTGTCGATGCCGTCGCACACCTCGGGCACGCCCGGGTGGGTGTTGATGATGGCGTCGTCGCAGTCGCCGGGCACGTCGGTGGACGCGGCGGGCGGATCGCAGAGCGGCCCGAGCTCGAAGCCGCCGTAGCCGTCGGCGTCGGCGTCGGAATACCAGACCGTGGCGCCCGTGAGGCCGTCGTCGGCGTCGTCGACCTGACCGTTGCAGTCGTTGTCCACGTCGTCGCAGACCTCGTCGGCGCCGGGGTGGATGGCCGCGTCCTTGTCGTCGCAGTCGTCGCGACCGACGTAGCCGTCACCGTCCTGGTCGACCCCGGCGTTGGGGTCGCAGCCCCCGATCGCCACCACAAGCAGCCACGTCCACGCGCGCATCGAACCTCCCACGGGCTGGGAGCATACCCCTTCGGAGTGGGGTTGCGCAGGCGCGCTGGCGCGGACGGCGGCGCGGTCGGCGGCACCGTCCGACGAGGGAGCGCGCACCGATGTCGCACCACGCCGTGGAGCCCGTGACAACCCCGGACGGGACAACCCTGCGCAAACCATGTACAAACCACGTGCAATCCACCCTCGACGCGGAGCCCGTGATGCTGCCTCGCACCCTGCCCGTCGCGCTCCTGGCCGGCCTCGCCCTGGCCTGTGCCCCCAAGCCCACCGCCATCGCCTACGTCGACGTCGCGTCGCAGGTCGAACAGCGCGACCTGCGGTACGCCGTCTACGAGCCTCCGGGGTGGGACCACACCACCCCGCTGCCGCTCGTGGTGTTCCTGCACGGCGGCGGCGACGACGAGACCGTGTGGGAACGCAAGGGCATGGTCACCGACCGCCTCGACGCCTGGATCGACGAGGGCCTGCTGCCGCCGTTCGTCGCCGTCATCCCCGACGGGGACATGGGCTTCTGGGCCAACTGGTACGACGGCTCCCACCGCTACGCCGACTGGGTGATGGACGAGGTCATCCCGGACGTGCGCGCACGCCTGCCACTCCTGCCGGCCCCCGAGGGCCAGCACCTGATGGGCATCTCGATGGGCGGCGCCGGCACGCTGTACCTGGGGCTGGACCACCTCGACCAGTTCGCGTCGCTCAACGTGCTGAGCGCCCCGATCTTCGACGCCGACCAGATGCTCGCGTTCCTGGGCGGCAACATGATGCCCGCGTTCGCGCCGTTCGACCGCATCTTCGGGCCAGCCGACCCCGAGCGCGTCCGGGCGCACAGCGCCTTCGACCGCCTCACCTCAGCGGCCGATCTGCACGGCACCCGCCTGTTCCTGGCGGCCGGCACGACCGACATGCCCGGCATCTTGAAGTCGACCCGCGCGTTCCACGACCACCTCACCGCCGAGGGCGTGCCCCACGACTTCGTGGTGTTCCACGGCGCGCACGTCTACCGCGACTGGTCGCGCATCTTCCCGGTGGCCCTGTGCGGGGCGCTCCGCGGCGGCGCCTGCGACCTGCCGGCCGACCGCTTCTACACCCTGACCCACGTCGACGCGGCGTCGGAGGCGCCCGTGGCGACGGCGAGGTAACGGTCGCGCGCTGGAGGTCCGCCGTGCGTCCCCGTTTCCACCTCGCCTTCCCCGTCCGCGACCTGGACAGCACCCGTGCCTTCTACGTCGACGTGCTGGGCTGCGGCGTGGGCCGCTCGGCCCCGCGCTGGCTCGACCTGGACCTCGCCGGGCACCAGCTGTCGGCCCACGTCGTCGACGACCACGACGCGGTCGCGGGTCGCAACGCCGTGGACGGCGACGACGTCCCGGTGCCGCACTTCGGGCTGATCCTGCCGTGGGACGCCTGGCAGGCGCTCGCCGACCGGCTCACGGCGCACGGCGCGCGGTTCGAGATCGCCCCGAGGGTGCGCTTCGCAGGACAGGTCGGCGAGCAGGCGACGATGTTCCTGCGCGACCCGTCGGGCAACTGCCTGGAGTTCAAGGCGTTCCGCGACGACACGCAGGTGTTCGCTACCTGACCGCGACCACGCCCCGCGCAGGGGGCGTCGCGCGCGCGGGCCTGTGCATGCAGTTGCACACCTGGACGCCGCGCCGGCGCGCCCACGACGCAGCGTTCGCCACAGCCCTCGTCACCGGGATGATCGGCCCGTGGACGGGACGATCGCGGGACGCTATCGTGGCCCGGGGCCAGGCTTGGGGGTTGACCTGAAGTCCGCACACCACACGCTGGGATGCAGCCGCGCTGCCCACCCTCGCCGCCGAACCGTCGGCGCCTCGCCCGACCACGCGCGCCCTTCGCACACCGAGGGGTGCCACATCCGTCTCGCTCCGGTGTTCTGCCCGCGCGCCGTGCCTCCGTCCGACGCACGGCGCTCGCCGCCGGCCCGCATCGCGCTAGAGTGGCGCCGCGGTCAGGGGCACCTGCACCGAGGTGTTCGATGAGCGAGCCCGGAACCCATCGCGACAGTGTCGTCGGTCCCCTCGACAGCGGCGCTCCGGCTGGCGCCGCCGCGCCGCCGTCCGCACACCTCGACGAGCGGGGCGAGGCCTCCGGTGCCACGCTCGGCAGCGGCCTCGTCGACGACGAGCGGCCCGATCTGCGGCTGGTCGGCGACACCGACAAGTACCACATCGTCAACGCCGCCCCGACCATGCGTCCGGGCCACGACGGCGTCACGCGCGTGCTCTACCGCACGCGGGAGCTGTTCCGCGGCACCGAGTTCCAGCACCGCTACGTCAGCGCGATGTTCGGCGACACCGTTCCCAACGACATGATCCGGGTGCCGTCCTACCCGTGGCCGCTGTCCACCGGCTACCGGATGCCCTGGGTGTCCGGTGAGCGGCTGGGCGACCTGCTGAGCGCCGAGCCCGTCGACCTCGTGCACATCCACTCGTTCTGCCCGCTGTCGCACACCGCGGCCGAGTGGGCCAACGAGCGCGGCATCCCGCTCGTCGCCACCTACCACACCCACTTCGCCAGCTACATGCCCTACTACCGGCTGCACCTGCTGGAGCGGGCCGCGTGGCGTGCGCTGCGTCGCCTCTACGCGCGCTGCCAGGCGGTCATCGTGCCCTCCCGGGCCACGATGGAGGAGCTGGAGCGCCGCGGCTTCGAGAACCTCATCCACATCCCGCACGGCGTGGAGACCAGCCAGTTCTCGCCGGTCCACCGCGACCCGACGTGGCGCGCGGCCGTCGGCGGCGACGACAAGCTCATCTTCACCTTCGTCGGCCGGCTGGTGTGGGAGAAGAGCCCCGACGTCGTCGCCCAGGCCTGGCACCACATGCGCCACAAGGACCGGGTGAAGATCGTGTTCGTCGGCGGCGGACCGGCGCAGCGCAAGCTCGCCCACATGCTGCCGCAGGCCACGTTCGTCGGTCAGGTCACCGAGGCCGAGGTGCCGCGCATCGTGGCGTCGAGCGACGTGTTCGTCTTCCCGTCCACCACCGAGACGTTCGGCAACGTCACCGTCGAGGCGATGGCCTCGGGCCTGCCGGTGGTGTGCGGCGACGCGGGCGGCACGCGCGACTTCGTCGACCACGGCGTCAACGGCTTCCTCGTCGGGCCCGAGCCCGAGGCGTTCGCCAAGTTCCTCGACATCCTGGTCGAGAACGACGAGCTCCGTCGCAGCATGTCCGAGGCCGCGCGCAAGAAGGCGCGGCTCTACCGCTGGGACCTCACCGGACGCCGCTACATGAGCCTGTACCGGCTCATGATCCGCCAGCACACGGGCCAGGCGCGCTCGGCCTGAGCCCGCCGCGCACGGTCGACGCGTCCGGTCAGAACGGGTCGACGAACTGGGTCCAGGACTGGATGTCGACGCCCTCACCGCCCACGCCGTAGGCGTCCTCCCACATCGCGGCGGTGGTCATCATGTGGTTGAGGTCGTCCCAGGTGGGGGTGGCCATCGGCGCCATGCGCGCCTCGACGCCCACGCGCGCCTCGCAGGTGAGCATCGACCGCTCCCCGTCGATGCCCGACTGGATCGACGCCACGCTGTCGCGCTGGAAGTCCATCAGCGTCACACCTGTGAGCGCACCGCAGGCCGCGGCGAACCACGTGTCGCGGTCGGCCGCGTTCGACCACCCGATGCTGCCCGGCAGGTTGTCCCACCACACCGGGATGTCGGCGTACAGGGGCAGCGCGGCGGCGCCATGGGTGTCCATCCAGGTGCGCACGTGCTGCCAGGTGGCGAGGAGCGCGTCGAGGCGCCCACGCTTGTCGGCGGCCGACAGCGTGCTCCAGTCGGGCAGGCCGTGGGGCTCGATGTCGAGGTGGACGCCGTCGAAGCGGGAGGCGACCACGACGCTGGCGTGGAAGTCCGCCAGCCGCTCCTGGAGCTTGCTGTCGAGGTTGGGCCACGTGAGCGGGTCGATCCAGGTGTTCTCGGACAGCAGCAGGAAGACGCTGCGGCCGGGCGTGGCGTGCAGGGCCATGTGCCACGCCGCGATGTCCGTGACGGCCGTGGGGCTCGCCCAGTCGTAGGAAGCGTAGACGCGGTCGATGCTCCAGGCGTCGAAGCGCTGCAGGGTGAGCGCCTCGGCGGCTGGGTCGCCGACCACCGCGCCGGCGCCGTCCGGGTGGCCGGTGTCGCGCCAGAACCAGGTGCCGCGCGAGACCACGCCCGTCTGCTGGATCCAGCTCTGGACCGGCGTGGACATCTCGGTGGACGCCCCGGCGACCCGCACGGCCTGGAACGCCACGGGCCCCCACGGCAAGCTCGGCGGGGCCGTGGGCGCCAGCACGAGCGCTCCGCCGGCCGACGTCGGCGCCGTGCCGAGGAGCCCGAGCGGAGCGACCAGATCGAGGCAGCCACCGCCGAGCATCGGCAGGCACGGGCCGGCCCCCACCCACGCGCCACGCCCGAGGTGGAGGGTGACACCGGGCGGAGCGCCGCTCACCGACAGCGTCACCGGCGCGCCCGGCAACACGGGCGTGACCGCCAGATCGAAGGTGACGGGTGGTGGACGCGTGGCGGCTGCCTCCCGGGCAGCCGGGCCGGACGCCGGGTCGCAGGCCGCACCGAGCCCACACACGAGGCCGGCGACGACGATCGAGGGACGAAGGCTGCGGGACACGGGACCTCCAGGCGCTCCCCCACCCTACGCCACAGCGGCCCTGCGTCTCACATCAGGTTGAGCTCGAGGCGCGCTTCCTCGGTCATCAGGTCGGGCGTCCACGGTGGCTCGAACACCACCTCGACCTCGGCGGACGCCACGCCGGGCACGGCGCCGACCTTGGTCTCGACCTCACCGGGCAGCGACTGGGCGGCCGGGCAGTTTGGGCTCGTGAGCGTCATCTTCACCTGGACGTGGGCGTCGTCCTGGATGTCGACGGCGTAGATCAGGCCGAGCTCGTAGATGTCGACCGGGATCTCGGGGTCGTAGATCGTGTGGAGCATGTCGATGATGGCGTCGTGGAGCGCGCTCCCCTCGCCCGCCTCGCGCGCCTGCTCGACCCGCTCCGCCACCGCGGGGCCGAGGTCGCCGGACAACCCCGCCATCAGCAGCGCGTCGGAGGACGCGGAGGGCGCAGCGGCCTGGTGCTCGTCGACGTAGCGCGCGGCCCCCACGCGCTCGGTGCTGTCGGTGTCGGCGTCGGCCGAGGCAGCGGTGGACGCCGCGGGTTCCGCCGGAGCGGACGGCGCGGCCGACGGGCGCGGCGAAGGGGCCGGGGCACGTGAGGAGGTCGCGCGCGCGCCTGCGGACGCGAACGCGTCGCCGGACGCGACCTCGACCTCGTCGCGGAGCTGGTCGGCCACCCACGACAGCACGACGACGAGGCCACGCCGCACGGTGCGGCGCCACGACCGGGCAGCGATCACAGCCACGACAGCACCTTGTGCAGCGCCTCGACGAAGCGATCGACCTCGTCGCGGGTGTTGTAGAACGCGAACGAGGCGCGCGCCGTGGCGCTGACGCCGTAGAACGTCATCACGGGCTGGGCGCAGTGGTGGCCCGTGCGCACGGCGATGCCCTGGCTGTCGAGCAGCGTGCCGACGTCGGTGGGGTGGGCGCCGTCGACGAGGAAGCTGAACACGCCGGCCTTGTGCGCGGCCGTGCCCACGGGACGGATGCGCTCGACCGTGGCCAGCCGCGCCGTGGCGTAGGTGAACAGGTCGTGCTCGTAGGCCGCGATGCGGTCCATGCCGAGGTCCATCAGGTAGTCGAGGGCCGCGCCCAGGCCGATGACGCCGGCGATGTGGTGGGTGCCGGCCTCGAAGCGCAGCGGCGGCGGCTGGTAGGTGGACACGTCGAGGCGGACCTCGCTGATCATGTCGCCGCCCCCCTGCCACGGCGGCATGGCCTCGAGCAGGTGGTGACGCCCCCACAAGGCGCCGATGCCGGTGGGCCCGCACACCTTGTGGCCTGAGAAGGCGTAGAAGTCGCAGCCCAGCGCCTGCACGTCGACCGGGAGGTGGGGCGTGGCCTGGGCGCCGTCGACCAGCACCAGCGCACCCTGCGCGTGGGCGAGGCGCACGATCTCGGCGACCGGGTTGATCGTGCCGAGGGCGTTGCTGACGTGGGCGACGGCGACGAGCTTGCACCGCGGACCGATCACCTCGGCCGCGACGTCCATCCGCAGGGCACCGGCGGCGTCGATCGGGATGTGGCGGAGCGTGGCGCCGGTGCGCTGGCAGAGCAGCTGCCACGGCACGATGTTGGCGTGGTGCTCGAGCTGCGTGATGACGATCTCGTCGCCCGGCCCGACGTTCGCCGGACCCCAGCTCTGCGCCACGAGGTTGATGGCCTCGGTGGTGCCGCGGACGTAGACGCACTCCTCTTCGCGTTCGGCGTTCAGGAACGCCTGGATGCGCGACCGCGCGCCGTCGTAGGCGGCCGACGCCCGCTGGGACAGCTCGTGGACGCCGCGGTGTACGTTGGCGCGATCGTGGGTGTAGTAGTGGGTGAGCGCGTCGAGCACGGCCTGCGGCGTCTGCGAGCTGGCGGCGTTGTCGAGGTAGACGAGCGGCTTGCCGTGGACCTGCTGGTGCAGACACGGGAAGTCGGCGCGGATCGCCTCGACGTCGAGCGGGCTCGGGGCGTCGGTGGGCATCGCGGTCATGCCTCCTCCTGCAGCGCGGCCAGGGCGGCCTCTACGCGGCCCGCCACCCGCGCGCGGAGGCCCTCGTGGGCGATGCGGTCGACGCGATCGGACACGAACGCGCCGATGAGCACCCGCCGCGCCAGGGACAGCGGCAGGCCGCGCATGCGCAGGTAGGCGAGCTGATCGGGGTCGAGGCGGCCGACGGTGGTGCCGTGGGCGCACTTGACGTCGTCGGCGTAGATCTCGAGCGTGGGCTTGGCGTTGGCGTCGGCGTCGTCGGACAGGAGCAGGTTGCGGCTGTCCTGGGAGGCGTCGGTCTGCTGGGCGTCGGCTCGGACGATCACGGTGCCGTCGAAGACCCCGCGGGCCTTGCCGCCGAGCACGCCCTTGTAGACCTCGCGCGTGGTGCAGCGCGGCACGGCGTGGTCGATCACGGTGTGGCAGTCGACGTGCTGGGTGCTGCCGGCCACGAACACGCCGTCGAGCGTGGCCTCGGCCCCCGGACCGGCGTGGGTGGCGTGGACCTCGCCGCGGACGAGGCCGCCGCCGAGCCAGAACGCCTGGTGGGTGTAGCGGGCGTCGCGGTCGAGCCGGGCGTCGGTGCGGTGGACCACGAGGTGGTCGTCGGGGCTGTCGCCGAGCACCACCTGGGTGACCTGGGCGTCGGCGCCGACACCCACCTCGTCGACCACGTTGTGGAGCACGCTGTGGCCGGGCCGGCCGACGAACGAGACCACGACGGTGACGCGGCTGCCGGTGTCGGCGACCACGAGGTTGCGGAGGTGGGCGACAGTGGGGACGTCGCGGCCCCAGCCGACGACGAGGATGTGGACCGGCCCGGGGACGTCGACCCGGCGCGGCACGTGCACCCGCACGCCGTCCTGGACGAACGCGGTGTTGAGCGCGTTGAGCGGGGCGTCGTGCCACGGCGCCAGCGTGGCGAGCCGGGCACGGACCGCCTCGCCGTCCGCGGCGAGGGCCTGCGACAGCGACACGACGGCGCCCGGCGGCAACCCGTCGGTGCGGGACAGGTCGGCCACGTGGTGGCCGTCGACGAACACGAGCTCGGCGCTGGCACCGGGCAGGCGCGCCGCGTCGACGAAGGCCGTGAGGCCAGCACCCACCTCGACGCCGCCGGCGTGGGTCCAGGCGACGTCGCGCACGGCCCGCAGCGGGGTGTAGTGCCACGCCTCGACCTTGGTGGTGGGCAGGCCGGTGGTGTCGAACGCCGCCAGCGCCTGGCGTCGCAGCGTGGCGAGCCAGGAGGCCTCGGTGGCCTCGGGCTGCCAGCCGGCGTGGCCCGTCTGCCAGCCGCTCACCCCGGTGACCGACGACGCAGCGCTCACGTGGCCGCCCGCACGGCCGCGTAGCCCTCGTCTTCCAGCTGCAGGGCGAGGTCCTTGTCGCCCGAGCGGACGATGCGGCCGTCGACGAGCACGTGGACCTGGTCGGGCACGATGTAGTCCAGCAGGCGCTGGTAGTGGGTGATCACCACGATGGCGTGGCCCGCGTCGCGCAGGCTGTTGACGCCCTTGGCCACCACGCGCAGGGCGTCGATGTCGAGGCCCGAGTCGGTCTCGTCGAGCACGGCGAGCTTGGGGTCGAGCACGAGGAGCTGGAGGATCTCGTTGCGCTTCTTCTCGCCGCCGCTGAACCCGACGTTGACGAACCGGTTGCGGAACGCCGGGTCCATCTCGAGGTGGTCCATCTTGTCCTTGAGGAGCTTGAGGAACGCACCCGGGGCGATCTCGTCGAGCCCGGCGGCCTTGCGCTTGGCGTTGAGCGCGAGCTTGAGGAAGTAGGCGTTGGTGACCCCGGGGACCTCCACCGGGTACTGGAAGCCGAGGAACAGACCGGCGTTGGCGCGATCCTCGATGTCCATCGCGAGCAGGTCGTGGCCGTCGAAGGTGACCGACCCTTCGGTGACCTCGTAGTCCTCACTGCCGGCGAGCACCTTGGCGAGCGTGCTCTTGCCCGCGCCGTTGGGTCCCATGATGGCGTGCACGCTGCCGGACGCGACCGACAGGTCGAGCCCCTTGAGGACCGGCGTGTCGCCGACCTTGGCGTGCAGGTTGCGGATCTCGAGCATCGATGCCCTCGAGCGAAGAAGGGGGAGGTTGGAGGGAGAGGCGGGAGGCGTCAGCCCACCGAGCCCTCGAGGGACACGGCGAGCAGCTTCTGGGCCTCGACCGCGAACTCCATCGGGAGCTGCTTGAACACGTCCTTGCAGAAGCCGTTGACCACGAGGTTGACGGCGTCCTCCTCGGACAGGCCCCGCTGGCGCAGGTAGAAGATCTGCTCGTCGCTGACCTTGCTGGTGGTGGCTTCGTGCTCCACCGTGGCCGTGGGGTTCTTCACCTCGATGTAGGGGAAGGTGTGGGCCCCGCAGGTGTCGCCGAGCAGCAGGCTGTCGCACTGGGTGTGGTTGCGCGCCCCCTCGGCCTTGGGGTTGATGCGCACGAGCCCGCGGTAGGCGCTGTCGGACCGGCCGGCGCTGATCCCCTTGGCGACGATGGTGGACCGGGTGTTGCGGCCCAGGTGGATCATCTTCGTGCCGGTGTCGGCCATCTGCCGGTTGTTCGTGACGGCGACCGAGTAGAACTCGCCGACCGAGTCGTCGCCCTTGAGGATGACGCTCGGGTACTTCCACGTGATCGCCGAGCCCGTCTCGACCTGGGTCCAGCTGATCTTGCTGCCGCGGCCCTTGCAGATGCCGCGCTTGGTCACGAAGTTGTAGATGCCGCCCTTGCCCTGTTCGTCGCCCGGGTACCAGTTCTGCACGGTGGAGTACTTGATCTCGCCGTTGCCCTCGGCGACGAGCTCGACCACGGCGGCGTGGAGCTGGTTCTCGTCGCGCATCGGGGCGGTGCAGCCCTCGAGGTAGGAGACGTAGGCGCCGTCTTCCACCACGATGAGCGTGCGCTCGAACTGGCCCGTGTTCATCGAGTTGATGCGGAAGTAGGTGGACAGCTCCATCGGGCAGCGCACGCCCTTGGGCACGTAGACGAACGAGCCGTCGCTGAACACCGCCGAGTTGAGGGCGGCGTAGTAGTTGTCGAACGCCGGCACGACGCTGCCGAGGTGCTTGCGGACGAGCTCGGGGTGCTCGCGCACGGCCTCGGAGAAGCTCATGAAGATGACGCCGACCTCGGCGAGCTGCTTGCGGAACGTGGTGGCCACCGACACCGAGTCGAACACGGCGTCGACCGCCACGCCGGCCAGCGCGGCGCGCTCGTGGAGCGGGATGCCGAGCTTCTCGTAGGTCTCCAGGAGCTTGGGGTCGACGTCGTCGAGGCTCTTGGGACCGTCGGCGTCCTTGGACTTGGGCGCCGCGTAGTAGGAGATCGCCTGGTAGTCGATCGGCGGGTGGTGGGGCTTGGCCCACGTGGGCTCGGCCATGCCCAGCCAGTGGCGGTAGGCCTTCAGGCGCCACGCCAGGAGCCACTCCGGCTCGCCCTTGCGTCCGGACAGGGCGGCGATCACCTCTTCGTCGAGACCGGGCGGGAAGACGTCCTGCTCGATGTCGGTCTGCCAGCCGTGCTCGTAGGCCTTCTTGAGGTGGCTCTCGATGGCGACGTCGGACATGGTCACTTCCCGGAGACGACAGGGGTGGGCATCGCGCGCAGCGCCACGTCGCCGCTGGCAGCGGGCTCCGGGCGGGCGAGCGCGTCGATGCTGATCGCCTCGAGCGCGCTGCGCACGGCGGCGTTGATGCCGGGCCAGTGGATGGACAGCTGGCAGTGGTGTTCGTCGGCGCAGCCCTCACCGGACGCGGGGCCCGTCTGGCTGCAGGCGGTGAGGCCGATGGGCCCCTCGATGCTGTCGATCACGCAGGCGATGGTGATGCGTCGCGGGTCGCGGCCGAGGCTGTAGCCGCCGTGGGCCCCGCGGGAGGACTGCACCAGCCCGTCGCGCGCGAGCATCTTGAGCACCTTGGCGACGGTGGGCTGGGGGATGGACGTGGCGGACGCGATGTCGGAGGCCGAGTGGACGCACACGTGGGCGTGGCGGGCCAGGTGGGCCAGCACGACGACGGCGTAGTCGGTGAGCTTCGAGATGCGCAGCATGGTGCGTCCAGGGCGCGACGTCTGGCGTCGCGAGGTGTCGGTCCGAACCCAATCAGGACCGCGGCCGTCCAGTTTAACACCGACGTCGGTCGGTACACCACCCGATGACAGCACGTGGCGCAGGCGCGCCCCGAAGACCTAGACGGGCTCGGCCCCGAGCGGCGGCGTGGCCACCACGAGCAGCGTGCTGGGCATCGCACCACGCGCCTTGACCTCGGTGACCTCGCCGCGGGCGAGCCGCGCACCGGGCGCCAGGGTGCGGCCCCCCGCACGGACGGCCCCGGTGAGCACCATCACCGCAGCACCCGCCGGCACCGGCCAGCTGGACTCGGGCTCGACGTGGGCGCGGTAGGCCGCCACCTGGGGCGTCTCCACGAGGGTGTCGACCCAGGTCTTCTCGGGCACCATGCGCGTGCGCAGGTCGCACCAGTCGGAGCCGCGCGTGATCGCCACACCGGGCACCGCGCGATCGAGGATGGCGGGCTTGCGCACGCGTACGGTGACCTCGTCGACGGGGGGACGACGCGCCGCGGGCGGCGGCGGCGCGAGCACGAGCCGGGCGATCGCGGCCGCCAGCGACTCGATGAGCCGCCACTGGCCGTGCTGCGCGAGGAAGCGCACCACGTCGGCCACGTCGGCGTAGTCGACCGTCTGGGCGAGGTCGCCGTCGAACGCACCTTCGAGATCGACGGTCATCGACACGTCGACGACCACCGGCTGGAGCGTGCGCTGCTCGGGCTCGGTGATGCCGACGATGCAGTCCACGGTGATGCCTTCGAGCTCGACACGATCGCCCATCGTCCACCTCGCGCCGCCGACGTATCCCACGGCGCCGGACGATGGGACCGCTCCGGAGCGCTCCGGCCCGGTCAGTCGCGCCCGACGATCCCCTGCGCGTCGTCGCGGTCGGGCGGATCGAGCACCCAGGTGAGGACGCTGCCGATGACGCTGACGACGAGCGCGCCGACGAACGCGGCGAAGAAGCCGTCGACGTCGAGCCACGGCCCGGCGAGCCACGCCGTGAGCAGCAGCATCAACGCGTTGACGACGAAGTGGAACAGGCCGAGCGTGAGCACGTAGAAGCCGCAGCTGGCGAGCGCGAGGACGGGGCGCACGAAGGCGTTCACCAGACCGAAGATCAGCGCGACCATCAGCACCTGGACGACACCCGGCGGGTCCCCCGGGAACGAGATGCCGGGCACCACCAGCGCCGCCACCCACAACGAGGCGGCGTGGATCCCCCACCGGATGAAGAAGCCGCGCATGTCGTCACCCTCCCCAAGGGTCCGTACCGCACCGCCCGCCGCGTGCCCACGACCGCCCCATGCAACGCCCGGCGGGGGGCCGCGATCCCCGCGCGCCCCCACGATCGCCCGAAGCGTCGGCGGTCCGGCGGCCGCCCCGGTCCACCAAGTCCGGCGCGGACCCTGCGATCCCCCGGTTCTGCGAAACCTTCCCACCAGCCGGTTTTCACTCGTTCGGGGGGCCGTGATAGGACTCCGCCCCCGTCGCACCCGAGTGGACTCCCCTGATGACCGAAGCGTTCGAGCCGGGCCTCGCCAGCGTGGCGCTGGTGCGGCACCTCGTCGAGCACCTCAAGCTCCGCGACCTGCACGTGCGCCCGCTCCTGCGGGGTCTGCGCATCACGGAAGATGCCCTCGCGCGTCCCGAGGGCCTGATCCCGCTGGCCGACGGCTTCGTGCTGCTCCGGCGCGGTGCCGAGGCGGTCGGGGATCCCTGGCTCGGGCTGACGCTGGGCGCCACGGCCCAGGTGAGCAGCCACGGCGTGGTCGGCTTCCTCCTCGCCAACCACCCCACGTTCGGCGCCGGCCTTCGCGACCTCGCGCGCGCCCTCGGGCTGCTCCTGCCGGACGTGGTGATGTCCACGGAGCCCGAGCCCGGCGGCGGGCTCGCGTTCGTCGCCGTGGGCTTCCGGGACCTGGTCGGCGGCGAGGTGTTCGTCCACGAGACGTTCGCGTCGCTGGTGACGGTGGGGCGGTCGCTGACCCGTTCCCTGCTCACGCCGGTGCGCATCCAGCTGCGCGACGAGGCGCCCGCCGCGAACGTGCTCGCGCGCTGGCGCGCCGTGTTCGGGGTGGTGCCCGAGTTCGGTGCCGAGCGGGACGCGCTCGTGTTCGGGCCCGAGGTCGAGGACCTGCACGTGCCGGATGCCGAGCCGCTGCTGCTCGCCCACCTCTACGACGCGATCGAAGCGCAGGTCACCCGGCGCCGCCGGGCGTCGCACGCCGGACCGAGCGTGCTCCGGCTGGGCGCGCGGCTGGTGGATCTCGCGCGCGGCGAGGTCCACGACGGCCAGGACGTCGTCCCGCTCACCAGCAAGGAGCAGGCGCTGCTCGCCTACCTGGCCGAGCGCCCGAACGCGCTGGTCACCAAGGACGAGCTCGAGCGCAGCGTGTGGGGACTGGGACGCCACGTCGTGTCCCACGCCCCGGCGGTGGCGATGCGGCGGCTACGGCAGAAGATCGAGAAGGACCCCGCGCGCCCCGTCCACCTGGTCACGGTGTTCGGGGAGGGCTGGAAGCTCGTGGTCGCACCATCTCCCGAACTTTCGGGCGATCCGCCGCAGGGCTGAGCTACGGTTGTTGCGTCGTCGAACAATCTGCGAACAATAGCCACGTGGGAGGAGCATCGTTGCCGCACCACGTCGTGTCCACGGCCTTCATCGAACGTGTGGTCCTCCACGCGCGCGGTCTCGGCCTCGACGTCGAATCGCTCGCGCACGAGGCGGGCCTCGCCCCCGATCACCTCGAGCTCCGCGGCAGCACGATGAAGCTGTCGCAGGCCTTCGCGTTCTTCGACGCCGTGGTGCGCGCCGCGAACGACCCGTGCCTGGGCCTGCACATCGCCGAGACCGCGACCATGCGCACCTATGGCGTCACCGGGTTCGTGCTCGCGAACCACGAGCGCCTGGACGAGGGCCTGCGCGACGTCTGCGTGATCTCGAACGCGCTGAACACGGGCTTCGAGTTCGACATGGTGGAAGAGGGCGACCTCACCCGCGTGGAGCTGGACGTGCGGTCCGTCGAACCGGGCGCCCGCGTGTTCCTGCAGGACGTCCTGTGCGGCATGTACCGACGGGGGGTGGAGCTGACCGGCGGCGACTGGACGCCCGCGGGTCTGGAGGTCACCGGGCCGTCGCACTGCGTCGACACCTACACCCGGGTCGTCCGCTGCAGCCCCACCTTCGACGCCGACGTGGACGCGATCGTGTTCCGCACCAGCGACCTGCAGCGGTCCGTGCCCGGTGCCGATCCCACCCTGCTCGCCCACCTGCACGAGGCTGTGCAGACCCAGCTCGCGAAGCGACGCGCGGCGGCGGGCGGTGAGGGCGACCTGCTCCAGCTGCGCAGCTGCGTGGTCGACTTCCAGCGGGGCGAGGTGCTCCGCCACGGCCAGCGCCTCCACCTCACCACCAAGGAGCGCGACATCCTGCGCTACCTCGCCGACCGACCCAACGAGGTGGTCCGCCACGAGGACATCGAGCGGGAGGTGTGGCAGCTCGGTCGCCACGTGGTGTCCCACGCGCCCGCGGTCGCCATCCGACGGCTGAGGCAGAAGCTGGAGGACGACCCCGCCAACCCGGTCAACCTGGTGACGGTGTTCGGCGAGGGCTGGCGCCTGGAGGTCCCTGGCTGACACCGACGCCGCTGCGCGCGGTCGCGCGCCGTCGATCAGTACCGGGCCTGGAGTCCCCCGTCGACGGGCAGGATCACGCCGTTGAGGTAGGCCCCCTCGACCGCCACGAAGCGCACCAGCCGCGCCACGTCGCCGGGCGAGCCGACGCGACCCATCGGGATGCGACGCGCGATGCGCTCGCGCTTGTCCTCGTCGTAGTCGGGCGGCCACGCGACCTGACCGGGGCTGATGCCCACGCAGCGCACCGCCGGCGCGAGCTCGACGGCCAGGGCCTTGGTGAGCATCACCAGCGCCGCCTTCGACACGCTGTAGGCCGCGAAGCCGGGCAGCGGCCGCTCGGCGCCGATGTCGGCGATGTTGACCACCACGCCACCCTCACCGGGCGCGCGGCCTTCCGTGGCGCCGCCGGCGCGCAACAGCGGCAGAAGGCCCTGGGTGAGCAGGAACGGAGCGCGCACGTGCACGCCCATCATCGTCTCCCAGTGATCGAGCGTGATCTCCTCGAACGCCACCGGCTTGAACATCGACGCGTTGTTCACGAGCAGGTCGAGCGTCTCCCACGCGCCGCGCACGGCGTCCACCACCCCGTGGACCTCGGAGACGCGCGCGAGGTCGCCATGGACCAGGAGCCCGTTGCTGCCGGCGGCGCGCACGGCCGCGAGGGTGGCTTCGGCGCCCGCCCGGCTCGTCCGGTAGTGGATCGCGACCTCGAACCCGGCCTTGGCCAGCTCGACGGCGATCGCGCGGCCCACGCGGTGCCCGGCACCGGTGACGAGCGCCCTCATGCCGACACCCCCTGCGGCGCCGGCGCCGTGGACCGGCCCACCACCACGCACGCCGCGTACATCACCACGATCGCGAACATCTTCACCTCGCGGATCCCCCACGCCACCGCGGGGAGCGCGTCGCGGGACCAGGTCCAGAGTTCCTTGAGCTGGGCCAGATCGTAGCACCACGCGCAGAGCGCGAGCCCGAGCGGGACGGCCCAGCGCCGGTCGAGGCGACCGTGCACCAGCGCCGTGACCGACGCCACCGCGGCAGGCCACAACCACACCAGGTGGTGCTCGTAGGTGATCACCGGGACCAACAGCATCGCCGCGGCCACGCCGCCCACCTGCGCCGCCGTGGCGAGCGGGTCGTCGGGCCGGCGCCGGAAGGCCCAGCCGGTGGCGCCCACCAGCGCGACCAGCGTCAGCGTCGACAGCACCCGCGCCGTGTCGGACAGCACCAGGTGACCACCGCCCGCGGGGAACACCTCGTCGTACAGGTTGGGAAGGCTGTGGTTGCCGAACAGGTCGATGCCCACGGACAGGCCGTTGTAGCGACCAGTGCCGAAGCCCGGGAGGACGTCGGTGTAGAACGACCACTGCAGCGACGGCCCCACCACAGCCAGCGACAGCAGCGTGAGCACCACGGCGGCCACGACCGAGGCGGCGACGGCCCGATAGCGTCCGTGGAGCAGCCACCACGCCACGAACAGCGCCGGGGACATCTTCATCATGCACGCCAGCCCCGCCGCCGCACCGGCGCGGAGCGAGCGCCCCTCCGCCTCCTGGTGGAGCGCCCACAGCGTGAGCGCCAGCACCGGCAGGTTCATCTGGCCCATGAGGTGGTTGTTCGGAAGGGCCGTGAGCGTGGCGAGCGACAGGGCCAGCACCACGCCCACCGTGGGCCCGAGCGGCCGCCACCACCGCCACAGGACCGCCAGCGCCAGCAGCGCGAACAGCTCGTCGAGCCAGAACCAGGCGCGGTAGGCGTCGACGAGCGACAGCGGCTCGACCCAGAGCATCGTGAGCAGGTAGGGCGGCGGGTAGAAGAACGGGTGCACGCCCCGCCGGGACCCGTCGTCGCGGGCCTCGGCGCCGAGGCTGGCCTTGTCGTAGGGATCGCCGCCAGCGAGCGCGACCTTCTCGGCGAAATAGTACGACGCGAAGTCGCGGCCCGTGCTGTCGCGCAGCGCCTGCCGGGCGTGGTCGACGAGGACGAGGGCGTGCCACGCCAGGCACGCGGCGAGCAGGCTGACGAACCAGGGCGATGGGGTCTTGGCCATGGCCGGGCACCTACCATGCACGGCCGCACGCGGGCCATGCGCTTTCCGACCGGCGAGGAGGTGTCTATGCTGACCGTCCCTGCCTGCGCGGAGCTGTCGTGGCCATCCTCAAGGTCGCCCAGATGGGCCATCCGATCCTGCGTGTCGTCGCCGAGCCGGTCTCCGAGGCGCAGCTCGCCTCGCCGGCGTTCCAGCGCTTCCTCGACGACATGCTGGAGACGATGGACGAGTACGACGGGGCCGGCCTCGCGGCGCCGCAGGTGCACACCTCGCTGCGCGCGGTGGTGCTCGTCCTCGACGCCGAGACCGGGCCCGAGTTCCTGATCAACCCGCGGATCCGCCCCCTGTCCGATCTGACCACGCGCACCCTGGAGGGCTGCCTGTCGGTCGACGGCCTGCGCGGCGTCGTGGAGCGACCGGCCCACATCCGGGTCGACGCGCTCGACCGCGACGGCACGCCGAAGTCCTACGAGCTCAAGGGCTTCCCCGCCGTCGTCGTGCAGCACGAGTGCGACCACCTCGACGGGGTCCTGTACGTCGACAAGGTCGACCGCATCACCCTCGCCTTCACCGACGAGGTCGAGCGTCACGGACCGCTCGACCGCTACGTCCGCGGCGCGCGCACGCCGCCCAAGGTCGAGGACGAGATCCTCGTCCTGTCCGCCGACTGACCCCACCTCCGACCCGTCGCCACCCCCGTCGACCCACCCCCGGGAGCCCCCATGGGCCTGCTGTCCTGGCTGTCGCCATCCCCCGAGAAGAAGCTCGCCAAGGCGCGCGCCCACCTGATGGCCGGTCGCTGGGCCGACGCCCGCCTCGACGCGCTCGACCTGGGCGACCTGCCCGGTGCCGGCGAGATCGTCGAGCAGGCCGAGGAGGCCCTGGCGCGGCTCAACCTGGCCACGGCCGAGTCCTGGGCGCAGGCCGGGGACGACGAGCGGGTCGCCCACCACCTGGAGCTCGCGGCCGAGTTCGCGCCTCCCCACGTGCACGCCGAGCTGGTCCAGATGCGGGCGCACATCCGCGCGATGCAGCGCGAGCGCGCCCACGACGCCCAGCTCGCCGCCCACAAGGAGGCCGAGCGTCTCGCCGAGGTCAACGAGGGCTTCCGCGGCACCCACCTCGAAGACCAGCTCGCCCTTCCCGAGGGCATCGGCGACGACGAGGCCGAGGCGATGAAGGCCCGCCTCGCGATGCTCATCGACGCCTACCCCGAGTCCCTGCGTGGCAGCGTGCTCGACCTGGGCGCCGCCTTCACCCAGGCGGTGTTCGACCTGGAGGACGGCCACCACGAGGCCGCCCTCGGCGCCCTGATGGCGCTGCCCGACGACAACCCCCTCGTCCTGCACGAGCGGGCGCGCGCGGCGTGGTCGCTCCGGGATCCGGCCGCTGCGGCGCGGGCGTGGCGTGCGTTCGCCGAGCGCGCCGGCGGCCACCACGTCATCGGCCAGCACCACACCGGCGTGCTGCTGGCGCAGGCGCTGGTGCAGTCGGGTAGCGCCGACGAGGCCCACGGCCTGCTGGTGGCGCTGCGCAAGCAGGACAAGACCCTCGGCGCCGGGCTCTACGCCGGGGTGCTGGAGGCCCGCGGCGAGCTCGCCGAGGCCGAGGCCGTGCTCCGCGAGATGCTGCGGACGTTCGGCGCCCAGCCGCCGATCTACGTGGCGCTCGCCCGCGTGCGGGTCAAGGGCGGCCACCGGGTGGCGGCGATGCAGGCGCTGGAGAAGAGCCTGTCGCAAACGGTGTGTGAGCCCGGACGCTGCGGCTACCGGCCGCCCGACCTCGACACCTACCGGATGCTCGCCACCCTGTACCTGGAGGACGGCCTGGAGCGCGACCGCGCGCTCGAGCTCGCCGAGACCGCCCACGGCCTCGTCCAGCAGCCCGTGTGGGAGGACCTCTACCTGGCGGCGCTGGTCGCGCGCGCCCGCCAGGACGGGGGCTGGACGTCGCTGGCCGACCGCCTGCGCCAGGTCACGGCCACCGCCGATCCGCGCGTCGCCCTCCTGGAGGCCCACCTGACCGCCTGACCGCCTGACCGCGCCGCGCCCGTCCCAGGCGGCCGATCCCCCACGCGGCAGGTTGTCGCATGCGACCCCATGCCACAGCCGCCGCGCCCGCGGGTCCGCTAGCCTGCCCTCCCCTGGGATGGAGGCCCATCATGCGAACCCCCTGGTTCCTCGCCATCGCGCTCGGCGTCGCCGCGTGCACCGGCAGCACGACCGACAAGACCACCGACACCGACACCGACACCGACACCGACACCGACACCATGGACTCCGACACGGACACCATGGACACGGATGCGATGGAGACGGACTACGACGCGCTCGCCTGCGAGACCGTCGGGGCCTCCGCCACCACGCTCGTCGCCAGCGACAGCGTCGACGACGACGGCATGGCGACGATCGCCCTCGATCTGCCCCACACGCTGACGCTCCCGTCGTCGGGCGTGGGGTACATCGCGTTCGACAACGACGAGCACCGCGAGGTCTACCTGTACACGTCCACCGACGCCTCGGTGACGGCGGTGCACGACCCGGCGGGCGGCAGCTCCGGCCTGGCCGCGTTCGCGCCGGTCGACGCCTGCCCCACCGACCTCGCCGGCGGCGTGGAGACCCACCTGCACCCGCAGACCTGGATCTTCGAGGTCCACGGCCCCGCGGACACCGACGTGTGGATGCTCGTGCTCGGCGGTGCCGAGGGTCACATGGGCATGGACACCGACATGGACAGCGACACCGACATGGGCATGGGCATGGGCATGTGACGCGCTCCGGCGCGTCGCATTTTCCTACCACCGCGTAGGATTTCGCCCGAATCCTACGCGGGGGTCGCGGCTCGACAAGGGTGTGTCAACGGATCCGCGCCTCCGACGTGACGATCGTCGCTGGATCCGCCCCCGCATCGGGCCAACCTCGATTCTTGCGACAGGTCACCTCGGTGGCTATGGCGCGCGACCACGCCATCGACCCTCCGGTGTGCGTGCGCCACGACCCTAGCCGGGTGGGAGGACCTACATGAGCGTCTACAAGGCGGAGTACATCTGGATGGACGGCACCAAGCCGAGCCCCCTGATGCGTTCGAAGACCAAGATCATCCCGCTCGGCGAGGAGCCCGGCATCTGGGGCTTCGACGGGTCGTCGACCAACCAGGCGCCCGGCAAGGCCTCCGACTGCGTGCTCAAGCCCGTCTGCATCGTGCCGGATCCGATCCGCGGCGGCGACGACAAGCTGGTGCTCTGCGAGGTCTACCTCACCGACATGACCCCGCACCCCACCAACACGCGCGCCCCGCTGCGCGAGGTGGCGGAGAAGTACGCGAGCTTCGACTCCTGGTTCGGCCTCGAGCAGGAGTACACGCTCATGAAGTTCGACGGCACGCCGCTGGGCTTCCCCACCAACGGCTACCCGGCGCCCCAGGGCCCGTACTACTGCGGTGTCGGCGGCAGCCAGATCTTCGGCCGTGACCTCGTCGAGGCCCACCTCGAGGCCTGCCTCGAGGCCGGTCTGAAGATCGCCGGCATCAACGCCGAGGTCATGCCCGGTCAGTGGGAGTTCCAGGTCGGTCCGTGCGGCCCGCTGGAGGTCTCCGACCACCTGATCCTGGCACGGTGGCTGCTCTGCCGCATCGCCGAGCACTACGACTGCGACGCCACGTTCGATCCGAAGCCGGCCCGCGGCGACTGGAACGGCGCCGGCTGCCACACCAACTTCTCCACCAACGAGATGCGTGAGTCCTACGACGCGATCATCGCCGCCTGCGAGGCGCTGTCCAAGGACCCGATGAAGCACGTCAAGGCCTACGGCCACGGCATCGAGGACCGCCTCACGGGTCACCACGAGACGCAGAAGTGGGACACCTTCTCCTACGGCGTGTCCGACCGTGGCGCGTCGGTCCGCATCCCCTGGCAGGTCAAGATCGACGGCAAGGGCTACATCGAGGATCGCCGCCCGAACGCCAACTGTGATCCGTACCTGGTCACGCGCCTCATCGTCGACACGGTCTGCTCCGACCGCGCCTGACCGTCGGGCCATCGCGCAGGGCCGCTCCCCACCCCGGGGGGCGGCCCTCGCTGCTTTCTCCCCCTCGCGCCCGGCGCTACAGCGGCGTGACGCGGCCGGTGCCGTTGGCCCAGTCGATGCGCACGAAGCGGGTCCAGGAGTCTTCGCCGGTGACGGTGCGCGTGTCCTCGAACACCAGCACCCCTGCGATGTAGACGCGCACGGTGACGTCGTTGGCGCCGTTGTAGACGCTCTGGGGGAAGTCGCGGACCTCGACGCGGTAGGCGCCGTCGGCAGGCCGCGCGATGTTGATGTTCTCGGGGCCGTCGCCGTGGATGTCGTCGAGGTCGAGGAACGGGTCGTCGGCCGTGCCCGCCACGCCCCACCGCGGCCCGCCGCCCACGCAGTTGCTGTAGTAGCAGTCGTCGTTGCTGTCGTTGCGCTGGGCCCCGTCGCGGATCAGGTGCAGGTCCATGTCGTCGCCCGCGTGCTCCCAGAACATCTCGATCCAGAGATCGGCGTTGGGCTCGGCGTACAGCTCGGCGAAACACGGCGCGGAGCTGCGCCCGAGGTCGTTCGTGACGATCAGGCGTGCCCGGTAGGTGCCCACCACCTCGGGCGTGAACGGTCCGCGGTCGGCGGTGGTGCCGCCGCCGATCAGCCAGCTCGACCCCGTGGGGCGCTCGGTGCGCACCCACTCGTAGGTGAGCGGGCGACCCAGCGGGTCGTACGAGTCGTGGCCGATGAGGTCGAAGGTCTCGTGGATCGCGACCACGGTGGTGGGATCGGCGCGGCAGACCGCGACGGGGTCGAGGCCCTGGCCGTTGCCCGTCGCGGTGACGGACGCCGCCGGGCTCGCGTTGCCCTGGACGGTGAGCGTGCTGGTGACGCTGCCGTCGCTGTCGGGCGCGAACGTGACGTCCACCGTGGTGGACGCCCCCGGCGCGAGCGAACCGACGCCCGGCGTGCCCGTGAGGAAGCGGCTGTTGCTGGACGACAGGCCGGTGACCGTGACCGGTGCGTTGCCGGTGCTGGTGAGGGTGAGCGCGCGGGTGAGCTGCTGACCGACCTGCACCGTGCCGAACGCGAGCGGATCGGGCGTGGCCTCGATGCGACGGATCGGATCGACCTGCAGGGCCGTGGTGCACGGGGCCGACGTCAGGCCGAGATCGTTGGTGACCACCAGCGAGGCCGTGTAGGTGCCCGCGAGGTCGGGCGTGACCGGGCCGCGGTCGGCCCCGCCTGCCGGCATCGCCAGCGCGCTGCCCGCCGGGCTGCCGGTGAGCGTCCACACGTAGGTGAGCGTGCGCCCCTGCGGGTCGGAGGAGCCGCTGCCGACGAACGTGGCGGTGCCGTTCAGCGTGGAGATGACCGGGGGCACCACGCGGCAGTCGGCCACCGGTGCGTCGGCCACGCCACGACCGGTGACGGTGACCGTGGCTGCGGGCGGGGGTGCCGTGGACACCACCGTCAGCGTGCCGCTGACCGCACCCAGGACCGTGGGACGGAAGCCCACGTCGACCACCAGGCTCTGCCCGGGGGCCAGCGAGGTGGCGGCGAACGGGGACGCCTGGAAGCGGCCGTTGCTGCTGTCGACCGCGGTGACCGTGGCCGGCGCGTTGCCCGTGTTGCGCACGTTGAGCTGGCGGGTGGATCCGCCGCCGGGGGTGACGTCGCCGAAGTCGAGCGGGTCGGGCCAGGCGACCACCCGCGGGAGGGCGTCGACCGAGAACGACGTGGCGCACGGCGCCGAGGCCAGCCCGAGGTCGTTGGTGACCACGAGCGAGGCCGTGTAGGTGCCGGCGAGGTCGGGCACCAGCGGCCCGCGATCGGCGCCCGTGCCGGTGCCCACGAGCGAGAGCGTAGACCCCGACGGCACGCCGGTGAGCGTCCACGCGTAGGTGAGCGGTCGGCCCTGGGGGTCGGTGGAGCCGCTACCCTGCAGCGTCGTGACGCCGCCCAGCGTGGACACGACGGGCGGGACGGCCGCACAGTCGGCCTCGGGCTGGCTGGCGATGCCGTGACCCGTGGCCGTGGCCGTGGCCGAGGGCGCCGTGGACACCACCACCAGCGTGCCCGACACGGTGGGCAGGTCGGTGGGGGTGAAGCGCACGGGGACGGCGACGGTGGCGCCGGGCACCAGCACCGTGCTGCCGGGCGACGTGAGGGTGAAGTGGCTGTCGCCCGAGATCACGTCGGACACCGTGACGGGCGTGTTGCCGACGTTGCGCACGGTCAGGTCGCGCTGCGACGACGTGGCGAGCGACACGCCGCCGAAGTCGAGGGGGTCGGGCACCGCCTCCACCACCGGGATGGCGTCCACGCGCAGCGTGGCCACACACGGGTCGGACGACAGGCCCAGGTCGTTGGTGACCACGAGCTCGGCGACGTACGCGCCGGCGAGGTCGGGCGTGATCGGCCCGCGGTCGGCGCCCGCCCCGAGGCCCGCCAGGGTGACGACGGAACCGGTGGGCGCGCGCACGAGGCGCCAGTCGTAGGTGAGCGGGCTGCCCTGGGGGTCGACCGAGTCGTGGCCGACGAACGTGCTGGTGGCGCCGAGCGCGGACAGCAGCGGCGGATCCGCGTCGCACACGGCCTCGGGTCGGGCCACGCCCCGTCCGTCCACGCCGACCGGTGCCACCGGCACCCGGCTGTCGCTGGCGACGGTGATCGTGCCCGCGTAGGGCTGCGGATCGACGGGCTGGAAGACGACGTCGACGCTGGTGGACGTGCCTGGGTCGAGCACGAGCGGCGCGCCGAGCGGCGGGATCGCGAAGGCTCCCTCGCTCGACGTGAAGCCGGTGACCGTGACGGTGCTGTTGCCCGGGTTGGACAGCGTCAGCACCTCGGACGCGGCGTCGCCCACGAGCACGTCGCCGAAGTGGAGCGGGTCGGGCACCACCACGAGGCCCGGATCGGCCCCCGTGCCGGTGAGGAGCACGTGGCCCGCGGGCTGGTAGGGATCGTTGCTGGAGAAGCCCAGCGTGCCCGTGTCGTCGCCGGCTGTGGCCGTGTAGGTGACCCGGATCTCGCCGGCTGCGCCGGGTGCGACGACCAACGGATCGTCGTCCATCGACCACGAGAAGGCTGCGGACCCGGTGATCGCCAGATCCTGCACGATCAGGTCGGCCTCGCCCTCGTTGGACACCAGCACCGACAGCGTCGACGTGTCGCCCTCGGGGACGTAGCCGAAGGGCAGCAGCTCGGGCGCGTACACCAGCTCGGGCAGCAGCGTGGTGGGGGTGTCGCTGTCGACGACCTCGGTGTCGACGGGGATGTACACGGGGTCGTCGGGCTTGGTGACGACCGACAGATCCTGGCAGGCGGTGGCGACGAGGAGCACACCGACCGCGTGCACCACCGCACGCGCGCCGTGGAACGACCGGACCGACATCGAGGGAACTCCGGGGAGGGCGCCCCCGTCCGCGCGGTGCGCGCCGCCCGGCGGCCGCGACATCGTGTGACGAGGTGGTGCCAAGGTACCACGGGTGTGCAACCGCCCGCGCACCCTCGGACGGGTCAGGCCCCGGCGGCCAGGATCCCGCGCACCTCGTCGAAGGGCAGGCCGAGGGCGGCCGCCACCTTCCACACCAGCGTCTCCTCGCCGGGATCGAGCCGACCGTCGGCCCAGATCACCTCGCGGATCGCCCCGAGTACCGTGCGACGGTCGTCGGGCCGCCACATCTCGCGGATGAACCGCGCGTAGTCCTCGTGGGTCTGGCCGGCGAGGCGCGCGTTGTCGGCGATGGTGCGCAAGATGGCCGCGGCGGGGCCCTCGATGCCGAACCGGGTGGTCATCACGCGGGTGATCGCGTCGACCTCGGCCGCGGCGGTCTCGCCGTCGGAGGCGGCGAGCTCCATCAGGATGGCGCACGCGGCCACCTTGCTGACGAAGAGCGAGTCCTCGTGGGTGCTCTGGGGATCGAGAAGCTGGCGCAGGTAGTCGGACACCGTGCCTCCGTGGTGCAGCGGATCGGCAGACCAATGCGACGAACGCTACCCGATCCGGTCGCTGCTGTACCAGCCACGAGACGTCGTCGCGCGCAGGCGCCGACCGCGTGCGCTAGCATCCGCGCCCATGGAAGACCGCACGACGTCCCCCGCGCCGCGCCTCGGCGTGTTCCTCGGCGTGTACACGCCGACCATCCTGACCATCCTCGGCGTGATCATGTACCTGCGCTCGGCGTGGGTCGTGGGCAACGTGGGGCCGATCGGCGCCGTCGCCATCGTGGTGATCGCCAACTCGATCACGCTGCTCACCGCGCTGTCGATGAGCGCGCTGGCCACGAGCATGCGCGTGGGCGTGGGCGGCGCGTACTACCTGATCTCGCGCAGCTTCGGCCTGGGGGTCGGCGGTGCGATCGGCATCCCGCTGTACCTGTCGCAGGCCCTGTCGGTGACGCTGTACGCCTACGGCCTCGCCGAGGTGACGCAGCTCGTCGTGCCCTCGGCCCCGGTGCCGGTGGTGGCCGCCGTGGTGGTGGCCGCCGTCGGCGCGGTCGCTGCGCGCAGCACGCGCCTGACGCTGCTGCTCCAGCTGCCGATCATGGGGCTCATCTTCCTGTCGCTGGCGAGCCTGTTCGGCGGGGTCCCGTGGGGCACCGGCTTCAAGCTGCCCGCGTTCGGCGGCCCCGGGGGCGAGCCGTTCTGGACCGTGTTCGCGGTGTTCTTCCCCGCCGTCACCGGCATCCTCGCCGGCGTGAGCCTGTCGGGCGACCTGCGCGATCCGGGGCGGGCGATCCCGCTGGGCAGCCTCGCGGCCGTGTTCACCGGGTTCGCCGTCTACCTCGCCGTGCCGTTCGCCCTCGCCACGGCGCTGGACCGGGAGACGCTGCTGACCCAGCGCAGCGCGTGGACGCTGGTGGCGTCGGTGCCCTGGCTGGTGTTCCCCGGCATGGTCGGTGCGATCCTGTCGAGCGCGTTCGGCAGCATCCTCGGCGCCCCTCGCACGCTCCAGGCGCTGGCCCGCGACGGCCTCGTCCCGCTGCGGTTCGCCGACACCGACGAGGCCGGCGAGCCCGTCGTCGCGCTGCGGTTCACCGCCGTGGTCGCCTTCGTGGCGGTGTTCCTGGGCGACCTCAACCTGGTCGCCACGGTGCTGTCGATGGTGTTCCTGACCACCTACGGCATGCTCAACCTCGTGGCCGGCACCGAGGCGCTGGTCCGCGACCCGTCCTACCGCCCGCGCATCCGCGTGCCGTGGTGGGCGTCGTTCCTGGGCGCCTTCGGCTGCCTCGCCGCGATGCTGCTGATCTCGCCCGCGGCGTCCATCGTGGCCGTCCTCGTCGAGGTGGCGGTGTTCTGGACGCTGCGCCGCCGCGCGCTGCGGGCCACCTGGGGCGACGTGCGCACCGGCGTGTGGTTCACCGCGGCGCGGTGGTCGCTGGAGGGCCTCAACCACGCCCGTCACGACCCGCGCAACTGGCGGCCCCACCTTCTCGTGTTCACCGCCGAGCTGTCGCGCTCGCTGGCGCTGGCGCGGTTCGCCGACGACTTCGGCCAGCAGCGCGGCATCGTGACCGTGTGCACGCTCCGCATGGGCGACCTGGAGGACATCGGTCCGATCGACGAGGACCTCGCCCGTCACCGCGCGCTGCTCGCCGCCCACGGGGTCGTCGCCTTCCCCGAGATCGCGGCGGTGCCCGACTTCGAGTCCGGCGTGGTCACCGTGTCCCAGGCCAACGGCTACGCCGGGCTGGCGTCCAACACCGCCCTGTTCGGCTGGCCCCAGGACCCGGCCGGCCTCGCCCGCCTGCTGGGCCTGTCGCGCAAGCTCGGGCGCCTGGAGAAGTGCACGGTGGTGGCGCGCCTGAACGACTCCGGCCACCCGGCGCCGCCGGGCCAACGGCCGCGTGCCGTGGTGTGGTGGAAGGGGCGCGAGTCCAACGGCGACCTGATGCTGCTGATGGCCTACCTGCTGTCGCTGTCGGACCACTGGCGCGGGCTGCGCATCGTGCTGCGGAGTATCGTGGCCGACGCCGACGCCGCCCGGGACCGCAAGGCCGAACTGGAGGCGATGGTGCCGGAGCTGCGCATGGACGTGGAGGCCGACGTCATCATCGTGCCGCCCGAGGAGACGACCGAGGCGCTGGTGCGTCACTCGGCGGACGCGAGCATCGTGTTCCTCGGCCTGCCCCACGTGCCGCGCGGCGAGGAGGAGGCCTACGCCGATCGCCTCCACGCCCTCGTGGTGCGCCTGCCGACGGCGGTGCTCGTGCGCAACGCGGGACCGTTCCGTGGCAGGCTCGTGTAGCCCCTCGACACGCACGACGTCGCGGGCCACGCTCCGCGCCTGGAGGTCGAGATGGTGTTCACCGGTCACGCGCTGCCCCAGCCACCGCTGCGCGACCCGATCGCGGCGGGCGATGCGCTCGTGCTGCGCTACCCCGACCGGGCTGACGTGACGGTGTGGGTGCTGGCGGGGCCGAACGACCCGCGGGTGCCGGAGGCGCTGCTGCTCGTCGCCGTCGATGCCCAGGGCCGCGTGCTCACCGCGCCGCGCTGGTACGAGGAGGTCGAGCGGGGCCCGTTCGCCCGCGCCGCCGCCGCACCGATGCCCGCCGACCTGCCGACCCCGTCCGACGCCGAGGACGCCCCGCGCCTCGTCGACACCCTCGAGCTCGAGGTCGCCCACGCGCTGGGCTTCGACCTGTCCCCCTACGTGCTGGACGTGCTGGAGGACGAGGAGGAGTCCCCCGACGAGCTGCACGACCTGTTCTTCGACGTGGTGCCCTGGGAGGCGTTCGAGGCGGTGGTGCAGCGGCTGCTCACCACCGGCCGGGCACGCCTCGACGACGGCGTGCTCGTCGGCCGCTGACCGCCCGACTCAGCGCCCCTCGACGTAGTCGAGCAGCTCCTGCACCGCCTGCTCGACGAGCGGCAGGGTGTCGGGCCCGAGGGAGTTGGTCTCCTCGTAGTGGTCGCCCTCCGCCTCCGACAGGTAGGGCGCCCGACCGAGCTCGAAGTTGAACGGCGGCATCATGTAGCCGAGCTCGTCGTTGCCGAGGCCCAGGATCCACCGCGTCTGGCCCGGCACGCGGTCGAGCAGGTAGGGGGCCGCCGGGGCCTGGGTCAGATCGGGCGGGTTGGGGTTGCCGGGGTCGACGAGGTCGACGCCCTGGGGCGGCAGCCAGGCGCCGTCGTAGCCGCCGATCGCCGCCTCCGGAAACAGCTCGCCGGGGATGCTCAGCCACGACAGGTCACCCAGGCGCAGCAGGTCGACCTCGGTGTGCACGCGGGCGTCGTTCTCGTTGTTGATCGGCGCGTTCGGGTCGTAGTCGAACACCGTGCGGTGATCGAGGACGCCCAGGTTGAACATCGCCTGGAAGCCGATGTTGGCGACCGGCATGGCGAGCCCGTGCGCGTGGACCGACAGGACCGGATCCTGCAGCGGCGTGGCCGCGGCGACCGCGTCGAGGGCGAGCTCGCCCACGAGCTGACCCACGGTGTCGGTCTTGTCCCACGACGCGTCGCGGAACGAGGCACCGGTGGGGTCGACGACCGTGGCCCGCAGCGACGTCATCATCCCGCCCACGGCCCCCTGCACGAACAGCGTGACGCCGCCGATGCCGGCCATGCCCGAGTCGTCCGACCAGTGGGAGCCCTCGGTGACCACGCGGCGCACAGGGTGCACGAAGCCCGCCGACATCAGCGCGTTGTCGGATCCGATCGTCTCGGGGTGGTTGGCCCAGTGGACCACGGTGGCGACGGTGTGGTCGTCGCTGCCGGCGAACCGCGCCACGCCGATGCGCGGATCGACGATCCACGGGTCGCGGGTGTCGGAGATCAGGTTGGCGGTGCCGTTGTCCCAGTAGGTGTTCGCGTCGACCTCGCCGACCGACACGGTGACGGTCTCCAGCGCCGCGATGGCGTCGGCGACCACGTCGTGCACGGTGGCGACCACCTGGCCGGCGTACTCGGTGTCGAAGCCGGTCTCGGCGAGGTTGGGGCCGTAGATGCCCATGGCGTCGGGCGCCGAGTGGCTGTGGCTGCTCACCACGATCACGTGGTCGACGTCGAGCGCGGCGTCGTCGAGCACGGCCTGCCGCATCGCGGTGGTCTCGTCGTACATGAAGCCGATGGCGTCGAGGGTGACCAGCGCCACGCGGGTGGCCCCTTGATCGAGCACCAGCGCGCGCGCCTCCAGCCCGTCACCCTCCCCGAGGAAGCCCTGCTCGGCCCCGCGCACGCCCATGGCAGGCCGGCTGTTCTGGAAGCCCGCGATCCAGATGGGGCGGAACAGGCCGTCGCCCTCGCCCTCGTCGGGGCCGGGGTAGCCCGGGTCGTCGGGGCAGAGCCGGTCGCAGCCGCAGTCGAGGAACGCGTCGCGGTTGGTGTTGTACGTGAAGTTGTCGTCGCTGTCGGTCCAGCTCTCGAAGCAGTCCGGCACGATCGACCGCACCGCCGCACCGGCGCTCAGCGTCCGGTCGTCGGACGGGGCGCATCCGGGCGCGTTCGGGCAGTCGACGATCTCCGAGCGGGCATCGACCGTCCAGCCCGCGTCGACGTCTTCGTCGGTTCCGACCTGACATCCGGCCAGCACGAGGGTCACCAGCAGGGCGCGCATCCACCACCTCCGAGAGCGCCCCGGACTGTACCGCACTGCCGTGGCACCGTGTGCCATCGCGTGCCACGGGCCCGTCGCGCCCCGGCGAGCGCGCGTGCGCGCCCGGATCAGCCCTTGATCTGCTCGGCGAGGTAGGCCGACGCGCCCAGACGATCGATCAGGCCGAGCTGGGTGAGCAGCCAGTCGCGGTGCTCCTCCTCGGCGACGAGGATCTTCTCGAACACCAGGCGCGTGCCGTTGTCGCCCACGGTGCGGCAGTACTCGATGGCGCCGTTGAGGCGGGGGATCGCCTCCTCCTCGACGGCCAGATCGCAGGTGAACTGCTCGGGCACCGTCTCACCGATGCGCACCTTGAACAGGCGCTGCATGTTCGGGACACCGTCGAGGTAGAGGATCCGGTCGATGACCAGATCGGCGTGCTTCATCTCGTCGATGCTCTCGTGCCAGACCTTGTCGGCCAGCCGCATCAGGCCCCAGTTCTTCAGCATCTTGGCGTGGCAGAAGTACTGGTTCACCGCGGTGAGCTCGGCGGTCAGCACCTCGTTGAGGAGGCGGATCACCTCACTGCGCTCGTCGTCGGTCATCGACCCCTCCCGGGCAGCACGTGGACCTGCCGTGTCCCCTACTTGGCGGCCAGCGGACCCGCCAGCGCCGCGCGCTCGGCGCGGCGACGCACGGCGGCACGCTCGAGCCGCGCGACCAGATCGCCCACGCAGCCGCCGCAGTCGGTGCCCGCACCGCAGGCCTGCCCGATCGCGCGCACCGTGTGGCAGCCACGGTCGATGTGGTGCTCCACGTCGGTGTGCCGAACGCCCTTGCACAAGCAGACGATCACGCGCGCTCCGGAACCAGGGTCGGGGGGTGCGGTCGGTCCTGGGACGTTCCGCCGCAAATGATATTCATTATCATTTGGACCGTCAAGGGATCCATCGAGCGGTCCTCGCCACGGATCGGGAACCTGTGCGACGGTGGGGCGTGTAGGAGGTGGATGGAGGCCGGATGCCCGCTGTCGACCCCGCTCCGGACGACCCCGTGCGACGCGCCGTGCGCGGTGAGTCCACGGCGGCCGCCGACCTCGTCCGCGTCCACGGTCCCGCCGTGTGGGGCATCTGCCGCCGCCTGTGCACCGAGCCCGAGGACGCCTACCAGGAGATCTGGGCCAAGGCGTTCCGCGCGCTGCCCGAGTTCGACCCCGACGGTCCGGCGTCGTTCCACACGTGGCTCCTCGTCCTCGCCCACCGCCACCTCGTCGACCTGCACCGGCGCAAGAAGGTGCGCGGTGAGGTGGTGCCCCTGCCCGAGCGCCTGTCGGTGCCGCCCGTCGCCGAGCACAGGCTCGAGGCCGCCGACCATCACGCGCGCCTCGAACAGGCGATGGCGTCCCTGCAACCGCCCCACCGGCGTGTGGTGCTGATGCACCACCTGCACGGCGTCCCGCTCGACCGCATCGCGGCCGAGGAGGGCGTCGCCGTCGGTACGATCAAGTCGCGCCTGCACCGTGCCCGCGCGCGGCTCGCCGAACTCCTTGGAGACCTCCGATGATCCCGTACGAGGACCTGTCCCGCCTGCTGGCGCGCGAGCTGCCGCCGGCCGAGGAGCGCGCGCTCCGGGAGCGGATCCGCACCGAGCCCGACGTCGCGCTCGCGTGGAACACGCTGCAGGCCGCCGTGGCCGACCTCGCCGATCTCGACGACCCGCCGCCCCCGGCGTGGCTCGACGCTGCCGTGCTCGCGACGGTCCCGACGGTCGCCGAACCCCGACGGTTCGCCGGTCCGTGGGTCGCCGCGCTGGTGGCCCTCGCCGCTGCGGCCCTGGTGCTCGTCGCCCCGTGGGGCGGCGGACGCACCGCGCTCGTGCCCGCCACGGGCACCCAGCTCGTCACCGGCCCGGTCGATGTCGTCCTGCCCGGCGGCCACCTCCTCCTCGACGGGTCGGCGCGCATCGACGTGGAACCTCCCCGGGGTCCCGTGCGTGCGCTGAAGGGCAAGGAGGTCGCCATGGATCGCTCCACGCTGCTCGCCGCCCTCGCCGGCGCGGCCGTCACCGTCACCGTCTACGAGGGCAAGGCCCGGTTCGTGGCCGACGACGGCTCCGCCACGGAGCTCGTCCCCGGCGCCTCGCACGCGCTCGGCGGCGCCCACGCCGCGCCCCCTCCCCTGCCCGCGCTCCGCGTGCCGCCCGCCGTGCCCCGCGCCCCCGACACCACCGACGCCGAGCGCATCGCCGAGCTCGAGGCCGAGAACGGCGCCCTACGCGACGCGCTCGACCAGGCCGAGCTGCTGCACACCGTCGCCACCGGCCAGCTCGCCACCTACGAGGGCGACCCCGTGCCGTGGCCCGCCGACGTCGACCCCGCGCTGCGACCCGACCCGTTCCGCGACACCGTCGCCAAGGTGGCCGGCGAGGTCGGCGACGTCACCGTCGAGACCGTCGACTGCGAGGAGTTCCCGTGCATCGCGGTCATGTCGACCCCGGTCAAGGACGACCCCATGCAGATCCACGAGCTGACGCGCCAGTTCGTCGACGGCATGAAGCAGACCTTCCCCGAGGGCACCGAGCCGCCCGACGTCGTGCTGATGGTCTCGCAGGTCACCGACGACGACGCGAGCCGGGCGATCCTGTCGTTCGCCTACACCGACGCCGACGACGGCAGCGACACCCGCACGCGCTTCCGGGCGCAGCGGCTCGTCGAGGAGTTCGAGCCAACCCCGCCGCGGTAGGTCGAAGCGACGGGGCCACGGCGACGTCCTGGAACGCGGTCTGTTTCAGGACGTGTCGCTTCGTTCAGCCCTCGGCCTCGACGGCGACCTGGCGCTGGGTGGGCGTGACGTCCTCCAGCGCGCCCGGCGTGAGCGTGCGGACGACGAGCACGGGCACGCGCGCGCGCCGCAGCACCTCTTCGGCCACGCTGCCCATCAGCATCCGCTGCAGCCCCTGGCGCCCGTGGGTGCCGCACACGATGATGCGGGCATCGACCTCGTCGGCGGCCGTCAGGATGCCGTGGAGCGGGTCGCCGTGGCGGATGAGGACCTCGCTGGGCACGCCCTTGTCGGCGAGGATCGCCTGCAGCAGGGCCATGTGCTCCCGCGCGTCGTCGTCGAGCGTCGACAGCGCCGACGCGCCCTCGGGGTGGGTGCCGGTGCGGACGGCGTCGCCAGCGTGCACGCCGACCGGCAGGTGGGCGAGGTGCAGGAGGACGACGCGCGCCTTCAGACCCGCGGCGATCCAGGCGGTCTCGGCGACGACTTCGGGTGCGCAGCCGGCGATGTCGACGGCGACGAGGATGGTGTCGGACATGGTTCACCTCCACCCCACCACCTGCAACCGACGCGCCAGCGCGCTGGCACGCGACGTGCGAAGCTCCCGGCATCCGGCGCGACCCCGCGCCCAGGAGGTCACCATGTCCCTGTTCGCACGACTGTTCGGCGGCGCCGACGACGACACCCAGGTGGACGCGGCCCGCGCCCGCGCCTTGCTGTCCGAAGGCGCCGTGCTCCTCGACGTCCGCACCCCGCCCGAGCACCAGCAGCAGGCCATCCCGGGCAGCACGCTGCTGCCGCTGGCCGACCTGCCGTCGAAGATGGGGTCCCTCGACCCGAACAAGACCTACGTCGTGTACTGCCGATCTGGCGGACGCAGCGCCCAGGCCGCCGGTCTGCTCAAGCGCCACGGCTTCGCCCGCGTCTACGACCTGGGCGGCATCGGCAACTGGCGGTGACGTCTCCGCGCTCGCATCGCGTTCCCCCGGCGCTCGGGCTCGGCGCCCTCCTCGCCTGCGCTCCGGCGTGGGCGGGCGAGGACGTCGCGCACGAGCCCGAGACGCCCGAGACGCCCGAGCACGGTGTCGACGCCCACGCCGCGCGCCACGAGGCGATCGAGGCCGACGAGCGGTACGCCAAGGAGCACCCCAACGTGCTCGCCGTGCGCGTGCTGTCGTCGGCGGTCTACGACGCCGACGGGCCGCGCGGTCGGTGGGGCCTCGGCGCGGTGTGGGAGCGCGAGCTCGTCCCGCGCTGGCTAGAGCTCGAGCTCGGCGTCAACGGCCTCGCCGGGCGCCAGGACGGCACGCTGGCGATGGACCTGCTGCTCAAGAAGCCGATCCCCCTCGCCCCGTCGTGGGAGCTGCACACCGGCGTGGGCGGCACGATCGCGGCCGTGTGGCCCTATGACCGCACGGAGCTCGAGCCCCGCGGGGAAGAGGTCGGCGGCCTGCCGCTCCTCGAAGGCGGTCTCGTAGGCACGTTCGGCTTCTTCGCGTGGCCGGGCCGGCACGTCGGGCTGCTGGTCGAGGTCAACGGCAAGCTGCTGTGGGGCGAGGAGGGCCTGATCGGCGAGACCGAGATCGCCGGCGGCATCGCCTTCCGCTTCTGACCGTCACTGTGCCGGTCGGCAGTCCGTCCACACCACCACCCCCGGGGCATGGGCGGCGAGCACACACCGCGCGGCCGCCTCGCGCAGCGGCACGGTGTGGAAGTCCACGAGCCAGCCGACGTCGGGGACCTGGTCGGTGCCCACCCAGCGGCGCCCGTCCGCGGCGAAGCAGGCCTGGCCCGCGTCGCAGAGCACGTCCCCCGTCGGGGCGCGCCCGGGCACCTGCCCCGTCGCATGGAACCAGAGCCACCCCGCCGCAGGCCGCGGGGTGACCGCCACGGGTCCGTCGTAGGGGTGGTCGGCCCACCACGCCACGAACCACGCCTGACCCCCGCTGCGGGCGACGAGCTGCAGCTCCGCGCGCAGGCTCTCGGGCAGGCCGGCGAGCACCGCGACCCCCAGCACCACGGCCGCGCCCCCACGCACCACCGTCCCCCGCACCAGGGTGGGCAGCCCGGCCAGCAGGGCGAACACGGGCACGGCGACGAACAGGGTCACGTCCGACCGTGGCGCCGCCTGGGTGGCGATGCCCGCGAAGCCGAGCAGCAGCGACGCGGTGGCCACCAGCAGCACCCGAGGTCCGGGCGGCAGCCGACGCCAGGCCAGCACCGCCACGGTCGTCGCGGCGACCACCGCCAGCGCCTGGAGGCGTCGCGCGCTCGGCGGCACCACCCCGCTGTCCTCGAAGGCATGGTTGAACGCCCTGCGGACCAGATCGGGGCAGCGCATCCCGAGGCTCGCGATGCGCTCGAACAGGTCACCGACCGGTTGGGGCTCGATGCGGCGCTCCTGCTGGAACAGCACGGCCGGCACCAGCGGCAGCGCGGCGACCGCCGACGGCACGTACCACCGCCACAGCCCGCGCAGGCCCGGCGCCACCCATCCCCCCGCCAGGCCGAGGCCCAGCGCCAGCGGGACGAGCGTGTAGTGCAGCCACGGGAGCAGGCACGCGGTACACGCCACGACGAGCCCAGCGCGCCGGCGGTCTGCGGGTGACTCGGCGGCGTCGGCGAACCGCACCACCGCGTCCAGATGCAGCGCGATCACCAGCGCCGCGAGCGCGTACACCCGGAACACCCCCGACATCCGCACCGCGAGCGGGAACACCGCGAACGCCGAGGCCGCGGCGACCCCGACGGCGGCACGTCCCCACGCCCGTGCCGCGAGGCGCGCGACCGCCGCGATGCCCGCCGCGCCCGCGATCAGGCTCACCCCGCGCCCCGCCCAGGCCGCGGCGCGATCGGGCAGCCACGGCGTCGTCAGCAACCGGTACAGCGGCGGGTTGGTGCCGATCTCCGGGTCGGTCAGCACCCCCCACAGGCCCCCCGGCGTCACCGTGCCCACCTCGTCGGGCGAGAACCCCGGCGGGACCACCGCGACGCGCAGCGCGAGCCCGGCCACCACCGCCGAGGCCACCAGCACCCGCGCCCAGGTCGGCGACGCCTTCACGGACACCGGACCCACAGCGCGTCGTCGTCGGGCAGCGCCGTGGCATCGAGCGGCCGCGCCGGCAGCGGCTCGTCGGCCGGCGTGAGCGCCCAGGCCGCCAGGGCACACGTCGACGTCGGCGGCGGCGCCGTGCACGCGGGATCCTGGCGTGTGCACGCCCCGCACGCCGCGCGCGCCTCCTTGAGCAACCGACAGGTGCGGCCGTCCCCCGGGCGCAGCGTCCACGCGCGCCGCAGGGCCTGCTCCCGGGACGGCAGATCCGAGGCGTCGCCGAACCGGCCCAGGGTGTCCCACACGGCCACCCACGCCCAGAAGTCCTCGGGACGCTCGGTGGTCCACCGGTCCAGGTAGTCCCGTGCGGCCGCCACCTGGCCCGTCCCCGCCAGGGCCGTCGCGCAGGCCGGCATCCAGGTGTGGGCCGCGGGGCGGAGGCGGCCAGCCTGCTCGCAGGCGAGCAGCGCAGTGTCGTAGTCCTCGCGCTCGAGCATCGTCCACGCCAGCCGCACCGACCAGTGCGCCGGCGCATCGGCCAGCGCGGTGAGCCACCACACCCCGATCGGGAACACGGCGAACGCGTCGTCGAACGGGTGACCGACGTCGAGCAGCTCGCGCGGCCAGCGACGCAGCGCCTCGGCCCACGCCTCGGCTGCCCCCACGGTGTCGCCCTGACGCTGCCGGATCGCGGCCACCAGGCGCCAGGCCCGGAAGTCGTTCGGATCCCGCCGGACGGCGCGCTGGCTCCACGACGCCGCCGCGTCGAGATCCCCCGCCTCCAGCATCACCGCCGCCACGCGCGCGAGCGTGATCCCGTCGTCGCTGAACCGGTGGGCGACCATCGTCGCGCGCTCCCGGGTGGGGGCCGCGGCGAGCCGCGCCAGCCACGGCTCCGGACGCCACGGCGCCAGGCGCTCCAGCGCGTCGAGCGTGGCGTCGTCGGCGGTGCGGGTGTGGACGGCCTCGACGGCGTGGTCGACCCAGGCCCGCTGCGCGAGCAGGCCGATCGCGGCGACGTGCGCCACCACCAGCACGCCGAGCCAACGCGACGGTCCCCACACGGGAGGACGGGGGGCACGCCCCCACCCGACCGCGACCACCACGCCGACCAGCGCCACCCCCGGCACGTGCCACGGGAAGTCCACGCAGCCGTGGACGGCCAGCGCGGTGAGCGCCAGCGTCCACGGGAGCCGGTCCGCGCCGCGCCCGTCGACCGGCCACAGCGGCACGCTCATCGCCACGGCCACCAGCCCGAAGGCGCCGAGCTCCGCCACCCACTCCAGCACGTCGGCGTGGGCGTGCTCGAACACCGCGTAGCTGCTGACGGTGCGGTAGGCCGTGTAGGCCGCCCCGTAGGCGCCGGCCCCCACGCCGGCGAGCGGGTGGTCGACGACGACGGGGACGGTGTCGGCCCACTGCGCGAGCCGCGGCGCGCCGGAGAGCAGCCACCACTCGGGCTGCTGCACCGTCACCCACACCGCCGCGCCGGACAGCACAGCGGCGCCCACCGCCAGCACGCCGACCCGGCGGGGCAGCGGCCACGACGACGCGCCCACGAGCACCGCCCCCTGGGCGGCCAGCGCGAGCACGAGGCCCATCGAGGCCACCACGATCGGGTAGGCGACGATCCAGGCCACGAGCGCCGCCCACACCACGGCGCGGGGCGTGCGGGCGTCGAGGTCGCGCCGCAGCGCCTGCACCACGAACGGCAGGCCCGCGAGCAGGACGGCGCCGTGGTGGTTGGGGTGCACCAGCGGCGCGAAGAACCGGCCGTCGTGCGCGCGCACCGCGACGACGCCGAACAGGGTCTGCGCGTCGACGGCGGCGTGCGTGATGCCGAGCAGGGCGAAGCCGAGCGTTCCCCACGCCAACCAGGGCGCGAGGCGCCGACGATCGGGGGCCACGGCGACCAGGAGGGCGGCCTGGCTGGTCAGCAGCAGCCAGGTGGCCGCGGCCTCGGGCACGCGCTCCGGCCGGAGCGACAACGTCCAGCTGTCGTCGAACGGACGGGCGGCGACGATGCCGGGCGCCAGCACCGCCAGCACCGAGGCAGGCAGCGGCACCAGCCCCACCAGCATCGCGCCGAGCAGCGGGAGCGCGGCGAACACGACGGCGCGCGCCGCCCCGTCGACCCGCCCGTCGCGCATCCGCGCCACGAGGAGGATCGCCAGCAGCCCGTGGAGCACCGCACGTTCGGCGGGCCCGACCGCGCCGAGCGCGAGGAGCGCCACGACGGGGACGACCAGCAGGGGCGCCACGGACGGGCGCGCCGGCTCGCTCGGCGGGGGGGGCTGGATCACGCGCGCTCCTCGCCGTGGTCTACCGCGTCACGGGTACCGAAGCGCGCGCCGCATACGCCACGACGGCGCCCCCAGGGCACTGTCCGTAGGAACCCGCAACAATCTTGACTTCATGTCGGTGGTCTTCGCGCCGAATTGCGGACAAGGACGTTGATGAACCGCAACGGCAACGGGTATCCTTGCCCCGACGTGAAGGTGGAGCCGCGTGCAGATGGACCGCCGAGACCCGTCCGCCACCCCGCCCGAGGGCCCTGCCCTCGACCTCGGGGATCTGGACTGGACGATCCCTCCCGACACCCAGCCCGGCGCCGCCACCCACGGCTGGGGCAGCCCGACGTTGGGCTGGGTCGCGCAGCGGTTCCGCCACGCGATGATCTACTGCGGCGGTGCCCTGGCCCTCACCGGGCTCGCGCTCGGGTGGTGGGCGGCCAGCGGTCGGCTGCCGTCGGCCGATCCGCAGTTCGGCCCCCTGGCCCTGATCCTGCACATCGCCGCCTTCATCGCGGCCTGGCTCGCGCTGCGGGCCTCGGTCGACACGTGGCAGGCGCTCTACCTGCACGCCAACCGCGGCACGACGCCCCCGCGCGCCAACCTCACCCAGGTGGTCTCGATCGCCTCGGCCGGCGTGATGTGCTTCCACGCCGCGATGGTCGTCAGCAGCATCCTCGGCTGACGCGAGCGCCGCCCGCCCCGCTCTGGTACCTTCGCCGTCCTCGTCGCCCTGGGGCTCGCCGCAGCCCGCGGCGCGATCGACGACGGGAGGACGGATGCGCAAGCTCGAGCTGCACTGGCAGATCCTGATCGGCATGGTCGCCGGGCTGGTGGTCGGGCTCGTGCTCAACCTCGCCGGTCCGGGTCTGTCCGCCGCCATCGGCACCGAGGGCCCGCTCCACGCCGTCGCCATGTTCGTCGTCCACCTCAACGACTTCGTCGGCGACCTGTTCCTGCGCCTGCTGCGCTTCATCGCCGTGCCGATCGTGCTGTTCAGCCTCGTGGTGGGCGCGTCGAGCCTGAACGACCTGCAGAAGCTGTCGCGCATCGGCGGGCGCACCATCGCGATCTACCTGGTGACCACGGCGCTCGCGATCACCACCGGCCTCGTGCTCGCCGACCTCGTCCAGCCCGGGCACTGGGTCAGCGCCGAGCTGCGCGACACGCTCGCCGCCACCGGCGTCGCCGCCGCGGCCGACAAGATCGACAAGGCGGTGGCCCCCGACGTCTGGGCCACGCTGCTCGACATCGTGCCGGCCAACCCCTTCGCGTCGCTGGCCTCGGGCAACATGCTCCAGGTCGTGTTCGCCGCGCTGGCCATCGGGGTGGCGCTCACGCTCGTGCCCCGCGACAAGGCCGAGCCCGTCATCCGTGTGGCCGACGGCCTCACCGAGACGATCATCAAGCTCGTCCACCTCGTGATGCTCACGGCACCGATCGCGGTGTTCGCGCTCATCGTGCGCGTCATCGCGACGCTCGGCCTGGACGTGCTGGGCGCCCTGCTCGTCTACACCACCACCGTGGTCGCCGGGCTCGCGGTGATGATGGGCGTGGTCTACCCGGGGCTGCTGCGCCTGTTCACCGGGATGGGCCTGCGCCGGTTCTACGGCGCCATCGCCCCGGCCCAGCTGCTGGCCTTCTCGTCGTCGTCGTCGTCGGCCACGCTGCCGGTCACGATGGAGTGTGTCGACGAGCGGCTCGGGTGCGGCGAGGACGTCACCAGCTTCGTCATCCCGCTCGGCGCCACGATCAACATGGACGGCACCGCGCTGTACCAGGGCGTCGCCGCGATGTTCATCGCCCAGATCTACGGCCTCGACCTCGGGGTGACCGCCCAGCTCACCATCGTGCTGACCGCCACCCTGGCGAGCATCGGCACGGCGGGCGTGCCCGGCGTCGGGCTGATCATGCTGGTGATCGTGCTGCAGAGCGTGGGCATGCCCGAGGACGTGATGAAGGGCGGCATCGCCATCATCTTCAGCGTCGATCGCCTCCTCGACATGTGCCGCACCACCTGCAACGTCACCGGCGACTGCATGGTGGCGGCCGTCGTCGCCCACGCCGAGGGCGACCTGCTCACCGAGGCCCAGGTGGCCACGCGCCTGGCGAAGGCGGACGCCGCGGGGCTCGACGAGAACCCGTAGCGACGCCGCGCGCGCCTACAGCCCCAGCGCCTCGAAGCCGCCGTCGACAGGCACCTGCGCGCCCGTGATCCAGCCGGACGCGGGCATGAGCAGGAAGGCCACGGCGCGTCCGACGTCGTCAGGCTCGCCGACGCGACCCAGCGGCGTGCGCGCGAGGATCGTGGCCGCCTTGGCCGGATCGGCGAGCACCTGCTCGGCCAGCGGCGTGCGCACGTACCAGGGCGCCACGCTGTTGACGCGGATGCCGTCGGGGCCCCACTCGGCCGCCAGGAAGCGCACGAGGCCGTCGAGGGCGCCCTTGGTGGCGGCGTAGCCGGCCGTGGAGGTGCGCACCGCGCGGTGGCCCGCCACGCTGGTGACGAACACCACGCTCGCGTCGCGCGCCGCCGACAGCGCGTCGTGCAGCGCCACGGTGAGCGCCCACGCCTGCGTGGTGTTGACGCGCAGCAGGTCCTCGAAGTCGTCGACCGTCCACGACAGCGTGGGCTTGCGGGTGTTGGTGCCGACGTTGTTGACGAGCCCGTGGAGGGCACCGCCGAGCGCGCGCACCGTGGCGACGACCGCGTCGCGCCCCGTCTCGGTGGTGACGTCGGCGACGACGCCGTGCACGGCATGCCCCTGACCGCCGAGCGCGCAGACCAGCCCCTGCACGTCGGCCTCGGTGCGGGCGACGAGGATCACCTCGGCGCCGCGCTCCACCAGGGCCGTGACCGTGCCCTTGCCGATGCCCTGCGTGCCGCCGGTGACGAGCACGCGACGGCCGTCGAGGCGCCAGGGATCGGCGGCGCCGCTCATGCGTCGAGCGCCTGCTGGAGCATGGTGCGCACCAGCCCCGGGTTGGCCTTGCCGCCCGTCGCTGCCATCACCTGGCCCATGAAGAAGCCCAGCAGCTTCTTCTCGCCGGCCTTGTAGCGGGCGACCTCGTCGGGCGCGCCCGCCATGACCGCCGCCACGGCCGATCCGAGGGCGTCGGTGTCGCTGACCTGGATCCAGCCGTGGGCTTCGGCGATCGCCTTGGGGTCGCCGCCCTTGTCGAGCAGCTCGGCGAGCACCTGCTTGCCCAGGCGGGCGTTGAGCGTGCCCGCCTCCACGAGCGCCACCAGCCGCCCGAGCGCGGCCCCGTCGAAGGGCAGCGCGTCGAGGCCGCGGTCGCGGGCTTCGGCGACCAGGGTGTTGGCGATCCACCGGGCCACGGCGCCGATGTCGGCGATGCCCGCCGCGCCGCGCACGAGCGCCACGAGGCGGGGGTCGGACGCGACCGTCCACGCCTCGTCGTCGCTCGCGCCGGCCGTCACCAGCTCCTGGAAGGCCTCCTCGGCCTCGGGGTGGGCGGTGAAGTGGTCGAGACGGGCCTGGGCCTTGATCCGGGCCTGGGCCTCGGCCTGGGCGCGGGGGTCGACCACCGCGGGCGCGGGGACCTCGGCGTCGTCGCCGTCGTCGCGCGCGTCGCGCTCCTCCTTGGCGCCGAACGTGTCCTTCAGGCCGACGATGCGGTTGAACACGAGGCCGCGGTCGGCGTCCTCGGGGGCGCGGTAGACGTAGCCGTGGCGCTCGAGCTGGTAGCGCACGCCCGGCGCGTCGGCGGTGACCGACGGCTCGAGGAACGCGGCCTTGACCGACAGCGTGTTCGGGTTGAGGTCGGCGAGGTAGTCGCCCGTGCCCGCACCCGGCTCGTCGGTGGTGAACAGGCGGTCGTACAGGCGCACCTCGGCCGGCACGGCGTGGTCGGCGCTCACCCAGTGGATGACGCCCTTGACCTTGCGCCCCGCCGTGCCCTTGCCGAGCGTGTCGAGGTCGACCGAGCAGCGCAGCTGGGCGATCTGGCCGTCGGGCCCCTCCACGACCTCGTCGCAGCGGATCACGTAGCCGTAGCGCAGCCGCACCTCGCCCCCGGGGCGCAGGCGGCGCCAGCCGTCGGGGGGATCGACCGCGAAGTCGCTGCGCTCGATGAACACCCGACCGCTCATCGGCACCGTGCGGCTGCCGGGCAGGCCCACGTCGGCGGGGAAGTCGGCCGCCTCGAGCGGGGTGACCTGGCCCTGCGGCCAGTTGGTGAGCACCACCTCGAGCGGGTCGAGCACGCCCATGCGGCGCCGCGCCTGGTGGTTGAGCACGTCGCGGATGGTGAACTCGAACAGGCCGAGGTCGACCACGGAGTTGGCCTTGGCGACCCCGACCCGCTCGGCGAACGCCCGCAGCGCCTCGGCGGGCACGCCGCGACGCCGCAGCCCGGCCAGCGTGGGCATGCGCGGGTCGTCCCAGCCGTCGACGAAGCCGTCGGCCACGATCCGCTTGAAGAAGCGCTTCGACATCACGGTGGACGTCAGGTTCAGGCGCGCGAACTCGAGCTGGTTCGGCGGCTCGGCGAAGCCCAGCGCCGCGGTGAACCAGTCGTAGAGCTCGCGGTTGACGTCGAACTCGAGGGTGCAGATCGAGTGGGTGATGCCCTCGATGGCGTCGGACTGGCCGTGGGCCCAGTCGTACATCGGGTAGATGCACCACGCGTCGCCCGTGCGGTAGTGGTGGGCGTGGCGGATGCGGTACATCAGCGGGTCGCGCATCTTCATGTTCGGATGCGCCATGTCGATGCGCGCACGCAGCACGCGGCTGCCGTCGGGGAAGTCGCCGGCCTTCATCTGCCGGAGCAGGGCGAGGTTGTCGTCGACGCTGCGGTCGCGCCAGGGCGAGGGCGTGCCCGGCTCGGTGACCGTGCCGCGGTTGGCGCGGATCGCTTCCATGGACTGGTCGTCGACGTAGGCCTTGCCGTCACGCACCAGCTGCTCGGCCCACGCGTAGAGCTGGGCGAAGTAGTCGGACGCGTAGAACACGGCCGTGGGCTCGAAGCCCAGCCACCGCACGTCGGCCAGGATGTTGTCGACGAACTCGGGGTCTTCGGTCTCGGGGTTGGTGTCGTCGAACCGCAGGTTGCACGTGCCGCCGTACTCCGCCGCGAGCCCGAAGTTGAGGCAGATGGCCTTGGCGTGCCCGATGTGCAGGTAGCCGTTGGGCTCCGGCGGGAACCGGGTGGCGACGCGGCCGCCCCAGCGCCCGGCGGCCCGATCGGCCTCGATGCGCGCGCGGATGAAGTGGGTCGACTCGTTGGACATGGGTCCTCACAGGTCCCCCCTCCTACCCTGAAGCCGGCTACCCTGCCGCCATCGCACCCTCCCGAGGATCACCGCCCTGCGCCGTCCCCTCGCCCTGTCGATCGTCGCCCTGGCGACGCTGGCGACCACCGAGGTCGCGGCGCGCCTCGCCCTGGCCCAGCCGGCGTTCCAACAGGCCGTGGCGGGCACGTCGTCGGCCGGTCGACGCCTGGTGAGCCTGCTGCGGTGGCAGGACAAGCAGGCAGATCCCGCCCTCGCCGCGGCACCTGGCGAGCGCGGGCTGGCGCACGACCCGACGCTCGGCTGGCGCGTGCGTCCGGGCCACACCGCACCCGGCGTCACCGTCGACGCCGCCGGCCACCGGGTCACCCCCACCGCCGCCGACGGCGCCCCCACCGTGGTGCTGCTGGGGGACTCGTTCACCTACGGCGACGAGGTGGCGGATGCAGACACCTTCGCCGTGCGGCTGGCGACGGCGACAGGCTGGCACGTCGTGAACGCCGGCGTGCCCGGCTACGGCCTCGACCAGTGCGTGCTCGCGCTCGAGCGCGACGTGCTGCCGACCCGCCCCGACGTGGTCGTGCTCGGGCTGACCTCCCCGATGATGGTGCGCCCGCTGGCCACGTGGGACGTGTGGGCCAAGCCGTGGTTCACGCTGCAGGACGGCGTGCTCGCGCTCCACGGCGCCCCGCTGCCCCCGCCCGGTCCCGAGGGGCCCCGCCTGCACCGGTGGCGCACCCTCGACCTGCTCGAGGTGTGGGCCGAGACCCTGCGCAGCCCGCTGCGGGACGACGACGCCCGCGACGCGCTCGCCGCGGCCCTGCTGGCGCGCGCGGGCCGCGACGCCGACACCGCGGCCGTGCCGCTGGTCGTGGCGTGGCTCCCCGAGGTCGACCTGCTGGGCACCCCCCACGGCAGCGGCGTCGACGCGCCGTTCGCGGCGTGGTGCGCGCCGCGGCCCACCGACTGCGTCGCGCCCTGGGCGGCGTTCGAGCAGGCCGCCGCTGCGGGGGTCGCGCTGCGGCAGGGCGCCCACTGGAGCCCCGCGGGTCACCAGATCGTCGCCGACGCGCTCGCGCCCGCCGTGTCCGTCCACCTGCGTCGGTGAGGCGCCGCCTGCGGTCCCCCGGCGCTATGATCCTGCACGGCACGGACGGAGACACCATGCACACCCTACGGGGCGCCCCGATCGCCCTGGCCCTGGTCGGCCTCACCGCCAGCCCCGCGGCGCTGGCCTGCGGCGGCTTCTTCTGCGACGCGGCGGCGCCGGTGGAGCAGGCCGCCGAGCGGATCCTGTTCGCCATCGACGACGACACGGGCACCGTCGAGGTGCAGGTGCAGATCACCTACGAGGGCGACGCCCCCGAGTTCGCGTGGATCCTGCCCGTGCCGAAGGTGCCCCAGCTGCGCACCACGGTCGACGACGTGTTCACCCGGCTGTCGCCGCCGACGCGTCCCACGTTCAATGTCAGCGTGGAGGTGGAAGGCACGTGCAAGGAGGGCGCCGGCGGGGGCACCCGCGACCTCGCCACCGCCGACAGCGACGAAGCGCCCCGTGACGACGACGGCGGCGTGGTCGTCGCCTCCCAGGGCACGCTCGGGCCCTACGCCACCGCGGTGCTCCAGGCCGACTCGGTCGACAGCCTCGTCAGCTGGCTGACCACCCACGGCTACACCGTGCCCGCCAGCCTCGAAGACAAGCTGGCCACCTACCTCGGCGACGACAGCTGGTTCGTGGCCCTGCGCCTGGAGAAGGACCGCGACGTGGGCGACCTGCGCCCCATCGCGCTGACCTACGAGGGCACCGAGGCGTCGATCCCCCTGCGCCTCACCGCCGTCGCCGCCACGCCCGACATGCGCCTGCAGCCGTACGTGTTCGGCAAGGCCCGCGCGATCCCCGAGAACTACCTGCACGTGGTGATCAACCCGTTCGCCATCGACTGGCGGGCCGGAGGCGCCAACTACACCGACGTCGTGTCCGCAGCTGCCGACGAGGCGGGCGGCAAGGCCTTCGCCACCGACTTCGCCGGCCCCACGTCGGTCTACGACGGCACGTTCTGGTCCGACGGCGACTACGACCTGCTCGGGGTGCGCGCCCTCGGCACCGCCAACGCCGCCCAGGTGATCCGCGCGATGCAGAACGCGGGCATCCCCGTGTCCACGGGCACGGTGCCGTTCCTGCGGCAGGTGCTCCCGGTGGATGCCGCCGTCCTCGATCGCTACGGCCTCACCGAGGTCGAGCTGTACAGCCAGCTCGACCAGTACGCCGAGACGCGGTCGGCCACCGTCGACGGCAACGCCCTGGCCGACCGGCTCGAGGACCCCGACGACGGCTGGGTGCCGGCGATGAAGCACGCCCAGGAGATCGTCGACGAGACGGGCTGGGTCACCCGGCTGACGTCGTCGATGGACGCCGACGAGATGGACCTCGACCCGCTGTTCGTGCTCAACCGCGACCTGCAGCCGGTCTCGAACGTGCACGCGGCGCGCCTGGTCGTGCAGTGCGGCGCGCGCCTGTACACCTACGACCGCGCCCCGCTCCGGCTCGAGCTGGAGGACGGTCGCTCGCTGCAGCTGCCGTCGGACTACCTGTCCGATCCGGCCTTCGACTACACGGCGTGGATCGGCCCGCTGGGCAATGTCGCCGCCGAACGCATCGAGCAGGGCGGCCGCAGCGGTGGCCTGGTCACCGTCACCGACAACGCCGCCCAGATCGACGCGCTGGTGGGTCAGCTCAGCGCCGCCGTGCCCACCTGCGGCTGCGACACCCGGGGCGCCCGCGAAGGGGCCGTGCTCGGCGCCTTCGCCCTGCTGCTCGGCCTGCGGCGTCGGCGCCGGTGAGGTCGCGTCCCGACGATCTGGCCGACTTCACGCGCGAGACCCTGACGCTGGAGGGCCGCGCGCGTGAGGTCTACCGGCTCGGCAGCGGACCGGCGGTGGTGGTGATGACCGAGATCCCGGGCATCACGCCGCAGGTCGCCACGTTCGCCCGCCACGTGGCGAACGCCGGCTTCTCGGTGTGGATGCCCGACCTGTTCGGCACCCCGGGCGCGCCGATGAGCCAGGCGTACATGGCCCGCACCGTGGTGCAGATCTGCATCCGCCGCGAGATCCACCTGCTGGCCGCGCGCCACGCCTCCCCGCTCACCACGTGGCTGCGCGCCCTGTGCCGTCACGCCCACCGGGCCTGCGGCGGCCCCGGCGTGGGGGCCGTCGGCATGTGCGTGACCGGCAACTTCGCGCTGGCGCTCGCCGTCGACGACAGCGTGATGGCCCCGGTGCTGTCGCAGCCGAGCCTGCCCGTCCCCGTCGTCGCCGCGCTGGGGCGCAGGCTCCACGTCTCCGACGCCCAGCTCGCCGCGGTGCGCCAGCGCGTGGACGCCGACGGCCTGACCGTCCTCGGCCTGCGGTTCACGGGCGATCCGCTGTGCCCGGCGGCGCGGTTCACCGCCCTGCGCGAGGCCCTCGGCGACGGCTTCGAGGCCATCGAGATCGACAGCAGCCCCAGCAACCCGTGGGGACACCCGGCCGACGCCCACTCGGTGCTGACCACCCACCTCATCGACGCGGACGGCCAGCCCACCCAGGCGGCGCTGCATCGCGTGCTGGCCTTCTTCCGAGCGCGCCTGCACCCGGAGACCCTGTGATCGCCTGGCTCCTCGCCGCGTCCTGGGCAGCGGGCGTCACCGCCCCGCCGCTGGAGCGGTCCACCACGGTGACGGTGACGGTGACCGGGGCGCCGGCCGGCAGCGCGGTCGACCTCGTCGGCGGCACACCCGGGACGGGACCGTGTCCCCCGGTGCTCGGCGGGGCGTGCCTCCCCGTGCGGTCGCCGCGGTGGCTGGGCCGGCAGGTCGCCGACGCAGCCGGCGTCGCCACGTGGTCGGTGCGGGTGCCGGCGGCGGCCCCCCTCGTCGACGTGGGGCTGGTGGCCGTGGTCCAGGCGAGCGCGTCCGTGTCCCCTGTCACCGTGGTCCCCGTGCTCGGCACCCTGCCCGCCGGCCAGACCCTCGACGTGGCGACGCCCGCCACGTGGCGCCAGCTCCAGCACCTCGTGCGCATCGACGGTGACGTCACCGTCCACGACCTGCCGCTGACCACGGTGGCGTTGCCCTACCTGACCCGGGTCGACGGTCACCTGGCGTTCGTCGACACCGCCGCGCAGGCGATCGCGCTGCCTGCGCTGCGCACGGGGCCGCGCACGCGGTGCGAGACGGGCGCCCTGGACCTGGTGCGCAACCTCGCCCTGCACACCGTCGACGCCCCGGCCCTGGAGGCGACGTCGCTGTGCTCCTGGGGCAACGGGCCCGTCACCTACACGCTCCCCGCGCTGCGCACGGCCGGTCACGTCGTGCTGTCGTCGGTGGGCCGGCTGCCGTCCGCGCCGACCGACGCCGTGGCCCTGGTGGCGCCCGCGCTCGAGACCATCGACGCCCTCGACGTCTACTACGCCCGCCTCACCGCGCTGGACCTGCCCGGCCTCGCGACGGCGAACGGGCCGATTCAGCTGTGGCACGACGACCTGCTCACCGACCTCGCCCTCCCGGCGCTGGGATCGGCGCCCCTGCTGGTGACGGTGGACGACCCGGTGCTGTCGTCGTGCGTGGTGGACGCGGTGGTGGCGGGCGGCGCGGTGGGCGCGGTCGACTGCCGGCAGGTGGACGTCGACGCGGCGTGCCCCGTGGCGGGCTGCACGCCCTGACCGCCGGCGTCGCTCACCCCGGTCGCCCCACGATCAGCAGGTTCCGCGGCGTGGCCTCGCGCGCGCAGAAGGTGCCGACGTCCACCCGCCAGCCGCGCTCGGCGAGGCCGACGGCGCGGTCGAGCGCGAGCCAGAGCTCCAGCGGGCGGCGGAACAGCATCCGCACCAGCCCGAGCGCCCGCTGACGGGCCAGCTCGACGGTGGCCGCCCGCCCCAGCGCGTCGGCGTCGAAGACGTCCGGCACCGGGACGCCGAGCGGCACCACCACCTCCCGCACGAAGCGGTCGAGCGGCAGGTCGAAGGTGTTCCGGTCGACCGTGCGGAAGCCGTGGTGGACGTCGTGGCCGGTGTGCTGACGCGCCAGCAGGTCCACGGCGATGCGCAGCCACTGCTCGCGGCGTCGCAGCGTGCGTCGACGCGGCGTCGCCACCACCTCGTCGAGGACCGCCAGGCGGAGCAGGTCCAGCGTCGGGGCGAGTCCGTGGGCCGCAGCGCGCCGGCTCCTCGGGGCGTGGTGATCGGGGCCGTACAGGCGGTGGGGGCAGCACGGCGACGCGGCCACCATCGCCGCGTCCCGTCGCCACGCCGCCTCGAACAGCCGGTCGGTGAGGCGTCCGCAGGCGTGCAGTCCCACCAGCGCGGCACGCTCGGGGACGAGGCCGAACACAGCGTCGTCGAGGACGTCGACCTGGCGGTGGGCGACGTCGGGGTGCTCCGCGATCCCCTCGGGGGGTGCGCACAGGTGCGGGTCGCGTTCCAGCAGCCACGCGGGGCGATCGAGGTGGGCGGCGAGCGTGCGGCCGAGGTGACCCCGGCCCGCGCACCACTCCACCACCGGGCCGTCGACGGTGCGAACCACCGGCTCGACCGCCGCCAGGAACGCGCCGACCTGGGTCCACTTGCGCCCACGCACCTTGCGCTGGGCGGGATCGAAGCCCGGGGGACGCACCTGCGCGGGCAACGGCCCCAGCGCGACGAGGTCCCGGCGCGTCGCCACGAGCGTCGGCCACGGCGCGGGGGCGTCGACGGCGAGGTCCGGGTCGGCCTCCAGGGCGCGCACGCGATCGGCGGGCAGGGCGGTGAGCCACGCGGCCAGGTCGGCGTGCGCACGCGTCCAGGCGGGGTGGTGCTCGCGGAACGGCGCCACGGTCCACAGGTCCTGCCAGCGCACGAGCCACGCGCCGAGGGCGTCGAGACGGTCGGCGGCGGCCGCGGTGTCGAGGGGAGCGGTCACGGAGGTCCGGGGAGCGTGCAGGCCGGCACGTAGCACCCCGACGGCGACGCGGGTCGGATACACGAGCCCCGGGACCGGAGGGAGCCCCATGCACACGACCCCGCTCGCCGTAGGCACCTTGGCCGCCCTGCTGGCGACAGCGACCGGCTGCGGTGGCAGCAAGCCCGCCACGCCGTCCACCCCCTCCGACCCGTCCGACCAGGCCACGGACGTGCCCGCGTCCACCGACGCCCCCCCGACGCACGCCGACGTCACGGCCGTCGAGGTCACCGGCGCCGCCGGCGCCTACACCTTCTCGGTCACCGTCCACAGCCCCGACACGGGCTGCGACCGCTACGCGGACTGGTGGGAGGTGGTGCGCGACGACGGCACGCTCGCGTTCCGCCGCATCCTCAACCACAGCCACCCCAGCGAGCAGCCGTTCCGCCGGTCGGGCGCGCCGATCGCCGTCCAGGCCGACGAGACCCTCTGGGTGCGCGCCCACCTGCACCCCGGCGGCTACGGCGGGGCGGTGCTCACCGGCACGGCGGCGGGGGGGTTCGCGGTCGCCACGCCGACGGAGGGCTTCGCTGCGGCGCTGGAGACGGTGGAGCCGCTGCCGGTCGAGTGCCTGTTCTGAGAGCGTCGCGATGCCCCACCGCAACCGCGGCCACACCTACGTCTCCCACCTCGGCGCCGACGCCCGCGGCACCACCGCCCTGTCCTGGCTCGCCGACCACTACCGCCACAGCGACACCGCCACCTGGGCCGCCCGCCTGGCGGCCGGCGAGGTCACCGTCGACGACGTCGTCGCCACCCCCACCACGCCCCTGCGCGCCGGACAGACCCTGGCGTGGCGTCGACCGCCGTGGGACGAGCCCGACGCGCCCACCGACGTGGTCACCGTCCATGTCGACGCCCACGTGCGCGTGGTCGACAAGCCCTCCGGCCTGCCGACGCTGCCGTCCGGGGGCTACCTCGACCACACGCTGCTCGCGCAGGTGACCGCCGTCGACCCGCACGCCGTGCCGATGCACCGGCTCGGCACGGGCACGTCCGGGCTGGTGCTGTTCGCGCGCACGCCGCAGGCCCGTCGCGAGCTCCAGGCTGCGTGGCGCGATCACGCCGTCACCAAGACCTACCTCGCGGTCGTGTCCGGCCGCCCGACGTGGGACGCGGCGGTGCTGGACACGCCGATCGGCCCCGTCCCCCACGCCGCCCTCGGCACGGTCCACGCCGCGAGCCCGCACGGCAAGCCCTCGCGCAGCGTCGCGCGCGTCGTCGGTGCCTGCGACGACGGCACCGTCGTGCAGGTGGATCTGCACACCGGCAGACCGCACCAGATCCGGATCCACCTGGCAGCCGCAGGACACCCGCTGGTGGGCGATCCGCTGTACGTGCCGGGCGGACACGCCCGTGACGACGCCCGGCCCACGGAGACGGGCTACCGACTGCACGCCTCCACCCTGGTCTTCCGCCATCCGGGCACCGGGGACCGCTGCCGGTTCCATCGCGCGCCGCCGTGGCCCGATCTCCCTGCAGACCTGGCCGACGGATCGAACGGCTGACGTCGTCGCGGCGGGCTGCAGGGTCGCGGGTGGTACGATGGACCGGATCTGTCCAGCCAGGTCGAGGGGTTCCATGCGACACGCCACAGGCGCGGCCATCGCCGCGCTGCTCTACGCCCCGTGCGCCTCGGCGCAGGTGGTCAACGGCGACTTCGCCACCGACCTGTCCGGGTGGACCACCGCGTCCGACGGCGGCACCGTCGCCCCGGGTGCGGTGACCTGGGAGGCCGGCGCCGCGCGGCTCACCGAGGGCGACAGCCACCTGGTCACGCTGTGGCAGCGGTTCACGCTGCCGCTGCGCCCGGCGACGCTGACCGTCGACCTCGTCCCCGACGCCTTCGACACCACCGCGACGTTCTTCCCCGACGCGTTCGAGGTCCACCTGGTCGACGACGCGGGCCTGTCGGTGATCCCCGTGTTCCGCGCCGGCAGCAGCGCTGCGTTCAACTGGCTCGACCACGGCGCCACCGCGGTCGCAGAGCGGGCAGGGTGGGACGGCACCACGCTCACGCTCGACCTGAGCGGGCTCCCCGCCGGCCTGCCGGTCACGCTGACGTTCACGCTGCTCGGCGGCGACGACGACGTCACCAGCTCGGTGCTCGTCGACGGCGTCACGCTGGCGTCCACCAACAGCCCGCCGGTGGCCGACGCCGGACCCGACGCCACGTGGGAGTGCGCGGTCGACACGATCACCCTCGACGGCACCGGCTCGTCGGATCCGGACGGCGACGCGCTCACCTACGCCTGGACCGACGCCCAGGACGTCCCCCTCGGCACCGACCCCACCCAGGACGTCGTCCAGGGCGTCGGCACCGCCACCTACACCCTCACCGTCGCCGATCCGCTCGGCGCCAGCGACAGCGACACCGTCACCGTCACCGTCGCCGACACCGTCCCGCCCGCGTTCACCGCGCCGATCGCCGACGTGGCTGTGGAGGAGGATGGATCCTGCACGGGCCCCGTGCCCGACCTCACCGCGGGCGTCGTGGCCGACGAGGCCTGCTCCACGGCGGCGGTCTCCCAGGACGTGCCCGCCGGCACGGCCGTCCCGGTCGGCAGCACCGTCACCGTCACCGTCACGCTCACCGACGACGCCGGCAACACGGCCAGCGACACCGTGGACGTCACCGTGGTGGACAGCGACGGCTCGTGCACGCTGGTGGACACCGACACCGACACCGACACCGACGTCCCCGTCGTCGACACCGACACCGACACCGACACCGATGTCCCGGTCGTCGACACGGACACCGACACCGACACCGACGTCCCCGTCGTCGACACGGACACGGACACCGACGTCCCCGTCGTCCACACCGACACCGACACCGACACCGCCGGCGCCGACACGGACACCGACACCGACACCGACGGCCTGGTCGACACCGACACCGACACCGACGGCGTCGTCGACACGGACGTCGACACCGACACCGACACCGACGGCGTCGTCGACACCGACACGCTCCCCGACACCGACACGCCGGTCGACACCGACACCCCCGTCGACACCGACGGCCCCGCCGAGACCGACGACAGCGACACCGAGTTCGACAGCGACATCCACGGTCCGGGCAAGGACGAACAGGACGACTGCGGCTGCGCCGCCACCCCGTCTCCGACCCATGGCCTGCCGCTGCTGGCCGTCGCCCTGCTCGTGGTCGGTGCGCGTCGTCGCCGTCGTGGGCTCCTGGCCGCGCTCGCCGCCGTGGCCTGCGTCACCGGCATCGCCCGCGCCCACGAGACGCCGGGCGTCGAGCCGGTCGAGATCGCGCTCGACGAGGTGGTCACGGTCACCGCGGCGGACCCCGGCGCGCTGTTCGTCTACAGCTTCACCGCCAGCCCGGGCGCCCGCGTCTACGTCGACGACCTGACGGCCTCCAACTACTGGAACATGGGCTGGCGCCTGGAGGACGCCGTCGGGCGCACGATCCTGGCCCACCCCACCGACTTCGGCGACCTCGGCCTCGCGGCGCTGATGGGCGGCGACTACCGCCTCGAGGTGTGGTTCGACGACGGGCAGACCGGGGACTTCTCGCTGCGCGTGGCGTCCGCGCCCGAGTCCGACCTCGGCGCCGTCGCGCACGACGTGACCGTCGACGGCGAGATCACCCACCCGTCCGAGGTCCACCGCTACACGTTCACCGCGTCCGCAGGCGAGACGCTGTACGTCGACGACGTCGCGTGCTCCAACTACTGGGAGATCGCCTGGCGCCTGCTCGACGCCGAGGGGCGCGAGATCTTCGGCACCCCCGGTGGCCTGGTCGACCAGGGCCCCGTGCACCTGATGGGCGGCACCTACACGCTGGAGATCTTCAGCGAGACCACCGGCGTGGGCACCTACACCTTCGCGCTGTGGTCGTCGTCCACCACGATCGACACGTTCCTGCTCGGCGACGTCGTCGCGGGCGACCTGACCGAGCCGGGCGCACGCGACGTGTGGACGTTCACGGCCGCAGGCGGCGAGCGGGTCCAGCTGCACGCCACCTCCGCACCCCGGTACTGGGACACCAACTGGACGCTGCGCGACCCGCTGGGCGAGGTGCTCGCGTCCGGCACCGACCTGCAGGATCGCGGCCCGCTGTTCCTCGGCCCCGGCCAGCACACGCTGGAGGTGTGGGCCGACAACGACATCGTCACCACCTATGCGGTCACCCTGGCGCCGGTGGCCGACCTGACCGGCACCTACACGGTGGGCGACGAGCTCGCGCTCACCTTCGACCACATCGGCCAGGTCTCCGACCACGCGTTCACGCTGGCGGCCCCGCAGCGCCTGTTCTCCCGGTTCGTCGCCGGGGAGTACTGGGCGTTGGGGTGGTCGGTCACCGACACCGACGGGAACACCGTCATCCCCCTGTCCACCGACATGGGCTTCCGCGGGCCGTTCACGCTGCCGGCCGGCGACTACCTGCTGCACGTGGACCCCGAGGGCACCGCCGTGCCCACCACCACGTTCGCGCTCGGCGAGGCGCGCGACACCAGCGAGACGGTCGCCATCGGCGACACGCTGTCGGGCGAGCTGCTCGACCCGGGCAGCGTCGCCACCTACACGTTCACGGCCGCCGCGAACCAGATCGTCGACGTCACGTACGTCGCGTCCTCAGCGCAGGCCTACCTCGGCTACGAACTCCGCGACGCCCTCGGGCGCGTGGTGGTGCCCCTGCGGCCCGATCTGTCCACGCTGGCCGGCGTCGCCCTGCAGGGCGGCACGTACACGCTCACCGTGAAGGGCGAAGGAGGCCGCACCGGCACGTTCAGCCTGGAGCTCGTGGACGCGGGCACCTCGTTCCCGCCGTCGCCAGGCATGGCCGCCACGCTCGGGACCGAGCTGTCCGGCACCCTCGCCGCCGCGGTCGCCGACCGGTGGTCGCTGCCCGTACCCACCGCCACCGACGTGTACTTCGACGTGGTGAGCGGCGTCACCGGGCTGCAGTGGACGCTGCTCGACCCGGCCGGTCGCGCGGTCTTCGGACCTGCCGAGGCCCGCCTCTCGGACCAGCACGCGCAGGGTCCGTTCCCGCTCGCGGCGGGCGACTACGTGCTCGTCGTGCAGCACCCCACCACCGCCGTGCCGTACACGGTGCGCACGGTCGTGGTGCCGCCCACCGTCACCACGCCGCTCACCCTCGACGTGCCGGTCTCTGCCACGATCGCGAGCCCCGGCGCTGCCGACGCCTACACGTTCACGCTGACCGACCCGACGCCGGTCTACCTGGACCTGCAGCAGGCCGACAACCAGCTGCGCTGGACGCTGGAGGACGCCCAGGGCAACGCGCGGTTCACCGACGCGAGCGCCGTGAACACCTACTGGAACGACGTGGGCCCGACGACACTGCCCGCTGGCACGTGGACGCTGCGGGTCGACCCGATCTACGACGCCGCCCCGGCCTACGGCTTCACCCTGCACGAGGTGGTCGACGCCGACTTCGTGATGGCGATCGGCGACACCGTCAGCGCCACCACGCAGACGCCCGGGCAGACGATGACGTGGAGCTTCGACGCCACCGGCGGCGAGATCGTCTACCTCGACCTGCTGGCCGGCGACGGTGGGCTGCGCTGGACCCTGCGCGACCCCCAGGGCAACGCACGCTTCGCCACCACGGCCGGCAACCCGTTCTACGAGGACCGCGGGCCGTTCACCCTGTTGCCCGGCACCTGGCAGGTGCAGGTCGACGCGGAGCAGGACCGCCTGTCGGCGATCTCGTTCGCGATCACCGAGGTGCCGTCCACGTCCACCGCGATCCAGCGCGACACGGTGGTCACCGACGCCCTCACCGCGCCGGGCGAGGTGCGCGACTACGTGCTCGACCTGTCCGCCCCCGCCCGCGTCCTGTTCGACGCGCAGGTCGTGGCGACGGGCCTGCGCTGGTGGGCCACCGACGAGGCCGGCCAGACCCTGTTCCCCGACGGCGACATGACCCAGGTCGATCTCGCCGACAAGGGGCCGTGGACGCTGCGGGCCGGCACCTACACCGTCCACGTCCGGGCGCAGGGCGGCGCCACGCCCGCCTACGCCTTCGCCGTCACCACGGTCACCGACACCAGCCGCGCCATCGCCATCGACGCGCTCGTCACCGACAGCTTCGACAGCCCGGGCCAGGTGCGCGACTACGTGCTCGATCTGTCCGCCGCCAACGACCTGACCACCGTCGACCTGCTCCTGGGCGACCCGTACATGACCTGGGTGCTGCGCGACCCGGTGGGTCAGGCGGTGACGGGGCCAGGCAGCGCGAACAACACCGACACCGACGACATGCCGCCGGTGGCGCTGCGTCCCGGCACCTACACGATCACGTTCGACGCCACGGCCGCGCACCTGCCCGACCTGCAGTTCCGCGTGCGGCAGGGCGCCTCGGACGATCCGTACTTCTTCTACACCAAGTACGGCGGCGCCCCGAACGTCAAGCGCGGCACCTACACCTACGACGGCAGCGACTTCGTGCCCGTGCTGCGCATCCCGATCACCACCACCCCGGGCGCCGACGGCCTGCTGATCGCGCCCGACGGCGACCTGCTGATCGGTGGCGGCGGCTCAGGGGTCCACAAGGTGGACGTCGAGACCGGCAGCTTCACCACGGTCGCCACCACGGCCTACCACCTCGCCCTCGATCCCAACGGCACCACGGTGTGGGCCGGCGGTGGCCTGCCCGGCTCCCTCAAGGAGATCCCGCTCGTGCCCTTCGGCACGTTCGTCACCCACACCCTGTCGGGCGACGACGCCAACGTCACCCACATCGCGTTCGACCGCGCCGGGCGCGCCTTCTACACGGCCAGCGGATCCGGCGGCAACGGCGCCTTCGGCCTGCTCGACCTCGACACGATGCACACCACCCGCATCCTGTCGCCGCTGCCGGCCGCCCACGGCATGGCGTTCGACCCCTACACCGACACGCTGATCCTGTTCGGCAGCACCCACATCACGCAGATCGACCCGGCCACGCTCGCGGTCGTCGCCGACCTCGTCATCCCGAACAACCTCCACGACCAGGGCACCGTGGACGGCGCCGGTCACGCGTTCATCGCGTCCAACGACGGCGACCTCGTCTTCGTCGACTACGCGGCGACCGGCCGGGTCGACGACCCCGCGAACTACGTGTTCACCGAGTTCTACGACGGCAGCCTCGACGACGTGGCGCCGCTGTCGTGGCTCGGCTCGCACTGCACGGGCGCCCCGCCGATCGCCGGCCTGCAGCCTGCGTCCGGGTCGACCTTCCCGCCCGGCACCGTGGTGACGATCTCCGGATCCGCGCGCGCGGTCGACCCGACCCGCCCCGTGGCCGCCGCCACGATCGACGGCCTGCCGGTGGACGCGCTCGACGCGGCCGGCCACTTCTTCGCCACGCGCACGATCGCCCCCGGCCTCAACCGGTTCGCGATCCAGGTCATCGACCGGTGCGGCACCGGCCGCGCCACGCTGGAGCTGTACGGCGCCACCGACGACGAGACCGGCCCCAGCGCGCTCGACGACGTGACCGCCCAGGTGCAGGGTCACTTCGACCGCACCGGCTGGGACGTGGGCACCGACCGGGTGCAGGTGGAGGTCACCGGCACGAACACCGGCGAGACCGCGCTGCTCGGTCCGCTGCTGATGGCCGTCGGCCCGCAGCTCGACGCGCGCATCGCGGTCGAGGTGCGCGACGGCACCACGACCGAGGGCCTGCCCTACGTGCAGGTGCTGGCCGACGGCGCCACCCTCGAGCCCGGCGCGTCCACGCCGCCCGTGCGCCTCGTGTTCACCGACACCGACAAGGTGCCGGTGCGCTTCACGCCGCTCTGGCTGGCCACCGGCAACCACGCCCCCACCATCGCCTCCGCACCACCGGTCGTCGCGGTCGCGGACGTGCCGTGGCGCTACGCCGCCCGCGCCGTCGACCCCGACGGGCACACGCTCACCTGGACGCTGCGCCGCGCGCCCGTCGCGATGGCCGTCGACGCCAGCACGGGCGTGGTCACGTGGACGCCCACGGTGGCCGACGTCGGCCTGCACGCCGTCACCCTGTCGGTGGCCGACGGCTACGGCGGCAGCGCCACGCAGGACTTCGTGGTCGACGTCCGCACCGGCGACCTCAACGGCCCGCCCGTGTTCTCCACGCTGCCGCCCACCCAGGGTGCCGTCGGTGCGCCCTACGCCTACGACGCCCACGCCACCGACCTGGACGGCGACGCCCTCACCTACGCGCTCGTGGGCGCCCCCGCCGGCATGACCGTCGACGGCGCCAGCGGCGCGGTGCGGTGGTCGTTCCCCCTGCCCGGGCTGCACCCCGTCACCCTGTCGGCCGACGACGGCCGCGGCGGCGTCGCCGTGCAGCAGTGGACGCTCGCGGTGGGCGCCCTGTCCCCCAACCCCAACGGGCCCCAGATCACGAGCGCGCCGCCGCTGACGGCCGCGGTGGCCAACCTCTACTTCTACCAGCCGGTCGGCTACGACCCCGACGGCGACACACTGACCTGGACGCTGGAGGACGGTCCCGACGAGGCCGTCTTCGACCCGGACACCGGTCGCATCACGTGGGTCCCCGCGGGCGACGACCTCGGCAGCGCCGCCTTCCGCCTCACCGTCGACGACGGCCTGGGTGCGTCGGCGAGCCAGGCGTGGTCCGTCACCGTCACCGAGGGGCTCGGCAACCGCGCGCCCGTGTTCTCGTCGGTGGCAGGCGCCACCGCCGTCGTCGGCACACCGTGGACCTACGACGCCGACGCCATCGATCCCGAAGCCGGCGTCGTCACCTACGCGCTGGTGTCCGGCCCGGCCGGCATGGCCGTCGACGCCACCACCGGCGTCGTCACCTGGACGCCCGACCCCGCCGACGCCGGCGTGGTCACGGTCGCCCTGAGCGCGTCCGACGCCCAGGGTGCGGTGTCCCACCAGGTGTTCTACGTCACCGTGCGCGACGGCAACGCCGCCCCGGTCCTGCTGTCGGGCGTGCCGGACGCCGCGTTCGTCGGCGAGCACTTCGTGTTCGACGTCACCGCCTTCGACGCCGACGCCGACCCGCTCACCTACGCGCTCACCACGGCGCCGGCGGGCATGGCGATCGACGCGCGCACGGGGCTCGTCGACTGGATCCCCACGCTGGCCGATCTGGGCAGCCACGACGTCGAGGTGGCCGTCACCGATCCGTTCGGCGGGCGCGCCACCCAGGCGTGGATCCTCGACGTGCAGCAGGACACGACCGCTCCGCAGGTGGTCATCGACGCGATGCCCACGCCGACCTGCCTCGACGGCACCACCCGCGTGTGCGTGCGCGCCTCGGACGACGTGCGGGTCACGAGCCGCACGCTGGCCATCGACGGCGTCCAGGTCGCGCTCGACGAGGCCGGCTGCACCGGCCACGTGTTCGACACGGTCGGCCTCGCCGCCCTCGACGCCGAGGCCGTCGACGGCTCGGCCAACCGCGGCACCGCGCACCTCGATCTGCCCGTCGCCGACTGCAACGACACCCAGCGGCCCGTGGTCACGTTGGTCTCGCCGGCGCCCGGTGACCTCCTCCTGGCCCCCACCGATCTGGTGGTCAGCATCGACGACAACACCCCCGTCGTGCTGACGTGGGAGGTGGCCCTGTCGCCCCACGGCGCCGACCGCTGGCAGGTCGTGGCCCAGGGCACGGGCCCCGTCGCCAGCGGTGCGGTCGCCACCATCGACACCACCCGCCTGCCGAACGACGACTACGACGTGCGCGTGGTGGCCGCCGACGGCGCCCAGACCGGCGGCATCGTCACCACCGTCGCGGTCGGCGGCACCACCAAGCTCGGCAGCTTCCGCATCACCTACACCGACCTGCGCGTGCCGCTGCAGGGCATCCCGCTCACCGTCACCCGCACCTACGACAGCCTCGACGTCGACGGCGGCGACTTCGGCCCCGGCTGGCAGCTCGGCCTGTCGGGCAAGGTGTGGGACACCGCCGACGACGGCATCGCCGACAACCCGCTGCAGCTGCTGACGGCCGAGCCGTTCACCGACCGGTCCCGCGTCTACGTGATCAAGCCCGACGGTCAGCGCGTGGGCTTCACCTTCGACCCGCAGCCCTTGTCCTACCCGGCCGCCTTCCAGTCCACGGTCCACTTCCAGGCCGACCCGGGCGTGATGGACACCCTGGAGGCCGAGGGGCCCGACCGCGTGTGGAACTACGGCACCGGCTACCTCGACTACATCATCCCCTACAACCCCACCCGATACGTGCTCACCACGCCCGAGCGCATCCGCTACACCTACGACGAGGTGGCGGGCCTCGTGCAGGTCGAGGACGCCTACGGCAACACGCTCGACGTCACGCCCGACGGTGTGACCCACAGCGACGGCACGGCGATCGCGTTCGTGCGCGACGCGGCGGGTCGCATCGTGCGCATCGACGAGCCCGACCCGAACCCGGCCGACGGCATCCCGCCCGACCACCTCGACTACACCTACGACGCGCAGGGTCGCCTGATCGCCGCCGCCGACCAGCTCGGCGACGCCGACACCTTCGCCTACGACGACCCGAACTGGCCCGTCGTGATCACCGCGATCCACGACCCCACCGGCCGCGCGATCGACCGGCTGGTCTACGACGCCGACGGGCGCGTGGCCGCCCAGTGCCCGGCCGACGGCGACCTCGTCACGCTCGACGGCTGCGTGTCCTTCGACACCGACGCCGCAGCCGGCGTGTTCACGTCGGTCGACGCGCGGGGCTTCCAGACCGAGTGGTTCCACGACGACCGCGGCGAGATCGTGCGCGAGCGCCACCACGTCGAGGGCGGCCGCGTCGTGGAGGTCACCTACACCTGGGACGACCGCGGCCACCGCACGTCGATGTCGGTCGACGGCAAGACCTGGACCACCGCGTGGGACGACCAGGATCGGATGCTCGCGCAGACCGACCCCGAGGGCCGTACCTGGACGCGCAGCTACGCCACGGACTGCGACGGCCCCAGCCGGTTCACCGATCCGGCCGGCGCCCACGAGGACTACGTCTACGACGACGACTGCCGCCTCATCGCCGCCACGGACCGCCGCGGCGACACCCACACCTTCGTGCGCAACGATCAGGGCCTCGTGAGTGAGGTCCACGGGCCGCTCGGCCGCGTGTGGGCCTATGGCTACGACAGCCGCGGCAACCGGATCTGGGCCGCCGACACCGCCAACCACCTGTCGACCTGGACGTGGGACGACGAGGGGCGCCTGCTGCAGGAGGTCGACCGCGACGGTCGCCGGATCGACCTGGCCTACGACGCCGCTGGCCACCTGCTGACCGAGACGTGGAACACGACCCCGCCCACGGTCACCGACTACACCTTCGACGCCGCGGGCCGGATCCTGTCGGCCGAGGCGCCCGACAGCACGCTGACCCGCGCCTACGCGCCCACGGGCCACCTCGCCCTGGAGTCGTGGGACGGCACCGCCGGCGCACCCGCGATGCGGCTGGACATGACGTGGGATCCGACCGGCCTCCTCGCCGCCGTCGACGACGCCCAGGGCGGCCACACCACCTACACCTGGGACGCGATGCGCCACCTGGTGGGGGCGGACCAGTCGGGTGCGGGCGTGACCGATGTCGGCGTCCAGATCGACTGGGACGACACCGCGCGCCGCACGGCCATCCGACGCTTCGCGGGCGGCGTGCCCGTCGCCGACACGACGCTCGACTACACCGGCTCGGCCGACGACGACCTCACCCGCATCCTGCATGCGGCGGCCGGCGGCAGCCCGCTCGCCGACCTGCAGCTCGACCGCGACGTCCTCGGCAACGTGGTCGCGGCCGACGACGCCGAGGGCCACCACGCCTACCTCGTCGACGCGCGCCAGTTCCTGCTGTCGGCCGACCACCCCGATGGCGGCGTGCAGCCCGACGAGTCCTACACGTGGGACGCCGTGGGCGAGCGGAGCGCCTCGCACCTGTCCGCCAGCACCACCTACGCCGACGCCGGCGGCGCGCTCGAGGTGCATCGCCTCGTGCAGGACGACACCTGGACCTGGACCTACGACCTGCAGGGCCACGTCACGGGCCGCGTCGACCGCACCACCGGCGACCGCCTGGAGCTGGTGTGGGGTCACCGCGATCGCCTGCTGCGGATCGTGGCGACCGACGGCGGCGGCGCCGTGCAGCACGACGTCCGCTACACCTACGACGCCCTCGGTCGCCGCATCGCCACCACCGCGGACGGCGTGCGCACCTGGACGGTGTGGGAGGCGGGCAACCCCGTGCTCGAGCTCGACGACGCCGGCGCCGTCCAGGTGCGGCGCCTGTACGGGCGTGCCCTCGACCAGCTGTTCGCGACGCAGGACGACACCGGCGCACGCTTCGCGCTCACCGACCAGGTGGGCAGCGTGCGCGACGTGATCGACAGCACCGGCAGCGTCGTGGCCCACGCGGTCTACGACAGCTTCGGCAACACGCTGTCCGCGCCGGCCCTCGATGTCGGCTTCGCCGGCCTGCGTGCCGAGCCCGTCGCCGGCCTGCTGCATGCGCGCGCCCGCGTCTACGACCCCCAGTCGGGACGGTTCCTGTCCGAGGACCCACGCCTGCCCCACCGCTACGGCTACGCCGAGGGCAACCCGCTGCGCTACGCCGACCCGAGCGGGGAGACCGTCGCGGTCGAGTACGCCTGCCTCGCCACGAACAGCTTCAACATGGCCGTGTCCATCGGCAAGAACATCGGCTTGCCGGTCTACGCCATCTTCATGGACGTGGCCGCAGCGCTCAACGGCGAGATCCCGCAGGGCGGCGACCACGGCCTGGTCAAGGGCGTCGGCTCGATGCTCGCCGGCTCGATGGGGCCGCCGGGGCTGATCTTCTCCGACCCGCCCGACCTGCCGATCGACGTCGCCAACGCCCTGCTGTCCGGTGCGTGCGCGGGCAACAGCGCCGCGGGCGGCAGCGGCGGGGGCGCGGGCTGGGAGTGAGCCGCGGGGGCGGCCGTCCCCCGGCTCAGCCCTCCCGGGCCCAGCGCTCGCCGGCCGGCGTGTAGCCGTACGGCGCGAAGCCGAGGCGCCCGAGCAGGCGCCGAGACGGCGCGTTGCGCCCGTCCACCTCCGCCTCGACCACCGCCGCACGCGCACGCGTGAACGCCTCGTCCATCAAGGCGTCCCCGGCCTCGAGCGCGATGCCCCGCCCCCAGGCCGAGCGGCGCACCCAGCCGAGGTAGGTCAGCGCGTCGTAGTGCCAGTCCCGCGACAGCAGCACGAACTCGCCGAGGAGCCGGCCCGGATCGTCCCGGTCCCACGCGAAGTACGTCGGATCCTCGCCCGCGCGGTAGCGCTCCTCGGCGATGCGCGCCCGACAGCCGAGGTCGCCGGGCTCGCCCCACCGCTGCAGCGTCTCCGCCCAGCGGAACCAGGGCGCGAGCACGTCGAGCGACTCCCCGACCGCCTCGGCCAGCGCCGTCGCATCGGCAGCGCGGCCCTGACGCAGCACCAGCCGCGGGGTGACGATCACCTCGGGCAGGTCCGGTCGGCGGCGCGGCGTGGTCACGGGCAGGCCCTCCGGATCCGGAATCGGACCGCACCGACCGCGCTTGCGGCGGACCGCAGCCCGTCAGGCCGCGCCACAGGCCGCGAGCATCGCGCGGACCTCGGCCGACGCGGAGGAGCGGCTGGGCACCACCCCGTCGGCCGTCTCGACGTGCACCTCGATGACGGTGTCGAGCAGGGCGCGCGCCACGGGCCAGGGACGGCCGGTGCGCAGCTCGATCGTGCGCTTCAGCACGTCCCCGAGCAGCTCGATGACCGTCGGGGCGAGCAGCGCCTCCACCCGAGGCGGAAGGGTGACCATCGCGCGCGCCAGGCCACGGGGCGCCACCTGGGCCCCACCATGGGCCCACTGCCGCACCCCGGCCATCGCCTTGCGTGCCCGGATGCGCTTGCGGTCGAGCACGAGCTGGCGGTCGGCCGTGCGACACACGAGCGGGGCCGTGGCCTCGTGGGCCTCGAAGCAGCAGACCGCGTGGCGCACCGGATCGCAGACGCCACACCAGCCGGCGAGGTCCCCCGCGACCTTGGTGGCGAGGTCGGCGTCCCGCGCGACCTCCTCCCGCGCGCTGCGCGCAGAGCGCGTCTCGAAGCGGTCGGCGCCTTCGGCGGCCAGCACGCGCATCGTGACGTCCTTGTCGATGCGGCGGGGACGGCTCGCAGCGCTGGCAGGCCAGGGCTCTGCCCGGACCTCGGCGATCCAGCCCTCGCTGGCGATCCGCGGCGGGGACGCCACCCGTCGGACCGCGCGGCCGTGCAGGCACGCCGGGGGCGTCGAGCCCGTGGCGACGGGCACGCCGTCGGGGGTGAACCACGTCATCTCGTCGAGCGAGGTGTGGGTGGCGAACGTGCGCAGGAGCGTCGGACCGGGCGGGACCTCGGGGCCGTGTTCGAGGCCGACGATCGGATCCGCGACGTCGAGCAGGCCGAGCTGCTCCAGACCTGCGACCAGCAGCGGGGTGAAGGCCTCGGGCGACAGGTCGCACGCCCACGCCTCGGCGCGGTCGAGCTCCCCGTCGGTGACGGTGGCCAGCAGGGGCACGTGGGCGTGGACGCGCGCCCACCCCACCGAGGCCGGCTCGTCCGCCGGCGCGAGGAGGTCGGCGACGACCAGGCACCAGAGCGCCCGCGACAGGCGCGGCGGCCCCAGGCGGTCCAGCCCGAGGTCGTCCCACACGGCGGCGCAGGCCAGGGCAGTACCGACGGGCAACGCCCGCAGCACCCGCGGCGCCGCGCCGCTCCGCTCCACGTCGCCGCACGCCAACGGCACGAGGACGTCGAGCAGGCGACGGATCGCCGGCACGTCGAGGTCGTCCTCGCTCCCGAAGGAGGTCAGGACACGCGCCCGCGCCTGGCCCGCGTCGTCCCGGTAGCTCTCGGCGAGCTGCACGTAGACGACCTGGGACCCGTCCTCACGCTCACGCGCGATCCTGCGAAGGTACACTGGCCACTCCTCGAAGCGGGGACACGGGCGGGGCCGCGGGCGCGGCCTCGGATCAGGACAGCAGGCGCGCGACGGACTTCGCGCTGCGGTTGACGTCGAGGAAGATCAGACCGAGCTTGGCGTTGCGGCTGGTGACCACGCACAGCACGGCGTCCATGCCGGCACGCACGAGCATCAGGTAGCCCTCGCCACCGCGGATCATGACCATCTCGAACTCGCCGCGCGACAGCTCGGACGCGGCGCGCTCGCCCATGCCGAGCAGGGCGGCGCCCATGGCGGCGACGGCGTCGTCGTCGAGGTCGGACGACAGCGCCGACGCGATCATCAGGCCGTCGTTGTCGATGACCGCGGCGGCCTCGACGTCAGGGGTGTTGGTGACCAGGGTCTTGATGTCCTTGAGGACCTGCTCGGCACGGGACATGTCTCACTCCGGGTACGCGGGCACACGCCCGCGGGGTTGCATGGACCTCACGCCGAGTGGCGAGAGACGAAGGTGTCGGCGATCGCGCGACACAGCTTGTTGGTGACGCGACGCCAGGTGCGGTCCGGCGGCACGTCGACGACGAGGAACAACCGGGTGCCGTCCAGCTCCCCGAGGGGGCGGACCACCAGGCGGCCGCGATCGCCGTCACGGAGAGTGACCTCGTCGATGCCGGACAGCCCGGCGTCGCGCTCGGCGCGGGTGACCACGTCGTCGAACAGCGCGGTGAGCGCCGACACGACGTCGACGAGCTCGGGCCGACGCCCGACGCTGGTGACGGGCAGGCCCTGCTGCGTGCTGACGACGCAGTGGGCGAAGTCGCCCTCCTGTTGCGCGTCGGCGAGCAGGGCGGCCAGGGTCACCCGGTCGCTCATGCGGCACGCTCGGCGAGGATGCGCTCCACGCGGCGGAGGTTCTGGGCGGCGACGCCATCCCCCGGACGCATCCCGAGCGCCTCGGTGAAGCAGGCGTGCGCGCCCTCGAGGTCGCCGGCGCGCATCGCCATGCGGCCCTGCTCGAGCCAGTCGTAGAAGTCGGAGCCCGCCGCGACGGGCGGAGCAGCGTCGACGACGGCCTGCCCGCCCTGGGGACGGGGCTCGGGGACGACGACCTTGGGCGCCGAGGGCAGCGGCGGCACCGTGGCCAGCGGGCCCTGCGGGACCAGCACCCCGGCCTGGATCAGCGGCACCAGGAGGTGGGCCGCGGCGTGGCGGGGCACCCCCGCGCGCTCGACGGCCTCGAACAGCGGGCGCGTCCCGTCCAGGTGACGCATCACGGCGCGGGCACGTTCGGCAGGTTCGGGGGCGTCCGGCTTCGCCACGACGGCGAGCCGCATCCCGGCGATACGCCCCCACTCGTCGGCCCGACGGCACGCCTCGAGCACGAGGCTGCTGGTGGGCCCGAGCGGGCTGCGGTCGGACACCTCGGTCTCGCGCACCACGCAGGGCATCGCGCCGCAGGCGAGGAACAGCTCGAACAGGGCGTCCGTGCCGTGCCAGCCCTGGTACCAGGCGTCGACGACGAGGCCGTCGGAGGTGGCCACGCCGCCGTGGCCGCCGACGTCGACCCAGCCGGTGACGCCCTCCATGTCGACGAGCTGCATGAGCCCGGCGAGGGTGACCCGGCCACCACGGGTGGACATCACGGTCTCGCCCCCCTGGACCTGGGGGGCCAGGATGGCGGCGTTCATGCGTTCCCCCACCGGCGCTGGGCGACCGTGGCGAGCCAGTCACGACGGGCGGTCACCTCGGCCGGCACGCGCCGGGCGTAGGTGGCGCGGGCCGCGGTCCACACGCCGCCGAGCACGGCGGCGCAGGTGGCGTCGACGTCCTCCTCGGTCGCCTGGGCCCCGATCCGCGGCGCCTGGGTGCCGTGGTACAGGTCGATGTCGCCCACGAGGGCCTCGGCGAGCCGCAGGGCCTCCTGGTGGCCCGGCTCCGACAGCAGCTGCGGGGTGCGCGCGGCGAGGGCACGGCGGAAGGCGGCCGCGGGCTGGAAGCGGGGCACGTGGCGGGCGTCGAGCACGAACGTCATGCCGTTGCGCACGTGACGCACGGAGCGCCCCTGCCGGTAGCGGCTCTCGAAGGTGCCGAGCTGGGGCACGGCGATGCGCTCCCCGTCGACCACGGTGTCCGTGACGACGTCGACGAACGCCGCCAGCACCTTGCGGGTGTCGGCCTGGGAGAGTCCGCTGGCCTCGGCCACGCGCTTGATGGTGTCAGCCCACGACATGGTCTTCCTCCAGCTCGGTCACGATGAGGCGCATCGCCTCGTAGGCGTCGGTGGCAGCGCGGCGCAGCTCGGGGTCCCGCTCGGCGTCGAGCCCGCGGACCACGGCGATGAACCGCATCAGGCGTCCCTTCATCTCCAGGACCACCTGGCTGCGCTGTTCGGCGCGCCAGCCGCGGGTCTCGGTGACGACGCGCTCGGCGAGGTGCCGTGGCAGGCCGGTGACGGCCGCCATGTCGGCCGGATCGGCCTCGGAGATCGCCTCGGCGGTGAACAGGCCCGCTGCATACAGACGGCAGAGCCGACGCGGCCCGATGCCGCGCACGCTCTCGAGGTGGCGGAACAGGGGCATGTCGTCGGCCTCGAACTCCACGAGCCGGCGGAGCTTGTCGCCCATCGCGCCGCCCACGTAGGTCGCGTAGTCGGGCAGCCAGGCACGCAGGGCGTCGCGGAAGCGGGCGTGGCCGCGCCCGTCCGAGCGCGCCTCCCGGTAGGCGGCGACGTGCTCGTGCATGGCGTCGAGGAGCTCGGTGTGGCGGGCGTCGTCGGCGGCCGAGGCGAGCCGGCCGAGCGAGGCCAGCGCGCTCTCGATGCGGGCGAGCGCCATGTCCGCGTCACCGCCCCGCAGCAGCTCGGTGGACGCCTGCGAGATGACGTCGACGAACTGGGAGGAGATGCGGTGCGTGACGGCGCGCAGCTCGTCCGACGGCGCCACGACGCCGGGGCGGTTCGACACCTCGGCGTCCGGCGTGGGGGCGTCCGGGGCGTCGACAGCAGCGGCGGCCTGGGCCTCGGCCTCACGGGCGAAGAGCCGGGCGAGCCGCTCCTGGAAGCGGGCGGCCTCGTCGCCGTCGGCAGCGCTGGGGTCCCGCTCGTGACGACGCGCGAGGTGCACCAGGGCACGGGGAAGGGGCATGACGATCTCCGGGGGATCAGCGACTGACATGGACCAGGACCTCCTCGAGGACGAGCGCCTTGGCTTCCAGCACGCCCTCGCCCTTGGCGGCGATGGCCGTGACGGACGCAGCCTTCTCGGGGTTGAGCATGCGCTCGAGCACCGACGGGGAGACCGCGTTGGGAAGGTCCTGCTTGTTCCACTGGTAGACGTGGGGGACCTCGTCGAGGCTCCGCCCGCGCTCCTCGAGGGCCGCGCGCATGTCGTCGTGGGACAGCAGGTTGGCCGCCTCACGCTCGGGGGCGGAGTCGGCGACGAAGATGATCCCGTCGACCCCGTCGAGCACGGCACGACGGGTGGCCTGGTAGAAGCTCTGGCCGGGGACGGTGAAGAAGTCGACCTTGATGTCGTAGTCGCCCACCGTGCCCAGGTCGTACGGGAAGTAGTCGAAGAACAGGGTCCGTTCGCCCTCGGTGTCCAGCTGGATGAGGCGCCCCCGGGCTTCCGGCGGCAGGTTGTCGTGGAGCCACGCGAGGTTGGTGGTCTTGCCCGAGAGGCCGGGGCCGTAGAACACGACCTTGAGCTCGAGCTGGCGCTGGCGGACGTTGACACGCATGACGAACGGAATCCTGTGGGGGTGCGACCGCGGACGCACCTCACCCCCCGCCGCGCGACCGCCGCCGACAGGGGGATCGCTTGCAGCGTTCGAGCGACGGGGGGGAGGTGACGAAGCGTGGACCTCTGGGGGTTGGTGGAGCACTGATTACCGTCATCGGAGCGAGCAGCGGGAGGCTTGAGCCGTTGGGGTGACCAGCGTCACCTTTCTCATTTCAATTCCATCCGTGTACTACATCACGCCGAACGACTCTCACAAGGTCGGCTCTACAAATTCCCTTTAAACCGGATTTTGAGGATCCCACGCAACCCCTCCCGAATGGGTGTCTCCCTATTGGGGGCTTGTCCGGGATCCCGGACGCGGCGCTTCTGGACGCCATTGTGTACCATTCGTTCTTCAACTATCCAACCGCGACGTTAGAACCGGAACAACCGGTCGGAATCTCCCGGTTCCGCGCACTTGCTTGCAACGTGACGTTCGATGACGCGAGGGCCCACAGGCCCTGCGAAACCCGGGCGATCCTCGGCCTCGCACGCTAGCTTCGAATCCGATGGGCACGTCGTTTCGTCGGTACCTGCGGATCGTCACCCTCCCCGTCTGGGGGAGCTGCGGTGCGTGCGTCGATGTCGTGGCGCCTGTCGGCGTACCGCCGGGTCGCGAGACGGCGGAGCCGGCGGACCCGATCGAGACCCGCTGTCTCCCGCCCCAGGTGGACACGTACCGGAGCGATCCCTTCGTCACCGGATGGCCGGCGAACCCGTTCACGCCACTCCGGATCGCGTGGCGCGACCCCGCCCAGGGCCGGACGACCGTCGCGCTGCGGGCGGACGACCAGGCCATCGTCCCCGGAACGGTCACGTTCGACGACGCCACCACGGCCAGCTTCGTCCCCGTCGCGCCCCTGGCCCTCGACGCCGCCCACCAGCTGTCCATCGAGGACGGGCCGTGCGGCGCGACCACCGTCTACCCGTTCCGCACCGCCGCATGGGGCGCGCCGGTCTCCCGCGAGGCGCTTGTCGGCGGCGTCTACCGACTCGACCTCGACGACATCGTGTCGTTCGCACCCCGGGGCATCGACGACCCTCTGCTGACGTTCCTCGGCCCGCTCGACGTGGTGCTGGTGGAGGTGCTCGCCGTCGACGAGGGCAGCGGCGTCGTGCGGATGCGCGCGGCGTTCGCGGACGCCGACGGGCAGCAGGATCGCTGCCGCCCCACCGTCGAAGCCGGCCCGGAGGTCACCCTCCACCACGGGGCCTGGATGTCGGCCACCGCACGTCCCGACGCCCCCTCGTCCGACCTGCCGTGGCTGCGGCAGGCCACGGTCGGCATCGGCGTGGCCGACGGTGGCGCTGCGTGGGTGGACCTCGCCGTCGAGGGCACCCTCTCCGTCGACCTCTACGCGTGGATGTTCGGCGACGACCGCGGCTTCGGCACGACCGACGACATCTGCCGAGCGCTGGTGATCCTCTCCCAGGGGCTGTGGGCCTGCAGTGCGTGCCCCGGCGATCTGTCCGACCGCACCTGCATCGACGTGGATCTGCGGCTGGCGCGCGCGCCCCGCCAGGAAGCGGCCCCGTCCCTCGTGGCGCGCACGCCCGCCGACATCGCGGCCGATCCCGCGTGCCCCTCCGGCACGACGTTCACGACCGTCGCGCCAGCACCACCGGTGCCCCAGCCACCACGATGAGCACCCCCACGTAGAAGTTGCCCGTCAGCACGTTGGCCGGGTCGAACAGCTCGACCACGTGGTCGACCGTGCGGCCGAACAGCAGCAGCTGGACGAGCACCTCGAGGGCGGCGACCACGAAGCACCACATCACACCCACCACCACGGGCGCCCACCGGCTCTCGGGCTTCCAGCGGCGCCCGAACGCGATCATCGGCACCAGCGCCAGCACGAGCAGCGTGAGGTTGGACGAGGCCCAGCTCATCGCCTCGCCCACCATCTCGCGCAGGAACAGCTCTCGCAGCGCGTCGTTGGCGAGCACGACCACCGCGAGCAGCGCGGCGGTGGAGGTCGCGCCCAGCAGGTAGCGGCGATCGTCGACCCTGCGCGGCCCGTCGAACAGCTCCGGCGTCCCCACGTCCCAACGTCCGCCTGCCACGCCGCCTCCTCGGACGGGGTCGTACCGTGGATCCCCGCGTCGGCGCCAACCCTTCCCTCCTGGCCCCGGCGAGGCAGGCGCGGTAACCGCTTCCTCCCCCGGAGGGTGTCGTGACCGACGACGCCGAAGACCTCGACGCCGAGCGGACGCGCCCGTGGCCCGCACGCCGCGGCCTGCCGTGGGACTTCGTCGAGGGCAGCTGTCACGTCGCCCTGGTCGACACGCCGGTGCAGGCGGTGGCCGAGGCGCTGGCGGCGCTGTCCGACGTGTGGGAGCCAGCAGCGATCGGGCGGGTGGTGGTGCTGCCCCACGAGCTCGCCTGGGTGGTGTCCGTGCGAGGACAGCGCTGGACGGCGGTGGTGCCGAGCACGCTGTCGCGGTCCGACCTCGCCCCGATGCTCGCGCGCCGGCTCGATGCCCACGTGCTGCACCTCGTGGCCTCCGACAGCCTCGGCAGCTGTGAGCTCACCGAGTACGGCCCCGGCGCGAGCCCCGACTACGCCCCCGGCAGCGACGACGATGACGACGACGACGATCTCGACGCGTTCCTGGCCGCGAGCCTGGAGGCGATGGAGGCGTTGGAGGAGGACCCGGGCCACGACCGCATCGACGCCCGCCTGCGCGCCCTCGACGCCTTCGCGCCGCCGCTGCACCCCCACGCGTTCCTGCCGCCCCGTGCCCGCCGCGGGCGCCCCGTCCTGGTGATCCCCCACGGGATCGAGGTGCAAGGGCGGGTCCACGTGCCCGCGATCGACCGCGTCGACCTCATCGGGTGGCACGAGACCGTCGGCTGACCGCGCGGCCGGTGGTCGCCGCCCCTTCGCGGCAATACCGACCCCGTACGTTCGACGGACACCCGACCTCCCGATCCCGACCCGGCGGTCCCGCCGCCCCACCAGGAGACCGTGATGGACCTCATCCAGCAGATCGCCGGCAACCTCGGCGTCGACCCCACCCAGGCCCAGGCCCTCGCCGGCGGGCTCCTCGGCGCCGTGCAGGGGCAGGTCGCCGAACACGTCGGCACCGACGCCGCCGCCCAGCTCGAGGCCAAGGTGCCCGAGCTGTCCGGCTGGCAGGCCCAGGCCAAGGCCATGCTCGCAGCGACCGACGGCGGGGGCTCCAGCAGCGGTGGCGGCCTGCTCGGCTCGCTGGCCGGGCTGGCCGGCAGCGGCGCCGGGAACGACCTGCTCGGTGCCCTCGCGGGCAAGGACGCCGCGCAGAGCGCACAGGTGGTGGCCCTGCTCGGCAAGCTCGGCCTCGACGCCTCGAAGGCCTCCCTCGTCGCCGGCCCCGTGCTGTCCTTCCTCAAGCAGCGCATGCCCGCCGACTGGGTCGACACCGCGCTCAAGGCCGCGCCGATGCTCGCCTCGCTCGCGTCGGGCTCCGACGACGGCAAGGGCGGCGGCGGCCTGGGCGGCATGCTCGGCGGGCTGCTCGGCTGAACCGTCCGGTGCGCGCGTCATCGGCGCCCCGAAGTGGATAGCGGGCCCGTTCACAGTTCCGCCCCGGTGGGGTCATGGCGCGCACGCTGTCGTGGAGGCTCTCGGTCGTCGCCCTGGTGGCGACCGGTTGCCTGCGCCCCGTGCCCGCTTCGGTCCCCGTGGAGTCCAGCGTGCCCACCTCTGCGCCCGACGCGCCGCAGCGTCCCTACGTCCACCACGAGCACGGCGTCGACCGGGACGACCCCTACCACTGGATGCGCGACCGGGACGACCCGGCGCTGCTCGCCTACCTCGAGGCCGAGAACGCCTGGACGGCGCAGGTCACGGCGCCGCTGGAGGGGCTGCGTCGACGCCTGTTCGACGAGATGCTGGGTCGCATCCAGGAAGACGACCAGTCGGTGCCGGTGCTCGACCACGGCTGGCTGACGTACACGCGCACGGTCGCGGGCAAGCCCTACGCCATCCACTGCCGCCGTCGCCCCGGTCCCGACGCGGCCGAGCAGATCGTCCTCGACGAGAACGCCCTGGCCGACGGCCACGCCTACCTCGACGTCGAGGGGGTCGAGGTGAACACGCCCGGCACGCTGCTCGCCTACGCCGTCGACACCACGGGCCGCGAGCAGTACCAGCTGCGGTTCCGCGACCTGGCCACCGGCCGCGACCTGCCCGACGTGGTCGACGACATCGGGCCGAACCTCGCGTGGTCGGCCGACGGGCGCACCGTCTACTACACCCGCCTCGACGACAGCCTGCGCCCCTACCAGGTGGTCCGCCACACCGTCGGGGCCACCGTGCCCGACGCGGTGGTCTACGAGGAGACCGACAGCCGCTTCCGGGTGTGGGTCGGCCGCACCCGCGACGACCGGTGGATCCTCGTGGGCGCGAGCTCGTCGACCACCACCGAGGTCCGCTACGCCAACGCCGCCGACCCCGACGCCCACCTGCTGCTGTTCAGCGCCCGCCACCCCGGCCACGAGTACCGGGTGGCCTCCCAGGACGGCACGTTCTGGATCCTGTCGAACGACAGCGACGACGCCACCGGCCAGCACGACGACCGGGCGCTCGGCTTCAAGCTGATGCGCGCGCGTCCGGGGGCCACGGAGCGGGGGGCCTGGGAGGAGGTGGTGGCCGCGCGGCCCGACGTCACCCTCGTCGACCTCGACACGTTCGCGGACTTCGTGGTGCTGTCGGAGCGTCAGGACGGCGTGGTGCGGTTCCGCGTGCTCCCCGAACACGGGCCGGAGCAGGTCGTCGCCATGCCGGAGGCGTCCTACGTGGCGGCCACCGGCGACACGCCGGAGTTCCACACCACCGCGTTCCGCTACACCTACACCTCGCTCACCACGCCGCCGTCGGTGTTCGCCTACGACGTCACCACGGGCGCCAGCGAGCGGCTCAAGGAGCAGCCCGTCAAGGGCGGCTACGACCGCGCCGCCTACGTGTCGGAGCGCCTGTCGGCCACGGCGCCGGACGGCACCGCGATCCCGATCTCGCTGGTGCGTCGGGCCGACACGCCCGTCGACGGCACCGCTCCGCTGCTGCTGTACGGCTACGGCGCCTACGGCATCACCGTCGACCCCCAGTTCAGCAGCGCGCGGCTGTCGCTGCTCGACCGCGGCGTGATCTTCGCGATCGCGCACGTGCGCGGCGGCGGCTTCCTCGGGCGGCCGTGGAAGGAGGCCGGCAAGCTCGCCGGCAAGCAGCACACGTTCAGCGACTTCATCGCCGCCGGCCACCACCTGGTCGACCAGGGCTACACGACGCACGCCCGGATGGCGATCCAGGGCGGATCGGCGGGGGGCCTGCTCATCGGCGCGGTGATCAACCAGGACCCCTTCCTCGCGGCCCACGCCGTGGCGCAGGTGCCGTTCGTCGACGTGGTGTCGACGATGCTCGACGCGTCGATCCCGCTCACCACCAACGAGTGGGAGGAGTGGGGCGACCCGCGCGACAAGGCGTGGTTCGGCGTGATGCGGGCGTACTCGCCCTACGACAACGTCCGCAACGGGCCCTACCCCGACCTGCTCGTCACCAGCGGTCTGAACGACCCGCGCGTGCAGTACTGGGAGCCGACCAAGTGGGTGGCGCGCCTGCGGGACCGCGCCACGGGCGACCCCCAGATCCTGCTCAAGATGGAGATGGGCGCAGGCCACGGCGGAAAGACGGGTCGCTACGGCTATCTGGAGGACGTGGCCTTCGTGCAGGCGTGGCTGCTCGACCGCTGGGGCCTCGCCCGGGTCGAGCGCGCGCCGGTCCATGCCACAGGCGCCGACGCCCACCCCTGACATCGGGCTGTCACTTCGCGTCCGCATCGTTACCGCGCGGGCGCACGTGCGTACTTAGAGAGCAGACAGCGGGACGGTCAGGGCCTTCCCGGCATCTCCCCCCCCCCCTCAAGCTTCGACCGTCGGGTGGGTCCATCGCGTCGCGCTGTCTGTGACCCCACGTGCGCGGGTCACGCGCCCTCCGTTGTCGGCGACCCCACCCCCGGGGCGGTGACGGCGGGGGGCGCTTACGTTGGGGGGTGGGGGTTGGGATGGTGGAGAGGCGGCGGGGAGCCGGCTGATGCGAGGGGTCGGCTCCGTCGGGCTGATTCGCGCGCACGCGGCGCGGTGGGGCGGGTCGGAATGGCGAGGGGTGCGCGCTGCATACGCCCTCCTGCGCCGACCCCTCGCCGCCGGCTCCCCGCCGCTGCGCGACCGCTCCCGGCCCGCGACGTTGCGCCGACGCCGTTCCGGCCTCGGCTTCGGCCTCCGGCCGAGGGCCGTTGCGGGAGGGCCTGCCGCCGCCGTTCCGGCGTCGGCTTCGGCCTCGGCCTGGGCCGTCTGGGGAGCGCTTGCCGCCGTTCTGGCGGCTTAGAGGTCGTAGCGGCGGAGCTTGTCGTACAGGGTCCGGACGCCGATGCCGAGGTGGTCGGCGGCCTTCTGGCGGTGGCCGTCGTAGCGGGCGAGGGCGCGCACGATGGCCTCGCGCTCGGCCTGCTCCATCGTGGGGACGGCGTGGGGGGTGGAGGTCGCGGCGGGGGCGGCGCCGGTGGGGTGCAGGTCGTCGGGTCCGATGACGTCGCCGTCGACCAGGATCGCGGCGCGCTCCAGGGCGTTGGCGAGCTCGCGGGCGTTGCCGCGCCAGCGCGAGACGGCGATGGCCTCGCGGGCCGCTTCGGACAGGCGCACGGACGGGCGGCCGAGGTCGCGCCCGATGCGCCGCAGCAGCGCGTCCGCGAGGTGGGGGACGTCCTCGACGCGCTCGGACAGCGGCGGGAGGTGGATCGGGAACACGGCGAGCCGGTGGTACAGGTCCTGGCGGAAGCGCCCCTCGGCGAGCTCGTCGTCGAGGTTGCGGTTCGTCGCGGCGATCCAGCGCACGTCGGCGTCGATCGTCCGGTCGCCGCCCAGGCGCTCGAAGCGCTTCTCCTGCAGCACGCGCAGCAGCTTGGCCTGCAGGTCGGGCTTGAGCTCGCCGACCTCGTCGAGGAAGAACGTGCCGCCCTCGGCCAGCTCGATGCGGCCCCGACGACGCTCGGTGGCCCCGGTGAACGCCCCCGCCTCGTGACCGAACAGCTCGCTCTCCAGGAGCGTGTCGGTCAGGGCCGCGCAGTTGACGGCGATGAACGGACCGTCCGCGCGCCGGCTCCAGCGGTGCAGCGCGCGCGCCGCCACCTCCTTGCCGGTGCCGCTCTCGCCGGTCAGCAGCACCGTGGCCTCGGTGGGCGCGACGCGGTGCAGCGCGCGCACGACGGGCTCCATCGCCGGCGCACCCCAGGTGAGCACGGGCTCGTCGTCGGCGCCGGCCACGTTGCGGTCGAGGAGCTTGCGGCGCTCCACGGCCCGCTCCACGACGAGGCGCAGCGCGGCCGGGCTACCGAGCGGCTTCTGCAGGAAGTCGAACGCGCCGAGCTTCATCGCCTCCACGGCGGTGTCGACCGTGCCGTGGGCGGTGAGCACCACCACCTCCACCTCGGGCTGTTCGGCGCGGATCCGCCGCAGCAGCCCCAGACCGTCGAGCCGCGGCATCTTCATGTCGCTGACCACGACGTGGAACGCCTGGCCCCGCATCACCCGCCACGCCGCCTCGCCATCACCCGCCGAGGTCACGTCGTGGCCCGACAGCTGCAGCGCCTCGGCGAGGAAGCTGCGGACGTCCTCGTCGTCGTCGACCACCAGCACGCGTGCCATCCGTCCTCCTAGGTCCTGGGCAGCTCGGCGCGGAACACCGCCCCGCCGCCCGGTCGATCCGCCACCACCAACGAGCCGCCGTGGAGCGCGCAGATGCGGCGGGCCACGGCGAGGCCGAGCCCCACGCCGCGGGTCTTGCCGGTCTGGAACGGCTCGAAGATCTGCTCCCGCAGGTCGGCGGGCACGCCCGGTCCCCGGTCCGACACCTCGATCCAGAGCATCGCCCCCCGCTGCGAGACGAGGCAGCGCACGTCGCCGTCGGGGCACGACTCGCGGGCGTTGCCGACCAGGTTGACGATCACCTGCCGGATGCGGCGCCGATCGAGCGGCCAGGTGCCCGGCGCACGGTCGACGTCGACCGGCACACCGGGATCGATCTCGTCGACGACACCCCGGACGAGCTCGACGGGGTCGACGTCCGTGCGGGTGATCTGCCCTGACCGCGCGAAGCCGAGCAGGTCCTGGACCAGGCGCTCCAGGCGCTCGGCCGCCCCCAGCACCCGCCCCGCCTTGGCCCGCGCCGGACCCTCGTCGGGCAGCGTCTCCAGCAGCAGCTGCGCGTGGCCCTTGAGCGCCGCGAGCGGGTTGCGGATCTCGTGGGCGAGCACGGCGCTCATCTCGCCGAGCGTGGCGAGGTGCTTCTGGGCCGCGAGCGCCTCGTCGGTGCGCTGGGCGCGCAGGGCGACGCGCCAGAACACGAGCGCGGCCCCCACGAGCGCCAGCGCGACGGCCGTCGAGATCGCGAACGTCCGGGCCGCGTTGGTCACCAGCGCGCTCGCGGCCGAGGGACGGAACTCGAGGATGAGCGCAGGCGGCGGACCCGCCAGCGGATCGACCCCGGGCGGCGGAGGCGGCCCGCCCGTGGCGACGCGACGGCCCTCGGGCCCGGGTCCGAAGCCGGGCGGCGGCCCCAGCGGCCCGGGCCCGGGGCGTCCCCGGGGCGCCACGATGCGCACCCGGTCGGTCAGCGTGATCAGCGCCCGACCCGCCGGATCGACGTCGAGCGGCGTGGTGTCCCGGCTGCCGGCCTCGGCCATCACCTGGCCGTCCGGGGCGACGAGCCCGAGCCACAGCAGCCCGTCGGCCTCGAAGGCCTGCAGCACCGTGCGCAGCTCCTCCTCGCTGGGCGGACCGTTGCGTTGGGCGTGCAGGCTGCCGAGCGCGCGCAGGTACGTGTCGGCCTGGGCGTGCGCCACCGCCTGCGTCGCCCGCGACGCGGCCCGCCAGCTCGACAGCGACGCCGCGACGAGCACCACCGCCAGCACCACCGCCGTCACCAGCAGGCCGCGACGGGCGGACGCCTGGGTCAGCGCCGGGAGGGTCCAGGGACGGCTCGCCACGCGCCTCAGCCCTCCGCCACGGCGACGACCGACACCGTGCTGTGGTCGACGAGGTTGACGAGCACCTGCCAGGCGACCTCGAGGTCGGTGGCGGTCGCCAGCTCCACGCCGTCGAGGAGTCCGCCCAGCGGGTGCGTGACCGTGACGGCCACGGCGCGGGCGCCCCCCTCCGCGGGCCAGGGCTGCACGACGGCGTCGAGTGGGGTCAGACGGCCCTGGAACCACGCCGACGCCACGTCGATCGTGCCCGACGCCTCGCCGCGCGACCACGTGCCCGCCAGCCGCAGCGTGGGCACCTCGGTCCCGCGCCCCCCGAGGAGCCAGTGGACGCCGCAGTAGCGCCGGGCCGGGAACGTGCGCGCACCCAGCGCCTCGACACGGGGCGCCCGCAGATCGGCCTGCACCACCGGGTCCACCGCGGAGACGTCGGCGGGCACGGTGTGGCCGGCCAGCGCCACGGCGCCACCGACCAGCCACGCGCCCGGGCCCCACCACAGCCCCACCTGCCGCGTGGGGGCGGACGCCGCCGCGTCGCACCCGACCAGCGTCAGCGTGTGGTCCACGAGCGACGCCTCGGTCAACACGACGGTGTAGCCGCGGTCGGTCGTGAGGTGGAGCGCCCCGTCCACGACGATGGCGCCCTCGGTGGAGAAGCCCCGCGCGTAGCGGACGCGGTCGACCAGCAGCCCCTCGGGCGGCGGCGCGGACGCACCGCAGCCCCCCGCCAGGGCGACGGCCCAGGCGATCGCGGCGGCCCGCGCCCGCGAACGGTTCACGGCCTGCCGCCGGCGGGCCCGTCGCCACCGACGTCATCCGACGGCGTGCCCGCGTAGCACCCCAGCACGTACGGAAAGCCCAGCGTGGCGTGGTAGTGGTAGTCGCCGTCCGGCCCGACGTGGCCGTTGCACGCGTCCAGTGCCATCGCACCCGTGCCCGCCGTGTAGGTGTAGGCGTCCCAGGCGTCGCGCGTGGGGTCGCCGGTGCGCGTGTAGCTGCTGGTGACCTCGACGACCGAGGAGCAGGCGGCGTCGACGCACTCGTAGCGACCGTAGATGGCGAAGCCGTCGAGCGACCAGCCGAGCACGGGCGACGGCGTGTTCGCGTCGGGCGCGGGGAGCGTCCACGGGGTCGCGCTGCCGACCGACGCCTGCACGAGGCACCGCTGGCTCAGGGCGTGCTGGTGGTAGGTGAACGCCGTGTGCCCGAGGCACGGGTCCATGATCCCGTTGTAGACCGGGTCTCCCCACGCCTGGGCCGGCGGCATCGCCGCCTCGTTCGGCCCGTAGATCGGCGTGCCCGACACCGACACGGCCGCGAGCCCGAGCAGCGGGATCGCCGTGGTCGACGCCGCACGCGCGGGGTGGAGCGGGATGGACACGGTGAGATCGGCGGGCGCGAGCGCGTTGGGCGTGGTCTGCACGAACGTGTAGTGCGGCATCTGGTTGGACTGGATGACGAAGGCGTCGGCGGTGCAGTGCCCGGAGACCTCGGCGGCGGCGTAGCCTTCGCCCGCGCCGGCCGCGCCCGACAGGTCGAGCAGCGTCGCCGCCTGGGCGCAGTCGCCCGCGCCCTGCGGGTCGTCGGTGTCGGTGCCGCCCGTCGTGTCCGTGGTGTCGGTCGTGTCCGTCACCCCGTCACCCGTGTCGTCCGGACCGAGGTCGACGAGCAGGCCGCCCTCGCATCCCGCCAGCACCACCAGCCACCAGCCCGTCGTCCGCATTCCACACCTCCACCCAGGCGCGCACGGCAGACGTCGTGCCACCGGGAGGCGGTCGCGCGACGATGCACCTCCCCCAACGACTTTCGCGCACCGAACGCGCAACGCGTCGTGAGCTTTCTGCAGAATCCGCAGCCGGCCCACCGACGGGGCCTGCAGGATCCGCAGGCGGCGAACGCCGGAGAAGCCCACAGCGACAGCGTCGTTCGTGTAGGATGGACGGACGCTGGGACACGGAGGATGGGCACATGGCACGGGCACGCCACACCAGGATCCATCGACGGCCCCGCGCAGTGAGCCCAGGGCGCGGCCTCGTGCCCGCGCTCGTGGTCCTCGTCACCGCCGGCGCCTGCGGCACCCCCGATGGCGTGACCGACCGACGCCCGCCCCCGCCCGGGGATCCCCTCGTGCTCGTCGCCGACGCGCTCGTGCGCGGCGAGACCACCACGCTCACCATCTCGGGGGCCACGCCCGGCGACACCGTGGTGCTCGCCTGGTCGCCCGGCGCGCTCGGCCCTGGCCCCTGCCTGAGCCAGCTCGGCGGCTTGTGCCTCGACATCCCGTCGCCGCGCGTGCTCGCCGCCCGCACCGCCGCCGCCGACGGCACCGCCACGCTCACGGCCACCGTGCCCCCCACCCTGCCGCTCGGACCGATCGGGCTGCAGGCCGCCGTCGCCGGCACCCTCGCCCGCACCTCCAACCCGGTGGCCGCTGCCGTCACCGACCCCGAGCCGTCCAGGGTCCCCTGCACCACGCTCACCGCGCCCCACAGCGTGCCGGGCGCGCGCCTGACGATGGTCTACGACGACACGGACGCCACGGTGCGCCCCAGCGTGGCGCGCCTGGGCATGCGGCCGATCGTCCTCGGCGGCACCGGCATGGCCACGCTCGACGTCGACGGTCCCCTGGAGGTGTGGACCGCCGCGGGCCAGGCGCTGTCCCTGCCGTGGCACGCCGGCGACAGCGACCTGCCGGCCGACCTGCTCGTCTACGCCAAGGCGCCCGGACACGGCGCGCTCCACGTCACGCCCGACGACCCCACCTGCGCACCGGTCGACGTCGAGGTCGCCGTGCTGCCGATGCAGGGGATCACCGGCCACACCCTGCCCGACCACCCGTGGTTCGAGACCGCCCACCTGTTCTTCCAGGACGAGGCCGTCGAGGTCGCCCTCGACCCGACCGTGTTCCCCGATCGCGTCGGCCAGACCTTCGACGTGTGGATCGTGCCCCACCTCGACCGCCTTTCGTGGGCGCGCACGCCCCGGCTGCGATCGGGCAGCGGGGCCACCGGGATGACGCTGCAGCCGGGCACCGTCGCCGACAACACCGTGGTGGCCTGGACCGGCCTGCCCACGCCCGAGCGGTTCACGTCCGCCTACGACGTCGTCGTCGACTTCGACAAGGACGGGCGCGTCACGCCCGGCGACCTGCTGTTCAACGAAGGGGACGGCAGCGTGTTCGTGTCGCGCGACCTCACCGTCGTGGGGCCCTACGGCACCCGCCAGGAGGACTTCGACGGCGGCACGTGGCGCAAGCAGCGGGTCTACGCGCCCACGCTCACGGCGTCGCTGGGCACCCTGTCCACGGTGGTCATCAGCCACGGCAACGGCCAGGACTACACGTGGTACGACTACCTCGGGCAGCACCTCGCCTCGTATGGCTTCGTGGCGATGTCCCACAGCTCGAACACCAACCCGGGGCCGGTGACCGCGTCCGGCTCGCTGGCCGACAACCTGGGTGTGTTCTACGGCCGCACCGACACGCTGTTCGGCGGGGCGCTGGCCGGCCGCATCGGGCCGCGTCAGGCCTGGATCGGCCACAGCCGCGGCGGGGAGGCCGTCGCGATCCTCTACAACGACCTCGAGGCCGGCGCGCGCCCCTCGCTGGCCATCGATCCGCTCGACGTGGCCGGCGTCGCCTCGATCGCGCCCACAGACTTCAACGGCGACCGCGCCAACCCGCAGGGCGTCCCCTACCACCTGATGGCGGGCTCGTCGGACGGCGACGTCACCGGGGGCCCGGACTGCGACATCTGCCAGTACTGGCGTGTCGCGGCCTACGCGAGTGGCCCGGTCACCACGTCCTACGTCTACGGCGCCGCCCACAACGACTTCCACGACGAGCCGTCCGCGTGGCGCGACGGGGTGGGACCCGACCGGATCGGCCAGGCCCGCACCAACGTGTTCGCCAAGGCCTACCTCGTGGCGCTGGCCGCCTGGTGGCTCGACGGCGAGACGGCCTACGAGGAGCTGTTCACGCGCGGCTACCGCAGCGTGCACCCGGCCGGCATCGACCCGATCGTCCAGGTGGTCACCACGTCGCTCCCCGACGAGGTCGGCGACATCGGGGTCATCGACGACTTCCAGGCGAACGGAGGCACGGCGCTGTCGAGCTCGGGCGGCACCGTCACCGGCACGGTCACCGGCCTGACCGAAGGCCTCCTCGACGACCCCGACAGCGGTCTGGGCCCGGGCACTGCGATGAACGGGTTCACCGAGGTCAGCACGGGCGGCACCGAGCGCGGTGCCGTGTTCACGTGGGCCGGCCGCAGCTGGCTCGAGTGGCAGGTGGTCCCCGCGCTGGCCGACGCCACACGGTTCAGCCACCTCCAGCTCCGCCTCGCCCAGCGCACGCGCACCCCCCAGACCGTGGCGTGGGGTGGCGACCTGTCGGTGACGGTGCAACTGCGCGACGCCGCTGGCCACGTCGCCGCCCTCGACATGGCCCAGGCCGTGGCCGCGCCCGAGCCCTACCAGCGGGCCGGTCTCGGGTCCGGCGCGGGCTGGATCCAGGCCTTCCAGACGGTGCGCGTCCGCCTCACCGACTTCCTCGGCGTCGACCCCGACCTCGACCTGACCTCGATCGTCGCCGTGCGCCTGCAGGTGGGCACGGGCTTCGGCGCCGACACGGGCAGCGTCGGCATCGACGACCTCGCGTTCGTGCACGAGCTGCCCCCGTCTCCGCGCTGAGCCGCGCCCGCCCCCCGGAGGTCTCCGTGACCCGCACCCTGTGGCTGTCCTCGCTGTCGCTCCTCGCCACCGTCGCCGTGTCCGCCGTCGCGGCCGACGGCCCCACGGCGTCCACGAGCGAGATCCCCGTGGTGCCGATGGACGACGGCCAGGGCGTGCACGCGCTGGTCGCCGCGCGCCCCTTCGCGCTCACGGCCGGCAAGCTGACGTACGACCACGCCGCCGACCACGCCGCCATCACCGACGGCACGGTGGTGGTGGTGGCCGTCGACGACGCGCTGGCGGTGGCCCGCGACGCCAAGAGCCCGGTGCTCTACGCGGGCGCGCTGCCCGTCCAGGTGGTGACCCGGCAGTCGCACCCCGGTTGCATCGTGGGCCTCCTGCCCCCCGAGGTCGACCTGGCCAGCGCGCCCCTGTTCTTCGGGTCGTACGAGCCGCCCGAGCGGGTCGACGTCGCGCGGGGCGAGGCCGAGCTCGCCGCAGCGCGCGCCCTGGGGATCGGCCCCCGCGACGCGGTCGAGCTGCGCGACGCCAGCGAGCGCGGCGGTGCCCGGCTCACCGTCGCCGACGACGCCGCCCTGTACGCCGCGGCCCGCGCGGCGGTGTCCGCGTGCCCCCACTGACGCGTCCCAGCCGTCACGCACCCGTTCCGCCGTCGACTTCCTGGTTGCCGGTGGCGGTGTTAGTGCGCATGCTCCGCGTCCACCCGGTCCCCGGACACCCGCCCTCGGAGGGCTCATGAGCGACCCCACCTCTCCTCAGAACTTCCCCGAGGACGAGTACCTCAGCGCCGAGGAGATCAAGACCATGTGGGACATCCTCGAGCAGCAGCTCCAGGAGATCCTGTCCGAGTCCCGCGAAGACCTGCAGTACTTCACCGAGCAGCGCGAGGTCGACCCCGACGAGCTCGACCTGGCGGTCACGGAGTCCAACCGCGACTTCGCCCTGCGCCTGGCCGACCGCGAGCGGCGCCTGCTGCGCAAGATCAAGAACGCGATGACGCGCATCCAGAACGGCGAGTACGGCACGTGCGAGTCGTGCGGCGCCGCGATCTCGTTCGCCCGCCTGATGGCCCGTCCGGTCGCCACGCAGTGCATCGACTGCAAGACCGAGATGGAGCAGCTCGAGCGTCCCAAGCGCGCGTTCATCCAGTAGTCCCCGTCCTCCGGCGTCTCCGGAGTCGTCCCCGGCCTCCGGAGGTCCCATGCGTCCCCACGTCTCCTGGCTCCTGCTCGCCACCCTGGCCTGCGGCGGCGCGCCAGGAGGCCACGACGCCGCCCCTCCCGAGCCGGCCGCACCGGTCCTGCGTGGCAGCGGCCCTGCGGTCGACGTGCTGCTCGACCTCGACGACGCCGGCGCCCACCTCACCCTCGCGCGCATGGCGCAGGCGCCGGCGGTGGCGCCCCCGATGGGCCCGGTGATCGGCACGGCCGAGGTGCTCGACGCCGCGGGCCACGTACTGGTCCAGGTGGCGATCCCCGACATGCGGCTGACGTCGGTCATCGACCCCGACGGCGACCACGGCGACCACGTGATCCTCGACCGCACGATGGCGCGCGTCACCGTGCCCTGGCCCGAAGGCGCCGACCGCATCCGCGTCGGCACCGACACCGCTGTGCCCGGTCCGGCCCTCCAGCTCACGGGCGGCGCGCCGCTGGCCACGCAGGTCGTCGGCACCGGGCCCAGCTCCGAGCGGCTCGACCTCATCTTCCTCGGCGACGGCTACACCGCCGCGGAGGCGGCCACGTTCGAGGCCGACGTCGACCGCATGGTGGCCCACGTGCTCTCGATCGAGCCCTACGCCTCCTACGCCGACCTGTTCAACATCTGGCGCTACTTCCACGCCTCGAACGAGTCCGGCGCCGACCACCCCGAGCTGACGCCACCGGTCTACCGCAGCACCACGTACGGCTGCGCCTACAACTGCAACAGCACGGTCCGCCTGATCTGCTGCAACAGCAGCTCGCTCGTGCTCGACGCCGCCATGGCGCTCCCCGGCGCCGAGGGCATCGTGGTGCTGGTCAACGACAGCACCTACGGCGGCTCCGGCGGCAGCACCTACGCCAGCAGCTACACGGGCTCGCTGGGCCCCGAGGTCACCGCCCACGAGATGGGCCACTCGCTGCTCGGTCTGTGGGACGAGTACAGCTACGGCGTGTCGGCCACCACGTCGGGGGGCCCCAACTGCGAGTCGAACGCGGCCACGCCCCGGTGGTCGTGGTGGCTCGGCACGAACGGCGTCGGCGCCTACCAGCCGTGCTCCTACACCAACCTGTACCGGCCCACGACCAACGCCTGCATGATGAACCTGCTGCAGGATCAGTACTGCTCCGTGTGCGCCGAATATGCCGTCCGCCAGATCTACGGCCGCCTGCCCGGCATCCTGTCCCAGACCACGCCCCCGGCCGGATCGGTCACGGTCACGTCGACCACGCCGTTCTCCGCCACCACCATCGCCGGCGCCCTCGCCGGCAGCCGCTGGACCAGCACGTGGCGGCTCGACGGCGCCACGGTCGCCACCACGCCCACCTACGACCTCGACCCCTGCCTGGTCGGGCCGGGCACCCACACGCTCACGCTGGAGGTGGGCGACCCCACCGCCTACGTGCGCAGCGACCCCACGGGCCTGCTCGAGGACAGCGCGGCGTGGACCGTGTCGACCACGTGCCTCACCGACGACGACGGCGACGGCTACACCGTCGTCGACGACTGCGACGACCTGGATCCGGCCGTCCACCCCGGCGCCGTCGAGGTGCCGTTCGACGGAACCGACAGCAACTGCGACCACGTCGACGGGCTCGCCCTCGCCCCGCCCGCGCTCACCGCCGGCGCGATGGTCACGCTGCACGTCGACGGCGCCACCGCGCTCGACCGCGTCTACGTGCTCCTGTCCACCACCGGCACAGGCACGGGGCCCTGCCCCGCGGGCCTCGGCGGTGGCTGCGTCGACGTGCTCAACCCGCTCGTCGCCTCGGTGGTCGCCGACGCCGATGGCGTGGCCACCCGCACCCTGCGCGTGCCGGGCGGCTTGCAGGGCCAGCACGTGTGGCTCCAGGCCGTCCAGCTCGGCAGCCAGGCGCAGACGTCTCCGGTCGTGCCGGTCACCGTCCAGTAGCGGCGCCGTCGGGGCGCACGACGACGACCTGCGCCGACAGCAGCCCGTCGACGACCAGCGCGGCGGCCCCGGGTACCAGCGTCACGTCGACGCGACCGGTCCCGGCGGGCAGGGCCACGTCGGCGACCTGCAGCGGGCGGCCCCGCGCGTCGGTCACCACCAGGGGAACGGTCCGATCCGCGGCGACGTCGAACCGCAGCGTCGCCTGACCGTCGTCGACCACCGGCGTGACCAGCCAGAGCCGGTCGGGCCGGACGTCCAGGCGCACGGGCCACGTGCGGGGCAGCAGGCTGTCGGCAGCCGGGGGGCACGTCAGCGTCCACCACGCGTCGGGCAGACCGTCACCCGCGAACGCGACCGCAGCGGCGGTGCCCCCGACGAGCGGGACATCCCCACCGTCCGTCGGCTGCCCGAGCCAGCTGCGGGCCCAGGTGCAGGCGGTCGGTGGGAAGTCGTCGCCCGGCACCACGGTGACCGTCCACCGATCGGTGACGGCGTCGTGCGATGCGGACGCGCGCACGGACGGACCGCCGGCCACCACGCCACGGCCGAGCTCGGGCCAGGGCTCGGGCTTGCCGCCGCGGGACCAGGTGCCGCCCCGGTCCTCCGGACCCTGCACGGTCCACGACAGCCGCGCCGCGCGGGTGGGCGCAAGGCTCGGGAGCGCGATCTCCCAGGCCTCGTCCCCCTGGGCCGCCGTGACCGGGACCGGCCCACACGGCGCGGCGCGGCTCGGGATCACGTGGGCGCCGCCCTCCGGGACGTCACCCCGCGCGACGTCGACGAGCGTGCACGACAGGCCGCGGGCATGGCGGGCGTCGACGTTGACCACCGTCCACGTCGTGCGGGTGCCGTCCGGGTCGAGCGTCCAGGTGGACGTCCACTTCGGGGGCAGCGTCGGCATCGTGACCACGAGCCCACCGTCGACGACCGCGACCCGCGCACGCCACCGCGGCGGGCGGCGTCCCGTCGACAACGGCAGGAGCGGCGGCGCCAGGGGAACGTCCTGCCAGGCGTCCTCGACGACGCCGTCGATCGTGACCGCAGCCACCGCCAGCGCCACCGCCGGACGGGGACCCGCCGCCACGGCGACGGGACCCCGCTCGGGCGCGTCGGGCTGCACCCGCACCGACGCCTCCACGGGCGGCGGGCGGGCCGCCCATGCCGTCGTCAGCAGGCACGCGAGCCACATGCGCACGGGCTATCCGATCCGTGGACCCTCCACCGTCCCGGACCGGCACGCCGTGCTCGCCCTGCTCCTCTCCGTCGCGCTGGCCGCCGAGCCGGTGCTGCTCGACGCCGGCCCCTACGGCACGCCGCTGCAGGAGGGCTTGTCGCGCCTGCACGTCGACGGCTGCGACGACCCGCGGGTCACCTGGACGACGCCGCCCCGCGGCGCAGACGCCGACGACGAGCCCGATCCGGTCGCCGCCGACTGGATCGACGGCGGCACCCTCCACCTCGATCTGCCCGAGGGCGACTGGGTGCTGTGGGTGATGCAGGGCGCGCCCGGAGAGCACCCGCGGTGGCGCGCGGGGATCGACGGCTGGGGCGTCCGCGCCGACGACGTGCCCGTGCTGTCCACCGCGATGCCCGCCACTTGGGCCGACTTCGTCGCCAGTCCTCAGCACGCGGTCGCCCCGCGCCCGGTCTTCCGCCCTGGGGAGACCGCGTGGGATCGCCAGGTGGCCCCCGCCCACCCGTGGCAGGAGGCCACCGTCCACGTCGGGCCCGATGGGCTCACCCTCGAGGCCTTCGGTCGCCCGCTGCAGGGCCTCGTCGCGTGGCCCGCAGCGGATCGCCCCCTGGGCGTCGTGCGCCTCGCGCTCGTCGACGCCGCCCGCCAGTCCTGGTGGCGTGCCCACGTCGTCGGCGACGGCATCGTCGACCGCCAGGAGCCCCCCGCGCGACCGGGGCCGCTCGCGGTCCAGGTGGGCCTCCTGGACGCGCGCCCGGATCCGGACCACGCCTCGCCGGACGCCCGCGCGCAGCTGGACCTCGCGCGCGGCGATCGCACCAGCCGCCTGCTGTTCGTCCACGGCGGCGACGACGCCGGCACCGTCACCGTCACCGCGCCCGACGGGGTGCACGTCGACGTGGGCGAGGCCTCCTGGCTCGACGCCACCGGCCACCCCGACCGCCGCCTCCGGCCGCGCCCCACCGTGGTGTGGCCGGGCGCGTCGTGGGCCGGGGGCCAGGGCCTGCCGCCGGCCCTGCTCGTCACCGTGCGCACCGACGCTGCCACCCCCGCGGGGCGCCACCCGGTCGCGCTGACCCTGCACCGCGGCGAGGAGGCCGTCACGGTGCGGCTCGACGTGGTGGTCCACGACCTCGTCCCCGACCCGGCGTTCCACGCGGGCCTGTTCGCCCAGGTGCCGCCCGAGATCGTGCTGCGCGACGGTCACGACGCGCCCGCGGCGATGGCGGTGATCGACGACCTGTTCGGCCTCATGACCCGCGACGGCCTCGACGCGGTCAGCCTGCGCTACACGGACTGGGACGACCGGCTCGGGTGGGTGCCCGAGGCCGACCGCGCGCTGTTCCCCCACGCCGCGTCGGTGTGGAACGCCCTCGGCAACGCGGTGATGGTGTGGGCCGACCCCAAGGTCACCCTGCGGTCGTACGCCTACGTCGGTGACGGGGACGTCCTCCCCCCGAGCAGCGTGCCGATCGCGCAGGCGGCCTTCGCGATGGCGCGCGCGGCGACCACCCCGACGATGGCGGTGTGGGTGCACATGTGGGAGGAGGAGGGGCTGCGCCGGCTGGACGCGGTGCCACGCGGGGAGGCGTTCCTCGCGCGCCTGCGGGCCGCGGGCGGCGACGACATCCCGCTGATGGGCACCCTGGCCACACCGGTGGGGCGCCACCTGGCCCCGTCCCTGGACGTGGCGTTCGTGCAGGGCACCGGTCGCGATCTCGAGGACGGCCTCGCCGCGGCGCGCGACGCGGGTGCGGTCGCCTGGGCCTACAACCTCGCGCCGGGCCAGGACGGCCCGTGGCTCGCGTGGGCCGCGGGTGCGGACGGCCTGCTCCAGTGGCACGCGAGCGCGGCCGTCGACGACCCGTTCGACCAGACCGGGCGCAAGCCGGCGTGGACGCACACCGTCCTCGGACCGGACGGTCGGGTGCATGCGACGGTGCAGCTGGAGGCGTTCGCCGATGGCGTGGCCGACGTCCGGGTGCTGCGTGCCGTGGCGGCCCAGCGGCGTCGGTCGCGCGCCGCCGACGCCTTGCTGGCATCCCTGCGCGACGCCGTCCTCGACAGCGAGCCCGCGCCCGCATCGGACGGCGCGCTGCTCACGGCCACGACGTTCGCGCTCGCCCGCGCCCAGGTGCTCGCAGCCACGGGTCGGGTTCCGAAATGAAAACCCACGCTGAAACGAATGGGTGACGCTGGCGGATTGTGCGCCCCGTCTGCCCACACCCGCAGGTACCCGCCCCCCGATCGAGCGATACGCACCACAGACCCCCTGCACGGCACGAAGCGGCGGGGCTACCTTGCTTGCGACCCGTCCCCTCCCACCTCGACAGGTCATCGGAGCTCTCGTGGACGCCGAGCGCACCCAGATCCTCACCGCGCGCGGCGCTCCCGGCCGTCTCCGCCTGCGCGCCGGTGAGCGCGACACCGCGCTGTTGCTCGACGGGCTGCCCGTGGCGATGGCGTGGCACGACCCCACCGATCCGAGCTGGTGCTACCTGGTGCGCGCGCACGACCTGTCGCCGCTCGAGGCCCAGCTGGCGCTGCCCGACCTGCAGGACGACACGCCGCTGGTCGACGCGCTGCGCGACGTCGTGGAGCTCCTCGGCGCGGGCACCTACCGCCTCGTCCACCAGCCCTCGCCCGACCTGCGCCCCGACGTGCAGGGCGAGCGCGAGCGCCCCACGTCCTCGGGCACCGTCATCGACTGGACGGGCCTGCACCGCCTGGAGCTGCACGACACGCTGCTCGTGGGGTGCATGCCGCGCGACCTGCTCGACCGCCGCGACATCAACGCGCTGGCGCTGCGCATCCGCCAGGGCGAGCGCCCGCCGGTGGTGATCGTGGGGTCGGCCTCCGGTGACGTCACGTTCCTGGTCGCGGGCCACGGCGCCCTCGAGGCCTACCAGCGCATGGGCATGCAGCCCAACCTCGTCACGGTCGAGGTCTTCGACCCCGAGCCCCTCGACGCCGAGGAGGGGGCCGACCTGCTGGTCGCGGCCTACCGCCACGTCGGCGACGTGGTGGCCGCGCACTACCAGGCCACCACCGCCGTCGAGTCTGCCGCCCAGGCCTGAGCCCCGCGACGCCTACGGGCGCTGCACGGCCTGGATGTAGCTGGTGGCGTCGAGGACCTCCCGCGCGCGGGCCGACACGCCGCTGGCGGTGAGCGCCGCGTTGCGGGACGCGAAGTCGAGCAGGGTGCGCGGGTCGTCGCCCCGCGACAGCGCCGCCGCCAGGGCGTCCACCCAGTAGCCGTTGCTGCTCAGCGCCGTCTCGTGGCTGCGGCGGTCCTTCTCCTGCAGCGTCTCGATGGCCGTGGGCCGCACGGGGTCTTCCCGGACGGCGTCGATCTGGTCCCACGTGGCCGCCAGTAGCTCGTCGAGCCGGCTCGGATCGCACTCGAAGTCGATGGACAGGGCGTAGGTGGTGACGGGCTCGCGCGACGCCCCCTCGTTGACCGACACGCCGTAGGTGCCGCCGAGGTCCTCGCGCAGCGTCTGGAGCAGCGACGTCTCCAGCACCGCGCCCACGGCCTCGAGCTCGTCGCGGGCCTTCCAGCCGTCCTCGAACGGGCCGTGGAACAGGATGCGGACGTGGCCCCGCGGGGTGTCGCCGCGCGGGAACTCGACGGTGTGCACGCCGGGCACGCGGCGGCTGCCGTCGTCCTTCCAGCCGTCCTGGCGACCGGTGGCCGGCAGGCTGGCGACGTAGCGCTCCAGCAGCGGCACGAACGTGGCCTCGTCGAGGTTGCCGACGAACACGAACGTGAAGTCGCCGACGTCACCGAAGCGGTCGCGGAAGACGGCGGCGCTGGTGGCGAGGTCCATCTGGTCGAGCTCGTCGAGGGTCCAGTTGGTCTGGCGGGGGTCGTCGCCCCACACGAGCCGGGTGAACGCGTCCTCGAAGACGGCGTCGGGGCTGGCGTCGCGGTTGCGCAAGGCCTCGCGCCGGCCCTGCACCTCGAGCGCGAACGCGTCCTCGCTGAACCGCGGCGCCGTGACCGACAGGTAGAGCAGCTGGAACATCGTCTCCAGATCGTGGGTGGAGGCGCCCCCGCTGAAGAACTCGCGCGTGCGGCCGAGCGACGGCGTGACCCGCGCCTCCTTGCCGGCGAGCTTGCGCGCCAGCGTGACCACGTCCATGTCGCCCAGGCCAGACCGCATCATCAGCGACGTGGCGGTGATCGCGGGCACGAAGGCGTCGTCGGACACCACGGAGGTGCCGCCGGGCGAGAAGCCCTGGAACAGGACCTCGTCCTCCTGGAACGTGGTGGGCTTGAGCACGACGGTGACGCCGTTGGACAGCCGCCACGTGGACGTGCCCAGGTCGGGGTCGGCGCCGACCTTCGTGGCGGTGCCCGGTGTGGGGAGCTCGGCGAGCAGCGGGCGGTCGTCGACCTCCTCGACGAGCGGCTCCAGGTCCAGCGTGGGCACCCGGGCCATCACGTCGAGCACCTGGGCCTCGGTGGGGGCCACCGTGGCGCCTGCCTGCGGCACGAGCATCTCGATCACCCGGCTCGTGCCGGGGAAGAAGCCCTCGGCACGGGCCAGGGCGTTGACCTCGTCGAGCGTGATCGCCGGCAGGTAGACCTGGCTCATCGCCCACTCGTACGGGATGCCCGGCATGGGCTCGTCGGTGAGGTAGACCCGCAGCAGCTCCTCGATGTGGGTGCTGCTGTCGGTCTTGGACCGCTCGTCGTAGTAGGTCTGCATGTTGCGGGCGAGCTCGTCGCGGGCACGGTCGAGCTCGCCGGGGTTGAAGCCGAAGCGCTTGATGCGCTCGAGCTCGGCGAGGCCCGCCTGCAGGGTGTCGAGCTCCCGTCCCTCCTTCTGCACCAGCATCAGCGTCTGGAGGCTGCGAAGGTGGCCCAGCGGCGACTCGCTCGACGCCGCCCCGAGGAACGGGGCGTCGAGGGCCTGGCTGGCCACGGCGAGGCGCTCGTTGAGCATCAGGAAGAGCAGCTGACCGGTGAGGAAGTCGCGGTAGGCCTGGTGGTCCTGGCCCTCGACCTCGACCACCTTGTCGGCGATCTGGACCGCGCCCTGGGGCAGCTCCGGATCGGACAGGATGCCGACGAGCGGACCGTCCTGGTCGGGCACCGTGTACCAGGTGCGCTCGCGCTCGGGCTCGGGGTTGCGCAGCGGGCCGAACCAGGTGCGGATGTCGCGCTCGACCTGCTTCGGGTCGAAGTCCCCGACCGCCATCACCGCCATCAGGTCGGGGCGGTACCACGTGTCGTAGAAGCGCTGGGCCCGGTCGCAGGTGAAGTCGAGCAGCGTGGCCTCGTTGCCGATCGGCAGGCGGTCGAGGTAGCGGCTGCCGTGGAACAACAGCGGCAGCGTGGCGTCCTGGATGCGCTGCTGCAGGCCCTGGCCGAGGCGCCACTCCTCGAGCACGACGCCCCGCTCCTTCTCGCACTCTTCGGGGTCGAAGGTCACGCCCGTGGCCCAGTCGCGCAGCATCATGAACCCGGACGCGAGCGTGGCCGGGTCGTCGGTGGGCAGCTGGAGCACGTAGACCGTCTCGTCGAAGGTCGTGTAGGCGTTGAGGTGGGCCCCGAAGCGCATCCCGAGCCCTTCGAGGTAGGCGATGATGTCGTTGCCGGGGAAGTGCTCGGTGCCGTTGAACGCCATGTGCTCGACGAAGTGGGCCAGCCCGCGCTGGTCGTCGTCTTCGAGGATGGAGCCGGCCTTGACCGCGAGGCGCAGCTCGGCGCGCCCCTCGGGCCGGGCGTTGGGCTCGACGTACCAGCGCAGGCCATTGGGCAGGGTGCCCTCGTGGACGCGCGGGTCGACCGGCAGCGGGGCCGCGGGATCGCTCGGGAGCGTGACGACGCCCTCTCCGGGCGCGTCGACCGTGACCCCGGGGTGGGCGCAGGCGGCGAGCCCGAGGGGCACGAACAGGGCGAGGCAGCGCGTGGCGCGAACGGGCATGCAGACGTCTCCGTGGACGTACGACGCCGCGGAGTAGCCGGTCGTTGCACCCCGGGCCCCAGACGGGACGGAACGTGGACAGGCCGTCCGCAGCGTGCGCGACGCGCCTGGGGCGCACGCCCGCGGCGCTACCAGGGGGCGGTCACCCGCTACCAGGGGGCGGTCACCTGGTCGCCCCAGCGGTCGAGCCAGTCCGACAGGTGCAGCTTGCGCCGGGTGTTGTCGCTCGTCATGTACCGGACCTTGCCGTAGATCGGGCGCTCCGGTCCCCACGCGCGGTCGAAGCGCCCGAACGTCCAGGCGATGCCGCTGTACGAGTTGGGATCGCGGCCGTCGACGGCGTAGCGGTTGTTGAGCTCGATGAGCGTGTGGAAGGCCACCTCGGGGGTCGACGTCCACGCGAGCACGTTCTTGCCCCAGAGCATGCGCAGGTAGTTGTGGATGCGCCCCTCGGCGACGAGCTGGCGCTGGGCGGCGTTCCACAGCGGGTCGGACGTCTTCGCCGCAGCGAGCGTCTCCAGGTCGTAGCGGTGGGGGCGCGGGTCGCCCGCGTGGTCGGCCAGCGTCTGCAGCGCCCAGTCGGGCAGGGCCTCGTAGCGGTCGTAGCCGTCGGGCTCGTGCAGGCAGTAGCCGTAGCCGAGCTCGCGCCAGGTGATCAGCTCGTCGAGGAAGGACTCCGCGGCCTCCGAGGCCCCCCACCAGCCTGCGCGGTTGCCCACGCAGCGGGTGTCGACGGCGTCGGGCGTCCAGCCGTCGCGCTCGAGCACGGCGTGCGCCACCTCGGCGGCGGAGACGTGGCCGAAGTGAAGCCAGGGCGACAGGCCGCTCGCCGCGTCCTCGTCGGGGTGGGACCGCTCGGTGTAGCGGGCGATCCGACGGTCGAGGAAGGCGGCGAGCTCGGCCGCTGCAGCCTTCGGACCGCCGTCGTACGGCACGGCCCCCACGCGCTGGTCGATCGGCAGGCGGTCGAGGCCCCCGGCCAGGAGGGCGTCGAGGTCGGCTGCCGGCCAGCGTCGTGAGACCGACGGAGGGATCGCGGCGGCGCCGAGGTCGTAGCCGTCCAGCGCGTCGACCGCGGGACGGTGCGGGAGGTGGTCGAGCAGGATCTTGTGCGCGTGGCGTCGGAACGCGTGGGCGACCGGGAACGACCGGCCGTGGGCCGACAGCGGCAGCACCCCGCACCCGTCGACCGCGATCATGGGCACGTCGAGGGCGTCGGCAGCGGCCGCGACCATGCGGGGCAGGAAGAACGCAGGCCAGTCGTCGGTGACCACGAGGCAGGCCTGCGCCGCCAGCGCCTCCAGCAGGCCCGCGCCCGCACCGTCCTCCGGCTCGACGTAGGGCAGGTAGGTGACGCCGGCGGCCCGACACGCCGCAGCGTTGTCGCGCATTCCCTGCACCACGAAGCGGTGGTGGCGCACGCTCGCCCACCGGTAGCCGGCGCGGAGCGGCTCGAACACGAGCAACGGCACCCCGAGGGCGGCGGCGTGGGCGCGCGCCACGTCGAGCGCGGGGTTCCACCGCGTGCGCCGCTGCGCGATCATCCAGTAGAGCACGTAGGCACGGTCGCCGCGGATCGGCCGCGGTGCGCCGGAGCCCAGGCGCCGCGCGCGGTCCTCGTGCACCATCCTCACCTCCGCTGCGAGCCTACCGACGGCGCCCGATCGCAGCACGACGGCGGGACATTCCGTGTGAACCGGCCGAACTCGGTACGACGAAAAACTTCCGACGCACGATGATCATCCTTCGTTGTGGGTCGGTGGGTTCCTGCGGTATCCCCCGACCATGCGACGGCCCCTCTCCACCCTTGCCCTCGTCCTGGGTACCAGTGCATGCGCACCCCAGGACGATCCGGCATTCCAGGACCCGACCGACACGCCGCGCGTGCCGGACGAGGCTGTCGACCCTTCCGACGTTCCGGCTCCGGGGACGTCGCCGGACCAGTCCCCCCTGCCCGACGACGTCCCCGCCGAGCCTTCCCCCGACACCGACGCGGCCGACACCGACGCGGCCGACACCGATGACCTCGTCCCCGTGCGCGTGCCGGGCGTGCCGCCGGTCCTGTCGGGCGGCTTCGTCGACATCAGCGGGCCGCTCGCCGCCCATCCCCTGTTCGTCGTGCCCGGCGACGTCGCCACGCGCGTCGAGCCCTCCCCCACCGGGGGCTACTTCGCCGACGTCGACGCCGACGGCGACACCGAGGTGGTCGTCACCACCCAGCGCGTCGCGCCGGTCGAGGGCCCGGTCACCCAGGCGCGCGTCTTCGACTGGGACACAGCCACCGGCACCCTGGTCTACGACGCCGTCGCCAGCCCGATGCTCGAGTCGGTCCAGGATCTCGTGATCCTCGCCACCGACCTCGACCGCGACGCCCTGCCCGATCTGGTCCTCGGCATCGCCGACCGCGGGCTGTCGCTCGGCGCGCCCACCGGCTTTCCGTCGAACGCGCCCCTGCCGGTGCTGCGTCAGGACGGCGACCGCTTCGGCACGTTCGGCGCCGTCGCCCCGGTCGACGCCGACCAGGACGGCTGGCTCGACCTCGTGCTGGGCGACCGCAGCTGCACCGCCATGTCCCGCACGCTCCGCCTGCTGCTCGGCACGGGCCAGGGCGCGTGGGTCGACCGCTCCGATCTCGTGGACGACGTCGCCATCGGCTCGCCGTGGGCGGTGCTGGCCGCTCCCACGCCCGGTGGTGACGTCGTCCTCGCCAACATCGGCACGTCGTGCTCGGCGGCCGCGCCCCAGACCGGCTTCTTCGGCGTCAGCGCCCACGACGCCGACGGCTACCCCCGGTGGACGGCCTTCGACCCCACGCCGCCGACGGCCCTGTTCCGCCAGCTCACCACCGTGGCCGGCGGGCCGTTCACCGACCTGTCCCCGATGGCGGCCGCCCTCGTCGACCTCGACAACGACGGCGAGCTCGACTTCGTGGGCGCCGCGGACTCCGACCTCTACCCGATCTTCGGGGGGTGGGGCCGCGCCACGATGACCGAGCAGTCGTGGCGTCCGGCCACGCGCTGGCCCACGGCCGGCGACCCGATGTTCGCGTGGGGCACGCTGCCGCTCGACGTCGACAACGACGGCCGGGCCGACCTGATCGTGGCCCACGGCGACGACACGGGCACCTTCTTCGACGAGCGCATCGGGCCCCAGGTGGTGCGCTTGCTGTGGAACGACGGCGCGGGGGGCTTCGTCGACCTGGGGAGCCAGACAGGCTTGGACCTGCCGGGGAGTTGGCGGTCGCTCGCAGCCGGAGATCCAGACGGCGACGGCGACCTCGACCTGGTCGTAGGGGGCAACGGCGCCCAGCCGCGTGTGTACCGCAACGACGTCGCCGGACGCGGCCAGGGGCTCACCCTGCGCCTGCGCGGCACGTCCAGCAACGCACTCGCGCTCGGCGCCTGGGTCGAGGTGATCGATCCCGACGTCCCCGGCAGTGTCCACCTCGTCGGCGAGACCTGGTCGCCGACCATCTGGAACGCCCCGGTGCTGGGGCTCGGGCTCGGGGACGACCCCGTCCTCGACACCCTGCGGATCACCTGGCCCACCGGCGTGGTGCAGGAGGTCCACGGCCTGACCGCCGGCGCCCTGCACGAGCTGGTCGAGCCGCCGAGCTTCGAGGTCACGCCGTCCACGCGCCGCGTGCCGGCCGACGGCCGCGCCACGGTCGACGTCACGGTGATGCCGCGGGCGCTCGACGGCGCGATCGACACCGGCGCCACCGTCGAGGTCACCCTCGCCACCGGCGCGGGCACCTGGCTCGGCCCCGCCACGGTCGACGCGCAGGGCACCTGGCACCGCACGCTGCAGGCGCCGACCACCGCGGGCACGGCCACGGTGCGGATCACGGTCGACGGCGTCGACCTGCGGGTGCGCCCGCGCCTGTGGTTCGACGACGCGCACTGAGCGCGTCGACGGCACGCACGACGGCGACCGACGGACCGGCTCGCGCGACGTGACCGCGCTACCAGCCGTCCGTGACGCTGCGCTTCGACGATGCCCACCGCACGCTGACGCTGTCGGTCCGCGACCTC
>JACKEP010000014.1 GCA_020632915.1 Alphaproteobacteria bacterium | reverse complement strand
AGGGGGTCGGTGCCGGTGGTGAAGTGCTCCGTCCCGTCGAGGACGCCGTCGCCGTCGGTGTCGGGATCGAGGGGGTCGGTGCCCAGGCGCTGCTCGGCCGCGTCCGACAGGCGGTCGCCGTCGGTGTCGGGCACGGTGCGCACGAGGCGCAGGCCGATGGTGCGGTAGTGGTCCGGGAGCGGTGCGGCGCCGCGCCAGGCGCTGTGGAGCGGATCGCTGTCGCCGTCGGTGTAGGCGCCGCCTCGCACGGTGCGGACGGGGGTCGCGGTCGGGGGTCCGATCGGGTCGACGCTGGTGGCGGCGACGTCCAGGAAGTCGCCGTAGGGCCAGTGCCCGTCCCACGTCCACTCCAGCAGGTTGCCGGCGAGGTCGCAGAGCCCCCACGCGTTCGCGTCGAGCGTGCACACGGGCGCGGGGCCGTCCGCGGCGTACCAGGCGACGTCGGCGGCGATGTGGCTCCCGGGGAAGCGGAGGTCGCCGTCGGCACGTGCGGCGTACTCCCACTCGGCCTCGGTGGGCAGGCGGTAGCCCTCGCAGGCCTGCACGTCCCCCGCCGGGGCGAGGACCGGCACGGTGCCGGGACACGTCAGGTCGACGCCGGGGGTGCCGGTGCACGCGGCCAGGTCGTAGCAGGCCGGGCGGCCGGCGACGTGCGAGGCCGCGTTCGCGAAGGCCAGGGCGTCCCAGTAGCCGACGCGGTCCACCGGGCAGTCGCCGGTGCACGGGGCCGACGTGCCGGGCGCTGCTGCGGAGGGCTCGGCGCCCATCAGGGCCGTCCAGGCCCGCCGCGTGACCTCGGAGGTGGTCATCTCGAACGGCCGCGTCAGCGCCACGGTGTGGGCGGGCCCGGTGATCGGGTAGCGCGCGCACAGGGCGGAGAAGGTGGCGTCCCGATCGGACAGGCACCCCATCTCGAACGTGCCCGACGGCACGTCGACGGTGGGGAGGCACGCGTCGAGGGACGACGCCGGCGTCTCGTCCTCGGACGCGCACCCCACCCGCCAGGACACGGTCGGCGACAGGCCCCAGGCCACCTCGTCGGCGTCGCCGAGCCCGTCGCCGTCGGTGTCCTCGGCGAGCGGGTCGGTGCCGAGATCGTGCACCTCGGCGCCGTCGGGGAGGCCGTCGCCGTCGGAGTCGGCCAGCGCGGGGTCGGTGCCCAGGCGCGCCTCGTCGGCGTCCGACAGGCCGTCGGCGTCGGCGTCGGGCAGCGTGCGGGCGAGGCGCACCCCGAGCCAGTCTGCCTCGAACGTGGCGTAGGCGTGGCCGCGCGCTGCCGTGCGGTGGGTCGCGGCGGTCGACCCGAAGTCGCCGCCGCGCACCGACCGCTCGGCCCCGGTGGTCGATCCCGTCGGATCGAGGGCTGGCGAGGCGCTGTAGGCACCGTGGCGATCCCAGGTCCACTCGGTGACGTTGCCGCTCATGTCGCAGAGGTCGAAGGCGTTCGCCACCTTCGTGCAGACGGGTCGCGGCTGGGAGGTCTCGGCCGAGGTCCACGCGACGTCGGTGCGCGTGTCGCTGCCGGGGAAGGCGTGGGCTTCACGGCCGCGTGCGGCGTACTCCCACTCGGCCTCGGTGGGCAGGCGGTAGCCCTCGCAGCGCCCCGGATCGCCGCCCGGTGCGTTGACCACCGGCTGCCCCGCGCAGAACAGCCCGTCGCCGGGCACTCCGGCGCAGTTCGAGAGCGTGTAGCAGCTCGGCAGGCCGTGGGCGGCCGACACGGCGTTGGCGAAGGCGAGCGCGTCCCACCACGTCACCGACTCCACCGGGCAGTCGGGTCCGCAATCGACTCCGTGCGCGCCGGAGGTGGAGAAGGCGGAGGGGTTGACGCCCAGCGTCGCGGCCCACTGGGCCTGGGTGACCTCGGACCGGGACACCTCGAACGGACGCGTCAGGCGGACCGGGTGGACCGGGAGCTCGGCGGGGTCGCAGGCGAACGTGCCGTCGTCGCGGCCCTCGACGCAGCCCATGTCGAACACCCCGGGGGGCAGCGCCACGAGCGGATCGCAGTCGGGGTAGCGCGCCCGCGTGGCGTCGGTGTCGTCGCAGTCGTCACCCGGGAGCACCCCGTCGGCGTCCCCGTCGCCAAGGAGGCGGTGCACGACCTGGGTGGTGTCGCTGGCGGCGCCGAGCAGGGCCGCACCCTGCACCCAGATGCCGATGCCGGGCCGGAGGGTCGCGGGCACGGTCACCTGCCGCGTCGCGACGCCCGAGGCGTCGGCCCGGGCACTCCCCAGGACCGTGGCGGGCGCGTTGACGTCGACGCACACCGGCAGGTTGGGGTGGCAGGGGCCCGGCCCCTCGCCGCGGGTGCTCACCAGGAAGAACGTGGTGGTCCCCGGGGGGAGGCCGCTCACCGTCAGGGTCATGACCTCGCCGGGGACGGCGGGGCTGACCTGCAGGACGTACGGCGACGCGCCGACCCGTCGGGCGACGGTGGCGGCGACGCCGTCCGGCGAGGGGGCTGCGCAGCCGAGCGTCGCAGCACAGAGGAGTCCTATCCAACACGAGCGCATGGGTGCCTCCGGGAATGTCCGAGGCGGTAGCGTGCGTGCGAAATCCTCCCCATCGACGCCCGGACGCCACGCGGACGTCAGCGTCGGACATCGGCGTACCGAAGCTGCGTTCGTGCGGTGGAGAACAGAGGTGGAACGGAAGGGATCCGCGGATCGTGCGCATTGGGTATCCGCAGGCCGCGCCGTCTTTCAGGTCCTTTCAGCCGGCCGCGCCGCTCGGTGTCGGACGGCCCCGCCCGAGACGGCCTGCGCGCGTGCTACGAACGCGTCCGAACCCCCGCAGGAGTGTCGTGGTCATGCTCGATCCGCAGCAGCGCGTGGGCCCGTACGAGGTCCGGAGCGTGGTGGGGCGGGGGGGCATGGGCTCGGTCTACCTGGCCGTGGACCTGCGCCTGGGACGGCGGGTGGCGCTCAAGGTGCTCGACCGGGCCGCCGCCGGTGGCCACGACGCGATGCTCGCGGAGGCCCGCCTCACCGCGCGCGTGAGCCACCCGGCGATCGTGGCGGTCTACGACGTCGGCGAGCTCGACGGTCGCCCCTGGCTCGCGCTGGAGTTCGTGGACGGGCGTCCCCTGGCCGCGTGGGTGGCGGAGGGACCGACCCCGGCCCTGCAGGCCGCCCGTCTGCTGCAGCCCGTGGCCGAGGCCCTCGCCGCGGCCCACGCCGCCGGCATCGTGCACCGCGACCTCAAGCCCGACAACATCCTCGTCGGACGCGACGGTCGTCCGCGCGTGGTCGACTTCGGGATCGCGCAGGGCGCGTCCGAAGGGGCCGCGGGGGTCGCGGGCACGCCCGGCTACATGGCCCCCGAGGTGTGGCGTGGCGAGCCGGCCACGGCCGCCGCCGACGTCTGGGCGCTCGGGGTCACGCTGTACGAGCTGCTCGCGGGGAGGAGCCCGTGGCAGGCCGCGATCGAGCGCGGGGTGGCGGCCGTGCGTGCGCAGGTCGCGTCGCAGGCCGAGGCGCCCCAGCTCCCCGACCCCGGCGACGTCCCGCCGGCGCTCGTCGCCCTGGTGGAGGCCTGCCTCGATCCGGTCGCGGCGCGGCGCCCTGCGGCCTCCCAGGTCGCCCACGACCTCGGGCGCGTGCTGACCCGCGTGCCCGTCGACACCGAGGCGTGTCCGTTTCCGGGCTTGCTGCCCTACACCGCCGAGCACGCCGGGTGGTTCTTCGGGCGCGACGTCGAGGTGTCGCGGCTGGAGCGCGCCCTCGACGACCACGCCCGGGTGGCCGTGACGGGGCCGTCGGGGGTGGGCAAGAGCTCCCTGGTGCTCGCCGGCGTGGTGCCCCGCCTGCAGGAGCGTGGCGCCGTCGTGGTCGTGGCGTTGCGACCCGGAGCGATGCCGGTGCACGCCCTGGCCCGCGCGGTGCAGCCGAAACTGCACACCCTGGAGGTCACCGGCGGGTCCTACCCCTCCGAGACCGTGTCGATGGACACCGCAGCGTGGGACGAACCCGTGGACCCCGCCGCCGCGCCTGTCGACCTCGAGGGTGGGGCGGTGGACGGCGGTCGGGTCGGGGCGCTGGAGGCGGAGCTGCGGGCGGCGCCGGGGCGCCTCGCCGTGCTCCTGCAGCGCCTCGCCGAGGCCCGCGGCGCGCGCGTGGTGGTGGTGGTCGACCAGCTCGAGGAGCTGGAGACCCAGGGGGCGTCCGACGCCGATCGGCGGGTGTTCGTCGACGCCCTCGCCGCGGCCGCCGTGCTCCCGTCGGACCGCGTGCGCGTGGTGGTGACCCTGCGGGACGACCACCTGGGTCGGGTGGCGTTCGCGGGGGCCCAGCCGCTGCTGGACCACCTCGAGGTGGTGGGCCCGCTCGACCCGGCCGCGCTGGGCGGCGTGCTGCGCGCGTCCGTGGCGGTGGCCGGTCACCGGTTCGCGCCGCCGACGCTCGTCGACACCATCGTGGCCGACGTCGCCGCCACGCCCGGCGCGCTGCCCCTGCTCCAGTTCGCGCTGCGGCGCCTGTGGGACCTGCGGGACGTCGATCGGCGGGAGCTGCGCGCCAGCGACTACGCCGCGCTCGGGGGCGTGGCGGGCGCGCTCGCCGGGCACGCCGAGGCCATCGTGCGCCGGTGGACCGCGGAAGGGCACGCCCAGGGAGAAGGCAGCGCCGCCCTCGACACCCTGCGGGCCATCCTGCTGCGGCTGGTGCACGACGACGGGACGCGGCGGGTGGTGGGGCTCGAGGCCCTGGTCGAAGGCCTCGAACCGGCGGACGGCGCGCGCGCGGTGCGCGAGCGTCTCGTCTCCGGGCGCCTGCTGGTGGTGCGGGACGAGGAGGGCGGCCACCCGGTGGTCGAGCTCGCCCACGAGTCGCTGGCCGAGTCGTGGGATCGGCTCAGGCGCTGGCGCATGGCGTCGCGCGACGAGGTCCGGCTCGTCGCCGACCTGGAGGAGGCCGCGCGGCTGTGGGAGCGTCGCGGGCGGCTGGACGAGGGCCTGTGGGGTGGCGACACGCTCGGCCTGGCGGAGCGCGTGCTGTCCCACGGCGTCGTCGGGCTCTCGGACCGCGGCCGGCGCTTCTTCGAGGCCTCGTCGTCCCATGCACGGCTGGACCGCGTGCGGCGGCGACGGCGGCTGGCCGCGCTCGGGATCGCCGGGCTGGTGGTCACCGTCGGGTCCGTCGCGGCTGCCGTGGCGTACGACGGGCAGCGGGACCGCGCGCTGCGGGAGGCCGAGGCAGCGTCCCACGCGCGGGCCACGGCCCTCGTGTCGTCGGCGGAGGCGGCCTGGTCCGCCGGGGACCGGCTCGCGGCGCGGGCGCGGCTGAGATCTGGCTTCGAGGAGACCGACAGCGTCGCCGCCCGGGCGCTGTGGTCCGCGCTGCGCGCCGACGTGCGGCTGTGGCACCAGGACGATCCGTTCTCGTCGTTCCAGATCCAGCCGACCCCAGACGGCGCGCACGCCGTGATCGCGAGCGCGGGCGGGCTGCTCCGGGTCGTCGCGCTCGACACCGCCGCCACGCGATCGCTGCGCGTGGGCGCCGTCGACGTCGCGGCGGCTGCACTGCGCGCGGACCTCGGGGTGGCGGTCGGCCTACGCTACGACGGCTCGATGGTGGTGTGGGACCTCGGCCGCGACACCTGGTCGGAGGCACCGCTGCTGCCGCCGGGCGAGCTCCCGGTGCGGGCGTGGTTCACTGGAGACGGCGCGCTCGTGGTGTTCACGCTCACCCAGGAGGACCGGGCAGCGGCTGTGTGGTCCGTCGCGCTCGACCAGCCCGAGGCGGCGCGACGGGTGGCCTTGCCGGCGGGGCACGGGTTCGCCGAGGTGGACGCCACGGGGCGGTCCCTGTGGACGGGCGGCCCGGACGCGGACCACCTGACGCGCTGGTCGCTCGCCGACGGCCTGGTGGCGGACGGCGTCGTGCCCCTCCCGGACGGCGTCCGGGCCGAGGCGATCGCGGTCGATCGGGGTGGGGACCGCGTCGCCGTGTTCGGGGAGCGCCCCACGCTGCTGACGGGGGACGGGCAGGTCCTCGTCGCGCTCGTGCCGCCCGCGCAGCGCGTGCGCGGCGGTGGCTTCGTGGGTGACGGGGAGCGGCTCGCGGCGCTGACCACCGCGGGCGACCTCGTCTCGTGGAGCACCCGCACCGGCGCCGCAGGACCCGCTGCGCGTGCCGCGACCGACGCCGCCACCCTGCAGCAGGTGGTGGGCAGCACGGGCGACCGCATCCTGTACACCCACCTGTACGGCTACGGCGTGCTCGATGCGCGCGGGCTGCGGGACGCGCCCGTGGCCCAGGGGCACACCGGCCGGGCGGACGGCCTCGCGGTGTCGCCGGACGGCGCGTGGGTCGCGTCGGGGGCGAGCGACGCCCGGGTGGTGCTCCGCGACGCCGCGACCGGGCAGGTGCGGGCGGAGGCGGGACCGTTCAGCGGCTCGGTGAACGCCGTGCGCTTCGCGCCGTCGGGCGCGTTCCTCGCCGTGGCGCCGAACGGTGGCGAGGCCGTGGTCGTGGCGGTGCCGACGCTGGAGGTCGCCGTCCGTGTGCCGCACGACGACGACGTCGTCGCCGCCGAGCTGCTCGACGATCACACGCTGCGCGCGCTGACGTGGTCGGGGACGCTGCGCGACACGGTGTGGGTGGACGGCGTGCCGGCGACGGCGTCCGAGTTTTCGCTGGGGAGCGAGGCCTACGACCTGCGGCGGGCGTCCGACGGCACCACGTGGGTGGCCCTCACCGACGGACGCGTGGCGCCGTGGACCCCCGCGGGTCAGCTCGGCCCGGCCGTGCTGCACCACACGTCGCCTCCCCACTCCCTCGGCCTGGGCGGTGGACGGGTCGCCGCTGCCGGCTTCGACGATCGGGTCCGGGTGTCCACCCCGCCCGTCACCCTGCCCGCGACCACCGACGGGCGCATCGCCCTGTCGCCGTCGGGGCAGTGGCTGGCCTACCCCGCGGCGGGCGGACGCCTCCTGCTCCGCGACCTCGACGCCGGCGCCGAGCGGTCGCTCCTCACGCCTGGCCTGCCCGTCGACGCCGTGGCTTTCTCCCCGGACGGCGGCACCGTGTACGGCGCCTCCCGCGGCGGCACCGTGTCGGCGTGGGAGACGGCGACCGGGCGCCCGCAGTGGCGCGGGATCGCGCTGACGGCCGACCCGCCGCGTGCGCTCACCCACCGCGGGTGGGAGGCGCTGGGCGCCGGTCCGCCACTGCCTTCGGACGCGGGCAGCCTTGCGGGGGACGGCTACCGCGCGGATCTCGACGGCGCGGCGGCCTGCCTGCTCTCGGTGGACGGCGCCGTGGCGCGCGGCGGACCGGACGGTGGGGCCGCCTCGGTCCTGGCACAGCGACCTGGCGCCACCGACGTCGCGCTGCTGGGGACGGGCTGCGCGGTGCTCGACCCGACCGGCCTGACCTGGGTGGGCCCCGGAGGCGCCTCGGTCGCCCTCGCCCCGGCGCGCGGCGCGTGGCGGCTGGGGTCGACGGTGTTCGCCCTCGACGGGGACCACCTGCGCGCGTGGACCGCCCCCACGTCGGAGCTGCCTGCGGTGCGCGTCTCCCCGGACGCGACGGTGGCCGTGCACGTCGGGTCCGCGCTCTGTGCGGGCTTCGACGACGGGCAGGTGCTGTGCGAGGGCGGACCGTCGCTGCGCACCGCGACCTCGTCCGCCGTCACGCAGGCCGTGCCCTACGGTGCGGACGGTGTGGCCCTGGGGTTCGGGGACGGCGAGGTGGGCATCTGGTCGACGCGGACGGGTGCGCGTCTGCTGGGCGGCAAGCTCGACGGCGCCGTCGTCCGGCTGGTGGTGGCGGACGGGGCGCTGCTCGCGCTGACCGCCACGGGGTCGGCGCTGGCGCTCGACACCGACGTGCTCGTCGCGCCCTGGTGCGCCGTGCTGGACGAGGTCACCCGACAGGTCCCGGTGGTGTGGGAGGACGAGCGCCTCGCGATGGCGTCGGGCCGTCGCGGGCCGTGTGCGCCGCCCTGAGCGTGGTCGCCGCGTCGGCGTCGTGGCGGCGTGCACGACGCTGCGCACCCACCCTGGCCTCCGGTGATAGGGAGGGCGACCACCCGGAGCACCCATGCCGCGCGGTCTGTGCCTGGTCCTGCTCGTGTCCGCCTGCGCCGCCGCGCCCGACGACGTCGCCGTCGACAGCGACACCGACGTGCCCGAGCCGGCCACCGCCTCGTGGATGGGTGACGTCTTCGCCGACGCCCCCGACGTCGCGCTCGGGCGGATGCTGCTGCCCGGCGCGTTCAACGCCAGCTCCTACGCCTGCGCGGCCGAGCACGGCATCTCGCCGCACGCCCCGTCCGCGGTCAAGCTGCTCTGGGACACGCTCGATCCCGATCCGGAGGCCGAGGTCAGCCGCCAGCGCATCGTCGACTGGTCGAAGATGCAGACGCGGTCGATCGGCGCGCAGCTCGTCGACGGCATCCGCGCCGTCGAGATCAACGTCACCGACAAGGACGGCGTGATCACGACCTGGCACAGCATCTACGGCGTGCCGGTCACCGAGGTGCTCGACGCCCTGGTCGCCTTCGCCGTCGACCACCCCACGGAGCCCGTGATCGTGACGTTCGGCGTCGACCTGGAGGCCGCCCGCTGGCCGGACTTCGCCGACCTGCTCGCCGCGCCCCGCGCCGGCGGACGCTCGGTGTGCGACCTGCTGTGGGACGGGGAAGGTCTCGCGGCAGCGGCCACCTACGGTGAGGTCGTGGCGAGCGGACGCACGCTGGTGTGGGGTGCCTCCGGCGACCTGCGCGCCGTGTTCGACGCGCGGGGCGACTGCCCGATGTCGGACTTCCGCTTCGAACGGCAGTGGTCCCTCACCACCTCTCCCGACGGCGTCGACGCCCGGCTCGCCGCCACCGTCGACAGCCGCGACCCCACCGCGTTCCTGCAGAACGACCTCGTGTTCTCGCTCGACGGCACCGACGACGCGCTGGAGCAGGCTGGCTACGTGCTCGACTACCCGTCGCTGGCCGATGCGCAGGTGGCGTTCGGCTTCGCGGGCGACTTCGCCACGCGGATGATCGCGGCCCACGACGGCTCGGCGAACATGAACCTGTTCGCCGGCGCCTACTACGAGGACTCCGAGCTCGTGCAGGCGGTCATCGACCGCAACCGGGCCCGGCTCGCCGGCGAGTAGCCGCCCGTCAGTTGGAGCAGACGGTCTCGCTGCCGCGGCGGATCATGATCCCACCCGGGCACGGATCGGCGGCGTCGGCGCTGGCCTCCACCACCCGCTCGGCGCCGGTGGCCACGGGCAGCTGCACCGGAGCCGGCCGACCGGACCACCACGCGCGCCAGTCGAGTTCGAGCTGGCGGACCCCGCCGCGCCAGGTGTCCTCGACGGCGGCGACCACCTCGGCGGTGCTGCGGCTGCCGTCGTAGCGTCGGATGATCTCGGCCAGCGTCCGCTTGCCCGCGGGGCTCGTGACGAGGAACGCCACCAGGGCGTAGCCGTTCGAGTGCGGCGCGCGCCCGAGGGGACCATCGGCGAGGCCGCCCCAGTCGCCGTCTCCCATCCGCAGCAGGCGCTCGACGGACATGCCGCCGCCGCCGCGCAGCCAGGCGAGCACGCGCGGATCGGGGTCGACGTAGACGGCGTTGCCCGCCACCCGGAAGCGCTCGAACACCTCGGCCAGGCCCTCGTTGACCCACTTGGGCGGGCGCACGCCGGCCTCGTCGAGCAGGTAGTGGCTGGTCTCGTGCACGAGCGTGCCCTCGGTGGCGGCCTGGGTGGGCTGGGCCCACATCACGCCGCCCGCCTCGGGGGCGAAGAAGCCCACCGACGTCTCGTGGACGTAGTTGCGGGCGAGGGCGTCGTAGGTCGCCCGGTTGGCGATGAGCCGCACCTGCACCACCACGCGCGGCGGGAACGTCAGGCCGAGCTGGTCGCCGTACCAGGCGTGCATGCGGGTGATGGCCGACCGGACCTCGAACTTCATCGTCGACGGCACCTCCGTGTCGACGCCCGACAGCTGCAGGTCGATGGTCCCGGCGTGGGCCGTGCCGGCCAGCAGGCCGAGGGTCAGCAGCAGGGACGCGCGCAGCGGGTGGGGCATGGATCGGTCCTCCGTGTCGGCTTCATCGGCACCGACCGGACGGACTTGGGGCGGCTCGCAACCGGGCGGGGGACGGTGCCCGTCGGCGTGTTAGCCTCGGGCCGTGCCGAACCAGCCCACGCCCGTCGACCTGTTCACCTACCTCGACTACCGCGCGTTCATTCGCGACTGGTTCGAGGCCCGCAAGCGATCCGACAAGCGGTTCACCCACCGCCACTTCCTGGGCCTCGCGGGGTTCACGTCGTCGAGCGCGCTCATCAACGTGATGTCGGGCACGCGCAACCTGTCGCCCGAGAGCACCGAGTCGTTCGCGCGCGCCATGGAGCTCGACCCCGAGGAGCGCGCGTTCTTCCGTGCCCTGGTCGCGCTCGACCAGGCCGCCACCGACGACGAGCGCAACGAGGCGTGGGCGCTGATCTCGGCGGAGCGGCGCTTCCGCAGCGCACGCCAGCTCGACGGGGAGGCCGTCCGCTTCCTGTCCCAGTGGGTGATGCCCGCGATCCATCAGCTCGCGGCCCGCGACGACTTCTCCGACGATCCGGCCTGGATCGCCGCGGCGCTGCGCCCGGTGGTCTCCGAGGACGTCGCCCGCGAGGCGCTCGCGTCGCTGCAGCTGCTGGGCCTGCTCGCGCGCGACGAGGGCGGCCGCCTGCGCCCCGCCAACGTCAGCGTGGTCACGCCGCGCGAGGTCGAGCACCTCGCCGTGTGCAACTACCACCGCCAGATGGCCACGCGCGCGCTCGAGAGCGTCGCCGCCTTCCCCGCCGAGGAGCGCCACCTGCTCGGCGTCACGGTGGCCGTGCCCGCGGAGCTGGTGCCCCAGGTCAAGCAGGAGCTCAATCGGATGCAGGCACGCCTGCTCGATCTGTGCGACAGTGCTGAGGCGCCAGCCGATAGGGTATACCAGATCAACCTGCAGTTCGTGCCCCTGTCGAACTCGCGTAGCGAGGCCTGACCATGTCCCACCGCCCCCTCTTCGCCGTCGTCGCCGCGTCGCTGTCGGTCCTGTCCGGCTGCTACGACGGCCCGCGCGAGGGCATCGCGGTCGGCAATCCCGGCCAGGGCGTCACGCTGCGCATCCAGCCCCAGAGCGACGTCACCGCGCTGTCCAGCATGGTGCACCTGGCGGCCGTCAGCGCCATCGGCTGCGACGGCAGCGTCACCGCGCTCTACGGCCCGGTCGCCGCCTCCGCGGTCGGCGGCACGCCGCTCGACCTGCCCGGCACCACGCTCTGCGGCCTGCGCCTGGAGCTGGCCGAGCCGCTGGTGGTCGAAGGGTCGTCCGCCGACGGCACCACCTTCTCGCTGGCCCTCGACGTCGACCGCGTCGACGTGAGCGCCACGATGGGCTTCACCACCACCGCCCACCCGCTCGTCTTCATGCTCGGCCCCGACGGCTGGCTGTCGGCCGAGGCCCTGGGGCTCACCGGTGGCGGCCACGTGGTGCTCGGCGCCGACGACGCGAAGCTGCTCCCCGTCGCCGCCGACGTGGCCACGAAGTCCGAGCTCTGCCTCGACCTCGACGGCGACGGCCGCCTCGGTCAGGGCGACCAGATCGTCGCCCGCGGCGAAGGCACGTTCGAGGAGTAGGGCCGCCGCGCGGCGCTACCAGCCCACGATCGTGACGCCGTCGGGCGGCAAGGCCAGCCGTCGCGGCGCGAGCAGGGCGTCCAGCCACGTGACGAGGTCGTCGAAGCACGCAGCCCGTGGACCGCGTCGTCGGCCGCCTGCGACGGTCAGCACCAGCCCGCGGACCGGCGGCGCCGCCAGGGCGTCGAGCACGGCGCGCGCGGCCTCGTCGACCGAGGTGACGGCGACCACGGCGAGGCCGGCGTCGCGGTCGAGGCCGTGCACCGCGACGTGGCGCTCGACCACGCCGAGCACGCCGTAGACGAGCGGCACCTGCACCTCGCGGTGCGGCGAGGCGGTCAGGCCGCGGGTGCGCAGCGCGAGCGCCAGCGGCAGGTCGGCCGCGTGCGGGGCGACGGGGGTGACGTCGCGCAGCGCGGCCCAGACGTCGCGGGCCCGCGGCGGGAGCGGGACCTCCCACGGGGCGTGGACCCAGACGACGTCGCCGTCGTCGGCCGGGTCGACAGCGACCTGGACGCGCGGCGGACGGCGCGGGGCGTCGGCGGTGGCGGTCTCGGGCGTCACGGAGGGACCGTACGACGGCGGCCGTCGCAGGCGATGCGCAGATCCGCCGGATCGATCGCGGGCACGGGACCGGCCGGCGCGGGCGCCGGGGGCGCGGGCGCGTGGCTGGCACCGACCGCCTCCGTTATGCGCCGTCGTCCTTCCCACGGAGTCCAGGGTGAACCTGTTCAGGAACGTCATCCAGGGCGCGGCCGGCGCGCTCGTCGGTGCCTCCACGCTCGGCCTCGTCGAGGCCGTCTACCTGCTCGCCAGCCAGGGGGCGCCCGATCTGCTGTCGCCCGCCTACGCGTGGGTGCTCTACGGGCTGATCGGCCTGCCGCTGGGCATCGGCGCGGGGCTGGTGCTCACCGTGTTCAACCGCTGGTTCTCGTTCGAGGAGCGGCGCGCCGAGGCGATCTCGTTCAGCTTCGGGTCGGTGGGCGCCGTGGCGCCGATGCTCCTGTTCATCCTGATGTACCTGGCCAACAAGGTGGTCTACGCCGAGGCCGGCGTGCCCACCACGGGCAAGCTCGCCATCCTCGGGCTCGTCGGCGTCTACGCCGTGCTCGAGCTCACGGCGGGCGTGTGGCTCATGCGGGGCCCGCTCAAGTTCCTGCTCAAGGGCCCGGGCGTGCTGGGCGTGTGGCTCGTGGTCGCGTTCGCCCTGTACGGCGTGTCGTTCGTGCCCACCGGCGCCGACCCGCGCACCGGCTGGGCCCACGGCAAGCCCGTGCCCGCGGCGCTGGCGAACAAGCCCAACGTGCTCGTGATCGCCGTCGACACGCTGCGCGCCGACCACCTCGGCACCTACGGCCGCGCGGGCGATCCCACGCCGGTCATCGACGCCTACGCGGCCGACAGCATCGTCTTCGAGGACAACTTCGCCGCCGCCTCGTGGACCCGGTCGTCGTTCGCCGCGATCTGGTCGTCGCGCATCCCGTCGTCGCACAACACCGACAAGAAGGCGTCGATGATGCCCGACGATCTGGTGCTGCTGTCCGAGGTGCTCCAGGACGCGGGCGTCACGACGGCCAACCTCGCCAACAACATCAACGTGTCCAGCACGTTCAACTTCGACCAGGGCTACGACACGTTCCTCTACGAGTCGCCGGCCTACCCGTTCGGCGCCACCGAGAGCGTGTTCTCGCTGACGTTCTACAAGGTGGTCCACAAGGTCCACGAGCGCATGGGCGGGGCCAAGGAGGTCGCCACCTTCTACCAGCCCGCCGAGGTGGTGCTGGGCGACGCCAAGGGCTTCATCGACGCCAACCGCGACAGCCGCTGGTTCCTGGGCGTCCACCTGATGGAGCCCCACGACCCCTACTTCGAGCACCCCTACCTGATGGGCAAGGGCGACGCCGAGTTCAACGGCGTCGGCTTCGCGCGCGCCGAGGTCGAGAGCCCCGATCCGTCGCAGGCCGACTACCTGCAGCAGGTCTACACCGACGAGATCCGCCACATGGACCGCAAGCTGGCCGACTTCTTCGACTGGCTCAAGGCCCAGGGCCTCTACGACAACCTGATGATCGTGATGACGGCCGACCACGGCGAGGAGTTCGCCGAGCACGGCGGCTTCTGGCACGGCACCACGCTGTACGACGAGCAGATCCACGTCCCGCTCATCGTGAAGATGCCGGGCAACCTGTTCGCCGGCACGCGGGTCGACTGGCAGTCGCGCAACATCGACATCGCCCCCACGATCGCCGCGGCCCTCGGGCTGGAGCCGGGCGAGGGCTGGCAGGGCAGCGACCTGCTCGCCGACGTGTTCGAGGCCGACCGCCAGGCCCGTGTCGACGCCCAGCGTCTCGACGCCGCCAAGGCGCTCCTCGCCGACACGAAGCCGGCGGTCGACGCAGGCGAGGCCGACGAGGACACCCAGGTGGCGGTGCGCGAGGCCGAGGCCGTCGTCGCCGAGCTGGAGGCCCCCGCGGGTGCCTGCGACCCCTACGCGCCGAAGGGCCGCGTGGTCGTGTCGGAGGAGGACTTCGAGGGCAACGTGGTCAACGCGATCCGCAAGGGCGGCCTCAAGCTGATCGAGGCCAACGAGGGCAACCCCCGCGGCCTGCCCACCACCGCGCTGTTCGACGTGGTCACCGACGGTGGCGAGCAGAAGAACCTGGCCGGCACCGACTACGATCCCTGCGCCGACGACGCGAGCGGCCCGCCCGAGGCCGACCTGTCGCAGGAGCTGCTCGACATCACGTCCGGCGCCAAGGCCCAGGCGGTCGAGGGCGGCGACGTCCAGCTCGACTGCGCCGAGATCGTCAAGCTGTGCGCGCTCGGGTACATGTCCGGGCCGGACTGCGAAGCCTGCCAGTAGGGCGCCACCGTCTCCCCGCGGGGGAGGGGGCGCCCCCACCCCGCCGCCGGGAGAGGACGCCCCCATGCAGAGCCGCTGGAACGACGCCGACGCCCAGGCCTACCTCGACCGCTACGCGCCCCGCTGGGGGGAGGCGCTGGCCCTGCGCGTCTACAGCAGCCGCCTGATCGGCGCCGACGACGCGCTGGTGCTCCACGGCGGGGGCAACACCAGCGTCAAGGCGCCCGTCACCACGCTCCTCGGCGACACCGTCGAGGCCCTGTACATCAAGGGCTCGGGCTGGGACCTCGCGTCGATCGAGCCCCAGGGCTTTCCCGCCGTCGACTGCGCCCACATGCGCCGCGTGGTGCGCCTCGAACAGCTCACCGACGAGGCGATGGTCAACGAGCAGCGCACCCACATGTTCGATGCCGCCTCGCCCAACCCGAGCATCGAGACGCTGCTGCACGCGTTCTTCCCGGCCCGCTTCGTCGACCACACCCACGCCGACGCGATCCTGGCGCTCACGAACCACCCCGAGGGCGAGGCCTACGTCCGCCAGGCGCTGGGCGACGGCCTCTGCATCGTGCCCTACGTCAAGCCGGGCTTCGACCTCGCGCGGCTCGCCGCCGCCTGCTTCGACGCCCAGCCCGACTGCGTGGCGATGGTGCTGATGCAGCACGGCCTGTTCACGTGGGGCGAGACGGCGCGCGAGGCCTACGAGCACCACATCGCGCTGGTGTCGAAGGCCGAGGCCTTCCTCGCCGCGCACCCGCCGACGCCGTCGGTGCCCGCCGACGCCGCGCGCGTGGCCGCCGCCCACCAGCGCGCGGGCCAGGTGGCGCCGCTGCTCCGCCGGGCCCTGTCGGCCGACGGCAACCGGTGGATCCTCGGTCACCGGGCCACGCCCGCGCTGCTCGGCCAGGTCGACGACCCACGCCTCGACGCCTGGGTGGCGGCCGGCCCGCTCACGCCCGACCACGTGATCCGCACGAAGCACCTCGGCTGCGTGGTGCGCCTGCCCGACGGCGACGACGACGCCGCGCTCCAGGACGCCGTCGACGCCGCGATCGGGGCCTACCGCGCGGCCTACGACGCCTACTTCGACGCCCACGCCGCAGGCGGCGCCTACCGCAAGCTCGACACCACGCCGCGCGTGCTGCTGGTGCCGGGCGTCGGCGTGTTCGGCGTCGGCGACAGCCCGAAGGCAGCACGGATCTGCCTCGACATCACCGAGCACACGCTGGCGGTGAAGGAGGGCTGTGAGGGCCTCGGCGCGTTCGAGGGCCTGCCCACCACCGACCTGTTCGAGGTCGAGTACTGGTCGCTGGAGCAGGCCAAGCTGGGCAAGGGCACGAAGAAGCCGCTGGCCGGGCGCGTGGCGGTGGTCACCGGCGGGGCCGGTGCCATCGGTGTGGGCGTGGCCAAGCAGCTGCGCGCCGCCGGGGCGTGCGTGGTGCTCGCCGACCGCGACGAGGCGGCGCTCGCGCGCGCTGCCAAGGTGCTGGGTGCCGGCGCCGACGTGCGCACGGTGGTCATGGACGTCACGATCGCTGCCTCGGTCGCCGAGGCGTTCCAGGCCGTCGCGGCCGCCTACGGTGGGGTCGACATCGTGGTGCCGAACGCCGGCGTGGCGCTGGTCGACGCGATCGTCGACCTCGACGACGACGCGTTCCGGCGCGTGATGGAGGTCAACGCCACCGGCACGTTCCTCACGGTGCGCGAGGCCGGCCGCCAGCTGGTCCGCCAGGGCACCGGCGGCGACATCGTGCTCGTGTCCACGAAGAACGTGTTCGGCCCGGGCGCGCGCTTCGGCGCCTACAGCGCCAGCAAGGCCGCTGCCCACCAGCTGTGCAAGGTGGCCGCGCTCGAGCTCGCGCCGGCAGGGGTGCGCGTCAACATGGTCAACCCCGACGCCGTGTTCGACACCGACGGCGTGCCGAGCGGCCTGTGGGCGGCGGTGGGTCCCGACCGCGCGCGTTCCAAGGGCCTCGACCCGTCCGAGCTGCAGGAGCACTACCGGCAGCGCAACCTGCTCAAGACCACCATCTCGGGCGACGACGTCGGTCGGGCGGTGGTGTTCTTCGCGAGCGGGCAGACGCCCACCACCGGGGCGAGCCTGCCGGTCGACGGCGGCGTGGCCGACGCCTTCCCGCGGTAGCGGACGGCGCGCGCGCCTCGGGCTACCGGATCGGGCAGCGCGGAGGGTCGGTGGCCGAGCGCACGGCGGTGGTGATCGGAGGCGGGATCAGCGGTGTGCTCGTCGCGCGCGAGCTGCTGCGCGACGGCTGGGCCGTCACGCTGCTCGAGGGGATGCACATCGGGGCCGGCTCGTCGAGCCGCACGGCGGCCGGCATCCGCCAGCAGTTCAGCACCGTCGCCACCGTGCGCGGCATGCGCCACGCCGTCGACTTCTACAAGGCCTTCGCCGAGGAGTCGGGCTGCAAGGTGATCGAGCAGGTGGGCTACCTGTTCCTGCACGCGGACGTCGCCGCGTGGGACGCGGCGCAGGAGCGGGCCGCCGTCCAGCGCGACGCCGGGCTGCACGACGTCGAGGTGCTCGACCACGACGCGGTCGTCGCCGCCTTCCCGTGGGTCGAGCCCCACCAGGTGCTCGGCGGCACGTGGTGCCCGAGCGACGGCTTCCTCCACCCCGAGGTGGTCTACCAGGAGGGCGCGCGGCGGGTGCGGGAGCTCGGTGGGCGCCTCGTGCAGCACGCCCAGGTCGACGGCGCCACGCGCGATGGCGATCGTCTCGTCACCGTGCACGCGGGCGGGCGCAGCTACGCGGGCGACCTGTTCCTCGACTGCACGAACGCGTGGAGCGGGCGCCTGGCCACGGCGCTGGGTGCCGAGGTGCTGCCGATCGACCCCATCAAGCGCTACCTGTGGTTCGTGCGGCGCGCGGGGGGGATGACCGGCGAGGCGCTCATGCACATGCCGATGGTGATCTCGCCGTCCGGGGTGTACGGCCGCCCCGAGAACCCCGACACGCTGCTGATGGGCTGGGCCCACGGGGGCACGCCCCAGCCGGCGTTCCAGCCCGAAGACCAGGACACGATCGAGCCCACCTACGCCCACGACGGCGGCATCGACGCCGTGCCGTTCGAGGCGTGGTCCCACATGGCCGAGGTGGTGCCGCTCATCGGCGAGTTCGACGGCGTCGTGGCCACCACCAGCGGGTTCTACGGGGTCACGCCCGACCACAACCCGTTCCTCGCCTACGACCGTCAGCTGTCCAACCTCGTGCGGCTGGCGGGCTTCTCCGGTCACGGCGCAATGTTCGGGCCGTTCACCGCCGCCGTCGCCCGGGCCCTGGCCGACGCGGGGCGCGACCTGCCCTCGGTGACGCTGCCCGTCGGGGAGGTCTCGCTCGCCGAGTTCGCCATCGGGCGTTCGTTCGGGCACGCCGAGGTGATGGTCATCTGACGGCGGACGGGACGCGCCTTGTGGAGGCCGTGCTACGTTCGACGGACCCCCTGACGTCGGAGCGCGCCCACGGCATGCAGCGACAGTGGCTCATCGGTGCGATCGCCGCCGGGAGCGCCGTGGTCGGCGCGCTCGTGGTGGTGGGCACGTCCCCCGACACGGGCGACGCGCTCGACGCACCCGTGCGCGCTGCGACACCCGCCGCGGCAGTCGCCGTCGCTGCCTCGGATGGGGTGGCCGACGAGGTCCCCACCGGCGCGTCCCCGGCCGCGGCCGGGCCGTCCCCTGCGCCCGTGGCCGAGGCCGCGCCCGAGCCGCTGACGTGGGAGAAGGTGCTGTCGGGCGGGGCCACCGAGGCGCCCAAGCCGCCGCCGCGGGTGTACGAGCCGCCGATCAAGCGCCCGAAGCCGCCGCTCGCGCGCCCGGCGCTGCCGTCCTCCGACAAGCCGCTGCCCGCCGACGTCGTCGGGGCCGAGGTCGCCTTCGACGCGCGCAAGGACGCCCTGTCCGTCTGCGCGCAGTGGTACGGCCCCGAGCTGCGCCGCGGCGAGGACCACGTGGTCACCGTGCTCACCCTCACGCCTGGCGACGACGGCCTCGGCCACGTCACCGAGGTGGCCTTCGAGGCCCGGGAGCCCGAGCGCTTCCGCCACATGGTGCCGTGTGTGCAGGCCGCGCTGTCCGACGCCGTGTTCCAGGCCCTGCCCGACGGGGCGCCCCGCGTGGTGAAGTGGCCGATCTGGTACTGAACGGCGCGTCATCCGCCGGACCCGGCCCCGCCTGAGGTAGGCAGGAGAGGGGTGCGACCCGCACCCGCGGGAGGGGCGATGCGACAACGTGGCGCGTGGGTGGGCCTGCTGGCCTGCCTGGCGGTGGGCGGACCGGCCGCGGCCGGTGGTCTCGACCTGCTCGAGGTGGGCGGCATGCACGGCACGCCCGCGAGCAGCGGCCCCACCGCGGTGTGGTGGAACCCGGCGATGATGTCGGACGGCTCCGGCACCTCGTTCCTCGTCGAGGTGGCCCCGATTGTCGGTGGCGTCAACGTCGACCGCGACGATCCCTACAACGGCGGCCTCGACCAGTTCCGCGTCACCACCGCGATCCCGTTCGCGGGCTTCGTCACCGACGCGGGCGTGCCCGGCCTGGGGATCGGCGCCGCCGTCTACGTGCCCTACGCCAAGCAGGGCGCCACCACGACGGACCCCGGACCCACCAGCACCCACCTGCGGTCCGCCCGGCTCCAGGCCCTGCACGTCAGCCTCGGGCTGTCGTTCACCATCGCCGATCGCGTCGGCATCGGCATCGCCGGCACCTACGTCAACGGCGTCTACAACAGCGTCACCGACACCGCGTTCCTGCCCGACCTCGCGGACGCCTTCGAGGATCAGGTCGGCGTCCCGTGTCCCGCGGATCAGTGCACCGACGACAAGCTGGAGGAGCGCGGCTACCTCGTGCGCACCGAGCTCACCGGGCTCGTCGGCCACTCCGGTGCGCTGCAGGCGGGCTTCTTCGTGCGGCTGCACCCGCGCGTGCTCCTGTCGGCCGGGTTCTTCTCCGGCGTCAACGAGCTCAAGCACGAGGGCACCGCGATCCTCGACTTCGGCTGCCCGCCCGCCGAGGACGCGCTGCTGCGCGGAGCGGCCACGCTGCGGGGCCTGTGCACCACCGACGGCGTGGGCGCCCACCTCGAGGGCTACGGCGCCAACACCTACAGCTACCCGATGCGGGTGCAGGCCAGCGTGCGCGCCGACGTCACCGACCGCGTGCGCCTGGAGCTGATGGGCGGCTGGGTGCGGTGGAGCATGTACCACGACTTCGGCATCGTCACGCGCGACCTGCAGAGCACCAACACCACCATCGACGCCGCCACGAGCAAGCTGCTCGCCCTCGATCGCGACTGGGCGCGCGGCAACCAGGACAGCTTCTGGCTGGGTGTCCACGGCCGCTTCGCCGTGCACGACCTCGTCACCGTGATCGGTCGGGTGGTCTTCGACCGCGCCGCGTCGATGCCGGGCCTGCTGTCGCCGAACACGGTCGACTTCGACGACGTCAAGCTGATGGCGGGCGCCGACGTGCGGGTGTCGCGCAAGGTGCCGGTGTTCGTGGGTCTGTCGTTCCAGGAGGACGTGTACGTGCCGCGCGTGGAGACCGACAGCCAGTTCGGCGTCACCGTGGCCACGGCCGACCGCAAGGAGGACCGCCTGTTCTTCCCGCAGATGAACGGGCGCTACAGCGGCTACGTCCATCGCATCGGGATCAGCCTGCGCGGTGCCTTCGACGACGCGCCGAAGAAGAAGGGCTGACGGGGATGCGCGGGGGTGCGCTCAGCCGAGCGGGATGCCGAGCACGCCCGCGAGGGCGGCGGCACGCTCCGACAGGTCGACCGCGTCGTCGTCGGCCAGGAGCCAGCGCCCACCGTCGGCGGTGTGCAGCCAGATCGCCGAGCAGGTGGCGCCGTCGGGCAGCGGCGTGGCCGTGTGCTCCAGCGAGACGAGGTCGTCGCCGAAGTAGACCTGACGCGTGGGCGGTCGGTCGGTGAACGTGCGGAGGAACGCCACCTTGCGCTGGGTGCGGGACGTCTCGGTGGACAGGCTGTAGCGCTTGCGGCACGGCGGCTCGGCGTCGGCCGTCCACACCTCGAGCGCGGGGGTGTGGACCGCCGGGTGGTCGTCGCGGCGGACGTGGACGACGTAGTGGCCGGGGGGGACGTCGTCGGCGACCACGCCCACCGCGCGCACCTCCGCCTCGACGTTGACCGGCAGCACGACGCTGCGCGCGCCGTCCTCCAGGGTGACGACGAGATCGGTGCCGAACGCGCTGCCGGTGAGCGTGACCTCGTCCCCGGGCATCAGCACGGACGGCGTGATCGCGTCGACCACGGGCGGGTCGACGAAGCAGCCGGCGAGCAGCAGCAGGAGCACCATCGGGGGGTCACCTCGGGCGGGCGGGTAACCCGGCGGCGCGGCGTCCGACGGTGGACGTCACCGGACCATCGGGGCACAGGTCGGGTCTGCCGGAGAGCCCATGTCCACCGAACTGCTGCCTGCCCCGCGCGGCCCCGTCGTCCTCTGCATCCTCGACGGCGTGGGGCTCGGCACGGGGGGCGAGGACGACGCCGTCGCCACGGCGCCCACGCCCACGCTCGACCGCCTGCGGGAGACGTGCCCCACCGTGGCGCTGCGGGCCCACGGCACGGCGGTCGGGCTGCCGTCCGACGACGACATGGGCAACTCCGAGGTCGGCCACAACGCGATCGGCGCCGGGCGCGTGTTCGACCAGGGCGCCAAGCTGGTCAACCACGCCCTGCTCGAGGCCGGCACGGCGTGGGCGTCGGACGTGTGGAAGGCGCTGGTGGGTGGGGGCACGCTCCACCTGATCGGCCTGCTCAGCGACGGCAACGTCCACAGCCACGTGGCCCACCTCGACGCGCTCATCGACCGCGCGGTCCACGACGGCGTCACCCGCCTGCGCGTCCACGTGCTCACCGACGGCCGCGACGTGGGCGAGCGCACGGCGCTCACCTGGGTGGCGCCGCTCGAGGCCAGGCTCGCAGCGCTCGCCGCGCAGGGCGTCGACGCGTCCATCGCCTCGGGCGGCGGGCGGATGGCGATCACGATGGACCGGTACGAGGCCGACTGGCCGATGGTGCAGCGCGGGTGGGAGGCCCACGTGCACGGGCAGGCCGCGCCCTACCCGTCGGCGTCCGCGGCGATCCGCGCAGCCTACGAGGACCCGGCGATCACCGACCAGTACGTGCCCCCGTTCGTGGTCACCGGCGACGACGGCGCGCCCGTGGGTCCGATCGAGGACGGCGACACGGTGCTGCTGTTCAACTTCCGCGGCGACCGGGCCATCGAGCTGTCGCGGGCGTTCACCGAGGACGGCTTCGACGCCTTCGACCGCGGCCGCGTCCCGCAGGTCTACTTCGCCGGGATGATGCAGTACGACGGCGACCTGGCCCTGCCCGAGCACTTCCTCGTGGCGCCGCCGGTCATCGAGCACACGGTCGGCGACGTGCTCTGCGCGGCCGGCAAGCGCACGTTCGCCTGCTCCGAGACGCAGAAGTTCGGGCACGTCACCTACTTCTTCAACGGCAACCGCAGCGGGCGGCTGTGCGCCGACCTCGAGGCCTACGTCGAGGTGCCCAGCGACAACCGGCCCTTCGACGAGGCGCCGTGGATGAAGGCCGCCGAGATCGTCGACGCCTGCATCGGGGCCATCGCGTCGGGCGACTACGACCACGTGCGGCTCAACCTCGCCAACGGCGACATGGTGGGCCACACCGGCAACCTCGCGGCCACCCGCGTGGCGATGGCGTGCGTCGACCTTCAGGTGGCCCGGCTCGAGAAGGCCGTGCGACGGGCCGGCGGCGTGATGATCGTCACCGCCGACCACGGCAACGCCGACGAGATGTGGCAGCACGACAAGAAGGGCCAGGTGCAGCGCGACGACGCCGGCACGCCCGTGCCCCGCACCAGCCACACCCTCGCCCCGGTGCCGTGCATCCTGGTCGATGCCGAGGGTGCGCGCTCGCTCACAGCGCCCCACGGCGCGGGCATCGCGAGCGTCGGCAGCTCGCTGGTGGCCCTGCTCGGGCTCGCGGTGCCCGACGGCTGGGCCCCGTCGCTCGTCCGGATCTGAGGGGTCGGTGCAGAGGGGTGTCCTGCGCGCAGGACACCTCTGACGGATTCGTCACGTGGCGCGTCCGCCGTCCGAGGCGTGAAACCTCTCGGCGCCGGTTTCACACCGGTATCCGTGACCCGGATGCGAGTGTCGCGAATCCGGCCGGAACAACGACGCATCTCGCGGTGACGATCGTCGGCGGTGCACCTGGGTCGCGTTCGGTACCGGGGGTCCCCCGACCGGGTGGCGTGGCCTATCGTACGGTCTGCAAAAGACTTGAGGGGAAGTTCGAACAGTCGGTGACAGGGTGGCGTCGTTCGGGTACGATCCAGGCGGATGGAGGGTCGGGCCCCTCCCTCCGACCGTGTTCTCTCCCACGGCCGACGCAAGAGCGTCCGTCCCGTGGTGTCGATCCGGTCCCTTCGGTTCAGGAGGCTCGTGATGTCCAGCCAGCAACGGGCGCGTCGTCGCCGTGATGAAGACTCGCGTGGGTTCGATCAGGCCATCCTCACGGTGGCGCTGTGGTTCATCCCGCTGTCGCTCTTCGGCTACGTGGCCTACCAGATCAGCCTGGTGTCCAACCCCGACCTGTTCGCGTGGGTCCCGCTGATCGACATGTGGGAGATGGGCCTGGCCGCCGTCGCGGTGCTGGGCGTGATCGCCCTCGCCTTCGGCTGGAGCCGCTACGTCGGCCGCTCGCGCGAAGAGGCCGACGAGGCCGTCGCCAAGGCCAGCAAGCACTGACGTCGCCCGCGTGGGCGGCGCCTCTCCCCTAGCGGGGGGCATCGCCGGAGCGGATGCGCCCCCTGAGCGATCACGGGCCGGTTCCTCGACGAGGAGCCGGCCCGTGGTGCGTCCTGGCCCGCACGGTGTCGGGCCAGGCGGCGGTGGCGATCAGCCGAGGAGGTCGGCGACCGCGGCGCGCTCCTGCTGCAGCGCGTCGATGTTCTCCTGGATCTTCTTGCGGCCGAACTCGTCGACCTGGAGACCCTCGACGACCTCCCAGCGGCCGTTCTTCGTGCGGCACGGCATGGAGTAGACCAGGCCCTCGGGGATGCCGTACTGGCCCTGCGACACCACGCCCATCGACACGATGCGCTCGCCCGAGCCCAGGTGCCAGTCGCGCATGTGGTCGACGGCGGAGCTGGCGGCGGACGCCGCCGACGAGGCACCGCGGGCGGCGATCACGGCGCGGCCGCGATCGGAGACGGTGTCGAGGAACTCGCCGCGCAGCCAGCCGGCGTCGTAGGACTCGGAGACCTTCTTGCCGTTGACCGTGGCCCACGTGACGTCGGGGTACATCGTGGGGCCGTGGTTGCCCCAGACCACCACGTCGTGGACGTTGGCCACCGGCGTGCCGGCCTTCTCGGCGAGCATGCCGTGGGCGCGGTTCTGGTCGAGGCGCGTCATCGCGGTGAACTGCGTGGAGGGGATGTCGGGCGCGTGGGCGTTGGCGATCAGGCAGTTGGTGTTGCACGGGTTGCCGACCGTGAGCACCTTGACGTCGCGCGCGGCGTGGTTGAGCGCCTGGCCCTGACCGACGAAGATCGGGCCGTTGGCGGCCACGAGGTCGGAGCGGTCCATGTCCTTGCTGCGGGGGCGGGAGCCCACGAGGAACACGGCGTCGGCGTTGTGGAACGCGACGTTGGCGTCGTCGGTGGCTTCGATGCCGTGGACGAGCGGGAACGCGGAGTCCACCAGCTCCATCACCGTGCCCTCGAGCCGCGGCAGCACCGGCGTGATCTCGAGGAGCGAGAGGATGACGGGCTGATCGGGGCCGAAGCAGCTGCCGGACGCGATGCGCCAGATGAGCGCGTAGCCGATGTTGCCGGCGGCACCGGTGACGGCGACGCGGATCGGAGCGGGCATGGAAACCTCCGTGAACGAGGGGGGATGGCCGGGGCGACGGGGTCCGTGGGGGGCCGGGTCGTCGAGGCTGGACGGTCGGGAGAGCTAACCGTGCGCGTCGGGTTCATCGACCGGGGACGACGACCTGCTGTCCGACGTCGCGGGAGGCCACCGCGAGGTCGACGTGGAAGCTGCCCTGCAGGGTGTGGTCGCCCGCGTCGTCGGTCCAGCCGCCGGCGAGACCGCCGTTCAGCGACAGCGACGCGGCCGACACGAGCGGCCGCGCCAGATCCAGCCAGACGCGCCCCGTGCCGTCGGCGTCGAGCGTGACCTGCATGCCCTCCGCGTCGCCGGAGGCGCGCATCGCGACCGTCAGGTCGAGCACCACCCGGTCGCCCTTGCGCTGCACGAGGGTCGCCGTCATCTCCTGATCGACCGGCACGCCCATCTCGAGGGCCGGCCGGGTCCACGTCCACGAGGCGCCGCGGCCCACGGGGGCGTCGGGCAGGGGGACGGTGACCAGACCGAGCGCCCAGCCGGCGTCGCCGAACAGCTCGACCGCGACGGGATCGACGGCGTCGAGGTCTTCGGGGACGTCGACCGCGTCGACCACGCCGCGCTGCAGCGGGTCGGCGGTCAGCACCAGGCGGGCGTGACCCAGGCGCTTGACCGCCTTCTCGACAGCCGCGACCGTCTCGATCGGGGCGTCGTCGAGCGTGACGTGGTCGATGCGCAGGGCGACGCGCGGGTCGGGCGTGCCGGGCTGCACGATGGCGACGAGCTCGTGGGTGGCCGTCTGGCTGCCGTCGTCGTCGCCGGGCGCGCCGTCCACCTGGGTCACCGACGACGACGCGCGGCGGATCTGCACCCCCCACAGGTCGCCGGGGGTGGGGTGGAACGCGAGCGGGCGGGGGCGTCGACCAGCGTCGACCAGCGTCGGCGGCGGGGGTGAAGGCGGGAGGGCGTCGCCGTCGTCGGCGGGCGTGTCCGTCGCCTCGGGGGACGCGGCCTCCGGCTCGGTGGCGTGGGCCCTGGCAGCGCCCACGAGGCCGGCGAGGCAGAGGGCGAAGGTTCGACGGGGCATCCACCCTCCGCAGGTGAGGCGCTCCGTTAGCGCGAGCCCGACGGCACCACCACCGTCGGACGGGGGGTGTCGGACGCAGCGCGCCGGTGCAAGCCCCGCTCCTGCCCGTCCGGCGTCGGGTGTCCGTCGCTTGCTGACGCTCGAACGCCCACAGTCGCTGGCACGGCCCGTGACCTCGCGTCCACCGGAGGCGCGCGTGGACCGGTTCGCGGGGGTCGGGGTCGGGGTGGTGCTCGGGGTGACGGCGTGGCCGTGGTGTCCCGTCGACGTGGAGGTGGCGCTCGCGGTCGGGCTCGTCGCGCTCGCCGCACGGCTCCTGCTCGCGCGGCTCCAGGCGCGCGGGGTGCGGGCGACCGAGCTGGCCATCGGCCTCGGGCTCGGCCTGCTCGCGGTCGCGTCGGTGCCGCAGGGACCGCGGCTGCGGGGTCCGATGGCGCTGCAGGGCGTGGTGGTGGGGGCGCCCTTGGGGCGCGCGGTGGATGTGGAGGCCGCCTGGTGGACGTCACCGGGCGGCGTGGGGCACCCGACGGCGGGGCGCGTGCGCGTGCTGTTGCCGTGGGGTGCGCGGGTGTCGCCCGGACAGACGATCGTCGTGTTCGGGCTCGCGCGTCCGGTGGAGGCGGGTGGGCCTCCTGGGGGTCCGGACGCGGTGCGGGCGGCCATGCGGTCGCGCGTGCGCACCCAGCTCGCGGCGTCGGTGGTGCGGGCGACGGGGCCCACACCACCGGCGCCCGACCCGCGCCTGCCGGGCCTGCTGCGTGCGCTGGCGACCGGGGATCGCAGCGGGGTCACCGACGAGGATCAGGCCGTGCTGCGCCGCACGGGCACGTCGCACCTGCTCGCCATCTCGGGCTTCCACGTGGGGCTGGTGGCCGCGGCGCTGGCCGGGCTCGTCGCGGTGCCGCGAGGGCTCGTCACGCTGGTGCGGCCCGAGGGCGTCGACGGACGGATGGTGCACGTGGCCGGGGCCGCCGGGGCCGTGGGGTTCGCGTGGGCCGTGGGGGCACCGGTGAGCGCCCAGCGCGCGGCGACGATGGTGGTCTTGGCGTCGGGTGCGCTGATGACGGGGCGGCGGCTCAAGGGCCTGTCGGTGCTCGGGCTCGTCGCGACGCTCGTGCTGGTCGCCGATCCGGCGGCGGTGGGCGGGCCGTCGTTCCAGCTGTCGTTCGGCGCCGTGGCCGGCTTGCTCACCTGGGGCCGCGCGATGGCCCGCCGGGTGCCGCCCGACCTGCCGTGGCCGCTCGCGTGGCTCGCCCAGGGCCTGATCGCCACGCTCGCGGCCACCGTCGGCACGCTGCCGGCGGCGGCGTGGTGGTTCCAGGCGGTCGCCCCCTTGGGCCCGGTCGCCAACGTGTTCGCGATGCCCTACACCGCGTTCGTGCTGGTGCCGCTGGCGTTCGCGGGGGTGTTGGCGCCGGACCCCATCGCGGGCTGGGCCGCGGACCTCGGCCAGCCGGCGACGAGCCTGTTCCTGCTGGTGCTGGGGTGGTGCGACGTCGATCCCTGGCGCCCTGCGGTGGGACCGCTCGGCGCGCTCCTGCTCTGCGGCCTGTTCGTCGGCGCGCGGCGGCCGCTGCTGTCGGCGGTGGGCGTGGCCCTGGTGCTGTGGCGGCCGTGGCCTGCGCCGGTGGTGCCGTCGGTGACGTTCCCCGATGTGGGCCAGGGCGCGTGCGCGCTGGTCCGGCGGGCGGACGGGCAGGTGTGGCTGGTGGACGGCGGCACCCCGTGGAGCGGGGCGGCCGCGTGGCTGCGGCGCGCGCGGGTGCGCCACCTGGACGCCGTCGTGGCGTCCCATGCCGACGCCGACCACGCCGGCGGGATCGTCGACGTGCTCGACACGATCGACGTCGACGTCCTGTACGTGGCGGACGACGACGACCTCGACGCACTGCTCGCGGTGGCGGCCCACCGGGACGTCCCCGTGGTGTTCGGGCCGCCGGATCGCCTGTGGCCCCCGCCGGGCGGTGCGGACGGCCCGCGCAACGACGGGTCGGTGGTGCTGGCGCTGGGCTCAGCCGACGACCGCGTGGTGCTCCCGGGCGACGTGGGCGACGCGGTGGAGCGGCGCCTCGCGGGTGACGTCGGGGGTGTGGCCGTGCTGGCGCTGGCCCACCACGGCAGCCGCACGTCGTCGGATCCGGCCTGGCTCGACGCGCTGCACCCGGGGCTCGCGGTGGCGCAGGCCGGTCGGCGCAACCGCTACGGTCACCCCGATCCGGTCGTGGTGGGACGCCTCGTCGCCCGCGGCATCCCGCTGCTCCGGTCGGACCTGCACGGCACGATCACCGTGGCGCTCGACGGCAGCGGGCGGGTGTGGTCGCACCGGCAGGGCGTGGGCTGGCGGACGCTCCCCGCGCTCACGCCGTCGGCGCGGCCGGTCGGCGGGCCAGCACCGGCCACGCCACCGCCACCACCACCGCAAAGCCCACCGCGATCGCCTGCGACGTCGACAGCCACGGGTCGATCAGGAAGTAGCGGTCGGGGTCGCCGCGGAAGAACTCCACCGCGAAGCGCAGGGCCGCGTAGCCCCCGAGGTAGAGCAGCAGGATCTGGCCGTCGAAGCGCTTGCGGGGCGCGTACCAGGTCAACGCCGAGAACAGGGCGAACAGCCCGGCGGCCTCGTACAGCTGGGTGGGGTGCAGGGCGACGTCGTGCGGGGCCACCGACAGCGGGTCGGTGAACGTGACCGCCCAGGGCACGTCGGTGGGGCTGCCGTAGCAGCAGCCGGCGCCGAAGCAGCCGAGCCGGGCGATGCCGTGGGCCAGCGGCAGCGAGCGCGCGAACATGTCGGCCACGGGGAGCAGCGGCAGCCCGGTGCGGTGGATGACGGCGAGCCCCACGGGCAGCGCGACGAACGCGCCGTAGAACACGAGCCCGCCGGTGCGCAGGTTGATCAGGTCGACGGGGCTCGTGAGCGTGCCCGGGTTCTGGAGGAAGAACAGCACCCGGCTGCCCGCGATGGCGGCCAACGCGGTCCAGAAGATGATGTCGACGACCTTGTCGGTGTCCCAGCCCTTGCGCCGGGCCTCCAGCAGCGACACCGCGCACAGCACGAGGAAGCCCGCGGCCCCCAGGGCCCCGTAGGTGTGCAGCGCGAAGCCGTCGACGTCGATCAGGACGGGGTGCACGTGCGCTTCCGGTAGAGGTGGACGAGCAGGGCGACGGCGACGACGATCGCCGAGGTGAGCTGGGCCGTCGACACGTGGTCGCCGAACCAGAAGCCGCGCTCCAGGTCGCCGCGGAACGGCTCGAGGGAGGCGCGCAGCGCACCGTAGCCCACCAGCAGGCCGAGGAACGCCTCGCCCGGATAGCGCTCGCGACGGTGCAGCCAGGTCAGGCCCACGAACAGGCCGATGCAGCCGAGCGACTCGTACAGCGGCGACGGGTGGAGGGGGACGGCCAGCAGCGGCTCGGGCAGGGCGCCGACCGTGTGGTACCGCACGTTCCACGGCACGGTGATGCCCAGGGGCCAGTCGGCCGGACGACCGTGACAGCACCCCGCGCCGAGGCAGCCCAGACGCGCGAACGCCTGGCCCATCGGCACGGCCGGTGCGACCGCACCCAGCACCCGCCAGGGGTCGAGCCCCTTGAGCAGCGACAGCACCACCATGCTGCCCGCGCCGCCGAGGAACGCGCCGTAGAACACGAAGCCGACGCCGGGGGCGAGCAGCAGCCACGGGTCGGCCAGGAACGCGCGCGGCGACTCGAACGCCACGAACAGCCGCGCGCCGAGGAACGCAGCCGGCATCACCAGCAGCGCGACGTCGAACACGTCCCGCGTGCGCAGGCCGGCCCGTCGGGCCTCCCGCCTCAGCACGAAGGTGGCGATCGACAGCCCCGCGGCGATGCACGCGAAGTACGTCGAGATGCGGACGTCACCCCACAGCTGCAGCCAGGGGTGCACGCGGTCAGTCCGTGGTGACCGGGTGCTCGGACGCCGTGGCCTTCTCGGCCTTCCCGGCCTTGTCCGCCTTGGCGGCGCGGTCGGCGGCGAGGCTGGCGAAGAAGAAGATCGCCACGCCCACGAGCAGCGCGCTGTCGGCGATGTTGAACGACGGGTACTCGTTGGTGCCGAACGTGTCGATCAGCCACTGCCGCCACGACGGCGCCTCGACGTGCAGGCGCAGGAAGTCGGTGACGGTGCGCTTGTAGACGCGGTCGATGGCGTTGCCGACCGCACCGGACGCGATGAGACCCAGGGCGAGCGACATCCACGCGTCGTGCTCGCGCAGTCGCTTGAACTGGTCCCAGATGACCCAGATCGCCACCACCGTGAACGCGAGGAACACGAGGTGGCGGTACTCGAAGGTGCGCAGCAGGCTGAAGGCCGCGCCCGGGTTCTCGGCGTGGACGAGATCGAACCAGCCGGGGATCACCTGGATGACGTCGCCGCCGGGGCCCTCGGCGAGGTTCGTGTAGATCCAGATCTTGCTGGCCTGGTCGAGCACCAGGAAGATCGCGAACATCAGCCAGAACAGCTTGGCGTTGCGGGACACGGAGGGCTCCAGGCGCGCCGGTGGCGTGGCGCGTGCGTCCCGACGGGACGCGCGGTCGGTCGTCGTAACCCGGCCGTCAGGCCGTGGCGTCCGGCCCCCGGCCGGGACCGGTGCCGTCGTCGGCGAGGGCGTCGTCCTCCTCGCGGAACAGCGTGAGCAGCAGCAGCGCGATCACCCCGACGAGCAAGGTGCTGTCGGCCACGTTGAACGCGGGCCACTCGGTCATGCCGACGTGCTCGCGCAGCCACGCCTTGGTGGCGGGGTCGTCGGTGTAGAAGCGGACGAAGTCGGTGACGGTGCGCTTGTGGACCCGGTCGATCGCGTTGCCGACCACCCCACCGAGCACCAGCGCCAGCGCCGACGCCGTCAGCGTGTCGGTGCGCGGCAGGCGCCGGTACATCTCGAACAACATCCCCACCGCGAGCACGGTGAACACGGCGAACACGACGTAGCGCCCGGCGAAGCCGTCGAGGAAGCCGAACGCCGCGGCCGGGTTCTGCGCGTGGATGATGCCGAGCCAGTGGGGGATGACGTCGATCTGGTCGACGCGCTCCCGCAGGTTCAGGAACACCCACATCTTCGTGGCCTGGTCGAGGGCGAGGGTGCCCAGCAGCACCGGCCAGAACCACACGCGCTTCGTTGCCACGGCATGTCCTCGGTCGCAGGCCGATAGCGGGCGCTCGCCCCGCGGGCAACGCGCCCCCGCTGCAACGTGTTCCACCGACCTTCGCAGCGCGCCCGGAGCGGTTAGGACGCGGCCACCGTGGCGACGCGCCACGTCCGGAGGTGGTGATGGAACGCGAGGAGATGCCCGTCGACGTGCTGTTCGTGGGTGCGGGCCCGGCCAACCTGGCCGGTGCGATCCACCTCATGAACCTGATCGCCAAGCACAACGAGGACGTCTCCGAGGGCCGGAAGGAGGGCGAGGTCTTCGAGGAGCCCACGATCGCGCTGCTCGAGAAGGGCTCGCGCATCGGCGCCCACCAGCTCTCGGGCGCGGTGCTCGATCCGAAGGCGCTGGACGAGCTCATCCCCGACTGGCGGGAGCGCAGCGACTTCCCCGTCGAGCGCTTCGTCGCGCGCGACGACATGGTCTTCCTCACCAACGGCGGCGCGATCAAGGCCCCGTGGGTGCCGCCCGAAATGAACAACCACGGCAAGCCCATCGTCAGCCTGGGCCGGCTGTGCGCGTGGCTCGGCGAGATCGCCGAGGAGAAGGGCGTGATGGTGTTCCCCGAGTTCGCCGGCGCCGACCTGCTGTGGGACGGCGACGCCGTCCGCGGCGTGCGCACCGGCGACAAGGGCATCGGCCACGACGGCGAGCCCCTCGACAACTTCGAGCCGGGCATGGACCTGACGTCGCCGGTCACCATCCTGGGCGAGGGCCCCCGCGGCCACCTGGCCCGCAAGCTCATCGAGCGTCGCCAGCTCGACCGCGACAGCAACCCGATGGCCTACGAGATCGGCTGCAAGGAGGTCTTCGAGCTGCCCCCGGGCACGATCACCGAGGGCTTCGCCATCCACGGCCTGGGCTACCCGCTCGACATGAAGACGTTCGGCGGCTGGTTCCTCTACAGCATGGAGGGCGACAAGGCGTGCTTGGGCTTGCTGGTCGCCCTCGACGCCAAGGACCCGCTCATGGACTGCCACGAGCTGCTCCAGAAGCTCAAGACCCACCCCTACGTCAAGGGCATCCTCGGCAAGGGCAAGGTGGTCAAGTACGGCGCCAAGACGGTCACCATCGGCGGCTGGGGCAGCATCCCCAAGCTCTACACCGACGGCGCGATGATCGTGGGCGACAGCGCCAGCTTCCTCAACCCGTTCCGCATCAAGGGCATCCACCTGTCGATGAAGTCGGGGATGCTCGCGGCCGAGGCGGCCTTCGAGGCGATGTGCCGCGGCGAGGCCACCGCCAGCGTGCTCGAGCTGTACAAGCAGCGGCTCGACAGCAGCTGGGTCCGCGCCGAGATGGAGATGAGCAAGAACATGCACGCCAACTTCGAGGGCGGCTTCCTCTCCGGCATGATCAAGACGGGCATGATGTACTTCTTCGGACCGGGCGCCGACATCAAGCCGTTCACGCCCGACTACGAGCACATGCAGCAGCTGCGCACCTACTACGCGGCCGGCCCCCAGCTCGACAGCAAGCTCGTGTTCGACGGCACCTACCTGCTCGACAAGCTGTCCGACGTCTACCTGTCGGGCACCACCCACGACGAGCACCAGCCGGCCCACCTCAAGATCGTCGACACCGAGATCTGCGCCACGACGTGCAAGGAGGAGTACGGCAACCCCTGCACGCGCTTCTGCCCGGCCCAGGTCTACAACATGGTCGACAACGCCGAGACCGGCCGCCAGGAGATGCGCGTCGACTTCTCGAACTGCGTCCACTGCAAGACGTGCGACATCCGCGACCCCTACCAGGTGATCACCTGGGTGCCGCCCAAGGGCGGCGACGGTCCCGAGTACGCCATCATGTGAGGCGCGCGGGCGCTGGTACGGCCCGTGCAGGCCGTGCCGGCATGACCGACGCGCGCGCCTCCCTGCTGTCCCGTGTCCGACGTCGCCTCACCGGCGGCGCGGGCCCGTGGCTGCCCAAGCTCCCCGATGGGCGCGCGGTGGCCCGCTGGGTCGTGCCGGTCGACGAGCTCGCCCGGGTCGACGCGATGCCGCTGCGCGACCTCGGCCACGGCTACGACGCCTACGGCATGTCGCGGGGCGGGCTGGCGTTCGGGCTGGCGCTGTCGCACGTGCTCTACCACCACTGGTTCCGCGTCAGCTCCCACGGCATCGGGCACCTGCCGACCACGGGCCCCGTGGTGGTCGTCGCCAACCACTCCGGCACGCTGCCGCTCGACGGGCTGATGATCTGCGCCGACATCCTGCGCCGCAGCCCGGTGCCGCGCGTGCCGCGCGCCGTCGTCGACTACTTCGTGGGCCGGATGCCGGTGGTCAACACGGTGTTCACCCGCGCCGGCGCCATCGGCGGAAGCCGCGCGAACTTCCACGATCTGCTCGACCACGGCGAGGTGATCGTCGTGTTCCCCGAGGGCACGGCCGGCATCGGCAAGGGGTGGGACAAGCGCTACGAGCTGCAGCGGTGGACGCACGGTCACGCCGAGCTCGCGCTGCGTCACGGTGCCACGATCGTGCCGCTCGCGGTGATCGGCGCCGAGGAGCAGTTGCCCCAGCTCGGTCGCCTGGCGTGGCTGCACGCCTTCGGTGCGCCGTTCCTGCCCATCCCGGCCTCGCCGCTGCCGCTGCCCGTGCACCTGCACCTCTGGTACGGACCGCCGATCCGCGTCGCCGAGCGCTGGTCGCCCGACGACGCCCACGATCCGGAGGTGGTGGCCCAGGTGGCGGCCCAGAGCCGCGCCGCCGTCCACCAGCTGATCCACCAGGGGCTGCGCGCCCGCACGGGGGTGTTCGCGTGAGCGGTGTGCTGATCAGCGGCGCCACCACACCCCTCGGCGCGGCGCTCGCCGCCGACCTGCGCGCCCACGACGACGGGCCGGTGCTGTGCGTGGGCGTCGAGGCCGACGAGCTCGCTGCGGACGTGCTCCCCGCCGGCGTGGACTACCAGCGCGTCGACCTCACCCGACCCCGCCACGTGCGCAGCCTGCTGTTCGGGCCGGTGCGGCGGCTGGGCGTGTCCGCGGTGGTCCACCTCGCCGCCCACCGCGACGCGCGCCGGGAAGGGGGACGGGTCCACCGCCTGCACGTCGACGCCACCCGGCTGATGCTGCGGCTCGCCGACGACCTGCCGTCGGTGCGCACGTTCGTCCACCGCAGCTCGGTGCTCGTCTACAAGAACCGCACCGACCAGGCCGACGTGTTCCGCGAGGACGCGCCGCTCGAGCTGTCGCCGCGCGCGCCCCAGTGGGTGCGGGACCGGGTGGAGGCCGACGTGACCGCCTGCGCGCACATGGGGACGGGGCGCGTGCGGGTGGCCGTGCTGCGCTGCGCGGAGCTGCTGGCCCCCGACGTCGGCTCCCAGCTCTGGGACTACCTGTCGGGACGGGTGTGCCTGCGTCCGGCGGGCTTCGACCCGATGATCGAGGTGCTGTCGGTGGCCGACGCGGTGGCCGCGCTGCGCGCCGCGGTCACGCACGGCGCGGGTGGGGTGTTCAACATCGGCGGCGCCGACGTCCTGCCGCTGTCGTCGGCGATCCGCCTGTCCGGTCGCGACGCGCTCCCCGTCCCCGGTCCCCTGCTCGGCCCGCTCTACCGCCTGCGCGCGGCGGTCTCCGACCGGAGCTTCCGCTACGACGTCAACCGCCACCTGCTCCACTTCAACGGCGTGCTCGACGGACGCCGCGCGGCCGAGGTGTTGGGCTACCGACCGACCCACCCGGTCACCTGGCCCGCGCCAGGGGCGTGAACGGCGCTATCCTCCGGCGGGAGGTGAGCATGGCCTACGACGAGGACCTCGCCGAGCGCGTCCGCCGCGCCCTGTCGGCCCGGGGCGGCTTCGAGGAGAAGAAGATGTTCGGCGGCGTCTGCTTCATGGTCAACGGCCACATGGTCGGCGGCGTGGTCCGCGACGAGATCATGGTGCGCGTCGGCGTCGACCACCAGGACACCGCGCTCGGTCGTCCCCACACGCGCCCGATGGACTTCACCGGTCGCCTGATGCGGGGGATGGTGTTCGTCGAGCCGGAGGGCACCGAACGCGACGGCGACCTCGACGACTGGGTGGCGATGGGCCTGGCCTACGCGCGCTCCCTGCCCCCCAAGGCGCCCAAGGCACCGAAGACGCCCCGCAAGGCGCGTCCGAAGGTGGCGAAGGCTGCGAAGGCGCCGAAGGGGACGGGGTCGTGAGCGGATCCCGGCCGCTGGCGATCGCGCTGGCGCTCGGGCTGTCCGTGTCGGCGTGGGCTGGGACCAAGCACGCCGACGCGCTCGCGGCGGCGGTGTCGGCGGACGACGTGCCCGCGCTGCTCGGCAGCCTGCGCGCCAGGGACGACCGGGGCGCGCTGCTGGTGCAGGCCGTTCAGGCCCACGCGCGCGGGGTGGTGGCGGCGCTGCTGGACGAGGGCACGCCGGTGGACGGGCGCGCCGAGGTGCCGGCCTGGTCCGACACGGCCACGCCCCTGCTCGTGGCCCTCGCTGCCGGCCACACCGACATGGTCGACCTGCTCCTGTCTCGCGGGGCGTCGGCCACGGCCACGACCGGTGGGGGCTGGACGGCGCTGCACGTGCTGGCCGATCCGCGCGGCCTCGGCGGCCGGCTGCCCGACGCCTGGGTGGCCACGCTCGTGGCCGCCGGGGTGGGGATCGACGCCCGCACCACCGCCAGCGGCTCCACCGCGCTGCACCTGGCCGCCGCGCGGGGCGATCTCGACCGCGTGCGCGCCCTGCTCGCGGGGGGGGCCGATCCGCAGGTCCTGGATGCGGCCCGTCGGCGTCCCGCGGACCTGGTCGCCCCCTGCGGTCCCCACGCCGACGTCTACCGGGCGCTGTACGCGCGCAACGCGGCCACGGTGCCCGATCCGCTCTGCGACGGCACCACCGTCGCCACCTGGGACCACCTGCGCGACGTCGGCCGCATCGTCGAGACCGCCCGCGCGGCGACGCACCCCCCGGTGCTCCCCGAGGCGTCGCCGGGCTGGCGCGACGCGGCCCAGGCGGGCCTGTCCCGGCTCGATCCGGACCTGGCGCTCGACGACGTGCTCGCCGCCGGCTTCCAGATGGCCCGCACGCCGGTGTGCGCCCGCGGGCGCTGGTGCCGGTCCAGCTTCGACACCGACAACGTGCTGCTGTGCGAGGCGACCGCCGTGGTGCTCGCCGCGGCCGACGCGTCGTGGTTCTTCGCGCACCCCGAGCCCGGTGAGCGCCAGCGGATCCGGCTCGACTGCGCCGGGACCTGGGTCGACATCGTCGTGCGCTACCCGGGGCACGCGCAGGTGATGGCCGAGCTCGAGCACTACCAGGGCGATCAGCGGATCTGGGTGGAGAGCGAGGCGTTCGCGGTGCCCGCGGCTCCCGGCCCCGCGCGGTGACGCCGGCGGCGCCAACCGAGGGGACGCGGCGGGCCTGCACCCCCGCGGACGCGCTACGATGCCGGGGCAACGAAGGCGGTGGCATGCACGTGCGTGGTGGGGTCGGTCTTGCGGTGGTGACGACGGTGCTCGCGGGTGCGCTCGGATGTGGGGGCGGCGCGTCGGCGCCCGAACCCGACGCGGGCCAGCTCACGCCGGTGCCCGACCTCCCTGTGCCCGACAAGCCGCCGTCGCCTGCGGGCGACTTCGTGGGCGTCGGACGGGGGCAGATGCCCGAGCCCGTCGCCGTCGCGATCGAGACGCTCTACCCCGAGGGGCGGTGGATCCGCTGCGCGGTGCCCGCCGAGGTCGATCTCGGCGCGGGCCCGCTGTCGGCCATCCGTCTCGGTCCCGAGCTGACGTGGCTGCTCGGCCCCACCGTCACCGACGGCTGGTTCGCGGCGGCCGCCCCCGCCCCGGACGGCAAGGCCATCGTCCGACGGTCCGACCACACCGTCGCCCAGGTGGTGTGGCACGACGCCGGGCGCAGCGGCTGGACCGAGTGCACCGTCCGCGACATCAAGCACTACCAGATCCTCGGCGTGGTCCAGGATCCGGAGGGCAACCCGATCGGCGGCGCCACGGTGCGCGGCTGCGAGCCGGGCGAGCCCGTCGTCGCCAACGCGCTGGGCCGGTTCACCGCCGAGGGTGTCGCCTTCGCGCCCTGTCCGCTGCTGGCCATCGTCGACGGGCCCGACGGGCTGGGCAAGAGCGAAGAGCAGGCCGTCGTGTCCGACGGCGCCGACGCGATCGTCGAGATCACCGTGCCCGCCGAGCGGCTCGCGGCCGACGGCTGGGACGAGGCCGCCAAGAACCTCCACGGCGTCATCGAGCGGGCCTACCGCAACGGCATCGGTGCCGACCTCGACAACCTCCGCGCCACCCGCGACCGCGTGCACCTGCCGGCCGCCGCGGATCGCGTCGTCAGCGGGTGGATCACCGACCTCGAACACCGCCACGCTGCGTCCCAGGAGGCGCTCGCCCACCTGCAGCAGGGCGGCAAGGACGGCCTCGTGGGGTTCTGGCTCGTGGACTACTGACCGCCGCCGTCGATGGCCATGAGCCCCTGGCGGGTGCGCATGTAGATGCGGGAGCCGTCGAAGGTGAGCGAGGCGCGGGACGGGAAGGTGGTGTTCACGCCTTCCAGCGCAGGCTTCGGCCCCGACGAGAGCACGGCGGTGCGGCCGGACTCGTCGGTGAGGTAGAGCCGGCCGCCGGCCGCCGACGGGCTCGCGTAGAACACGGTGGGGCGCAGGCCGGTGAGCGCCTCGGTGCCGAGGACGGCACCCGTGGCCCGGTCGAGCGTGACGAGCGAGCCGGCCGACGACAGCACGTGGATGTGGTCGCCGAGCACGACGGGGGCGGCGTAGTAGACCTCGGTCTCGGGCACCATGGCCGTCCACAGCGCCTCGGTCTTCACGGTGTCGCCGGTGACCGGGCCGATCCGGTAGGCCTTGAGGCGGACGCCGCCGTCCTTCTTGATCTGCGCAGCGGCGCGGGCCTCGAAGAACAGGACGGTGTCGCCGTCGACCACCGGGGCGACGTACCACATGTCGGCGAGGCCCTCGGCGAGCACCTTGCCGTCGCGGGCGCGCACCACGCGGCCGCTGGGGGTGACCACCACGCCGGTGCCGCCGATCGTCATCGGGGTGGGGGCGCCGAAGTGGGGCCACGGCTCGCCCGTCCACAGCACGGCGCCGGTGCGGGCGTCGATGCCGGTGAGCGCGCGGAACGGCACCACCAGCACGCCGTCGACCAGCACGGGCGACGCCGACTGCCCTTCGTCCCAGCCGAGCATGCGGTCGAGCCGGGGGCCCTGCCAGTGGGACCAGCGCAGCGTGCCGTCGAGCTCGTGGGCGGCGACCACGCCGTTGGCGTAGAGCGCGTAGACCCCCTTGCCGTCGGACACGGGCGTGGGCGACGACCAGCCGATCATGTCCTGGTCGGCGGGCGTGCGGTACTCGGGGATGGCCTCCAGCTGCGCCTTGAGCGCGTCGATGCGCGCGGCCATCTCCTCGGACTGGGCGGTGAGCGCAGGGTCGCCGGCGGAGCGCGCGCGGCGGAGCACCTTGCCGTACTCGGCGCGGACGCTGGTGTACTCGGCCTGCAGGCGGTCCTTGTCGGCGATGGCCTGCGCGACGGCGGCGCGCTGGTCGGCGGGGACGGCGTCGACGATGGCGTGGCTGGCGGTCCAGCGGACGGCGCCGGTGGCCTTGTCGACGCACACCAGCGTGGTGGGCTCGGCGCAGACGCACACCAGGTCGCCCGCGAGCACCGGCGAGGCGTTCGACCACTGGGCGATCGGGGTGGACCACGCGACGTGCTCGGTGGCCGACCAGGACGTGGCGGGTGTGGCGCCGGGCCACGTGCCGCCGCCGTCGCGTCGCCAGCCCACCGTGGCGCCGCCGCCGAGCAGCACCGTGGCGACCAGCGGCAGGAGGAGCAGCGCGCGGCGGGCCGGACTCATGGCGGGTCTCCGAACACGCAGCGGAAACCCACGTCGTTGAGCTTCGCTTCCGGATCGAGGCCACCGCGGACGGCGGCGCGCAGCTCCTGCGGGGTGGTGGCCATCCACGACCCGCCGCGTTGCGCGCGCGTGGTGCCGTCGGTGGGGCCCAGCGGGTCGACCGCGGCGTGGCCGCCGTACGCGTCGGCCGCGTACCAGTCGGACGTCCACTCCCACAGGTTGCCGCTCATGCCCGTGGTGCCGAACACGCCGCGCTCGGGCAGCGCGTCGCCGTAGACCGGGCCGTCCTGGGTGCATTCGGTGATCGACGCCATGTCGAGGCGCGCGAACCCGAGGTCGGCCGGCGGGATCGCGCAGGCCTTCTGGTCGCCCCAGGCCCACCGCCACGCCTTCGGTCCGCGGGCCGCCCACTCCCACTGCGCCTCGGTGGGGAGGTGACCCCCGAGGAAGGCGCAGGCGCGCTGGGCGCCCTGCCACGACACGCTGTTGATCGGCAGCCGGTCGCTGTGGGCGTCGGTGCCCTCGGCCTGGGCCTCGGTGTAGGTGGAGAAGCCGCCGCCCGTCTCGAGGTCGTCGAGCGTGCACTTGCCGGCCGCGACGCAGCGTCGGTAGAGCCCCACCGAGGTCTCGAAGCGCAGCATCCAGAACGGGCTGACGGTGACCTGGTGGACGGGGCCCTCGTTGGCCTCGGCGTCCGGGTCGAAGCCGGGCGCGGACCGGTCGGTGCTCTGGGCGCCCATCCAGAACGTGCCGCCGGGCACCTGCAGGAAGCAGTCGAACTCGGCGTTGGGCGTGGCGCACTGGCGGTCGGGCGTGGGCTCGGGCTCGATGCTCGGCCAGAGCCACCACGCGATGCCCACCAGCGCGAGCACGCTGATCAGCTCGGGGAGACCGACGCGAAAGCGGGATCGGGTGGGGGTCGACATCGGCCGGTGCATAACCGGGCCCTCCGCGCCCGGCCCCGCGGCACCGCCAGACACTCGCCGACCTGCGCGGACCTGCCGCGTCGCATACGATGCGCCCTCGCGGCTGGGAGGCACCGGTGACGGCTCGTCGGATCGTGCTCGCGGTGGTGGTGCTGCTGGCGCTGCTGCACCAGGACACCTGGCTGTGGGACGACCCCACGCTGGTGCTCGGCTTCCTGCCGGCGGGGCTGGCGTGGCACGTCGGCTTGTCGCTGGTGGCGGCCGGCGTGTGGTGGGCGGTCACCCGCTTCGCGTGGCCCGAGGATCCGCTGGGGGCGGACGCCTCGGGCGCGGAGGTGGGCCGATGACCGCGCTCGTCGTGATCTGCGCCTACCTCGTGGTGCTGCTCGGCATCGGGCTCGTGGCCAACCGCCTGTTCCGCGGCACGGGCGACGACTACTTCCTCGCCAGCCACTCGATCGGGCCCGTGCTGTTGCTGATGAGCCTGTTCGGCACCACGATGACGGCGTTCGCGCTCGTGGGCAGCACCGCCAAGGCCTACCAGGTGGGCATCGGCACCTACGGGCTGATGGCGAGCTGGGCGGCGGTGGTCCATCCGCTGATGTTCGCGTTCATCGGCGTGCCGGTCTGGCACCTCGGCAAGCGCCACGGCTACGCCACCCAGGTGCAGCTGCTGCGCGACCGGTTCCGCAGCGACCTGCTCGGCTGGCTGCTGGTGCCCATCCTCGTCGTGCTCGTCATGCCCTACCTGCTGGTCGGCATCCAGGGCGCGGGGATCACCGTCGCGGCGGTCACCAAGGGCGTGACCACGACGGCGGCGGGCGATCCGGCGGGCGTGCCGGCGTGGCTCACGGGGCTCGTGATCTGCGCGGTGGTGCTCACCTACGTGTTCTTCGGCGGCATCCGCGCGGCGGCGTGGGCCAACACCTTCCAGACCAGCGTGTTCCTCGTGGTGGCCGTGCTCACCTTCGTGACGATCGCGTCGGCCCTCGGCGGCCCGGCGGCCGCGATCGACAAGGCGGCTGCGGCGCGTCCGGAGCTGCTGGTGCGCGAGGGCACGATGACCCAGGCCCACTTCCTGTCCTACGGGCTCGTGGGGCTGTCGGTGGGCACGTTCCCCCACATCTTCCAGCACTGGCTGACGGCGCGGTCGTCGAACACGCTCAAGCTGTCGGTGGTGGCCCACCCGGTGCTGGTGATGCTCGTGTGGCTGCCGTGCGTGCTCATCGGCGTGTGGGCGGCCGGCCAGCTCACGCTGCCGCTCGATCAGGCCAACAAGGTGCTGGGCATCATGGTGGCGAAGTTCACGTCCCCGATCATGTCGGGGGTGCTGACGGCCGGCGTGCTCGCGGCGATCATGTCGTCCCTCGACAGCCAGTTCCTCGCGCTCGGCTCCATCTTCACCCACGACGTCGTGCTCCACGCCCGCCCGCAGACCGACGAGCGGGCCAAGGTGTGGCTCGGGCGTGCGTTCACGGTGGGCGTGGTGGCGGTCACCTACGGGCTGTCGCTCTTCGAGTCGCGCAGCGTGTTCGACCTCGGTGTGTGGTGCTTCTCGGGCTTCACGGGCCTCGTGCCGCTGATGCTCGCCACGCTGTACTGGCGGCGCGCCACGGCCGCGGGCGCCATCGCCTCGGTGCTCGCCACGATCGTGACGTGGGTGGTGCTGTTCGTGCAGTACCTCGACCACCCGGTCGGCGAGGACTTCCTCGTCGCCGGCGTGATGCCGGTGACGTGGATCGTGCTCGCCTCAGCCGTGGCGATGGTGGGCGTCAGCCTGGTGACGCGCCCGCCCGAGCAGGCGGTGCTGGCGCGGTTCTTCCGCGGCTAGCGAACGGACGCGGGGCTCAGGGCTCGGCCGGGGTCGCGGTCTCGAGGGCCTGGCAGCAGATCGACGACCCGCCGTCGCAGGCCGCGCGCACGCCTGCGTCGACGACCTCGGCCGGCGCGCCGTCCATCCGGGCGCGCAGCGTCTCCAGGCAGGCCACCTCGGGTGCGAGCGGGTGGCCCTCCTTGGCCACCAGGCGCAGCGCCAGCAGCACCTCGTCGAGCTCGGCCCGGCGCCCCGCGCCGCCGGCGACCAGCGCGTGGCGGACGAGCAGATCGGCATCACCGGGGCGGAGCTCCTCCAGCGCGTCGAGCGCCTTCAAGGCGGTGTCGACCTTCTGGGACTTCAGCGCGATCTGGTAGAGCAGGCGGTAGGGCGGCTCGGTGTCGGGCGCTGCGGAGAGCGCGCGGGCGGCGAGCAGCGAGGCGTTCAGCGTGTCGCCGAGCTCGAGCTGGGCGTAGCCGGTGCGCACGGCGGCCGCGGCCTCGTCGGGGAAGACCGTGAACCCGTCGGGCGGGCACGGGTTGCCGCAGCGGTAGATGTTGGCGAACCAGACGTGGTCGTCCTCACCGGGGCACGACACGGTCCAGCGGTCGACGATGTCGACGTCGATCAGGTCCCCCGCGTCGATCCTCGCCTGGCTCTCCGGCAGGCTCTCCTGGTGGGCCTGGGCGCGCCACTGCACCCGCGTGGCGTTCGCCAACGCGCCGGACGGGCAGAGCAGCCGCCCCGACCACAGCGAGCCCGTGGCCTGTTCGGCCCAGGCCAGCGCGTGCCGGGGGTCGGTGCCGGCGCCCGGATCGGGGGTGCAGGTGGGGGGCGGTGCGGACGCCAGGGCCACGCACGCCGGGGACAGCACGACCTCGCCCGCAGCCTTCGGCGGCTTGTGCGCGCCGCATCCCACCACGCCCAGGGTGACCAGCGCGAGCGCAACCCTCACGGAGGCACGACGCAGGTGTCGAAGATCCGCAGGTTGTCGAAGCGGTGGAAGTTGGTGGCCCAGCCGGTGGAGCCGGACAGCCCGATGTAGCCGCCGTCGAACCGGAAGCCCGGCACGTTGCGGTTGATCACCTCGGTGCCGTCGACCTCGACGCGGATGATCGTGCCCGAGGCCTCGACCACGACGTCGCGCCACTGGAGGTCTTCGAGCTCGTAGGGCGTCCACAGCACGTGGGTGCCGGGGTCGCCGTCCATCGTGATGGCGATGTGGTCGAGCGGCGTGGGGTCCCAGCCGTTCTCCCAGGTGTCGAACTCGATGTGGAAGGCGTCGATCGTGTCGTGGCCGCACTCGGCGGGACCGCCGATGCCGTAGCCGAGGCAGCCGCCGTTGGCGGCCTGGTCGATGTAGGCCTCGAGCTCTTCGACGGTGGCGACGTTGACGATGTTGACCGAGTAGCCGTCGGCGCCGGAGTTGATGCCGCCGCCGGTGGCGATGCTGAACTCGAGCCGGAAGTCGCCGGGGTCGACCTCGTCGTCGACCTTGTAGATCGACCCGGCGCGCGACTGGGCGTTGCCGGTGATCTCGAGCCAGCCGTGGCTGTCCCAGTAGGCGTCACCGAACGACTGCCACCCGTTGCCGATCGGGTTGCTGTTGAAGTCCTGCAGCGGCGGCCACTCGCAGATGTCGATCTCGACGAGCAGCTCGGCGGTGTTGCGGTCGGGGTCGCGGGCGTGGAACGTGAGCGTGTGGTGGCCCGTGGTGAGCGCGGCCGCGTCGAAGTGGAACAGCTGGTCGTCGGCGGCGTAGACGGCGTCGGGCAGGGAGCCGTCGCGGCTGGACGACACGGTGACGTGCACGTCGCTGACGGCGAAGTCCTCCGAGAACACCCGGATGGTGATGTCGGACGGGGAGTCGCCGACGGGCAGCAGGAAGGGCTGATCGGCCACCTGCATCGACAGGACGTCGGACGTCTCGGGGCGGCTCGTGTCGAGCACGACCGGGCCGCCGTTGCCGCCGTCGGAGTCGTCGTTGCCGACGAGGGTGTCGGCGCCGACGTCGTCGCCGACCTTGACGGTCTTGCCGCTCGACGAACACGCGACCACGAGGGCCAGCAAGCCGGCGCGCGACCAACCCATGACGAACTCCGCGTGTGTGCCTGTGGAGGGGGCGACGGGCGAGTATACCCCGGCGAACCCCTCAGGTGCGAACGCAGCTTCGCGCCGCGGCCGTGACCGGACGTGGCGTCGGGCCCGCGTCGCCCCGGTTAGGCGGCGGCCGAGGAGGTGGCGGTGCAGGAGGCCGACGAACGCCGGGTCCGCGAGGCGCGGCGCACGCTGGACGCCCACGTCCGCGACGTGGTCCGTCACCACTTCTCCCCCGACACCGGCACGCCGTTCTGGCTCGCGTTCGCCGAGCGCCTGGACTTCGACCCGCTCACCGACGTCCACGGCGCCGAGGACCTGCTGCGCTTCCCGCCGTTCGACAAGGCGTGGCTGCGCGGCGCGGCCCACGCTGACTGGACGCCGAAGGGCCTGGCGGGCCGGCCGTTCCGCATCTTCGAGACCGGCGGCACCACCGGCATGCCCACGCAGCGCCTGTCGTGGGACGACCACCTCCTCGACTACACCGCCTACGCCGACCACCTGTCCGACGTCGCCTTCCCGCGCGGCGCGTCGTGGCTCATCGCCGGCCCCACCGGTCCCCGACGCCTCAGGCTCACCATGGAGCACCTGGCGAACGCGCGCGGCGGCGTGGCCTACCACATCGACCTCGACCCGCGCTGGGTGCGGCGCCTGCTGGCCGAAGGCGACGCCGCCGGCGCGCGCCGCTACCAGGACCACGTGGTCGAGCAGGCCGTCACCCTGCTCCGTCACCGGCCGATCCGGTGCGTGTTCACCACGCCGCGGCTGCTCGAGGCGATCGCCGAGCGGGTGGACCTGGCCGACCTGGGCGTGACGGGCGTGCTCTGCGGGGGGACGTCGATGTCGCCGCAGACGGTGCGCTTCCTGGTGGAGGAGGTGCTCGACGATCGCGTGTGGTTCGAGCCGGTCTACGGCAACACGCTGATGGGCCTCGCCACCGCCGAGCCGGTCGTGTCCACCGGCTACGAGGTCGTCTACCACGCCCCCCAGCCCCGGGCGGTGTTGCGCGTCGTCGACGGGCTGGGCCAGCCCGTGCCCTACGGCGAGCGCGGCCAGGTCGAGCTGTCCACGCTCACGGAGGAGTTCTTCATGCCGCGCCTGCTCGAGCGCGACGAGGCGATCCGGCGGCCGCCCACGGCCGAACAGCCGTGGGACGGGGTGGGCGACGTGCGCCCGTTCGGCACGGGCGCGGGCCGCACCACGATCGAGGGCGTGTACTGATGGTGCACGTGCCGATCCTGCGCCACGGCACGGTGTACACGAGCCTCGACACCGCCCCGGTCCCGCAGGTGTTCCCGGGCCGCGAGGCGGCCACGGTGAGCCTGGCCAACGCCGCGATGGTCCGGCGCGACCTGCGCCGGCTCGACGCCGCCCGCGCCGCGCTGCGGGCGATGGGGGCCCGCGCCCGCATCGACGCCACGGTGCGCGCCGCCGACCTGTTCCTGCACGCCGCGCTGCCCGTCGGAGACGACCTGTGCGGCCCGGACGCCTACGTGCGCGACTGCGCGGCGTCCACCGGTCTGCCCGAGGCGCTCGTGCGCGCGAACATGGCCAAGGTCGCCTACGTGTGCCGCGAGCTGCCCACGATCCTGCGCGGCCTGATGCGCGGGCTCGACGTCGACGTGCTCGACACCGGCCTCGGCGAGCAGGACGGCGTGCTGGTGGGCCTCGTGCCCACCACACGGGCGCTCGCGGCGGTGCTGCCGAGCAACTCGCCGGGGGTCCACAGCCTCTGGATCCCCGCGCTGGCGCTGGGCACGCCGGTGGTGCTCAAGCCGGGCAGCGGCGACCCGTTCACGCCGCTGCGCGTGGTCCAGGCGCTGATCGCGGCGGGGCTCCCCGCCGAGGCGTTCGGCTTCTACCCGGCCGATCGCGCCGTCGGGAACGAGCTCGTCGAGCTCCACGACCGCGTGCTCGTGTTCGGCGGGCCCGACGTGGCGCGCCGCTACGCCGGCCGCCCGGGCGTGTCGGTGCACGGGCCCGGCTTCGCCAAGGTGCTGGTGGGCGACGACCACGTGGACGCCTGGGCCGACGACCTCGACCTGCTCGTGGCGTCCGTGGCGAGCAACGGCGGCCGCAGCTGCATCAACGCCAGCACGATCGTCGTGCCCCGCCACGCCGACGCGCTGGCGCACGCGCTCGCCACCCGCCTCGCCGCCCTGGAGCCGCGTCCGCTCGACGACCCCGAGGCCGGCCTCGCGGCGTTCGCCGACGCCGGGGTCGCGCGGGCGATCTCGGCGTCGATCGACGACCGCCTCGGCGACGACGCCGTCGACGTGAGCGCCGCCGTGCGCCCCCCCGAGCGTGCCACGCGCGTGGTCACCCGCGACGGGCTCACCTGGCTGCGCCCCACCGTGGTGCGCTGCCCGCCCGACCACCCGCTCGCCCGCACCGAGTTCGGCTTCCCGTTCGTGGCCGTGGTGGAGGTGCCCGAGGCGGACGCCGTCGACTGGCTCGGGCCCACGCTGGTGTGCGCCGCACTTACCGACGACCGCGACCTCGCGCGCCGCCTCGTGGACGCCGGTCACATCGATCGGCTGCACCTCGGTGCCGTCGCCACCTCGTCCATCCGGTGGGACCAGCCCCACGAAGGCAACCTCTTCGAGTGGCTCTGGCGTCGCCGCGCCGTCGCGCTGGGGCCCGGGTGACGGCGGGACGGCCCGATCTGTCCCGCGATCGTGGGCATCCATGGCAAATCGTGGCCTGCCTGCACCCCCCGCGGTCCGCTACCCTGGGATGCCGTCGCCACCGTCGGGGGTCCTGGACGTCGTGAACCGCCACCTGCCGCTGCTGCTGTCGCTCGCCACCGCACCCGCCTGGGGCGGCACGGGGGACGCGTCGGCCGAAGATGCGCCGAAACCGACTGTCGAAGCGACGACGTCGGGCGACGCGGCCAAGGCGCCGGCAGCGGTGCCCCCGACGACGACCCCCGTCGCCACCCTGGCCGCCACCGCCGACACCTGGCCCGTGTGGCGGGGCGATGCGGGGCAGTCGGGCGTGTCGCCGTCCACCGTCGACGCCCGGGGCCTCACCGAGCGCTGGGTCGCCACCACCGGCGACGCCATCGTGGGGGGCGCGGTCGTCGACGCCGAGCGGGTCTACGTCGGCAGCAAGGACGGCACCATCCGGGCCTGGAAGCGCGCGGACGGCACCGCGGTCTGGTCCGTGACCACCGCCGGGGCGGTCGAGGCACCGCCGCTGGTGGCCGACGGGCTCATCGTGATCGGCAGCCGCGACGGCCACGTGCGCGCGCTCCGGGCAGCCACGGGCGAGGTGGCCTGGGACGTCGACACCAAGGCCGAGATCACGGCCGGTGCGGCCTGGGTGCCCCCACGCGACGGGGTGGGCGCCAGCGTGCTCCTCGGCGACTACGCCGGCGTGCTCCACCGCCTCGAGCTCGCCACCGGCACGCCCGTGTGGACCTACGCCACCGGGTCCTACCTGTACGGCTCCCCGGCGCTGCGTGGCGACCACGCGGTGATCGGCGGCTGCGACGGCTTCGTCCACACCGTCGACCTGCGCACCGGCACCGCCAGCCACACCCTGCCGGTGGAGGCCTACGTCGGCGCGTCGGTCGCCTGGGTCGGGCCCACGGCCGTGGTGGGTCACTTCGGCAACAAGGTGCTGGGCTTCGACCCGCTCACCGACGCCGTGGCGTGGACTTTCTCGGAGCGCAGCTTCCCCTACCTGTCGTCGCCCGCGGTGCAGGGCGACACCGTCCTCGTCGGCGGTCGCGACCGCGTGCTCCACGGCATCGAGCTGTCCACCGGCGAGCCGCTGTGGTGGTTCCCGGCCAAGGGCAAGGTCGACAGCTCCCCGGTCATCGCCGGGGGCGTGGCCTTCGTCGGCGCGGCCGACGGGCGGCTGTACGCCGTCGACGTCGAGACCGGCGAGGAGGTCCGCGCCTTCGACCTCGGCGCGGCCGTCAGCGCCTCGCCCGCCGTGGCGTCGGGGTGGGTGTTCGTGGGTGCCGAGGACGGCACCTTCCACGCGTTCGGACCGGCCGCCTCCCCCGCACCGGCCGCCAGGAAGAAGAAGGGACGATGACCTCCACGCTCGACACGCCGACGCCCGACGCGGCGCGGTCGCCCCTCGACGCCGCGCCGGGCTTCGTCGCGAACTACCCGCCGTTCGGCGCGTGGACGCCCGACGCGATGCCCGCGATCGAAGCGGCGCTCGACGCCCCGCCACGCCCGGACACGCCGCTGGGCCTGTACGTCCACGTGCCGTTCTGCCGCAAGCGCTGCCGGTTCTGCTACTTCAAGGTCTACACCGAGCGCCCGTCCGCCGAGATCCGCGCCTACGTCGAGGGCCTCGCGGCGGAGGCGGCGCTGTACGCCCGTCGGCGCGTGGTCGACGGCCGCAAGCTCGCCTACGTCTACGTGGGCGGTGGCACGCCCAGCTACCTGTCCGGCGACCAGATCCGGCAGCTGTTCGACGGCCTGCGGGCCTCGTTCGACTGGGACACCACGGCCGAGCTCACCTACGAGTGCGAGCCCGGCACGGTGCGCCCCGCGAAGATGGAGGCGCTCGCGGCCCACGGCGTCACCCGCGTGTCGCTCGGCGTGGAGTCGTGGGACGAGGCCTTGCTCGAGCTCAACGGCCGCGCCCACGGGGCACGCCACATCGAGCCCGCCTACGCGATGGCCCGCGACGCCGGCATCCCGCAGGTCAACATCGACCTCATCGCCGGCATGGTCGGCGAGACCGAGGCCACCTGGCAGGCCGGCGTGGAGCGCACCATCGCGCTCGAGCCCGACAGCGTCACCATCTACCAGATGGAGATCCCGGCCAACACCGCGCTGTTCCGCGCGCTCAAGGGCGAGGAGGACCTCGGCGGCACGCTCGCCGACGTCGCCACCCGCCGCCGCTGGGCGTCGGAGGCCTTCGAGGCGCTCGTGGCGGCCGGCTACACGATGACCAGCGGCTACACGGCCGTGCGCGGCGACCCCGACGGCAAGTTCGTCTACCGCAACGCGCTCTGGCAGGGTGCCGACATGATCCCCCTGGGGGTGTCGGCGTTCGGGCAGCTCTCGGGCGTCCACATCCAGAACGACAAGCACCTGCCGCAGTGGCTCGAGCGTGTCGGCCGCGGCGAACTGCCGGTCCAGCGCGGCTACGCGATGTCCGACGACGACCGCCTCGTGCGCGAGGTGATCCTGCAGCTCAAGCTCGGCCGGCTCGACCGTCGCCCGTTCGCGGCGAAGTTCGGCGTCGACATCTTCGACGTGTTCGACGGGCCGTTCCGGCGCATCGAGCGGGCGGGCTTCGGTGCGCGCGACGGCGACGTGGTCACGCTGACGTGGGACGGCCTGATGCAGGTGGACGCGCTGCTGCCGGCGTTCTTCCTCGACGTGCACGGCGGCGACGTGCAGGGACCCTTCGGGATGGCGATGGCGCGGCGACAGGAGGTGCGACGTGGCGCGTGAGTGGGACGTCGACGCGATCGTGGTGGGTGGAGGCCCGGCGGGATCGGCCGCCGCGGCGATGCTGGCCCGGGCGGGTCGATCGGTGGTGGTCGTCGAGCGCTCGCGCTTCCCGCGCTACCACGTCGGCGAGTCGCTGCTGCCCTACGCCTGGTGGACGCTCGACCGCATCGGCGCGCTCGACAAGGTGCGGGCCGCGGGCTTCCAGTCCAAGCGCAGCGTGAGCTTCGTGACCGCCGACGGGATGCAGTCCCGGCCGTTCCACTTCACCGAGCACCTCGACCACGAGGCGGCGTCCACCTGGCAGGTGGAGCGGTCCGTGTTCGACCGGCTGCTCCTCGATCACGCCGCCGAGCAAGGCGCCGTCGTGCTGTCCGAGACGCTGGCCACCGGGCTGATCGAGCAGGACGGCCGCGTGGTGGGCATCACCGCGCGCGGCCCCGACGGGGATCACGTGGTGCGGGCGCCGTGGACGATCGACGCCAGCGGACGCGACGGCTTCGTGCGCACGCTGCGCGGCTGGCGTCAGCCCGAGAAGGCCCTCGACCGGATCTCGCTGTGGACCTACTACGAGGGCGTCGAGCTGTCCGACGAGCTCGCCAGCGCCACCACCATCGTGCAGGCGCCCGGTGACGGCTGGTTCTGGTTCATCCCGATGGCCGGGGGCGTCACCAGCGTGGGCATCGTGGCCCGTCGCGACGTGCTGTTCGGCGGGGAGCGCGACAAGGCCAAGGCCTGGGAGGCCGCGATCGCGCGTCACCCGTGGCTGTCGGAGCGGCTCGCCGGGGCCCGCTGCGTCGGCAGCCTCGACGTCACCACCGACTACTCCTACCGGTCGACCTACTGCGCCGACGACGGCGTGGTGCTCGCCGGCGACGCCTTCGCCTTCCTCGACCCGGTGTTCAGCTCCGGCGTCTTCCTGGCGCTGCGAACGGGGGAGGAGGCCGCTGCGGGCGTGCTCGCCGCCCTGGACGCCGGTCGCGTCGACGCGGGTGCGTTCGAGGCCTACGGGGAGTGGGTGTGCCGCGGCATCGAGGCGATGCGCGCGCTGGTGTTCAGCTTCTACGACCCCGGGTTCTCGATGGGCACGATGGTGCGCGCCCACCCCGAGCTCAAGGGCGACGTCACCGACGTGCTGATCGGCAACCTGTTCCGCGACTTCGACGCGCTGATGAAGGGCCTGGGCACGTTCGGCGCGGTGCCGGCGCCGCTGGCGTACGGCCGCGCACGCGCCGGCGACCGCCGGGTCGACGTGGCCTGACATGCGCGTCCTGCACCTCACCGCGGGCACCGGCTCCTGGCACTGTGGCACGTGCATCCGGGACAACGCGCTCGTGCGCGCGATGCGCGCCCTACACCACGACGCCGATCTGATCCCGATGTACCTGCCGATCGTGGGCGACGGGGTCACGTGCTCCGCCGACGAGCCGGTGCTCATCGGAGGCGTCAACGCCTACCTCCAGCAGGAGGTGCCGCTGTTCCGGGTGGTGCCGCGGTGGATGGACGCCGTGCTGGCCACGCGACCGCTGCTGGCGCTCGCCGGTCGGTTCTCCGGGTCCACGCGGCCCGAGTCGCTCGGCGCGATGACTGTGTCGATGCTGGAGGGGCTGGCGGGCAACCAGCGCAAGGAGGTCGAGCGCCTCCTCGACGCGCTGGAGTCGCGGCCCCGGCCCGACGTCGTCGTGTTGTCCAACAGCCTGCTGGTGGGACTCGCCGGACCGATCCGCGATCGCCTCGACGTGCCGGTGGTGTCGACGGTCCAGGGCGAGCTGCACTTCCTCGACGCGCTCGACGAGGGCCGCGAGGAGGCGTGGACGCTGACCGCCCAGGGGCTCGCGGCCTGCGACGCCCGGATCGCCGTGTCCGCGTTCGCCGCGCGGGAGATGGCGCGCCGCACCGGGCTCGACGTCGGCACGTTCGACGTGGTCCACAACGGCATCGACGTGGCCGGCTACGCCGAGCCCGAGCGCATGGGGCCGCTCGTGCTCGGCTTCTTCGCGCGGATGTACGCCCCCAAGGGCATCGACCTGCTCGTCGAGGCCTTCCTGAACCTGCGGGAGCGGGGCCACGACGTCACGCTCAAGATGGGCGGCACGCTCAACCCCGGCGACCGACCCGAGGTCGAGCGCGTGCGGGCGCGACTCCAGGAGGCGGGCGCGCTGCAGCACGCCTCGTTCCAGGCCAACCTGTCGGCTGCCGAGAAGCGGGCGTTCCTGCGCGACGTCAGCGTGTTCTGCGTGCCCTCGGCCAAGGACGAGACCTTCGGGCAGTACAACCTCGAGGCCCTCGCCGCCGGGGTGCCCGTGGTCGCGCCGCGTCGTGGCGCGCTCCCGGAGGTGCTCACGCGCACCGGCGGCGCGGTGCTGGTGCCACCGGGCGATCTGGGCGCCCTCGTCGAGGCGATCGACGGGCTGCTCACCGATCCGGTGCGCCGGGCGGCGCTCGGCGAGGCGGGGCGTCGCGGCGTGCACGGTGGCTACACCGCGGCCCACATGGCGCAGGCCGAGGTGGCCGTGCTGTCGCGGGTGGTGCGGCGCGTCGCGGCCTGAGGTCGCGGGCGGGCGCGAGGCCTGTCGCTGCGACGTTCCTGCGCGCCTTCGTCACCGCGACGACCCAACAGCGACCGGCTTTCACCTGAGCAGGGGATGAAAGTCTGACTTCCTCGTCTCGTTTTTGCAACCTCTCTGGGCCGTCCAGCGGGTGCGCCGTAGTCGAGGCATGCTCTGGTTCGGAGTGGGTCATGGAACCATGGTGGCTGGCGGCTGCGGGCCGCAGGTGTGGACCGGTGCGGGTAGCAGACCGCGTGTCCCGCAGGGTTCGGGGGGGCGCGGCGTCGGCGCTGTGCGCGGTCGGGCTCGCCGCGTGCGGCATCGTGGACGTGCCGGATCCGGTCGACGTGCCGGTCGACACCGACGTGTCCGTGGACACGGAGGTAGCGGTCGACACCGATCGGCCGATCGACACCCCGCGCACCGACGACGCGTGCCTCGCGCCGTCCATCGGCCGGGTCGACGTCAGCGCCGTGGTCGACGGGTCCACCCCGCTCGACGCGCTGGGCGAGTCGGGCCTGCTGGCGCTGTGCGGCGCGCTCGCCGACGACACGCTGGTGGCCCACCACCCCGACAGCTGCGTCACGCTCGACCAGTGCCTGATGATGGCCTCGCTGGTGATCCACGGTCCGCCCATCCACGGTGAGCCCGCGGGCACCGACGTCGTCGCCAATGCCTGCACGCTCACGGCCACCGACTTCGCGACGTGCCTGGCCGCGCGCGCCCAGGGCGCGTGCGACGTCGACAAGGTGGCGCCGGTGCCCGGCTGCGAGGCGGTGTGGAACGGGCTGATGCCGGCGCGTTCGCTCCCCGCCTCGGAGACGGACGTCTGGGGCACGCTGATGACGTGTCAGCTCGCCGGGCTCGAGAGGGGTGACCCGGCATTCGACGTCGAGGACTGCACGCTGCGCCTGTCCGCGAGCCTGTGCGGCTGCGAGGCCGACGCGAGCGCGCCGGGGTGCGACGTCACCGTGGGCGACCTCGTCGGGTGCATCGCGGGGGACACCTCGGAGAGCGCGGCCTGCGATCTGGTGTACGGCGCCACGCCGTCCCCCCCCGTGCCCCGTGCGCTGGTCACCGACCTGACATGCTCGGAGGCGCGTCTGCTGTGCGGCTCGAAGATCGCGCGCGACCCGGCGTTGTTCGGCGACCACCCCGACTGCCCCCCGCCGGACGGTGGCAGCTTCTACAACGCGGCCGAGACCTGCGTCCGCAACCTGTCGAGCGTGCAGTTCCGGTGCGCGATCGACCCGACGACCTACGGCTGCGGCTTCATCGCCGACGACGTCGTCGAGTGCATCGCCGACACGCCTCCAGGGACGTGTCCCGACACGCGCCGCTGCTTCGGCAACGTCGACGAGGACTGGGACGGGGGCGTCGACAAGGCGGTCGCGTCGCTGTCGGTGAGCGAGCGCCGGGCGTTCTGCACCTGGAAGCTGGCGCTCCAGGGCGGTGACGGCTTCACCCCGGTCGGGTGCAGCCACAACATCCCGGCGGCGTCCACGCTCACGATGGAAGGCTGCATGGCGGAGCTGTCCACGCTGTTCGACGGGTGCCAGGTCACCGTCGGCGCGCTCGCCGAGTGCACCACCCGCATGTACGTGCAGAACGACACCTGCCACCAGCTGGGCAACTACGGCTCCTGCGCCGAGAACAGCGACTGGGAGTCGTGTCACCTGCTCGCGGGCTGCGCCCCCGAGGTCGCGCGATGCCTCGGCAACTGACGCTCGCGCTGGTGCTCGTCGCCGCGTGCGCCGAGCGCCCGGGAAACGAGGATCGCGACGGCATCGACGACACCTCCGTCACGGACACCGACGGCGCCGGGTCGGTGTGCGGCCCGGTCGACGCCGAGGCCTCACTCGACGAGGGCGGCTTCCTGAACACCCTCGCCTCCAGCGACGACCTGTCCCTGCTCAGCCCCGAGACGGGCGAGGTGAAGTTCCTGCTGCCCGTGGCGCTCGATCCGGCGCCCGCCGGCCTGGACGCCCCCTGCTTCTTCCAGGACATGACACGGTTCTCGTTCCACCTCGACTTCCTCCGCACGCGACCGGGTTGGGAGGACCTGACGTGGGACGGCTACGTCGACCTGTCGCTCGACCCGAGCACGCGGGTGGCGCTGAGCGGCGAGCTGTCGGTGTGGCCGTTCACGCCGCACCCGCGCGGCGGGCAGGGCGTGGTGGCGTTCACGCTGGCGTCCGAAGCCGGTCCGTTGAGCGCGTTCACGCTCGACGATCTGGTGGGGGCCGCGGCCAGGCTCCGCCAGTGCGCGCCGTGGCTGGCGAATGCCCTGGTGTTCGTGCCCACCGATGCGGCCACCGCGTCGCTGGTGGCGCTGGTGCCGCAGACGCTGTCCGATCGGGGCGTGGACGTGCTGTCGCTCGACGCGCTCGGCGTCGGCCTCGGATCGCGGGCCTACGTGTCCGGCGAGACCTACGGCTACGTGCGTGTGCTCGCCGAGGACGACGACGACGACGACCACGAGGACGAGGACGACGAGGAGGACGACGACCGTCACGACGACGCGCGCGCGTCGGGGGATCGGGGTCGCCGTGGCGCGACCGCCTCCGGCACCACCGCGCTCGACGATCTCGGCCCGGACGACGTCGTGATCGCCAGCCACGCTCCGCCCGAGCTGTCCATCGTGGCCGGGTTGCTCACCGACGCCGTGCAGAGCGCCCACAGCCACCTCAACCTGCGCCTGGCCGAGAAGGGCACCCCCAGCGCCACGGTGCCCGACATCGTGGACACCGTGCGCGACGCCGGGCTGGTGGGCACGCTGGTGCACGTGGTGGTCACCGACCACCGCGTCGCCGTCGAGCCCGCAACGCTCGAGGACGCCCGCACCTTCTGGGACCAGCACCGGCCACGTCCCGACGTGCCGGTCGCCGACCTCACCCGCCGCGACGTGGCGCCGTTCGACACGCTGGGCCGCGACGACGCGGGCGCCTACGGCTCGAAGGCGGCGTGGCTCGGCGAGCTGCAGCGTGCGGTCGACGCCCCCCACCGCGCCGAGGGGTTCGCCATCCCCTTCGCCCGCTACCAGGAGCACTTCGAGGCGTCCGGTGCCGCAGCACGCGCGCGCCAGCTCGCCCGTGACGCCGCCACGCTCACGCCCGAAGCGCTCGCCGACGCCCTCGACGACATCCGCGACCGCATCCGCGACTACCCCCTGGACCCCGAGCTCGTCGCCGAGATCCGCGCGGCAGCCACCGACCTGCTCGGCGACGCGGCGGCCACCACGCGCCTGCGCTTCCGGTCGAGCAGCAACGCCGAGGATCTGCCGACGTGGTCGGCGGCCGGCCTGTACCGATCGGCGAGCGGCTGCTTCGGAGACGACGACGACGACGACGGCGATGGGCCGTCCCGCTGCCGCAGCGACGCCGAGCTCGACGTGCTCGACACCCGCCTCGATGCTGCCGAGGCGGCCTACGCGCAGGCCCCGTCGGTGTGGCTCGACGACTGGATCGACGAGCTGCGCAGCGACCGGGACGAGGAGCGCTACGTCGCCGTGGCCGTGCGCAAGGTGTGGGCGAGCCTGTGGGGCGACCGCGCCTACGCCGAGCGTCGCTACTACGGCGTCGACGACGCCGACGTGAAGATGGGCATCGCCGTGAACCCGTCGTTCGCGCTGGAGCAGGTCGACGCCGTGGTCGAGATGGGCTTCGACGCGCCCCACGGCTGGGGCGTACGGGTGGTGTCGCTGGCGGATGGCTACAGCGTGGTCTCACCCGAGGACCCGACGATCGACCCCGAGGTGATCACGTTTGCCTACGACGTCGACTGCCCCACGCCGTGGTCGGTGCGCGTGCAGTCCCGCTACGCGGGCGACCCCGACGCGCGCCTGTGGTCGGACGACGACCTCGGCGACCTCGCCACGATCCTCGGCCAGCTGCGGACGCGCCTGGAGCCGGACCACTGGCCGGTGGAGATCGAGCTGAAGCGGACCGTCGACGGCGAGCTGGTGATCAAGCAGGTGCGGTCGGTGCCCGCGAGCCCCTGAGGCCCGCGGGGGGGACGACCGGCGCGACGATCAGAGGCAGTCGAACGCGTCGGCGCACGTGCCGGCAGCGCGGGCGAACAGGTTCAGGTTGCAGTCGTCGGCGGCGGCGTTGAGGTCGGACAGGCAGAGGTCGGCCGTGGTCGGGTCGACCGTGCAGCCGGCGTAGGTGCTGGCGAAGTCGGTCTGGGAGGCCGCCAGGCACGCGTCGTAGGCCGCCTGGGAGCCGCCCGAGCAGTTCAGCGCGAACTTGCACGACGCCTCGGCGTAGTCCTCGATGAAGCTGTCGAGGGTGCCGTTGCCCGTGCCGGTGTTGGTGTCGGTGGTGTCCGTGGTGTCGGTGGTGTCGTTGCCGCCGTCGCCGCACGTGATCACCTCGGCGCACTGCAACGCGATGTCGTCGGCGTCGCGGGGGTCGCACGTGCGGGTGGAGCGGTGCGTGGCGTCGATGCAGGCCGCCGCCTGCTCGCGATGGAACGAGCAGCCCTCGAGCGCGTCCAGGAGATCCTCGTTGGTCTTCTCGACACTGTCGACGCAGGACCCGATGCTCGAGTACTCGCTGTTGAACGCGAGCCGGTTGCACGACTCCTGGTAGGCGCAGGTGGCCTTGGCCGACGCGTTCGGCCACTGGTTGAGCGTGATGTTGCACGCGCCGAGCGTGAGCAGGGCGCCGACAAACAGGCGGTTCATCCGGACCTCACAGAGGGACCGGGCGAGTCTAGCAACACCGCGGGCGCCCCGCACCCGCTGGCGTCAGCGCGGGGACGGGGTGCTGGGGGCGGGCACGGCAGAGCTCCCCAGCTCACCGCCGTGCCCACCCCCGGAGACCTGAGCCACGACGGGTGCGGCGTTCCCCAGCGACGCCTCCAGGTCACCCTCGAGCCAAGGCAGCGCCAGCGTGCACGCCGCCACGAGCGCGGTGACGGCGGCGAGCACGAGGTACTCGCTGGCGTCGGCGTTCGTGGTGTGCGTGTGCTGGTCGACCATCAGGTCCCCCCCGAGGAGAGCCAGGTCCGCCGCCGGCGGTTGCCGACGTCGGGACGAAGCCCCCCACAACGGCATCATCGGCTGAGAATCCCGTCACCTCATGTCTTCTCGACACGGGGGCATCGGGTACCGACGGGCGGTTGGTGGGGATGGGCCTCGCTGGCTCGCGGTATCGTACGCGGGTCGGCGTCCGACCTTACGACACCGTGATCATCGGGCACGCGGGGCGCGGCATGAGGCGAACGGTACGCTCAGAGGCGGCTTCGGAGGGATGTCAAACCTCGATTGGTACGGACGTGGACCCCAGGGCCCGCTGACCACCACGGGGCGGGACGTCGGCGCAGGACCGTAGGTTCCCCCGGAGAAAGCAAGGAGGCCGCTGCGCGGACGCAGCGGCCTCGAGGGTGCCTCCGAGACCGGAGGCGCCGGGGACCGACAGGAGGGGCCTGTCAGCTCACCACCAGAAGCCTGCCCACCAGCTCCCGGAAGCCTGGGCACAGCCGCTGTCGTCGTGGCCGGGTGGGACCGGGCTCCCCTGCCCGCGGCCCCGCCCGCCGTCGCCCTCATCGTTCGAACGGGTGGGGTCACCCTGGTTCGAGTTGCCCGGATCGCACCCTTCGGAGCCGTTGCCGCGGCCCTGGTTGCATCCGCTCCCCGTGCCGCCGTCGGGGCGACCGCGGGTGTCGTCGTCCGACGACGCGTCGTCGTTCGAGCCGTGGTCGTCACCGCCGTGGTCGCAGCCGCCGCCGTGGCCGTCCCCGTCGTCGGAGCCGCCACCGCCGCCGCCGTGGTCGCCGCCGCCGCCGCCGCCGCCACCATGATCGCAGCCGCCGCCATGGCCGTCGCCGTCGTCGGAGCCGTGATCGTCGGAGCCGCCGTCGTTGGAGCCGTGGTCGTCGGAGCCGCCGTCGTCGGATCCGCCACCGTGGTCGTCGGAGCCGCCGTCGTCGTGGGAGCTCGGGTCGTCCGAGCCGCCCGGATCGTCACCGCCGTCGTCGGGGCCGCCGTCGTCGGTCGGGTCGTCCGGACCGCCGTCGTCGGGCGTGCCGCCGTCGTCCGGGCCGCCGTCGTCGGGCGTGCCCTCGTCACCGGGGTCGTCGCCACCCGTGGGGTCCCCGTCGTCGGACGGCGGATCGGCCCAGGGGTCGTCGTCGGTCCAGCCGTCGCCCGGATCGTCGCCCGGCGGCACGAACGGCGGCTCGTCGCCACCGGTGGGACCGGCGTCGGCGGTGCCGTCGTCGTCGTCGCCGCCTCCACCGGGGTGACCCGCGTCCGCATCGGGGGGCGTGGGCGTCCGCGGCGTCACCGGGGTGTTCATGTTCTCGCCGGAGTGGACCAGCATCTCCCCGAACATGTCGGGGAAGACGAAGCCCATGGTGACCGACATCCCCAGGAAGCTCGCCAGGAAGGCGTACTCGACGGGCACACTTCCCCGTCGCATGCGGCGCATGCTCATGACACTACCCCCATGTCGGCATCGCCGGGACGGCCTGCCGTACGTGGACGCCGTCGTCTGACCGACCGGCGTGTGGGGTCAGCGTACCCGGGCCGCTCGAACGCGCAAAGGATGATTTTAGGCGATTTACGCCAACTCTCATCCGGTACCGGAACGAGGCTCGCCGGGCCGGGTACCGAATGGCGGTCGGGAGGTATCGAAACGGCCGGACCGCAGCAGGGAACGGGCACGTCGACCGGAGCGGCGTCGTACCGATGCCCGCCCTGCCAGGAGACGCGACGCCGTCGCGGCGTTGGAGAATCGTTCGGGTACGCGCGGGCGATCGGCGATTGTGCGGGTTGTCCGCAGCGTGTGGTCAGCGACTCCGATCGGCGGCGTCGGCGTGATACCGGGCCCTGCTCGTCGTGGAGTCCCCGTGTCCGACCCGTTGATCTCCCTCACCGCGGTCCGTAGGCGCTTCCCGGGTGCCGAGGTCGACACCCTCGCCGGCGTCGACCTCACGGTGGCCACGGGCGAACGCCTCGCCGTCGTCGGTCCGTCGGGGTCGGGCAAGTCCACGCTCCTCTTCGTGATGGGGTTGCTCGACACGCCCACGTCGGGCAGCGTCGCGCTCGGCGGTCGGGACGTGGGCACCCTCGACGACGCCGCCCGCGCGGCCCTGCGTCGCGAGCACCTGGGGTTCGTGTTCCAGGACCACCACCTGCTGCCGCAGGCCACCGCGCTGGAGAACGTGCTGGTGCCGTGGTTCGCCGACGGACGCCCGAACGCCGCCGCCCGCGACCGTGCCCGCGACCTGCTGACGCGGCTTGGGCTGGGCGATCGGCTCGACCACCGCCCCGAGGCCCTGTCCACGGGGCAGCGGCAGCGCGTCGCCGTGGCGCGGGCCCTGGTGCGGCGTCCCCGGCTCGTGCTCGCGGACGAGCCCACGGGCTCGCTGGACCGGGCGCGCGCGCGAGAGCTCGTGGACCTGCTGACGCGCCTGCAGGACGACGTCGCCGTGGTGGTGGTCACCCACGACCCCGAGGTCGCCGCGGCCTTCCCGCGCACGCTGCGGCTGGTGGACGGGCGCCTCGCCGACGCGGCGGTGGCGGGGTGATCCGCCTCGCGTGGGCCGGCCTGCGCCACCACCGCAGGGTGGTGTCGGGGGTGGTGCTGGGCGTGGCGCTCACCACGGCACTCCTCGTCGGCGGCCTCGCCATGGGCGACAGCCTCACCGCGGCGCTCCGTCAGCGCACGGCGTCGCGGCTGGGTCCGGTGACCGTGGCGATCGAGCGCCCCGGGAACGGCCTCACGCTGGCGACGGCCACAGCGCTCGGGCAGGTGCTGCAGGCGCCGGTCGCCGGGGTGCTGTCGTTGCCTGCGGTGGCGGCCTCGCCGCAGGGACAGGCCCGGCAGGTGCGACTGCTGGGTGCCGACGCCGCGCTCGCGACGATGGCCGGTCAGCCCGACCTGGTGCCGCCGCCGGGGTCCGTGCGGTTGGACGCGAGCCTCGCGCGCCGCCTGGGCGTGGTGCCGGGCGATCGCGTCACCCTGCGGGCCGAGCGCCCGGGGGCCCTGTCCCGCGACGTGGCGCTCACCCGCGACGCCGACGCGGTCGTCGGCCAGAGCGCCGAGGTGGGCCCGCTGCTCGACGGCCGCTGGCCCACCGATCTGGCGCTCGACGTCACGCCCGGCGACCCGGACGTGGTGCTGGTGGACGCCACGTGGCTGCGCACCCGCCTCGGACAGACGGGTGACCCGCGGGTCGACCAGGTGCTCGTCGCCGGACCCGACGCCACCACCGTGCAGCGCGCCGTGGCGCAGGCATGGACCCTCGCCGACGCCGACCTCGATCTGATGGTGTCGGAGGGCGGGGAGCACGTGCTGTCGACCCCGCGCATCCTGCTGGCGGACGCCGTCGCGGAGGCTGCCGCCGCCGTGCCGGACGCCACGCCCGCGCTCGTGTGGTTCTTCGACCAGGTGCGGCACGACGATCGCAGCTCGCCCTACGGCTTCGTGGCGGCGATCCCCAACGGCAGCACGGCGGCGGTCGCCGAGGTCCTGCCCGCCGGTCTGGGGGACGACGAGATCGTCCTGACCGACTGGCTCGCCGACGATCTCCGGGCGGCGCCCGGCGACACCGTGGTGCTCCGCTACCCCGAGCTCGGCGCCGCGCGCGACGTCACCTATGGCGAGCACGCCTTCACCGTGGCGGCCGTCGTGCCGGTCGACGGCGCCACCGCTGATCCCTCGTGGATGCCGCCGATCGAAGGCATGGCGGGCGAGAAGTCGTGCCGCGCCTGGGATCCGGGCCTGCCGGTCGACCTCGACCGCATCCGCGACACGGACGAGGCGTGGTGGTTGGCGCACGGGGGCACGCCCAAGGCCTGGATCCGGCTGTCGACGGGACAGGCGCTCTGGTCCACCCCCCACGGGCGGCTCACGTCGGTGCGGTGGCCGGCGCGCACGGACGCCGACGCGATCGCCAGCGCGCTGCGCGCCCACCTCAGCCCGGGCGACGCGGGGCTGCGCGTGCTGCCGGTCAAGGAGCACCTGGTGGCGTCGGAGCGGCCCGCCAACGACTTCGGCCAGCTGTTCGCGGGCTTCCAGGCGGTGCTGCTGTTCTCGGCGCTGCTGCTCACCGCCCTGCAGGCCGCGTTCGTCGTCGAGGGTCGGGCACGCGAGCTCGGCGTCCTGCGCGCGGTCGGCTGGACCCGTGGACGCGTCACGTCGCTGCTGCTCCTGGAGGGCGCGTGCGTGGCCACGGCGGGGGTGGTGCTTGGCCTGCCGGCGGCGTGGGGCGTGGCTGCGGTGTGGCGTGCGGGCCTCGACGGCGTGTGGTCGACGGCGACGACCGGGGTGTCGCTGCCGCTGGCGCTGTCGGCGTCCACGGTGGCGATCGGGGCGGTGGCCGCCTGGGCGATGGCGCTGGGCGCGATGGCGTGGACGGCCTGGCGGCTGCTCCGTGCGGACGTGCGGCCCCTGCTGGTCGACGCCGTGGAGCCGCAGGCGGCGCGCGCCGCGCGGTGGCCGGTGCCGGTGATGGTGATCGGCGCGCTGGGTGCCGCGGCCGTGGTCGCCACGACGCCGGCCGAGCGCACCCCCGAGGCTGCGCTGCGGTTCTTCGCGGCGGGAGGGCTCGTGCTGCTGGCGGGCCTCGGGCAGGCGCGGTGGTGGCTCGGCCGGGCGGGCGGCGATCCGCTCGGACCGCGCGCGGCGTCGCGCCGCCCCCGACGGTCGCTGTCGGTGGTGACGCTGCTGGCCCTCGGCGCGTTCCTGGTGGCGGGCGTGGGGCTCGGTGGGGGACGGGCCGAACCCGATCCCGCCGATCGCGCGTCCGGGTCGGGTGGGTTCGCGTGGGTGGGGGACACCACGCTGCCGGTGAACGTCTCGGTCGCTTCGGCGGCGGGCCGGCAGGCCCTGGGGCTGCCCGACGACCTGCCGGGCGTCGACGGCGTCGTGCCCCTGTCGCGGGTCGACGGCGACGACGCGAGCTGTCTGCAGCTCGGGGCGGCCCAGGCACCCACGCTGCTGGGCGTCGATCCGACCGCGCTGTCCACCCGCGGCGCGTTCGCGCTCCTCGGCGGCGCCACGTGGGACGATCTGACCCGCGACCTCGGCCCGCACGCGATCGCTGCCGTCGGCGACACGGCCACGGTCACCTGGGGCCTGCACCTGGGCGTCGGCGACGCGGTCACGTGGACCGACGACCACGGCGAGCTCGTGGACGTCGTGATCGTCGGCACGGTCGCCAGCTCCGTGTTCCAGGGCAGCCTGCTGGTCGACCGCGACGCCCTCGTGCGCCACTTCCCGCACGCCGCCGGCGCGCGCACCTTCCTCGTGGACGGGCCGGACGCGGACGCCGTGGCCTCAGGGCTCGCGTCCGCGCTGGGCGACCGCGGGGCGGCCTTCGAGCCCACGTCCGAGCGGCTGCACCGCTACGCCGCCGTCGAGGACACCTACATCGCGATCTTCCGCGCGCTGGGCGGGATGGGGCTCGTGCTGGGCGCGCTCGGGGTCGGGCTCGTGCTGGTGCGGGGGGTGCAGGAGCGGCGTGGGGAGCTGGCGCTGCTCCGCGCGGTGGGGTTCACGCGCCCGGCGGTCGGCCGGTTGCTGGTGCGGGAGCACCTGTTCCTCGTCGCCCTCGGGTTGGTGTACGGCACGGTGGCGGCGGTGGTGGCCGTGGTGCCGATCCTGGCCACGCCCGGGGTCCAGCCGCCCGTGGGCGAGGTCGCCGCGATCCTGGCGCTGACGGGCGCCGTCGCGGCGGCAGCCGTCGTCGTGGCGACGCGGCGTGCCGTGGCCGGTGTGCCGCTGGCGGAGCTGGTGCGCGACCGCGCGTGACCGCAGGGGGCGACGACGTACCGAGACGCCCGACCCGGAACGAGCATGGTACGACCAGCACCTAGGGAGGTCGCCATGGCGTCACGACTCGCCCCCCTCGCGCTGCTCGCTCTCTGCACCGCCGCCGTCGCGGGCGACTGGCCCGGCTACCTCGGGCCCCACCGCACCGGCGTGTCCGACGAGGCCGGCGTCGTCAGCGGGTGGAAGGACGGCACGCGGGTGCTGTGGCGTGCGCCGCTCGGCCCCGGGTACGCGTCGGTGGCCGTGGTGGGTGGTGTGGTCTACGCGATGACGTCCACCGCCGAGGAAGACCAGGTCGTGGCGCTCGATGCGGCCACGGGGCGCGAGAAGTGGCGCGCCCGGGTCGGTCCCTACTTCAAGGACGTGCAGGGCTTCGACGGCAGCCGCGCCACGCCAACCGTCGTCGGCGATCGCGTGGTGGCGCTGGGCGGCCACGGCGGCCTCGTCGTGCTCGACCGCGACTCCGGGGCCCGGGTGTGGGCCGTCGACATCGTCAACACCCTGGGCGGCCAGATGCCGCGCTGGGGCTTCTCCGCGTCGCCGCTGGTCGACGACGGCAAGGTCTACCTGTCCACCGGCGGGGGCGACAAGGACGGCATCGTCGCGCTGTCGCTGGCCGACGGGTCGGTGGTGTGGAAGCGCCCCACCGAGGGCGGGGCGGGCTACGCGTCCCCCATCCGCGCCACGCTCGGCGGCGTCGACCAGATCGTGTTCTTCACCGGCTACGGTCCGGTGGGCGCCAGCCCCGCCGACGGCACGGTGCTGTGGAAGCACCCGTGGGTGACCAACTACGAGGTCAACGCCGCCACGCCGGTCGTGCTCGGGTCCAACCGGCTGTTCGTGGCGTCGGGCTACGGCGTCGGCGGCGCGGCGCTCCTGATCGACGAGAGCGCGCACGTCTCCGAGCTGTGGCGCACCAAGAAGATGAAGAACAAGACGTCCACGTCGATCCTGCTCGACGGGACGCTCTACGGCTTCAACGAGAGCCGGCTCACCGCCCTCGACGCCAACACCGGCGAGGAGCGGTGGTCCGACGAGTCCTACGGGCGGGGCACGCTGATCGCTGCCGAGAAGCACCTGCTGGTGCTCGCAGAGGACTGTACGGCCTCGCTGCTCGAGCCCACGCCCACCGGTCCGAAGGCGGTCGGCGCGCCGGTGAAGGTGCTCGAGCACGGCCCCTGCTGGACCACGCCCGCGCTCGCCGGTGGCGTGCTCTACGTGCGCGACGGCACCGAGGTGGTCGCGGTCGAGGTGCGTCCCGTCGGCCCGATGGTGGACTGACGGGTGTGACCCTTTGCGACCCCCGCCCGACCCGGCGGTGGGGGGGACGGGCTACGGGCTCGGCGTCGCACGGCGCGGCCGTGAGGAGGTCACGTGGGCAGCTGGATCGGGTACGCAGGGATGACCGTGGTGTGCTGGGGCCTGTACGGCCTGCTGCTGCACGCCGGGGCCGTGGGCATGGGCGATCCGGCGCACGGCCGCGTGAAGGCCTTCCTGTTCGTGGGCATCGCCTACTTCCTGGTGGCCGTGCTCGCGCCGCTCGCGCTGCTCTGGGTGCAGGGTGCGTCGTGGCAGTTCGACAAGGCCGCCGCGGGCTGGTCGCTCGTGGCGGGCACCGTGGGCGCCATCGGTGCGTTCGGCGTGCTGCTGGCCTTCGGCGCCAAGGGGAACCCGGCCGTGGTGATGACGCTGGTGTTCGCTGGCGCGCCCATCGTCAACGGGCTCGCCGCGGTCGCCAAGGACGGCCTGTGGGGCGAGATCCGCTGGCCGTTCGTGCTCGGCATCGCGCTCGCTGCCGCGGGCGGTGGCCTGGTGACGATGTACAAGCCCACGTCGAGCCACGCGCCGCCGTCGGCCCCGCCTGCGGAGGAGCCGGCGCCCTGAGGTGGTCGGGCGCCGCGCTGCCGGCTCAGGGCCCGCAGACGACGTCGGGCAGGCAGCGGCTGTTGGTGGCGAAGCTGTCGATCTGCACGCACGACTGGCCTGCCGGACACACGCCGGTGGTGCCGCACAGGGCGCCTGAGCAGAGGTCGGGCGTGACGGTGCCGCCGTCGGGGCAGGTGATGGCCCAGTCCACGCACATCTCGGCGCACGGGTCCTGACGGGTGAAGCCCGAGCCGGTGGCCTGGCAGGCCTCGCCCACCTCGAGCGGGTCGCAGCCCAGGGCGGTGACGAGCAGCGCGGACAGCACGAGGAGCCGGGACATGCGACCTCCGGGACGTTGCGGTGACGGCTTCGCCGAGACGGCGGGGCACGGCTATCCTGGCGGCGGACGAGGAGCCGCGATGCGAGGCTGGATCCTGCTGGCGCTGGCGGCGTGCCACGGTGGCGTCGTCGACGACGTCGACACCGACACGGACGTCGACACCGACGACACGGACGTGGGGGTCGTCGAGACCGACACCGACGGTGTCGATACCGAGACGGATCCGGTCGATACCGAGGTCGACTCCGACCCCGTCGATACCGACAGCGATGGGGTAGAGACCGATACCGAACTGACGGAAAGCGATACCGATGTCGTGGATTCCGATACCGATGTCGTCGACACGGACACGGACCTGCCGGAGACCGACACCGAGGTGGCGGTCGATTCGGACACGGACACGGACACCGACGTGGCCGCCGACAGCGACACGGACACGGACGTCGTCGACACCGACACGGACACCGACGGGGCCCTCGACAGCGACACGGACACGGACACGGACGTCGTCGTCGACACCGACACGGACACCGACACCGACACGGACACCGACACGGACACCGACACACCGCCCACGGTCCCGCTGCCGGGCTTCGGCACGATCACCGGCGACTGCGGCGTGCTCGACGACGGCGAGTGGCTGTCGTCCGACCCGTTCCTGTTCCGCGGCACGGTCGACTTCGGCACCACCGTCTACGACCCGTCGCTGCTGTCGGCGGGGGGCCAGGAGATCATCACCGAGGGCACGCTCGGCGGCTCCAGCGTCGAGTCCGAGGCCGTGTCCTACGACCTGCTCTACCGGTGCGAGCTCGCCGACCTGCTGCTGTCCGAGTCCGAGATCGTCTACGTCGATCCTGCCGGGAAGAAGACGGACATGCTCGTGGCGATCGACGGCCGCAACGTGGGCGTCAGCGTCACGCGGGCGCTGACCTTCCAGTTCCCGAACCCGTGCGCGGCGCCGGACCTGACGGCGTTGGGCACGCTGATCGACCGCAAGGTGGGCGACCTCCAGCTGTCGGAAGCCAACGCCGACCCCGTCAACGCCTGGGAACGGTCGATCCTGTATGTGATCGCCTGCGACGCAGCCCACGCCGATGCCGTGGAGACCCTGTTCGCGAACCTGCCTTCCACCACCCGAGGCGACGCGATCCTCATCGTGGTGAACGCCGAAGGAGACGACGGTTTCCTGTACTAGTCCTTCTGCGAATGCCGAGAAGATGCAATGGCGGCGGGCATGGTTGCGACCGCGTTGCGCAGGGTGGCGGTGGCACGTGCGTTGTGCGTAGGCTGTGGGAGTCCACCCGGCCGTCCTCTCTCGCGCCGGGAAGGGGAGGGAACATGTCGATCCGATCCCGCCGCGTCCGAGGCGGTGTGTGGCTGCTCACGCTCGGTTCGCTGGTTGCAAGCACGTCGGCCTGGGCGGGAGCCCCGGGTTCCGACAGCGACGGCGACGGCCTCACCGACGCCGACGAGATCAACATCTTCGGCACCGACCCCGGCGACCCCGACACCGACGACGACGGGCTCACCGACGGCGTGGAGGTCAACGTCGTCGGTAGCAACCCGCTGTTGGCCGACACCGACGGCGACGGCCTGTCCGACGGCGACGAGGTCGCCCTCCACGGCACGAACCCGCTGCTGGCCGACACCGACGGCGACACGGCGGGCGATGGTGTGGAGATCACCGAAGGCACGGACCCGCTCGACTTCGACAGCGACGACGACGGCCTGGGCGACGGGCGCGAGCTGTTCCTCACTGGCACCGACCCGCTCGATCCCGACAGCGACGACGACGGCCTGTCCGACGGCCTCGAGGTGGACGGCTTCGGCTCCGATCCGCTCGACCCCGACTCCGACGGCGACGGCCTGTCCGACGGCACCGAGGCGCTCGTGCTCGGCACCAACCCCACCTCCGCCGACACCGACGCCGACGGGATCTCCGACGGCGACGAGGTGAACGTCTGGGGCACCAACCCCTTCAGCAACGACACGGACGGCGACGGCCTCACCGACTTCGACGAGCTGTTCGTCTGGATGACGAGCCCCACCGACGCCGACACCGACGACGACGACCTCGACGACGGCGACGAGGTGCTCATCCACCACACCGACCCCCACGACGTCGACACCGACGACGACGGGCTCACCGACGGCGAGGAGGTGTTCGGCTCCCGGACGCATCCGCTCGATCCCGACACCGACGACGACGGCGTGATCGACGGGCAGGACCAGTGCCCCGACTTCGACGACCACTTCGACGGCGACGTCGACCTGGGCAGCGCGCTCGGCACGGGCCTCGTCACCGTCGACACCTGCCTCGCGTCCGACACGTTCGACGCCTCCTGCGGCGACGGCGGCCTCGCGCAGGGCCCCGACCTGGGCCTGACGTGGACCGCCCCCTACACGGGCACGTTCGTCGTCACGACCTCGGGCTACGACACGGTGCTCACCAGCCGCGACCAGGTGCTCTGTGGCGGTCAGGAGCTCACCTGCGATGCCTCGATCGCCGGGGGCGCGTCCCTGGAGCTCGCGGCCACCGGCGGGCAGACCTACCTGCTGGTCGTCGACGGCAACGACACCGACTGCGGCGAGGCCACCGTCGACATCACCTGCGCCACCGACACCGACGGCGACGGCGTGTGCGACGAAGGTGACGTCTGCCCGTTCGACGCGGGCGACGACAGCGACGGCGACGGGTCGTGCGACGGTGACGACCTCTGCCTGGGCGACGACGCCACCGGCGACAGCGACGGCGACGGCGTCTGTGACGACACGGACCTGCTGCTCTTCGCCACCGATCTGGTCGCGGGCGGCACGTTCACCCTCGGAGCGCAGCATGCCCGGCCCGGCGTCACCGTCTGGTTCCTCGGCAGCTACCACGGCCCCGGTCCCGGCGTGTGCCGGCCGACCTACGGCGTGTGCCTCGACATCGTCGACCAGTTCGTCGTCGGCCGGGTGACGGCCGACAGCCTCGGGCGCGCGGTGCGTACGGTCACGGTGCCTCCCTCGGTGCGCGTCGGCTACACGGTGTGGTTCCAGGCGGGCTGGCTCCACGCCCCCACCCTCACCGCCGAGACGTCCAACCTCGTGATGCGCACGGTGCAGTAGGCCCCGGTGCGGTCCAAGCGACCGTTCCGCGGTACCGAAAGGACCATGGACCTTCCCTGGTCTCGCTGAGGATGTGGCGGCTGCGTGCCGGTCCGGGGAATCTGCCCGTACCGATCGCACGCCCCCACGTCGTTGGGTAGGGTGTCGTCGGCCGCCGAAGGGGATCGGTCGGCCTCACCCTGGGGAACCCATGCACATCGCGATCCAGGTGCGCCCGCGGCGTACCACACTCCTCGGCGCGGGCTTCGGCCTGCTCGCCCTTCTCGGCTCCACCACGGCGCTCGCCGGCGGCGCGCCCATCGACTCCGATGGCGACGGCCTGTCCGACAGCGACGAGATCAACATCTACGGCACCAACCCGAACAACCCCGACACCGACGGCGACGGGCTGAACGACGGCGACGAGATCAACGTCTACCACACGCAGGTCTTCGCGTCCGACAGCGACGGCGACGGCCTGAGCGACGGCGACGAGGTCAACACCTACGGCACCGACCCGCTCGTCTACGACTCCGATGGCGACCTGCTCGGCGACGGCGACGAGGTCAACCTCTACGCCACCGACCCGAACAACCCCGACACCGACGGCGACGGCGTGAACGACGGCCCGGAGGTCCTGGGCCTGGGCACCGACCCGCTGAGCACCGACACCGACGGCGACGGCCTGACCGACGGCGACGAGGTCGACGTGTGGTTCACCGACCCGCTGAGCGTCGACACCGACGGCGACGGCCTGTCCGACGGCGACGAGGTCAACGTGTACGGCACGAGCCCCACGTCCACCGACACCGACGGCGATGGCGTCGACGACGGCGACGAGGTCGACGTGTACGGCACGAGCCCGATCCTCGTCGACACCGACGGCGACGGCCTGTCCGACGGCGACGAGATCAACGTCCACTTCAGCGATCCGCTCAACCCCGACACCGACGCCGACGGGCTCACCGACGGCATCGAGGTGTTCTCGTACGCGAGCCAGCCGCTCAACCCCGACACCGACGGCGACGGCATCCTCGACGGCGACGAGGTCTACACCTACAGCACCAGCCCCACCAGCGCCGACACCGACGGCGACGGCCTGACCGACAGCGACGAGCTGTTCCTGTACGGCACGAACCCGCTGTCGGGCGACACCGACGCCGACGGCCTGGGCGACGGCCAGGAGGTCGCGAGCCCCGACACCGACGTCCTCGATCCCGACTCCGACGACGACGGCGTGCTCGACGGCGAGGACGTCTGCCTCGACTTCGACGATCTGTACGCCGACACGGGCGACCTGTTCGACGCGGTGGGCGTCGGCGTGGCCACGGGCGACACCTGCACGGGCGTCGACACGTTCTACGCGTCGTGTGCGCTCAACGGCCAGTCCACCGCGCCCGAGCTCACCTACACGTGGACGGCCCCGCAGGGTGCACCCTTCGTGTTCACCACCACGGGCTACGACACCGTCCTGCACATCAACAACGACAACGGCTGCGCCGGCAACCAGCTCGTCTGCAACGACGACAACCCCGGCGGCGGGCTCGGCTCGCAGGTCACGCTGTACGCCAACAGCGGCGACACCTACCGCGTGATCGTCGACGGCTACGACACCCGCTGCGGCACGTTCAGCCTCGACATCGCGTGCCTGCACGACACCGACGGCGACGGCCTGTGCGACGAGGCCGACGCCTGCCCGCTCGACGCGAGCGGCGACAGCGACGGTGACGGCGTGTGCGACGGCGACGACGTCTGCCTGGGCGACGACGCCAGCGGCGACACCGACGGCGACGGCATCTGCGACGACGAGGACCTCCTGCTGTTCGTCTCGCCGCTCAGCGGCGGCACGCAGCTCGACTTCGAGGCCGTCGGTGCCCCCGAGGGCATCAACGTCGTGTTCATGGGCTCGTTCGCGGCGCCCGCGCCGGGGGCCTGCCTGCCGGCGTACGGCCTGTGCCTCGGCATCACGAACCAGTTCTTCGTCGGCGGCGCCCTGTCCGACGCCACCGAGACGGCCTCGCTGTCCGTGCTCGTGCCGGCCTCGGTGCGCCCGGGTCGCACGGTCGCGTTCCAGGCCGCGTGGAAGGATGCCGCCACCCGCACGGGCGACACCTCCAACGTCGTGGTCAAGACCGCGCTGTAGCGCCCGTCAGCGGTCGGCTGCCGGTCGGGGCACGTCCCGGCCGGTGGCCACCGCGCGGGTGCCGTCGTGGCACCAGCCGCTCCACGACCCCACGTACAGCCGCGCCGGCGCGAGTCCGGCGTGCGCCAGCGCGAGGAGGTCGTGGCAGGCGGTCACCCCCGAGCCGCACATCGCCACCACGTCGGCGTCAGCGGTCACGCCCAGCGCGGCGTAGCGGGCGCGCAGGGCGGCCGGGTCGGCCATGCGCCCCCCCACGAGGTTGTCGGGCCAGGGCGCGTTGCGCGCACCGGGCACGTGGCCGGCGGCGGGATCGACGGGCTCGTGCTCGCCGGCGTAGCGGTCGGCGGTGCGGGCATCCAGCAGCACGACGCCGTTGCCGGCGCGGGCGGCGTCGTCGGTGGTGGCGACGCGCCCCGCGTCGGGACGTGCGGTCCACGTCGGGACGGGGATCGGCGCGGGCGGCGGGGTGGTCTGGACGGGCAGGCCCGCGTCGGTCCACGCGGCGAGGCCGCCGTCGAGCACGAGGCACGGGGGACCGCCGAGCCAGCCCAGGGTCCACCACAGCCGCGCCGCCACGGCGCCGAACGCGTCGTCGTAGGCCACGACCGTGCGCCCGGGACCGATGCCGAGCGCCGCCAGCGCGTCGGCGCATCGCTGGGGGTCGGGGAGCGGGTGGCGTCCGCCGCGCGGGTCGGACAGATCGGCGAGCACCGTGTCGAGGTCGACGAAGACCGCCCCAGGGATGCGCGCGGCCTGCCAGGCTGCCCGTCCGGCGTTCGGGTCGCCGAGCTTCCACCGCACGTCGGCCACCACCACGTCCTCGAGCCGGGCATGGAGCGCGTCGGCGGCGATCAGCGGTGTGGACATCGTCACCTCCGGATGCGACCCCGCGGTGGCCGCGTGCGCGCACCTGTGTGCAGCTACGTCGCAATTCGCACCGTAGGGGTCGATTGTCACCCCAGCCACGACTTCGTGGCGTAAGCTCGCGTCATCGGGGAGGGATCCATGCGCAGTGCAAGCGTCGTGGTGGGGGTGCTGTCGCTCGGCGTGACGGCGTGTGCAGCGGTCGAGACGCCGGTGGCGGAGCCGGAGGTCGCGTCGGCACTGCTCCGGCTCGACACCGGCGTCACCTGGCCGGGCGGCGACTCGGGCGTGTTCGTCGACGACACCGGCGGCGCCGACACGGATGGGGTGGTCGACACGGATCTCGTCGTCGACACCTCCACGATCGACACGGACGTGGACATCGACACGGACGTGGACATCGACACGGACGTCGACTCCGATCTCGTCGTCGACACCGCGCCGATCGAGACCGACGTCCTCGACACCGGCGGCGTCGACACGGGGAACCCGCCCGCGGCCGGCATCCCGGTGGGCGCGCTGGTGATCACCGAGATCCTCGCCGAGCCGTTGGGGTGCGGCGTGCAGCGCGACGGCGAGTACGTCGAGCTGCAGAACGTGGCCTCGTTCCCCATCGACCTGTCGGATCTGCGCCTGGAGACGCCCAACGGGACCGCCGTGGTGACCGTGCACCATGTCGTGGACCCCGGCGAGCGGGCCGTGCTGACCTATGTGAACCCGTCCGTCCCGTGCGTCCCTGTGGCGGACCCCGCCACGTTCGCGTCGGGCGTCACCAACCTGCTCTCGGACACGGCGTTCGACGTCCGGCTCGTGCAGCCGCCGGGATCGGGCGCCGGTGCCACGGTCATCGACCGGGTCGCCTTCGCCTCGCCGCGACCGGTTCCCGGCTACGCGCTGCAGCTCGACCCGGCGTTCATCCACGCGATCGCCAACGACCTCGGCGGGCTGTGGTGCCTCGCCGCGGACCTCGTGCCCGGCTCGTCGTCGAACCGCGGCACGCCGGGGGCGCTGAACGTCTGCGCGCCCCGTGTCGACACCGGCGACACCGTCGACGACACAGGGTCGGTGGACACCGGCACCGTGTTCGACACGGACGTGGACATCGACACGGACGTGGACATCGACACCGACGTCGACACCGAGACCGACCTCGTCATCGACACCGCACCGATCGACACGGACGTCATCGACACGGACGTCGACACCGCCCCGCCCGTCGACACCGGCATCGTCCACGACACGGACCTGGTCTTCGACACCATCGGCGACTCCGACACCGGTCCGGACGACACGGATGGGTTCCCGGTCGACACCGACCTCGCGGACACGGACGGGATCGACACCGAGGACACCGACGTCCCGCCCGACGACAGCGACGTCGACACCGACACGGACGGCGTCGACACCGACCTGCCGCCGATCGACACCGACGACAGCGACACGCAGGTCGACACCGACATGGTCGCCGATACCGACGAGTCGGGCGCCACCTGGGACACCTACGCCGTGCCGTTGTTCGTCCTGCGGGCCGTGGCGCCCGTGCGTGGCGCTGTCTGGGTCATCGAGGCGCACGGTGCACCGCCCGGCGCGGTCGTGGAGTTCTTCGCGTCGCTCACCGGTCCGGGACAGGGCCGGTGCTCGGCGAGCGGGCGCGTGTGCGTCGGACTGGCCGACGACCGACGGATCGGGCGCGCGACGGCGGATGCCAGCGGCGTCGCGGTGCTTCGCAACGACGTCCCGGTGAACGTGCCCGCCGGCACCGAGGTGTGGCTCCAGGGCATCACGCGCACGACCACGGGGCACGAGCTGACCCACGTGGTCCAGCAGCGGGTGCAGTAGCCTCGGCCGGCCGTCGTCCACGGAGGTCTTCCCATGCGACACGGGATCGGGATCGCCCTCGGCGTCGGCGTGGTCGCGCTGGCCACCGCCGTCGCACGCGCCCCGCTGCGACCTGCATTCCCGGCGGTGTCCGGGGCATCCCCGGCGGCGTCCGGGCCGCCGGCCGTCGACACCGGCGCGCCCGGCATCGCCCCGCCGCCCGGCGACAGCTTCGTGCTCGAGGACCCGTCGCCGCCGCTCGACGACACCGGGGACGCGCCGGTCCCGCTGATCCCGTGGGCGGCGCTGTCGGAGGTGCTCGCCTGGCCCGGCGGCTGTGGCACGCCAGAGGACGGTGCCTTCGTCGAGGTCTACAACGCCAGCGTCGGCACGCCGCTCGACCTGCACCGCGCGCACCTGCGTGTGGACGGTGTGGACGTGCCGCTGCGCGCGCGCCAGACCGTGCTGCCTGGACACTTCGGCGTGATCGCGAGCACGGCCGCGCTGGGATCGTCCTGCGCGACCCTGTCGCCCGCGGCCACCTGGCGCGCGGGCGCGGGGCTGCCGTTCGGGCGCGGCGCCCACCGGGTCGAGCTCGTCGACGGATTCGGTCGGGTGGTGACCGCGGCGACGTTGCCCCCCGCGGAGCGGGCACGGTCCTGGGAGTGGGAGGTGCCCATGGCCTTCCGGGAGCCGTCCTGGTGGATGTGGTGCGCCTCGTACGGAACAGACCTGTCGATCGGCTGGAACCACGGGACGCCCGGACGGGCCGCTGCCTGCGGCTACACCGCCTACGACAGCGCCGACGGCGTGGACGACTTCCGCCTGGAGGTCCGCACGGGCGGCGCGGGCGGCCTGTTGACGCTGGTCGCCCACGACGCGCCGCCCCAGTCCGAGGTGGTGTTCTACGCCTCCCGCACCGGACCGGGCGTGGGCACGTGCGCGCCGTCCGGGTCACCGTGCACCGGACTCGCCGACGACGTGCGGATCGGGCGTGCGCACGCCTCGGGGGACGGCGTGGCGGTCCTGGAGCACGTCGTGCCGGGCACGCTGGCCAGCGGCACCACCGTCTGGCTGCAAGCGGTCAGCGGCCACGGCGCGGGCACGCAGTTCACCGTCGTCACCGAAGTGACCGTGACTCCCTGACGCTCGACCGCTTCCGGTACCCGTCCGCCCGGTAGCCGTACCCGCACCGAGTCCCCGGCGCACGGATCGGTCCTGGCAGGAGACCGAGCGGACACCGATGGCGACGCGATCGTCGTGGTAGTCTCCGGGGGCTGAGGGGTACCGATGCACGTCCCGACTCTCGGCAGCGTCCTCGTCCTGTCGCTGCTGTCCTCGCCCGCGCACGCGGTCGACCTCGTCAACCCCGGGTTCGACACGGATCTGGACGGCTGGACCGTCTGGGAGTCCGGTGGCACCGTCACGCCGGGCACCGTGGTGCCCGATGGCGGCACGGCCCTGCTCACCGAGGGCGACAGCCTGCTCGTGGTGCTGGAGCAGACCTTCGTGGTGCCACTGCGGCCCACCACGCTGTCGTTCGTGCTCACGATCGATCCCGGCTTCGATGCCGTCGTCCAGGGCATCCCCGACGCGTTCGAGGCGCGGCTGCTCGACGCCGACCGCCAGACCGTGGTCGCGCCGTGGCAGCTCGGGTCCACCGCGTGCTTCAGCTACCAGCAGGACGGCACCGCCCTGGGCGCCGACGGGGTCACGTTCGACGGCACCGTGGTCGCCATCGACACGTCGACGCTGATGCCCGGTGCGCTGGTCACCGTCTCGCTCACGCTGGTGGGCGGCGACCTCGGCACGACCTCGGCGGTGCGCATCGACGACGTCGTCGTCGGCGTCGACAACACCGCACCCGTCGCCATCGCCGGCGACGACGTCCTCCTCGCGTGCGGTGGGTCCACCGTACTCGACGGCTCGGCCTCGTTCGACGCCGACGGCGACGCGATCACCTACGGGTGGACGGACGCGGGCGGCGCGCCCCTCGGGTCGGACGCGACGCTGCCGGTGATGCCCGGGCTCGGCGCCACCACCTACACGCTGACGGTCACCGACGCGCTGGGCGCCACCGGCGAGGACACCGTCACCGTCACGGTCTCCGACACCGACGCGCCCACGTTCACGGCGCCTGCCCCGGTGGACGTGCCGGTCGACGCGTCGTGCGCGGGCGTCGTGCCCGACCTGGTCACGGGCGTCGTCGTCACCGACACCTGCGGCCCCGCCGCCCTGCTGCAGGACCCGCCCGTCGGCACGCCGCTGGTGCTGGGCGTGCCCACCGACGTCGTGCTCACCGCGCTCGACGGCGCGGGCAACACGTCGGACGCCACGGTCGTCGTGACGCTGGTCGACCCGACCGGTGCGTGTCTCGTGGTCGACACGGACACGGACACGGACACCGACGTGCTCGTCGACACGGACACGGACACCGACACGGACGTGCTCGTCGACACCGACACCGACACCGACACCGGTGGCGACACGGACGTCGCCGAGACGGACACCGACACCGACACCGACACCGACACGGACGTCGCCGAGACGGACACGGACCTCGTGGACACGGACACGGACCTCGTGGACACGGACACGGACACGGACCTCGTGGACACGGACACGGACCTCGTGGACACGGACACGGACCTCGTGGACACGGACACCGACACCGACACCGACGTGGTCGTGGTCGACACGGACACGGACACGGACACGGTGGTCCCTGTCGACACCGACACGGACACCGACACGGACACCGACACGGACACCGACACGGACACGGACACCGACACCGACGTCGTGGACACGGACACCGATGTCCCCGACACCGACAGCGACGTCGCCGACACCGACACGGACACGCCGCTGGACACGGACACGCCGGTGGACACGGACACGCCGGTGGACACGGACACGCCGGTGGACACGGACACGCCGGTCGACACCGACACCCCTGCCGAGACCGACGACTCCGACGGCATCGACACCGACAGCCAGGTCAACGACGACCCGGACAAGGACCGCGACGACTGCGGCTGCGCCACGGGCGGTGGGTCGGGTGCAGGCGGCGTGCTCGTCGGCCTGCTCGCGCTCGCAGCGACCCGGCGGCGCCGTCGGGTGGCCTCCGCGCCGACCGCGGCGGTGGCGTGTCTCGCGCTGCTGGCCGTCGTCGCGCTCCCCACCCTCGCCCGCGCCGGCGGCACGCCCGTCACCCTCGGCGTCGAGGTCACCGATGACGTCGTGGCCGCCGAGGTGGACGTCTTCACGTTCGACGCGCCCGCGGACGCGGCCGTCTACATCGACGCCCGCACCGGCGTGAACTCCGCCAACGCCAGCTGGGTGCTCACCGACCGCGTCGGGCGCGTGCTCGGCAGCACCACGCGGTTCACCGACATCGGCCGCATCCCGTTGCTCGGCGGCGCCTACACGCTGACGGTCACCGGCACGGGCGACCTGTCCTACAGCTTCCGCGTGGCGGACGCCTCGGTGGTCGACCACGGGACCATCGCGCTCGACACCGACCTGTCCGACGCGATCGATCAGCCGGGGCAGATCCACACCTACACGTTCACGGCGGCGCCTGGGCGCGCGGTGTCGCTGGACACCGAGGTCACGACCATCAACCTCGCGCAGTGGACCGTCAGCGACGCGCTGGGTCGGCAGGTCGCTTCCGGGACCGACCCTTCGTCGATCAGCGCGGTCCGGCTCATGGGCGGATCGTACACTCTCTCGGTGGCGGGGCGCGTCGATCTGACCGGCCCGTTCAGCTTCCAGGTGGCCACGGTCGACGTCGACGTCGCTGACGTCGCGCTGGCAGACCCCGCCGTGGGGGCCGTCGAGAGCCCGGGTGCTGTGGACCTGTGGACGATCGATGTGCCGGCCGCGACGAAGGTGGGCTTCTTCCGTGACGCCGCGTCGAACCCCAACCGCGTCGGGTGGACGCTGTTCGACCCCTACGGTTTCGAGGTCGTGCCTCGCAGGACCAACATGGGGAACGACGGGCCGTGGGTACTCGGGCCGGGTCCGCACACCTACCGTGTCGAAGGTCTGTTCGACGCGGTGGGATCCTACGAGACCCGGTTCGTGCCGCTCACCGACCTAGCGCTCACGGCGGCCCTGGGCGACACGATCAGCGTGACGATCGCAGCGCCGGGGCAGGGCGCCACCGTGACCTTCGACGCCCTCGCCGGTCAGCAGCTCGCACCGGTCGTGGTGTCCGGCAACCCCGGGGACATCCGCTACCGGCTGACGGCGGATGATGGCGACGTGGTCGTCGACTGGACCGACCACATGCGGTGGAGCGCTCCCTACCCGTTGCGGGGCGGTACCTACACCATGGAGCTGGTCGGCGTCGTGAATCGGATGGGCTCGTGGGACATCGAGCTGGCGTCTCCGACCTCGTCCACCGCTGCCGTGGCGGTCGGCGACCGTCTCACCGACGCGATGACGGTGTCGGGCAGCACCTACGCCTACACGTTCGACGCCCTTCCCGGGCAGATCCTCGACATCGACGGCGTGGCCGCCACCTTCTCCTCCGCCATGGGGATGGAGCTGCGCGACGCGTACGGTCGGGCCGTGGTGCCATTGACGACGTCGCTGACGGACCAGCTCGGCATCGCCTTGCTCGGCGGCACCTACACGCTGTCGCTGCTGCCCGAGAACCAGACGCTCGTCAGCTGGACGATCGATCTACTCGACGCTGGCACGTCGGCGTACGTGCCGCCGCCCGGCACCCCGCTCGCACTCGACACCCCCGTGGCGACGACGCTGGGCGCCACTGGCACGCCCGACGTCTACAGCTTCACCCTCGCGACGCCGGCGGCGGTGTACGTCGACCTGCTCGCCGGCACGACCGGCCTGCGGTGGTCGATGGCCGACGGCGTGGGGTGGCCGGTGTTTCCGGACCAGGAGGCGCGTCGCGCCGACACGGACCCCGGGCGTTTCGATCTCGCCGCCGGCACCTACACGTTGTCGGTGAGCCACGCGTCGTTGACCCCGGACTACGAGTTCGCGCTGTGGTCCATTCCTGCCGACACCACGGAGACGCTGACCGTCGACGTGGAGGTGGACGACGCCTTCACCGCCCCCGGGCAGCGGCGCGTCTACACGTTCGACCTCGCAGCGACCACGGACGTGTACTTCGACCTCCTCGACAACCAGCTGGAGCGGATCTGGTCGCTCACGGACGACGCGGGCCGCGTGCGCTTCTCGACGGGCGCGCGCTTGCCGGACTCCCACGACCAGGGGCCGTTCCGACTCGGCGCGGGCACCTGGACGCTGGCGATCTGGTCGTCGGGCGACTCCACGCCGCCGTACCGGTTCGTCGTCCGGGAGGTCCAGCACACCACGCAGGCCCTCGCCCTCGGGACCACCACCACGGCCACGATCGATCCGCCGGGCAGCACCGTGACCTACACCCTGTCCGTGCCGGCCCCGACGCGTGTGGGGTTCGACGTGATCACCGGCGTGTCGAGGTTCCGGTGGCGGCTCATCGACCCCTACGGGCAGCAGCGCTTCGACGAGCCGACCACGAACGTCACCACGGGAGACCTTGGCCCGATGACCCTCGGGCCGGGCACGTGGACCCTCGTGATCGATCCCACCATGGACGCCGCGGGCGACTTCACGTTCCGCACCGTGCTCCCGGGCACCCGGTCCGCCTCCTTCGCCCTCGACACCGAGGTCGCCGACAGCTTCGACGTGGCCGGTGACGTCCACACCTGGTCGGTCACCCTCGCTGAGGACACGCCCGTCTACCTGGACCTGCTCGCCGGCGCGTCCACGCTGGTCTGGGACCTGCTCGACCCGGTCGGACAGTCCGTGTTCGGATCGTCGACCGCCAACAACACGCAGAGCCAGGACAAGGGCCCGGTGCTGCTGGCCGCGGGCACCTACGATCTCGTGCTGCACGGGGGCCTGTCGAGCGCCGAGTCCTACCGGTTCGTGCTGCGCACGGTCCACGACACGCTCGGCAGCGTCGACTTCCGCACCGAGGTGCGGGGCGCCCTCGACGGACCCGGAGCGCTCGCGTTCTACGACTTCGTCGTGCCGGCGGACGGGCTGCGCGTGCGAGGCGACCTGCGCGAGGGCACCCAGAGCCTGCAGTGGGGCATCTTCGACGCCGTCGACCACCCGGTCAACGCCTACCGCCGCGCGCTCAACGACACCGACGACCTCGACGAGGTACCGCTCGTCGCGGGCACGTACCAGGTGCGCTTCGACGCCACCTACGACGCCTTCGGGCCCTACCAGTTCCGCCTGTTCGCCGACGCCCCGACCGACCCGGATCTGTGTGACGCCGCCTTCCAGCCGGTCGACGCCGACTGCAACGCCGACGGGATCACCGACGTCTGCCAGGCCCTCGACGCCAGCCTCGGCGACTGCAACAACGACCTCGTCCCCGACGACTGCGAGCTGGCCGTCGAGGACGACTGCGACGCCAACGGCCTGCCCGACGACTGCTACGACTGTCCGTCGATCGAGATCGTGTTCGTGTTCGACACGTCGGCGTCGATGGTCGACGAGGCCGTCAGCCTCTGCGACAACCTCACCGCGGCCCTCCAGACGCTCGCGAGCCAGGGCATCGCCACCAACCCGACGATCCTGGGCATCTGGGACACGCCGACCTCGTTCCCGTGCCTCACCGGCACGGTGCACGACCTGTACGGCGACGAGGTCCCGCTCAACCCGGATCCGTCCATCGCCACCCTCGGCGAGTGCCCCGGGGGCACGCTCGCCGGCGACGCCGAGGACTGGGCCCGCGCCACGGCCATCGTGGCCGCCCGTCACCCGTGGCGGCCGGGTGTCGGCCGCGTGATCGTGCCCGTCGCCGACGAGGGCCCGTTCTGCGGCGACCCGATCTTCCCCGAGGACGACCTCGCCATCGCCCACGCGGTCGCCGTGTCCCGCGCCTTCGACGTGCAGGTGCACCCGATCGCCGGCACCGGCTCGTCCACCACCACGCTCGACCTCGCCCAGGCGCTGGCGGACGGCACCGGCGGGCTGCTGCAGCGCTCGTCCACCAACCCCGAGCGCTACGTCGAGTTCATCGAGAACATCGGCGTCGACGCCTGCCTCGACCTGTTCGACTGCAACCGCAACGACACGCCCGACAGCTGCGAGCTCGCCGCGGGCGAGATCGTGGAGTGCGCGTGCGGCCGTCTCCCCGACACCTGCGCCTGCGACGGGCCGCCGGTGTTCGGCGAGCTCACCCCGCTCGCGGGCACGGCGTTCCGGCCGGGCCAGGTGGTCACGCTCTCCGGCGTCGCCGCCACGTCCGAGGCCGATCAGCGCGTGGCCGCCGTGCTCGTCGATGGTCGCGCCGTCAACGCCATCGACGCCGACGGCCGGTTCTTCGCGACGGTGACGATCCAGCCCGGCGAGAACCGGTTCCAGCTGCTCGGCATCGACCGCTGCGGCGAGGGCACGGCCGAGCTCGTGCTCTGGGGCGACCCGCTCGCGGGCGCCGACCAGCTCGCCGACGTCAGCGACAGCCTCACCGACCACCTGCGTCACACCACGTGGGCCACCGACACCAAGCGCCTGTTCGTCGACCTCGCCGCCGAGAACACGGGCGCCTCCGCCGTGCCGGCGCCGCTGCTGATGGCGGTCGGGCCGGGCCTCGCGCCCACCGTCACCCTCGAGAACGCCGACGGCACCACCGACGACGGGCGTGCCTTCGTGGGCGTGCTCGAGCGCGGCGACCTGCCGGCGGGGGCGATGACGCCGTGGCGTCCGCTCACGTTCTCGGTGCCCGACGAGGCCCCGCTCGGCTTCGAGGCCACCTGGCTCACGCCCACCCGGGGCGCCCCGACGTTCGCAAGCGTGCCGCCCACCTGGGTGCGCGTCGGGCAGACCTGGGGCTACGCGCCCGTGGCCGTCGATTCCGCTGGCTACCCGATCGTCTGGTCGCTGCCGATCGCCCCTCCGGGCATGACCGTCGACCCGGTCACCGGCGAGCTCACCTGGACGCCGACCGCGTCGGACGTCGGCGTGCACGACGTCGTGGTGGCCGCGGACGGTGGCTACGGCGGGCGCGGCCAGCAGCGCTTCGCGCTCGAGGTGCGCCCGGCGACCGACAACGCGCCGCCCTACTTCACCGGGGCGCCGCCGTCCTACGCCGCCGTCGGCGTGTCGTTCGTGTACACCGCGCAGGCGGCTGACGCGGACGGGGACCCGCTCACCTACACCCTCGACGCTGGCCCCACCGGCATGGCCGTCGACGCCGGCACCGGCGAGGTCACCTGGCCGTCGCCCGTGGTCGGCACCTTCCAGGTGGCCCTGTCGGTCGACGACGGCCAGGGTGGCGTCGCGAGCCAGACGTGGCAGCTGACCGTCGGCGACGTCCCGGTCACCGCCGGTGGCCCGCGCATCGTCAGCAACCCGCCGATCACCGCCGCGGCCGGCGACCTCTACCTGTACCAGCCGTCCGCGCTCGACCCCGACGGCGACACGCTCGCGTGGTCGCTGCTGGAGGGGCCGCCGACGGCCACGCTCGACGTCGCCACGGGCCGCCTCACCTGGGCGCCGGCGCCCGGCGACGTCGGCGGGGTCCCGTTCGGCCTGCGGGTCGACGACGGCCACGGCGGCGCCGCCGAGCAGCGCTGGACGCTGACGGTGGTGCCGAACCCGGCGGATCGCGCGCCCCGCTTCACCACGTCGCCGCCGTCGTTCGCGGTCGTGGCCACGCCGTGGACCTACGACGCCGACGCGGTCGACCCCGAGTCCTCCGTGGTCACCTACGCGCTCGAGGCCGGCCCGGCCGGCATGGCGGTGGACCCGGGCACGGGCGTCGTCACCTGGACGCCCGCACCGGGCGACGTCGGCACCGTGGACGTGGCCCTCGCCGCGTCCGATCCGGGCGGCGTCACCGGGCGCCAGGCCTTCACGGTCGCCGTCCGCGCCACCAACAGTGCGCCGGTGATGCCCGCGCTCACCGCACCGCCCGCGGTGGCCGGCGGGGCGTGGTCGTTCGACGTGCACGCCACCGACGCCGACGGCGACACGCTCACCTACGCCCTGGTCGAAGGGCCGGCGAGCATGACCGTGCGGTCGTGGTCGGGTCTGCTGTCGTGGCGGCCGACGGCCTCCGACCTCGGCAGCCACCCGATCCGCGTCCAGGTCGACGACGGCTACGGAGGCACCGACGAGGGCGTGTACACCGTCACCGTCACCGCCGACACCGAGCCGCCCGTGCTCGGCCTGACCCTCGCCGGCGAGCCCGGCTGCATCGACCGCCCCCTCCAGGTCTGCGTCGGCGCCTCCGACGACGTGGGCGTCGTCACCCGCGCGCTCACCGCCGACGGCGTCGACGTCGCGCTCGGGCCCAACGGCTGCGGCGAGGTCGCGCAGGCCACCGTGGGCACCGTCAGCCTCGTCGCCAGCGCCGAGGACGCTGCGGGCAACGGCGAGTCGCTGCCGCGCGACGTGGCCTTCGTCGACTGCAACGACACCCAGGCGCCGGTCGTCACCCTGCTGTCGCCCGCCAACGCCAGCCTGCTGATGGCGCCGACCGAGCTCGTCGTGTCGATCGACGACAACACCCCGGCGTCGCTGTCGTGGACGGTCGAGCTGTCGATTCACGACGCCGACACGTGGCGCACGATCGCCTCGGGCACCGGTGCCGTGCCAGGCGCCGCCATCGCCACGATCGACACCACGCTGCTCGCCAACGACGACTACGACGTGCGCGTGGTGGCCAGCGACGGCGCCCAGACCGCGGGCTTCGTGGCCCAGTACGGCGTGGGCGGCGATCTGAAGGTGGGCAACTACGCGATCACGTTCACCGACGTGTCCGTGCCGCTGGTGGGCATCCCGCTGTCGGTCAACCGCACCTACGACAGCCTCGACACCGACCACGCCGGCGACTTCGGCAACGGCTGGCGCCTGGGCCTGACCGGTGCGGTGTGGGACACCGTGCGCGAGGACATGTCCAACAACCCGCTGCACGACCTGCTCAACGAGGCCTACACCTCCACCACCCGCGTCTACGTGGTCAAGACCACCGGTGAGCGCGTCGGCTTCACGTTCGCGCCGGTGTCGCGCGGCTGGCCGTCGGCCTTCCAGTTCAACGTCGGGTTCACGCCCGACCCGGGCGTCGAGGACACCCTCGAGGCGGTGGGCACCCAGGTGGTGTGGGCGCTCGGCAACGGCTTCGCCGACTACATCATCCCGTTCAACCCCACCCAGTACGTGCTCACCACGCCCGAGGGGCTCCGCTACACCTACGACGAGGTGGAGGGGCTGATCGGCATCGAGGATCCGCTCGGGAACACCGTCACGGTCACGCCCGACGGCGTGGTCCACTCCGACGGCACCACCATCGCCTTCGAGCGCGACGGCACCGGCCGCATCCAGCGCATCGTGGCCCCCGACCCCGACCCCAACGACGCCGACCCGGCGCCCCACGTGGACTACCGGTACGACGGCCAGGGGCGGCTGGTCGGCGCCCTGGACCCGCTCGGCCACGAGACGACCTTCACCTACGACGCCCCGGGCCTGCCCGACTACCTCACCGACATCGTCGACCCGACCGGGCGCCCCATCCAGCGCACGGCCTACGACGCCGACGGGCGCGCGGTCGCCCAGTGCCCCGCCGACGGCGACCTCGTCACCCTCGATGGCTGCACCACGCTCGGCATCGACCTGCCCGCGCAGACCTACACGGTGGTCGACGCGCGCGGCTACCCCACGCTGTACGCCTTCGACGACAACGGTCAGGTGCTGCTCGAGCGCACCACCCTCGACGGCGGCGCCACCTACGAGATCACGTCCACGTGGGACGGTCACCGCGAGCTCACCCGGTCCTACAACGGCGCCACGTGGACGCTGCTGTACGACGACCAGGGCCGCTCCGCCGGCGTGGTCGACCCCACCGGACGCCAGGTCACCTGGACCTGGGACGCCGACTGCAAGGGCCCGAGCGAGGTCACGTGGCCGCGCGGCGGGCAAGAGCTGTACGTCTACGACGACCGCTGCAACGAGATCGCCCACACCGATCCGAACGGGGTCACCGTGCACGCCACCTACGGCACCAACGGCCGCCTCCAGCGGATCGTCGACGGCGCCGGGCTCGCGTGGGACTTCGTGGTCGACGGACGGGGTCACGTGCTCGAGCGCACCGACCCGGCCGGCCAGACCAGCGTGCACGTCTACGACGGCCTCGGCCGCATGGTCCGCACCGTCGACCGCGACGGGCGCGCCGTGGACCTGGACTGGGACGACGCCGACCGCCTCGTGCAGGAGACGTGGAACACCGTGCCGCCCACGGTGACGACCTACACCTGGGACGACGGCGACCGCCTGCTGTCGGCCGTGTCCCCCACGGCGAGCGTGGTGCTGACCTACGCCCCGACGGGCCAGATCGCGTCGGTGTCCAACACCGGCACGCCCGGGGCGCCAGCGCTCCTGCTCGAGCGGGTGTGGGGCGGGGCCGGCGAGCCCGACACCGTCACCGACAACCTCGGCGGCACCGTCACCTACACCTACGACGGGCGCCGCCGGATGGTCGAGGCCCTGCTGGCCGGCGCGGGCGTGCCCACCCCGCGGGTGGCGCTGACCTACGACGGCGACGGGCGCATCGCGACGCTGGCGCGCTTCGCGGGGGCCAGCGGCGTGGCGAACTCGGCGCTGACCTACGACGGCGCGGGCCTCGTCGACCGCTTGAGCCGCATCGCCCACACCCGCCCCGGCGGTGCCGCGATCACGTCGGTCGATCTCGTCCGCGACCTGCAGGGCGACGTCACCGCGATGACCGACGCCGAGGGCAGCCACGCCTTCACCTACGACGCGCGGCGCTTCCTGCTCACCGCCGACCACCCGGCCGGTGCCCAGCCCGACGACGCCTACACGTGGGACGGGTACGGCAACCAGCTGTCGTCGCTGTCGCGCGGCGTGGCGCAGCTCGGCTACCAGGGCGGGGCCGGCGGCCACACGCTCGACGCCGACGACGTCGCCACGTCCACCTACGACCACGAGGGCCACCTCACCGGGCGGGTCGACGCCGCCACGGGCCGTCGCCTGCTGCTCGACTGGGACCACCGCGGGCGGCTGGTGGCGATCGAGGAGCAGGACGCGGCGGGCGTGCCGCTGCATCGCGTGACCTACGGCTACGACCCCCTCGATCAGCGCGTCGCGGCCACGCTCGACGGCGACCGCACGTGGACGCTGTGGGACGGCGGCAACCCGGTGCTGGACGTCGACGACGCCGGGGCGGTGGTCGCCCGCCGGCTCTACGGCCGCAAGCTCGACCAGGCCTTCGCCGAGGTGCGCGGCGGCAGCACGTCGTGGCTGCTCACCGACCACCAGGGCACCGTGCGCGACGTCGTCAACGACGCCGGGGCGGTCACCGACCACGCCGCCTACACGGCGTTCGGCGATCCGGTGGACGCGGCGACCACGAGCGTCGGCTACGCCGGCCTCACCGGGGCCGGGGTGGGCGGCTTCCTGTACAACCGCGCCCGCTACTACGACCCGGCCACCGGTCGGTTCCTGTCGCAGGATCCGCTCGTGCCCTACGGCTACACCTACGCCGTCGGCAACCCGATGTACTGGACCGACCCCACCGGGGAGTCCGTGCTCATCGAGTACCTGTGCCTGGCGCTGAACGCCGTGGGGCTCGCCGACGTGCTCACCGAGGGCATCGGCGTGCCGCTGAGCAACATCTTCAAGCAGGTGGCCGCGGGCCTGAACGGTCAGGGCGGAGGCGGCGGTGGCGGGGGTGCTGGCGCGCTGGTGAAGGGCATCGGCAAGTTCGGTGCGTCGCGGATGGGCCCGCCGGGCATGATCCTCGACCCGCCGTCGTCGCCGAAGGACGTCATCGGGGCGGCGGCCGGCCTGGCGTGCAACCTCACCGGCAACTGAGCGCCCGCGGCGGCGTGGGTTAGGCGGTCGGGCTGCCGCGGAGGCGACATCCCCGACCCCGCCCACGGCCGTCCGGCCCTGCTCACGCCGTCGTTCGTGCGGCTGATGGGCGCCCACTTCCTGCAGGCGCTGGGCTTTTCGTCCATGGTGCTGCTGCCGCCCTACCTGGAGACGCTGGGGGCGGATCGGTCGACCATCGGGGCGGTGATGGCGACGGCTGCGGTCGGCGGTCTCGTCACGCGGCCGATCGTGGGCTGGGCGCTCGACCGGGTGGGCCGCAAGCCCACGCTCACGGCGGGCACGCTGCTGCTGGTGGCGGGGATGCTCCTGCTGGGCGGCGTGGACCGCGTCGGTCCGCTGGTGATCGTGGCCCGCCTGCTCGCCGGCGCGGGCGTGGGCACGCTGTTCACCGGCTACTTCACGCTCGCGAGCGACCTGGTCCCCGAGGCCCGACGCACCGAGGGGCTGGCGCTGTTCGGGGTGTCGGGGCTGGTGCCGCTCGTGGTCAACCCGCTGGCGACACGCCTTGGCGTGGACGCATCCGGCGTGCGGTGGTTCCTGCCGCTCGTCGGCGGCGCGATCCTGCTGTCGCTGCTGCTGTTGCGGGGCGTGCCCGAGGTGCGGGCCCACGCGGCGCAGGCGCGGCCGTCGCTGGCGGAGGTGGGCGCGGCGCTGCGGCGGCGCGGCCTGTGGTCGGTGTGGGTGGCCGACGCCGTGTTCTCCTCGCTCGTCGCCACGTTCATGGCCTTCTGCCTGGTGGTCGCGGGGCGGGCGGGCATCCCTCAGGCCGCCGACCTGTGGTTCGCCTACGCGCTGGGTGCCTCGGGCGTGCGGCTGCTCGGGGCCACGCTGCCGTCGCGGCTCGGGCCGTCGCGGGTGCTGGCGGCGGCGCTGCTGTGCTACGTCGGCGCCATCGCGCTGCTGGGCGCGTCCGCCGACCGGGCCACGTTGCTCGCGTCCGGCCTGCTGGCGGGCGTGGGCCACGGCTACGCGTTCCCCGTGCTCACCGCCCAGGTGGTCACCCGGGCGCCGCTGGCGCTGCGCGGGTCGGCGATGTCGATGTTCACGGGCCTGTGGGACACCACCAAGCTCCTCGCGCCCCCGGCGCTCGGGCTGGCGGCCGATCGCTGGGGCGACGGTGTGATGCTCGACGTCGCCGCTGCGGCCGCGCTGGGCGGATGTGTGGTGTGGGCGGCGCTGGAGGTGGGGGTGGCGTCCCTGCCGGAGAGCCAGGCGGCGGGGTAGGCGTTCGGAGGACGCGCTGCCAGGAGACGGCATGGGCCGCAAGACCCGCGGACATCGCGAGGGTGCCGCCACCGGACGGCGGTCGCGGACGGCACGGAAAGCACGGACGCCACCGACCGAGGCCGAGCTCGGCCCGGAGGTACCGCACCGCCAGCTGGGGTCGATCCGCCTGGTGGCGACGACGTGGACGTTCCCCGATGGCAAGACGTGCCGTGGCTGGACGTGGCCCCTCGACCTGAACCCTCCCGTACCGCCCGGCGCCGTGCGGGCGGACCCGCGCCGGCAGCTGCTGAGCAACTGGGCGCCGCGCTACTGGTACGAGGACGAAGCGCGGACCTGCGTGCAGTGCGGCGCCGCGTTCGTCTTCAGCGGGGCCGAGCAGCGGTTCTGGTACGAGACGCTGCAGTTCCCGTTCGAGTCGACGGCGGTGCGGTGCGTGGCCTGCCGACGTCGACGTCGGACGCAGCAGGCACGCCACCGCGCGGTGGCCGACGCCCGCGCAGCCGTGGCGGCCTCGCCCGAGGACCCGGTGAGCCAGTTCGCGCTCGCCGACGCGTTGGTGTCGCTCCACGAGACCACGGGTCAGGGGAGCCTCGACGACGCGATCGCCGCCGCCCGAAAGGCGCACGGGGGCGATGCCGTGCACGCCGCCGTGGTGTGGGAGGCCCGCGCCCAGCACCTCGCCGGCCGCGACGCGCGGGCCCGCGACCTGCTCGCGCCGTTCCTCGCGGGCAAGACGCCGGGTCGCAAGGCGGGGGCGGTCGTCCGGTCGGCGTGGGCGCTGTGGGAGCAGCTCGGCGGCGGGGACGTGGGCGCCTACGTCGGTCGCTGACGCCGCCGCGCCGCGAGGCCCAGGAGCAGGCCCCACGCCACGAGCCCGCGCCCCGTCGCGCCGCGCGGCGTCGCACACCCGCACGACGCCGCCCCGTCCCCGCCCGCGTCGGTGTCCTGCGCCACGTCCGCGATCACCTGCACCGTCCGCACCACGTCCACCGCGCACCCGTTGGCGCCGGTGACGTGGGCGGTCACGTCGTAGCGGCCGGGCTCCGGGAACGACAGCGTGGCGTGCGTGCCGTCCGCGGTCACCGATGCGCCGGGGGCCTCCCACACCACGTGGTCCGCGTCTCCGGCGACGTCGAAGGGGACGTCGGTGTCGGGCACGGCGGCGTCGGGTCCGTCGAGGCGGGCGTCGGGGCGCGGCAGCACGGTGACGGTGACGTCGGCGGTGGCGTCGCAGCCCGGCGCGCTCGACACGGTGGCGGTGTAGGTGGTGGTGGCCGACGGCGTGGCGAACGGGTCGGCCGCGGCGGGGTCGTCGAGGCCGTCGGTCGGGGACCACGCCACGGTGTCTGCGCCGCCGGCGTGGAGCGTGAGGCCGTCGCCGACGCACACGCTGCCGCCGCCCGACGCCGTGGCGGCGGGCGGATCGACGCCCTCCAGGGTCAGGTCGACGTCGTCGTGCCACGCACCGGCGTAGGTCCGCAGGCGCACGGGCAGGCTGCCTCGCGGCACGAGCACGTCCAGGTCGACGTCCGAGCCGACCTCGTCGCCGTCGACCCACCACAGGCGCGCCTCGGCCCCGAGGGACCGGTCGCCCAGGGAGACGGTGGTGCCGGCGCACACCGGACCGGTCGGCGCCCCCGACAGCTGGGCGGTGGGCTCAGCGACGTCCCAGTACAGGTGCACCAGCCCGTCGTGGAGCACCCGGTAGCCGTGGCTGGTGGGGTGGATGCAGTCCGACATCCGCGACGCGGGCGACGGCAGCGACCAATCCACCGAGGCGGCACCGGCGTCGCGCTGCAGCGTGCCCCACTGGGTGTAGGCGGCGTAGCGCGGGTGGTCGGCGGCCACGCGGGCCTGCACCTGGGCGATGTCGCGGTCGAAGGTCTGGTTGACGTTCAAGGTCGACAGCGTGCCGGCGTCGACCATCGCCGGGAAGTACAGCGACGCCGTGATCAGGCAGTCGACGGACTGCTCGAAGTTGACGAAGTCGTAGGCGAACGAGACCACCTGGACGTCGGGCGCGTCGCGGTGGAGGCGGTCGAGCATCGCGCGCAGCTCGCGCTCGTTGTCGGCGGCGGCGGCGTTGCCGTTGCGCGCGGCGTGGTGGCCGAAGGTGTCGTTGCCGAGGATCGACAGCCACACCCAGCGCGCGTCGGGGTTGGCGGCGACGGCGAGCGACAGGGCGTCGGGGGCGGTGGCGTTCCAGGACTCCGCGGTGGTGCCGCCCACGCCGTAGTTGGCGACGTCGTAGCGGTAGCCGGCCGCGTGCAGGGCGTCCTCGAGCTCGTCGCCGCCCCCCTCGGCCCACGAGTCGCCGAACACGACCACCTCAGCGGCGGTCGCCGTCGCGGACAGGGTCGCCAGGGCCAGGAGGAGCGTCGGCATGGCCGGAGCGTACACCACGGTGACCGGGTTCGAACCGACCCGATCGCGCGATCACTCCTCGTAGGGGCCCAGCGGGGCGTCCCAGCCGTCGCCGTCCACGTCGAGCAGCAGCGCGCTGGCCACGGCCCACGCGGGCCGGCCGCCCAGCGGACGCATGGGCGTGTCGGCCTCCAGCACGACCACGAAGGCGGTGTCGGTGTCGCCGTCCAGGTCGAACGTGACCGGGGTGAGGCGGTCGATCGGCACCGGCGTGCCACGCACCCCGTTCGTGTAGAGGACGACGCGCTCGACGGGCATCCACGACGGGGCGTGGGCACGCACGGTGAGGGTGGTGGGGGCGGTCAGCGTGGTGCCGGGCGGGGGGTCGAGCTGGAGCAGCGGGCCGTTGGTGGCCACGGTGCGGCGCGCGGCGAACGCGGCGGCCACCAGCTCGTCGAACGGGTGACCGATCGTGTCCGACGTCTCGTGGACCTGCGCCCACGTGCCCAGCAGGCCGGGGTCGTTGGTGATGTGGTCGTGGCTGTCGGTGGACCCCGTCACCGCCGGCGTGATCCCGTGGTTGACGAGGTCGAGGTACAGCTCGAGGCCGCGCGGCGTCATCCCGGGCACGATCACCTCGAGGGCGTCGAAGCCGTCCCACCACAGGTCGGGGTGGTCGATGTGGCCGGGCGACCAGCCGGCGAGCTGGGGCATGCCGGGGCTGAACGGGTGGTTGACCTGCACCATCACGCCGGGGTGGTGGGCGAGCAGGCGCTCGAACTGCTCGGTGGTGGTGGTGCCGAGCTCCTCCCACCACGGCCAGGCGCCGCCCGCGCGGGCGTCGGGGTCGGCCTGGTTCGGGAAGATGTTGACGTGTCCGCGGACCCACGGCGTGACCTCCACCGAGCCGACGGTGTGCAGGACCTCGTCGAGGCCGAGCGCTGCCACCCCCGGGGCGCGGTCGACGGCCACGTCGTGCTCGCTGGCGAACCACACCTGCACGCCGGTGCCGGCCAGCGACAGGGCGCGGTCGGTCGGCGACAGCTTGCCGTCGAACGACGGGACGGCGTGCACGTGGGTGTCGACGCGCAGCCAGTCGGGCGCGTTGAACGCGGGCAGCACGTCGCGGGCGTCGACGGTGGTGGTGGCGCCGCTGGTGACGGTGACCTGCTCGGTGTGGACCTCGAACACGGTGCCGCGCCAGACCGTCACGTCGTAGGTGCCCGGCTCGACGGGCAGGTCGACGCGGCCGGCGCGGCCGTGGCCGAGGCACGTCAGGTCGTGGGGCACCGGCAGCCCGAGCACGTCGTCGACGGGCGGCTCGCCCACCGCGCGCACGCGCACCTGGAACGCCGCGGCGTCGGGAATCGTCACCGTGAGCGTGCCGGGCGGCGTGAGCACGAGGTCGTCGCCGTCGCCGCCCTCGGCCCGCCCCCAGCCCCGCGCGTGGGGCACGGGCGTGGCGCCGTCGCGCACCGTGGCCAGCGACGCCTCGCGGCGGCTCGCCTCGGCCAGGGACGCGACGTCGCCGGCCCCGGGGGGCAGGTCGTCGACGAGGCGGGAGCCGGCGCCGTCGGCGACCAGGCGGACCGTCCCCGTCGCGGGCACATCCATCGCGACCTGCCCGTCGGCGTCGGACAGGTCGAGGGTGAACGGTCGGCCGTCGACCAGCGCGGTCACCCGCACCCCGGCGACCCCGTGGCCGTCCGGGTCCACGACGTGCGCGGTGACCGTGCGGGTGGCCGCCCCGGTTGCGGCCAGCCACGCGTCGGTCAGGGCCGCGGGGTCGCGGGCGACGCCCCAGTAGCGGGTCCACGACACCGTCGCGCCCGGCGCGAGCGAGGTCTCGGGCTCGTACAGCGACGTGAGCGCCACCACGAAGTTGAGCAGGTCCAGGGAGCCCTCGGGGGTGGACGAGCCGTCGGCGTCGTCGGCGAACAGGCCCAGCGCGAGGCCGAGCTCGTCGTGCACCACCATCACCGCGTCCTCGGCAGCGCCCGGCACGGCGGTGCGGCCCACGCCGGGCACCCACGACGACGTCACGCCCGGGAACGACTGGAGCACGTCGCCGGGGCGCAGCTCGACGGCCTCGGCGCTGGCGGTGATCGTCGTCGTCACCGTCATCAGCGGGCTGTGGGGCGGCAGCGTGTAGCGGGTCACCAGCGTCAGGCCACGGGGCGGATAGGCGCCGCGGTTCTCGAGGATGGCGCCCATGTAGGCGAAGCTCGCGTCCTGGCCGGTCACCTCGACGATGGCGTCGCCGCCGTCGGTGCCGTCGGCCACGACGGTGATCGCGGTGGCGTCGGGCAGCCAGCCCAGATCGAGCGCCGGCATCCAGTCGACGACCAGGTCCTCGTCGGCGGTGCCGTCGGGGCGGACGACGTCGGCATCCAGCACGCCGCCGCCGTAGGGCACCAGCCCGCCCGAGTCGCGACCGGCTGCCTGGATCACGAACCGCACGCTGTCGTTGACCAGCGCCACGTCGCCTGGGCGCCCCTCGCCGCCGAGGCCGCCGGGCAGGATCGCCGGGTCGGTGATCACGCCGGCGCGGGCCTGCGTCGGGCCGAGCGGGGTGACGAGGTCGATGGCCGGCGTGGTGTCGGTGTCGTCGTCGTCGGCGTCGGTGCGGTGGCAGGCGACGGCCACGAGCGCGGGCAGGAGGGGGGCGAGGCGGGTGAGGGGACGCATGGCACACTCCGGGCGCGCCAACCTGTCACAGGTCGCGACGCACCGCGACCCCCAGGGCGGGCTAGCCAGGGCTCCCGGCGTCGCGACGAGGCGACGCTGCAGGAGGTCACGATGTCCACCGTCGCCGTCCTCGGCATGGGCCTGCTCGGGAGCGGGTTCGCCGAGAACCTCATCGCCAAGGGCCACACCGTCCGGGTCTGGAACCGCACCGCCAGCAAGTGCGCCCCGCTCGCAGCGCTCGGCGCCACCGTCGCCGACACCCCCGCCGACGCCGTGCGGGGCGCCGATCGCGTCCACCTCGTGCTCGCCGAGGACCCTGCCGTCGACGCGGTCATCGGTCAGCTCCTCCCTGCGCTCGGGGCCGGGGTGCCGATCGTCGACCACAGCACCAACCTGCCCGACAAGGTCGCCGACCGACACGCGCGGCTGACCGCCGACGGCGTGCGCTACGTCCCCGCGCCGGTGTTCATGGGGCCGGCCAACGCGCGCGACGGCTCCGGCCTGATGCTCGTCGCCGGGCCCCTCGACGACGCGCTGAACGGCGCGCTGTCCGAGATGACCGGCAAGGTGTGGCACGTGGGCGACGCGGTCGACCGCGCGGCGGCGCTCAAGCTCACCGGCAACGGCATGCTGATCATGCTGGGCGCGGTGATGGGCGACCTGTTCCACCTTGTGGAGGGCGCCGGCCTCGGCCCCGACGACGTGTTCGCGCTGCTCGACACCTTCAAGCCCAACCCGGCCTGGCTCGGCAAGCGCGTGCTCGCGGCGGGGTCCTCCCCGGCGAGCTTCGAGCTGACCATGGCCCGCAAGGACGTGCGGCTGATGATCGAGACGGCGGGTGGTCCCGAGCGTCTGTCGGTCCTGCCGGGCGTGGCGGCGTCGATGGACGCGGCGATCGCGGCCGGCCACGGGGCCGACGACTTCGCCATCTTCGCGAAGCGGTAGCGGCGTGCGCGGCCTCGTCCTGCTCGTCGTCGCCTGGTGGGTCCCCACACCGGCCCTGGCCTGGGGGCCCGACGGTCACCGCATCGTGTGTGAGATCGCGTGGGAGGCCATGGCGCCGGCCACGCGGCACCAGCTCGGGATCTGGCTGCGGCCACCGGCGGACGTCCGCGCCGCGCTGGGCCTGCGGCGCAAGGAGCGGGTGGGCGACCTCGGCCGCTACTTCTTCGACGCGTGCATCTGGCCCGACACCGTGCGCGACTACGGCAGCGAGACGGACTTCTGGAACGACGACGACGTCCGTCACTACCTCAACGCCCCCGGCGACGGCCGCGATCTCGACGCGGCCACCACGTCGACGACGCTGGATCTGCCCGAGGACTGCGGACCCCGCTGCGTCACCGAGGGCATCGCCCACTACGCGGCCATCCTGCGGGGCGACGTCGTCGATCCGGAGCGGCCCGCGTGGGCGGCGGTGCGCTTCCTCGGTCACTTCGTGGGCGACCTGCACCAGCCGCTGCACGCCGGCTACGGCGACGATCGCGGCGGCAACGACGTCCTCGTCACCGTCGGCGGGCGGCGCTGCTGGAACCACCCGGACGCGCGCTGCACCGACGGCGCCATCGACCGCAACAACCTGCACGGCGCGTGGGACTACGGCCTGCCGGCGGCGCTGCTGCGCGCGCGGGACGAGGACTGGAAGACGTGGGCGCGGGTGCTGCTCGACGGCGCGACCCCCGCGCAGCGGCAGGCCGGGCAGGAGCGCGACCCCGCCGTGTGGGCGCAGGAGTCGTTCGCGCTCGCCCGCGACGTCGCCTACCGCGTGCCCGACGACCACGAGATGCTCGGAGGGGCCTACGCATCCCGCGCGGAGGACGTCATCGCGGATCGGCTGCTCGTCGGCGGGCTCCGCCTCGCGGCGCTCCTGGACGACCTCGCGGCCGCACAGGCGTCGCGACCCACCGGGACGTGAACTTGCACACACGCAAGGCCGTCGGCCGAGCCCCGGCGCTCGACCGACGGCTGCGATGTGCCCCCGCCCTGTCCCGGGGTCTCACCGCTCAGCGGGTCTGCAGGCAGACCTCGAACCGCGTGGGCAGGAGCAGGAAGGTGCCCTCGCCCACCAGGCACGTGCCGTGGCGGTGCAGCTCCGTGGTGTCGCCGTTGCGATCCCGGAGGATGATCACGTCCTCGGCGCGATCGTAGCGCCAGGTCGCCCGGGCCGTGGAGTCGCCGAGCAGGTGGCGGACCCGCACGTAGGCGACGCCGTTGTCGTGGAGCGCCAGGTCGGCGTCCTCGCAGACGAGGCCGAGCACGGAGCAGAGCTCGCCGTTGAAGTAGTGGGTGCCGGCCATCGCGGTGGTGGACATCAGCGCGGTGGCGGAGAGGAGAAGGACGCCGAGGGCGTCGCGGACGCTGCGAAGCATGGAACCTCCAGTGGGAGCTGGTTGCAGTCTCTCCCACGGCGTTCCGGCTGTCGATGATACGTTGCTTGTAGTGGTTTCATCCGCAGTACCGAGAGCGTCGTGGTGTCCACGATCGACGAACAAAGGCGTTGAACCATGCGAGCCGGCGCAGGTTTCGGTGGAGTTTCACGGTGTGCAACCCTACCCGAACGGGGGTGGGTACGCGGCCCGGTACCGTGGGGCGACGGCGGCACCGGCGGACGCTACGGGGGGCGCGGAGGTGCCCGTGGCCGCGTTCTCCGACACCCTGTCGCCCGAGCTGTCCGCCTGGGTGGCCGAGCAGCCCCTGTTCTTCGTGGCGACCGCGCCGTTGCAGGGGCGGCTGAACCTGTCGCCCAAGGGCATGGACACGTTCCGCGTGCTCGCGCCCGACCGCGTGGCGTGGACCGACCTGACCGGGTCGGGCAACGAGACGGCGGCCCACCTGCAGGACGACCCGCGCATCACGGTGATGTTCTGCAGCTTCGGACCGGAGCCGCGCATCTTGCGGCTGTACGGGACGGCGCGCGTGGTGGGGTGGGAGGACGCCGACGAGACGGCGCTGCTCGCCGCGATGCCGCGTCCGCCGGGGGCGCGGCAGGTGATGGTGATGGCCGTCGACAGCGTGCAGACCTCGTGCGGCTACGCGGTGCCCCGGATGACCCTGGTGGAGGAGCGGACCACCCTGGTGCGGTGGGCCGAGAAGAAGGGCGAGGACGGCCTGGAGCGCTACCGCCACGACAAGAACCGGCGCAGCATCGACGGCCGTGACGTCGACGTGCCGTGAGGCCCGCGCACGCGACGGCTGTGAGGCGCCGCCGCGCGCCATCGGCCGGTGAGGGAACGGATCGTCGGCTCACGCGTGTCCAAGGGCCACCCCGCCGTCCGCGCACCCATCCCCGCACGCGACGCCTGCGGCGGGTGCGTTAGGCCGTCGCCGAGCCCGTGGAGGCCCCCCATGCTCCGCTCCCTGGTCCTGATCACGTGGGCCGCGCTTGCCGCCCCGGCCGCTTCGGCCCTCGCAGGAGACGACGTGTCCGACGACCCCAACCTCTGGCTCGAGGACGTCACCGGCGACGAGGCGCTCGCGTGGGTGCGCGCCCGCAACGAGGCGAGCACCGCCGAGGTGGCCGCCGACGCCGACTTCGAGCCGCTGAAGGCCCGGATCCTGTCGATCCTCGATGCGACCGACCGCATCCCCTACGTCAACGAGATGGGCGGTTCGTACTACAACTTCTGGCGCGACGCCGACCACCCGCGCGGGGTGTGGCGGCGCACCACGCTCGACAGCTACCGCACCGACGCGCCCGTCTGGGACGTGGTCTTCGATCTCGACGCCATCGCCGAGGCCGAGGGCGAGAACTGGGTGTGGAAGGGCGTCGACTGCCTCCGGCCCGGGTTCACCCGCTGCCTCGTGTCGCTGTCCCGCGGCGGGGCCGACGCCACGGTCGTGCGCGAGTACGACCTGGCCGCGCGCGCCTGGGTGCCCGACGGCTTCACGCTGCCGGAGGCCAAGTCCGACGTCGGCTGGATCGACCAGGACACGCTGTTCGTGGGCACCGAGCTGGGCGAGGGCTCGCTGACGTCGTCGGGCTACCCGCGTCAGGTCCGCCGGTGGACCCGTGGCACGCCGATCGCCGACGCGCCGGTGGTGTTCGAGGGGGAGGTCGAGGACGTCGCGTCGACCGCGTGGCACGACCCGACCCCCGGGTTCGAGCGCGACGTCTACCTGCGCGCGCCGACGTTCTTCACCAACCAGGTCTGGGTCGACACCCGGAAGGGCCGCGTCGCCATCGACAAGCCCGACAGCGCCACGGCCCGCTTCTACCGCGAGTGGGTGTTCTTCACGCCGCGCGAGGACTGGACCGTCGGCGGCGCCACCTACGCCGCCGGCTCGCTGCTCGTGGCGCGGCTCGACCGCTGGCTCAAGGGCAAGCGCGACCTCGAGGTGCTGTTCGCGCCCGACGCCCACACCTCGCTCGACGGCTGGACGGCCACCCGTCACCACGTGCTCCTCACCACCCTGCGCGACGTCAAGTCCGAGGTGGTGGTGGCCACGCCCGGCAAGAAGGGCTGGACCACGGCCCCGCTCCCCGGCGTGCCCGCGCTCGGCACGGTCACCGTCTCGGCCGTCGACGACGAGACGTCCGACGCCTACTGGATGCACGTCAGCGACTACCTCACGCCGCCCACGCTGCTGCTGGGCGCGATCGGGTCCGGCCCGGCCGCGCCGCTCAAGCACTACCCGGCGCGCTTCGACACGACGGGCCTGGCGGTGGCGCAGCACTTCGCGACGTCGAAGGACGGCACCAAGGTGCCCTACTTCGAGGTGGCCAGGGCCGACCTGACGCTCGACGGCACCGCCCCCACGCTGCTGTACGGCTACGGTGGCTTCGAGGTGAGCCTGCAGCCCGGCTACAAGCCCGAGGCCGGCGTGGCGTGGCTCGAGAAGGGCGGCGTGTACGTGGTCGCCAACATCCGCGGCGGCGGCGAGTACGGGCCGTCGTGGCACCACGCCGCGCTCAAGGAGAACCGCCACAAGGCCTACGAGGACTTCGAGGCGGTCGCCGAAGACCTCATCGCCCGCAAGGTGACGTCCACGCCCCACCTGGGCATCCTCGGCGGCTCCAACGGCGGCCTGCTCATGGGCAACATGTACGCCCGACGGCCCGACCTGTGGGGCGCCATCGTGTGCGCCGTCCCCCTGCTCGACATGAAGCGCTACAGCCACCTGCTCGCGGGCGCGTCGTGGATGGGGGAGTACGGCGACCCCGACGATCCGGAACAGTGGTCGTTCATCCAGGGGTTCTCGCCCTATCACATGGTGCGGTCCGACGTGGACTACCCGCCGATCCTGTTCGTGACGTCCACCCGCGACGACCGCGTCCACCCGGGCCACGCCCGCAAGATGGCGGCGCGGCTGATCGGCTGGGACAAGGACGTCAGCTACTACGAGAACATCGAGGGCGGACACGGCGCCTCGGCCAACAACGCCCAGGCCGCGTTCATGGCCGCGCTCGAGTACACCTGGCTCTGGCAGCACGTGAAGTGAGGGCGGCGCGCCAGGGGTGGGACGAGCCCACCGCAGGTGGGGTGCTGCCTGGTGGGGCGCCGCTCGCGCGCACCGAGGCGGGCGGTCCGCTCGACGCGCCGGTGCTGGTGTTGGGCGCCTACCCGGCGGCCACGCACACGGCCGTGTTCGACGTCGACGGCGTCGCGCGCACCCTGCCCACCGCGGTGGAGCCCACGAGCTTCCACCCCGGCTCCGCGTCGGGCGACGCCGTCGACGCGCACCTGCTCGCGCCGCTGGGCCTGTCCCGCGACCACGTGTGCTTCACCGACCTGTGGCCGTGGTTCCTCGCCAACACCACCCGCGCGTCCTCGGGGCGCAGCATGGCCGACAACGTCGCCGCGTGGGAGGTCGCCACCGGCGCGCCCACCGGCATCGAGCGCCGCCCCTCGCCGGCCACGCTGGTCAGCCGCGCCCGGACGTCGGCGTCGAACGCCGCACGCCTCCGCGCCGTGTTCGGCGCGCGCGCGCCGCGCCTGCTGCTCACGCTGGGCACCGAGGCGGCCGCCTTCGTGCGGACCCAGCCCTACGAGCGCATCGCGGGGCGCGTCGACACGCTGTTCTACGCGGCGCCGGCGCGCTGGTTCGTGCTCGGTGTGCCGCTGGACGTGGTCCACCTGGTCCACCCCCACCTGCTGATGCCCCACCGGCGGACGTCGGCGCGCCACGCCCACTGGGGCCGCCGTCACGACGCGTGGACCGCAGGCGCCGGGCGGGCGCTGATCGCGGCTACCGTGTCGCCTTGAACAGGTGCTCGCGGCCGCGCACGTACACGCTGCTGCCCACGTAGACCGGACTCGCCAGGCCCCGCTCCATGCGGCTGGTGGCCACGAGCTTGAGGCCCGCGCCCTCGTAGGTGAGCACGTGGCCCTGGTCGAACATGATCTGGAGCCTGCCGCCCACCACGGTGGGGCTCGCCCACGCCTCGGACGGCACCGGCGGCTGCACGCTGGTGGCCACCAGCTGCGCGCCGGTGGCGGCGTCGAGCATGGTCAGGCTGCCTTCCTTGGAGATCGTGACCAGGCGACCGTCCCAGAGCGTGGCGGTGGCGTAGTGGCGCTGGCGGCTCGACAGCTGCACGTCGTACAGCCGGGTGGCCGCGATCGTGTCGCCGTTGCGCGCGAGCTTCCACGCGATCGCCCGCGTGGGCCACGTGGCGCCCGTGGACTCGTCGGAGGTGGTGCCCGCCCACCAGGCGCGGTCTCCCGACACGATCGGGCCCGTGTACCAGAGGTCGCCCATGCCCTCCTGGAGCACGACGCCGTCGCGCGCCCGCACAGCGCGGCCGTCGCCGGTGAGCACCACGACGAGGCCACCGACGTCGGCCACGGCGGGGGTGCCGTAGTCGGCGAAGCGCCCGGCGGTCCAGCGCGTGGCGCCCGTGGCGGGGTCGAGGCCGTACAGCTCGTTGTAGCCCACGACGAGCACGCCCCCGGCCAGGCGCGGGGAGGCTGTGGGCTGGCCCAGGTAGCCGCGGAGCTCGACGGTGTGGCGCCCCAGCCAGCGCGTCCACACCCGGGTACCGTCGAGGGCGTACTTGCTGACGACGCCGTTGGCGAAGAACGCCCAGATCGCGGTGCCGTCGGTGACGGGGGTGGGCGAGCTCCAGCCGATGACGAGGTCGCCCTCCACCGTGCGGTAGGCGGCGACGGCGTCGACGGTGGTGCGCAGCTCGCCCATGCGGGTGGCGAGCTTCTCGAGCTGCGGCAGCACGTCGGCCCCGGCGCGGACCTCGCGTCGCAGGCGGCTGTACTCGCGCTGCAGCGTCGACAGCTCCGCCTCGGCGGCCGTGGCGGCGGCGAGCTGGGCGCGCACGGTGGCGGCCTCGCCGGGCGGCAGCGTGTCGACCACGTCGTTGGTGGCCTGCCAGCGCAGCGTGCCGGTGGCGGCGTCGGCGCAGAACAGGGTGGACGGCTCGGACGTGCCGCACACGAGCCCGCCCACGACCACGGGGGTGGCGTTGGACCAGCCGGGCAGCGCTGTGGACCACGTCGCCGTGTCCGCGGACCACGTCGCCGGCGGCGTGGCGTCGTCGTAGTGCCCGGTGCCGTCGTGCCGCCAGCCCGTGACCGTGCCGGCGTAGGCGGGCGCCGCGAGCGTGGTCAGCGTGGCGAACAGGGCGCCGACGACGGTCGGCCAGCGGGTCATGGGCGCCTCTGGGGGGTCGGGACGGGGGCCAGCCTAACCCTGTCGGCAGGGCCTCGGGGGCGGTCGGTGGCGGTCCTCCCCTGGGAACGCGCGAGCCGGGTCGTGCGTTCCTCCGCCTGGGGCCGCGCGAGACGCATCCTCACGAGGCGCCAGCGGTCGGGCCCGCCGTCCGTGATACCCCCTGCCCCGACCAGCCCAGAGGCCCCCATGCACGGACGCACCCTGACCCTTCCCATGTTGTTGGTGGCGGTGCTGGTGCCGGGGCTCGCCGCCGCCGACCCGTGGGTGTCCTGGCGCGGACCGGATCAGGTGGGGGTGTCCCACGAGACGGGCCTGGTCGACAGCTTCTCGCCCGAGGGCGACCACCTGCTGTGGACCGCCGACGTCATGGCGCGCGGCACGCCGCTCGTGGCCAACGGGCGCGTCTACCTGTTCGGCTACCGGGGCACGGGTGCCGACGTCTACGAGGTGCTCGACGTCTTCGACGAGCTCACCGGCGACCTGATCTGGGAGAAGACCTTCCGGGACTTCGTCTCCGACAACGTCTACAACCGCTACAGCATCGGCTCGCCCGGGCTCGACCCCGTCACCGGCGACGTCTACCTGCTCACCACGCCGGGTCTGCTCACGTCGTACGCGCCCGACGGCACCGAGCGCTGGCAGGTGTCGATGATGGACGCGTGGGGCCGCCTGACGTTCCCCAACGGCCGCATCGGCGCGCCGATCCTGCAGGACGACTTCGTCATCGTCCACGCGATCACCGCGGCCTGGGGCGCCCAGGGCCCGGCCCGCGACCGCTTCTACGCCTTCGACAAGCGCACGGGCGAGGCGGTGTGGGTGTCCACGCCGGGCATCACCCCCAAGGACAGCTCCTGGTCCACGCCCTACGTCGCCGAGCACGACGGCCACGAGGTGATGTACGCGGGCACCGGCTGCGGCAACATCGTCGCGGTCGACGTGCGCACCGGCGACCCGCTGTGGCGGTTCCCGATGTCGGTGGGGGGCGTCAACGTCTCGCCCGTGGTCGACGGCCACATGCTCTATGCCGCCCACCACATGCAGAACCTCGACTCCACGCTGATGGGCCGGCTCGTCGCCATCGACCTGGACGCGCCCACCCACGCGCCCGGTCCAGGCGACGAGGGCACCACGCCGATCCTCGACGGCGAGAAGTGGCGCCGCGACATCGCCGGGTTCTCGTCGTCGCCGGTGGTCAAGGACGGCATCCTCTACCAGCTGTCGGTCACCGGCGAGCTGTGGGCCCTCGACGCGGCCACCGGCGCCACGGTCTGGTCGATCAAGATCGGCGCCGACGCCCTGCACGGCGCGCCCGTGTGGGCCGACAACCGCCTGTACGTGCCGCTGCCCGATGGCTCGCTGTCGATCGTGAGCGCCGGTCGCGACGGCGGCAAGCTGCTCCACCGCGTCCAGCTCGCCGGCAGCGCGCTCGGCGCCCCTGCGATCTCCGATGGGCGCATCCTCATCGCCACCACCGAGAAGCTGTACGTCTTCGGCGAGGCGCGGCCGCTCACCGCCGTGCCGCCCCCCCCGCCGCCGCCCACGCCGGGCAAGGCGGTCGCTGCGCGCGTGCGGCCCGCCGAGGTGCTGCTCCGACCGGGCGAGCGTCAGCCGCTCACCGTCGATCTGCTCGACGACCACGGCGTGATCGTGGCGCAGGTCCCGGCCGAGAAGGCCGAGCCCTGGATCCCGCCCACCGCCAAGGTCAAGTCCGAGATGGACGCCCACTTCGACAAGGGCGCGCTCGTCGCCAACGACGACGCCACGCTGTCGGCGGGCGCGTGGAAGGTGTGGGCCAAGGGCATGGAGGGCACCACCCGCGGACGCACCGTGGTGGGGGTCCCGTTCACCGAGGACTTCGACAGCTACACGCTCGACGCCTCCAGCCCCGAGGGGCCGTTCGCCTACCCGCCGCTGCCGTGGATCGGGGCGCGGTTCAAGTGGGAGGTGCGCGAGGTCGGCGGCGAGCAGGTGCTGGCCAAGACGCTGACGAACATGCTCTTCCAGCGCGCGGTCACGTTCCTCGGCCACCCCGAAGAGCACGACTACGTGCTGTCGGCCGACGTGATGTCCGACGGCGACAAGCGGCAGATGTCGGCGGTGGGCCTGGTCAACCAGCGCTACCTCATCGCGCTCAAGGCCAACCAGCGGGTGCTCGAGGTCAGCTCCAACCAGGAGCGGCTCAAGGAGTCCGTGCCGTTCGTGGCCAAGGCCGGCGTGTGGTACCGCCTCAAGACCCAGGTCACCGTCGACGACGAGGGCGTGGCCCACGTCAAGGGCAAGGTCTGGGAGCGCGGCACCGACGAGCCCGCCGCCTGGACGATCGAGGTCGACCACCCCGGCGGCCACACGTCGGGCAGCCCCGGCATCTACGGCTTCTCGCCCCGCAACATCCACAAGGTCTACGTCGACGACCTGGCCCTGACCGACGTCGAGGAGGCGCCGTGATCGCGCTGCTGCTGCTGCTCGCCACTCCTGCGCACGCCGCCGACTGGCCGATGTGGGGCCAGGGCACCTCCCGCAACATGGTGTCGACCGAGAAGAAGGCGCCCAAGGGCTTCGACCCGGGCGCGTTCCAGCCGGGCACGGAGACGGTCGATCTGTCCACCACCGACGGGGTCAAGTGGGTCGCCAAGCTCGGCTCCCAGGCCTACGGCAACGTCACGGTGGCGGGCGGCAAGGTGTTCGTCGGCACGAACAACGCGCTCGAGCGTCGGCCGGATCTGTCCGGCGACTACTCGGTGGTGCTCGCGTTCGACGAGGCCAGCGGCGACTTCCTCTGGCAGCTCACCGTCCCCAAGCTCGGCTCGGGCAAGGTCAACGACTGGGAGTTCCTCGGCGTGTGCAGCTCGCCGCAGGTGGTGGGCGACGTCGCGTACGTGGTCACCAACCGCGGCGAGGTCGTGGCGCTCGACGTCGACGGGCTCAAGGACGGCAACGACGGCTTCACCGACGAGGCCGAGTACATGGTGGCGCCGGGCATGCCCGAGCCCACGCTCGACCCCGCCATCGACGCCGACATCCTCTGGGTCTACGACATGCCGAACGAGCTCGGCGTGTTCCCGCACAACGTCACGTCGAGCTCGGTGCTCGTGGTGGGCGACAAGCTGTTCGTCACCACGTCCAACGGCACCGACTGGTCCCACCTCGACCTGCCGTCGCCGTTCTCCCCGGCGCTCATCGTGCTCGACCGGAACACCGGCGCGCTCGTGGCCGAGGAGGACAGCGCCATCTCCGAGCACACGATGCACTCCAACTGGTCCACGCCGATGCTGGTGCCGGCCACGAAGGACGTGCCGCAGGAGGTGATCTTCGGCGGAGGCGACGGCTTCCTGCACGCCTTCGACGTGGACCCGGTCGACGACGACGGCCTGTCGGTGCTCCACGAGCGCTGGCGCGTCGACGGCAACAAGCCCGAGTACCGGGCGAAGGACGGCGTGCCGGTCAAGTACGCCACGCCGCCGGGCCCGAGCGAGTTCATCGCCACGCCGGTCTACGCCGAGGGCCTGATCTACGCCGCGATCGGCCAGGACCCGGAGCACGGGGTCGGCGTGGGCCAGCTCACCGCGGTCAAGCCCGACGGCACGGTCGTGTGGCGGTTCGACGGCATCGGTCGCTCGATCTCGACGCCAGCCGTGTACAAGGGCGTGGTCTACACGGCCGACTACGGCGGCCACCTCTACGCCGTCGACGCCAAGACCGGGGCGCTGCTGTGGGATCACGACTGCGGCGCCCACATCTGGGGCTCGCCGTACGTCGCCGGCAAGTACGTGTACGTGGGCGACGAGGACGGCATCCTGCACGTGCTCAAGACCGGAAAGAAGTACGCCGTGGTCGATCAGATCGCGCTCACCGCACCGATCTACGGCACGCCCGTGCTCGCCAACGGCGTGCTCTACGTCCAGACCCAGACCCACCTGTACGCGGTGGACGGGAAGTGACCCACGACCGCCTGCCGGGGCTGCCCTCCCGGCATGGCGCCCGGCCTGCGGAGGTCGTGATCGGGGACGTGCTCGCGCTGCTGCCGCCGGCGGTGCGCGAGGCCGGGATGTCGCGGGTGCTGCTGGTGACCGACCCGGGGCTCGTCGCCACGGGCTGGCCTGGTCGCGCCGCGGAGGTGCTCGCTGCCGCGGGCTGTGCAGTCGACGTGTTCGACGGCGTCGTGCCGAACCCGACGTCGGCCGATGCGGCGCGAGGCGCGGACGCTTACGCGCGCGCCGGGGCGGACGGGCTCGTGGCGCTCGGTGGGGGCAGCGCGCTCGACACGGCGAAGGCCGTCGGCTTCCTGGTCGCCAACGGCGGCGTGATGGAGGACTGGTGGGGCTTCGGCAAGGCGCCGCGGCCGCTGCCGCCCCTCGTGGCCGTGCCGACCACGGCGGGGACGGGGTCGGAGGTGCAGTCGTTCGCGCTGATCAGCCGCGCCACCGACCACCGCAAGATGGCCTGCGGCGCCACCACGGCGATGCCCCGCACGGCGATCCTCGACGCCGACCTGACGCTGTCGGCGCCCCGGTCGGTCACGATCACCGCCGGCCTCGACGCGCTCGTGCACGCGCTGGAGACGGCCGTGACCACGGCGGGCACCGACGCCAGCCGCATGGTGGCCACCCAGGCGTTCGCGCGGCTGTGGCCGGCGTTGCCCCGCGCCGTCGAGCGCCCCGACGACCTGGCGGCGCGCACGCAGCTGCTGCTGGGGGCGTGTCAGGCGGGCCAGGCCATCGAGGCGAGCATGCTGGGGGCGGCCCACGCCGCCGCCAACCCGCTGACGGCGCGCTTCGATCTGGACCATGGCCTCGCCGTGGCGTGGATGGCGCCCGGCGTGATCCGGTTCAACGGCGCTCACCCCGCGGTCGCCGACCGCTATGCGCCGCTGGCGGCGATCGCGGGCGTCGACGGACCCGAGGGGCTCGCCGTCGCGCTGGAGGGGTTGCTGGCGCAGCTGGGCGTGGCCGCCGACCTCGCGGGCATCGGCGTGCGCTCGCGCGACGTGCCGGCGCTGGCCGAGGACGCTGCGGGTCAGTGGACCGCCGGCTTCAACCCGGTGCCGGTCACCGCCGCCGACGTCGAGGGGTTCTACCGCGCGCTGCCCTGAGCGCGGTCAGTCGTCGCGACCGACCTTGCCCCGGTGCTGCTTGATCGCGCCCCGTCGCGTCTTGGCGGCGAGGCGGCGCTGCTGGCTGCCCTTCGTGGGGCGCGTGGGGCGACGCGGCTTGGGCGGTACGAGGTGGTTGCGGACGATGTCGACCAGCCGGCTGCACGCGTCGTCGAGGTTCATCGTCTGGCTGCGGTGGCGGTCGGCCTGGATGAGCAGCTCGCCGTCCTGGGTGACCAGGCTCGGGTGGGCGGCCTTGATGCGCGCCTTGACCGTCGGATGCAGCGTGGTGTTCGCGTCGAGGGCGAAGCGCAAGCGCACGGCGGTGTCGGAGGTGTTGACGTGCTGGCCGCCGGGCCCGCCGGCGCGGACGTAGCTCACCGACAGATCCGCTGCGGGGATCTCCAGGCGCTCGTGGATGGTCAGGGGTCCGGCCATGCGGGACCGTGACACGCTGGCGCGTCGACCGCCAGCGCACGCGGGTGCCCGATCCCGATCCCGATCCCGATCCCGATCCCGATCCCGACCCCGATCCCGACCCCGATCCCGACCCCGATCCCGACCCCGATCCCGATCCCGATCCCGACCCCGATCCCGATCGACGCCCCAGACCCGCGGGCACGGGCACGGGCACGGGATCGGGATCGGGATCGGGATCGGGCAGGGGAAGGGAAGGGGGTTGCAGCGTGGGGGGCGGGCGATACCCGGAGGGGGCCCGGAGGCCTGCATGACCGCTCCCACGCCGCCCGTCGGCATCATCATGGGCAGCCAGAGCGACTGGCCCACGATGCGCCACGCCGCGCTCATGCTCGACGCGCTCGGCGTGTCCTGCGAGCGCCGCATCGTCAGCGCCCACCGCACCCCCGATCGCCTCGTCGCCTACGCGCGCAGCGCCCACGAGCGCGGCATCCACGTGATCATCGCCGGGGCAGGGGGGGCGGCGCACCTGCCCGGCATGGTCGCGGCCATGACCCACCTGCCGGTGCTCGGCGTGCCGGTCCAGAGCAAGGCGCTGTCGGGGCTCGACAGCCTGCTGTCGATCGTCCAGATGCCCGGCGGCGTGCCGGTGGGCACGCTGGCGATCGGCACGTCGGGCGCGAAGAACGCGGGCCTGCTCGCGGCGTCCATCCTCGCCCTGCACGACGCCGACCTCGCGGCACGCCTCATCGCCTGGCGCGCCGCGCAGACCGAGGGCGTCGCCGAGATTCCCGTCGACGAGGGGGCCGCATGAGCCATCCGCTGTCTCCAGGGTCCGTGATCGGCATGCTCGGCTCGGGCCAGCTCGGGCGGATGACCGCGCTGGCCGCCGCACCCCTCGGGCTGCGCACCCACGTGTTCGCGCCCGAGCCCGGTCCCGCCACGCTCGTCACCGACCTTTACACGCGCGCGGCCTACGACGACGAGGACGCGCTGGCGCGGTTCGCCGCCACGGTCGACGTCGTCACCTACGAGTTCGAGAACGTGCCGGCGCGCACGGCGGCGTTCCTCGCCGGCCGGGTGCCCGTGCGGCCCGGTCCGGCCGCCCTCGGCATCTGCCAGCACCGCGTGTCCGAGAAGACCTTCCTGCGCGACGCGGGCATCCCCACCACCGGCTGGCGCGCGGTGTCCAACGCCGCCGAGGTGGCCGCGGCCGCCGACGCCCTCGGGCGCCCGTGCGTGCTCAAGACGGCGCGGTTCGGCTACGACGGCAAGGGCCAGACGATCGTGCGACCGGGCACCGACGCCGCGGACGCCTGGCGCGTGATCGCCGGCGACAAGGCCGAGCTCGACGCGATCGTCGAGGCCTTCGTCGACTTCCGGCTCGAGGCGTCGGTGGTGGTGGCGCGCGGGTTCCGCGGCGAGGTGGCCGCCTACGAGCTCGTCGAGAACCGCCACCGCGACCACATCCTCCACCAGACGATCGTGCCCGCCGACGTGTCCGACACGGTGCGCACCGAGGCCGACGCCATCGCCCGCACCGTCGTCGAGGCGCTCGACTACGTGGGCGTGCTCGGCGTCGAGATGTTCGTCACCCACGACGGCCAGGTGCTGGTCAACGAGCTGGCCCCCCGTCCCCACAACTCCGGTCACTGGACCCAGGACGGCGCCGTCACCTGCCAGTTCGAGCAGCACGCCCGCGCCGTGGCCGGCCTGCCGCTCGGGTCTGTGGCGCGGGTGGGCGACGCGGTGATGACCAACCTGCTGGGGGACGACGTCGACCAGGTGCCCACGTGGCTCGCCGAGCCCCACGCCAAGGTGCATCTGTACGGCAAGACCGAGGCGCGGGCGGGCCGCAAGATGGGTCACGTCAACGTGATCAGTCCCAGGCGCGGGTGACGAACGGCAGGTCGCCCTCGGTGGCCTCCACGTAGAACGACGTGCGCCCGATCTCCAGCGACTCCTCCTTCGTCACCACCACCACGCGCCACCAGCCCTCCAGCAGGCGCTCCTTGCGCGACCAGGTGCGGAAGCCGAGGTCGGCGCCGCCGGTGAGCGGCTTGCGGCTGGTGACGTCGATGGTGTCGAGCGTCTTCCAGCTGTGGGTGGCGTCGTCCCAGTGGTCCCACCGGTGGACCAGGCCCAGGGTGGCGCCGGACGGCGCGAACACGGCGGTGAAGACGCTGGCGGCGTCGCCGGTGCGCCAGTGGAACAGGTGGTCGTCGTCGCGCCACGGGGCCCACCACGGCGGGCGCTCGTAGGTGAGCACGTAGGCGGTGGCGCGCTGGCTGCCGGGCGCGTTGACGTGGGGCTCCACCTGGTGGAAGACGCCGATCTCCATCACCGCCAGCGGCAGCGGCGGGATGAAGCCGAACGCGTCGAGGCCGCCCACCACCGTCGCGAGCGCCCCCGACACCAGCACGGGACGCCACGCGGCGCGCCACGCGAAGCGCCGCCCCACCATCGCCAGCCACGCGATCGCAGTGAGCAGGGTGGCGCCGGGCAGCGTGAGGATCAGCTGGCGCAGCCCGAACGCCGGGAACAGCACCGGCAGCAGCGCGCGCAGGAACGCGAACGCCAGCAGCCAGAAGATCGCCAGCCGCAGGGAGTCGCGGCGGAACAGGTGGTGGGCCCACTCGTTGGCGAGCATCAGCGCCACGAGGAGCGTGACGAACACCCAGCTGGGCCCGAACGTGGCGGCGCGACCGAAGTAGACGACGTAGCAGCTGAACAGGCCGCCGACGCAGAACTGCGCCGCGTAGGTCCACCAGGCCGTGCGGGTGGCGATCCACTTCGGGGCGTCGTCGGCGACCGACCGCTGCTCGAGCGCCATCGCGACGATGAGCGCGATCAGGTAGCCGCCGAGGATCAGGTGGTCGGTGAGCCGGTCGACGCGCGACAGCGTGAGCGCGTCCCACGCGAAGCCACCGAGGAACGCCGCGAGTCCGAGAAACGGCTCGGCCGGTGCGATCCGCTCCCGCCACACGGCGACGCGTTCGGTGAAGCGCTCTCGGGGGGTCATCGCTCGGTCCAGGCTCGCTGCGCCCATCGCACCCTCGGTCGCCAGGATGGACGACCGGGGACACGAAACGCGGACAGTGGCCGTCTATGCCGGCACGACCGCCGCGCCCGCCCTCGCGGACGGGCTGGGACAGCGCCGCGTCAGCCTACGGACAGGGCGGGTTGGCGAAGCCAGGCGTGCCCTTGTCGGTGCTGCCCGGGATGAGGTCCGTGGCGGGGCACCAGTTGGCGCGGACGTCGTTGAACGTGGCGTCGGTGAGGAGCGGGTCGAGCTGGAGGGACGCGGCGTTGGGCAGGTTGACGGGGGTCCAGGCCTGGTAGTCGACGATGTCGATGGTGAGGCTGTTGGCGCGGAGCTTGACGAGGTTGGCGGACTCGCTGAGCAGGTTGGTGGTGCTGCTGGCGACCGACCAGGCGTAGTCGGCGGTCCACCCGGTGAAGCAGGGCGTGGTGTTCTGGCGCTTGATGACCACGATCTCGCCGGGGGCGAGGAGGAAGTCGGCGGCGTCCTTGAGGACGATGACGGCGTTGAGCTCGAGCGCCGTGTCGAGGACGAGGCCCTGGAAGTTGAGCCAGTCGGAGGTGACGTTGACCACCTCGAGGTACTCGCCGCGGGCGTCGATGCAGGCGTTGGGGTCGGCCATGATCTCGGTGATGACGAGGTCGCCGGGCAGCAGCTGCGCGAGCGTGCGGATGGGGGGCGCGTCGGGGATGGCGGGGTTCAGGCCGTAGTCGACCTCGTCCTTGTCGTTGATGCCGTCGCCGTCGCTGTCGAGGTCGAGGGGGTCGGTGTTGTAGAAGTTGACCTCGTCGCCGTCGGACAGGCCGTCGCGGTCGGTGTCGGGATCGCGCGGGTTGGTCATCGCGGCGATCTCGTCGCCGTCGGACAGGCCGTCGCCGTCGGTGTCGGGGTCGAGCGGGTCGGTGCCCTGGACGGTGACCTCCTCGCCGTCGGACAGGCCGTCGCCGTCGGTGTCGGGGTCGGTGGGGTCCGTGTGGCGCGTGAGCACCTCGTCGCCGTCGGACAGGCCGTCGAGGTCGGTGTCGGGCAGGATCGGGCTCGTCTCGTCGCCCGTGCCCGCCACGCCGTCGTGGCCCACCACCTCCTCGCCGTCGCGCAGCAGGTCGTCGTCGCTGTCGACGTCGTTCGGGTCCGAGTGCCAGACGCGCAGCTCGTCGAAGTCGTTGATGCCGTCGCCGTCGGAGTCGGCCGCCGTGGGCGCCGTCTCGTCGCCGGTGTTGGGCTGGCCGTCGGGCCCCAGGCCCTCCTCGCCGTCGGTGAGGCCGTCGCCGTCGGAGTCCGGGTTGCGGGGGTCCGAGCCCCAGTTCTCGCACTCGTCGAAGTCGGACAGGCCGTCCGCGTCGCCGTCGGCCAGCAGCGGGTCGCTGCCGCAGTCGCGCACCTCGTAGCCGTCGAGGAGTCCGTCGTCGTCGGTGTCGGGGTCGTTGGGGTCGGTGCCGTTGGTGAACTCGCCCCCGTCGCGCAGGCCGTCGTTGTCGGCGTCGGGCAGGAACGGGCTGGAGCCGAACGCGATCTCGTCGCCGTCGTTGAGCCCGTCCCCGTCGGTGTCGGGGTTGTTGGGGTTGGTGCCCGCCGCGATCTCGTCGCCGTCGTTGAGGCCGTCGTCGTCGGTGTCGGGGTCGTTGGGACGGGTGGGGCTGTTGGGACGCGTCTCCACCCAGTCGGACAGGCCGTCGCCGTCGGTGTCGGCGAGGTTGGGATCGGTGGGGCTGCCCGCCCGCGTCTCGGTGAAGTCGTCGAGGCCGTCGTCGTCGGAGTCGGTGTCGTTCGGGTCGGTGCCGAAGACGTTGACCTCGTCGTCGTCCTGCACGCCGTCGCCGTCGGTGTCGGCGCGCAGCGGGTTGGTGTGGGTGACGCGCTCCTCGGTGAAGTCGTCGAGGCCGTCGGCGTCGGTGTCGGTGAGGGTGGGGTCGGTGGTGTACTGGCCGCCGACCTCCTCGCCGTCGGTGAGGCCGTCGCCGTCGGTGTCGGGGTCGAGCGGGTTGGAGCCCCAGTTCTGGATCTCGCGGCCGTCGCGCACGCCGTCGTCGTCGGTGTCCTCGTCGTTGGGGTCGGTGCCGGCCGCGACCTCGTCGCCGTCGATCAGCTCGTCGCCGTCGGTGTCGGGGTTGTTCGGGTCCGTGAGGTAGATGAACAGCTCGTCGAGGTCGGACAGGCCGTCGCCGTCGGTGTCGGCCAGCGTGGGGTTGGTGAGGTACTGCTGGATCTCCTCGGGGTCGGTGAGCCCGTCGCCATCGGTGTCGTCGCTGTCGAGCGCGGTGCGCGGCGTGTGGGTCCACTCGTAGCCGTCGGACAGGCCGTCGTCGTCGGTGTCGGTGTCGTTGGGGTCGCCGTGGGCGAACAGCACCTCGAGGCCGTCGTTCAGGCCGTCGCCGTCGGTGTCGGGGTCGAGCGGGTCGGTGCCGTAGACGTTCTGCTCGTCATCGTCGGACAGGCCGTCGCGATCCGAGTCGATGATCGGCGGGATGGTGTCGTCGGTGTCGGAGTCGAACAGGCAGGTCTCGTTGACCTGGTTGTCGCAGTTGTTGTCCTGCAGGTCGTCGCACGACTCCAGGTTGCCCGGGAAGTTGTGCGGATCCTCGTCGTCGCAGTCGCCCCCGCGCGTCTTGTGGTTGGGCGTGGGGGCGCGGCAGGCGCGCACGGCGTCGGCGTCGCGACCGGCGCCGTCGTTGTCGCCGTCGGGGTAGTACAGCGCGCCGTCGTTGGGCGGGTTGTCGTCGACGGCGTTGTTGCAGTCGTTGTCGACCGAGTCGCAGCGCTCCTCGGCGCCGGGGTGGATGTCGGACCGGGAGTCGTCGCAGTCGTCGGCGAGGCACCACGACGACAGGTAGCCGTCCTCGTCGCCGTCGCAGTTCCACGTGAACGCCAGCGTGAGCGACTTGTCGAAGGCCACCCAGGTGTTGGGCGCGGCGGATCGACGCGCGGCCGCCGCGGTGACGGTGTCGCGGTCGACCGTGAACGAGCCCACCTGCACCTGGAGGTCGGACGTGATGCCGCCCGCGGCCCAGATGTCGGCCGTGGGGGTGAAGTGGACCTCGACCTGGAGCGTGGCGCCCGGTGCGATGCGCCGATCGGCCTGCTCGCCGGTGACGAGCACGCCGTTGCCGGCGCCGGTGAACCCGGTGGGCGTGAGCCAGACGGGGAACGTCTCCTCGTTGACGATGCCGAACGTGGCGAACGCGTCGCGCGTGCCCACGGTGGACGGCACGATCTGGGCGGTGCCGGGCGACAGGGACAGGGCGATGTCGTCGATGGACTCGCCGCCGCTGGTGCACGCGGACGACAGGACGAGGGCGCTGATCAGGACGTGGGCGTGGCGCATGCGGTGTTCTTCGGGTCCTGGTGGGGGTCACGGGGGCTGCGGTGCAGGCCGCCGCGTTCTAGTTCGGCAGTCTACGGACACACCTCAGGGTTATCTCGCAGATTGCGCGCAACCTACGAACTTCGCCGCTCCTCGGCGGAAGCTGCACCGGAATGCCGGGCCCCGCGGCGCTTGCGGGCGGCTGTCCGCGACGGCACGGGGTTAGGACGCGCGCGGAGTGGTGGCGATGGCCGGTTCGATCACGCTGCGAAACGCCCGCCTGGTGCTGCCCGATCGGGTGGTGCAGGGCGATGTGGTCGTGGTCGACGGGGTGATCGAGCAGATCGGCCCCGGCCTGGGCCGCACGGCCGGTGAGGAGGTCGACGCCGCCGGGCTCACCGTGCTCCCGGGCCTCGTCGACACGCTCGTCGACGTGCCGCTGGGCCATGGCGACGACGGCACCCCGCTCGCGCGCTTGTCCGGGGAGGCGGTGGCCAGCGGCATCACCACGATGCTGGTCCACGATCCGTGGTCGCCCGCGGTCGACCGCGCCGGGCTCCAGGCCCAGCTCGACCACGCCCAGCGCCACTGCCGGTCCCACTTCGGCGTCTACATGGGGGCCGACCCCGCCCAGCTCGACGAGGTGGCCGCGGCCGAGCGCACGCCGGGCGTCCGCATCTGCTTGGGCCGCTGTGGGGTCGACCACCCCCTCGACGACGCCAGCCTCGACGCGCTGTTCGAGCGCGTCACCCGCCGCGTGGTCGCGCAGGGCCAGGATCCCGAGGGCATCACGGCCCGCGAGCGGCTCTACGCCGACGCCGTCGACCCCGCCGAGCACTCCCGCATCTGCGTGCCGGAGCTCGCTGCCACGGCGCTGGAGCGGGTGGTCGCCGCCGCGCGCCGTCACGGGCGACGGGTCCACCTCGCGCGTGTCTCCAGCGCCGCCGAGCTCGCCGTGCTCGCCGGCCTCGACGCCCCGCTGGTCACCGCCCAGGCCACCGTGCCCCACCTGTTCCTCAAGGCGGGTGCGGTCTACAAGCGGCTCGGCACGCGCGCCGTCATCGACCCGCCGGTGCGCGACGCGGACGACGTGGACGCGGTGTGGAAGGCGCTCGGCGCCGGTGCGCTCGCTGCGATCGCCTCGGGTCACGTCGTGGCGCCGGTGGCCGCCAAGGACCGCCCCTACCCGCACACCGCGCCCGGCATGCCCACGGTGGCGTCGATGCTGCCGCTGCTCCTCGATCGCGTCGGGCGTGGCGAGCTGTCGCTCACGTCGCTGGCCCGCCTCACGTCCGAGCAGCCCGCGCGCCTGTTCGGCCTGCCGCGGGTGGGACGGCTCGAGGTGGGCTTCGACGCCGACCTCGTGCTCGTCGACACAGCGGCCGACGTCACGCTGCGCACCCACGACGGCTCGTGGTCCGGCTGGTCGCCGTTCGACGGGTTCAGCCTGCGCGGGCGACCGGTGATGACGTTGTTGCGCGGCCGCCCGGTGTACCGTGACGGGCGCCTGGTGGACGGCGTGCGCGGACGGGAGCTCACCCCGTCGCGCTCGTAGCCGATGAACGCACGGAAGCGGTGCGGCCCCGCCGTCGCCGCCGACCGATCCGGGCCCCCCCGGGCCCCCCGACCCCCCCTGGAGGAACGATGCTCGCTGTCGGTGACCGCCCCGCGGACTTCACGCTGCCCGATCAGGACGGCACGCCGGTGTCGTGGTCGTCGTTCCGCGGCAAGCCCGTCGCGGTGTTCTTCTACCCGAAGGCGCTCACGCCGGGCTGCACCACCGAGGCGTGCGACTTCCGCGACGCGCGGGCCGAGCTGGAGGCGCTGGGTGTGGCGGTGATCGGCATGTCGGCCGACCCGGTGAAGAAGCAGAAGAGCTTCGCCGACAAGCACGCGCTCCCCTACCCGCTGCTGTCCGACACCGAGCACGCCGTGCTCGCGCCGTGGGGCGTGTGGGGCCCCAAGAAGCTCTACGGACGCACGTTCGACGGCATCACGCGCGCCTCCTTCCTGTTCGACGCCGACGGCGTGGTGGTGGCCGCGTGGCCCAAGGTCAAGGTCGCGGGTCACGTCGACGCGGTCGCCGCCGCCGCGCGGGACCTCGTGAACGGGTGAGGGGCGCCTGATCCCGATGTTGCACCGAACCTGTCTGCCCGTGGCGGTGGCCTGCGCCCTGCTCGTGGAGGCGTGTGCGCCGGCACCCGATCCCGGGCCGCCCGCCGACACCGAGGTCGCCACCGTCGAGCGCTTCGAGCCCGTCCAGCGCCAGGGCACGACGACGGCGTCGTCGGTGCGGCTGGGCACGGTGGTCGCCACCCACGCGCCCGGCGGCCCGTGGCGCGTCGAGGTGCCGCTCGCCGCCGTGCCCACGCGCGCGCCATGGTTCGACGGCCTCACCGAGACCGGCCGGGGCGAGATCCTCAGGCCAGAGCAGACGGCACTCCACGCCGGGCCCACGATCCACCCGCTCGTCGACGTGGTGCTGCCGGCGAACGCGCCGGCGGGCGAGGCGGCCTCGGGCTCGTTGCTCGTGCCCTACGAGCCGCCCCGCCACCTGGCGTGCACGCTGGTGTTCGAGCTGCCGGACGGCCCCTTGCCCGACGACCTGACGCTGTGGGTGGCCGGCGAGGACGGCGCGGCCGTGCTCCAGCTGCGCGGCGTGCCCCGCACCGGGATGGGCGCGCCGGGTGTCGCTGTGCAGCCGGTGGACGCGGCGGGCCTGCCGCTGCGCGGTGCGGCGTCGCTCACGATCGACGACGTCCGGTTCGACCGTCCGCCGCGCTTTGCGCCGGTGGTGGGCCTGCCGGGCACGGGCACGCTCGACGTGCCGGGGCGCGGGCAGGTGCCGGTCACGGTGGGCGACACGCCGTTCGTCGACGTGCTCGTGCCGGGCCCCACCGACGCCGAGGTCCGCGACGCGGCGTTCGCGCAGGCGGCCGCGACGTGGCCGGTGTCCGACGACGGCCCCGCAGACCTGGCCGACCTCGCGCTGCGCACCGGGAGCCCCGACGCCGTCGCCGCCTGGGTGCGCGACCACGTGGCGGTGCTCGCCTACAACGGCATCCGGCAGTCGAGCACGTCGGTGCTGCGCAGCCGGGCGGGCGGGCCGCAGGAGCGCGCGATGCTCGTCCGCGACGTGCTCGCCGTGCTGGGTCACGACGCCCGGTTCATGTGCGGTGAGCTGTCCGAGGCCACCGCCCGCGCGCTCTACACCGTGGCGGTGCCGGTGACGCCGCCGCCCGCCGCCCTGGCCGACACGGTCGCGCGGCTCCGGTCCCAGGCCGACGCGCTGGCGCCCGCGCTGCGCTCGGTCCTGGGCGCGCGGGACCACGCCCCCGGCGCCCGCACCCGCTTCGACCTGATCCCGGAGTGGTGCTGGGTGGCGGTGGAGCAGGAGGAGGGGGCGCCGTGGCACGACCTCGAGCTGCGCCCCGCGCCCTACGACGCCGAGCCGCTGCCGTTCGTGTGGCGCGCGACGGAGCGGCCGACGTCCGACACGTGGCGGCTGCGCCTGCGGCTGACGGCCACGCTCGACCACGTCGTCGACGGCCAGGACGACGTCCTCGTCGCCGAGGTGGCCGTGTCCGCCACGGAGCTGCCCGACACCGCCGTGATCGTCGACCAGTTCCCGGGCCCGGGGCCCGGTCAGGTGCAGACGGTCGTGCGCACCGACCGGCAGGCCGGGCTGGGCGGCAAGGCGTTCGGTGTGCTCGACCTCGCGGACGTGCGCACCCTGGCGCTCCAGCTCGCGTGGACCGACCCCGATGGCATCGCGTCGGCCGAGCACCGCGTGGCGCTGTGGGACGCGATGGGCGGGCAGCCGGCACCGACGCTCCAGCGCGTGGTGGTCACCGTGCAGCCCCCGATCCCCACGCTCGACGACGTCGGGCGCGCCGCGCGTCGCGCGGTGGGGGGCGGCCACCCCGCACCCGGGCTGGTCGCCGATCGGGCCGCCCACGCGCTGTGGGGCTGGCTCGACCACGCCCTCCAGGACGGCGCAGCGGCGGCCGAACCCAGCGTGTGGATCACGCGGTCGACGCCCGCCGACGGCGACACCATCGCGCGGTCGACCACCCGTGTGCCGGCCAGCCTGCCGTTGTGGTTCGGTGACGCGCCGGACGACGCGGTGCGCGCCCGATCGGCCGCCATCGACGCCGTGGTGCGCGCGACGGTGATGGGCACGGACGCGCCCGAGCCCCCGGAGGTGTGGATCGACGATCCGCAGCAGCTGGGCCGCTACCGCGCGATCACCACCGGCGTGCAGGTCGCCGTGGCCCGCTCCATGGAGCAGACGCCCTACGCGGTGTCCCCGGACGGTGACCTGTGGCGCTACGATCCGGCCGCAGGCGCCCTGTCGTGGTTCGACGCCCGGGCGCACGGACGTCCCGCGGTCGACGCACCACCGCCCGTGGACCCCGCGACCGACATCGCGTTCTGGGACCTGACGGATCGATGCGAGTCCATGGACCTGCTCGCCCGGGTGGGCGGGTCCTCACGCCCGGAGGCGTGCATGGCCTGGGTCGTCGCACGCGACGAGGGTGGGACGGATCCCTCGCCGTGACGTCGTACCCGCCGAAGGTGCCGGGATCAGGCCGCGCGAAGCGCCCCGAACAGCCCGGGCTTGAGGAGCTGGAGAACACTGCGGACGGCCGCGCCGCGCCCCTCGTCGAGCTCACCGCGGGCCGAGGCCTTCATCGCGGCGTCCGCGCCGGCGAGCAGCGTCGTGGACGCGAGCACGCTGTTGCGGAACGTGAGCTTGCCGGACTCCACGCCACGGTCGAGCACGCGCTGGAGGCGCTGGCCGAGGGAGGCGCGGGTGAGCGACAGGCGATCCTGGCACGGGCCCGGCAAGCGGGTGTGCTGGAGCACGATGGCGCGCGGGATGCGGTCGGCGTGACCGGCGAGCACGTCGGTGAGGCGATCGAGGGCGACGGTGACGTCTCCCTTCTCGTGATCGACGGCGTCCAGCGCACGCTCGGTGTCGGCGCAGGCGTTGTCGATGAGCGAGATCACCACATCGTCCTTGCTCGCGAAGTACTTGTACAGGGTGGACTTGGACATGTGGAGGGCGCGCGCGAGGGCGTCCACCGTGAGGTCGCCGTAGACCCCCTCGTCCAGGATCTCTGCCGCACCCTGGAGGATGCGGCTGCGGCTCATGCGTCGTCGTTCTGCTGTCATGGTCACCTCGCTGGCCCCCCATTGTCGGTGCACGCGTACCACTTGACCTTTACATCGGACTTTCACTCCTGCTGGCTCAGGCGAAAGTGTACAACGCTGTGGGATTCTCGTAGGTACGGTACTTCGGAGGAACCGTAATGCACCGTAGCGTCGACCGTCACCGTCCACGTGCGCAGGTGGTGCAATGACGTGTCTCGTGGCGGCCGTTGCGGCCGAGCTGGGCGGGCTCGACGGGGTCGCCGTGGGCATCGGCCCGGTCCGGTCGGCGTTGGGCGCCGCCGACCTGCTCGCGCGGCGGCTGCCGACGGCGGTGATCCTCATCGGTACTGCGGGCGCCTACCCGGGGGGTCCGGAGGTCGGGACGGTGATCGCGGCGCGGCGCGTCGGTCTGTCACGGGGCATCGCCGCGCTGGGCCTCGGCTACGTGCCCGCGGAACCCGAGGCGCTGACCACGTCGGCGGCGCTGCGCGCCCGTCTGGCGCTGCCCGAGGCCGACGTCCTCACCGTCGAGGCGATCACCACCGACCCGGCCCACACCGCCCGCCTCGGCGCCAGCTGGCAGGTCGAGCACATGGAGGCGTGGTCGGTCGGTGCCGCGGCGCGCGCCGCGGGCGTGCCGTTCGTGGCCGTGCTCGGCATCGCCAACCGCGTGGGGCCGGACGCCCACGCCGAGTGGCTCGCCCACCGCGCCGCCGCGGAGGGTGCGGCCCGCGCCGCCGTCCAGGTCCTCCTCACCGCCGGGGCGTCCCCATGAACCAGCCCGCTCCACGGCCCGTCCCCGCCATGCGCCCCGTGGATCGCGCGCTCGCGTTCCCCCGGCTCACGGTCGACCCGTTCGCCTTCTTCCGCGGCGTGGTCGAGGCCTACGGCCCGATCGTGAAGGTGCCCATCGGCGCGGAGCGGCTGGTGCTCGTGCACGAGCCCGCCTGGGTCCACGAGCTGCTGACGCAGCGCACCGCCGACACCACGAAGGACGCGATCACCAACCGGCTCCGCGTGGCCCTGGGCGACGGCCTCGTCACCGCGGAGGGCGAGCGCTGGCGGGCCCACCGTCGGCTGATGGCGCCGGCGTTCCAGGGCAAGGAGCTGGAGGGCTACGTCACGGTCATGGCGGCGCTGTCCGAGGCGTGGTGCGCGCGCCTGCCCCGCGGTGCCGACGTGGGGGTGCACGCGCCGCTGATGACGCTCACGCTCGACATCGTGGTGCGCTGCCTGTTCGGCGATGGCATCGCGATGGACGCGGCCCCGATCGGCCATGCCGTCGAAGCGTTCATGGATCGGTTCGTCACCGAGCTGCGCTCCTGGCGACGGCTGCTGCCCGAGCCGGTGCTGGAGCTCGGCCGGGGCACCGTGCGCCGGGAGATCGCCACCCTCGATCGCCTCCTGCACGACGTCGTCGCGGCGGGCCGTGCGCGCGGGGGTGGGGGGCCCGAGCTGCTGAGCCGCCTTCTGGCCGCGCGCGACGACGCGGGGGTGGGGTTCACCGATCAGGAGCTGCGCGACGAGCTGGTCACGCTGATCGTGGCGGGCCACGAGACCACGGCGCTGGCGCTCACGTTCGCGTTGCACCTGCTCGCGCGCGCGCCCGAGGTGCAGGCCGCCGCGCGCGCCGAGGTCGTGGAGGCGCTGGGCGATCGGGCCGTCACCAAGGGCGACCTCGACCGCCTCCCGCTGGTGCGCGCCATCGCCCTGGAGAGCATGCGGCTGTACCCGCCGGTGTGGGCGATCGGTCGGCAGGCCCACGGTCCGATCCCGCTCGGCCCCTACCAGGTCGACGACGGCAGCCAGATCGTGGTGCTCCAGTGGGTGCTGCACCGGTCGGCGCGGTTCTGGGACGACCCGCTGACGTTCCGACCGGAGCGCTGGCTGGACGGGCTGGAGCGCCGGATGCCGAAGGGGTTGTACCTGCCGTTCGGTGGGGGCGCGCGCGTGTGCATCGGCAACCACTTCGCGATGATGGAGCTGGTGGTGGTGTTGGCCACCGTGCTGCGGCGGGTGGTGGTGAGCGACGCCCACGACCTGCCCCCGCTGCAGCCGTCGGTGACGGCGCGGCCGACCGGGCCGGTCCGGATGGCGGTGCGCGACGCGATCGCCGAGGACGCCGTGCCCCGAGGAAGCGGACCGATTCTGTCCGCATCGCCCCTTACCGTGGCGCCGTGAAGGTACCGCCATGAACCCCGGGCCCCGATGAAGTGGAAAGACCTGTCGATCGTCGCGTTCGACACCGAGACGACCGGCCTCGATCCCTACGGCGGCGATCGCGTCATCGAGGTGGCGCTGGTGGTGTTCCAGCTCGGCGCCGACGGCCGGGTCGCCGAGCAGACGTCGTTCTCCCGGTTCTGCAACCCGGGCATGCCCATCCCCCGCAAGGTCACCGAGATCACCGGCATCCGCGACGAGGACGTCGCCGGTCAGCCGCCCTTCGCCGAGATCGCGCCCGAGATCGCCGAGCGCTTCCGTGGCGCGCTCACCGTGGCCCACAACTATCCGTTCGATCTGGCGTTCCTCTCCCGTGAGTTCGATCTGGCCGGCCTGCCCTGGCGGGAGCCGCTCGCCGCCATCGACACGGTTGACGTGTCCATGAAGCACTTCCCCGACGCCCGGTCCCACAAGCTGGGCGACGTCGCCCGGCGCCTCGACGTGGTGCTCGACGGCGCCCACCGCGCCGCCAACGACGCCGAGGCCTGCGGTCGCTGCTTCATCGAGCTCGCCCGGCGCCACCAGGTGGCCGACGATCTCCAGGCCCTGCTCGACTGGGCCGACGCCATCGGCCGCCCTCCGGAAGATGGCCCGCTCGAGGTCGACATCTACGGCGTGCCGGTGTTCGCCGACGGCCCCCACAAGGGCGAGTTCGTCGCCGAGCATCCGATCCACCTCGCGTGGATGGAGAAGGCGCGGGTGCGGCGCGCGCACGGCTGGGACTACCTCTACCCCGAGTCCACCCGGCGCTGGGTGCGGCGCTTCCTCGACGTGCGGGCCGCCGGCCGCGCGCGCCAGCAGCCCAAGTCGTTCCGCGCCACCGACTGGGTGATCGACCCGTGCATCACCCGGTCGCGGCTCACGTCGGCCTGAGGTCGCCCGCCGGGGCGGAGGGGGGAGCCGGTGCTGACGGGCGACCTGGTGCGGGCGCGGGTGCGTGGGCGTGAGCTGCTGCCGCAGTTCGTCGACGCCGAGCGGGCCGATCTGCTCGAGCCGGTCGCCGAGATGGTCGACGTCACCGCGATGGCGGTCGACGAAGGGCAGACACTCGGCGAGCTCGAGGAGGCCCTCGACGCCTGCATCGGCGACCACCGCTCCCACAAGGTGCTCCGCGGCATTCGCAAGCTGCTGCTCGATCGGTGTGACGTGGAGGTCGACGCGCCGCTGCCGCCCGTGGAGCTGCGGGCGCGCGTGTTCGCCCTGGCCCGCGAGATGGGGCCCCTCGCGCTGGAGCGCGACGACACGCCCGACCACCACGACGCCCTCCACCGCACCACGGCGTCCGACGTGTTCGCGCGCGTGGCCGCCGAGCTCGACACCACCGCCGCCGTCGTGTCCGGCTCGCTCTACGGCGACCTGAAGCAGGCGCAGGTGGTCCGCGCGTGGCGCGCCATCGAACCCCAGGCGCTGCTCCACCGCTACAACGTGGCGCTGGTGCAGGCGCTGCTGCTCAAGGCCCACGAGGTGCGGGTGAGCCTGCACGCGCCGAGCGTGCCCCGGCTGCGGCAGCTGCTGCGGTTCGCGAAGTTCCACCAGCTGATGCACCGCGTGGAGCGCGACGACGACGTGCTGGTGCTCGTGCTCGACGGCCCGGCCTCCCTGCTCCAGCAGTCCACGCGCTACGGCCTCAACCTGGCGGGCTTCTTCCCGGCGGTGCTGCTGCAGGAGTGCGCCTGGTCGGTGCAGGCCGAGGTGCCGTGGACCAAGGCACGCCACGTCAAGGCGCTCGAGATCACCCACGAGGCGGGCCTCGTGTCGCACTACGCCGACACGGGGGCCTACACGGCGCGCGAGGTCACGTGGTTCGAGGAGCGGTGGGAGGCCCAGGCCGCCACGAGCCCGTGGACGATGCGACCGGCCACCGCCCCGATCGACCTCGGCGGGCGCGGCGTGATCCTGCCCGACTTCACGTTCACCGACGGCACGCGCACGGCCCACCTGGAGATCGTCGGCTTCTGGCGACGCGACTGGCTGGAGCGTCGCATCGACGGCCTCGTACGCCACGGGCCGGGCAACCTGGTGCTGGCCGTCAGCCGCAAGCTCGCCGCCGCCCACGGCGAGGCGCTCGACGACGTGCCGGGCGAGGTGATCCCGTTCGCCCAGGTGGTGCCGGTCAAGGACGTCGTCGCGGCGCTGGAGCGGGTGGCCCGATGACCCACACCGTGCGCTTCGACCGCGGCACGCTGGTGCTGGAGGGCTTCGCGGCCGACGAGGTGCCGCCGAGCTTCCGCTTCGATCCGCGGGTCGGGCTGCCGCGCGGCCACGCCCGTCACTACCACGACGTCGTGCTCGACCTGCACCGCCGCGGGGTGCCCTACGTCGACGAGGCCCGCGCCTACGCGCCGCTCGAGGGCGACCACGCGCTCGATCGGGTGCCGCGCCCCTACCAGGCCGAGGCCGTCGACGCCTGGATGCGCGCGGGGCGCCGAGGCGTGATCGTGCTGCCCACGGGTGCTGGCAAGTCCTTCGTCGCCGAGCTGTGCATCGCCCGCGCCGGCCGCACCGCCCTGGTGGTGGCGCCCACGATCGACCTGGTGGGTCAGTGGTACGACCAGCTCGTGCGGGCCTTCGGTGAGCCGATCGGCCTGCTGGGCGGTGGTCACCACGACCTGCAGGCGATCACGGTGTCCACCTACGACTCGGCGTGGATGCACGTCGAGCGCTGGGGCGCGCGCTTCGGCACGATCGTGTTCGACGAGGTCCACCACCTGCCCGGCCCGAGCTTCGCGCAGGCCGCCGAGGGCAGCCTCGCCCCGTTCCGGTTGGGCCTCACGGCCACCCTCGAGCGCCCCGACGGGGGCCACCAGCTCGTCGAGCAGCTCGTGGGCCCGGTGGCCTACCGCAAGGAGATCTCCGAGCTCGCGGGCGACTTCCTCGCCGACTACCGCACCGAGGTGCTCCGCGTGCACCTGTCGGCCGCCGACCGCGCCGCCTACGAGCAGGCCGTGGCCACGTGGCGCGGCTTCGTGGAGTCCGAGGGCATCCGCCTGGGCGGCGCGGGGGGCTGGAGCGCGTTCCTGCGGGCGTGCGCGCGGTCGTCTGCGGGGCGCGAGGCGTTCAAGGCGTGGCGGCGGTCGCGGTCGCTCGTGCAGGCGGCGCCCGCCAAGCTGCGGCTGACGGCCGAGCTGCTGCGTCGCCACGCTGAGGGGCGCTGCATCGTCTTCACCAACGACAACGCCACGGTCTACGAGGTCTCCCGCGCCCTGTTGGTGCCGGCGATCACCCACCAGACCGACCTCAAGGAGCGGCGGGCCCTGCTGGCGGCGTTCGCCAGCGGCGAGCTCCCGGTGCTCGTCACGTCGCGGGTGCTCAACGAGGGGGTCGACGTGCCGGCCGCAGACGTGGCGATCGTGCTGTCGGGCACGTCCACGGTGCGGGAGCACGTGCAGCGGCTCGGCCGGATCCTGCGGCCCCAGGAGGGCAAGCAGGCCGTGCTCTACGAGCTCGTCGTCGCCGACTCCTCCGACGAGACCACCAGCCGTCGGCGCCGCGAGCACGACGCCTACCGCTGACCCCACGGGGGCAGCGTGCGCCCTACGCCGCCTCGGGGCCGCTGCCGTCGACCTCCACGCGCCGGCACAGCAGGGCGTGGAAGCGCGCGGGCGACAGGGCGTCGGGTCGGCCCGAGGTCTCGCCGGTGAGCACGTCGCGCACCAGCGGTGCCACCAGATCGTAGCGACGCACGATCACGTCCGAGGGCTCGGGGGCGTCGTGCCACGACGGGCCCACCTCCACGGCGAGGTCGCGGTTCTGCGCCAGCGTGCGGTCGTTCTGGAGCACCAGGCCGTCGGTGGCCAGCCGGGAGCGCACCTTGCCGCCGAACGTGCCGATCGCCTTGAGGGCCCGGTGGTCGACGAACGCGACGGGGCCCTTGCGATCGGTCCACGGCGCCACGCGCACCCGGGCCGCGGCGTGCTCGTCGCCCTCGACCACGCGGTGCACGCCCGCCTCCAGCCGCAGCATGCCGGTCGCGTAGCGTCCGCGGACGGCGAACAGCGCGCACTCGTCGTCGGCGCGGGGATCGTGCAGCCACACCACCTCGTGCTCCTGGTCGTCGGCCCAGCCGAGGTAGGCGCGGGTGACGACGTCGCGGGCGAGGCGCTTGCCGCCGAGCGGGCGCACCTCGACGAGCGCGTCCCACACGCCGTCGGGGCCCAGGTAGACGAGCTCGCGCCACGCGGACGCCATGGCCTCGCGCAGCGCCTCGACCCGCGCGGCCAGTCCGGCGACGCGCCCGCGCGTGTCGGCGCGGCCGAGGTCGGTGTGCAGGTCGTCGACGCGCGTGCGCAGCCGGTCGAGGTGGTCGAGGGTGGACGTGATGTGGTCGAGGTCGCGCAGCTGGCGGGCTGCGCGGTCGGCCTCGGCCCAGAAGGCGTGGTCCTCGCGGGCCTCCAGCAGGCCCTGCTGGGCCGCGCGCAGGTCGTCCTCGTCGATGGCGAGGGACAGGGCCTCGAGGTCTTCCCGCAGGCCCCGGACGGCCTGATCGATGTCGGCCCGGGCCCAGGTGCGCCCGGCGAGCTGGATCGGCTGGGCCTCGCGGCGGGCCTCCCGGCTCGCCTCGGTGTCGAGGCGACGCACGCGGATCTGGCCGTCGGCGCCGGTGACCTTGAGGATCTCGCCGGGTTCGACGCGGTGCTCCATCAGCGTCATGGCCAGCGGCACGACCACCCGACGCTGGAGCTCGCGCTGCAAGCCCCGCGCGCCCCAGCGGGCGTCGAAGCCGTGCTCGATGACGAGATCGATCGCGGCGTCGTCGACGTCGACCACGAGGTTGCGGGACGTGATGCCGTCGCGCGCGAGGATGTCGCGCAGGGTCTGGCGGGCGATCGACCGGACGAGCGCCTCGTCGAGCGGGTGGAACGGCACGATGTGGCCGAAGCGGTTGAGGAGCTCGGGCCGGAAGGTGGTCTGCAGCACCTCCATCGTGCGCTTGCGCCGGCCGACCGCGTCGCGCACGGCGCCGAAGCCCACGGCCTTGCCGGCGGCCTCGGCGCCGGCGTTGGACGTGCAGATGACGAACGTGCTGCGCAGGTCGACCACCTCGCCGCGCGGCGTGGTGATGCGACCCTCGTCGAGCACGCCGAGGAGCACGTCGAACAGGTTGGGGTGCGCCTTCTCGAGCTCGTCGAGCAGCACCACCTGGAACGGCTGCGCGCGCACGGCGTCGGCGAGCAGGGCGGGCTCCTGAGGGCGGTAGGGGTTGCCCAGCAGCCTCAGGAAGCTGTCGTGGTCCTTGTACTCGCCGAGATCGAAGCGGAGCATCCGGTTCGGTCCGCCGAACAGGAACGTGGCCAGCGCGCGGGCGAGCTCGGTCTTGCCCACGCCCGTGGGACCCACGAACAGGAACGTGCCGAGGGGGCGCCGGGGGTCGTGCAGCCCCGCCTTGAACAGGGCGATCGCCTGCACGACGGCCTCGATGGCCTCCCGCTGTCCCACGATGCGCTCGCCGAACCACGCCCGGATGTCGGCGGCGGATCGGGTCTGGCTGCGCGACACGACGAAGCGTGGCAGGCCGGCGTAGATCGAGAACACCCGCTCGATGAACGCGACGGACGCCTCCTCGGGCTCGTCGATCGCGGCCTTCTGCTCCTGGTAGTCGCGGGTGCGACGCAGCAGGTCGAGGGCGGGGCCCGGCTGGGGACGGGCGGGCAGGAAGCGGTCGGTGAGGTCGACGAGCGTGCGCCGGGCGTCGCGCGACAGGTCGAGGCCGGCGCGTTCCGCGGCGCGCTCCAGCACGGTGTCGACCTGCTCGGCGGACAGGGGCTCGACGGGCTGGAGCGTGAACAGCTCGACGAAGCGGGGCTCGCGCTCCATGGCCTGCAGGGTGGTGGCCGAGACCTCCCCGAGCAGCGTGAGGCGGCCCGACTGCAGCCGCGGCCGCACGAGGTCGAGCATCGAGGCACCGGACTGCACCGTGGATCCCGCGGTGGCCAGCTGCACCAGGTCGGTGACGTGCAGCACCGCGCCGACCCGCTCGATGGCGTCGAGCACGCGCAGGAGCTGGGTCTGCCACTCGCCGAGGTAGCGGGTGCCGGCCAGCAGGTCGATCGTGGTGAGCTCGACGATCTCGTGGCCGTCCTGCGCGGCCAGGAGGTGGGCGGCCGCTCGCAGCACGGAGCGCCGACCCACGCCGTCGGGGCCCACCAGCAGCACGCTGCGTCCGCGCGCCAGCTCGGCGACGAGCGTGCGGGCGTCGTCGTCGCGCAGGTCGGCGACGGGCAGCTCGCCCGCGCGCGCCCGCTCGACGAGGAGTCGTCCGTGGCGGCGCAGCAGGGCCTTGTCTTCGTCCGTGGCGTCGGAGGCGTCGGACACGCGGCTTCCGGGGAGGGCGGTCAGGCCGGGCGGGGTGCCGCGGATCCCAAACGGGCGCACGGCCGACGGATGGTAGCGCACCGGCGTCGCGGGCGGGAGGGCGCGTGGTCAACCGCCGACCAGGTCGTGCCCCGCGTCCGACATGACGTCCTGGTGTTCGGGGTGTGGACGCCGGGGTGGTCCACCCGCGTCGGCGACGACCTGCTCAACCTGTCGTCCGTGGCGGTCGACGATCCGGGCTTCCCGGTCGCCGGCTAGCGACGCGCCGCGATCACCTCGTCGGCGGCACGCTCGCCGGAGGTGACCGCACCCTCCATGAACCCCGTGCACCGCGTGGCCGTCTCGGTGCCCGCCCAGTGGACGCGGCCGACGGGCTCGCGGAGCACCGGACCGAACACCGACAGCGTGCCCGGCGGGAACAGCGTGATCGGGCAGCCCCCCGCCCAGGGGTCGGTGACCCAGTCCTGCTCGTGGGTCCACACCGGCGTGGCCGCCTCGGGACCGAAGTAGCGGGCGAGCAGGTCGAGCACGGCCTGCAGGCGCGCCGCCTGGGGGCGGCTGGCCCAGTCGCGGGCCGGGGTGCCGGTGACGAAGGCGAGCAGCATCGGCGGGCCGCCGGGGGCGGTGTTGTCGAACACCACCGAGATCGGCCCCTCGGTGCACACCGCCTCGCCCGACAGGCCGGCGTCGCGCCAGAACGGGCGCGCGTAGGCGCAGAAGACCTTGACGGTGGCGCCCATGGGGCAGCGCTGGTGGAGCTGGTCGCGCAGCGGTGGCAGGGCCGGCGCCCACCGCAACCGGTCGAGCAGGCCGAGCGGCATGGCGACGATCGCGTGGCCGCCACGCAGATCGCCGTCGTCGGTGTGGACGGTGACGCCGTCGTCGTCCTGGGACACGCCACGCACCGGGCGGCCCAGGTGGACGCGCTCGCGGCCCACCCGGTCGGCGAGGCCCTCGCTGAACGCCTGGGCGCCGTCGACGAGGCGGAGCTCCTGGAAGCCGCCCTCGGTGTCGACCAGCGGCATGAAGCCGCCCGCCGACGCCACGTAGTGGGCGAAGTGCAGCATCGACAGCTCGCCCGGGTCGGCGCCGAACACCGTGCGCACCGTCGGCGTGAGCAGCTGCCGCACCACCGACGACGGCAGGTGGCGGCGCACCCAGCCCAGCAGCGTCTGGCCGTCGAGCGCGGCGGCACCGGGCGCATCCCACGGCGCCTCGGGGGGCACGCCCTTGCGGATGCGCTCGATGAGGGTGAGCGCGAGCTGCAGCTGGAGCAGGTGGGCGATGCCGACCTTGGGGATGGTGCCGGCGTAGCTGCTGAGCGTGCCGGCCAGGTCGAGCACCTGCTTGCCGCCGAGGGGCGTGGGGAACGTGGCGACGCCGAGCTCGCGGGCGAGCGCCAGCATCCGCGGCTGCCCGGGGCCGATCCACTGGCCGCCGACGTCGATGGTGGCGCCCTCGTGCACCAGCGTGTGGGTGCGCCCGCCGACGCGCTCCCGCGCCTCGACCACGGCCACGGAGGCCCCGGCCTCCACCAGGCGACGGGCGGCCGCGAGCCCCGCGAGGCCCGCACCCACCACCACGACGTCGACCTGGGGCGTGTCCATCGCGCGACCCTAGCACCGCAGCGCGCGCACCGACCATCCCTGACAGGCCCGCTTCGGCGCGAGGGGGGTAGTCTCCAAGCAGGCCGTGCACATGTTGGCCCACGTCCCAGGAGCTCCATGTCCGACCCGGCCGCGTCGATGTTCCACGATCCGAACCTGACCGTGGCGCTGGCGCTGACCGCTGGCATCGCCGCGCAGACCGTGGCCACCCACCTGCGGGTGCCCGGCATCGTGCTCCTGTTGGCCGTGGGCGTGCTGCTCGGCCCCGACGTGCTGGGTGTGGTCCACCCCGAGCTGCTGGGCGGTGGCCTCACCGCGCTCGTGGGCTTCGCGGTGGCCGTGATCCTGTTCGAGGGCGGGATGAACCTCAGCGTGCCGCGGCTGCGGCGTGCGGAGGCCGCGATCCGTCGGCTGGTGACGGTGGGTGCGCTCGCCACGGCGGTGCTGTCGACGATCGCGGCGCGGTCGATCATGGCGTGGCCGTGGGCGACGTCGATCCTGTTCGGCACGCTGGTCATCGTCACCGGCCCCACCGTGGTCACGCCGCTGCTCAAGCGGCTCAAGGTGCAGAAGGAGGTGGCGACGATCCTCGAGGCCGAGGGCGTGCTCATCGACCCCATCGGCGCCATCATCGCCATCGTGGCGCTCGACCTCGTGCAGCACCCGTCGGCGGGCAACGTGCTGCTGTCGATCCCGGGCGTGATCTGGCGGCTGGGCTTCGGCGGCGTGCTCGGCGTGGCCGGCGGCTGGGCGCTGTCGCGGGTGCTCACGGTGCGCGACCTCGTCCCCGAGGGCCTCACCAACGTCTTCACGCTGTCGTCGGTGTTCGCGCTCTACCAGATCGCCGAGGCCATGCAGCACGAGAGCGGCATCGCCGCCGTCACGATGGCGGGCATCGCCGTGCGCTACCTGGGCACGCCCGTGGAGCGCGAGCTGCTGGAGTTCAAGGAGCAGCTGACGGTCATGCTCATCGGCATGCTGTTCGTGCTGCTGGCGGCCGACGTGCGCGTGGCCGACGTCGAGGCGCTGGGCTGGCCGGGCTTCGTCACGGTGCTCGCGCTCATGTTCGTGGTGCGGCCGATCAACGTGTTCGTCAGCACCGTGGGCACGTCGCTCGACTGGAAGCAGAAGGTCTACCTGATGTGGATCGCTCCCCGCGGCATCGTGGCCGCGGCGGTGGCGTCGCTGTTCGCGATCGAGCTGCAGGCGGCGGGGGTGCCCGGCGGCGTGGAGCTGCGGGCGCTCGTGTTCCTGGTGATCTCGGTGACGGTGGTGTTCGCGGGCTTCACGGGCGGCCTGGGCGCGTGGCTGCTGGGGCTGCGCCGGCCGCGCGACGCGGGCTGGGTGGTGCTGGGCGCCCACGCGCTCGGACGGACACTGGGCAAGGCGCTGGCCGAGAACGGCGAGGAGGTCCTGCTCATCGACGTCAACCCCGACAACTGCCACAAGGCGCAGGAAGCGGGCTTCCGGGTCATCCACGGCAACGCGATGAAGGAGACCGTGCTCGGCATGGCCGAGCTCGACACCCGCGCCGGCGCCATCGGCCTCACGCGGAACGAGGAGGTCAACTTCCTCTTCGTGCAGAAGGCCCGCCAGCTCGGCAGGCTCCAGCGCCTGTACGTGTCGCTGTCGAACGAGGCCACCGGCGTCACGCCCGAGATGGTCCACGGCGCCCACGCCCACATCCTGTTCGGCGGCGAGCACGACGTCGAGCGCTGGTCCAGCTGGCTCGACCAGGGGCTCGCCCGCGTGGTCCACGCGATCTTCGACGGCACCGACGACGCCGAGCCCCGACGGGCGGCCGAGACGCGCTGCGGCGACAAGGCGCTGCCGCTCGTCATGAAGCGCAACGGGGCGTGGTCGCCGGTCGGGGACCAGGTCACGTTCCGCAAGAAGGACCGTGTCACGCTGGTGATCGACGATCGGTTCGAGGACGACGTCGTCGAGCAGCTCCGCCAGCGCGGCTTCCGCCTGACGGACGATCTGTCCGCCGACGACGCCACCGGCGAGGCACGGCGCGAGACCGACAAGGAGGCTCGATGACACCGCGCAGGATCGTCGGCGGCATCGTCGCGCTCGGGCTGGTCGCCTGGTCGGCGGCGATGGCGCTGGCCCGCCAGCCCACCACCGACGCCGAGCGCAAGGCCCGCGTCGAGCAGATGTACGCCGACTTCAAGGGCCAGTTCGACGGCGTCCCCGAGGTCAGCGCCGAACAGCTCCAGGCGATGCTGGCCGCCCATGACGACGTCGTGGTGGTCGACGTGCGGGAGCCCGCCGAACAGGCGGTGTCGATGATCCCGGGCGCGATCCCCGCCACCACGTTCGAGGCCCACCCCGAGGACTACGCCGGCAAGGAGGTCGTGGCCTACTGCACGATCGGCTACCGCAGCGGGCAGTGGGCCAAGGCGTGGCGCGCCAAGGGCGTCGACGTCCGCAACCTCAAGGGCAGCCTGCTCTTGTGGACCCACGCCGGCGGCGCGCTCGTCCACGACGGCACGCCCACCCACACGGTCAACGTGTACGGCCGCACGTGGGACCTCGCGGCCAACGGCTACGACGGTGTCTGGTAGCCCCACCGCGCGGTCGGCCCCACGGCCGGGCCGCGCACGAGCGACCGGCGCTGCTGCCGCGCGCTCCGTCAGATCGGGCTTGCGCAGCCGCGTTCGCTCGGTTGTATAGTGCCGACCCTTTCAGTCCAGGGGGAGCCCGTCGTGCTCGAGACGCTGCGCCAGAAGAAGTCGAAGAAGGCCTTCGAATCCGTTGCCGAGATCCTCCTCCACCGCGTCCTCGAGACGCCGGACGATCTGGCCTTCTCCTACCCCGACAAGCAGGAGCAGTGGCTCGACATGAAGTGGAGCGAGGTGCACACCATCGTGCGCCACGCCACCGCCGGTCTGCGCCAACGCGGCATCCAGCTCGAGGATCGCTGCGCCATCCTGTCGCTCACGCGGCTGGAGTGGATCCTGGCCGACCTCGCGATCATGTGCGCGGGCGGCGCCTGCACCACGATCTACCCGTCGAACACCCCCGAGGAGTGCTGGTACATCCTGCACGACTCCGGCACGCGCCTCGTGTTCGCCGAAGACGACAGCCAGGTCGCCAAGCTCCAGGAGATCCGCGAGCGGATCCCCGACGTCTTCCTCGTCGTCGTGTTCGACGGCAAGGCGTCCGACGACGGCTGGGTGGTCACGTGGGACAGCCTGCTCGCCGAGGGCAAGAAGGTCGACGAGGCCAGCCCCGACGCGTTCGTCGCCCGCATCGAGCACATCAAGCGCGAGCACCTCGCCACGCTGATCTACACCTCGGGCACCACCGGCCAGCCCAAGGGCGTCGAGCTGCTGCAGGACTGCTGGGTCTACATCAGCGAGGCGATGGACGAGGTCGACATCTTCCAGCCCGACGACAAGCAGTTCCTGTGGCTGCCGATGTCGCACTCGTTCGGCAAGGTGCTCGAGGTCATCCTCATCTCGGCCAACATCCACACCGCCGTCGACGGTCGCATCCCGCGCATCATCGACAACCTCGCGGTGGTCCAGCCCACGTGGATGGCGGCGGCGCCGCGCATCTTCGAGAAGGCCTACAACAAGATCGTCACCGGCGTGGAGCAGGAGGGCGGTCTCAAGGAGAAGATCTTCAAGTGGGCGCTGGGCGTGGGCCGCGAGGTCTCCGCCGTGCGGCAGGAGTTCCGCGAGCCGTCCGGCCTGCTGGCGCTCAAGTTCAAGATCGCCGACCGCCTCGTGTTCAACAAGGTCAAGCAGCGCTTCGGCGGCCGCGTCCGCTTCTTCATCTCCGGCTCGGCCCCGCTGTCCAAGGACATGGCCGAGTTCTTCCACGCCTGCGGCATCCTCATCCTCGAGGGCTACGGCCTCACCGAGTCGAGCGCTGCGAGCTTCGTGTGCCGGCCCGAGTCGTTCCGCTTCGGCACCGTCGGGCCGCCCGTCCCGGGCACCGAGGTCAAGATCGTCCCCGACACGGGCGAGATCCTGATCAAGAGCCGCGGCATCATGCGCGGCTACCGCGGCCTGCCCGAGGTCAACGCCGAGACGCTCGAGGATCGCTGGCTCCACACCGGCGACCAGGGCGAGCTCGACAGCGCGGGTCGCCTCAAGATCACGGGCCGCATCAAGGAGCTCATCAAGACGTCGGGCGGCAAGTACGTCGCGCCGGCGGCGCTCGAGTCCCGTCTCAAGGCCCTGTGCCCCTACCTGTCGCAGGTGATCGTCCACGGCGACAACCGCAACTTCTGCGTGGCGCTGGTCACGCTCGACCCCGACGGCATCCCCACGTGGGCCGGCGAGCACGGGCTGGGCAGCAAGAGCTACGAGGAGCTCACCAAGGAGTCGGCCGTCAAGGCGATGATCCAGGAGGCGGTCGACAAGCTCAACGACGAGCTGCCGAGCTACTCCACGGTGAAGTACTTCGCGATCCTGCCGCAGGACCTGTCGGTCGAAGACGGCGACCTCACCGCCTCGCTCAAGGTCAAGCGTCGCTACGTCGAGAAGAAGCACGCCGACCTGCTCGACAGCTTCTACGAGGGCTCGGTCAAGAAGATCTAGCGCTCGGTCGAGGCGTCCTCTTCGTCCTCCTCGTCGCCCTCGTCGTCGGCAAGCAGGCCGGCGACGTGGTGGACGACCTCGGCGCCGCCGATGCCCAGGGCCACGGCGAGGCCGACGGTGCCCAGGCCGGGGATGCCCGCGATCATGGCGCCGCCCTTGGCGGCCGCGGCGGCGAGCGCCTGGAACGTGGCGGGCGGTGCGCCCCCGATGAGCACGGCACCCACGGGGATGCCGACCGCAGCCAGGCGCGCGACGAAGTCGGCGGTGACCGATCCGACGCTGCGCTTGCCGCCCTCCGTGTCGGCGCGCAGGGCCTGGATGCGGCTGTGCAGGTCGTGGTGTTCCTGCACGGTGCGTTCGAGCGCGCGGAGCTGGGCGTCGCCGATGCCGAGCGCCAGCGCGAGGCCACTGGCAGCGTCCCGCTCGGCCTCGTCGTAGCTGTCGTCGACCCACGCCACGGCGAGGACGTCCGACAACACGGTGAACCGCAGCGGCGAGGCGCGCAGCACGCGCACCGCCTGGCTCACGGCGGTGCCGTCGGGGGCGAGGGCCGCGGCGAGCAGGGCGTCGGCGGCGTGATCCGGCAGGTCGAGGGCGCGGCACAGGCGGTCGACGTCGAGCGTCTCGGCCTCGTTCGGCGCCCCGCCCGCGGCGGCCATGCTGGCCACCAGCGTGGCGTAGGCCATGCGCTCGTCGAGCGGCGCCTCCACGGCGACGTGGGGGGTGGACGGCATCGGGACTCCTTGCGTGGTCCCGTCATCGCACACCCGCCCGGGTGTCGCCAGCGCCGGCTCAGCGACGGCGGCGCACCAGGCCGAGCAGCAGACCGGCCAGCGCCACCGCGAGGCCTCCCGACGGCGCCGCGCCCGCGGCGCTACAGCCGCAGCCACCGGGCGCCGACGTGGTCGGGTCGCCGTCCACCGGGTCTCCCGTCCCGCCGATCACACCGCCGTCCAGGCCGAGCAGCGCGCGCGTCTGGGCGTTGAAGCGGTCGGCGTGCTCGCGCTCGGGCTCGGTGTTGTCGACCACCGGCTCGGGCTCCTCCTCGGGCCCTAGGTCCTCGATGAGGATCGCCGCGGGCTCGGTGAGGTCCGCCAGGAACGAGCTGGACGACTGGCCATGATCGCTGAGCCAGTTGTTGGACGGCAGCAGGATGTCGCGGCCGTCGGCCAGCCGCAGGGTGCGCAGCGCGTCGTCGTACCGCTCGCCCTGCTGGCAGTCGATCTCCAGCGTCGCCGTCCGGTCGCGAGACACGGCCGGCGCCGACGGGTCGAGCTCGAACATCGGGTCGAGGTCCATCTCATCGGGCGACATCGACGACGTCAGGCGCGTGACCCACGGGTGGGCCGAGAACAGCGCCTCGGCGCGGTGGCGGGGCTCGACGATCAGGCGCTCGAGGTCGGCCGCGAACGCGGCGGGGTCGAACGCGATGGTCTGCCACTCGGGGTAGCAGCGGACGCAGTTGTAGAACGACGTGTCGGACACGCCACGCGCGGTGACCGCCGCCGGCACCGGCACGTACTGGCGCAGCAGGCCGAGCAGGACGTTGGACGACGTGAAGCCCTGGCGGAACAGCAGCTCGTCCATGAAGTCGCGCAGGTCGGTCATGGCGGCGAGGGCGGCGGTGTCGAACTGGTGGGCGCGCCACAGCGAGCCGCGCAGGGCCGTGGTGGGGCCCGCCGAGTCGGTGGCGAACGCGTGCCCGCCCGCCTCGTCGGCGGCCCGCCGGACGACGTCGTCCCAGTTGCCGCCGTAGCGGAACCAGTCGATGGCGGCGTCGTTGGGCACCACGTGCAGGTAGTTCGTGGGGATGGCGCGCGCGGACCCCAGCACGTACGGCACCAGGCGCATGTCGGGCGTCGCCGCGAGGCCCGTGAGCGTGAGCGGGATCACCGCCTTCGTGCCGTGGTAGCGCATGCCGAACGGCGCGATGTCGCCGGTGGCACGGTCCTTCTGCAGCCGCAGCGCCACGAAGTAGCCGCCGTGGGCCACGTAGGGCGCCAGGCGCGGTCCGGCGGCCGCAGGCACGAGGTAGTCGTGGGCGTTGAGCCAGGCGACGAGCGCGTCGGCGTCGTCGGCGGCGAGCGTGACCGTGTCGTACGGGCCGAGCTGCTGGGAGGCCACCAGGGTGACGTGGGGCGTCGACCCGCCGGCGTCGGTGTCGGAGTCGGCGGAGTCCTCGAACCAGTCGCTGTCGATGGCGTAGGTGTCGGCCTCGAACGAGTCCCAGCCCCATGTGCACTGGCCCAGGTAGGTCTGCGACAGGCGGATGTTGGGACGGGTGACGTTGTCGAGGACGTTGAACAGCTCCTCGGGCGCCACGAACAGCTCGGGCACGTCCGGAGCCGGCACCACCCACGCGAAGCTGGACGCCGGGCCGGTGTAGGTGACCTGCACGTGGACGTCGACCGTGCCGTCGTCGTCGATCGCGAACACGATCTTCTCCGCCGACTGGTCGATCGGGTCCCGGTTGCAGAAGAAGCCGCCACACGCGAGCGCGTCGGCGGAGGTCAGGAGCAGCGTCAGCGCTGCGGCGGCTCGAAGTTCGTGCATTTCCGCACCCCCGGTTCTTCGACGAGCCTACCGGATGATGTCGGTGGTCACACCATTGTGCGCCGATTCTCCGTCCCTCACGGCTGGGAGCATCCGTGCAGATTCGACAGATCTGCCCCCCACGAGGCCGCGGACAACGGGCTCCCTACAGCGCGTCGAGCTCGTTGCGCGCCAGCGGATGGTCGTCGTGGACCGCGGGCTGCGGACGGTCGAGCGCTGCGAGGATGTGCACGATCGCGCGGGCGTACAACAGCACCCCGGCGTGACCGAGGCCCTCGAGCTCGACGTGCTCCGCGCCGCGGTCGCGCGTGGTCTCGGGGGGGTAGACCGTCGCGTCGTCCGTGGACCCGATCGTGGTGACGGCGGCGTGGGGCGCGAGCTGGGCGAGGTGGGGCAGCTCGGCGAGCGCCGCGCTGCGTCGGCTCATGAAGCGGGTCTCGGGCAGGTGCATCCCGCGCGCCGCGCCGGTGCCCTGGTGGGGCGTGGCCACGGTCACGATGCGGCCGATGTGGTTGGCGAGCTCGGCGTCGCGGTCGAGCACCACACGGAGCACGATGCCGCCCATCGAGTGGCAGCACACGTCGACCGGTCCACCGAAGTCGGCGATCATCGCCCGCAGTCGCGCCTCCAGCACCACCGCGTAGGCGTCCATCGTGCGCGGAGGCAGGCCCAGGGAGACGGCCTCGGACACCCGGCCGAGCATCTGGAGGCGCTGCTGCAGCCCGCGGAAGTTCCGGCCGTTCTGCACGAAGCCGTGGACGCACAGCACGGGGTGGCCGGTGGCGCGGCCCACGGGCGTGCGCCGCCGCGGGGTCCACGGGGGCGTCATGTGCCACGTCTGCACGATGAGCAGCGCCCACACCTCGCGCCACAGCACCGTCAGCCACTCGGACGTGGTGCGGCGGGGGAGGGCCCGGCCGGTGTGGTGCATGTAGCGGGCGTAGCGGACGTGCGTGAACAGGACGAATCCCCAGGTGCCTGCGAGCATCACCACGGGGATCGCCAGCACGAGTGCCAGCAGCAGCGCGCGAGAGTCCATCGTCGACCGGTTGGGGAGCCGCTACTCTGACACGTTCGCGTCTGCACAGACGTGAAAGGATCGGGCTTGTTCGGCGGGAGGGCGTGGCACCGTCCGGCCACGCCCTCCGCGAACCGCGTGAATCCCCGAGACTACGGGCAGGTGCCGTTGGGCTGGCCCGGCGAACCCAGGTCGGCCGTCGGACCGAACGTCGTCGTCGACGTGCACCACGTGGCCGGGTTGTTGTCGTCGCGCTTGTACGACGCGCCGTTCGGCACGATGCGCTGGGTGTAGTCGAAGCTGTCGAGCGTGCGGGTGCCGTCGGTGAGCTCGACGACGTCGCCGGAGTTCGACAGCGAGATGCCGGGCAGCGGCTGCGCCTGCAGGCCGTAGCAGCTGGCCAGGCCCGCCGGGTTGGGCGCCATCAGCACGCGCGTGTTCGGCGGCAGGATGGCGGGTCCGGGGATGGTCACCGTCGTGTTGTCGTCGGAGATGGTCAGACCCCCGACGTCCACCGGCTGGGACCCGCGGTAGTACAGCTCGATGTACTCGGCGAGGCTGTCGGCGCACGCCGCCGGGTTGGCCATCACCTCGGTCACGGTGAGCACGCCAAGGGGGAGCTGGTCGAGCGGGATGGCGTTGACCGTGTTGTCGGTGTCGGTGTCAGTGTCGATCGGGCCTGAGCCGCACGGGCCGTTGGCGAGGCCGGGCGACCCCTTGTCGGTGTTCGTCGCGGAGATCTCCGCGTCGGCGTAGCACCACACGGCCGGGTCGGCGTCGTCGCGCTCGTAGGCGAACCCGTTGCGCTGCGACAGCGGCGGGAACGTGGTGGCGCCGAGGAACTGACCGCCGTCGGCCTCCAGCAGCACCTGCAGGCCGTCGAGCACGGGGAAGCCGAGCACGCCTTCGGGCGCACGCCCGAAACACCCGCCGTTGGCGCTGGCGCCGAAGATCACGCGCTCGCCGGGCAGCACCACCATCTGCGACGGCACGACGTAGCGGTCGGCGCCGATCGAGATGGCGAGGTCCTGGAAGTCTGCGGCGGACGGTCCGTTGTAGAAGATCTCGATGTAGCTGCCCGTGGCGGCGTTGCAGGACACGGGCGCCGTCATGATCTCCGTGACGCGCAGGTCGGCGCTGCTGAGGTCGAAGACGGTGCGGAGCAGCGGACCGTTGTCGGTGTCGGTGTCGGTGTCGGTGTCGGTGTCGGGGACGCACATGCCGTTGGGCCGGCCCGGCGTGCCGAGGTCGGTGTTCGTGCCCGAGATCGGCGAGTCGGCGAGGCACCACGTGGTGTTGTCGACGTCGTCGAGCTCCCAGGAGCGGCCCAGGCGTGCGCGCCGGTTGGTGTAGTCCATCTGGGCGATCACGAACTGGGTGTCGGTGCGCAGCGTGATCACGCCGGACTCGAACAGCGTGGGCACGAAGACGAGGTCGGGCACGCGGCCGAAGCAGTCGGCGTTGGAGCTGCGGCCGAACAGCAGGTGGTCGCCCGGGTTCACCGGGATCGACTGCCGGTAGATCGTGATCGAGCCGTTCGCGTCGAACACGAGGTCCTGGAGGTCGGCGGGGCGGGGACCCTCGTAGACCACCTCGACGTACTGCCCCGTCTGCGGGGTGCACTGGGTCGGCTTGGCCATGAACTCGAGGATGCGCAGGTCGCCGGGCGACAGCTGGTCGACGGTCAGCGGCGGCACGTCGGTGTCGGTGTCGGTGTCGGTGTCGGTGTCGGTGTCGGCGGGCGCGCAGATGCCGTTGGGCGTGCCCGGCGAGCCGAGGTCGCCGGTGGAGGCGATGCCGCTGTCGGCGAGGCACCAGAGGGTGTCGTTCGTGTCGTCACGCTCCCAGGCGGTCGCCAGGGGCAGGTTCCACGAGTCGAAGTTGACGAACTCGACGTCGGAGCCCTGGACGTACAGCCCGATCCGGTCGCCGGAGTTCGAGATGTTCATCGCCGACAGCTCGGTCTGGGCCGTCACGCCGTAGCAGGACTGGAGCCCCGCGATGCTGCGGGCCACGAGCACGCGCTCGCCGTGCAGCACGTAGCGGATGTCGTTGCCGCGGATCTCGCCGAACCAGGCCGCGCCCTCGATGCGCAGGCCGCGCAGGTCGATGGAGTCGGGCCCGTCGTAGCGCAGCTCGATGTACTCGCCCGAGGCGTCGGCGCAGGCGTCGGGGTTGGCCATGAACTCGGTGACCCGGAGGTCGCCTTCCTCGAGGTCGAAGATGGTGTAGGTGCCCTCGGGACCGGCGTAGGTGTCGGTGTCGACGACGCAGCTGCCGTTGGCATCGCCGGGCGAGCCGAAGTCCGACGCACCCAGCGGCGTGTCGGATTCGCACCACGTGGTGAGGTCGTCGTCGTCGAGCTCGAGGGAGCGGCCGACCGGGATCGTCCAGGTGCGGGTGTCGATGGCGTCGAGGATGCGGCCGTTCGTGTCGATGAGCCGCAGGTTGTCGCCGGTGTTGTCGAGGCCCCAGGTGATGCCGAGGTCGGCGGACACGCCCAGGCAGGCGGTGATGGCGGACGGGTTGCGGGCCACCACCACGCGGTCACCCGTGGACACGACGAACGACTGGGCGATCTGCGTGAACCCGGTGTTGGCGCGGATCTCGAGGCCGCGCAGGTCGAGGTCGCCCTCGGCCAGGTAGAGCAGCTCGATGTACTCGCCGTCGGCGTCGGGGCACGACGTCGGGTCGGCGAGGAACTCCGAGAACCGCAGGTCGCCCACGCGCAGCGAGTCGACGGTGCGCGGCGGCAGGTCGGTGTCGGTGTCGGTGTCCGTATCGGTGTCGGTGTCGGTGTCCGTATCGGTGTCGGTGTCCGTATCGGTGTCGGTGTCGGTGTCGGTGTCGACCGCCGTGTCGAAGCCCTCGGCGTGGGAGCCGAGCGTCGTGTACCGGAAGTTCGACGTGATGACCCACTCGCCGGCCTGCCACACGCGGCGCGGGCTGGTGACGGACGGGATGCGGTAGGCGAGCTTGTCGGTGTAGTCCCAGGCGGTGCCGGTGCCGTCGACGCCGATCTGGCCGTAGATGTCGACCAGGTGGGTGCCGTAGCGCAGGGCGTACACGTCGTCGCCGTCGCCGGTGACGAAGCCGCTGCGCTGGTCGGGGACGTCGCCGAACGCGGCGCGGTAGTCGGCGTCGGAGCCGGTGGCGGCGCCGAGGACCCAGGTCTGGCCGACGTCGAGCACCAGGCCCGGCGGGAACGTGATCGGCGCCGCGAACGTGAAGCCGTTCGCGTAGCGCTCCACCGTCCAGCCGGTCATCGGCATCGGCGACGGGCCGGGGTTGTAGACCTCGACGAACTTGAGGAAGCCGTTCGCGCGGTAGTCCACCACCTCGGAGATCAGCAGGTCGCCGGGGGGCTGGACGGTGTCGGTGTCGGTGTCCGTGTCGGTCTCGACCGGGGTCGTGTCGGAGTCGGTCTCGACGGGGGTCGTGTCGGTGTCGGTGTCGGTGTCGGTGTCGGTCTCCGGCGCCGTGTCGAAGCCCTCCCCGAACGTCCCCATCGTCTGGTAGCGGAAGTGCGGGGTGATCACCCACTCGCTCGCGCGCCAGAACCGGCTGGGCCGCGTGACGGTGTCGACGCGGTAGGCCAGCATGTCGCGGTAGTACCAGGGCTCGTTGGTGCCGATGACGCCGATCTCGCCGTAGACGTCGACCGGCAGGCCGAGGAACTCGAGGGCGTAGGTGTCGTCACCGTTGCCGGTGAGGTTGGCGGCCACCTGGTCGGGCTGGCGCCCGTAGGTGGTCTGCCAGGCCGAGGTGGTGGTCAGCGAGCCGACCACCCAGGTCTCCCCCGGCGCGACCGTGGTGCACGACAGCGGGATGATCACGGCACCGCTGGCCACCGAGTTGGAGCCGTTGCGGTAGTTGCCGAGCGTCCAGCCGCTGCAGTCGATCGACGTGGTGCCGCCGTTGTAGAGCTCGACCCACTTGATGGGATCGAACGGCCCGTAGTCGACCACCTCGGTGATGAAGAACACCTCCGGCGGGATGTCGGTGTCGAGCGGGATGTCGGTGTCGGTCTCGACCGGGGTGGTGTCGGTGTCGGTGTCGGTCTCGATCGGCGTCGTGTCGGTGTCGGTGTCGGTGTCGACGACGATCGGGCACAGGCCGTTGGGCTGGCCGGGCGTGCCGAGGTCGCCGCTCGTGGTGGCGTCCTCCGCGAGGCACCAGCCGGTCAGGTCGTCGCTGCGCTCCCAGGCCACGCCGGGCGTGATCGTCCACGGGTCGAAGTCGACCGTGTCGAACACGCGCGCGCCGTCGGCGAGCGTGATGTGGTCGCCGCCGTCGGCCAGCACCAGGCCCGTGGCGGCGTCGCCGAGGAAGCCGTAGCAGCCCTGGAACGCGGTGGGGGACGCCATGAGCAGCAGGCGGTCGTCGGGCATCGCGTACAGGTGGCCGGTGAGCGTGATGGTGCCGTTGTTCGTGGTGACCGTCATGCCCTGCAGGTCGGCCGGCACGGCGCCGCGGTACCAGAACTCGACGTACTCGCCGGTGAGGTCGACCGGGCACGCGCTGGGGTCGGCCATGAACTCGGTGAGCACGATCGCGTCGACGGGGACGGACGCCAGCGGGACGTAGACCACCACGTCGGTGTCGGTGTCGGTGTCGGTCTCGACCGGGGTCGTGTCGGTGTCGGTGTCGGTGTCCGTGTCGGTGTCGATCGGGGGCAGGCACAGGCCGTTCGGGGCGCCCGGCGTGCCACGGTCGCCGCTGAGCGTGAGGTCGCTCGCGAGGCAGGTGGTGAGCAGGTTGGCGTCGTCGAGCTCGTAGCTGAAGCCCGTCACGATGTTGGTGGACCAGGTGACCTGGTCGAGCACGTTGCCGCCGAGCACCTCCAGGCGGATCCGGTCGTTGGCGTCGAGGAGCGCAAACGGGAACGTGGCGTCGAGCGGCAGGCCGTAGCAGGTCGCGAAGGCGGCGGCGTCGTGCCCGAAGACCGCGCGTCCGCCGGCGTCGATCACCACGTGGGTGGTGACGGTGTGCAGGGCGACGGTGTTGCGCAGCACGAGGCCGCGCAGGTCCACGGCCGCGCCGGTGGTGTTGTAGACCTCGAAGTACTCACCGCCGAGGTCGCCGCAGCGGAACGGGTCGACCATCCACTCGGAGATGCGCAGCGCGCCGGGGGCGAGCTGGCCCACGGGCGTGCCCTGCGGGTCGGTGTCGACGTCCGAGTCGGTGTCGGTGTCGGTGTCGGTGTCGGTGTCGACGGGGGTGGTGTCGGTGTCGGTCTCGACCGGCGTCGTGTCGGTGTCGGTGTCGGGGACGTCGGTGTCGGTGTCGGTGTCCGTATCGGGGACGTCGGTGTCCGTGTCCGTGTCCGTGTCCGTGTCGGGGACGTCGGTGTCGGTGTCGGTGTCGGTGTCGGTGTCGACGGGGACGCAGAGCGGGTTGGGGGCGCCCGGGGTGCCGAGGTCGGCGACGCCCGCGATGGGCGTGGTGGCCTCGCACCACACGCCGTCGTCGTCGAGCTGCCAGGCCACGCCCGCGTTCACGGTGAAGCTGCTGTAGTCCAGCTGGGCGATGGTGCCGGCCGCGCCGGCGACGAGGCGGATGGTGTCGCCGGTGTTGTTCAGGGCGACGCCGTCGTAGCCGAGCCCGTCCGCGGCGCTCAGGCCGTAGCAGTTGGGGGAGCGGCTGTCGTCGAACATGACGAAGCGCTGGCCGGGCTGCACGACGAACCGCGTGGCGAAGGTGAACACGTTCGACTGCACGTCGAAGAGCACCAGGCCCTCGAGGTTGACCGCCGCGCCGCCGGTGTAGACCACCTCGAAGTACTCGCCGTTCGGGTCGGCGCAGGCGTCGGGGTTGGCCATGAACTCGGTGATGACCAGGTCGCCGGGGGCCAGCGTGGTGACGTCGGGCACCGTGTCGGTGTCGTCGGTGTCGGTGTCGGTGTCGGTGTCGGTGTCGATCGGGCAGGTGCCGTTGGCGGCGCGGGGGGTGCCGCGGTCGGTGGTGCCGCTGATCACGGTGTCGGCGAGGCACCACGACGTCGGGTCGAGGTCGTCGCGCTCCCATGCCACGCCCTGGCGCACGTTCCACGTGGTGAAGTCGACCGTGTCGATCACGAGCGACGCGCCGTCCCACAGCGTGAGCGTGTCGCCGCCGTTGGCCATCTCGAAGCCGTACACGTAGTCGGGGATCTGGTTGTAGCAGGTGCGCACGCCCGAGCCGTCGCGGGCCAGCAGCAGGCGGTCGCCGGGATCGACCGGGAACGGCTGGGCGATGGTGGCGTCGGTGGTGCTGTTCGAGATCCAGAGCCCGTTGAGGTTGGCCGGCAGCGTGCCGACGTAGACGATCTCGATGTACTCGCCCTGATCGTTGGGGCAGAGCGTGTCGTGCGTGTCGGCCATGAACTCGGTGACGAGCAGGTCGCCGGCCACCAGGTCGGCCACGCCGATGCGGCCGTCGTCGGTGTCGACCGTGTCGGTGTCGTCGGTGTCGTCGGTGTCGTCCGTGTCGTCGGTGTCGACCACGGCGTCGCAGGTGCCGTTGGCGGTGCCGGGGGTGCCGAGGTCGGTGGTGGTGCCGATGCGGTCGGAGGCGTTGCACCACGTGGCGGGCGCGGTGTCGTCGCGCTCCAGCGACATGCCCGCGGGCACCTCCAGCTCGCCGGACTCGATGTAGTCGCGCAGGTCGAGGCGATCGAGGACCGTACCCGACGGGCTGCGGGCCTCCACCACGTCGCCGGTGTTGTTGAGCCCGAGGCCGTACTCGGCCACGCCCTGCAGGCCGTAGCAGAACTGGAGCCCGGCGTTGCGGCGCGCCAGCAGCACGCGGTCGCCGGGGGCGAGCACCTGGCTGGCGGAGAAGGTCCACGTGGTGAGCTCGTCGGCGAGCACGAGCCCCTGCAGCTCGAGGTCGCGCGTGCCCGAGGGGTACCAGAGCTCGACGTACTCGCCGTCGTTGTCGTCGCAGGCCGCCGGGTTCGCCATCACCTCGGAGATCAGCAGATCGCCCACCGCCAGGTCGTCGACCGACAGCGGTTGGTCGCTGACGTCGGTGTCGACGGTGTCGGTCTCGGTGTCGACGACGGAGTCTGTGTCCGTGTCGACGTCGGTGTCCTGGGTGTCGGTGTCGGTGGACTTGTCGCTCGTGTCCGTGCAGGCGGACACGAGGAGCGTGCTCAGCACGACACCGATGGACAGGTGGAACTTCATGGGCGGCCTCGGGGCAGACGTCGCGGAGTCCCCTTGTACCCGATCCGGTGCGTGCCTTGCCCGTCGGGCTGTGCCGATCCGGCGAACGCCCCACGCGAGGCCACGACCTCGTCCCGCGCCGCGCGTGGTGGTTAGGGCGCGTGCGGAGGTGGGGATGGAGCTGCACGAGCTGTCCGCGGTCCAGCTGCTCGCCGAGCTCGGCACCGGCGGCACCACGTCGGTGGAGGTGGTGCGGGCCCTGCACGCGCGGGCCGACGCCGTCGAGCCGCACGTCGGCGCGTTCACCGCCCAGTACCGCGAGCGGGCGTTGCTCGAGGCCGAACAGGCCGACGCTGCGCGCGCCGCGGGCGAGCCCCTCGGGCCGCTCCACGGCCTGCCGGTCACGCTCAAGGAGAACCTCGACCTGGCGGGCACACCGGCCACCCTCGGCGTGCGCCCGCGGGCCGAGCGCCTGGCCACCGGCGACGCCGTGGTCGTCGACGCCGTGCGGCGTGCGGGCGCCATCGTGCTCGGCAAGACGAACGTGCCGCAGCTGCTGCTCGCGATGGAGTCCCACAACGCGATCTTCGGCACCACCCACAACCCGTGGCGCCATGGACGGGTGCCGGGGGGCTCGTCCGGCGGCGAGGCGGCCGCGATCGCGAGCGGCTGTTCGCCCGCCGGCATCGGCACCGACATCGGCGGCTCCATCCGCAACCCCGCGGCGTACTGCGGCGTGTGCGGCCTCAAGCCCACGTGGGGTCGCTGGTCGATGCGCGGCGTCGCCGGCGGCCAGCCCGGGCAGGAGGCCATCCATGCCCAGTCCGGGCCGCTGGGCCGCACCGTCGAGGACCTCACGCTGCTGATGACGGCGCTGTCGTCGACGTCCCAGCACCGCCTCGACCCGGTCGTGCCCCCGCTGCCGCTGCCCGACCCGTCCGCCGTCGACCTGTCCACGCTCAAGGTGGGTGTCTACGAGGACGACGGCATCTTCCGGCCGTCGCCGTCGGTGCGCCGCGCCGTGCGGGAGGCCGCCGCGGCGCTCGAGGCCGCCGGGGCCACGGTGGTGCCCTACACGCCGCCGGCGTCGTGGGAGATGTTCGACGCCTACTTCGGCCTGCTCTCGGCCGACGGCTTCCAGACCGCGCTCGGGGTGCTGGAGGGCGACACGATCATGCCCCAGCTCAAGACGGTGGCGCGCACGGCGCTGCTGCCGGCGCTGGTTCGGCAGGCGCTGGCGCGGCTGGCCGGGGCCACGGGCGAGCCCCGCGTCGCGCGGCTGATGCAGGCGCTGGGCGCCAAGCCGGTCAACCGGTTGTGGGCCCTCGTGCGCGCGCGCGAGACCCTCAAGGCCACCGAGCTCGCCGCCTGGCGCACCGCGGGGCTCGACCTGCTGGTGGGGCCGCCCACCGTCACGCCGGCGCCGCTCGTCGACACCACCCACGACTGGAGCGTGGGCGCGTGGCACACCATGCGCTTCAACCTGCTCGACCTGCCGGCCGGCGTGCAGCCGATCTCCACGGTGCGCGACGACGAGCAGGTGCGTGACGTGCTCGCCGACCGCCTCGATCGCAAGGCCGCCACCTACGACGCGGGGTCGGCGGGGCTGCCGGTCGCCGCCCAGGTGGTCGGTCGGCCGTGGGAGGAGCACCTCGTGCTCGCGGCGATGGCCGCCATCCAGGCCCAGGTGCGCACCACCACGGGCTTCCCTCGCACCCCTGTCACGCCGGGCGGGCGTGGCTGATCGGGCCCCGCGGGCGATCGGCGGTCACGTGGGATCTGGCGGCCGGTACCCGCCAGGCGTACCATCGCCGCCTGTCGCTCGGGGGTCCGCCATGCCGTCGCGTACGTTGCTCGTCGCTGGGATCGTCCTCGCCGCAGCGGGCTGCAAGCCGCGCATCTGCTGCGACCGCGGCGACACGACGGGTTGGCTCGCCACCGACGCGTGCGAGGAGGCCGGCGGCTTCGAGGTGCCCCGGTACGTGTGCGGCGGGGTGGGCGACCCCGACGCCACCGACACCGAGACCGACGCCGACCCCACCGACGAGAGGCTGCCCTGCGAGCAGTTCTGCGACCCGATGACGGCGCTCTGCCCCGCCGACACGGCCTGCCTGGAGTCGTGCGAGCACTCCACCACGCCGCCCACCGCCAGCGACATCGCGTGCGTGGAGGCGGCGACCACGTGCTCGGACGCCCAGCCGTGCTGGGGCTTCCTGACCTTCGAGTGAGCGCGTGGCGTGCGGGGGATCCCGCGTGCCGGGACCGCCGCGGAGGGCGGCCCCGGCGGGAAGATCAGTAGGTCCAGCCGCAGGCGGCGGGCATCGTCGAAGAGCCCAGCACCTCGCAGCTCGTGCCGCCGGCCGGGAAGCACGTGTCGGTGTTCGTGCCCCCGTCCATCGAGCCCGGCGTGATGCCCGACCAGAGGGTGTCGTTGTTGGAGCCGCCGTACAGCTGGTCGTTCGTGCCGCTGCCGTTGTTGCAGACGGTGTCGTTGCCGTTCTGGCCGCGCAGGACGTCGTCGTCGCTGTCGCCGAGGTCCTGGATGACGTCGTCACCCGCGCAGCCGCGGAGCTCGTCGGTGCCGGCGTTGCCGTCGATGAAGTCGCCGTCGTCGCTGTACGACGTGTCGCACCAGGTCACCACCGCGCCGCCGCTGAACACCGCCGTGCCGCCGGAGATGAGGTCGTTGCCGGAGCAGCCCGTGAGCCGATCGATGCCGGGACCGCCGGACATCAGGTCGTCGCCGTCCAGGGCCGTCGAGCAGGCGGTCTGGTAGCCGCGGATGATGTCGTCGCCTTCGCCGCCGTACAGCTCGTCGCTGCCGAGGCCGCCGGTGATCTTGTCGTTGCCCTTCAGGCCGTAGATCACGTCATCGCCGCCGCCGCCGCCCAGCTCCTCGCGGGTCGCGGCGTCGTCGCTGCCGTAGATGTGGTTGTCGCCGCCTTGGGTGGTGATGACGAGGTTGGGCTCGGCGTCGCCCAGCACGCCGGTGTAGTACGCCGCCAGCGTCGTGAAGGTGGCGTCGAAGCCGGCGTACGACAGCGTGTCGTTGCCGCTCTGGGAGTACAGCCACACCCGGTCGACGCCCGGCGTGGGCCCCGCGGTGTCGGCGGTGTCGTCGTAGCCCCAGTCGTCGTGGATCATGCAGCACCACGACTCGGAGGCGCGGTGGCCGAACACCAGGAAGTCGGCGCCGGTGGTGCCGCCGGCGGTCCCCCACATCCAGGTGTCCTCGTTGCTCGGCGTGCCGCCCGTCTGGTCGTAGTTGGTGCACACCATCTTGGACGAGTTGTTCCACGTGCAGTGGTCGTTGCACGAGGTGGACATCGAGCCGCCCTCGGGGTTGACGGTGCAGTCGCTGATGCCGGCGAGCGCGGTTCCGCTGTGGAGCAGCATGGAGAATGACAGCAAATACGTTCCACGGAACAACATGGTGTACTCCTGCACACAGGGTTGGGCAGAGCTCCGCCCGGACCGCGCCGTGGCCATCCGTCACCCCAAGCCGACGTACAAACGGCGGAAAGGGTTGAACGATGAACGCACGACGAGGACGCTCCGGCCTCGGAGGACGGACGGGAGGGGCTCCAGGGCGCCAGCGGGACGTGCTGGCTCTGTGAAAGTAGAGGCGAGCCGGCGGTCTGGCTAGCAGAAATTGTGTGTCGCGTTCATTCGGTAGCTTGTCGCACGACTTCGACCTCGCGACAGGCCGTCCCGATCACCGGATCGCGTCGATGTTGTCCTCCCAGTTCCGGCCATCGAACGGCACGATCCGGAAGTCGTCCGGAGACGTTCCGTGCAGCGCGTGCACGTTGACGTCGACGTGGTCGGGGTGGGAGCGCGGCGTGTAGAAGGCGTGGATGCCGCAGTGCCGACAGAAGCGGTGCTTCGCTGTGTGGGTGCCGAACGTGTAAAGCGTCAGGTCGTCCGCACCCGTGAGGAGCTCGAAGTCCTCCGGCGGCACGATGAGGTGCAGGAAGCCCTTGAGCGTGCAGATCGAGCACGAGCACGCGATCGCCTCCCGGGCGCGCACCCGCACGCGGAACGCCACGGCGCCGCAGTGACAGCTGCCCGGGGTCCACGGGACGGGGTCGGCCGTCACGGCGTCCACCAGGTGACGCGGGCGTCGTCGGGCGGCAGCCACAGATCGGCGCCCTGGCCGCGACCGGCGACGTCCTCCAGGAACGCGGTGGTGAGCCCGTTGATCAGGCGGTGGGCCTCGTCCACGCCCAGGCTGCCGTCGCAGTAGGGGTCGACCGGGGCCAGCGCGCAGGCGTCCGAGAAGGAGTAGTGGCTCGCCCCCTCCAGGCGTGCGCCCTCCGGGGCGGTCGCCGACATCCCCTCCAGCATCGGCACCTGCTGCACGTCCCACGGCGTCAGGTCGTCCTCGGAGCCGCCGAGGATCAGCGTGGGGACGGCGAGGGTGGCCATGCCGTCGGGGCCGAACGTCTCGTAGCCGGAGGGCGCCATCGCGACGGCGGCGGTCACGCGCGGATCGGACAGGTCGAGCGTGGAGCCGGTGGTGGCCTCGAGGAGCACCTGGCACATCCAGCCGCGGTCGTCGCCGCACGCCACGGTGAGGTGGTCGAGGTCGAGGGTGGCGCCCGCGGTGGCCAGCGCGGTCCAGCCGCCGAAGGAGTGGCCGATGGCGACGTAGCCGGCGTCGGGGTCGACGCAGCCGAGCAGCGTGGGGTCGGCGAGCAGCGCGTCGTACACCGCCGCCACGTCGCCGGGGCGACGCAGCGCCACCTCGCCGGTGCGGCTCGTGTCGGTGTCGAAGGTCGTGTTGAACTTGTGGTCCGGGGCCGCGACGACCCAGCCGTGCGAGGCGAGGTGCTCGGACAGGAAGATCGACTGGAAGCGCAGGCCGGTGTTGCCGTGGCTGAACACGGCCACAGGGCGTGGCGTGTCGCAGGCCGGGGTCGCGTTGGCGACGGCGTCCCGCTGGATGACGCCCAGGTAGGCGTAGGGGGCGCCGGTGTCGCGCTCGGCGGGAAACCACACCTCGGTGGTGAGCACGAGGCCCTCGGGGCCGAGCACGTCCATCGACCGGGCGCCGGCGACGTAGGGGCCCGGCGCGTCGTAGGCCACCGGCGCCACGTCCGTGTCGTCGGCATCGTCGGTGGCGGGCGCGCCGGTGCAGGCAGCGAGCAGGGGCAGCAGGGTCAGGCGCGCGCGCATCGGGGCTCCGGGGGTGTCACGGACGGTCGAGGTCCGCCCCGGTCGGTGTGACGCGGTCCTTGCACCCTTGCAACAACCGCCGGCGTGTCCACGTCTACGGGGCGCGGCCGACGCGGGTCGCGATGCCGAGGTGACGATGGACACGACCCGACTCCCCTGGTGGCTCCTCGCCGCTGCGCTCGTCTACGACGTGATGCCGCTCGACCTCATCCCCGACGCCGTGCCGCTGGTGGGTCTGGCCGACGACGTGGGCGTCACCGGCATGCTCCTGCTCGCCGCGCTGGTCGCGTGGCGCCGTCGTCGGGCGGACGCCGCGGGCATCGAAGGCACCTGAGGGCTTGCTTTCGACGGTCGAAACAGGGGTACGATGCGGCACCCTTCCCAGGAGCCGTCCATGCGTCACCTCGTGCTGCCCGCTGCCGCGATCGCCGTGAGCCTCGCCTGTGGGGGTTCCGCCCCCGAACCGGCTCCGGCCGAGCAGGTCAACGACAAGTGCCCGCGGGTCGGCATGGACGCGATGGCGGGGGACTGGGTGCTCGCCACCGGCGACGTCAAGACGCGCTTCCGGGTGCTCCAGCGCGGCGGTGACACGGTGTTGTGGTACGTCGATCCGTCCTTCTCCAACCACAAGCTCGAGCTGGTGGGCACGCGCCACGAGCACGACTGGCAGTTCGACGAGCGGCCCACGGGCCCCCGCAAGCGCCTGATCGACAGCGGCGGTGAGCAGCCCAAGCGCGTCTACCTGCAGCCCCGCCTGTCCAAGTGCGCCGTGGAGGTGCTGGTGGGGTCGGTGGACGCCGACGGCAAGGAGACGATCGCGCCGCGCCCCAAGGAGTTCCTCCAGTTCCCCGACAACGCGGGCGTGGTGCTGTCGTACCAGCCGCCGGACGCGCCGCTGTTCTTCAACGACGCCGCCAAGGATCACGCCAAGGCCGCCCAGGAGCTCGCCGACGGCGGCCCGCGCATCGACGTGCCGTCCGGGGCGATCGTCGCCGGGGCGTGGTCGGAGGCCGACGCCGACGGCGACGCCGCGTGCACCTACACGTTCGACGCGTGGTTCGACTCCCAGCCGCTGGAGGCCGGCAAGGAGCAGCCAGCCGGCGAGGTCGTCGACGGTGCGCGGCCGTGGACCTACGCCTACGACGCGCCCTACGGCGGCAACCACACGTTCGAGCTGTACCGCTACCGCGCGTGCAACGGCGGGGCGCGCGAGCTGATCGGTGTGTCCGGCAGCGACGCGGCGCTCAACTGATCGGGCGGGTGCCGCGGGTGCCGCGATACGGGAGCCCACCGGAGGCGCGATGGCACTGACACGACGGGGCCTGCTCGGGGTGGGGTTGGGCGGTGCCGCCCTGCTCGCCGTGGGAGGGATCGGCGTGGCGCTGCGCCCCACCGTCCTTCGAGAGCCGGCGATGCCGCTGCAGGCGCTGTCCCCGCGGGCCTTCTCGGTGCTCGCCGCCGTGGCCGATCGGGTGTGCCCCGGGGGGGACGGCGCGCCCACGGCGGCTGCGGTCCACGTCGCCGAGAAGGTCGACGCGCTGATGGCCACCCTGCCGTCGGCCGTGGCGGCCGAGCTGGAGCAGGCGCTGATGCTGTTGGAGAACGCCCTCGCGGGGTTGGTGCTGGACGGGCGGCCGCGCACGTTCACGGCGTCCACGCCCGCCCAGCAGGACGTCATCCTGGCCACGTGGCGCGACAGCTCCCTGCAGCTGCGCCGGCAGGTCTACCGGGCGGTGCGCGGGCTCACGGCGGCGGCCTACCACGGCAGCCCCGAGACCTACGCCAGCGTGGGCTACCCGGGCCCGCCCGACTTCAGCGCCTTCCTCGCCGCGCGCCGCTACGAGGCCCGTCAGGAGGCCCAGGCCGTGGTCGCGGGCACCGTCGAGGCCCTGGAGCAGGCCGCGAGCGCCGAGGAGGCGACGCCGTGAAGGGGGCCATCCACACCTGGAAGGACGTCACCGCCCCGGTCGAGCTCACGTGCGACGTGTGCATCGTCGGGTCGGGTGCCGGCGGCGCCGTGCTCGCCGCGGGCCTCGTCGAAGCCGGTCTGAGCGTGGTGATGCTCGAAGAGGGCAGCCACATGACCCGCGCCGACTTCACGCTCCAGGAGGCGGAGATGATGCCCGCCATGTACCAGGAGCGGGGCACGCGGGGCACGGCCGACGGCGCGATCACGGTGATGCAGGGCCGCAGCGTGGGCGGATCCACCACCGTCAACTGGACCACCTGCTTCCGCACCCCGGCCGCCGTGCAGCAGCACTGGGCGCAGCACCACGGCATCGACGACCTCGGCCTCGACCCCCACTTCGAGGCCGTCGAGCTGCGCCTGAGCGTGGCGGAGTGGCCCGAGGCGATCGCCAACCCCAACAACCGCGTGCTCCTCGACGGGGCGCGGGCGCTCGGCTGGGAGGCCAAGGCGCTGCGCCGTAACGTCAAGGGCTGCGCCAACAGCGGCTACTGCGGCGTCGGCTGCCCGGTCGACGGCAAGCAGGCGATGGGCATCACCTACCTGCAGGACGCCGTCGGCGAGGGCCTGCAGCTGTACGCCAACGTCCGGGTCGAGCGCCTGGAGGTCGACGGCGACCGCGTGGTCGCCGTGCACGGGCGGGGGATGTCGCCGCAGGCCGGCGCGCCCGACGGTCCGGCGGTGGTGGTGCGTCCCAAGGTGGCCGTGAGCAGCGGCGGCGCCATCAACGGGCCCGCGCTGTTGCTGCGGTCGGGGCTCACGGCCGACGGGCGGGTGGGACGGCGCACGTTCCTCCACCCCGTCATCGGCACGTTTGCCCGTTTCGAGCACGTGATCAACCCGTTCTGGGGCGCGCCGCAGTCGGTCGGCTCCCACCAGTTCATCGACCGCGGGCCCGACAGGGTCGGCTACTTCCTGGAGGTGCCGCCGCTGCAGCCGATGCTCGCGTCGGTCGGCATGGCCCAGTTCGGCGCCGACCTGCGGGAGGCGATCGGCGATCTGCCCCACACCAACGCCGTCCTCGGGTTGATGCGCGACGGCATCCTGCCCGGCGACGACGGCGGCACCGTGAGCCTTCGGCCCGACGGCACGCCGCGCCTGGACTACCCCGTGCGGCCGTTCCTGCAGGAGGCCTTCCGTCACGCCTTCGAGCAGATGATGCGCATCCAGCTCGCCGCGGGCGCCACGATCGTGGGCTCGGGCCACTACCAGCCGGTCGTCGCCCGCAGCGAGGCCGATCTCGCCGAGCTCGACCGCCGCGCCTACGGCGCCCACGAGCACATGATCTTCACCGCCCACCAGATGGGCGGCTGCACGATGGGTGGCGATCCGTCCACCAGTGTGGTCGACACCGAGCACCGCTTCCGCGGCGTGCCCAACCTGTTCGTCGTCGACGGCTCGGTCCTGCCCACCTCGCTCGGCGTCAACCCGAGCGAGACGATCTACGGGCTCGCCCACCGGGCGCGGCGGTTCGTCGGCGAGGCGGTGTAGGCGCGATCGCCCCGGGGGGCTACCCTGCGGCCGGGGCAGCCGGAGGGGGCGTGGTCGGACGCATCGGGATGGCCATCGCGGCGGTGCTGGCAGCGAGCCTCGCGCGCGCGCAGGACGCGCCGCCGCCGGTCGACGACGCGCCCGAGCCGATGGTTGACCCCGAGGTCGACCGACCGCCACGGGTGGTGCCGGAGGCGCAGACCCCACCGCCCGCGCCCCGTCAGGTCGACAACCTGCTCGGCGGCCGCATCGTCGACCGGCGCGTGGGGTACGTGAGCCTGGGCTACGCCGACCTCGAGGGCGGCTTCCGCTTCCCGCTGTCGATGGTGGAGGTGGGCACGCGGGTGCGCCTGTCGTTCCCGGCCGGCTGCTGCGGCGGCACCGCCACACCGCTGGCGGCGACGGCCGCCTTCGACCTGCGGTGGCAGCTGTTCGACAACGGCGCCGTCCAGGGGTCCGTGGTCGCGAGCGTGCCCGTGCACCTGGGCTTCGGCCCCGGCTACCCGTTCGAGGTCGGGGTGGGCCTGCTCCATCCCGGCTGGATGATGACCACCACCATCGCCAAGCGGGTCGACGTCGACTTCGGGCTCATCCTGCACGACGACCTGTGGGTCGCGCCCGGTGCGGTGATCTTCCTCGGCTCTGTGCCCATCGTCGCCGGCGGCGAGGTGCGCGTGACCGACCGGATCAGCCTCGCGTTCCGCTTCGAGGGCGGCCCCTCGTTCGCGCTCGCCACGGCCGCGATCGACGTCTACGGACACGGTCCGGTCACCGTCACCGGCGGCGGCGTCACCGCGCGCATCCGCGTGCTCGCGGGCGCCACGTTCGCGCTGTGAGCCCGGGCCCCGTCAGCCCGCCACGCTCACCTCCGCCAGGTGGAACGGTCCGTTCCGGGCGGCGAACGCCACGAGGCTCGTGATCCGCATCGCGTCGTCGGTGGCGAGGGCGGTGCCGGGGTCGGCGAGCACGGCGGCGAGGCCGTCGCGCGCCACGCGCTCGGCGAGCGGCAGGCCGGTGGTGGACGTGCGCAGGATCGCGTCGACCGCGGCGCGCACGTCGCCCGTGAGCAGCAGGGCGACGCGATCGGCGTGCAGGCGCATCTGCAGCGCCGCGCCCTTCTGGCCCTCCCGCGACAGGCCGCGCACGGTGGCGTCGGACCGGCCCAGCGCGTCGGCGAGCCACGGGGACGCCAGCGACGTGGCCTTGTCGACCGCGTGGCGTGCGGCGAACACCTTGCGCGACGCCCGCACGACCTTCTCGATCTTGGCGAGCTGGTCGATGCCCGGCACGAGGGTGACCAGGTCGACCACGGTCTCGGCCGTGCCGGCGTAGCGACCGAACGCCGTGTACACGGAGCGGGACGTGCCGAGCACCGTGGTGTCGACGTCGAGGAGCGGGTGGTCGCACGCCAGGTGGGCCAGCTCCACGGCCAGGGCGAAGCTCAGCGCGGCACCCTCCAGGTGGCGGGGACCCGGTTCGGCGTGGCGCACGCCGACGAGCACCACGGGCGGCTCGGTGGGCCAGGCGCCCACGCCCCACGCGCCGTCGCCGCGGTAGAGGAACGCGTCCGGGCGCGGCACCTGCAGCGCCGTGGCCAGCGCGGCGAGGGCGGCGGCGGCCTCGGGCCAGCCTTCGGCCAGGGGCTGCAGACCGCGCACCAGCGCCTCGCGGGCGGGCGGGTGGACGGCCTCGAGCTGGGCCCGCAGGTCGGCGAGCCACCCGGCGCCGCCAGGGTGCAGCGCGGCGAGCTCCGACGGCGACAGCCAGGCCCGGTGGCCGGGGGTGGCGGCGTCGGGCGCGGTGTCGCCGGCCAGGAGGCGTTCGAGGTGGGTCCACCACGTCACGGTGGCCTCGGGGACGCCGTCGGCGTCGCGGGCGCGGGCGAGCACACCGCCGTGCAGGAACCCGGTGGCGACGGCCTTGCGCAGGGCGTCGAGGCGCGCGGCCCCGTCGGCGCGTCGGGCCACCTCCAGCCACACCTCGGCGGCCGGGCGCGACGGCTGGTCGGCGTCCTCGGCGTGGGTGGCGAGGCGGGACAGCACGTCGACCGCGTCGGTGGACGCGTCCAGGTGGTCGCCGAGCACCGCCGCCAGCGCCCACGCGGCGTCCTCGTCGTCGGGCAGGCGGGCGAGCACCTGGCGCCACGCGCGCGCCACGAGCGACCACGCGCCCACGCGGGCGGCGAGCTCGGCCAGCACGCGCCAGGGGTCGTCGTCGAGCGGAGGGTGATCGAGCTCCACGCCCTCGGGGTCGACGCTCAGCGCGCGCTGCCACGCGGCCTCGGCCACCTCGCGGTCTCCGTCCTCCCAGGCCCAGGTGCCGGCGCGCCAGTGGTCGGCGGGCAGGGGCGTGCCGTCGAGCACGTGCCGCAGGCAGCGCCACGCCGGCTCGGCCTGCCCGGCGCCGCGCCACGCCTGCGCGGCCTGCCGCCAGGCAGCCTGCGCGCCGTCGTGGTGCTCCACCGTGCGCAGCGCGGCGAGGGTCTCGAGGCCGCGGGGGGTGTCGGACAGGGCCCGCCCCGCGGCGTCGGCCTCGGTCCACCGACCGAGCGCGGCGAGCACGCCGGTCCACAGCTCGGGGGCGTCGGACGGCGGGTGGGGGAACACGTCAGGGAGCGGGGGCACGCCGTGGCCGTCGAGCACGGCGCCGAGGCGGTCGTGGAGGACGGCAGCGGCCGCCTGCGGCTCCTGGATCGCCCGCTGCCAGGCGGGGACGGGCTCGACCCACGCCGAGCGGTCGCCGGCGGTGAGCCGACCCTGCCGGATCGCCACGCCGAGGGCCGTGTGGGCCGCGGGGGCGTCGCAGGCCACCCAGGCCCAGCGCGCGATGTCGGGCCAGCAGGTGCCGTCGCGGCCGAGCTCGACGGCCTCGGCCCAGGCCTGCACGGCGTGGCCGTTCGGGCCGTGCAGCACGAGGTGACGGCCCAGCACGGCCCACCGCTCGGGCGTGCCGGCGAGCGACAGCGCCACCACCAGCGCCTCCGTCTCGTCGCCCAGCACGGACACGGTGACGTCGACCTCGGGCGCGACCAGGTGCAGGCGGCTGCCGCGGCGTCGGCGCGTGAGCGGACCCTGCACGCGGCGCCACGCCAGGTGGCTGCCGTGGTGGGCGGCGAGCACCACGTCGTGGTCGGACACGCCCACCCACACCGGGACCGACGGCGTGGTGCCGTCGTCGGTGGGGAAGCACCAGGTCGACGCGGTCTCCAGGAGCACCAGCCAGCGGTGGGCCGGATCGGCGGGCACGCGCTCGGCGAACCACTCCGGGCCGCGGGCGGCATGGGCGAGCGGGGCCCGCTCCGGGGGCACGGGCGGCGGTGCGGGCGGGTCGATCGGGCCGCCGCCGCGCGGGGCCTCCACCCACTGCTCCACGAGCTGCTCGGCGGCCTTGCGCGAGCCGGTGCGCAGGGGCCACGACCGGCCGCGCACGATGAGCGCGTCGGTGACCCAGCCGCGGTCGTGGCGGAGCGTGTCGGTGCCGCCGTCGGCCCGCACCCAGGCGTCGTCGTCGGTGGCCGCCACCGTCCACACGCGGTCGGCGGTGACCGCCACCCACACCGGTGCCAGGATCTGTGGGCTGCCGAGGGTGCCGAGGGGGCGCGTGCCGGCGGTGCGCAGGGCGCCCAGGACGGGGTGGCTCGTGTGGCGCGCGATCGCGGCGGCCACCGGCGCGGGCAGGCTGGTCAACGGCGCTCCGGGCTACCCTGGGGTCGTAGCCGCTGGGCCGGCCGGCGCAAGCGGCGCTCGGGCGAGCACCGGAAACAACCGCGTGGCGGTGGCGGCGCTGGCGGCGAGCACGGCGTCGACCGGCTGGGCCCGCAGCGCCGCGGCCGTGGTGGCGACGGCGAGGAGGTCGGCCGGCTCGCCGCGGGTGCCCGGTGTGACGGGCTGGTCGGGGCAGTCGGTCTCCAGCAGCAGGGCGTCGTCGGGGACTTGCACGATCGCGCGCGCGAGACGCTCGCTGCGTCCGAGGGGTCCGCCGAACGACAGGCGCAGGCCGAGCCGGAGCGCACGCCGGACCAGATCGGGGTGACCGGACCAGGCGTGGACCATGCCGCCGGCCGCGGGGAGGCCGTCGGCCTCCATCACCCGCAGGGCCTCGGGGTAGGCGCGGACGACGTGCAGCACCACCGGCACGTCGCGCTCCCGGGCCAGCGCGAGGTGGTCGCGGAACACCCGGCGCTGCAGCGCGCGCTGGGCGTCGTCGGTGGCGCGCGCATGATCGAGGCCGGTCTCGCCGATGCCGTGGGGCGTGGGTCGGTCGCGCAGGGCGGCGACGAGGGCGTCGGCGCGCGCGTCGTCGAGGTCGGCCAGCCACCACGGGTGGACGCCGAGCGTCCACGCCACGCGCAGCCGTCGCGTCAGGGCCGCGGCCGAGGCGACCAGGGCGTCCCAGTCGTCGGGGTCAGCGGCGGCGATCACCACGCCGTGGACGCCCGCGGCGATCGCGCGGTCGACGACCGCGTCCCGGTCGGTGGCGAAGGCGGCCGTGTCGAGGTGGGTGTGGGCGTCGACGCTCACGGCGCCGTGAGCGTGAGCGTGAACGTGACGTCGCCGGCGACCGGGCGCTCCCGCGCCGACGGCGTGAGGGTGCCGAGCTGGCGCAGCTGGGCGCGCAGCGGCGACAGGCCCACCGCCGGCACCTTGATCACCATCGGATCGCCGTCCCGCAGCGTGCCGCCGACCGCGTCGACCACGGCGCGCACCTCGTCGGCCGGCAGCGACGTGACCAGCGTGTAGCCAGGGGCAGCGGCCACCACGACCGGCGCGCCCGCGCCGGCGAGCGTGGCGGTGGGGGCGTCGTCGGGGAACGGCGCGGTGGCGGCGTGAGGTGCGGGCGCGGGCGTGGGCATCGCCGCCCACAGCACGAGCAGGGCGACCGCGGCCGCGGCGAAGACCTCGACCGGCACCCCCAGCGGGCGACGCCACCACGCGGTGGACGGCGCGACGGCCTCGGCCTCGTCGATGCGGTCGAAGACGTCGCTCACGAAGCCCGTGGGGGCGCGCACCGGGCCGTGGCGGACGAGGTCGTCCCGCACGCCCTTGAGCAGGGCGACGGCCTGGGCCAGGGCGGGGTCGCGGTCGAGGTCGCGCTGGAAGGCCAGCGCCTCCTCGGCCGACAGCTCGCCGTCGAGCCAGGCGCTGATGCGCTCGTCCTGGAGGCGCTCGTCGGGGAGGGGCTGCATCGTCAGAACACGTCCTGGGGACCGATGTGGCGCCCGAGGGCCTGCGCGAGCGCGAGGCGGGCGCGGTGGATGCGGGACTTCACCGTACCCCGCGGGATGTCGAGGATCTCGCCGATCTCGTCGTAGGACAGGTCCTCCAGGTCCCGCAGGACGAGGATCGCGCGGTGCTCCTCGGGGAGGGCCGCGAGGCCGCGGGCGAGCAGGGAGCCGGCCTGGGCGCGGTGGACGGCGGCGTCCGCGCCGGGGCCGCCGTGGACGAGCTGCAGCGGCGCTACGCCGTCCTCGGGCTCGGCGTCGAGCGACTCGTGGCGTCCCCAGCCCCGGCGGAACCGGAACACCTTGCGGTTCTTGCACTTGTTCACCGCGATGCGGCGCAGCCAGGTGTCGAAGCGGGCCTCGGCACGGAAGTTCGGCAGCCCGCGCCAGGCCGCGACGAACACGTCCTGGGCGACCTCCTCGGCCACCTCGCCCTCGCCCAGCCAGCGGCGGCAGAGGCTGACGATGCGGTCCTGGTAGCGGGTGACGAGCTCGGCGAAGGCGTGACGGTCGCCCCGCTGGCAGCGGTCGACCAGGACGTCGTCGGGCGTGTCGGCGATCATGTGGGGCAGCGCAGACATGGGGGACGGGGGGCAGGGGGACACCGTCCCAGACCACGCCCCGCGCCGGGGGTTCCCACGAACCGCCGGATCACTTCCGGTTGCGGTTCATCGTGACGCGCTGGCCCGTGCGCACGCTCTTCTCGATCTCCATCAGCTCCACGCGCCCGCGCGGGAAGATCGCCTTGCGGATCGTGGCCTGGTGGAAGGTGGCGCCCTCGAGGTCGGCCATGTCGAGGTCGGCCTCCTCGAGGTTGGCGCCATCGAAGCAGCAGTCCTTCAGGTCGGTCTGCCACAGGGACGTGCCGAACAGGTTGGCGTTGCGGAAGGTGGACCGCGCCAGGTTGCAGCTGGCGAGCTTGGCGTGCGACAGGTCGGCGCCGTCGAAGCTCATGCCGGACAGCTCGACGCCACGCAGGTCGGCGTAGGACAGGTCGAGGCCGCGCGCGAGGCGCTCGGCCACCTGCTTCTTGTTCATGGGGCGGGGGGCGCCCATGCGGTCCTCCGGGGCGCCGTACGGGCGTCGGCGCGTTCGAGACGTTCGATGATGCTACCCGACACGTCGGTGCCATGCAGTCGATCCGCATGGAACGCGCCGCCGGGGTTGAGGGCGTTGACCTCGATGACGTGCTGACCGATCAGGTCGACTCCAGCGATCCGGATGCCGGCCCGCAACAGGTGCGGGCTCAACGTGGCCATGGCCTGCTGCTCTGCGGGCGTGACGTCCGTGGGCTCGGGCGTGCCACCCTGCTTGAGGTTGTGCCGGAACTCCCCTGGGGCACTCCGCCGGAGGTAGCCACCCAGGATGTCGCCGTCCATCCACACCAGGCGCTTCTCGCCCTCGCTGGCCTGCTCCAGGTAGCCCTGGATGACGACGTGCTCGCCGCGCATCCGCACGCGGGAGAAGGCCAGCTCGAAGGACCGCACGTCGCCCTGGGCCACGCGCATCACGTCGCGGCCGCCGCTGCCGCGGGCGGGCTTGACGATCACGGTGCTGTCGAGGCGCTCGTAGAACAGCGCGGCGGTGCCGGGGCTGCGGGTGACGAGCGTGGGGGGGCGGGGCACGTCGGGGAGGGTGGCGAGCCACGCCTTGTGGGTGACCTGCAGCAGGCCGTCGGGGTCGTTGACGACGGCCACGCCGCTGGCCCGGGCCATCGCGGCGAACGCGAGCAGCGACGGGTCGAGGGGAGCGGCGCGCATCAGCAGCACGTCGAGCGTGTCCAGGCGGATGTAGCGACGGGACGACGTGCGGGCGCGCAGCGCGTTGACCAGGACGTCGACGTCGTCGACGGGCTCGTCGAAGGCGTAGGCCCGCGCGGTGAGCTGCCCGCGCTCGTCGACCTCGAAGTCCCAGGGCTCGACCATGCGCACCCGGTGTCCGCGGGCCAGCGCGGCGCGCACCAGGTGGATCGTGGTCCAGGTGGGGTCGAGGGACGCCGCCCGGGTGATGGCGATGCCGAGCAGCACGAGGCCTCCCGGGAGGGCTGTCCTCTCCTACGCCGTCGCCCGGGGGCAGGGCAAGCGTGCACCTGACGGTGGCAGGGCTAGGGGAGGAGAGGACCCGGAGGGAACATGGCGCTCGCGGCCACGGTGCTGGGTGGTGGATCGTTCGGGACGGCCCTCGCCGTCCAGCTCGCCCGCCAGGGGCACGACGTGCTGATGTGGGATCGCAACGCGGACCGCTGCGCGGCGATCAACACCACCCACCGCAACCCCCGCTACCTGTCCGACCTCGACCTGCCCGCGTCGCTGCGGGCCACGCCCGACGTCGATGAGGCGGCCGCCCACGCCGACCTGCTGGTGCCCGTGGTGCCGTCGCACGCGCTGCGGGAGGTGGTGGCCACGGCGGCGCCGTCGCTGCGGTCCCACACGCTGGTGTGCTGCGCCACGAAGGGCATCGAGGAGGGCACGCTGGAGACGATGGCCGGGGTGCTGGCCGAGGAGCTGCCGGCCACGATGCCCGTCACGCTGCTGTCGGGTCCATCGTTCGCGTCCGAGCTCGCGGCGGGGCTGCCCACCACGGTGGTGGTGGCCGGCGACGACGCCCCGGCCCACGCGGCGGCCGAGGCCTTCCACGGCGGCATGTTCCGCGTCTACCACACCCATGATGTGGTGGGCGTGTGCGTGGGCGGCTCGCTCAAGAACGTGATGGCCATCGCCACCGGCATCAGCGACGGGCTGGGGCTGGGGCTGAACGCCCGCGCCGCGATCATCACCCGCGGCCTCGCCGAGATCACCCGCGTGGCGGTGGCGATGGGCGCCGAGCCGATCACGCTGATGGGTCTGGCGGGCCTGGGCGACCTCGTGCTCACCTGCACCGGCGACCTGTCCCGCAACCGGCGCGTCGGTCTGGCGCTCGGCCAGGGCCGCACCCTCGACGACATCCTCGGCGAGCTCGGCCAGGTGGCCGAGGGTGTGGTCACGTCGAAGTCCGCCCACCACCTCGGTCGCAAGCTCGGCGTGGAGATGCCGCTCACCGACGCCGTCTACCGGGTGATCCACGAGGGCCTGCCCGCGACGGACGCGCTGGAGCTGCTGCTCGGACGGGAGCGCAAGCACGAGCAGGCGTGAGGCGGAGACGCCGGTGCGAACCCTCACGCCCGGCGGGTGTCGCGGTCAGCGCAGGAAGGACGCGTGGATCGTCCACAGGTCCACGCCGACCGCGGCGGCGGCGACGCAGGTGTCGTCGTCGTCGCACCACACGCGCCATGGCCCGGGCCAGCCCCAGGTGGGCGAGGCGGGCACGCCGACGTCGGAACGCAGGCGACGTCCGGGTCCGGCGGCGGAAACGTGGCGCCAGCCGGCGTCGGTCCAGGCGACGGGTCGGTCGCGTCGGGTCCCGAGGCCGAAGACGGGCGCGTGCAGGTGCACGGCATGGGCGCGCCCCGCGGCCGTGACCGCGACGAGGTCGTGGGAGGCGGTGGTGGGGACGTACGGTGTCCGCACGTCGTCGCCGGGCGGCGGTCCGGGTGCGGGGAGGCCGAGGACGGCGCGCGTGCCGGCGGGGGCGAGGACGTACAGCGGCGGCACGACGTCGTGCGCGCGCTCGGGGGTGGGGTGGGGCGCGCGCAGGTCGAGGCGCCAGACGTGACCGGTGCCGTCGTCAGCGACGGTGGACCACCAGACGACGTCCCCGTGAGCGGCGGCCGTGAGGACGGTCTCGTCCGCTCCGCCCCACGGCGTCGGGGGCCCGAGGCGGAGGGTGGTGTCGTCGAGGTGCAGGCGTCGCCACCAGCCGTCGCCGAGGACGACGAGCCCGTCGGGGAGGTCGACGAGGGCGCGTGGGGTGTCGAGGTCGACGGGTACGGCGTCGCCGCGAGCGGGCCACCAGGCCTCGACGGTGCCGGCGTCGGTGGTGCGCAGGGTGAAGGGCTGGCCGTCGACGAGGGTGGCGGCGAGGACCTCGGCGCCGCACGGCAGCTCCGCGGACCGTTCCTCCCAGACGTTGCGCCACACGAAGCGCGTGCCGGGAGCGCCGGCCGCGAGGGTGGCGGTCGCTGGCGTCCAGACCTGTGCGTCGCGCTCGGTGCGCCCTGCGGCAGGTGGGGGGCAGCGGTCGGCGCCGCCGAGGCGGCTCAGGGAGCGTCCGTCCGCGCCGTCGTAGGGGGCGATGACCCGGTGTGGCGGAGGCGGTGCGAGCAGCACGAGGAGCGTGTCGGAGGCGGCCCAGGCGCTGCCGTCGGCGTCCTCCACGGCCACGCGGCACCCGACGCGCAGGTCGGGTGGCACCGGCTGCCGGTCGATCTCGGGGTGGCCGTTTCGCCACAGCGGCGTCGCGGTGTCGAATCCCCACGCCCGTCGCGCGCCTGGGGCCAGGGGTGACAAGCCCTCTGGAGGCGTGATGTTCGGCTTGTGCCAGCTGCTCGGCCACGGCCCCACCTGGTACCAGAGCGTCCCCCGCTCCACCAGGAACGCTGGGTAGCCGTCGGCGTTCCACACGGGGGTCGGCGTGGTCCCGTTCTGGTCGACGTCGAGCGCCACGCTCAGCGAGCCGTCGTCACGGACCTGGACGCGACAGGTGAGCGTGAGATCACCCTGCGTGCCCGTGCTGGCGGGCGTGGGGAGGGCGTCGCGCGGGGCCGCCGCCGCGGGCGCAGTGTGCGCGGCGAGACACCAGAGGGCGAGCAGGGTGGAGGCGCGGCACCGACGCATGGGGGGCTACGCCTCGGCCGCAACGGCCACGTGGGCGACCACCGGGTCGTAGAACGCCGGGGTGGGAGCAATCTGGACCGTGCCGGCCTGGGGGGCGTCGTTGGTGACGTCGCGGGCGTCCTTGCAGATGGCGAGGTCGCGATGGCCGAGGCGGAGGGGACTGTACGCGACGCCCCGGGTGAGGCGGTGGCTCGGGTCGCCAGCGAGCGCGGGGTCGTCGAACGGTGCGGGGTCGGTCCCGTCGAGGTGGGAGACCGGCCGCATGCAACGGGGGCATGTGGGGCGCTGGGTTCGGATGCCCCTGGCGAGCCATCGAAGAGCGAAGGGATCGGGTGAGGTCATGTGGGGCCCTGGCGAGCGGAGGCTGAGGAGGCGTAGCATGGGTGCGAGCGCTGGGAGGGGCTCGCTGTTGGTCACGGCACGACGACGTCGTGGACCGCCCACGGGTCCACGCCGACAGCGGCGGCGGCGATGCAGGTGTCGTCGTCGTCGCACCACACGCTCCACGGCTCGGGCCATCCCCAGGTGGACGAGGCGACCTCCCCCGTGGGGGGGCGCAGGCGACGTCCGGGTCCGGCGGCGGACACGTAGCGCCAGCCGTCCTCGGTCCAGGCGAGGGGTCGGTCGCGTCGGGTCAGGATTCGGGGGGAGATCGACCGGCGTGGAGATCGGGAGGGAGATGGGAATGGGGTGTGGCCGATCCGGAGCAGGCGGGGTGCGCTACGTGGCCTGATCGCGTTCCGCGGCGGCTTGCGGGGCGATTCCACCAGCGTCGGAGACCGAGGCCCCCCGGAAGTCCTTCTTCGCCCGTTGGTACAAGTAGACGCAGCCCTTGTCGCCGTTCAACGTGTTCAGACGCTCGACCTCCCCCATTGCACTCGATTCGGTATCGAACACCGACAGCACGGTGATCGCCCATCCGGGGACTTCAGGGCGGAACTCGTCGACGTCGACACGCAGGACGACGAACGGTGGATTGAGCTTTTCGGTCTTCACCTTGCACTTCCTCCTGTGAGCCATCCCATGGCACGCGCCGCTCGTCGAATCGAACATCCCGCCCGTTCGGTCGCAGGTGGCGCTCTCAGCGACGTGGCGTGGGCTTTGGTCCTCTGGAACAGATGTCGCCCGTACCCCGAACCGGATCACTCCAACTCGCTGATCAGCGCACCCAGGCTGACGGCGAACAGGTCAAGACACGTGGCGTCCACTGCATACTCACCCTGCAGAGAGAGCTTCCTGACGGCGAGGAACTCGAACGAGAACAGAGCTCGCCAGGGAGGGATGTCGGGGCCTGGCGGTCCCAGGGTCATGCTGAGTCTCGGGCTGTACGAGAGCACGCATGTCGCGGCGTCGACTGGTGGCTCGGGAATGCTGAACATGTCGGCGAGCCGACGTGTAGCTCCCAACAACGCTTCCAGGGACCCATCTCGCAAGCGGACTCGCGGTGTGCGCATCACATGAGCCACTGGGTCAAGCGATCGGTCGTCATACACCGAGGCTTCGTAGGCAAGCACGAGGCTGCGAATTCCGTGTCGGTCGCAGACATCAAGCCGGACACGGTCCCGGCCGGTGCTGGATGGAAGTTCCACCGCATCATCGTGATCCTCCGACCTGGACATCCCGTCCCCCCTGCTGGACCGCGTCCGAGCGTACCCTGTGCACGTCGTGGGTACGCCTCGCCCTCAGCCCCCAGGTTCCTGCGTCCGGGTTCATGGGTTGGGTCATGGCGCTGCTCATGGCGCCGCGTACGCAGGGTGATCGGCTGGATGTCCGGTGATCTTCTCCGAACATCCGCTGGCGGAGTCATGCCAAAGGCATTGCCCCCCGACCTTCGTACCCGGGTCGTTCAGGCCCGTCCGAACGGGACGGAGACACAGCGGCAGATCGCTGGCCGCTTCGGTGTGGGCGTCGCCTCGTCGGTCCGCTGGCTTCGGTTGCAGCGCGAGTCCGGCTCGGCGCCTCGAGCGGCCGGCGACCTCGCTGGTCATGCGCCGGCACGCCGATGGGGCACCTTCGCGTCGTTCGAATCAACGTTCCCACGAGGAATGGCACGCCGTCCTGGACGACTGTAAGGAAACGTTACTGGAAGAACCAAGCGGCGGCCGACGCCGCCGTTCACACGTGGGGGCAAGCAAACGTGGACCGCATGAAGCGGGGTCTCGCACCACAACGCTACAACGCCAAGAAGAGAGGCATGGAGTCCATGGAGCTGAGTCACGAGCCAATTCCTGCGAGGGACGGCGGCACCGAGTTGGTGCCCCGCTGGCCGGAGGATCACGCTCGCGCTGATCCCAACCGGCACCTTGGGTACTGACATGAACCTCTCCGAACGCTTCGCAGAGTCCCGTGGGGAGCCCGTCGAGGTTGACGGCCACGTCGCTGTGCCCATAGTGCGCATCCCATGTCGAGAAGGGGACCGGTTCCATGTCCACCTCTCAACCCCCGCCGAACGTGATGGCCAGGGCGTCTCGATGTCCCTGAAACGAGGACGTGTCAGCGTCAACGGCCAAGAGTTGAAAGATGTCGTCCTCTGGGAGGCCACCGCACCGAGCACCGTTGAGGTCGCCATCGTCAAGATGAAGAAGAGCGGTGAACTGCTCGTCTGGAACTGCTGGCGTGGCCCACAGAACCAGATCATGGCGTGGCTGGGCAACGCCGGGATGGTTGTGGAGCACGACGGGGACGCTTGGCGTTTCCGGTGCAGCGATGGAACAGGCAACCCGAGCTTCGACGACCTATTCGTGGAGATCACCCGGATGACAGGCTGAACTGATCTTACGGGCCCACCCTCCTACGAGCCGCTCTGTCCCGTGGGGGCCAAGGCCGCCAGGGGCCTCGCGGCCGGGTTGGCGAACCCCCGTAGCGGGCTCCCTCCCTGTTTCCACGCTCGTCGACCCGGCCCTGAACCCGGCCCCCGCGTGCCCGCTTCCGTGATCGGATAAGGGATATTGAACATCCTACGCCGAATATCCGACAGCGCGAAACCTCTCTCTGTTCGTCATGCGCGCGACGTGGGGGTCCGCCAGCATCCTCGCGAGCTCCAGCTCGGCGAGAGCCGCGCTCGGACCGACCAACTGGTGCGTCAGCGCGTTCAGCTGGCGGTTCCACCACTTGACCCACTGTCCGGGGTTCACCAGCTTGCCGATCCGGTCGGCGACCTCGCGCCGGAACCGCGCCAGAGCCTGCATCGCCGCCGTCGCCCGCAGCAGCGACGCGTACACCAGTGCGAGCACGATCTCCGGCTTCTGGCTCGGCAGCTCGTCGAGGGCGGAGCCGGACTTCGAGGTCTTGAAGAAGGTCTCCACCTCCCAGCGGAGGCGGTAGGTAGCGGCGACCGCGTCCGCGGGCAGCAGCTCGGGCGGCGCGTTGGTCACGAAGACCTCGTAAGTCCCGTTCCTGCGGCGCACGGCGACGACGCGGAAGGTCTCGGTGACGAACCTGCCCTTGTCACGGCCGTAGCGGCGGACGTGGCAGCGGAACGCGCCGTCGACGTCGAGGAGCCGCCGCTGGAGCCCCTCGAGCGCGTCCCGGAGCGGCCTGCCGACCGCCTTGCGGGCCCGGCCCCGGTGGCGGCGGTTCTCGGCCACGATCATCGGGTTCCGGTCGAGCGGCAGGCGCGTGAGAACGTAGCCGCCGACGCTGCCGATGCGGCGCCACAGGCTCGGCGAGGAGTAGCCCTTGTCGAGCAGCACGAGGCAACCCCGGAGCGCGTGGTCGATGCCGAAGGCGCGCCCATCCCCGTGTGCGTCGGCGGTGATCCGGTACTTCAGGAGCTCGCCGGTGAACGCGCGCACCCAGGCGTGGACCTTCAGCGCCGCCTTGGAGGAGTTGCGCCGCGTCCCGCGCCAGGTCGAGGCGAGCGCGTCGTGCAGCTTCACCACCGTGGCGTCGACGGCGATCACGTCCCGGAACCCCGCCAGGACGCCCGGAGGCTGGTGGGGCTCGGCGCGCGCTTGGTGGACGATGTCGTCGAGCAGCCACCGCACGAGCTCCGCGAACGGCACGGTGAACCGATCCCAGAACGACGAGCGGGCCAGCCTGACACCGGTGACTGTGGCCAGCACGTGCCCGAGCTGCGCGATGGCGGTGGGGCCCCGGGTGGCGATGCCGAGCACGACCACGACAAGCAGCGCGTAGGCGTCGATCTTGCCCTGCCGGCGCACCACGCCGAGGGCGCGCGCCCTGACGCGGACCTCCTCCGGGCGGTCGAGGTTGGCCAGGAGGACGTCGACGAGGCTACGGTCAGGGCGGGCCATGGGTCTCCCGGTGTGATGGCTGGCGGCAACCTCCTGATCACCGGTCCCATGGCCCCTGTCGATCTCGCTGGGGTGACGGTTCGAGCGCCATCATGCGTGGTTGGCCGAACACGGAAGCGCTCGCGCGGGGCGTTGGGGGTCCGCGGATGGTTCACGGCTGCAAGGGCTCCAAGATCGACCTCCCGTCGATCGCGACGCTCTAGCCGGGCCGATCACCACTGGCCATCCAGGGCTTTTACCGCGTGAGCGCATGGGCGAACGCCGGGAATTTGAGGGGATCGGTCAGGGGCTCATGTGGTTCGACATGATTCCCAACATGAAGCACGACAAGCTGGTTCTGCTCATGAACGCGCTGGGTGAACTCGCCGAAGAGCACGCTGGCTTCAGGCTTCTCTCGGGAGCGACAGATTGAGGGGATCACGACGGAGCGTGAGGGGATGACTCAGGTACGGAACCGCGCTTTCATGACCGGTTGTGGTGTCGAATGCGGGCTCCGTTCGGTATTAGTCGCCACATGTTCAGCTAGCGACGGTCGATGCCGTGAGCGTTCGCCCACGCCTCGAGCGGCAGGCCGGAGGTGTGAGGAGCAGCGAGGCACGCGTCGGCGTCGTTGGTGTCGCGGATCTTGCGGGCGGTTGCGGGGGACGTCGGTGGCCTGCGGGACGAGAAGTCCGAAGATCACCCGGCGGTCCCGGCGAGGCCTTTGGGGGCCGCTGATGGTTCACGAGGCGCTGGACGCTCATGCCCCACGATCATATGGAAAATGCTGGGCGGGTACTCTACTGCTGTCCAGTCTTCGAAACGTCGTATGGGCGGGGTAACCGAAATGAACAGCGCCTATAACCGCATATTTGTTGACCAGAACACTGGAGAGCATGTCGAAGTAGTCTGGCCTATGCCTACGCAGGTTGACGTGCCGGAAAGCGGATACGCAGCCACCGTCACTGTCACTGGGCTGCCCGAGGGCCGAGTCGAATACTTGTCGTGGGGTCTTGATGCATTGGATTGCTTCCTTACTGGGATTGCATGGGCCGAGCAGTTCCTTCGACGTCACGAACATCCAATTTCCCACGTCGACTATCCGAATCTAACGCTGCCTGCGCTCGTGAATAAAGGGTATGGCGTGGCGTACGACCAGGGTATGGCCGAGATAGTCGAAACTGCCAGTCGCGCGATGCTGCGCGCCGTCCTCGAAGCTCGGAGGTCTGGAAGGAGATCCGCGATGCGGCAGCTACGGAAGACGGAGATTGCAACAGAGGAATAATCGGTAGTGGCATCCGCGGCTCCACGTCGTCGGTCATCCGTGAGGTAGCGGGCAACGGTCTATGGTGTCCTGTCCTTCGTTCGGCTCGGGTTTGACAGTGCCGAGGCACAGGATCGCGCCAGAAGGATGGATCTCCGCCCGTGATCGCTGACGTTGCGCGATCCCGCTCTCTGACTAGGTCAGCCGTCCACCCGAACGACCGGGCTCGGATTCTCAAAGCCGAGATTCTTCAGTCGTTCTGCCGCAGCCTCCCGGGGCTCCGTGACCTGCCAGACCTCCCCGTCGGGCGTCGACAATCGCGCGAGTTTGATCTGGCGGAGGTCGTCCCGGATGTTCCGCCACGTGTCGCCGCACCGGTGCTCGGCGACCCGTTCCAGCAGTAGGGCCCACACGCTGATCGCGATGTGGGCCCGGATGCGGCGAGCGACGTGGTGGTACACGGGACGGATCGCGAGGCCCGTCTTCAGCGTCCGCCACGCCTCCTCGACGCGCATCAGCTGCTTGTAGGCCAGGGCCAGGTCGCCGGGCGAGAGGCTGTCGTCGTTGGTGGTGATGACGAACTTCCCGTCGTACCGCTCGGCTTCACGCAGCGCGGTCTTGTCGATCACCGGCTTGCCGCCGCGGGTCTTGCGCAGGAAGCGCCCGTACCGGCGGCTTGCGACCAGATCACAGATGCGCTTCGAGTGGGCGTCGCTCCCCGGTGCGGTGACGCGCTCGAGCTGGAGTTCGAGGTCGGCGACCAGAGCGTCACGCCGTGCCTTCTGGCGTGTCGCCTCCACCTCGTTGTGGCAGACAACGTACCGCCTGCGGCGCTCACCATCGCCGACCACAACCTCCTTCACGCGCAGGTTGGGCGCCACCTCGGCGTACCGGCCCGCCCGCGACAGCACCTCGCGGCCGACCTCGTCGTCGCGACGGATCGGCATGCCGACGATGTAGCGGCCGCCGCCCTTGGCGAGCGTGCCGAGGTTGTCCTTCGAGACCATGCCGGCGTCGCCGACGAAGACGCAGCGGCTCAGCTTCCAGCCGCGCAGGTCCTCCTTCACCTTGGCCACGGTCGAGACGTCGACCGTGTTGCCGGGGAAGACCCAGTGGCGGATCGGGAACCCGTCCCGGGTGACCGCGAGGCCGATGACGACCTGGGGCGCGTCGCCGCGGCCGTTCTTGCTGTAGCCACGCTGCCGGAGGCCCTCGTTGTCGTCGCCATCGGGGTCGTCGACCTCGAAGTGCAGCGAGGTGGTGTCGTAGAAGACGAGCTCGACGTCGAGGTTGAGCAGGTTCGCGAGGTGGTGGAACAGCTCCTCCTCGATGGTGTCGACGTTCGCCTCGACGACGTCCATCGCCCGGTAGAGGTGCTGCAGGTCGAGCGCGTCGGCACCGTCGACCCTTACGTCCTCACGCAGCCACTGCTCGAAGCAGTAGAGCTTCGACGCGGGCTCCACCGCACGGTTGGCGACCATGGCGAAGACGGCGCGCTCAAGGTCGTAGCGGTTGCCACCTGCGCGGCTGATGCGGTCGAAGCCGCGTCGAAGTCCGACCTCCTCCCAGAGCTTCTCGAGCGCGTAGAGATGGCCGTGCGGCCAGGCGTCGACGAGCTTCCACCCTTCCTGCGCCGCGAGCGCTTCCGGATTGGCACGACGGAGCAGGCTACGCGCGAGTCGGCGCAGCCGATCGAGGGTCTCCGGGTCGTCCGCCCTGCCGAAGTTCACCAGGATCTTCGCCTGGGATCGCTTCTTGGCGGGCATCCAGACGTTCTCGGCGAGCTGGAGGTAGGAGACGACGGTGCCGTCGGCTCGCTTCTGGCGGGTCTCGCGGAGGTACATGTGCCTCGCCCCAGCCCGTCGATGGATCTGCTGGCCATGATCATCGACGGATCCGTGTATCTAGGCGTTTTCGGCTCGAATCCGCGAGAAGTGGTGGTTCAACCGTTCTCTGGCGGGCTCATGTGCCCTGGAAGCGTCAAAGTCGGGGAAGACGGTGTTCTGGCAGCTCGAAGAGTGGACCGAGGACGCGATGTCCGTACTGACGGCAGTGGGCGCCGACCCCGGGCCGGTGATGTGGGGCGCGACGAGGGTGACGTCGTGACGATATTGGTCCTACCTACGTTCTGACGAGACGGAGCGCCCAGGCCGCTGTAGATCGCCACGCTTCGGGGATCGTCCGAGGCCGGCCGCTTGATATGGACGGGAGAACGTGCGGAACCACGCCTTCATGACGGCTTGTGGTGTCGAACGCGGGCGCCGTACGGCAGGACCACCCGAACCCTACCGGCACACCTCGCCAATCCCCTCAAGGAACAGGTCCAGGCAGGTGCTATCGACCACATACTTGGCTTGGAACTTCAGCGCAGGACCGGCAAGCAGCGTCAGATGAAAGACGGCTTGCCAGCTCGCCACGATCAACTCGGGATCATCGTCGGCGAGTCCAAGGACCAACTTCGGCATGACGGAGAGGTCCACGGTGCAATCAACCGGCTTCTCGTCAGAGGCGAGTCCTCGTCCGAAGGTCTCGAAGCGCTCGACCAGTTCTCGCATCCGAGCGAGGGGCACCGTTGCACGCGGAAGCTCTAGGTCATGACGTTCAGGATCGGCCGAGGACTCTCCGAACACATGCGTCGAGTAGGTGGTTCGGAGAACGACACCGCCGCCGGGCGTCCTGAGACAGCCGAATACCGAGATGCTCCTTCCAGAAGTGGACCTCATCTCGAAGTCCACCGATGAAGCGTTCACGGACATCCCGTACCTCCTCGTGGGCCACGCCCACCGGTGCCCTTGGCTACCCGAGAATGCTCCTCTCCTCCAGCCCCAATGTTGCGCTGACCTGGTTCATGCGGGGTGCGGCTTGACGAGTGACCGCCTTGATCACTACCTGGTCCAGGCTCGGGAATCGTAGCATTAGGGTCGACACGGTCCATCCCGAGGTCCCGCCGCGTCTGTGTCTGCCGCCTGGACACACTCTCTGGACTGTACGGATCATCCGGTAGGAACGGTGCAGCCGTGGGCCGAGTAGGATCTTCGGTGTTGTGGACGAGAACCGCAACGCGCTCGTCGCCTACGAAGTAGGTGTGCAGGCCTTCAACATTGAAGTTGTGGGTGGGGGACTCAACGGCCTCCTCTGAGACCGCCAACACCCGAACATCGT
>JACKEP010000013.1 GCA_020632915.1 Alphaproteobacteria bacterium | reverse complement strand
GAACAGCTCCGGGTCGAAGTGGGTCGCGGAGATCGGGAAGAAGAGCTTGTCGCCCGGCATGAACCGGTAGCCCCCGAAGGCGAACGGGTGCGCGACGGTGCGCTGGACGGCGACCGCGATGGGCAGCAGGCGCAGCGTCTCCTGGATGGCCGCGCGGAACACCTGCATCGACTGGAGGTCCTCGAGGGTGACCTCCGACCCGCCGAGGACGCGGTCGATCTCGGGCAGCACCCGGGCGAGCACGTCGGGGTGCCGGACGAGCTGGTACAGGATGTGGTTGAGGACGCGCCCGGCGTAGACCCCCATGTTCTTGAACGCGATCTGGCCATAGACCACCCGCACGCGGTCCGGCAGGGGGCTGCCGTCCGGCAGGGTCCCGCGCAGGATGGCGTCGAACGCGTCGGGCGCCCGACCGACGCCCGGTGGCGTGGCGACGTGCGCGGCCAGGCGCTCGGCGATCATCGTGTCGAGCCCCTCGCGGGTCCGTCGCACGGACGGCCAGCGCATGAGCGCCATCGGCCAGCCCATCGCGATCACGCCGGTGAAGACGCTGGCGTACTGGCGGTACCGGTCGGTGTCGTGGCCCAGCGGCGCGCCGGTCGCGTGGATGGCGATGGCGTTCAGCCCCAGCCTGGACGTGACCTCGGTGACGTTGAACGCGCCGTGTCGGGGGAGGGCGTCGACCAGACCACGCGTGACCTGGAGGATCTGCGGCAGGTGGGGTGCCAGGCCCTGGCGCGTGAAGCCCGCGGCGACCTGGCGGTGCAGGTGACGCTGCAGGTCGCCTTCCGTGATCGACGGGTGCAGCTCGGTGCCCAGCACCTCCCGCGCCTTGGGGTAGGTCATCGCCTGCGAGAACAGGGCGTGGCCCTCGCGCGCCAGGAGCTGGTTCGCCTCGCGGCCGACCAACGCGGTCCACGGGTCCCGGTCCTGCGGCAGCTTCAACCGGAACACGGCGCCGTGCGTGCGCTGCTGGCGCGGCCACCAGCCGTAGGGGTCGGCGAGCAGCTGCAGGCCGTTGCCGAGCACGGGCAGTCCGGGAACGGTGGGCGCCTGCGACGCCGCCGGCAGGTGGGCCAGCGCCTCGGGAACCGGTGTGTCGACGCGCGGCGACGTCGCAGCGGGGGTGGCGTGAAAGGGGCAGCCGGTGACACCGGCCGCGCGCAGCATGGACTTCAGCATGACACCGTCTCCTGGCCGAGGGCCGTCTGGGGCTGGAACTGGCGGGCCCAGGCGCGGTAGGCGCCGATGGGGCCGTCTGCGGACGACAGGCGGGGCGGGTGCACCCACCGCTTGTGGGACCAGAGGCGCGCGTCCTGTTCGACGTCGTTGCGCAGGATGGTCGCCATGATCGAGGAGGCGAGGGGGTCGACGATGCCGCGCAGCGCGGGCGCCGCGACCTGCACGCGTGCCGCGAGCCACACCTCGGATCGTGCGGCGTCGAGGGGGCTGGCCATCACGAGCAGCTGGCAGGTCGCCAGGCCCGGGACGCGTACGGTGACCTGCGACAGCCCGAGCCCCGTGACGGCGACCTCGTACTGGAACGTCAGCGGTGTGCCGAACGGGCCGGTGCGCCGGGTGGCGGAGTAGGCGATCGACAGGCCCGCGCCGTCGCGGCGGAGCGGCTGGACGATCTGCACGGCGTCGTAGCCGTGCACGTGTTCGAAGTGCGCCAGGTCGACGCTGTTCTCGGTGGTGTCCTGGGGGTGGGCGTCGACGACGGCCCGTCGCAGGCGCCACGTCGGCCACCCGGTGCTGTCGATCGCCGGCAGCGCGAAGGACGGGGCCTGGCCGTCCGCGCCGAACCACGCGAAGATCAGGCCCTCGCGCTCGGTCAGCGGCAGCGAGCCCAGGCGGACGCCGCGGGGCGGGGCGGCCTTGCCGGCCGCCGTGCAGGCCCCGTGGGTGCCGAAGCGGAAGCCGTGCATCGGGCACTGCAGGGTCTCGCCGACGACGGTGCCGCCGTGGCCGAGGTGGGCCCCGAGGTGGGGACAGGTGGCGTCCACCAGGGCCGGGGTGCCGGACGCGGTGCGGAACAGCACCAGCTCCCGCCCGAAGCGGTCCAGGGGCTGCACCTGACCCGGCCGGAGCGCGCGGGCCTCGCCCACCACGAACCAGCCGGAGGGCAGGCGGGGGGCAGCGTGGGCAGCGGGCGTCGCGTTCATCGGGGCCTCCTCGTGCTGCGTCGTCGCGGCACGAAGAGGCCTACGTGGTGGATTGTCGGGGTGTGACGCCCGATCAGCACCTGATCAGCGCGCGGTCAGGAACCGCGCCGACGCTCAGCCTCCGGTCAGACCGAACGGCTCAGCGGTCGCTGTCGGTGGCGCTGCGCTCCGACCACGGCAGCACGGCACGGTCCGCCACCTGGCGGAGCGTGGCGGCGAGGGCGTCGGGCACCCCGCCGGGGCGCCAGGTGCAGGCCTGCGTGGGGCGCCCCGTGATCGTGGCCGTGAGCACCGCCGCGGCGAGGTAGCTGCCCGCCGGGCTCGGGTGCTTGTCGTCGGCGGCGTACAGGGCGTCGAACGCGCCGTCCCCGTCGCGTCGCGGCAGCTGCTGCACGGCGCGAAACGCCTCGCCGACCGGCGCGACCCGCGCCTGCCCGTCGGTCGCGTCGCGCAACGCCTCGTAGCCGGCCGTCAGCGCGTCCTGCATCGCGTCGAAGCTGCCGCCGCGCGCCCCTTGGGCCGGGTCGCCCGCGCGGTAGCCCCACGTGGCGAACAGCACGGTCTCGGCGCCAGCGCGGCGGATGCGGCCGTGGAGGGCGGCGACGGCCGCCCGGCTCGTGCGCGCGGGCGGCGTGTCGCGCGGCAGGGCCGGGATCTGGCTCTGCTCCTGCAGCACCACGGTGGCGAAGGCGTCGCGGGCCAGCGCCGTCGCGACGGCGTCGTCGCCGACCCGTTCGGCCAGGCGCCCGCCATCGGGTGCCACCACCTCGACGTAGGGCAGGACGTCGTCGCCGCGGGCGCAGGCGACGAGGTGGGCGAGCTGGTCCCCGAGGGCGTTGGCCGAGGTGAACGAGTTGCCGACGAGGAGGATGCGCTCCTCGGCCTGCGGCTCTCCGAAGTCCCTGGGACCGGGTCCAGCGCACCCCCGTCCCCCGGCGCGCGCCGCGAGCACGAGCGCCCCGGTGAGGGCCAGCCCCAGCGCCACCGTCACCGGTCGGATCGACGTCGACGGTGCCACGGGGTCCTCCGGGAGTGTGGGAGAGCGCGCAACGCGTGCCGCGCAGCGCTCGGCGGGGGCCTGGGGACGTCAGTCCCTGCGTGGGACGTCAGCCCTTGGTGGCGGCGCAGGCCATGCCGTTCGCGAAGCGCTTGGCGCCCCCCTTGTTGACGTTCCACGCCTGCTCGCCGTTGGGTGTGCCCACCGAGAACGCGACGATGCCCTGGGTGGCTGCCTTGCGTGCGTCGGCGGGCGAGATCGACGCCCGCATCGTCCACTGGGTGAACACCGTGGTGTAGCCGGCGCCCATCACGCCCTGGGCCGTCTCGGCCGTGGTGAGCACGACGAACTCGCCGTTGGCCAGCCGCATCCGCACGGCGGTGCCGGCGGGGATGGGGTTCTGCGAGAGCCCGAACATGCCGACGCGCAGATCGAGCCAGGCGCTGGTGCCTTGCACCACCAGATCCGTCTTGAGGAGGCGGTACTGCGCCGGCGTGTTGTCGAAGCCTGCGGGGAAGCCGTTCTCGAACACCGTGGTCGTGGCGCCCGACATCGGATCGCGGGTGATCTTGCCGGCCGCGCACGGGTCCTTCGCTGCATGGGCGACGCCGAGGAGGGTGACGAGCAGGAAGGAAGGGGACATCATGGCTCCTGGTCAGGTCGGGTCGTACCGCGACCGGCCGCCCGTCGTCCACCGTGAGCCGCCTCGGCACGTTCCGAGCCTCACGTCACGACCTGTCGTGATCGCCCGAATCACGGCAGGCGTGGGGTGGACCGCGTAACCGTCGCGGTCGGTGGCCGTATCCCCGGGCGCCCGATCCCTGAAGGACGGGCGTCCTGGAGGTCCCATGACACCGTCGTCGTCTGCCGTTCGCCCCACGGCCTCCCTCCTGCCCCGGCGAGACCGTCGCTCCCCAGCCCGAACCCTCACGCGGCTCACGGCCTTCGCGGGGACCCTCTGGCTCGCGGTCGGGTGCGCGCCCGACGGCACGGACGACCCGATGACCGTCACGCCGCTGGACCCGGCGACAGCGCCTCACGTGGCCGTCGACCGCTTCAGCGCCGACGCGGGCACCCTGATGGTGCGCGACGCCGACAACGGCCTGCCCGGACCGGACGAGGCCATCGACTTCGACGCCGGAGCGCCCTTCGTGACCCACGGGCTCGGGCCGGAGGGGATGGCGGTCACCTACTACAACTTCGACGTGCAGCCGACGGCGCCCGCACCCATCTGGGTGCTGTTCCGGGAGGGGGAGGACACCCCGGTGGCCGGACAGCTGAACATCGTCGACGCCGTCCCTGGGGACGCCGGCTACAGCGACTTCTGGCGCGTGAACAAGGTCAGCGTGCCGGCCGACTACGTCGCGAACACGCTCACGAGCCGTCAGGACGTGGTGGACGCGGGGCTCACGGTCGAGCCGCTGGACACCCTGGTGAACTGCCCGGTGGTGCCGGCCGGGTCCACGGCGACGCTGCGTGGCGGCAGCGAGGGCACCGGGCTGGTGCAGGGGTGGTACCGCGACCAGGTGGTGCACTACTTCAGCTTCGAGGAGGCGCCACTGTCGGTGTCCGGTGGCGCGAGCGTGCCGGTGTCGCCGATCTACGTGACCTTCAACGTCAACCCGGACGTGGAGGGCGGGGGACCGGGCTCCGGCTTCGTGACCGAGGCGTCCTCCGACCAGACCCACAACGTGCTGGCCACGGTGCCCGGCGACGCCGGCTACTCCCCGCTGTGGTCGGTCAACGTCTACGACAACGCGGCCTTCGACGACGTCGACGATCTGTCCTCGGCCGCGATGGCCGCGCAGCTCGGCATGGGGGTCGCCACGGTCAACTGCCCGGTGGTGGCCGTGAGCCCGTGAGCCACGCCGACGGCTCGTGATGGCGCAGGCGATGGGGCGCTTGCCCGCGGACGCCGCAGCCGTGTGAGCGAGGTTCGACCCAGCTCACGTCCCGGTCGGCGGAGCGTCGCCGGGGGTGGTCGCGGGCCACACCATCCACGTCCGGCGGTCGTCCCGCGGACGCGGATCGAACCCGTGGCGCGCGTAGAGGCGGCGCGCGGGGTTGTCGCGGTGGACCGAGAGCCACAGCGGCACGCCCCGTGCGCTCGCCTCGGCCTGGACCCGGCCCAGGACCGCCGCGCCGAGCCCCTGTCGTTGCCGCGCCGGGGCCACCACCAGCAGGTCGAGCCAGTCGTGGGTGTCGAACGGCTGGAGCCGGACCCAGCCTGCCATCGCGCCGTCGACCTCGACGACGCGGGTGTGGGCGGCCTGCCAGGCGGACGCACACCGTTCGCGCTCGGCGTCCGTCCACCCGCCCGCAGCCGCTGTGACGGCGGGAAGGAACGCCGCTTCCTGGAGAGCCCAGGCCTCGGGCCAGTCGGCGTCGGTGGTGGCGCGCAGGCGGAACACGGGAGTCCTCACAGTCACCGAGGGCGTGCAATGGGGATCTGCCTCCCGCCGTATGCCGCAGGTGGCTCGGGCGGGAGGAGAGGGCGTGGAGACGACGCTCGCGACGTGGATCCTGGTGCACGCGGTGGTGGGCGTGACCACGCTCGTGGCCGGGCTCGCGACGCTCGCGGCCCCCAAGCGCGCGGGCTTCCACCCGATGCTGGGGCGTGCGACGCTGGTGGGGCTGGTCGCCGCCATCGGGCTCGCCCTTCCGGTGATGGTCGCCCGGTCCAACGCGTTCCTGGTGGGCATCGGGCTGATCGTGCTCGGCCATGCCTGGGTGGCGTGGCGGTTCGCGGCGCTGCGACCCACGCAGGCGCTCGCGGGACGCGACCGTGCCGCCGTCCTGTCCCTCGGCGTGGCGTACGCAGCGTTCGCCGCCCGGGGGGTCGCCTGGGGGCTCGACGGCCTGCCGATGGGGTGGGTCTGCGTCGGTCTGTCCGCCATCGGGGCGACATTGGTGCGGAGCGTCCTTCGCTACGACGGCAGCTCGGGGTGGCGGGGCCTGCACGTCCAGGGTGCGGCGGGCGCGTTCATCGCGTCCGTGACCGCGTTCAGCGCAGCCACCGGGCCGAGCCTCTGGCCCACACTGCCGGAGTGGCTGCTCTGGGTGCTGCCGACGGTCGTCCTCACCCCGGTGTTCCTGCTCGCGGGGCGGGACCGGGGGGCAGCGGTCCGATCCTGATCTGGCGGCTGCCGCTACGGCGCGGCGATCGACCACGCGTCCAGCCACGCCTCGGCGTGGCTGGTGTACCAGCCGGCGGATCCCCACGACAGCGTGTCGTCGTCGACCGTGAGCACCTCCTGGTCGTCGACCTCGAAGGTGAGCGTGGTGCCTTCGGCCACGAAGCGCAGGTCGTACCACTGGCTCGTGTTCATGGTGCCGAAGGTGTCCTGGGCCAACACGTCGACGGTGCCGCAGTGCTTGCGCTTGATCGACACCTCGCCGTCGTACCGCAGGCTCGCAAAGTAGAAGTCGTCGCTGCTCTGGTAGCGCACGATGAGGTTGAGGCCGGACCAGTCCTCGACGGCCGGCTTCCACGCTGCCACGCTGCCGAGGCCCGAGACGGCCACGTCGCTCCACCCCACCCGCAGCTGCCCGTCGAGCCCGCGCGCGAGCGCGATGAACAGGTCGTCGTCAGCGAAGCCGCGGTGGAACTCGCCCGCGTAGCGCGCGTCGAGCTGGCCCTTGGTGACGTCGAGGTGGTCGCTGTGGCCGAGGTCGTCGGAGGACTCGATCAGCTGGCCGTCGGTGTAGCCCTCGAAGTCCTCGCCGGGCCAGGGGTAGGTGGCCGCGCTGCCGATCGGGTAGACCGACGCCACCTCGGGGTAGGGGTCGAACACGCCTTCGACGTTGCCGTCGCAGGTCTCGTCGACGAACGCCGGGGCCGTGACTGTGTCGGTGTCGTCGGTGGTGTCGGTGATCGTGTCGGTGTCGTCGATGGACACCGACCCGCTGTCGCAGGCGGCGAGCAGGACGAGCAGGACGGTCGCGTGGCGCATGGGACTCCCTCGCGGAGCGCGTACGTACCCCGACGGACGGATCCGGACAGTACCCGCGTCGACGTCTGAAGCAGACCTTTCGGCCCCCTGCGACGCCCGGCGCCGTACGGTATGCCTGCTGCAGGTCCAACCCAGGAGGTCCGATGAGCCACGCCGACGACGTCACGCGCCGCACCTTGCTGATCTCGGGCGCCGCCCTCGGGGCGGGGCTCGCGCTCCCGCACCGCGCGCTGGCCGCCATCCCCCCGGAGCTCCTGGGGAACTGCCCGACGCTGTCGCACAGCGCGACGGAGGGGCCGTACTACTTCGACCCCGGCCTGGTGCGCCGCGACATCACCGAGGGCCTGCCCGGGCTGCCCCTCCGGCTCGTCATCCGGGTGCTGGACAACACCGGGTGCCTGCCGATGAGCAACGGCGTCGTCGAGGTGTGGCACGCCGCCGCGGGCGGGCTGTACTCGGGCTACGCGGCCCAGGGCACCAGCGGCCAGACCTACCTCCGCGGCGCGCAGGTCACGGCACCGAGCGGGGTGGCGAGCTTCCAGACGGTGTACCCGGGCTGGTACAGCGGCCGGACGCCCCACATCCACGTCAAGGTGTCCGATCCGTCCGGGGTCGAGCTGCTCACGAGCCAGGTCTACTTCGACGACACCATCTCGCAGTGGGTCTACACCCACCACGCCGCCTACACGTCCCGCGGCGTGCAGGACACGCTCAACAGCCGCGACGGGATCTACTCGGCGTCGGAGGAGCTGGTGCTCCAGTGGGTGCGCGGCGAGGCCTGGGCGGGCATCACGCTGACGGTGTGAGCGGTCAGCGACCGGTCGCGTAGGCGCCGCCGGGTTCGGCCGTGAAGCCGTCGGCGCCGTAGCGGAAGCGCTCGATGGCTGTGAGACGACCGGCCTCGAACGTGTAGGCGTTGAAGCACGCCGCGCGATCGCGGGCCTGGAGCCAGGCGTAGCCGCCGCTGCCGGGGTTGCAGATCGGCACCTGGACCTCGCCCAGCGGCAGATCCACGCGGAAGCCGTGGTGGATGTGGCCGTGGGTGATGAGGTCGGGCTTGCGCGGCGCCAGCCGGAGCACGTCGATCAGCGCCCGGGCGTTGCGCAGCCCGTGCTCCCACCCGTCGTAGACCCGTCCGTCGCGATCGAGCACCGGGTAGTGCAGCGCCAGGAGCACGGCGTCGTCGGCGGGTGCGGCGTCGAGCGCTGCGGGGAGCGCTGCGAGCTGTTCGGGCGGGATCATGCCGGAGGCGAGCGCGTGGGGTCGGTTGGGGTCGAGACCGACCAGCGTGAGCCCAGGCACCCTCAGGTGGCCGAGCCCGTCCGGGCCGAGGTGCTGCCAGGGGCCGAACCAGCGCGACAGGCGCTGGGTGCGGTGGGCGCCGCGGGTGTAGACGTCGTGGTTGCCGAGGAGCACCAGCGACGGCACCGCCGTGAGCAGGGGCTCCAGCGCGGCGTGGGCGATCTCGAACTCCTGCTCGAGGGCCGTCGCGGTGAGGTCGCCCGTGATCAGCACCACATCGGGCTGCTGGGCCGCCATCGCGTCGACGAGTGCGGCCTGGACCACCGGGTCGAAGTGGTGGCGACGGCCGCGCAGGTAGAGGTTGGCCGACCCGATCAGGCGCTTGGGAGACAGCCGCCCGAAGCCGGGCGCCTGGAACCAGTGGATGTCGGTGGCGTGGACGACGCGCACGTCAGCTCCGGGCTCCGCGGGGGCCGCTCCCGTAGGCGATGGCGCCGATCGCGGCCACCAGCAGCAGGAGGAACGGCACGATCGCCGAGGCGTCCGGCAGGGCGGGGCGCACCTCGACGGTGACCAGCGGGCGGTCGCCTGCGTAGAGGATGGCAGGGCCCGAGGCCTTGGGCGTCCACACGACGCGCCCCTGCGAGTCGGTGATGCCGACGCCGCGCTCGGCCTCGCTGTGCAGCCCCGGCGCAGTGACGATCCGGATCGTCTCGCCGGCGAGCGCGCCACCGTCGTCGTCGGTGAGCTGGACGGAGACCTCCTCCCCGACCGTGGCGGGTGCAAGCACGGGGACGGCGGCGTGCGCGGCCGCCGCGATCCAGGCTGCGAGCCACAGGTTCATCCCGTCACCTCCCGTCGCAGCTGGCCGATGCCCTGGGTCCACAGGAGCGCGACCAGCGTGACCGCCGCCAGTCCGGCGGCCGTGGCGTCGTCGGGAATCGATGGTGCGCCCGCCACGGCGGCGACGAGGGCGACGAGGGCTGCGACCACGGCGGCGAGGCGCGCCGACCCCTGGGTGCGCACGGCGAGATCGGTGAACCGACCGGCCAGCGCCACGGGCACCACGGCCTGCCAGATCCACGCCGCCGCGACGGGGCCGGCGACGGTGAACCACGCCGTCCAGGCGATCACGCCGACACCGTGCCACGGCGACGCCGCGACCGGCGTGGTGGGCGCGCCCGTGGCGGGCCGGGTCGACGCCACGAGCAGCGCGCCGACGCCCGCACCGGCGGCGCCGAGTCCGAGCCCCACGGCGCCCAGCGCGGGAGCGTCCGGCGTGGCCAGGACGGCGTGGGTGTAGGCGAGGCCCGCACCGAGTGCCGTCGCGAGCGCGAGCGCGAGCGCGATCCCGGCTGCGCGGATCGGTGCCTCGGCGCGTGGCGCGAGGCGTCGGACGTCGTGCGCCCAGACGCCGGTGCCCGCGAGCGGGAGCAGCAACCCGAGGGTGGCGGCGTCGGGCGTCCATCCGGCCCAGGTGGACCACACGGGCTCCAGCAACGGCCACGGCTGCACCAGACCGCCCGAGAGTGGCAGCAGCCAGGACACGAGCATGGCCACGACGACGGCGGCCACCGCGAGCCGATGGGCGACGACGGCCCGCCCGGACAGCACCCAGCCCAGGCCGGCCACCCCGATCGCGGCGCCGCTGAAGTCCGGCAGCACGCGACCGATCGTGGCGACCGCCGCAGCGGCCAGCGCCGCCTGGCCCACCGTGCGCGCGGTGACGGCTGCGCTGCCGCGAAGCACGGGCGCCGCCGTGGCTTCGACACGCGCGACCGGCACGCCCACCGCCGCACCGACCGCAGCGGCGATGCACAGGGGCGCGAGACCACCGCCCTGCACCAGCGGCAACGCCAGCGCGGCGGACGTCGCCAGCAGCACGGCGGACGCAGGCAGGACGGCGCTGTCGGGGACCCGATCGGTCATGGGGCCCCGTTATGCCGACGCCTCACGGCCAGCACCCCGCCCCACACACCGTGACGCGGAGCCGGACGGGAGACGATCAGGCGCGCGCGTGGACCCGGCGGACGGGGACGCTCGACACGAGCGCGACCTCGCCCTCCGACTTGTTGAGCTTGAAGGTGACCTGGTCCTCCTTGACGTCGACGTAGCGCGCGACGACCTCGAGGATCTCGACCTTCATCTGCTCCATCTTGGCGGGGGGCAGATCGATCTCGTCGTGGACCAGCAGCACCTTGAGGCGCTGCTTGGCGTCGGACGAGGACTTGCTCGTGGGCTGACCGAGCATGCGGAGGATCAGGTTCTTCATCACGCCATCTCCTGCACGGACTTGATGCCCATCCACTTCTTGAACGTCGACCAGAAGCCGGTCTCGTCGTGGAGCTCGGGGATCGGGACGGCCTCGCCGGTGACCCGGCGCGCGATGCGCCGGAACGCGGCGCCCACCACCGACTCGTCGTCGAAGGCGACCGGGTAGCCCCGGTTGGCGCTGGTGATGATGTCCTCGTGGTCGGGGACGATGCCGATCAGCGGGATGGCGAGGATCTCGAGGATGTCCTCGCGGCTCATCATGTCGCCGCGGCTGACCATGCCCGGCCGGTAGCGGTTGAGGATGAGCTCGGGCTCGGGCAGCTCGTGGGCCTCGACGAGACCGATGATGCGGTCGGCGTCGCGGATGGCGCTGACCTCGGGCGTGGTGACGATGAGCGCGCGGTCGGCGCCGGCCACCGAGTTGCGGAAGCCCTGCTCGATGCCGGCGGGGCAGTCGATCAGGACGTAGTCGAACTCCTGCTTGAGGTCTTCGACGAGCCGCTTCATGTCGTCGGGCGTGACGGCGTTCTTGTCGCGCGTCTGGGCCGCGGGCAGGAGCGCGAGGCCCTTGGTGCGCTTGTCCTTGATGAGCGCCTGCTTGAGCCGGCACTCGCCCTCGATGACGTTGACGATGTCGTAGACGATGCGGTTCTCGAGGCCGAGGATGACGTCGAGGTTGCGCAGGCCGATGTCGGCGTCGACGCAGACCACCGAGTGTCCGGTGCGCGCGAGCGCGACGGCGAGGTTGGCGGAGGTGGTCGTCTTGCCCACACCTCCCTTGCCGGACGTGATGACGATGCACTCGGACATGGGGTGCTCTCCTGGGGGAGGTCAGCGGCGGGCGAGTCGCCCGCGGTACGGCTCGATGACGATGCGCTCGCCGTCGACGGCCGCGATCTCGGGCACGTAGCCGTCGGTCGCGGGGCGCTCGGGAGCGATGGCGATGTGGCGCGCGATGCGCAGCTGCGTGGGCGACAGGTCGAGGGCGAGGATGAACGCCCCGTCGTCGCCGTTGGCGCCGGCGTGGACCGTGCCGCGCAGGCGCCCGAAGACCACGACGTTGCCCCCGGCGCGGACCTGGGCGCCGGCGTTGACGTCGCCGTAGACGTAGACGTCGCCGTCGTAGCGGACGGCGCCCCCCGAACGCAGGGTGCGCGTGACCGTGAGCACGCGGCGACCGCCGTGCTCGTCGACCTCGGGCTCTTCGTCCTTGGGCAGCTCGGGCAGGGGGATCGGGCGTCGGTGGGCAGGGCGCGGCGCGAACGTCAGCGGCGGTGCCTCGTCGGCGTCGTCGTCGAGCGAGGCGTCGGCGTCGGCGTCGGCGGCGGTCGGGTCGGCGGACGCCTCGTCGCTGGGGTCGGACGGGGCGTCGGTGGCGTCGTCGTCGGGGGTGTCGTCGCCAGCGAGGGCGGCCAGGGTGGCGGCCAGACCGGGGAGGGGACCGTCGGCCGCGACCTCGTCGCCGTCGGTGGATCCATCGTCGTCCGCTGCGGCCGGGGCGTCGGTGCTCGCGAGGAACAGCTTGAGCTTGAGCTCGCGCTCGGCGTAGCGGTGGACGGCCTCGGGCCGGACGTACAGGCCGGTGACATCGACGGAGAACTCGTCGCGCAGCAGGTGGAGCAGCCGCCGCACGTCGAAGAGCTGGATCTCGCGCTCGCCCAGATCGAGCCGAACGGCCCGGCCGCCGAGCTCCGCGAGCAGCTCCGGCATCTCGGCGCGCACCTGCTCCCGCAGCCGCTCGAAGGCGACGTCGGCGGGGACCACGAGGACCGGGACGGTGTCGTGCACACGCACCACGAGGTGCTGCGACGGCAAGGCCGGAGCGGGCTGCGACATGGCAGGAGCCGGGAGGGCGCGGGGTGCGCGGGAGGAGGGAGGGCGGACGGCGGGAGCGGCGGGCGCCGCAGCGCGCAGCAAGGGGACGCTACGCGGAAGGATCAGGAAGGGACGCTAGCACAGCCGTTCGCGCGCGCGCAACCGCGCCTCGGTGGATCCACCGAGGACGCGACCCGATGCGATCACCCGTCGTCGAGGAGGGGATCGAAGCCGCCGGCGGCGTCGAGGGCGCGCATGTCGGTGTAGCCACCGATCGCGTGCTCCCCGACGAAGATCTGCGGGACCGTGGTCTGGCCCGTGGTCTGCACGAGCCAGCGCCGGGCCTCCGGATCCGAGGTGACGTCGATCTCGTCGTACGTCAGCCCCTTGACGTCGGTCAGGAAGCGCTTGGCGGCCGAGCAGTAGCCACACCAGCGGGTGGTGTAGACGCGGATCTGGGTCATGGGGGTCCCCGTGAGGCGACCCGCAACCTAGTCACGCCGTGCCCGGCAGGGAAGCGCGGGCACCGTCAGCGGTACGAGTCGGGAAGGATCGTGAGGATGTCCGACGCGCCGGACGCGTCGTAGATCTGCAGATCGACCTCGTAGTAGGGGTACCAGCAGTCGAAGTAGGTCGTGGACACGAGCCAGTCGCTGAACCACACGTACGGATCGTCGGTGGGGTACAGCTCGAAGGTCTCCACGAGCTCGCCGGTGGCGCCGTCGTAGACGTCGGCCCAGGCCTGCACCACGTCGAGGGCGCCGTTCGGGTCGTCCACGTCGGCCTCGAACCAGACGACGTCGTCGCGGTTGTAGTCGTCGTAGTAGCACGACGCGAAGCCGTCGAGGACGATGGGCGCCTCGTTGACGGGCACCACGACGACGGGGCCGGGCGTGTGGTGGTGGGGGCCGTCGGCGTCGACGAAGATGCAGCCGGTGCCCACGGCGAGGGCGGCGGTGAGGATGGCGAGGCGGGTCATGGTCTCCTCCTGCGGTCAGCGGACAGACTCCTGGACGATCGGCTCCGCGGGATATTCGAACCCATCTTCGCGTGGTGCGCGCGGGCAGGAGGCAGGAGGTGACACAGGCAGGGTGGACCGTGGTCCGCATCCCCGAGTCGTCGTCGCGTCCGCTGCGGCGCGGCCATCCCTGGGTGTGGCGCGACGTGCGCGTGGACGTGCCGGCCGGCACGCCGGTCCGCCTCGAAGACCGATCGGGACACGTGGGCTGGGGCCTCGCCGACGACGGGGAGATCGCGGTGCGCGTGCTCGGCACCGACCGCCCCGAGCGTGCGGACCTGCCCGGTGTGCTGCGGGATCGGGTGCTGCGCGCCGACCGGGTGCGTACGCGGATCCTGGATGAGAACACCGACGCCTGGCGGGTCGTGAACGCCGCAGGCGACGGCCTGCCCGGCCTCGTGGTCGACCGGTACGCCCACGTCGCCATCGTGCGGGTGTATTCGGCGGCGTGGCTGCCCCACCTGGATGCGGTGGTGGACGCGGTGGCGGCGCTGCCGTGGTGTCGCAGCGTGGCCCGTCGGCTCGGCGTGGCGCGGGTCGACGGCAGCGACGGGCTCGTCGTGCTCCGCGGCCCCGAGGTCGGTGACGCCGTCGTGGTGCGGGAGCACGGCATGGCGCTGCTGGTGCGCCCCCACTCGGGCCAGAAGACCGGCACGTTCCTCGACCAGCGGGAGCACCGTCGGATGGTGCGCGGGTGGGCCGCGGGTCGGCTGGTCACGAACCTGTTCGCCTACACGGGCGGGTTCAGCGTGGCTGCCGCGCTCGGCGGCGCCGCCCACGTCACCACGGTCGACCTCGCGCCCGAGGCCGTCGCCGACGCGCGGGAGAACTTCCGGCTCAACGGCCTCGACCCGGACGCCCACGCGTTCGAGGTGGCGGACGTGTTCGCGTGGCGCCCCGTGGGGCGGCCCGACCTGCTGATCGTCGACCCTCCGTCGCTGGCCCGTGGCAAGCGCTCCGCGGGCGCGGCGCGGTCGGCCTACCGCAAGCTCCACCGTCAGCTCGGCGGGCACGTGGCGCGCGACGGGCTGCTCGCCAGCTCGTCGTGCACGTCGTGGATGACCCTGGAGGCGTGGAAGGACGCGATCGCCGAGGGGTTGGAAGACAGCGGGCCGTGGTCGTGGCTCCACACGTCGTGCGCGCCTGCCGACCATCCCGTCGCCGTGGGCCACCCCGAGGGCGAGTACCTCAAGTTCAGCCTGCTTCGACGCCGGTGACGGGCGGGTGCTGCCGCACGGAGGTCTTGCTCCCCGGTGTCGGACGTGTGAATCTCGCTGCGCCGTCCCGGCTCCTCGGAGTCGTGACCCCGCCTGAACGGGCGCTGCGTCCCCACGCAGTCGACCCGAAGATGCAACCTCCTACCCATCTTGCACCCGCGCCAGGGGGCTCTCGGTTGAACGACGTGCAGTCATCGTCGATCCCGGGACCGTCGTGTGCCGTAGGGGTGCTTGGAGCATCCTGTGTCCACCGAGATCATCTGCAACACGACCGGTCGCGAGACCCGTGTGGCGGTGATGGAGCACGGCCGCGTGGCCGAGCTGCACATCGACCGCGGGGACGACCGAGGGTTCGTCGGTAACGTCTACCTGGGCCGCGTGGTCCGCGTGCTCCCGGGCATGCAGGCCGCCTTCGTCGACGTGGGCCTCGAACGCGCCGCGTTCCTCTACGTGGGCGACATCTACCAGGAACACCTGGGCCTGCACGAGCAGGGCTTCGGCGAGGCGCTCGACGACGGCCTCGATCGCGAGGCACCCGACGAGGACGCCCCGGACGTGCCGGTGCCGTCCAAGAACGGCTCGCGCGCGGGCCAGCCCCCGATCCAGGACCTCCTGTCGGAGGGGCAGAACATCGTGGTCCAGGTGGCCAAGGACCCGATCGGCACGAAGGGGGCGCGCCTCACCACGCACATCGCGCTGCCGGGTCGCTACCTCGTGTTCATGCCCACCGTGGAGCACGTGGGCATCAGCCGCCGCATCGAGCGCGATCGCGAACGGCGTCGCCTGCGCGACTTCGTCGACAAGCACCGGCCCAAAGGGGCGGGCTTCATCGTGCGCACGGTGTGCGAGGGCCGCAGCGTCGACACCCTCAAGCGCGACATGGACTACCTGGTCAAGACCTGGGAGCGCATCGGCGAGCGCGCCCGCGACGCCCGGGCGCCCGCGCTCCTGCACTCGGAGCAGGGACTCGTGCTGCGCGCCGCGCGCGACGTGTTCGGCGAGAACGTGGCGCGGCTGGTCGTGGACGACAAGGTCGTGCACGAGGACGTCAAGCGGTTCGTGTCGGAGCTGATGCCGGAGCTGGCCGACCGCGTCCACCTCTACCGCGGCGCCGAGCCGGTCTTCGACACCTACGGCGTCGAGGCGGCCCTGCAGCGCTCCCTCGGGCGCAAGGTGTGGCTCAAGTCCGGCGGCTACCTCGTGATCGACCAGACCGAGGCGTTGATGGCGGTCGACGTCAACTCCGGCAAGTTCGTCGGCACGTCGTCGCTCGAAGAGACCACGCTGCGCATCAACCTGGAGGCGGTCGAGGAGGTCGCGCACCAGCTGCGGCTGCGCAACATGGGCGGCATCATCATCATCGACTTCATCGACATGGAGAAGGAAGGCAGCCGCGACAAGGTGCACAAGGCGCTCGAAGAGGCGCTGCGCAAGGACCGCGCCCGCACCAACGTGCTCGCCATCTCCGAGCTCGGTCTCGTCCAGATGACCCGCAAGCGCGTGCAGGAGGGGCTCGATCGCTACCTGCACGAGGAGTGCCCGGTCTGCCACGGCAGCGGCCACACCCGCAGCCGCGCCACGGTCGTGTTCGAGATCCTCCGGTCGGTGCGTCGTGAGCACGCGCGCCTGCGGGCGGCCCAGGAGCTGTTCGTCAACTGCGCCCCCGCAGTGGCCGACCTGCTCTACAGCACCCACTACGACGACCTGCTCAAGGTCGAGCGCGAGCTCGAGCGCAGCCTGGTGGTGCGACCGATGGGCCACTTCCGGCCGGAGCAGTATGAGGTCTATGCCCGGTAGCCGGTGGCTGCGCGGGTACGAGGTCTCACCGTGAGCGACGACACCCTCCCACCCGAGCCGCCGTCCCACGGCACCCACCGGGCGCGGGTGATGCAGCGGATGCGGGCCGCGTTCGTGGCCGGTCTGCTCGTCGTGGTGCCGATCGCGGTCTCGCTCGGCGTGATCCTCACGGTGGCCGGCTGGGTCGACGACCTGCAGCCCGATCTGCTGTGGGGGCGCAAGATCCCGGGCGCCGGCATCCTGCTCACGGCCACGTCGATCCTGCTGGTCGGCCTGCTCACGCAGAACTGGGTCGGAAACAGGATCGTGGCCTGGTACGAGGGCTGGCTCCACCAGGTGCCGATCTTCAACAGCCTCTACCGGGGCAGCAAGCAGGTCGTGCAGACGGTGCTCTCGGAGGGGTCGTCGTCGGTCAAGGGCGTGGTGCTCGTGGAGTGGCCGCGGGCCGGCACGTGGTGCCTGGCGTTCCACACCGGCGAGGGGTTCCTGCGGCGCGACGACGGCGTGCGGATGCTCAACGTCTTCCTGCCGTCCACCCCCAACCCCACCACCGGGTTCTACTTCATGGTCGCCGAGAACGACGTGATGCGGACGGACCTGACGGTGGAGGACGCGGCCAAGCTGCTGATGTCGGCCGGGCTGGTGGGCGCGCCGGCGCCGATCCGCGTCCAGACGCCCCAGGGCGCGGTGCCGATCCGCCTGCCGGTGAGCGGCGGGTCGTGAGCTGGGTCGAGGGCCGCGTCGAGCGCGTGCTCTGGGCGGCGCAGGACGGCGGGTGGGCGGTCTTGCGGGTGCTGACGACCGAGGGCTCGATGATCGTGGTGGGCGCCCTCGGCACGCTCGCCGACCTCGTCTCCGACGGCGAGGCCCCCTTCGCCTCGTTCGAGGGAGAGCTCGAGCAGCACCCGAGCCACGGCTGGCAGTTCAAGGCCACCGGGATGCTGTTGTCGTCGCCGCGCACCGAGGCCGGGGTGCGCCTGTACCTCGGATCGAGCGGCGTCCACGGCATCGGTCCGGCGATGGCCAACCGCATCGTGGCGCACTTCGGTGACCAGACGACCCACGTGCTGGAGAAGGAGCCGGAGCGCCTGGGCGAGGTGCCGGGCATCGGGGCCAAGCGCGCTGCGTCGATCGCCGAGGCCTGGGCGGCCGATGCGGGCGGTCGCGCGCTCACGATCCTGCTGCGGGGCCTGGGGCTGTCGCCGCGGCTCGTGGGTCGGATCCGCGATCGGTTCGGCGACGACGCCTTCGCGGTGGTCACCGGCCAGCCGTATCGGCTCGCCGAGGAGGTGGGCGGGATCGGCTTTGCGCTGGCCGACCGCATCGCCCGCGGCCAGGGCCTGCCTCCGGACCACCCCGATCGCATCGCCGCGGCCGTGCGTCACGTCGTGCAGCGCGCCTCCGACGACGGCCACTGCTTCCTGCCGGTGCGCGCGATCGCCCGGGGCCTGGACCGGCTCGGCGTGCCTTCGGACGCCGTCGACACCGCCGTCGACCGCCTCGTGGCCGAGGCGCGCCTGGAGCACGTCGATCGCACCGACGAGCCCGCGGTCGCGGTGCCCGAGCTGGCCGACGCGGAGCGCCTCGTCGCCTCGCTCCTCGCCGAGCGGTCCCGCCTGGTCGACGACGCCGAGGTCGACGACCTGATCGACGAGGCGGAGGACCACGCGCGGCTGCGGCTCGATCCGTCCCAGCGCGACGCCGTGCGCCGTGCGGCGACCGCGGGCGTCAGCGTCGTCACCGGTGGGCCCGGCACCGGAAAGACGACCCTGGTGCGCGTCCTGCTCGCTGTCGCCGCGGCCCGCGGGCAGGTGTGGGGCCTCGCGTCGCCGACCGGGCGTGCGGCCAAGCGGCTGGCGGAGGCGACGGGCCAGGAGGCGTCGACGCTGCACCGCCTGTTGGAGTTCCAGCCCGGCACGGGCCGGTTCGGTCGCAGCGGCACCCAGCCGCTCGAGCTCGACGGCCTCGTGGTGGACGAGACGTCGATGGTCGACGTCAAGCTGATGGCGGCCGTCCTCGACGCCCTGCCGTGGAGCAAGCCCTGCCGGCTGGTGCTCGTCGGCGACGCCGACCAGCTGCCGTCCGTCGGGCCGGGCCAGGTGTTGCGCGATCTGGTCGACAGCGGCGCGCTCCCCGTCGCGCGCCTCGCCCACGTGCACCGGCAGGGTGCGCGGTCCGGGATCGTCGCGGGCGCGGCCCAGGTGCACGCCGGGCAGGTGCCGGTGTCGGGAGAGGCGACCGGTCACGACGACTTCTTCCTCGTGGCCCGGGACGACACGGACGCGGCGCGGGCTGCGCTCGTCGAGATCGTCACCCGTCGGCTGCCGGCCAGGGGCTTCGATCCGGTCGAGGACGTCTGCGTGCTCGCCCCCACACGGAAGGGTCCCCTGGGCACCGGCGAGCTCAACGAGCTGCTCCGCACCGCGCTGAACCCCACGGACGCGCGCATCCAGGTCGGGGGACGATCCTACGGGGTGGGGGACCGGGTCATCTGCACGCGCAACCGGTACGATCTGGGCGTGTTCAACGGCGATCTCGGCCGTGTGGTGCAGGCGGCCCCCGACGGCCTCACCGTGCGCTTCGACGACGCCACGGTGCCCTGGCCCCGCGACGAGCTCGACCAGATCGAGCTCGCGTACGCGGTCACCGTCCACAAGAGCCAGGGCTCGGAGTACCCCGCGGTCGTGCTGCTCTTGCACGGCAGCCACACCATCCTGCTGCGCCGCAACCTGTTCTACACGGCGATCACGCGGGCGCGGCGGTTCTTCTGCTGCGTCGGGGCGCCGTCCGCCTGGGCCCGGGCCGTCGCCCAGCAGCGCGGCGACGTGCGCCACACCACGCTCGCGAGCCGTCTGGTGGAGCTGCTGGCGTCGGGCTAGGTCGGCTGGGCCGCGCGGGGCCCGGGAGGTGCGGATGAGCCGTCGATCCCATCCGCTCCACCGCGACGCCCAGGGCCGTCTCGACGTCAAGAGCCTGACGTGGACCCAGTTCCAGGCGTGGTGGGACGCGCACCTCGAGCCGGGGCACGGCCGCGCGCTCAAGGTCTACAAGGCCCTGTGGCAGGACGGCATCACCGCCTTCGACCAGGTGCGGGGCGTCGCGGCGCCCGTCCTGCGTGAGCTCGACGCGCTGGCCTGGATCGCGATGCTCGAGCCGGCGTTGGTGCTCCGTTCGGAGGACGGGACCACCAAGTTCCTCTGGCGCCTCGCCGACGGCTACACCATCGAGTCGGTGCTCATCCCCGACGGCGACCGCAAGCGCACGCTGTGCGTGTCGTCCCAGGTGGGCTGCGCGATGGCGTGCACGTTCTGCCTCACCGGCGACCTCGGCCTCAAGCGCCACCTCAAGGCCAGCGAGATCGCCAACCAGGCGCTGCAGGTCGGGCGGCTGCTGCCCGAGGGCGAGCGGCTCACGAACCTCGTGTTCATGGGCATGGGCGAGCCGCTGCACAACCTCGACCACCTCACCGACGCCCTCGAGCTGTGCCTGCACGACGAAGGCCTGCACTTCGGGCACCGCAAGGTCACCGTGTCCACGGTCGGGCTCGTGCCCCGCATGGCCGAGCTCGCGGCGCGCCTGCCGGTCAACCTCGCCGTGTCGCTCAACGCCACCACCCAGGACCAGCGTGCGGCGATCATGCCGATCACCGCGCGCCACTCGCTGCACGAGCTCGTGGAGGCGTGCCGCGCCTTCCCGCTGCCGCCCGGCAAGCGGATCACCTTCGAGTACGTGATGTTCGCGGGCTTCAACGACACGCCCGACGACGCGGCGCGGCTCGCCGACCTGCTCCGCGGCATCCCCGCCAAGGTCAACCTCATCCCCTACAACGCCAACCCGGATCGGGCGCTGCGGCCGCCGTCCGACGCGGTGGTGCGGGGGTTCAAGGCCGACCTGCACGCGCGCGGGGTGAGCTGCACGGTGCGGGTGACGCGCGGGCAGGACGTGTCGGCGGCGTGCGGACAGCTCGGCAAGGCGTGGGATCAGGCCGCGGATCGCGGCTGGCTCGACGCCGCGCGCCGGGCTGCGGGGTGTGCGGTCGCGTCCGGCGCGGCCGCGTCGTAGGCTCGTCGAGCGGGCAGGAGGCGGCATGAGCGAATCGACCGGGCGGGATCTTCGGCGCCGTCGTGAGGCGCTCGGCCTGTCGGTGGACGACGTCGCCGACGCCACCGCGATCCCGGTCGACTACTTGCGCGCGCTCGAGGACGGCGCGCTGCACCTGCTGCCGCCTGGACCCTACGCCACGGCCTACGCGCGCACCTGCCGCCGCTACCTCGAGCGCTTCGAGGCCACGGCAGCGCCACGCCCGCACGACCCGCCCACCCTGCCGTCGTGGAACGACGCGACCTCGGGACACGGGGAGCGTCCCACGGGGCCCGTGCCCACGGTCGACGGTCTCGACGGCGACCTGCCGTCCGATCCCGTGGTGGCCACCCGCCCCGTCCCCGACGGCTCCCCATCGCCACGCGTCCCGCTGGCGGTGGTGCGCCGCCTGGCGATCGTCACGACCAGCCTGTTCTTCGTGCTGGTGGCCTGGCAGGGCGTCCAGCTCTGGCGCGACGTCCAGGCGCTCCCCGATCCGTCCGCGGCCGAGCCGGTCGTGGTCAAGCTCCAGCTGCTCCGCAACGCCCGCCTCCGGGTGGAGGTCGACGGTCAGCTCGTCGCGTCGGGCCTGTTCGAGGGCGGGCGGGAGGTGTCGTACACCGGACGGGACGAGGTCAGCGTCGACGTGCCCGACCTCACCTCCGCGCGGGTCTGGCTGGACGGTCGGCGGATCGCGCCGCGAGGCCACCAGGACCGTCCCCGGACGCTGACGTTCGTGCGCGACGGCCGCCCCGTGGTCACCGGAGCGGTGGAGTGAGCACGCCCGAAGGCGGGGACGACGGCGGCGGCAGCCGCGACGACGCCGCGCTGCAGCGCCTCGTGCGCCGCGAGGCCGAGCCAGCGCTCCGCAAGGCGGTGGCTGCGGCCCGTGCCGAGGACGTCGCCGCCGCGATGGACCACCTGACGTGGCTGGAGCAGCGGCGGCTGTACCGGGCGATCGACGACCCCGACCAGGCCGCTGCGGTCCTCGCCCACCTGTCCGACGACGCCGTCCGCCGGGTGACCGCGGAGATGACCGAGGAGCGGGTCGCGGACCTGCTCGATCGCCTCGAACCGGACGACGCCACCGACGTCATGGGGGTGCTCGCCGACGATGTCCGGGCGCGCGTGCTCGCCGGCCTCGACGACGACGATCAGGCCGAGCTGGCCGCCCTGCTGGCGTGGCCGCCCGACTCGGCGGGCGGGATCATGTCCACGGACGTGTTCACCCAGCCCACCAGCGGCACCTGTGGCGCGGCGATCCGCACGCTGCAGCGGGGCTCGGACGAGCTGGTCAACGTCCACTACGTCTACGTGGTCGACGCCGGCGAGGTGCTGGTCGGCGTCGTGTCGCTCCGTGAGCTGGTGGTCCACCCGCCGACGACGCCGTTGCTCGCGGTGATGACGCGCGAGGTGATCGCCGTCCGCCCGATGGACGACCAGGAGGACGTCGCCCGCCTCGTCGCCCGCTACGACCTGCTGGCGGTGCCGGTGGTCGATCCGAACGGGGTGCTGCTGGGCATCGTCACCGTCGACGACGTGCTCGACGTCGTGCGCGACGAGGCCGTCGAGGACATGTACCGCATGGTCGGGCTGTCCGAGGTCGAGGACCCCTCGCTGCAGCGGCCCGTGCTCGCCGCCGTGCGCCACCGCGCCGGCTGGTTGTTCGCCACGATCGTCGGTGGGGTGGTGGCGTCGGAGCTCATCCGGTCGTTCCAGGGCACGCTGGAGCGGCAGGCCGTGCTCGCCGGCTTCATCCCGGTGGTGATGGGCATGGGCGGCAACGTCGGCATCCAGGCGGCCACGCTCGCCGTGCGTGGCCTCGCGACCGGGGGCGTGCAGCTCGGCGGCGCGGTGCGCTTCGTGTGGCACGAGGTGCGCGTGGGCGTCGTGCTGGGGGCGGCGTTCGGACTCCTGCTCGGTGGGTATGCGGCCCTGCGCTACGACAACGCCCCCTACGTGGGCGCCAGCGTCGGCCTCGCCGTGGTGCTGGCGGTGTCGGCGGCGAGCCTGCTCGGGGCCGGGGTGCCGGTGTTCCTGTCGCGTCTGGACGTCGACCCGGCCGTGGCGTCGGGGCCCCTGGTGACGATGAGCATCGATCTGGTCGGCATCGCCGTGTACCTGTCGATCGCGACGGCGCTGGTCGGGGGGTAGGCGGGGTGGAGCACGAGAGCGAGGCGATCGTGGTCGGGCGGCAGGATCTGGGCGACACCGACCGGGTCGTCCGCCTGATCTGCGCCGCGCACGGCCGGGTCGACGTGGTGGCCCGGGGCGCGCGCGCCTCCCGCAAGCGGTTCGCCGGCGCGCTGGATCCGGGCACCCGGGTGCGGGCGACCTGGCGGAGCGGGCGCGGGGAGCTGGCCACCCTGGTGACGGCTGACGTCGTCGGGGCGCCGCGGCGCGCCCGGCAGGACTACGGGCGCGTGGTGCTGCTCGCCTACGGCTGCGACGTGGTGCTCCTCCTGTCGACCCATGGCCTTGCCGGCGACCGGGGGTTCGGGCTGCTGGAGGCGTGGCTCGCGCTGTTGGAGGCCGATCCCGGACCCGGTGCGGCGAGCAGGGTGGCGTTCGAGGCCAAGGCCCTGGCGTTCGCGGGTCTTCGTCCGCAGCTGCGCCAGTGCGCGGTGTGCGGGCTGCCGCTGGCGGGCACCGTGCGCTTCGACCCCGAGGCAGGGGGCGGGGTGCACGGGCACTGCGGGCATGGCACCGCCGTCGACGCCGCGGCGCTGGCGGAGGTCGACGCCCTGCTCCACACGCCGCTCGCGCAGACGCCGGAGGTGCCGGTCCCGACCGGCTGCGGGTGGCTGCTCACCGACTTCATCGAGTATCAGTGCCATGCAGGGCTGCGCGCGCGGGCCCTGCTGGACGTGGAGGGCGCGTGAGGGCGTGGACGCCGGCCGTGCTGACCGTGGCGCTGACGGGGTGTGCGACCGCCGTCGAGATCGAGGGCATCGCGACGACGTCGAAGGACGACGACACGCCCCTCGTGGGGGCCACGCTGTCGCTGCGCAACCAGGACTTCGACGAGGTCGACACCACCGTCACCGACGACAAGGGACGGTTCTACCTGGACGCGCCGCGCGGCGAGAGCATCCACATCGTCGTGTCGGGTGAGGGCATGGTGCCGGTCGCGCTCGCCGGGGAGTCGGGCCTGTCCGACACGTTCACCGTGCCGTCGGGGCAGATCTGGGGCCTCCCGGAGACGGAGGCGGCGTCGTGGCGTGCCCTGTTCGCGGGGTGCCCCGGGGCCGACGGCGACGGCGGGATGGTGATCGGCGAGACGCGCCTGTACGTCGTCGAGGCCGATCAGGCCGACCTCGCGCCGATCGAGGCGTACGGCTTCGCGCAGCTCCAGGACACGCTGGCGCCGGAGGACGGCACCACGGAGGCGTGCTACCTCGATGAGGACGGCGTGGCCTACGATCCCGAGGCCATCGCCACCGGCGCGTCCGGGCGGTTCGCGTTGTTCGGCGTGGAGGGGGGACCGTGGACGCTCACCGTCGGACGCTACGCCTCGGGAGGCTCCCGCCTCGGTCGCAGCACGATCTTCGTGCCGGAGGGCGGTGCGGTGTCGCGGCGCCCCGCCCTGGTCCCGCTGTGACGATCGGCCGCCCGCCGTCTGGCGCAGGTGTGGTAAGCAAGGTGGGAACCGTGTCGTGGGTGCCCGTCGATGGCTGAACCTTCCCGCACCGAGGAAGACGTGCGCCTCAGCCACGGCATCCCGCTGGCCCACGCCGTCCGCACGGACGTCGGGTCGGTGCGCACCAACAACGAAGACAGCCAGGGCCTGTTCTGGCTCGACGACGGCTCGATGCTCGCCATGGTGTGCGACGGCATGGGGGGCCACGAAGCGGGGGAGGTGGCGAGCCAGCTCGCCGTCGAGGTCATCCACGACGTGATGACCCGCCACGCCGACGATCCCCGAGGTGGCCTGCACGAAGCGCTGCTCACCGCCAACCAGGCGATCCTCGACGAAGGCCGCCAGGCCGGCAAGCGCGGCATGGGCACCACGGCGGTGGTCACGGCGGTGCGCGGCCGCCAGGCGTGGGTCGGCCTCGTGGGCGACAGCCGCCTGTTCCACGTCCGTGGCGGCCACGTCATCGAGCGCACCGTCGACCACACCCGGGTCCAGAGCCTGCTCGACCGCGGCATGATCACGGCCGAGGAGGCCAAGGATCACCCCGACGTCGGCATGCTCACCCGCGCGCTCGGCCACGCCAAGATGTCCAACGGCAAGCCGCTGGAGCCGGAGGTGTTCGCCGAGCCCCTGGCCCTGCAGGACGGCGACGCGCTGGTGCTGTCGTCGGACGGCCTGCACGATCTGGTCGAGGACTGGGAGATCGGCGCCACGGTCGCGGGGTGCACGCCCGAGGTCGCGTCGTCCACGCTGGTCGACCTCGCCCTGCAGCGCGGCGGCCACGACAACGTGACCGTCCTGGTCGTCACGGTCGGCGGCACCGCGGGCGCCTACCAGGGCGATCGTCCCCACCGGCAGGGCGGCAACGACGACCCCACCGAGCGTCACGCCGCGTTGGCGGGTGGCACGGGTGCGGGGGCCGTCGCGGCGCGCAGCGCGCCCAGCCCCGCCGCGTCGGCTCCGGCGCCCGCCCGCGACGACCACGGTGGCGAGGTCGCCCTGTCTCCCGCGCGCGATCGCCTGCTCCTCGTGGGCGGCTTCGCGTTCGGCATCACCCTGTTCCTGCTGGCGATGATCGTGACCATCGTCGCGATGATGTGGATGGGGTGACCGTGCGCGCGCGGGGAACCGTGCGACCGTTCGGGCGTTGGACCTTCCGACGTGTCCTGGCGCCGTGGAGGGGGCCCGCATGAAGCGCACGCCTGCCGCGGAGGCCAGCCGGACCTGTTCCGTCGGCCTGCTGGGGCACCCCTCGTGCGGCAAGACGCAGCTCGCCGAGATCCTGCTCCACGCGGCAGGTGTGGTACGCCAGCCGGGCGCGGTGGACGCAGGCACGAGCCTGCTCGACGCCCACGCCGACGCCATCGCGCGCCACCACACCGTCTGGCCGGCCTGGGCGTGGCTGCCGTGGGGCGAGACCGTGGTCCACCTGCTCGACACACCCGGCGGTGACCACGGCTGCTACACGTCCCGCCTGGCGATCGCCGGGGTGGATCTGCAGCTGCTGGTGGTGGCCGCGCCCGATGGGATCGAGCGGGGCGCGGAGGATGCGCTCCGGACTGGACGCCACGTGGACGCCGCGCTCGGCGCCGTGATCACCAAGGTCGATCGTCCCGGAGCGATCGCTCCGATCGTCGCGCGGATGGAAGAGGTGGCCCGACGCCGGGCCGTGCTGCTCCAACTCCCCGTCCACGAGGACGGTGTGCTGGTGGGCCTCGTGGACCTGCTCGCCGACCGCGTGCTGCGGTACGACCCGGAAGGGTCGGGGGCCTGGTCTCCCGAGCCCGTGCCGTCACCGATGCGCGACGCGGTCGACGCTGCGCGGGAGCGCCTGGTCGAGGCGATCGCGGTGACCGACGACGCCCTGCTCGAGACCTACCTGGAGCACCTGGAGCTGCCCGCCGACGCCGCCTGGGACGGGCTGGCCCGCGCGGTGCGCGACGGGGAGCTGCTGCCGGTGTTCCTCGCCAGCGGCACGGCGAACGTGGGCGCTGCGGCCCTGCTCGACGGCCTCGTGCGGCTCGCCCCGGATCCGACCACGTGGCGCCGTCCCGCCGACGCCGAGGCCGGCGCCACGTTCGTCGCGCAGTGGGTGACCACGCACCTGGACGCGGAGGACGCGCTGGTGACGGGGGTGCGGATCTGGAGCGGCGAGGTGCGCGACAACCAGGTCTGGCGCAACTGCCGCACCGGCGAGACGGTGCGCGTCCACAAGCTCTACCAGCTGCGGGGGCCCCGTCGGTCCAAGGCCCGCTACACCGGGACCGGCGACGTCGTCGCGGTGTGGGACGGCCTGCCCGGGCGTCCTGGGGACGCGTTCACCGATGGTCCCGTCGTCCCCCTGGAGCCGCCGCCGCCGCGCCCGACGATGGCCTGGGTCCACCTCGACGTCGCGGCACCGTCGAAGGCCGCCGACCTCGACGCGGCGCTGGCGCGCGCGGTGGTGCTCGATCCGAGCGTGCAGGTCACCGAGGTCGAGCGCCCGCCGGGGCGCGTGCTGGCCGCAGGGTGCAGGCGCCAGCTCGACGAGGTGCTCACGTCGCTGCGGGTCCGCCACGGCTTGCGTCTCGTCGTGGGCCCCCGCCCGGTCGGCTACCTCGAGGTGCCGGCGCGGGCGGCCCACCGTGCCCACGGACGCCACCTGCGACTGGCGTCGGACGGGGAGGTGGCCGAGTTCGGCGAGGTCTGGTTGGACACGGCACCGACCGGGGACCTCGGTGCGCTGCGCTGGGCGGCCACCGTGGACGACGACGACCTGCCGGCGCGGTTCCTGCCCGGCGTGCAGCGCGGCGTGGAGCGGGCGCTGCAGGCGGGTCCGCTGGCGGGCTACCCGGTGTGCGGCGTGTCGGTGGCGTGCGTCGAGGGCGCCTACGACGCCCTCGAGAGCACCGATGCCCACCTCGAGATCGCCGGGCACGCCGCGATGGTGGCGGCGCTGACCGCGGGGGGCACCGAGCTCTGGGAGCCCTGGAGCGACGTGCACCTGTTCGTGCCCACGGCCGACGTCGGAGCCGCGCTGGCGGAGCTCGGCGCGCACAGGGCGCGGGTGCTCGGGGTGCAGGTCGACGACGAGGAGACGTCGGTGCAGGTCAGCTGCCCCGATCGTGAGCTGCCGGCGCTGGCGCTGCGCCTGGAGGCACTGACGCGTGCGCGCGCCTGGTTCCTCGTGCGTCCCACCCACCATGATCGGCTTCCGAACAGCCTGGTCGCCGAGGTGGTGGCGCGCTCGCCGTTCCTGCACCTGCGCCCCGAGGGTGCACACGTCTCCTGACGGTGTGATGCACCGGGACGCGGATCGCGCCGGCGCGTGATCCGTCGAGGTGGGCATGACCACGAGCGTGGACACCCTGGACGTCGGAGATCCGCGTGTCCTCAAGGAGATCGCAGGCGAGCTCGGCGCGCACCTGACGTGGGTGGCCGACACGCTGGGCGTGCACGTGTCGCACAAGGGCACGGTGCTGCGGTTCGCCAGCGATGACGGGCGGCACCACCTGGCGATGCGGCTGTTCGCCGAGCTCGCGCGGCTCGCCGAGGGCGGACATCACGTCCACCCGACCGACGTCCGCGACGCGCTGCGGATCCTCACGGCCGACCCGCAGGCCGACGTGGTCGCGTTCTTCCGGGACGCTGTGCTGATGGACCTGCGCAAGCGCCCGATCGTCGCCCGCAGCCCCAACCAGCGGAGCTACCTGGCGGCCCTGCGCGCCTACGACATCGTGTTCGGACTGGGCCCCGCCGGCACCGGCAAGACCTACCTGGCGATGGCGTCGGCCGTGGCGGCCCTCAAGCGGGGGCAGGTGCGGCGCATCGTGCTGTCGCGGCCCGCGGTCGAAGCGGGCGAGAAGCTCGGCTTCCTCCCCGGCGATCTCGCCGACAAGGTCGACCCCTACCTGCGCCCGTTGTTCGATGCGCTCGGCGACATGATCGAGCGCGACGAGCTCGCCCACCTGTTCGACAACGGCACGATCGAGGTCGCGCCGCTCGCGTTCATGCGCGGCCGCACGCTCAACGACTGCTACGTCGTGCTCGACGAGGCACAGAACGCGACCGTCGAGCAGATGCGGATGTTCCTGACGCGGCTGGGCGATCGGGGTCGCATGGTCATCACGGGCGACACCAGCCAGACCGACCTGCCGCACCGGCAGACGAGCGGGCTCGCCCACGCCGTGCGGATCCTGTCGGGCGTGCCGGCGGTGGGCGTGGCGCAGATGACGTCGGAGGACGTGGTGCGCCACCCGCTGGTGGCGGCGATCATCGAAGCCTACGAGCACGACGATCGGCGCAAGGCGCTGCGGGCCGAGGCGCCGCCCGGCGGCACCCGCTCCTAGGGCCGGACAGCCCGGGTGCGCGCACCGTTGCGCACCGTGGGTTAGGACGACGGGGACAAGGCACGTCCCACCGTGCCGATGTGGCCTCTCGGCCACCCCGGAACCTCCGATGTCCTCTCGATCCTCGCTGCCTTCGACGCCCCCGGGCGCCAGCCCTCCCGCCCGGTCCGGCGGGGGGCGGGGTCAGCGCACGTCGCGCACCACGCGCGATCTCGAGGTGCGCCGCTGGCTGCTGCTGGTGCTCACCGCCATCGTCTGCGCGGCCCTGGTCACCGACTGGGCGCGCGTGCCGACCGAGCCGGTCCACGAGGGCGACGTCGCCGAGCGCACGGTCAAGGCACCGTTCCGCTTCGTCTACAACGACCTCGACGGCTTCGCTGCGGCGCGCGCGCGTGCCCGCGCGGACGCACCGCCGGTCTACGTCTACGACGACGGCAGCGTCGCCGATCTCACGGCACGGCTGCGCGCCGCGTTCCGCGACGCACGCTCGGTGCTCACCCCGGCCAGCGCTGCGGCCGATGGGTCCACCGAGGGGGTAGCCGGCGACGTCCCAGCTGGCGCCGCCGCCACGCCCGTCGAGCCCACGGCGGAGCAGCGGCGCGCGGCCACGCGTACGTTCCTCGGTGATCTCGGCATCGACGTCGCCGAGCGCCAGGTGCGGCCGCTGGCCGACGCGGGCTTCCCCGTCGAGGCCGAGAATGCCGTGGTCGGTTGGGTCGAGGTGGCCCTGTCGGATCGCTTCGTGCTGGCCGACCGCCAGGAGCTGCCCGACGACGGCCGCGACCTGTGGATCCAGCCTCGTGCGTCCGATCGCGAGGCGTTCCGCCTGACCGAGCTCGATCGTGTGGTCGAGCCCGACGACATCGAGCGGCGGATCACGCTCGCGGCGGTCGAAGACGGTGACGACGCCTGGGCCGATGCCGCGGCCAGCGTGGCGCGCCCGCTCGTGCGGCCCAACCTCGCCTACGACGCCGAGCGCACCACGAAGGCTGCCGATGCGGCCGAGGGTGCCGTGCGGATGGAGACCATCGGGGTCCAGCGCGGCGAGACGCTGTTCCGCGAGGGCGACAAGATCACGTCCACGCAGGCGCGGATGTACGAGGCGCTGCAGTCGAGCCGCTCCGACAAGGGGGCGCTGCTGTCGCTGGTGACGTCGGCCGCGTTCCTGCTGTTGCTGCTGGGCTCGCTCTACCTGGCGGCCCGTCATCGCTTCGACCGGGAGACCGGCACGCGCGATCTGGCTGCGATCAGCGGCGTCATCGGGATGATGGCCCTGCTCGGGCGCATCGTGGTGTCGTCGAGCCCGGGCATCGCCGACCTCATCGGCAACAACGCCACCGCCGAGTCGGTGTGGTTCCTGGTGCCGGTGGCGGGCGCAGCGATGCTCACGCGCATCCTGCTCGGGTCGCGACGCGCCGCCTTCGTCGCCGTCGCCGTCGCCGCGGTGTGTGGCCTGCTGATGCGCCTCGACGCGCTCTACGTCGTCTACTTCCTGCTCACGAGCCTCGTGGCCGCCACGTCCGTCGAGCACCTCCGCGAGCGCATCGAGGTGCTGAGGGCCGGCGTGTGGACGGGCGCCTTCGGCGCGCTGGCGGCCCTGCTGCTGCACTTCCTCGAGCTGTACGGCGGCTCGGGCGAGCTGTCGCTGTCCACCACGGTCCGGCCGCTGTGGTCGATGGGCTTCGCGTTCGCCGGTGGCGTGCTGTCGGGGTTCTTCGTCCTCGCCGTGATCCCGATCTTCGAGTCGGTCGGCTTCGTCACCGACCACCGGATGCTCGAGCTCGCGAGCCTCAACCACCCGCTGCTGCGCAAGCTCATGCTGCGCGCGCCGGGCACCTACCACCACTCCGTGGTCGTGGGCACGCTGGCCGAGGCGGCGTGCGACGCCATCGGGGCCAACAGCCTCCAGGCCAAGATCTCGGCCTACTTCCACGACATCGGCAAGACGATCAAGCCGAGGTTCTTCGTGGAGAACCAGCGGGGAGGCGCCAACCCGCACGGTGGCCTCGACCCCGCGGCGTCTGCCGAGATCATCATCGGGCACGTGGTCGACGGGGCGCGGATGGCGCGGGAGCACAACCTGCCCAAGCCGATCCTCGACAACATCCTCATGCACCACGGCACGGGGCTGCTGCAGTACTTCTTCGCCAAGGCGCAGATGGAGGCCGACGACCCCGCGAGCGTCGACGAGGCCACGTTCCGCTACCCGGGCCCGCGTCCGAACACGCGCGAGGCGGGTGTGGTGATGCTCGCCGACAAGGTCGAGGCGGCCACCCGCACGATCAAGCACCCGACGGAGGAGAACATCCGCGCGATGATCAACCGGATCATCAACTCCGTCATCGCCGACCACCAGTTCGCCGAGTGCCCGCTGACGTTCCAGGAGATCCACGTGATCGCCGACGCGTTCGTCTACGTCCTGCTGGGCATCTACCACCAGCGCATCGAGTACCCCGACACCGCGGGCATCTCGCAGGCGGGGGCGCCCGGACTCCCGGCCCCCGCGCAGCCGGCCGCGGCGTCGCGGGTGGGCACCATCACCCTCGAGCTCGAGACGCGCGCCGTCGCCAGCGGCGGCAGCGGACTGTGGAACGAGGACGACGGCGAGCTCACCGACGAGACCACCGACTACGAGTCGGTGCGCAACCTCCCGCAGGGCGACCTCTGAGATGACGGCCGACACGTCCGACGGAGGCACCGTCGACCTCGCGATCGAAGACGGCGTCGAGGTCGACGCCGACCAGCTCCAGCACGACGTCGAGGGGTTGCTCGCCGCCCTCGGTCTCGACGACCCCGAGCTCAGCGTGCTGGTCACCGACGACGCCGGCATCCAGGCGCTCAACGCCCAGTGGCGCCACAAGGACGAGCCCACCGACGTGCTGTCGTTCCCGCAGCAGGAGGCGCCGGTGGTGGGCGGGCTGCTGGGCGATCTGGTGGTCTCGGTCGACACCGCCGCGCGCCAGGCGGCCGAGCACGGTCACGACCTGCGCACCGAGCTGGTCGTGCTCGTCGCCCACGGCCTGTGTCACCTCGTCGGCCACGACCACGAGACGCCCGAGGACGCGGGGGCGATGCTCGCTGCAGAGCGCGCGCTGCTCACGGCGCTGGTGGGCGCCGACGTCGCGGCGGGCCTTGTGGAGCGCGCAGGGGTCGCCGGTTAGGGCGAGCCGTCCACCACGACGGCGACGGCGCGACCCCGCGCCCCGCGTGGTCCCGAGGCTCTGCCATGTACGACGACATCCGTGCCGCCCTCGTCCCCCTGCGTGAGCGCGTCACGTCGCTCTGGGGGCACCTTTGACGTCCTGAACAAGGAGCAGCGCCTCGCCGAGCTGGATCGGCAGGCCGCGCTGCCCGAGTTCTGGGAGGACCAGGAGGGCGCCCAGCGCATCCTCAAGGAGAAGGGCCAGCTGGAGCGCGTCGTCTCCGACGCCAAGGCGCTGGCCGAGCGCGCCGACGACGTCGACACGTTGATCGAGCTGGCCGAGGAGATGCACGACGACGGCGCCGCCGCCGAGGCACGTGAGGCGCTGGCCGACCTCGAGCGCCGCCTCGCCGCGCTGGAGACCCGACGCCTCCTGTCCGGCCCGCAGGACGGGATGGACGCCATCATCGAGGTCAACCCCGGCGCCGGAGGCACCGACGCGGCGGACTGGGCCGAGATGCTGCTGCGCATGTACACGCGCTGGGCCGAGCAGGAGGGGTTCACCGTCGAGCTGCTCGACCGCTCCGAGGCCGAGGAGGCGGGCATCCGCAGCGCCAGCTTCGCCGTCCGCGGCCCGTTCGCCTACGGCTACCTCCAGGCCGAGAGCGGGGTCCACCGCCTCGTCCGCATCAGCCCGTTCGACCAGAACGCCCGCCGCCACACCGCGTTCGCCGCCGTCGCGGCCTACCCCGAGGTCGACGACTCGATCGAGATCGACATCAACCCGGCCGACATCGAGATGCAGACGATGCGCGCCTCGGGTGCGGGCGGCCAGCACGTCAACACCACCGACTCGGCCGTGCGCCTCATCCATCGTCCCACGGGCGTGGTGGTCAAGTGCAGCGCCGAGCGCAGCCAGCACAAGAACCGCGACAAGGCGATGAAGATGCTGCGGGCGCGGCTCTACCAGCTCGAGCTCGACAAGCAGCTGGCCGCGCGCGACGAGCTCAACGCCACCAAGATGAAGATCGACTTCGGCAGCCAGATCCGAAGCTACGTCCTGGCGCCCTACCAGCAGGTCAAGGACCTGCGCACCGGCTTCACGTCTGGCGACGTCGACGGTGTGCTCGACGGCAACGTGAGCGGCTTCATGGAGAGCTGGCTGGCCGCGCGGGCCGAGGGCGGGCTCGCGAACTAGCGGCGTGAACGCCGCGCGAGCGGCTACGCGGCGCGGCGTCGTGGCACGTCGGTGCACCGCTTCGAGATCGTGCGCAGCAGGGCGGCCACCGCGAGCACGTGGCGCGAGTACAGCGGCTTTCCGCTGGTGAGGAGCGCGACGGACAGCTGACGCGCGGGATCGGCCCAGCACAGCACGTCCGAGACGCCCACGGCGCCGAACGCCTGCGACGTGCGCGGGCCGAACGGGCTGAAGTGCTCGGACCCGAGGATCACGCCGTTGCCGTAGCGGACGGGCACCCCGAGCGTGAAGTCGGGCGTGTGGTAGGCGGTCTCGGTGGTGGCGCGACGGACGCACCGGCGACCGAACACGCGCCGCCCGCCGCTCACGCCCTCGTCGAGGAGCAGCTGCAGGAAGCGGCACGCGTCGTTGGCCGTGGCCACCACGTTGCCCGACGGCACCACGCCGGTCAGCCACTCGCGGCTGTTGCCGATCTCGGCCACCTCCTCCCAGGCGACGCCGAACGCGCGGCGGACGAAGCGCTGGGTGAGCGGGTCGAGCGTGCGCCCGGTGAAGGCGTTGCGCGCCACGTCGTCGAGGCGGTCGGGCTGCCAGCCGTAGGACATGTCGGTCAGCGCCAGCGGCGCGGCGACGTGTCGCTGGAAGTAGGCGCTGAGGCACAGGCCGGTGACCGCATGGACGATGGCGCCGAGCACGAAGCCACCCGAGATGGCGTGGTAGGCGAGGCGCCGCCCGGCGGTGGCGTTCGGCGCGGCGTTGCACACTGCGTCGACCAGAGCCGCGTGGTCGGTGAGCATGGGAACCATCGTGCGGTCGCCCACCGTGGGGATCCCGGCGCGGTGGGTCAGCACGTGCTGGATGGTGACGGCCTCCTTGCCGTGGCGGCCGAAGGCCGGGAGGTACTCGACCACGCGATCGCCGATGTGCAGCAGCCCCTCGTCGTCGAGGCGGTGGATGAGCATCGCCGTGACGATCTTGGAGGCCGAGAACAGGCAGAACGGCGTGTCCGGCGTGGCCTGCACCGGGGTGGCGTCCGGGGCGTCGCCCGGCGCGTTGCCGTGGGTGTGGCCGATGGCCCGGTCGAGGACCACCTCGCCATGGCGTCGGATGCACAGGGCGATCGCGGGGTGCACGCCCGTGGCGTACAGCCGCTCGACAGCTGCCCAGATCGCATCCGGTGCGCCGTCGTCGAGGTCGACGTCGCCGGGCGGCACCTCCACGCCATGCCGCACCGTCGTCACGGATCGCGGCTCGTGGACCACCGGGATGCGGAGGGACGTCAGCATGCACCACCCACGGCGGCGCGGTGTACCACGCGTCGACGCGCGAACGCTCAGGATCCGGTCGGTACGAACCCCGGTACGATTCGCCAGCCCACGGTCGCCGGACCGGTCGCCAGGCGCCCGTGGGCCGGATGCACGAACCGTCGGACGGGGACCTCCTCGACGGCCAGCGGGGGCAGCGCCGACAACGTGGCGCACCCGCCGCTGTCCTCCAGCGCGCAGTCCATGCCCTGCCAGGCGACGAGGCACGGCAGGTCCTGGGCGTGCAAGGCGTCCAACACCGCGTCGAGCGGAGCGTCGGCGGGCAGGTCGGTGCGGCGCAGGTGGCCGGTCCGGCTCTGGGGGATGCCGAGCGTCCATCGCGCCGACGCCGGGCGCGGCAGGCCGCCCCACGCGTGTCCCCACGTCAGGATGCCGCAGGTCGGCTCGGCCTCGGCGCGCGCGAGCAGGGCGCGCACCTCGCGCTGGGCGGTCTGGTCGAGCGGCTGCCAGCGCATCGGCCACGCGGCGGCGAGGGCGTCACCGCGCTCGACCGGGAGCAGGAGGTCCATCGCCCGTCCCCAGGGCGGCAGCAGGCACGCGATCACGACGAGGGCGCGGGCTCGCCCCGGGACGCGCGGCATCACGCGCGCCCACCCGAGCGCGGCGAGCACGCCGACCCAGGGCGTGAGCAGCATCGCGTAGCGGAGGAGCTCCCAGCCCGACACGGGCCGGTGCTGCCCCCAGAGGCCACCGTGTCCGGCGAGGTAGTACGTGCCGTACAGCCAGAACAGCAGCGCGGGCAGGGCGGCGTGCTCGGCGGGTCGGCGCAGCGCCGTGACACTGCCGAGGGCGGCGAGGGCCACCACGCCCAGGGGCAGCACGGCGACCAGCAACACGGGCAGCGTCAGCGTGCGCACCTGCATCGGCAGGCACGCCACCACCGCCCAGGTCGCCTGACCGAGCCAGCGCATGTCGACGACGGGCGCGGGCAGGAGGCGCTCGCAGATCGCCGCCCACGCCACCACCATCAGGCTCGCCGCCATGGGCTGGCGCGTGACCCAGCGCCACAGGCGGTCGACCTGGTGGGCCCACAGGGACCGCTGCCGTGGGAACCGATCGCCGCGGGTGACGCCGCCGCCGACGAGCGCGGCGACCCCGAACACGGCGAGCTCGGCGCGGGAGGTCGCCACCAGCGCGGTGAGCAGCACCAGCGTCCCGCCGGCGATGCGCGCGGCCCACGGTGCGGCGTGGGCGTCGCGCCAGACCACGAACGGAGCGACGCCGAGCAGGCCGAGCACCGCGACCTGCGGCGCGGCGGTCTCGCCGGTGGCCATCCACAGGCCGAGCGGCGAGGCGAACACGGCAGCGGTGATCGCCACACCACCGGTCCGGCTCCCGGCGACGCGGGACAGCACGGCGATCGACATCGCCACCGCACAGCCCCACCACCCCAGACCCAGCGACACCAGCGCGCGCAGGTCCGCGTCCGGGCCGAGCAGCAGGGGAGCCCACAGCTGACGCTGCAGGGCGCCCGCCTGGACACCGAAGCCGAAGACGGCTTCGAGGTGGCTCTCGGTCAGGCCCTCGCGGATGGGGTTGAGCCACGCGACCGGCAGGTGCTGCGGTCCCCAGGTGACGCAGGCGGCCAGCCACGCGCTGCCGATCCCGGTGGTGAGGGCGGCCGTCCGTCCGGCGCCCAGACGCCGCGCCGCGTCCAGGCTCCCGGCGAGCGCGGCGAGGCTCGCGCCACCGAGCAGCCAGGGCACGATCTGAGCGGCGGGGGAGGCGGACATCGAGACCCGGGCGTCGGTTCGGGGCAGCGGATGGGCTACCCTGTCACGGTGCGCCCGACCCCCGCCAGTCCCCCCTGGATCGCCGTCGCCCTCGCGAGCTTCGCGCTGGGCTGTGGCTGGCTCACCCCGCAGGGGGCGCCCGTGGTCCCGTCGCCCTCGGCGTCGGACGCAGCCGCCGCGGCCCGAGACCCCTACACGCCGGGCGCGGGCGCGGATCCGGTCGTCCGCGACGGGGTGCCCGTCGACGCCGCGCGGTGCGATCGCGGACGGGGCGCGGGGTGCTTCGTCCACCTGCCGGCGACCGAGATCCAGCAGGGCGCACAGGCCACCGATCCCAACGCACCGGGCCACGATCCCCACGCCCGCGCGGATGAGGCGCCCGTGCGTGCCCGCACCGTCGACGCGTTCTGGCTGCAGGCCGACGAGGTCTCCGCCGGCGACTACGCGGCCTGTCTCGACGCCGGGTGGTGCGACCCGGACGAGGTGCTGCTCGACGGAGGACTCGCCACGGTGCGTCGCCCCGGCCGGGAGCACCTGCCGGCGGTCGGCGTGTCGTGGGCCGGCGCGGTGCGGTACTGCGCGTGGCGCGGTGCGCGGCTGCCCACCGAGTCCGAGTGGGAGCGCGCGGCGCGCGGCGCGGAGGGGCGTCGGTTCGCGTGGGGCGACGCGGTCCGGTGCGGCCAGGTCGACGCCGCGACCGCTCGCGCGCAGGCCGCAGGCTCCAGCCAGCTCGTCGATGCGTGCGGCGCCGTCATGGAGGCGTTGCGCGCGGTGCTCGACGAGGCGGCCTACCTGGCGGTGACCCGCCCGCTGCAGGACAAGTACACGCCCGACGAGGTCGTGCCGTACTGCAAGGACTGGCAGGGGTTGCAGGGCGACGCGCTCGTGGCGGCCGTGCGTGCGGTGGGCGAGGCGCCGCGGCGCGAACCCGAGCCCACGCCGTGCGTCTTCGACGGGCCGGCGATCCCAGCCGATCTCCGCGACGCGACGCCCGAGGGTATCCGCGGGCTTGGCAGCAACGTCGCAGAGTGGACGTCCGACCTGTATGTCGAGCCCGAGGGGGCGTCGGGCCACGCACCCACACAGCGCGTCCAGCGCGGTGGGAGTTGGATGATGGAGGACCCCTGGGAGCTGCGCGCCGCGGCCCGCGGTCACCTGGCGCCGGAGGCGCGGCTGCCCGACGTCGGGGTGCGTTGCGCGGCACCGTGAGGCCCGACCGACCGCGCCCCGTTTGGCGCGGCGCTTGCTGGACGGGGTCTCCCGGAGGCCCGACATGCTCCCCGAGCCCGCGTTCCTGCTGCGCCACGACCGTCCGGGTCCGCGCTACACCAGCTACCCCACCGCACCCGCCTGGCAGGCTGTCGACGACGCGCGGCTGCTGACCGAGCCGATCGCCCGTCTTCGTCCCGACGAGGCCGTGTCGGTCTACGTGCACGTGCCCTTCTGCAAGGAGCAGTGCCTGTACTGCGGCTGCCACATGGTGGTGGCCGGGCGGCAGTCGGCGGGAGACCGCTACCTCGACGCGCTGGCGCGCCAGCTCGAGCTGCTGCCCCTGCCGCCGGGGCAGCCGGTGGTTCGCCTCCACCTCGGCGGCGGCACGCCCACGTGGCTGTCGCCCGGTCAGCTCCGGCGGCTGTACGCGCTGCTCGCCACGCGGTGGACCGACGCGCCCGACGCGGTCCGCTCGGTCGAGGCCGACCCCGAGGTGACGACCGAGGCCCACCTCGACGTGCTCGCCGAAGCCGGCGTGCAGCGCCTGTCGTTCGGCGTGCAGAGCTTCGACGCGGACGTGCTGGCGGCGGTCCACCGGCCGCAGGCCGCCGCACGGGTCGCCGAGCTCGTCGACGGCGCGCGCGCGCGCGGCATCCACGCGATCAACCTCGACCTGATGTACGGCCTTCCCCACCAGACGCCGGCGACGCTGGCGCGGACGCTGGCGACGGCGGTGTCGATGCGGCCCGATCGGCTGGCCGTGTTCGGCTACGCCCACGTGCCGTGGGTCAAGCCCCACCAGGCCCGCCTCGACGCGACGGCGTTGCCGGATGCCCCGGCGCGGCTCGATCTGCTGCTGACGGCCCACCGCAGCCTGCGCGACGCCGGCTACGTCCCGATCGGCTTCGACCACTTCGCGCTGCCCGACGACAGCCTCGCCGTCGCGGCGCGGTCGGGGACGCTCCAGCGGGACTTCATGGGCTACACGGCCCGTCCCCCGTCGGCGATGATCGGCCTCGGGCCCAGCGCGATCAGCCAGTTCGACGATCGGTTCGTGCAGATGGAGCCCCACCTGGGCCGCTGGTACCGGGCGCTCGACGCGGGGCGGACCCCGGTGGTGAAGGGGAGGGTGCTGTCGGCCGACGATCGCTTTCGGCGCGACGTGATCGCGGCGTTGACGTGCAACCACCAGGCCGACGTCAGAGCCCTCGCGGCCGCGCACGGGGTGGACGGTGTCGCGGCGCTGGACGCTGCCCGACCCCAGCTCGCGCCGCTCGTCGCCGAGGGCATCGCGACGATCGACGGCGGCGTGGTGGGCATCCCCGAGCGGGGACGGCTGCTGGTCCGCAACGTCGCGATGGCCTTCGACGCCTACCTGGCGCCCGACGCGGGGCGGTTCTCGCGTGTCATCTGAACGGGTCCAGCGCCGCGCGTGCAGCCTCGTCCCGCGCGTCGCCGGTTCCGCGCACGATGGCGTAGGGCACACGGGCCTGGACCAGCGCGTCGACGTAGCGCGTGAACAGGGCAGGGCGGTCCTCCGGGTTCACCCGGAGCGGGTCCGGGGTCCAGGGCAGGTCGGGCGCGGGGACGAGGTGCAGGGCGTAGCGGTCCAGGTCCTCGTGCGCCGTGATCCAGGGGTGCACGCGGCCGAACACGACCTCGGACCAGATGCGGACGACGAGCAGGTTGGTGTCGAGCAGCACGAGGCCGTCGGGACGGGCCCTCGCCACGGCGGCCGCCTCCGCGGCGCGCTGACCACGCGCGATCGCGCGCAGATCGTCCTCCACGTACGCGCCTCCGCGCGCTTCGAGCCAGCCCCGGGCCACCTCCGGCGCCCACGGCACGCCGAGCCTGGTCGCCAGGCGTCGCACCAGCGTGGACTTGCCCACGCTCTCTGGACCGACCACCGCCACCCGTCGCACCATGGCACCGACCTCGTCGGGCCGGGATAGCCCGATGCGCCCAGGAGCGAGCATGTCCCGCCACCCCGAGATCCACCGCCTCCACCGGGTCGGATGGCTGCGCGCCATCGTGCTGGGGGCCAACGACGGCATCGTGTCGATCGCCAGCCTGGTGCTCGGCGTCGTGGGCGCGGACGCCGCCGGTCCCGTCCTGCTGGCCGGGCTCGTGGGGCTCGTCGGCGGTGCGCTGTCGATGGCGGTGGGCGAGTACGTCTCCGTCAGCTCCCAGGCCGACGCGGAGCGCGCCGACATCGCGCGCGAGCGGTGGGAGCTCGAGGCCGAGCCCGACGCCGAGCTCCGCGAGATGCAGGGCATCTGGATGAAGCGGGGCCTGGACGCCGAGACGGCCAAGGAGGTCGCCCGCCAGCTCCACGCCCACGACGCGCTCGGCGCCCACCTGCGGGACGAGCTCGGCATCACCGAGGTCCTGCGCGCCCGACCCTTGCAGGCCGCGCTCGCGAGCGCGGGCGCGTTCTCTGTGGGCGGTGCGCTGCCGGTCGGGATGGCGGCCGTCCTGCCCCCGGAGCTGCGGGGCATGGGCGTGGCGCTCACCTGCGTGGCTGCGCTCGTGGCGCTCGGCGTGCTGTCGTCGCGGCTGGGCGGCGCGCCCGTGCTGCGCGGCACGCTGCGGGTGGCGTTCGGCGGCGGGCTGGCGATGGCGCTGACCTTCGGGCTGGGGACGCTGTTCGGCGTCGCGGTGTGATCACGCCGTCGAATCGGTGTCCGGAAGCCGACATCGGGGGCGCCTGCCGCGGGCCCGTGCGCTAGGTGTCGTGCCCATGGAACACCCCCCCTCCGATGTGGCGCCCACCGCCCCGCAGGCCGAGGCCGCCGCGCGGTTCCGGGCCCTGCCCCCGGTGCGCGACGGCAGCTCGTTGCCCGCGGAGTGGTGGCTCGCCGTGGGGCACCTGCGCGGCGGGCACCAGGAGCGCTTCGTCTCGCTGATCACGGTGCTGTCTGTGCTCGGCGTGGTGCTCGGCGTGGCCGTCCTCAACTGCGTGCTCGCCGTCATGGCCGGGTTCGAGATCGACCTGCGCGACAAGATCCTCGGCACCAACGCCCACATCGTCGTCATGCGCTACGGCGCGGGCGGCATGCAGGCCGACGACGCCCTGCTGCACACGATCGAGGACGTCCCCGGCGTGGAGCACGCCGCACCGTTCATCTACGCCGAGATGATGGTCCGGAGCCGCACGAGCACCGGCGGCGTCATCCTCAAGGGCATCGACCCGGCACGCACCGGCGACGTCACCGCCGTGCGCGACCAGCTCACCCTCGGTCCGTCGGGCGAGCTGCACACCGACGCCGAGCGGCTGGCGGTGTTCACCCACCTCGCCGATCCCCGCACGGGCGGTGGCCCCGACGGCGAGGAGGCCCTGCCCGGCATCCTCCTCGGCAACGAGCTCGCCGACGACCTCGCCGTGGTGCCGGGCGATCGCATCCAGGTGATCAACCCGCTCGGGTCGAGCACGTCGATGCTGGGCATGCCCACGCCCACGGTGCGGAACTTCCGCGTGGCCGGCGTCTTCCACTCGGGGATGTTCGAGTACGACACCAAGTGGACCTACGTGGCCATCCCCGACGCCCAGCACTTCCTCAAGCAGGACGACCTGGTCACGGGCATCGAGATCCGGGTCGACGACATCGACGACGTCGAGGCGATCTCCCGCCGCATCGAGGAGGCCGTCGGCTACCCCTACTTCGCCCGTCACTGGCGGAACCTGAACCAGGCCCTGTTCGAGGCCCTGGAGATGGAGAAGGTGGTGATGAGCCTCATCCTCGGCATGATCATCGTCGTGGCCGGGATGCTGATCGTGTCGAACCTGTACATGATCGTGCTCACCAAGCGCCGCGAGATCGCCATCCTCAAGGCGATGGGCGCCAGCTCGGCCACCATCCTGCGGGTGTTCCTGCTGGTGGGGACGGTGATCGGCCTCGTCGGGTCGACGATCGGCACCCTGCTCGGCTACGCGGGCTGCCGCTTCCTCGCCTGGTACCAGTGGCCGCTGCAGACCGACGTCTACTACCTGTCCAGCCTCCCGGTGACGATCGAGGCCACCAACTTCGTGGTGGTCGCGGTGGCCGCGCTGGCGATCTGCCTGCTGTCGACGGTCTACCCGGCACAGCACGCCGCCGGTCTCGACCCCGTCGAGGGGCTCCGGTACGAATGACGACGTCCACCGCAGCGACCACCTCGGGGGTGTCGGTCCGCGCGCGGGGCCTGACGCGCACCTACGCCAAGGGCGCCCGGTCCATCGACGTGCTGCGCGATGTCGACCTCGACGTGGGCAGTGGCGAGCAGGTGGCGATCGTCGGGCCCTCCGGGTCGGGCAAGTCCACGTTCATGCACCTGCTCGGGCTGCTGGATCGGCCCACGTCCGGCGAGCTCCGCCTCGACGACGTGGAGGTCGGCGCGCTCGCGGCATGGCGCCGCGATCAGCTGCGCAACCGGCGCATCGGCTTCGTCTTCCAGTCCCACAACCTGCTGCCCGAGCACGACGCGCTGGGCAACGTGATGATCCCGGTGCGCCTCGCGGGCGGCACCGAGGAGCAGGCCCGGGAGCGGGCCGCCACGCTGCTCGAGGCGGTGGGCCTGGGAGGCCGGTTCGCACACCGACCCGGGGAGCTGTCGGGCGGTGAGCAGCAGCGGGTGGCGCTGGCCCGGGCGCTGGTGATGGGGCCCGGCCTCGTGCTCGCCGACGAGCCCACGGGCAACCTCGACCCCGGCACGGCGGCGTCGGTGTTCGCCCTGCTGCTGGAGCTCCACCGCGTGCTGGGCAGCACGCTGGTGGTGGTCACGCACTCCCACGAGATCGCGGGTCGCTTCCCGCGCCGGCTGGTCCTTCGGGACGGCCGCTTCGAGGAGGCGTAGCCGATGCGTCGCGCGCTGCTCGCTGCGTGGCTCGCCGCCGCGTCCGTCGTCGCGGGCGTGGCCGCGCCGGTGGCGCACGCTGGCGAGCTGGTGCCGGCGCGCGGCGAGATCGCCGAGGTCGTCGTCCGCGGCACGCGCTGGATCGAAGAGGCCGCCGTGCTGGCCCGCATCGGCCTGCACCCCGGCGAGGAGCTCACGCCCGACAAGGTGCGCCGCGACCTCAAGTCGGTCTACGGCACCGGCTTCTTCCAGGACGTGCAGATCCTCCTCGAGCCGCGGTCCGACGGCCGGGTGCGCGTCGTGTTCCAGGTGGTCGAGAAGCCCGCCGTCGTGGACGTGCGCATCGAGGGCAACAAGAAGATCGAGACGGAGGACCTCAACGAGCTCATCGACGTCAAGTCGTTCGGCGTGCTCAACGAGGCCAAGGTGCAGGAGACGGTCGGGCTCCTGCGCGACAAGTACGTCGAGAAGGGCTTCTACCTCGCCGAGATCACCCCCGAGATCCGCCCGTCGGGCGAGAACCGCGTCGAGGTGGTGTTCAAGATCGTCGAGAACCGCAAGGTGCGCGTCCAGCGCGTCGAGTTCACCGGCAACGACCACGTCCCCTCGCGCAAGATCAAGAAGTACATGCGCACCAAGGAGGGCGGCCCGGTCCCGTGGCTCACGAACTCGGGCACCTTCGACCGCGACGTGCTCGAGGCCGACCAGCAGGTCGTCCAGTACGTGATGCTCGAGGAGGGCTACCTCGAGGCGCGCGTCGACCCGCCCAAGGTCTACCTGTCGCCCGACAAGAAGTTCATCTACGTGTCCTTCCACATCGAGGAGGGTCCGCAGTACACGATCGGCGACATCGACGTGCGCGGCGACTTCAGCGAGGAGGAGGGGCTCACCGAGGAGGTCGTGCGCGAGATCATCGCCGGGCGCCCGGTGGTCGACGTCGAGCAGGCCCAGTGGCGGGTGAGCGAGGGCCGCAAGCCCGGACCGCCGTCCAAGCGCAAGGGCCCGGCGGTCGAGACGGGCGACACGTTCCAGCAGTCCACGGTGGGTGCGGTCGCCCAGGCGGTGAGCCAGCTCTACCAGGACCGGGGCTACGCCTTCGTCAACGTCATCCCCAACCCGATCCCCCACCACGACGACCACACGGCCGACCTGCGCTTCCGCATCGAGCGGGGGGAGCGCCAGCGCATCGGGCGCATCCGCATCACCGGCAACGATCCCACGCTCGACAAGGTGATCCGGCGCGAGATCCTGCTCAACGAGGGCGAGCTGTACCGTGGCTCGCTGCTGGAGGCGTCGCGCCTTCGGCTGATGCGCCTGGGCTTCTTCGAGGACGTCCAGCTGTCGACCCCCAAGGGCGACGGCGACGACGTGCTCGACGTCAACGTCAAGGCCACGGAGCGTCCCACCGGGTCGTTCTCGCTGGGCGTCGGCTTCGGCACGGCCGAGGGCTTCGCCATCAACGGCAGCATCCAGAAGAACAACTTCCTGGGGCTGGGCTACCTCGTCAACGCGTCGATCAACTGGAGCCAGCGGCAGCGCAACATCGACCTGCTGTTCGCCGACCCGTACTTCCTCGACAGCCGCTGGACCTTCCAGGTGTCGGGCTTCTGGCGGGAGTCGGCCTACCTCAACCAGGTCCCCGAGTACCGCCGGGGCGCGTCGCTGGGCTTCGGCCGCTACCTCGACCGCTCCGACGACCTCACGCTGCAGCTGCGCTACACCATCGAGGACGTCGGCCTGCGCAGCGTCGACGCCAGCCGCAAGCGCCTGTACGGCGGCGAGCTGTTCAAGAACGGCCTGACGTCGTCGCTCGCCCTGTCGTTCATCGCCGACAAGCGCAATGATCGCGTCTCGGCCACCAAGGGCGTCTACGCCACCGTCGCGGCCACCCTCGCAGGCGGCTTCCGCGTCGGCGACAAGGTCGTGAGCCTGCTCGGCGGCGACTTCAACTTCGTGCAGCTCGACGCCAACTTCCGGTTCTACCAGCCGCTCATCCCCGACAAGGACCTGCTGGTCTTCCGGTTCAACACGCAGCTCGGCTTCATCTGGTCGACCGACGGCGACATCATCCCGCTCACCCACCGCTACGGCGCGGGCGGCATCAACAGCGTCCGCGGCTTCCAGCTGTTCAGCCTGGGGCCGCGGGTGCGCACCAGCGTGTCCGACGACCCCACCCGCGGCGACACCAGCGTGATCATCCGCGGCACGCAGTTGTGGCTGAACAACATCGAGATCGAGGCGATGCTGATCCGGCCCGCCGGCATCAAGGCCGTCGTCTTCTTCGACGCGGGCAACACGTTCGGCGACGCCTACGGCCAGGGCGGCATCACCTTCCGCGACCTGCGCACGTCCATGGGCTTCGGGATCCGCTGGCAGAGCCCGATCGGTCCGCTGCGCTTCGAGCTCGGCTTCCCCCTCGCGCCGCGCGAGGACGAGAAGCGCAGCCAGTTCGACTTCACGATCGGGTCGTTCTTCTGATCGAACCGATGCCGACCGCCGTCGGCATGTCGTGGAACAGGGCACCGGGTTGGAGCGTTGGTGTCCGTGGCATCTGCCCGGGGGCGGCGATACCCAGGCCCGCACCCGTTTCCAAGCCGACTGTCCGGCACCCGGACCCGGAGAATCGATGACGACGCGACGCGCCACCCTCCTGTCCTGCCTCCTCGGGCTGGTCCTGCCCGCCGCCGCTTCCGCGGGCGACCTCAAGCTGTGCACGGTCGACGCCCAGACCGCGCTCAACGAGACGGAGGAGGGCAAGGCCGCCCAGAAGCGGCTGGAGTCGATGTACGCGAGCAAGCAGGCCGATCTCGACAAGATGCAGAAGGACCTGGAGCGCGAGCTGCAGGACTACGACCAGCGCAAGATGATCCTGGCCGACAGCGCGCGGCAGGAGCAGGAGCGCAAGCTGCTCGAGAAGCGCCAGACCTTCCAGAACACCGTGATGCAGGCCGAGCAGGAGATGCAGCAGACCTACAACACGCTCCTGTCCGACATGGAGGACAAGCTCATGGGCGTCGCCAGCGCCGTGGGCAAGGAGAAGGGCTGCACCGTGCTGTTCCCGAAGGAGGCCACGATCTACGTGTCGTCCGACGTGGTCGACGTCACGTCCGACGTCATCAAGAAGCTCGACGCGAAGTAGGCGCGATGGCGCCCGCGCGCGACGCGGCGCTCGACGCCCGGGCGGTGGCGGCCTTGCTGCCGCACGCCCCACCGTTGCGGCTGGTCGACACCGTCGAGGCGATCTCGCCCGGCGTGTCGTGCGACGCGTGGTGGCACGTGCCCACGACGGCGTTCTGGACGGACGCCCACTTCCCGGGAGCGCCCGTGCTGCCCGGCGTGCTCGTCGTCGAGGCCCTCGCCCAGACGGCGGCGCTGGTGTGGCTGTCCCAACCCGGTGCCTCGGGGCTGCCCGTGCTGGTGGGGCTCGACGGGGTGCGGTTGCGGGCCCCCGTGCGTCCCGGGGACGACCTCGCCCTGCACGCGCGGGTCGCGCGGCCCGGGCGTCTGTGGCGCTTCGACGTGACGGCGCAGGTGGCCGGGCGCACGGTCGCGGAGGGTCACCTGCTGGCGTCGGTGGTCCCGGCCGATAGCGACGGCGACGGGGTCGCGCGGTAGGGATCCCCGGGAGGTCGGGATGCGTGGCGTGGTGGTCCTGTGCGTGTGGGGGCTGGCCGCGTGCGTCGACGACAACGACTACGTCCCCTCCGACGACACCGCCGTGGTCGACACCGACTGCGCGCCGCCCCTGCCGGAGGTGGCCTGCGGCGACCTCGTCACCGAGGTGTGGCCTGCGCGGGGTGCCGCGGACGGCTTCTTCCGTGGCCCGTGGGTGCTCCGGCTCGCCGCCCCGGCGCGGGACGTCACCGAGCTGTTCGTGGCGGTCGACGGCGGGGCCGACATCGCGGGCATTTGGTCGTGGTCCGACGACGGCCTGACCACCTGGTTCCAGCCGGCGCAGCCGGTGGCGCCCGGCACCGCCGTGCGGTGGGCGGTCGGGCGTGGCTGCTGCGACACCGAGCGCGCGCGGTTCACGGTGTCCGACGTCGGCCGTGCGGTGAACGGCCCGGTGGTGGACGGCAGCGTGTTCGCGGTGGACCCCGGTGCCGGTGTGGCGCTGGCGGGGAGCGCGGTGCGCGACGCGATCGCGGCAGACGGACGCCGCTGGCTGCTGCGCCTGGGCGACTGGGACGCCGAGCGGGTCACGTTCAGCGTCGACGTGGCGGGCGCTGCCGTGCGGGGCGCGGCGGTGGTTCAGGACGGGTGCGTGCCGCTGGCCCGGCTCGCAGACGACGCCGTGTTCGACGCGACGCCGTGGTTTGTCGGCGGCGCCGCCCGCCTGGCCACGGGCCGTCCCGGTCGGGCGCTGGACTGGCGCGGGCTCACGCTCGGGGGCGGTGTGGCCCCGCGCGCGGCGGGCGTCGAGGGGATCGAGGTGCAGGGCTTCGTCACCGCCGCGTCGCTCGCCCAGGTCACCGGCGCTGCCGGACCGGACGCCGTGTGTGCGCCGGGTGGCGCGAGCGCGTGCGTGCCCTGTCCCGCAGAGGCCGGCACAGCCTGCATCGGCGTGCACCTCGTGGGGATCACGGGCGAGGCATGGTCGGGGGCCCTCGAAGCGATCAGCGTCGCGACCGCCGAGGCGCGGCTGGCCGACGACGCGTGCCTTCCCTGACGGGTCGGGTGGGGGCCATGCTGCCCACGGCGCACGCCCCCAGCAGCGGACACTGCGGGCACACGGCGTCGTCGCGCACGCCGCGGCAGGCCTGGCTGATGCCCAGGTGGGCCAGCGCGAAGTCGAACCGCAGCGGATCGTGCGGGTCGAACGCGCGCAGGCGCTCGGTGATCTCGATCGCGGTGCGCCAGGAGGCGTCCTGTCGCGCCGTCAGCCCGACGAGGCCCGCGATGCGGCTGACGTGGACGTCGACCGGCATCACCAGGTCGCCGGGCGCGAGCGTCGTCCACAGGCCCAGGTCGACGCCGTCGTCGGCGGGGCGGACCATCCACCGCAGGTAGAGGTTCCAGCGCTTGCAGGCCGACCCCTGACGCGGTGACGGCAGCAGGTAGCGGATCCCGCGTGGGAGGTCCTCGAAGGACGTGGCGTCGGCGCCGTCGTCGCGCGCCTCCGCGAGCACCGCGTCCCGCAGCGTGTCGACCGCACGGGTCAGGCGCGCGGCGAGGTCGCCCGTGCCGGCGAACAGGTCCTCGACGTGGCCGTCGTGCCCCAGCACCCGACGGAGGCCGCCGAGGAGCCACACCAGATCACGCCCGCGGTTCCACCGGTAGACCAGCGGTTCGAGGGCGGCGCGCGTGGCCGCGGTGGTCTGGACGACCGCGGCGTGCGGACCGCCCTGGGCGTCCAGCGCCGCGAAGACGTCGCCGAGCACCGGCAGGAACAGGCTGACGCGGCCGTACGCGAGGCCTGCTGCGATCAGGCCCGCGACCTCGACGTCGCGACGGTCGGTGTAGCGGTGCGCGAACACGATCGGATCAGCGGCCAGACGCGCGCGGGCGTCGGTGCCGGCGATCAGATCCTCCAGGTAGCGGTGCAGCGTGTCCACGCCGGTCGTTAGCGTGGCGGGAAGGAGGCGGCGATGGACCCGTCGGACGGCGACAACGTCAGTGGCTGCGATCCGCGGGTGCGGCCCCACCTGGTGTGCCCGCGGTGCCGGAGCGAGCTGGACGACGTGCCCGGCGCGCTCGTGTGTCGGGCGTGCCACCGGCGCTATCCCGTGGTGGACGGCACGCCGTGGATGACGCTCGAGGACAGTGCTCCGCTCGACGATCGGGCGGCGGCCGGCTCCATGGATCCGTCCGGGGACGTGCGTTAGCCTGCGCGCCCGGCCGGTCGGTCGGTGAAGGCGGCGCCATGAGCTCCAGCGACGGTGGGACCGGACGCACGGCTGGGACGCCCGATCCGGATCCGGCGGCCCCGCGGTTCGGCGCGCACGCCCAGGCCCCGTTCCAGGGCCACCACATCCTGTCGGTCAAGCAGTTCGACCGGGCCGACCTCGACTACGTGTTCCGCGTCGCGCACGACATGCGCACGATGGTCGATCTGGTCGGGTCCATCGACCTGCTGCACGGCAAGGTGCTCGCCAACCTGTTCTACGAGCCCTCCACGCGCACGTCGTCGTCCTTCCAGGCAGCGATGGTGCGGCTGGGCGGCAGTGTCGTGGCGATCAGCGAGGTGCGGTACTCCTCGGTGGCCAAGGGCGAGACGCTCGAAGACACCGTCCGCACGCTGGAGGCCTACACCGACGTGCTCGTGCTCCGGCACCACGAGGTCGGTGCCGCTGCCCGCGCGGCGGTCGTCGCCCGCAAGCCGGTGATCAACGCCGGCGACGGGGCAGGGGAGCACCCCACGCAGGCGCTGCTCGACCTGTTCACCATCCGCGAGGAGCTCGGGCGGCTCGACGGCGTCACCGTCGCCCTCGTCGGCGATCTGAAGCACGGGCGCACCGTCCACTCGCTGGCGCGCCTCGCCCGCCACTTCGGCATCACGCTGCGGCTCGTGTCGCCCGTCGACCTGCGCATGCCCGACGACGTCCTCGCCGATCTCGTCGAGGCGGGCGTCGAGCACTCCGAGCACCGCGACCTCGCCGAGGTGATCGGCGGCGTCGACGTGCTCTACATGACGCGCGTCCAGAAGGAGCGCTTCGCCGACCCCGCCGCCTACGAGGCCGTGAAGGGGTCCTACGTCATCACCCCCGACACGATGCGCCACCTCCCGGCGCGCGCGGTGCTGATGCACCCGTTCCCCCGTGTCGACGAGATCCACACCGCGTGCGACGCCGACCCACGGTCGGCCTACTTCCGACAGATCGCGTTCGGCATGTACGTGCGCATGGCGCTGCTCGCGATGGTGCTCGGGCGCGCGTGAACCCAGGAGAACCATGAGCTTCTTCACGCGCCTCGAGAACCGCTGCCGTGCCGTGGACTCCCTGCTGTGTGTCGGCCTCGACCCGCACGCCGCCGAGCTCGACGCGGCCACGCCCGAGGCCGCGCGGGCCTTCTGCCTGCGCCTGATCGAGGCCACCCACGACGTGGCGGCGGCCTACAAGCCCAACGCGGCGTTCTTCGAGGCGCTGGGCCCCGACGGCGTGGCGGCGCTGCGCGAGGTGATCGCCGCCGTCCCCGACGACATCCCCGTGGTGCTCGACGCCAAGCGCGGCGACATCAGCTCCACGGCGGCGGCCTACGCGACGGCGGCCTTCGAGGTGCTCGGCGCCGATGCCATCACGCTGCACGGCTACATGGGACGCGACAGCGTGGCGCCGTTCGTCGGCGATCCGGAGCGCGGCGCCTTCGTCCTGTGCCGCACCTCCAACCCCGGCGGCGCCGATCTGCAGGATCTCGCCCTGGCCACCGGCGAGCGGGTCTACGAGCGCGTCGCCGACCTCGTCGACCGCTGGAACGCCCACGACAACGTCGGCCTCGTGGTGGGCGCCACCCGCCCCGACGAGCTCGCCGCGGTCCGTCGGCGGTCGCCCCGCACCTGGATCCTCGCGCCCGGCGTGGGTGCCCAGGGGGCGAGCCTGGCCGACGCGATGGCCGCAGGGCTGCGGGACGACGGGCTCGGCCTGCTGATCCCGGTGTCGCGCGGCATCAGCAAGGCCGACGACCCGCGCGCCGCCGCGGTGGCGCTCGTCGAGGCGATGCGCGCCGCGCGCGACGCCCACACCCCGCCGCCCGCGCTCGACACGGTGGCCGCCGGGCTGCTGCGCGCCGGATGCGTCAAGCTCGGCAGCTTCACGCTCAAGTCCGGCCTGACGTCGCCCATCTACCTCGACCTGCGGCGACTGGTCGGCGACCCGGCGCTGCTCGCGGAGGTCGCGCGCGCCTACGCCCGGGTGCTCGGCGGGCTGTCCTACGACGTGCTCGCGCCGCTGCCCTACGCGGGCCTGCCCATCGGCACGGCCGTGTCGCTCGCCACCGGCGTGCCGCTCGTCTACCCACGGCGTGAGGTCAAGGCCTACGGCACCAAGGCCGCGGTCGAGGGCGTGTTCACCGAGGGGCAGGTGGCCGTGGTCCTCGACGACCTGGCCACCACCGGCAGCTCCGTCGTCGACAACCTGCCCAAGCTCACCGACGCGGGCCTGGTGGTGCGCGACTGCGTGGTGCTCATCGACCGCGGGTCCGGGGGAGCGGAGACGATGGCGCGGTTGGGGGTGACGCTGCATGCCGTCTTCCACCTCGCCGATCTGCTCGACGCGTGGGAGCGCGCGGGCGCGATCGCTGCGGCGCAAGCCGCCGAGGTCCGTGCCTTCCTCGCCGCCACCGCGCCCGGCCCGGGGGCCCCGTGATCGACCGGGTCCTGCGCGACGCGCTGTTCCTGCTGGAGTCGGAGCGGTCGCACGACACCGCCTTGCAGCTCCTGGCCGTCGCCGGCGCCACGGAGGCCGGACGGGCCGCGCTGCGGACGATGTATGGACCGCGGACGCAGCGCCCGGTGTCGCTCATGGGGCTGACGTTCCCGAACGCGGTGGGCCTCGCGGCCGGCTACGACAAGGGGGCGCGTGCCTGGGCCGGCCTCGCCACGCTCGGCTTCGGTCACGTCGAGATCGGCACGGTCACGCCCAAGCCCCAGCCCGGCAACCCGCGCCCGCGCGTGTTCCGGCTCACCGAACAGGCCTGCCTGATCAACCGGCTGGGCTTCCCGAGCGAGGGCGCCGACGTCGTGCACCGTCGGCTCGGGCCCGCCCGTCCCTACGGCACGGTGCTCGGGGTGAACATCGGCAAGAACAAGGACACCCCGCTGGAGGAGGCGGCGTCCGACTACACCGCGCTCGTCCACGCCTTCGCCGATGTCGCCGACTACCTCACGGTCAACGTGTCGAGCCCGAACACGCCGGGCCTGCGCAAGCTCCAGACGGGGGCGGCGCTCACCGCCCTGCTCACCGCCGTGGTCGCCGCGCGCGATGCCTGCACCGAGCGCCTCGGCCGCCGTGTGCCGGTCACCGTCAAGCTCGCGCCCGATCTGGACGACGCCGACCTCGACGACGCGCTCCAGGCCGTCGCCGACGCCGCCATCGACGGTGTGATCGCCACCAACACCACCCTCGATCGCGATCGCGTCCACGGCCCGCTCGCGCAGGAGACCGGCGGGCTCTCCGGCGCGGCGCTGACGGCCAAGGCCACCGACGTGTGTCGACGCATCCGCGCGCGCGCCGGAGACGCGCTCCCGCTCATCGGCGTGGGCGGCATCATGACGCCCGACGACGCGCAGGCGCGCCTCGACGCGGGCGCCGACCTCGTGCAGCTGTACACGGGCGTGGTGTTCGGCGGTCCCGGGCTCGTGCGCCAGACCGTGGAGCGGCTCGCGCGCTGACCGTCGCGTCAGCCGTCGCTGTCGGCGCCGATCGGATCCGCCGGGCCGTCCTCGGGCGTGTCGCCGACACCAGCGGGCAGCGGCCCGTCGGTCTCGGACGCCCACCCCGGCGTGGTGCGCTGCAGCGGCACGCCGTCGATCACCATGCGCCACGTGCCGTCGCGCTCGTAGGGGCGCTCGTCGATCGCGTAGTCGATGTCGATGAGCGCGTTGAGGACGAGCTTGTCGCCCTCCCACGACCGCGCGGGGGCCGACAGCGTGGTGGCGCCGTCGGTGGTGTCCTCGATCCGCACCTGGCCGGTCGGGTCGATGTCGATGCGCAGGCCGGGTCCTTCCCAGTGGCCGACCCACTCAGGGCCGGGCGGGGGGACGGGCTGCAGCCCCTCCAGCGCGCCGGAGCACCCCAGGAGCCAGAACAGGAGCACGGCGAACACGGTCGTGAACGGGCGGGGCAGGCGTCGGTCGCGCGTCATGGAGACCTCGTGGGGCGGAACCGGCCGCCTCCACCGGCGACGTAGCCGGTGGCCCGGTGCACGTCCGCCGCTGCCCACCGGGATACGGCCCGTCCGGAGGCGCAGATGGTGCTCGGCTGGGTGCTGGGGCTCGCGGTGGCGGTGGCAGGCGACGGCGCGCTCACGCCGCAGCAGGTGGCGCTGGCGGAGTGGTCGCGGGATCTCGACACGCTCCTCGCCGGTCCCTACGACGACGCCGTGTTCCCCCAGGTGGCGCGCGCGCTCGGGCGGCTGCGGGACGCAGGGGCGCTCGAACGGCTCACCTTGCTGGCCGGGCTCTCCGCCGTCGACGTGCGTCGCGAGGCCTACGTGGCGCTCGGCACCACGCCGGGCGGCGCGACGGTGCTCCGCGAGCGTCTCGCGGTCGAGGGTGACCCGGCGCTGGCGGCCGTGGCGCTGCGGGCGCTCGGTCGGTGTGGGGACGCGGCCGACGTCGACCTCGTGGTCGCCCACCTCTCGGGTCCGGGCGAAGAGGCCGCCGCGGCCGCGCTGGCCCTCGGCCTGCTGGCGCGGCGATCGGTGGACGTGTCCCGTGCGGTGCCCACGCTGGTCGGCATGGTCGACCGCTTCCCGTCCGCGGTGGCGCCAGCCGCGGCGTACGCGCTCTACCGGGCCCAGCCGACCGACCTGTCCCCGCCGCTGGTCCGGCGCCTGCTCCAGGCCTACGCGCGCCTGCCCGACGACGCGAGCCGCGCCTGGCTCGTCCCCGTGCTCGCCGCGAACCTGCACGGCGCGCGGGTCGACACCTGGGTGCTCGGCGTGCTCGGCCAGCCCTACCGCCTCGCGAAGACGGCGCTGCTCGCGACGACGACGCCGCTGGTGTGGACCGAGGACGACCTGCGCCGCCTCGGTGCGGAGGGCGATCCCTGGCTGACGCTGCGGGTGGCGGAGCGCGCGCCGCTTCCACCGCCCGTCGACGCGGACGAGGCCGCGCGGCGCGCCGTGGCGGCCGGGGAGGGGAGCCCGTCGGCGTGGGAGGACGTGGTGCAGCAGGCCGTGGGCGCGACGCGCCCCGCGACGCGGTCGGCCGCCGCGGCGGCGCTGCTCGCCCACGCGCCGGACGACCGTGTGCTCGACCGTCTCGCGGAGTCGCCCGATCCGGCGGTGGCCGAGCTCCTGTCCGAGCACCTCGCAGAGGCGGGCACGGTGCAGGCGTGGACCCGGCTGCTGGCGCTCGCCGGTCGATCGTGGCCGGATGCGTCGATGGTGGTGGTGCTGCGCGCGGTCGAGGATGGGGTCGACAAGGGCCGCGCCCTGTCGTCGGCGGCCGTGGACGCGCTGACCGCCCGGGTGTCGGAGGGCCGCGCCGGGGTCGCGGCACGCGCGGCAGCGATCCTGGAGCGCTCGGGGCACGCCGCTCCGCCGGTGCCGCCCAGCCAGCCGGGACCGAGCGCCCTGCCGCGCGATCTCGCCTCGATCGGACGGATCCGCGGCGCCGTGGTGTCGACGACGGAGGGGACGTTCCGGCTGGCGCTCGATCCGGACACGGCGCCGCTGGCCGTGGCCACGTTCGCCTGGCTCGCCGAGCAGGGCTTCGGAGCCGACAGCGCGTACGCCGACGTGGCGTGGACGGGCACGACGTTCCACCGGGTGGTGCCCGGGTTCGTGGTCCAGTCGGGCGATCCGCGGGGCGACGGCCTCGGCGGACCCGGGTGGCTGCTGCCCGACGAGACCTCGGGCCTGCCGTTCGTCACCGGCGCGCTCGGAATGGCCACGTCGGGGCCCGACGAGGGGGGGAGCCAGTGGTTCGTCACCACCTCGCCCCAGCCCCACCTGGTGGGTGGCTACACCCGCTTCGGCGTCGTCACCGACGGCCTCGACGTGGTGCAGCGCCTCGATCCGGGTGACCGGGTGCTGGACGTGGTCATCGAGCGCACCCCCGAGGCGACACCGTGAGCGACGCGATCTGGCAGGACCCCTCCCAGCCGGCCCCCGAGCGGGCCGCGGCGCTGCAGGCGGCAGCCCGTGGGCCGAAGGATCTCAAGCGCCTGGGCAAGTGGCTCGACGACCATGGCGACGCCGCGCTGCGCGCCGCGCTGGTGGCGCGGGGCCGCGCGGCCGGCGTCGAGCTCGACGACGACGCGGTGGGGTGGCCCGGCAAGCGGTTGCTGCGCCGCTCGCTGGGCCGGGAGACCGAGGCGCGGGAGCGCCACAACCCGATCCGGATGGACGAGGCGTTCACGTGTGTGGCCTGCGGCCGGTCCGTGCCCGCTGCGGGCCGTACGGCGCGCGACCACTGCCCGTACTGCCTGCGGTCGCTGCACGTCGACAACGTGCCCGGCGACCGCGCGGCCGACTGCGGGGGGCGCATGGACCCGTTCGAGGTCGAGGTCCGCGGACACGAGATCGCCATCCACTACCAGTGCACCCGGTGCCGGGCCGAGAAGTGGAACCGCGCCGTCACCGACACCGACGTCCCCGACGACTGGGAGGCGCTGGTGCGGCTGTCGAGCGGCGTGCTGGGGTGAGCCGCGGGCTGCACCACGTGGTGGCCCAGGCCGTCGTCGATCGCGGCCTGTGGTCCCCGGGGCAGCGGGTGGCGGTGGCGGTGAGCGGGGGCGTGGACTCGGTGGCGCTGCTGCACCTGCTCCACCGCACGGCGGGCATCCACCGTGGGGTGCTCGGCGTCATCACCGTCGACCACGGCACGCGACACGACAGCGCCGTGGACGCCGACCTGGTGGTGGCGCAGTGCGCTGCGCTCGACCTGCCCGTGCAGCGGGTGCGGCTCCATCTCGGTGCGGGCGCGCCGGAGGCGGCCTGCCGCGACGCGCGGTACGCGGTGTTCGCCGACCTCGACGTCGATCGCGTGGCCCTGGCCCACCACCGCGACGATCAGGCCGAGACGGCGCTGCTTGGCCTGCTGCGGGGGGGCGGCACGCGGGCGCTGGCCGGGATGGCGTGGCGGCGTGGACGGGTGGTCCGCCCGCTGCTCGGCGTCGGCCGTGACGCCCTGCACCAGTGGGCGTGCAGCGAGGGGCTCGTGTGGCGCACCGACCCGGGCAACCTGGGCGCGGACCACCTCCGCAGCCGGGTGCGCCACGAGCTGCTCCCCCTGATCGAGGCGCTGCGGCCGGGGAGTGCTGCAGCGCTGGCGCGCGGCGCCGGCCACGCCGCGGCCGACGACGCCCTGCTCACCGGGCTCGCCGAGGAGGCAGCCGGCACCGGTCCGTTGACGACCGCCTGGGTGGCCTCGGCCCCCGAGCCGTTGGTGCGGCGCGCGTTGCTCGTCCGCGCACCCGACGCCACCAGCGCCCACCTCGACGCCATCCTCGGCGCTGCGCGTCGTGGGCGGGGTCAGGTGTTCCTGTCACCCTGCGTCAGCGTGGTGGTCGACGCGGACGAGGTGCGTATGCAATGCGCGGACGCGGGCGCGGACGGGCTGCCGTCACGGCCCGGTCCGGATACGGAAGCGATTCGGGAGCGCAGGTGTCGGGACGGCACCGTGACTTCCGGTGCCCACGGGGTCCCCGACCGATGAAACAGTCCTCTCGCGCCAGCTTCTTCGTCTTCTTCGTCGTGCTCGTGATGGTGCTCCTCTTCGTGGGGTTCACACCGCACCAGCAGACCGAGAACGAGGTCGGCTACCACCAGTTCGTCGAGGACGTGCGGGAGAGCCGGGTCAAGGAGGTCACCGTCAAGGGACAGGACGTCCACTACCAGACGGTCACCGACGAGTACAAGACCACGACGGCCCCCGAAGAGCAGGGCCCGATGCTCAACCTGCTCGACGAGTACGAGGTGCCGCGCACGTTCGAGGACGAGGACGACCAGACGTTCATGTGGACGGTCGCGCTCACGATCCTGCCGCTGATCGTGATGGTCGTGCTGTTCTTCTGGTTCGTGCGGAACCTGCAGGGTGGCGCCAACGGCAAGGCGATGAACTTCGGCAAGAGCCGGGCGAAGATCCAGTCCGAGGGCAGCCGCCGCTTCACCTTCGAGGACGTCGCCGGCATCGACGAGGTCAAGGAGGAGCTCGAGGAGATCATCGACTTCCTCAAGGACCCGCGGAAGTTCACGCGCCTGGGCGGTCGCATCCCCAAGGGCGTGCTGCTGATGGGTCCGCCGGGCACCGGCAAGACCCTGCTCGCCCGTGCCGTGGCCGGCGAGGCCGGGGTGCCGTTCTTCAGCATCTCGGGCTCCGACTTCGTCGAGATGTTCGTCGGCGTGGGCGCCAGCCGCGTCCGCGACCTGTTCGAGCAGGGCAAGAAGCAGGCGCCGTGCATCATCTTCATCGACGAGATCGACGCCGTCGGCCGCCAGCGCGGCGCTGGCCTGGGCGGCGGTCACGACGAGCGCGAGCAGACGCTCAACCAGCTCCTGGTCGAGATGGACGGCTTCGAGGGCACCGAGGGCGTGATCATGATCGCGGCCACCAACCGGCCCGACGTGCTCGATCCCGCGCTGCTGCGCCCGGGCCGCTTCGACCGTCGCATCGTGGTGCCCAACCCCGACGTGAAGGGCCGGCAGCGGATCCTGGAGATCCACACGCGCCGCATCCCGCTGGCCGGCAACGTCGAGCTCGACGTGGCGGCCAAGGGCACGCCGGGCTTCTCCGGCGCCGACCTCGAGAACCTGTGCAACGAGGCGGCCCTGCTGGCCGCGCGCCGCGACAAGAAGCAGGTCGAGATGGAGGACTTCCTCGAGGCCCGCGAGAAGATCGTGATGGGCCCCGAGCGCCGGTCGATGGTCATGCCCGAGGAGGAGCGGCGCAACACCGCCTACCACGAGGCCGGCCACGCCATCGTCGCCCACCTCCTGCCCGGCCACGACCCGGTGCAGAAGATCACGATCGTGCCGCGCGGTCGCGCCCTGGGCGTCACCTGGACGCTGCCGTCCGAGGATCGCCTGAGCATGACGCGCGACGACATGTTCAAGCAGCTGTCGATGATGATGGGCGGGCGTGCGGCCGAGGAGGTCGCGCTCAACGCCGTCACCGGCGGCGCGTCCAACGACCTGCTCAAGGCCACGCGCATCGCGCGCCACATGGTGTGCAACCTCGGCATGTCCGACCTGCTGGGCCCGGTCAACTGGGGCGACGACGACGGCGAGCCCTTCCTCGGCCGCACGTTCAGCCGCGGCAACAACTTCAGCGAGGAGACGGCCAAGCGCATCGACCAGGAGGTCAAGGACATCCTGGAGCGCGCCTACGCCGCGGCCCGCACCATCCTCACCCACAACATCCACGTGCTGCACAAGGTGGCGCAGAACCTCATCGAGCGCGAGTCGCTCGATCACGAGGAGTTCGCCAACCTCGTCGCCGAGGCCGGCCCCGTGGCGCCCGCGATGTCCGGGCTGACGTTCGCCAAGGGTGTCTGACCGGGCGGCGGCGCGCGGCGCGCTGCCCGGCTCCCGTCGCCTCGGTCCGGACGGGCCCCTGGTGATGGGCATCGTCAACGTGACGCCCGACTCGTTCAGCGACGGCGGTCGTCACGCGCACACCGACGCCGCCATCGCCCACGGCGTGCGCCTGTGGGGCGAAGGGGCCGACTGGCTCGACGTCGGCGGGGAGTCCACCCGTCCTGGCGCCGAGCCGGTCCCGGCGGCTGTGGAGTGCGCACGGGTGGTGCCGGTGATCGCCGGCCTGCGCGCGCGGCTGCCGGACGCCGTGCTGTCGGTGGACACGTCCAAGGCTGAGGTGGCGGGGGAGGCGCTCGCGGCGGGCGCCACGGTCGTCAACGACGTCACCGCGGCCGCCGACCCGCAGATGGCGCCGCTGGTGGCGCGGGCGCAGGCGTGGCTCGTGCTGATGCACCTGCGTGGCACGCCGCGTACGATGCAGCACGACACCGCCTACGACGACCTCGTGGGCGAGGTGACCGCGTCGCTGGCCGCCGCGGTGGAGCGCGTGGTGGCCGCGGGCGTCGACCCGTCGCGGGTGATCCTCGACCCGGGGATCGGCTTCGCCAAGACCTCGGCCGACAACCCGCGCCTCATCGCCGGGCTGGGCCGGCTGCTGGCGCTGGGACATCCGGTGCTGGTGGGGGCCAGCCGCAAGCGGTTCATCGGTGACCTCACCGGCGTGACCGACCCCGCGGCGCGCGTGCACGGCTCGGTGGGGGCGGCGCTGGCGGCGGTCGCGAACGGTGCCCGCATCCTGCGCGTGCACGACGTCGCCGCCACGATACAGGCGTTGCGCGTGTACCGGGCGTGCGTCGATGCGTGAGTGGTGGGACTGGCTGGCGACGAGCCCCCTCGGCACCGCGTCGGTCATCGACTGGGTCGACGTCGGCCTGCTCGCCGCCGCGGTCTACATGGTGCTGCGCGTGCTCCGCGGCACGCGGGCCTTCCAGTCGCTCATCGGCCTGCTGCTGCTCGGCTTCGTCTACCTGCTGAGCTCGGCCCTGGGGCTGACCACGCTGCACTGGGTGCTCGACAACCTGTTCGTCTACGCCGTGCTCGCGCTGATCATCCTGTTCCAGGAGGACATCCGGCGGGTGCTCGCCCAGGCCGGCGGCACGGTGTTCGTCGGCTCCACCAACCCGCAGGGCCTCACCGACGCCAACCTCGTCGAGGAGGTGATCAAGGCGGTGTTCGCGCTCGCGAGCCGTCGGATCGGCGCGCTGGTGGCGCTGCAGCGCAACGCCGAGCTCGAGCCTTTCTGCGAGGGCGCCCACCCGCTCGACGCCATCGTCACCACCGAGCTGCTGCAGGCCTTGTTCCACCCGACCAGCCCGGTGCACGACGGGGCTGTGGTGATCCGCCACGGTCGCATCGCCAAGGCGGGCGTGTTCCTGCCGATCTCGCTGTCGAAGGGGCTGCCGAAGGTCTACGGCACGCGCCACCGGGCCGCCATCGGCCTGACCGAGCGCACCGACGCGGTGTGCCTGCTCGTGTCGGAGGAGCGCGGCACCGTGGCCGTGGTCACCGACGGCAAGGTCGACCCGGTCAGCGACCCGAACGACCTGCGGCAGAAGCTCCAGGAGGCGCTCGGCCAGGTGCCCCACCCGGCGGCGGAGGTGGCCCCTGCTTGAGCACGTCCGCCGCGTCCTGACCTGGATCACCGACGACAAGGCCACCAAGCTGCTGGCGGTGCTCGTCGCGCTGTCGGCGTGGTTCTGGGTCCAGAGCCAGACCACCGACACGGGCACGGTGCGGGTGGGCCTCGCCTACCGCGTGCCGGACGAGCTCGTGAGCGTGCCGCCACTGCTCAACAGCGCCAACGTGATCGTGCAGGGGCCGCGGGCCCTGATCCGCCGCGCCCAGGGCGAGCGGCCCCGCATCGTGGTCGACGTTCGCGACGCCGGCGTGGGGCGGCACGCCATCCGCCTCGACGCCATCGACATCGACGGGATGCCCGGTGGCCTCACCGTGGTCGCCTACAGCCCGGAGGTGGTCGAGGTGTCGCTCGACGAGCGCACGCGACGCATGGTGCCGGTCGCGCCAGCGCGCGTGGGGCGGCCGGCCGAGGCCCACGCCGTCAGCGTCACCCGCGTGGTGCCCGACGTCGTCGAGGTGAGCGGGCCCCGCGAGATCGTGGACGCCCTCACCCAGATCAGCTCGATGCCCTTCGACATCTCGGGGTGGTCCGAGTCCCGGGCCGTGCCCGTGGCGCTCGATCTCCCCCGCGGTGTGGAGACGGTGGAGCCGTGGAACGGGGAGGCCGAGGTCGTGATCACCTCGCTCACCCGGGAGCAGACCATCCAGGACGTGCCGGTCGTGCTCACCGACTTCGCCTACGAGCCCGCGCCGGGCAGCGAGCGCCTGACCATCAAGGTGGTCGGGCCGAGCGACGTCCTGCTCGGCATGCGCCTCGACCACGTGATCGCCAAGGTGGAGCTGCCGCGGGACGCCGACGCCGATCACTACACGGCCACCTACGACGCGGATCGACCGCCCCGCTACGAGATCATCGTCCCGGACCCGGAGGAGGTGACGGTCGCCGATCCGCCGCCGGCCGTGGAGCTGGTGCGGCGATGAGTGCGGGACGCGGGGTGGCGTTCGGCACCGACGGGATCCGCGGACCCTCGGGGGTGTGGCCGATCGACCCCGACGGCGCTGTGCGGGTCGGCGCGGCGGCGGCGGCCTGGGCGAGCGACGCCGCGGCACCCGACGCCGGTGTGGAGGTGTGGGTCGCACGCGACACGCGCCCCAGCGGCGCGTCGTTGGCGAACGCCGTCCTCGCAGGGGCCGCGGGGCAACGGGCGCGCGTGGTCGACGCCGGCGTGCTCCCGAGCGGCGGCCTGGGCGCGGTGCTCGCGGCGCGCGCCACCGCCGGCGTCGGGGCCACGGGCGTCATGGTCACCGCCTCCCACAACCCGGCGGGCGACAACGGCTTCAAGGTGCTCGGACCGGGCGGCCACAAGCCCGACGACGCACGCACCGCCTGGCTCGAGACGCGGTGTGCGGCGCCGTCGACCGCACGCGGTGACGGGTGGCACCACGGGGCGTCGTCGGCCCGCGAGACCTGGTGGGCGGCGGTGGCCGCGGCGGCCGGGCCCTGGACGTCGCTCGCCGGCACGCACCTGGTGGTCGACCTCGCCCACGGCGCCGCATCGGCGGTCGCGTCGGCGCTCGACGGGTTGCGGGCCGCCGGGGTGCGGGTCGACGTGACCGGCGCGGGCGAGGGGACCATCAACGACGGCGTGGGCAGCGAGCACCCGCGGCACCTCGCCGCGCAGGTGCGGCGTCTCGGCGCGGACGCGGGCATCGCCGTCGACGGCGACGCCGACCGCTGCGTGCTGGTCGACGAGCGCGGGCAGGTGGTGCCCGGGGACGCGCTCACGGCCGTGCTCGTCGCCGGTCGCGGTGTCCGTCGCCTCGCGGTCACCGTGATGTCGACGTGGGCGCTGGAGGGCCAGCTCCCGTCGGTCGAGGTGGTCCGCACACCGGTCGGCGACCGCCACCTCGCCGCGCTGCTGCGCGACGGACGCGTGGACCTCGGCGCCGAGGAGAGTGGTCACGTGCTGCTCGGTCACCCCGCACTCCCCGGCGGCGACGGCCTCGCGACCGGGCTGGCGGCGCTGGTCTGCGCACGCACCCTCGGCCACCCGCTCTCGGCGGTGTGGGCGCCGTTCGCGCCGTGGCCCCGCCGGCTGACGAAGGTCCGGGTGGCGCGTCGCCCCCCGCTCGATGCACTCCCCGACGTGCGCGCCGAGGTGGCAGCGGCGGAGGCCGGGCTGCGCGGCGGGCGCGTGTTGCTGCGGTATTCTGGCACGGAGCCCGTGCTCCGCGTGCTGGTCGAGGGACCGTCGGCAGACGACGTGGCCTCGTGGAGCACCACGCTCACCCGCACCTGCCAGGAGGCGCTCGGATGAGGCCGGTCTACGACGTCGCCGCCGTGCGCGCTGCGGATCGGGCGGTCATCGACGGCCTGGGCCTGCCGGGCATCGCGCTCATGGAGACGGCGAGCCGCGGCGTCGCGATGGCGCTCGTCGAGCGCTGGCCCGACGCCGCCGCGCGCGGGATCGTCGTGCTGTGCGGGCCCGGTCAGAACGGTGGGGACGGCTACGGCCTGGCCCGGTGGCTCGCCACGTGGGGCCTGCCCGTCGTCGTGGTGTCCACGTCCGACACCTCGCCCGGCGACGCGGGCATCCAGCGGCGCGCGGCCCTGCGCGCCGGCGTCACCGAGCTCGCGACCGTCACCGACCTCGACGTCGGCGTGGGGGCGATCGCCGTCGATGCGCTGTTCGGAACCGGGCTGCACCGCCCCCTCACCGGGGCGTACGCCGACCTGGTGCGTTGGTTGGTCCAGCACCCCGGGCCTCGCGTCGCAGTGGATGTGCCGAGCGGTCTCGACGCCGACACCGGCGTGGTCCTGGGGGGCGAGGACGCGCTGTGCGCGCCCGCCGACCTCACGGTGACGTTCGGCGGCGCCCGTCCCGGCATGTACACCGGCCAGGGCCCGGCCCTGTGCGGTGCGATCGTGGTCGTCGACATCGGCCTCGATCCGCGGCGCCGCACCGCCGAGGTGCCCGACGCCGCCGATCTGGCGCCCTGCTGGCCTCGACGTGCCGCCGGCGACCACAAGCACCGGTCGGGACACCTGCTCGTCCTGGCGGGGTCGACCGCGATGGCCGGGGCGGCCGTCCTGGCGTGCCGTGGCGCGCTCGCTGCCGGCGCCGGGTTGGTCACGCTCGCGGTGGCGGAGGGGGTGCTTCCGCGGCTCGGGGCGCTGCCGCCCGAGGTGATGGTGCGTGTCGTGGGCCCGGGCGACCGCTACGACGGTGCGCCGCTGGCGCTCGACGGGGCGACGGCCGTGGCGTTCGGACCGGGCCTTGGGGGTGGTGGGCCCTTGGCCCAGCACGTCGTCGACACGCTGCAGGGCCTGTGGCACGAGGCGGGTCTGCCGATGGTGGCCGACGCCGACGGCCTGGTGGCGGCGCACGGCGCAGGCGCGGCGCCGCGGGTGATCACCCCACACCCCGGGGAGGCCGCCCGCTGGCTGGACCGCGCCACGGTCGAGGTGCAGGCCGACCGGTTCGGAGCCGTGCGGAGCCTCGCCGATCGCGGCGACGTCGCCTTGCTCAAGGGGCCGCGGACGCTCGTGGCGCGCGCCGGCGTCCCCGTGAGCATCAACCCGACCGGCGACGCCGTCCTCGCCACCGCCGGCTCGGGCGATGTGCTCACGGGCGTGATCGGCGCGTTGCTCGCCCGCGGGGTGTCTGCGTGGGACGCCGCGCGCCTGGGCGCGTGGGTGCACGGACAGGCGGGGGAGCGGTTGGCGGCCCGTCGCAGCCAGGGCTGGACGGCGAGCGACGTGGCCGCCGCCGTCCCCGACGCCGTCGAGACGCTGCTCGACAGCAGCGGCGCCTGACTTCCTTGACGTCGGCCCCGCCCGGCGGCATCCGGTCACGATGGACACGCACCCGACGCTTCACCTGCCCGATCCCGACGCCACGCACGCCCTGGGCGCAGCGCTCGGCCGCGCCGCGTTCCCCGGGGCCGTGCTCGCGCTGCAGGGCGACCTCGGCGCGGGCAAGACGCTGCTGACCCAGGGCCTCGCTGCGGCGTTGGGGGTGAGCGGCCCCGTCCAGTCGCCCACGTTCCTGCTGCTCGCCGAGCACGACAGCGGGCGCCTCCCGCTGTTCCACGCCGACCTGTACCGCCTCGACGACCCCGCCGACCTCGTGCAGACCGGGCTCGACGACGTGATCGGCGTGATCGGCGTCACGGTGGTGGAGTGGGCCGACAAGCACCCCGAGGCGCTCCCCGACGAGCGCCTGGAGCTGACGCTCGCCCACGCCCCCGACGGGCGCGGGCGCGTGGCCACGTGGCGAGCGTTCGGGGCGCGGCACGTGGCGTGGGGAGCGGCGCTCCGTGGCTGACCGCGTCCACCTCCGCCGGGAGCCGGCCGCCACCGAGGAGCGTGGCGTCCTCGGCCTCGTGCTCTTGTTCCTGGTGATCGCCACCGTGCTGCTCGCGCGCGCGTGGTGGACGCCGCACCCCGCGCGCGGCCTGCTGGTGGAGGTGTCGGGTCAGGTCGCAGCCCCCGGCACCTACCTCGTCGACCCGCCCACGCTCGCCGCCGCCGTGGAGGCAGCTGGCGGCATCGCCGACGGCGTGCCCGAGACGCCGCTGTTCGCCGGCGACGGCGTGTGGGTCAGCCCGGACGGCGTGCGGGTGGTGCCCACCGGGCAGCCCCTGCTGGTGGCCCTGCCGGTCGACGTCAACGTCAACGGGGCCGACGCCCTCGCCGCCGTGCCCGGTCTCGGGGCGCGGCTCGCCGAGGCGATCGTCGCGGATCGCGACGCCCGCGGGCCGTTCCACACCCTCGACGAGCTCGCGCGCGTGTCCGGGCTGGGGGGCGACCGCCTCGACGAGGTCACGCCGTTCCTCACGGTGGGCAGCATCGGACCGCGTCCGCCGGTCGACGTCAACCTCGCCGACGCCGTCGCCCTCGAGTCGCTGCCGGGCGTGGGCCCCGTGCTGGCGCAGCGGATCGTCGACGACCGCGCATCGCGGGGACGGTTCGCCACGCTCGACGACCTCGACCGCGTCTCGGGGGTGGGCCCCGCGCTGGTCGACAAGCTCCGCGCCCATGCCGTCGCCGGGAGCGCGCCGTGATCTACCTCGACCACAACGCCACCTCGCCGCTGCTGCCCGAGGTCCGGGCGATGATGCTGCCGTGGCTGGAGCGCCCGACGAACCCGTCCTCGGCCCACGCGGCAGGGCAGGCGGCGATGGGCGCGCTGGAGCGCGCGCGGGAGCAGGTCGCCGCGCTGGTCGGGGCCAGGCCTTCCGGCGTGGTGTTCACCTCGGGGGCCACCGAGGCCAACCACCTCTTCCTCCGCGGTGCCTTCGAGGTGCGATCGGGACGCCTCGTGGTGGGCAGCCTCGAGCACCCGTGCGTGCTCGGCGCCGCCGGCGTGCTGCAACGCCGCGGCGTGCCCGTCACGTTCCTGCCTGCCGACCGCGACGGCGTGGTCGACGTGCGCGACCTGCCGCCCGACACGGCCGTCGTCAGCCTCATGGCGGCCAACCACGAGACGGGGGTGTGCCAGCCGGTGGAGGCAGCATGGGAGGCAGCGCAGGCCCAGGGCGCCTGGCTCCACGTCGACGCGTCGCAAGCGGCGGGTCGCGTCGACCTGACCGGCATCCGCGCCCGCGCCGTCGTGCTGTCGTCGCACAAGCTGGGGGGGCCGCTGGGCATCGGGGCGCTGGTGCTGCCCGACGGCGAGCCGTTCCCTCCGCTGTTCCCGGGCGCCCAGGAGCGTGGCCGGCGCGGCGGCACCGTCAACGTCCCGGGTGCGGTGGGGTTCGGGATGGCGTGCGTGGTGGCGAGCGAACAGCGCCAAGCGCGGATGGCCCGCTGGGTCGCCGCGCGTGAGCGCCTCGAAGCCGGGCTGCGCGCGCTCGGCGGGCGCGTCGTGGGGGACCGCGTGCCCCGCGTCGCCAACACCACCTGCGTCGTCTTCGCCGGGCTCACCGGCGAGGCGCTGGTGCAGGCGCTCGACCTGCGCGGCGTGTGCGTGTCGGCGGGTGCGGCCTGCCAGTCCGGCAGCCTCGAACCTTCCCCCACGCTCAGCGCCATGGGCGACCCGGAACCCTCGGGCGCCCTGCGGATCAGCCAGGGACCGGCCACCACGCAGGCCGAGCTCGACGCCTTCCTCGCCGTGTTGCCCTCGGTGCTCGACGGCCTCCGGCTCGCCGACGGGTGGATGGGTTAGGCCAGCGCCCAGCAACGGAGGGTGCATGGCCCGGCTCGGCGGCTCGATCGATCAGGTGTTCAAGGCGCGCACGGACGTCGCCACCACGCTCGCGCACTTCGCGGATCCGAAGGCGATCGAGGCGGCCACCGACCGCGCGGAGCGCATCGAGGATCTCGGCGGCCTCAAGCTGCGCTTCCACCTGCAGCCCCAGAACCACGGGGTCTACACGGTCACCCCGGTCTACACGGTCCAGTACCGCATCGACGGCGCCACGCTGTCGTGGTCCACGCTCGACGGCAACATGGGCAGCGAGGGCACGGCGCGGTTCACCGCCCGGGCCGACGGCGGCACCGACGTGCACTACGTCCACCGCATCGAGATCGAGATGCCCGTCGGGGGCATGGTGGCCAAGATGCTCCAGCCCGTCGTCAGCCGGATGGTCACCCCCAACCTGCAGGCCTACGTCCAGCACCTGCTCGACACGCTGCCGTAGGGCAACGCGCGCGGTCAGCCACCGGTCTCGCAGTCCAGCCAGGCGAGCATCCGGGCGCGCTCGGCGTCGGTCGGGCCGCCTACCGGGGGCATGATCGGTGACGGTCCGGTCGCGACGTCGCGGATCACCTGTGCCTGGCGCAGCACGTCCTCGACGGTGTCGAAGTCGAACGCCACAGGTGCGCCCGAGCGAGCGTCGCCACGGAGCTCGCTCGCGTGGCACGGGGTGCACCAGGTCCGCGTGAACGGCCCCCCGACGGTGTCCCAGGTCAGCAGCGCGCACCGGGAAGCGGTGTCGTCCACGACGGTGTCGGTGTCGTCCGTGGTGTCGGTGTCGGAGACCGTGTCGGTGTCGGAGGCGTCGTCCGCCGACGCACCGCCACACCCCACCAGCACCACCACGACGGCGAGTCCCTCAGCGCGCCAGCCCACCCAGCGCCTCCGTGCCGGGGAACCACTGACCCGGATCGGCGTCGAGCATGGCCAGCAGGCCCGCAGCGAAGTGGTCGTACCGAAGGGGCGTGCCCGTCGCGTCGGCCAGGCCCGTCGACAGGTCGACCGGGCCGGCGTCCAGGCTGTCGGTGGAGGCGCCGAGCACGCGGTCGCCCTGGACATGACCGCCGAACACCATGGCGGACGTGACCGGCCAGTGGTCCTTGCCGCCGTTGCCGTTGCGTCGCGGGGTGCGCGTCATCTCGCTCATCACGACCACGACGGTGTCGTCGAGCATCCCGGCGGCCTGCAGGCCGGAGGCGAGGCGGTCGAGTCCGGCGTACAGCGTCTGGTGGTGGGCGTGCTGGTCGCTGTTGTCCTGGTGGGTGTCCCACGGCAGCCGGGAGTCGACGAGCACGGTGCGCGACAGCCCCGACGACAGCAGGTCGAGGGCCACGTCGACCTGCCCGTTCAGCGAGCTCGCCGTGCCCCGTCCGAGCTCGGTGGCGAAGTCGGCGCCCTCGGCGCGCAGGCGGCGGGCGCGCTCGGTGGCGACCGCCCAGTCGTCGAGGCGCGCGTCCGCGCCGGGGTGACCGCGCCAGCGGGCGTCGGTGTGGGCGAACTGGCCGTCGAGCCACGCCTGGATGTCGGCGCGCGCCGGGTCGTCGGGCACGTAGAGCGGGTGGTTGTAGGAGGTGCCCGTGGGCCCGGGGAGGCGCTTGTTGCGGTCGAGCAGCCACGCGAGCTGGTTCGACGCGCCCGCGCGACCGCTGATCGCCGCCAACGGACCGGTGAACGCCGTGCCACCCAGATCCATGTAGGGGATGGGCGTGTCGGCCCCGAGGCGGGCCGCTGCCATCGCGCCCACGTCGGGGGACGTGGCGGTGGTGGTGCCCGTGAGCATGCGCACGCGGCACGCGTCGTGGGAGATGCTGCCCACCCAGATGCCGCGCACCAGCGCCGTGCGATCGTGCCAGCGCTCGAAGAACGTGCTGACGGCGGGGCGCTTGACCCCGTTGGTCATCACGTCGAGCCCACCGAAGGTGGTGACCGCCTCGCGATCCTCGGGGTCGTCGACGTCCTCGTCGAGCTCGGGACCGTCCACCAGCGCCGAGCCGGGCTTGGGGTCGATGGCGTAGGAGACGTCCCAGCCGCCGACGGCCGTCACGATCACCAGCCGCGTCGCATCGGACGCGGCCGCGTGCGCCCGGCTCCGCAGCAGGGTGCCGGCGAGGCCCGCCGTGGTGCCGGCGAGGAAGGCGCGTCGTGTGAGGGCCATGCGCGACCTCCGTCAGTACAGAAGGATCTGGGGAGACTGCAGCATCGCCGACAGCGTGGCCTTCCACGCCTCCAGCGGGCTGCCACCGCGCGCCAGCACGGTGGACCACAGCGCGAACGAGGCGTCGACCGCCGGATCGTCAGGCGCGACCAGCTCGGCGAGCACGTCGGCGTGCAGGCTGGCCAGCTGCGCGCGGACGGTGACCTCGTCGGTGGTGTCGGCGTCGACCTGGGTGAACAGCCGGCGCGTGCCCGCCCCGATGCCGAGCTCCTGCCGCACCACCCACCCCGCGGCCTCCTCGGCGAGCGCCGCCGCGAACAGCGCCTTGACCGGCGTCATCGTGTGGGTGGGCGAGGTAACGCGGGCGCCGTCGACACCGCCGGTCATCGCGCGGAAGCCCTTCACGTCGTCCTCGGCGAGCACGACGTCGCCGTAGCAGCCGAGGCGGCCCGCGGTGCACAGCAGGTCGTCGACCTTGACCTTCCAGGAGAAGCCCGTGATCCCCTCGACGATGCGGGCGTGCTGGAACGGTCGGACGACGAGCGGGCCGGGCGCACGCACGGCGAGCTCGGGCCGGTTGGCGTCGACGGCGAGGAAGTCGGGGTGGGTCACGATCGTGCGCAGCAGGGCGCGCGCGTCGTAGCCGCTGGCGACGAAGTCCTGCTGCAACCGCGCGACCACCTCGAACGGGGCGTCCTCGAGCGGCGTCTCGGTGAACCAGGACCAGAAGCGCTGCACCGTGCAGCGCGCGAACCGCGGGTCGGCGGCGATGTCGGCGCCGACGTCGGCGAGGTCGTCGGTGGGGGTGCCGTAGTAGCCGGGCTCGCGCAGGCGCAGCAGCACGCGACCGAGGCCGAGCGCGGGGCGGTAGGGGTCGAACGGGTAGCAGAGGCCGAGGAACGGCGCCCCCGTCGCGCAGCCGGCCAGGTAGGAGGTGGCGACGGCCCCCGTGGTGTACTCGGGGTGGAAGTCCCAGAGGTTGGCCGCGAGCGGGTCGAGGGCCTGGTGGCACGACACGCACTCGGGACGCTCCGCGAGCGCGTTGGCGACGACGGCGTCGTCGGACAGGTCGAGGTCGCCGGGGATCGGGACGTCGCGCGCGAGGAAGTCCTCGCACAGCAGCGCATCGGCGATCAGGTTGGCGCGGCCGCGGTGGTAGTTGCTGCCGGCCGAGACGTGACGGGCCCACAGACCGTTCGTCGACAGGATGCCCGCCAGCGGACGGCCGTCGGTGTAGTGGACGACCTGCTCCCCACTGGCGCCCTGCGGGTAGTCGTGGCCCGACCACATCTGCGAGGCGGTGCTGTCGAGCACGGTCCAGTCGGCGGTGACGATGTCGGTGAACGGCAGCCCCTGGGTGACCACGCGCTCGATGAGGGCGAGCGGTTCTTCGGCGACGGCACCGACGAGCTCCTGGCGGGTGGCGTCGATCAGGGGGCCCAGCGGCGGGTAGTTCAGGTCCACCGACCGCTGCAGCAGCACCTCGGCGTACATCGACCGGATCGTCGCCCCGAGGGCGGGGTCGTCCAGCCACGTGTCGACGAGGGCGTCCAGCGCGGCCGGATCGTCCGCGACGGCCTGCAGCTCGGCGGCCGTGGGGTGGCGGGCGCGCAGCGCGGTGGAGATCCGCACCGCCTGCTCGGTGGGCGACAGCAGCTGCCGGGGACCATCCGCCGTCGACGGCGTGGTGTCGGTGTCGACGCCGTCGTCGGTGCCCCCGTCCGGGTCGACGCCGGCGCAACCGACGGCCAGCAGCAGGACCAACGACCGCGTCATGGGCGCCTCCTCCCCCGCATCCTCTCACGACCGCCGTGGTCGTGTCACTGGACGACGCCGGCCGTGACCAGCGTGTCGTAGGGAACGCATCCCTCGCTCCAGTATTGACGACCGTCGCGATCGGCGCCGGTGACCCACATCAGGAAGCCGGTGCTCATGGCCTGGATGGCCTCGCGCTGCGACGCGTCGGAGACCTGCCCGCCGAGCGGAGGCCAGCACACGGCCGTGCAGCCGAGGTCCGTGCTGTTCTCGAAGTCGCAGTGGGTGGCCTCGGCGATGAGGTGCAGCTGGGACATCGACGCGCGGCTGTAGGCCTGGCGGCCGTTGCCGTCGGCGTTGCAGGTGGACGGGGTGCCGCGCAGGCCCCACAGGGGCACCGTGAGGCGCGGGGCGGTCTGGCGCGCGAGGTTGTCGTTGTCGACCATGTCGAGGCCGAAGGCGCCGATGCTGTCGTCGTCGGCCTCTGCGGCGACGATCGCGGCGAGCCCGCCTGCGGAGTGGCCCATGTAGACGACCGGACGACGGGCGAAGCGGTCCTCGGCGAGCGCTGCGAGATCTGCGCCGTTCTGGGCGTGATCGACGTCGAAGATCGAGCTGTGGCACATGGCGGGCACCACCACCTCGAAGCCCCACGACGCGAAGTGGCGGGCCCAGCCTTCGACCTGCGCGGGGCCCCGCGAGAAGCCGTGGGCGAGCACCACGCCCGCGCTCACCCGTGCGCCGCCCCGTGGGGTGTACATCGTGTAGTCGAGGTCGCAGCCCTGCAGGCGCAGCGTGCCCGTGGACGTGGCCACCTCGGCCGTGCCCCGCGCGGCCAGGTCACCGATGACCCCGTCGTCGAAGGCGCACGCGACCACGGCGGTGTCGGTGGGATCCTCGGTGTCGGTGGTGTCGTTCGTGTCGGTGGTGTCGTTCGTGTCGGTGGTGTCGTTCGTGTCGGTGGTGTCGTTCGTGTCCACCGTGTCGACGTCGGTGTCGACCCCGTCCGAGTCGGACGGGGTGGCGTCGTCCTTGCCGATGGTGAACGACCCCGAGTCACAGGCGACGGCGCCTGCCACCACCGCGAAAGCCACCGCCCGTGCCCACGCGCCCATCTGTCCCTCCAGCCGGTCCGCACGCTAGCACGGGGATTCTCAGGACCGCGTGTCTGTCCACGTCAGGACGAGGTCAGCGGCCCGCCCGGTGAAGGCCGCCTGCGCCTCGGCGTCGGCGACCCGCTCCAGCCGCCGGCCGGCGTGGCGTAGGATCGCGTGGGCCAGGGGGGCGTCCTCGGCGTGATGGAGCTGGGCGAGCAGCAGGCTCGCTTCGGCGAAGACCGCGTGCTGACCGGAGTCGTCGGCGGTGCGCTGGGCGGCGCGCGCCAGCGTGGCCGCTTCGGTGGGGTGGCCGAGCACGGCGTGGAGCGCGGCGAGGCGCACCACGAACGGGGCGCGCGCGTCCACGGGCACGGCGTCGGCCGCTGCGGCGACGAGGTGCCAGGCGAGCTCGGCAGGCGACCCCCACGCCGGCAGCCCGAGCCCCTCGTGGACCACGGCGGCGACGGCCTGCCAGGCGGCGGCGGTGGCGCTGTCGGTGAGGACGGCGTCGGCGTACGCGCACGCCACGTCGTCCAGCGCCGTGGAGGGGAGGGGCTGGTCACGGACGGCCTGGCGCAGCGCCACCTGTGTGCGCACGACGTCGCCCAGCGCTGCGCTGCACAGGGCGCGGATCCAGGCCACCTGGGCCCGCGCCACGGCGTCGTCCGGGACGGCGTCGGCGAGCGTGCGCAGCGCGTCCTCGGGCGCCTCGCGGGCGAGCTGGGCGCGGGCGCGATCGAGGGCGTCGACGACGGAAGGAGCCGGGGTGTCCATGCCGCCCGGCTATCGCCCGGCGCCGTGAAGGTCGCGCGGGTCGGTGCTGCGGCGGGCTATCCAGGGGGTGGAGGTTCCATGCGCTGGCTCGCCGTGGTGCTCGTCGCGGGGTGCGCCCCGACCATCGACATCTCCCGGCCCGAGGACGCGCCGGTCGCCTCGATCCTGGTGCCGACCGACGGCAGCGTGGTCGACGCCGGCCGGCTCGAGGCGCTCGGACAGGTCCACGACAGCGCCGACGCCCCCGAGCACCTGTTCGCCGTGTGGTCGCTGGGCGCGGGTTCGGGTGCGGACATCACCTGGCGGGACGTCTGTTCCGGCTTCGCCGAGGCCGACGGCCTCACGCGATGCCTCGCCGACGTGTCCACCGACGACACCACGCTGCGCCTGCAGGTCAAGGATCTCGCAGGCTTCCTCGGGCAGGCCTTCGCCGACCTCGTGGTGCAGGACGTCGCGGCGCCGGTGGTGACGCTGCTCGCGCCCACGTCGGTCGGGCCGTACTACGCCGACGTGCCGGTGGCGCTGCGTGCCGCGGTCGACGACGCCGACGACGCGCTCGACGACCTGCGCATCACCTGGAGCAGCTCGGCCGCCGGCACGCTGGAAGGGCCGGACGTACCCGACGGCGACGGCGTCGTCGCGGGTGCCGTCTCCCTGCCCGAGGGCGAGCACCGGATCACGGTCGCCGTCACCGACCCGGGCGACCTGCGGGCGACCGACGAGGTGGTGATCCTGGTCGGCCCCGCCAACGAGGTGCCGCAGGTGCGGATCGACGCTCCGGGTGATGGCACCGCCGTGCGGGTCGGGACCGCGGTCACGCTGGCGGGCGTGGTCGTCGACGACCGCACTCCGTCGGCGGACGTGGAGGCCACGTGGTCCTCCGACCGTGACGGCACACTCGGCGTGCTGGTCCCCGACGCGCTCGGGTACGTCGCGCTGCCCGACGTGGTCCTGTCGGGCGGGGACCACGTGCTCACGCTCACGGGGCGCGACGACGTCGGTGGTGTGGCCACCGCCAGCGTGCAGGTGCACGTCGACACGCCGCCCGGCCTCGACCTGCAGGCGCCGCGCGATGCGGCGGTGCTGTCGAGCAGCCTGGTGGCGGTCGACGCCGTGCTCACCGACGCCGTGTCGCCGCCGACGGCGCTGCGTCTGGCGGTGCGCTCCGATCGGCAGGGCCAGGTCGCCGACGTCGCGGCGGACGCGTCGGGCGAGGTGCACGTGGTCGTCACGCTCGCCCCCGGGCCCCACGAGCTCACCGTGACGGCCGTCGACGGCTACGGCCTGTCCACCCAGGACGTGATCGCGGTGACCGTGGCGCCGTGACCGGCGACGTCGAGCGGCCGCCGCACCCAGGCGGTCACCGGACGACGCCGCCGAGCCGATCGGCCTGCTTCTCCGGCCAGCCGTCGTAGTACCCGGTCCAGCGTCGCCCGGTGCGGCGGTGGTAGACGTAGGCGTAGACCACGCGCGCGACGCTCGGCACGCCCACCACGGGCAGGTACAGCGGGCCGAGCCACCGCGACTGCACGGCGTGGCCGAGCTCGTGGGCACGGATGCGGTCGTCGTGGGTGAACACCGGGTGGGGCTGGCGCGTCCAGAACACGAACCAGCCGAGGCTCACGCCCACGCTGCGGCACCGCACGACGACGCGGCCCTCGGTCCACTCGACCTCCTCGAGGTCGCCCAGCGCGCGCAGTCCGACGTAGGTCAGCACGCCCAGCGTGGTCTGCGGCAGCTCCCACAGACCGAGCCAGGCGAAGCGGGCGAGGGCGAGCGGGTCCATGGTGCCGGCGGCTGCGAGGTCCAGGGGGAGGTTACCATCGAAGGGGGGAGGTGACCGATGCCCGACGGTCCCACGTTCCAGTTCGCGCGGTGCAGCCCGGTCCACCGGGCGGTCGGCACGCTGTTCCTGTGGCTCACGGGGTGGCGGTGGGAGGGGTCGATCCCCGACGTGCCCAACGCCGTGCTCATCGCAGCACCCCACACCTCGAACTGGGATCTCGTCTTCGCCATGGCCGCGGGCTGGTCGAAGGGCCTGTCGTTCGCGTGGCTCGGCAAGGACAGCCTGTTCCGCGGACCGTTCGGATGGCTCTACCGCCTGCTGGGCGGCGTGCCGGTCGATCGCAGCGCCCACCACGGCCTCGTCGACCAGGCGGCGGCACGGCTCACTGCGGGGACGGGCCTGCTGCTGATGGTGCCGGCCGAAGGCACGCGGGGGTACCGCGACCAGTGGAAGTCCGGGTTCTACTGGATCGCGTCCAAGGCGCAGGTGCCCGTGATCCTGGGCTTCCTCGACTACGGGCGCAAGCGCGCGGGGTTCGGTCCTGCGCTGGTGCCGTCGGGCGACGTGACGGCCGACATGGACCAGGTGCGGGCCTTCTACGCGCCGATCACCGCGCGGTACCCGGCGTCGAAGAGCCGCATCTACCTGTCGGCGGAGGCCGGCGACACCGGCGAGGCCTAGCCCTCCTGGGCGCGGCGGAGCACGGTGACGAGCGTGAGCACGGCGCCGACCATCACCCCGGCGAGGCCGTGGCCCAGCACGAGGTGGAGCGGGTGGACGGCGGGGCAGTGCAGCCCCAGCGCCACGAAGCCGAACACGCCGCCGAGCCCGGCCGCCGCGAGCACCCGCCACGGGGGCGGCCGGTCGTCGCGGTCGAAGACCAGCACGGCCAGGCTCGTCATCGTGGCCACCATCAGGCTGCCGATCCCGCAGGCCACGTGGACCGACACCGGCACGGCCCCCTCGGCACCGGGCCACGGGAAGACCACCGCGACGGCGGGAAGCGCCACGAGGGCCAGCGATCGCGCCAGGGCGTCGTGCAGCGGGCGCCGGTGCAGGCCCCGGAGCGCGACGAGCACCCCGAGGGATCCGAGGAGGAGCAGCACGCCGGCGAGGGCCGCCTGCCACGCGAGGGTGGCGCCGCGCAGGTCGGCACGCAGACCCACGACGACCACGTAGACCGTGGTGGCCACCCAGGCGCCAGCGAGCGCCAGGGCCTGGCGGCGCGCCGACGGCAGCGCGCGCAGGCGATCCCGCCAGCCCGGCGCGCGATCGACCGTCTGCCCCGCGATCTGCGCGAACAGGCCGGCGAGCACGTCGTCGGGCAGCGCGTCGGGCGCGTCGCGGACGTCGAGCGGCAGGGGTGTGGGGTCGGGCGGGGTGGTCATCGTCACGAATACGGGGTGGGGTGCATGGGGGTTACCGGTCGCCGTCGGGCGTGTCGGTGCCGTCGGCGCGGCGGGGGTCGAGCATGGCGCGCAGGCGTTCGTAGCCGCGGTGCGCGCGCACCTTGACCGCGGCGTGGCTCGCGCCGACGATCTCGGCGATCTCGGGGAACGACAGCTCCTCGTACCAGTGCAGCAGGATGACCTCGCGCTGGCTGTCGGGGAGCTCGGCCAGCGCCCGGCGCACGAGGCGATCGGTGGCCGTGCTGGTCTCCGGCGCCACGGACGGCTGCCGGTGGTGGTCGGGGTCGAGCGCGACCTCGGGCTTGCGCTGGGCCCTGCGGAAGTGCTCCCGCTTCACGTTCATCGCGATGGCGAACAGCCACGGCCGCACGCGGCCGTCGAGGCGGAAGTCCTGGCGCGCCCGGTGGACGTGCAGGAACGTCGTCTGCAGCATGTCCTGGGCGATCGGATCGGACAGGCCGGCCCGACGGAACATCGACACGAGCCGACCCGCGTAGCGATCGAACAGCGCCTGGAACGCGGCGCGATCGCCGCGCTGCACGTAGGCTGTCATCAGCGCTTCGTCGGTCGAACCTTGCATCACGCCGTCCCGGTGGCGGGGGTAACGCTCGCCGCGGTCGTGGACACCCCGGTGCATGCGACCGCCGCGCCCACGGGCTCGCGCGCCTGCGACGCGTCCATCCGGGATCCGCATGGGATAGGGTGCGGTGCCTCCAACCCCCGGGTGGGTCATGGTTCGCGCGCTGCGCCTCGCCGTCGTCGCCTCGTTGGTCGGGTGCGGGCTCTTCGGTGACGGAAAGCCGAGCCCGAAGCGGTCGAACCGACAGCTGACGCACCCTGGCATGCCGATGATGGCGCCGGGGGAGATCCCCGAGGGCTCCCCGCGGCTCGCGTCCGAGCTGGTCGACGCGCCCCGCATCGGCGAGCTGCCCGAGGGCACGCCCGCGCTGGTGATGCTGGTCGTGCTGGACGGGGTGCGCGCGGATCGCCTGTCGAGCTGCGGCTACGAACGGCCCACGTCGCCCAACCTGTCGCTGCTGCGCGACCGGGGCTCGGCGATGACCTGCCATGCCTACACGCCCTCACCGGCCGGTCTGCCCGCGCTCGGCACGCTGCTGTCCGGGGTCGGCGTCGAACAGACCGGCATGCTCCGCAAGGGGGTGCCGCTGTCCGACGGCGTGTCGACGCTCGCCGAGGTGATGGCGGCCCGCGGCTACCAGACGCTGCTGCTGTCGGGCAACCCGCTGCTGAAGAAGGCCTCGGGGCTCACCGAGGGCTTCCATCGGGTCAAGGTGGCGCCCGCGCTCGTGTCGCCGCTGCGCGACGAGGGCATGGCCCAGCTGCTCCGCTACGAGCTCGCCCAGGTGGACGCCACGCGCCCGGTGTTCCTCGTGGTCGACATCTTCGACGCCCACGAGCCCTACCCGCCCATCCCGGACGGGCTCGGCTGGGTGTCGGCGCAGGAAGCGGTGGTGTTCGGGTCGGCGCTCGACACCCCCGACCCCACCTACGCGCGGTTCGCCGCGGGCGACCTCAAGGGCGAGGCCCGTCGGGCGTGGCTCCAGCAGGTGGGCGACGCCTACGACCACGCCGTGCTCACCGCGGATGCGTCGCTGGGCCGCGTGGTCAAGGTGCTCGAGCGCATGGGGCTGGGCGACCACGGCGTGCGCGTGGTGGTCACCAGCGATCACGGCGTCAACCTCGGCGAGCACGACACGGTCCGCCACGACGGCCTGCCCTGGGAGGGCGTGACCCGGGTGCCGCTGCTGTTCTTCGACACCACCGCGAAGGGCAAGGTCGTGCTCCCCGAGCCGGTGTCCACCGCGGTCACGTTCTCGCTGATCACGAGCGGTGCGCTCCCCGACGACCTGGCCGCGCCCCGCAGCTACGCCGTCGACCTCGGCCCGCGCAGCAGCCTCGCCCCGTTCGCCGACACCGTCGCCCTCTGGCCGTCCACCACCCGCAAGCTGCTCGGCGGTGTCGGACAGGCCCACGCGTTCGACCTGGTGGACGACCCGGACGAGCTGCGACCCCTGCCGCCGACCGCCGAGGAGCAGGTCGCCCTCGACGCCGCCGTCGCGGATCTGCAGGCGGCGCGCGCGCGTGCCGTCGATCGGTCCGACGACGACAAGCTGCTCAAGCTCCTCGACAAGGTGGGGTACGCGTCGTCGGACGAGGCCCCATGAGCCGGATGCCGTGGCTGGCACGACTGGCCGTCGCCGCCGTCGTGTTCGGTGCGCTCTGCTCCCTGTTCCGCGGCTTCGTGCTCGACGACGCCTACATCACGTTCCGCTATGCCGAGAACCTCGCGCTCCACGGCGAGCTGACGTGGAACCTCGGCGAGGATCCGGTGGAGGGCTTCACGTCGATGTCGTGGGTGCTGGTCCACGCGCCGCTCATCGCGCTCGGGCTCGACCCCGTGGCGTGCTCCAAGGTGCTGTCGGTGGGTGCCGGGCTGGGACTCCTGGCGCTGCTGGCGTGGATCGGGCGACGGGCAGATGCCGCGCTGTCGGGTGTCGTCCTCGCGGCCCTGGCGGCGAGCCCCGCGTTCGCGCTCCTCACCGAGCAGGGGATGGAGACCACGTGGGGGGCGGCGCTGTCGGCGGGTGCGGCCCACCTCGCCGTGCGGGTGGTCCGAGGCGACGGTCGACGCGCGATCGTCGGCTGGTATGCGCTGACGTTCTGCGCGGCGCTCACGCGCCCGGACGCCGTCGTGCTCGGCGCCGTCACGGCGGCGGGTGTCGTGGCGCTGCTCGTCGCGGACGGTCGGCGCGATCGGGCGCGGGCGTTCGTGGGCTGGTCGTTGCCGTTCGTGGCCGCGGGCGTGGCCTACATGGTGGCGCGGCACGCCTACTTCGGACACTGGCTGCCCAACACGTTCTACCTCAAGAGCAGCGCGGGCCTGGACGGCCGCGCGGTGCGCTACGTGGCCGCCTTCCTGGTGCTCCCGGCGCTGCCGACGCTGACGCTGGCGGCCCTGCTGCTGGCCGGCACCGACGCGACCGGTCGCCGGCAGGCGTGGCGTCCCGTCCTGCCGCTGCTCACCGCCACGGGTGTGTTCCTGCTCTACCTGTGCACCATCCACCCGGTGCAGGGCTTCCAGTGGCGCTTCGTCTACCCGGGGTGGACCCCGCTGCTCGTCGCCCTCGCGCACGTGATCGCCGCCGGCGTGCCCACGCAGGGGCTCCTCACCCTGCGCGGACCTCGGCTCGCGCTGCTCGCGTTCGCCGTGGTGTGGCCGCTCGCGCTGTTGCCGCGGGCGCAGGCCGAGGCGATCACCCGCACCCAGGCCGACCGCGTGGCGATGGGCCGCGCGCTCCGCGGGCTCGACGGCACGATGTTCGTCAGCGAGAGCGGGGCCCTGCCGTACTACGCGCAGTGGACGGCCGTGGACGCCATTGGGCTGAACTCCGAGCACATCGCCCACGAGGGGCTGTCGCTGCCCTGGCTCGAGGCGCTCGACCCGGACCTGGTGATGATCCTGTCGCCGGGTCGCTACCAGCCCGCGCGGTGGGGCGTGGTCGGCGCCTACCTCGGCTCGGGCACGTTCGAGCTGGCGTCGGTGACGCGCAAGCAGGGCGAGCAGCGCCACTACTACTTCGTGCGGCGCGACAGCCCGCTGCACGACGCCGTCGTCGCGCGCCTTCGCGGGGCCGACGGGGTCGAGCAGCTCGATCTGGACGACGCGCTCGCCGAGGCGCCGGGCGTGCCCGTGGTGCCGGGCCTGCGCTGATCCGTCAGCGGCCGGCGGCGCGCCCCGCGCGGGGGCGGCGTCGACGCGCGAGGCCGAGCAGACCGCCCAGCAGGGCCAGCCACGCCGTCGGCGCGCCACCCGTGCTGTCGCAGCCGCTGCCCTGGTTGACGTCGCCCTTGAGCGGGTCGGTGCCGATCTGGACCTCGAAGCCGTCGCGCAGGCCGTCGTCGTCGGTGTCGGGGTCGTTGGGGTCCGTGCCCCACACGTCGACCTCGTCGCAGTCCTTCAGGCCGTCGTCGTCCGTGTCGGGGTCGAGCGGGTCGGTGTGCAGCACGAGCACCTCGCGGCCGTCGGTGCACCCGTCGTCGTCGGTGTCGGGATCGAGCGGGTCGGTCTCGGTGGGAGCGCGCGCGCCGTTGACGTCGACGTCCTCGTCGCCGTCCGACAGGTCGTCGTCGTCGGTGTCGGCGTCGTTCGGGTCGGTGAGGGTGTCGGGATCGACGTCGGCCACGTAGCAGGGCACGCCATCGACGATGCAGCCGAGGTCGGTGTCGGCATCGGGCTGCTGGAGACCGACCTCGGTGCCGTCCCGCACGCCGTCGTCGTCGCTGTCCGGGTCGAGGGGGTCGGTGGGCGCCCACGGGTCCAGCGGGCCGAGGGCGAGCACCTCCGTGCCGTCGGACAAGCCGTCGTCGTCGGTGTCCGCGTCGTTCGGATCGGTCTCGGACGGATCGACCATGCCGTCAGCGTCTCCGTCCTCGACCCCGTCGAGCAGCCCGTCGTCGTCGGTGTCGTCGTCGTTGGGGTCGGTGGTGGACGTCGGGTCGGCGTCGGGGACGAAGCACGGGTGGCCGTCCACGCGGCAGCGGGTGTCGGTGTCGACCGTCGGGGACGTCGCACCGGACTCGGTGCCGTCGCCGACGCCGTCGTCGTCGCTGTCGGGATCGAGCGGGTCCGTCGGTCCCCACGGTCCGAGCGTGCCGGTGCCCCGCACCTCGTCTCCGTCGGACAGGCCGTCGTCGTCGGTGTCGGCGTCCGACGGGTCGGTCTCGCCCGGGTCCACCGCGCCGTCGCGGTCGGCGTCCTCGCTGCCGTCCGGCAGTCCGTCGCCGTCCGTGTCGTCGTCGTTCGGATCGGTGGTGGTGGTCGGATCGGTGTCGGGGACGAAGCACGGACGACCCTGGTCGCGGCACGACAGGTCGGTGTCGGGGTGCGGGGTGTCGGCACCCACCTCCAGCCCGTCGGGCAGGCCGTCGTCGTCGCTGTCCGGATCGAGCGGATCGGTGGGATCCCACCCGCCGGTGCCGTGCACCTCGTCGCCGTCGATCGCGCCGTCGTCGTCGCTGTCGGCGTCGTTCGGGTCGGTCTCGTCGGGGTCGACGCTGCCGTCGCTGTCGACGTCCTCGTCGCCGTCGGGCAGGCCGTCGTCGTCGGAGTCCGGGTCGTTGGGGTCGGTGGTGGTGCCGGGGTCGGCGTCGGGCACGAAGCAGGGCCGGGCGTCGACACGGCAGGACAGGTCGGTGTCGGGCAGCGGCGTCGTGCGCCCCACCTCCGTGCCGTCCCCCACGCCGTCACCGTCGGTGTCGGGGTTGTTGGGGTCGGTCGGGCCCCAGGGGGCGAGGGGACCCTCGCCCTTGTGCTCGTCACCGTCGGACAGGCCGTCGTCGTCGGTGTCGGCGTCGTCGGGATCGGTGCAGGAGCCGACGAGCTCGCCCGGATCGCAGGTCTCGTAGTCGGTGCACAGACCGTCGCCGTCGGGATCGCCGCTCGCGTCGTTGCCGAGGCACTGATCGTCGGGATCGCAGACGCCGTCGCCGTCGGTGTCGGAGACGCACTCGCTCAGGCACGTGCTCGAGCAGCCGTCGCCGGATCGGGTGTTGCCGTCGTCGCAGGTCTCGCCCAGGCCGGGCTGGAGCACCCCGTCGCCGCACCGCTCGATGCGGCACGTGCCGGAGCAGCCGTCGTCATTGTCCTCGTTGCCGTCGTCGCACTGCTCGCCGATGCCGGTCTGCCGGATCCCGTCGCCGCAGTACTCGAGGGCGCACGTCGCGGAGCAGCCGTCGTTGCCGCGGGTGTTGCCGTCGTCGCAGTCCTCCTGCGTCTGGCGGACGCCGTCGCCGCAGCGCTCCAGCAGGCAGGTCGCCGAGCAGCCGTCGTTGCTGACCGTGTTCCCGTCGTCGCACGTCTCGCCGCGGGGGCCCTGGACCACGCCGTCGCCGCAGACCTCGGCCTCGCAGGTGGCGGAGCAGCCGTCGTTGCTGACGTTGTTGCCGTCGTCGCAGCCCTCCTGGGCCTGACGGACGCCGTCGCCGCAGCGCTCGACCTGGCAGGTGGCGGAGCAGCCGTCGTTGCTGGTGCGGTTGCCGTCGTCGCACGTCTCGCCGAGCGCGGGCTGCAGGGTGCCGTCGCCGCAGACCTCGCGCACGCAGGTCGTGGTGCAGCCGTCGCCGTCGACGTCGTTGCCGTCGTCGCACTGCTCGCCGAGCCCTTGCTGCCGAATGCCGTCGCCACAGAACTCGAGGGCGCAGGTCGACGAGCACCCGTCGCCGTTGGTGAGGTTGCCGTCGTCGCATTCCTGGCCGGGGCCCGGCAGGCCGTCGCCGCATGGCTGGACGACGGCGGGGATGCCGACGATCGTGTCCTCGCCGATGCCGCCGTCGGACAGGGACCCCATGAACGCGCTGACGCGGAACGACGGGGCGAGGTCGGCCGGTCCGCTGAACGGGAGCTGGCTGAAGTGGGCGAGGGTGAACTCCAGATCGGGTGCTGCGGCCGAGGGATTGGCGAACAGGCGCACCGGGTGCTGGGCACCGAGGCTGGTGCCGAAGGCGAAGGCCGGCGCGAACGGGCTGCCGTTGAAGCGGGCGATCTGGAAGCCGAGCACGTCGTCGTCGTTCGCCACGCCCACGATCACGTCGTAGACGCCGTCCTCGTCGAGGTCGAAGTACACCGAGAACGACTCGGTGCCGCCCATGTCGGGCACGTCGAACGCCGCGAGCGACAGCAGCGCGGGGCTGCTGCCCGCCGGATCGCCGTCGCCGTCGACGTCGAGCGCGATGCCGAAGGTGTCGATGCCCACGTAGAGCACGTCCGTGGCGGGCTCGTAGAACAGCCGGAGCTGGGCGATGTCGTTGCCCGAGATCGTCGACGGGAGGAACGGGGGCACGGGCATGCCGACGTCGAGATCGCCGGGGTCGACGATGTCGATGGTCTCCGGGTCGGTGAAGTCGAGCGCGACGTTGCCGGTGAAGACCGGCGTCGCGTGGGCGACGCCGCCGAGCGCGAGGGTGACGGCGCAGGCGGTGAGCTTGGGCAAGGTCATGCCGGACCTCATGGGAGCGGGTCGCAGGTGCCGGGGCCGAGGGCACCGTCGTTGTAGCGCGCCAGCGTGACCGTCCACGCATGCGCGGTGGCGCCGTCGCCAGCGTCGGACACGCAGGTCGCGAGGCGGGCGGCAGCGGCGTCGAGGGCGTCGCGCACGCGGGCGGGGGCGTCGGCCTGCGTGCGGTTCAGGGTGGCGGCGATCCAGGCCCGACCGAGCGCCGTCGTCGCCGAGGCGTCGGTGCGCTGCATCCAGGACAGCCAGGTCTCACCACAGAGCACCGTGCCGCTCGGCAGCGGCCACGGCAGCGCGTCGGTCGGGGCCGCGTCGGCGTGGTGGGCAGCCCACCAGGCGGTGGGCAGCGTGCAGCCCGCGCCCGTGTCGTCCACGTCGTAGGTGTCACGCAGGGTCGGGGGCGGCGCAGGGAGCGGCGGCACGGGCGTGGGCGGGCACGGCGCCGTGCCGGTCCACAGCGCGCGGTGGTACTCGCCGGTGCCCGTGGCGGACCGCGCCACGAGCGTGCCGTACATCTGGCCGTTGTCGAAGACGACGTCGGCGTGGGGCGCCAGGATGGAGCCGCGCCAGCCCACGCCCTGCAGCGTCAACGAGGTGGCCTCGGGCAGGTTCCACATCACGCCGTCCGCGTCGACCCCGTTCAGGCCCAGGCCGAAGTTGCGGGCGACCACGACGGCGCCGCGGACGTTGATGAGCACGTCGGCGCCCGGCGGCACGTCGATCGACAGCGCCACCGTCGAGGCCAGCACGCTGGCGTCGAGGTCGAACACGTCGTGGACGGGGTCGGTGCCGACGAGGTGCACCAGCGACACGGGCGGGAAGCTGTCGACGAGCGTCTGGCCGTTGGCGGGCAGCGCGGCCCAGGCGGCGGACGTGCTCGTGAGCGTCGCGGCTTCGGTGGGGACGTCGAGCGGCACGCCTTGCGACAGGGTGCCGCCGACGTAGGTGACGCCGTCGGAGACCGCGGCGGTCGCGTAGACGGCGTCGCCGTAGACCTGACCGGCGTGCAGGTCCAGCGTGTCGCCGAACAGCACGAGCCCGCCCGGGTCCCCGAAGCCGACGGCGAACGACCTCGCGCGGACCTGCCCGCCCGCTGCGGCGCGACCCTCGACGTCGGGGAAGCCGGACAGGTCGTCGAAGACGAACACGTTGAAGTCGCCCGCGACGCCCAGGTCGTCGTGGCACACGCCCTCCACGTCGCAGGTCGCCGAGCAGCCGTCTCCGGACAGCGTGTTGCCGTCGTCGCAGCCCTCGCCGGGGTCGAGCACGCCGTCCCCGCAGCGACCGGCGTCGGTGTCGCCGGTGTCGGTGTCGCCCGTGTCGGTGTCGCCGCCGGAGTCGGTGTCGACGGGGACGTCGGTGTCCGTGTCGTCGGGCGTGGTGTCGGTGTCCGTGTCGGAGTCGGTGTCGGTGTCCGTGTCGTCGGGCGTGGTGTCGGTGTCGGTGTCGGTGTCGTAGGGGGTCGTGTCGGTGTCGGTGTCGGTCGGGGTCGTGTCCGTGTCGGTGTCGTCGGGAACAGTGTCCGTGTCGGTGTCGCTGCCGGAGTCCGTGTCGCCGGGATTCGTGTCCGTGTCGGTGTCGCTGCCGGAGTCCGTGTCGCCGGGGATCGTGTCGGTGTCCGAGTCGGTGTCGGTCGGGTTGGTATCGGTGTCCGTGTCCGCGCCGGAGTCGGTGTCGGTCGGGATCGTATCGGAGTCCGTGTCCGCGCCGGAGTCCGTGTCGTCGGGAACCGTGTCGGAGTCGGTGTCGCCGCCAGAGTCGGTGTCCGTGTCCGCCGGGGTCGTATCGGAGTCCGTGTCCGCGGCGGAGTCGGTGTCGCTGGGGAGGGTGTCGGTGTCGGTGTCGGTGTCGACGCCAGAGTCGGTGTCGGTCGGGGTCGTGTCGGAGTCCGTGTCCGGTGCGGAGTCGGTGTCGCCTGGGAGAGTGTCGGTGTCGGTGTCGACGCCAGAGTCGGTGTCGGTCGGGGTGGTATCGGAGTCCGTGTCCGGGGCGGAGTCGGTGTCGCCGGGGAGGGTGTCGGTGTCGGTGTCGCTGCCGGAGTCGGTGTCGCCGGGAATCGTGTCCGAGTCGGTGTCGCTGCCGGAGTCGGTGTCGCCGGGGAGGGTGTCGGTGTCGCCGCCAGAGTCGGTGTCGGTCGGCGTTGTGTCGGTGTCCGAGTCGGCGCCGGAGTCGGTGTCGAAGGGAACGGTGTCGGAATCGGTGTCGCCGCCCGAGTCGGTGTCGAAGGGCGTGGTGTCGGAATCGGTGTCGCTGCCCGAGTCGGTGTCGAAGGGCGTGGTGTCGGAATCGGTGTCGCTGCCGGAGTCTGTGTCGCCGGGGAGGGTGTCCGTGTCGGTGTCTCCACCGGAGTCGGTGTCGCCGGGGAGGGTGTCGGTGTCGGTGTCGACGCCAGTGTCGGTGTCGGTCGGGGTCGTATCGGAGTCCGTGTCCGCGGCGGAGTCGGAGTCGGTGTCGCCGCCGCGGTGTCGGTCGGTCGGTGTCGCCGGTGTCGGGTGTCGATCGTCGGTGCGGCGGTGTCGAGTCGGTGTCGGTGGGAAGGTGTCGGTGTCGTCGTGTCGCCGGGGAGGGTGTCGGTGTCGGTGTCGGTGTCGCCAGAGTCGTGAGTCGGAAGTCGGTGTCGTCGGTGTCGCCGGCTCGCCACGGGACGTCGTCGGTGTCGCCGCCGGAGTCGCCGCCGGGCACGTAGGTGTCAGAGGTGTCGGCGGCGACCGTGTCCGTGTCGGTGCGCCGCCGGGGTGTCGAGGTGCGGTGTCGATGAATCGAGTGCCGGTGTCGCGTGTCGCCGGGGATCGTGTGTCGGTGTCGTGCCGAGTCGTCGCCGCCGTCGCCGAGGGTGCCGCGGACGGTGTCGATCCAGCGTGTCCGGTCGGTGTCGGTCGGTGTCGGTCGGTGTCGATGCCGTCGTCGGTGTCGCGCCGCAGTCGGTGTCGCCCGAAGGTGTCGTCCGGAGTCGTGCCGCGCGGTGTCGACGCCGGAGTCGGTGTCGCCTGTCGGTCGGTGTCGATGATCGCTGTCGTGTCCGAGTCGCGGAACCGTCGAGTCGGTGTCGCCACCGGTCGCGGTCGTGTCGGTGTCGTGTCGGTGTCGGAGGGGTCGGTGTCGCCGCCGGAGTCGGTGTCGGTCCGAGTCGGTGTCGCCGGAGTCGAGGAGCCGGTGTCGCCGGGGTCGTGCCCGTGTCCGTGTCGAGCGCCGGAGTCCGTGTCGCCGTGCCGGTGTCGGTGTCACCGCCGGTGTCGGTGTCGGTGTCGCCTCGACGGTGTCGGTGTCGGTGTCCCGTCGGTGTCGGAGTCGGTGTCGCCGGGTCGGTGTCCCGGTGTCGGAGTCGGTGTCGCTCGGTGTCGAGTCGGTGTCGGAATCCGTGTCGCCGCCGGTGTCGGTCGGTCGGCCGTGTCGCGGGCGTGCCGGTGTCGGTGTCGCCTCGGGAGGTCGGTGTCGTGTCGCGGTGTCGGAGTCGGTGTCGGTGTCGGTGCCGTCGTCCGTCAGTCGGTGTCGCCGGGGATCGTGTCCGAGTCGGTGTCGCCGCCGGAGTCCGTGTCGCCGGGGAGGGTGTCGGTGTCCGTGTCGGTGTCGGTAGTCGGTGTCGCCGTCCGTGTCCGTGTCCGTGTCCGTGTCCGTGTCCGTGTCGGTGTCGGTGTCGCCGGCGGAGCTGTCCGAGTCGGAGTCGGTGTCGCCTGGCGTCGTGTCGGTGTCGCCGTCGGAGTCCGTGTCCGTGTCGGTGTCCGCGCCGGAGTCGGTGTCGCCCGGAACGGTGTCTGTGTCGGTGTCCGCGCCGGAGTCGGTGTCGCCCGGAACGGTGTCTGTGTCGGTGTCCGCGCCGGAGTCGGTGTCGCCCGGGACGGTGTCCGAGTCGGTGTCGCCGCCGGAGTCGGTGTCGCCTGGGAGGGTGTCGGTGTCGCGGCCGGAGTCGGTGTCGCCGGGCGTCGTGTCGGTGTCGGTGTCGTCCGGGACGGTGTCGGTGTCGGTGTCGCCGCCTGAGTCGGTGTCGCCGGGCGTTGTGTCGGTGTCGTTGCCGGAGTCGGTGTCGCCGGGGAGGGTGTCCGAGTCGGTGTCGGTGTCGCCGGGAATCGTGTCCGAGTCGGTATCGTCGCCTGAGTCGGTCTCGCCGGGCGTCGTGTCGGTGTCGGTGTCGGTGTCGCTGCCCGCGTCCGTGTCGTCGGTGTCCGTGTCGGTGTCGCCCGGCTCCACCTGGCAGGTGCGATCGCACCCGTCCCCGGACGTGGTGTTGCCGTCGTCGCAGGTCTCGGGCGACTGGACGATCCCGTCGCCGCAATGGGCTTCGAGGGTGCACTGCGCCGAGCATCCGTCGCCGTCGCGCTGGTTGGCGTCGTCGCATTCCTCGCCCAGGGTGACGAGGCCGTCGCCGCACGCACAGCGGTAGGACGGGACCAGGCGCGCCGTCAGGTCGCCCCGACCGGATCCGGCGAGGGAGCCGTCGCGGGCGTACAGATCCCAGGCGAAGCCCACGCCAGCGCCCAGGTCGGGGGTCACGCCGTTCGCGGCGCGGCCGGCCTGGAACGGGAAGACGCCACCCGCGGGGCGCTCGGCGAGGACGAACGCGCGTCCGTCCGGCGAGGTGAGGGTGCCGTTGACCAGATCCCAGTACCGCCAGCCGGAGACACGCTCGACGGTCTGCACCGAGGGATTCGTGATGTGGGGTCCGCCCGAGCCGGCGGCGCTCGCGCCGCGTCCGCGCCACCTCAAGGCGAGGTCGCCCGTCAGACGCAGCCCCGGGCGGGATGGATCCCGGAAGGTGCCGTGGACAACGGCGTCGTTCGTGGCCGCGTCGACCACGAGCCACGTGTCGGGACTCGGCTGGAGTGCGAGCGTGCCCACCGGTGTGCCGGACAGCGCGATCGCCCAGGCCTGCCGGTCGAAGGACTGCAGCCGGGCGGCCGCTGAAGCGCCCGGTGGCGTGCACATCGGCTCGCGACGGCACTGGGGGTCGCAGCCGTCCAGGGCCGCGGTGTTGCCGTCGTCACACTGCTCGCCGAGCGCCGGCTGCACGACGCCGTCGCCGCACACCTCGAACCGGCACCGGGCCGAGCACCCGTCGCCCGACACGATCCCACCGTCGTCGCACTGCTCGCCGAGCAGCGGCTGGACGACGCCGTTGCCGCACACCTCCGCGAGGCAGTCGGCCGCACACCCGTCGCCGCCGACGGTGTTGCCGTCGTCGCACGTCTCGCCCAGCGCGCTCTGCACCACGCCGTCGCCGCAGACCTCGACGGTGCAGGTGGCGGAGCAGCCGTCGCCGCTGGTGGCGTTGCCGTCGTCGCAGGCCTCGCCCGGCTGGACGATCCCGTCGCCGCACGGTGCGAGGTGGCAGCTCGCGTCGCAGCCGTCGCCGTCGACGCGGTTGCCGTCGTCGCACGTCTCGCCGAGGCCGGGCTGCACGATGCCGTCGCCGCATGCCTCGACGTGGCACGTGGCGTCGCAGCCGTCGCCCGACGTCAGGTTGCCGTCGTCGCACTGCTCACCGTTGGCCAGCGCACCGTCACCGCAGGCCTGCAAGCGACGGCTCGTGCGATCGATGAAGTCCTCGCCGATGCCGTCGTCGCTGAACGACCCGACGAAGACCATCAGGTCCAGCGAGGCCTGGGCGTCGACGGCACCGCTGTAGGGCAGGGTGCTGAACGCCGGGATGGTGAACTCGAGGTCGGGGGCGCCGGCGTGGGGCGACGCGAACAGCGTGCCCTGGTGGCCCGGCAGCGGGGCGTCGAAGGCGAAGGCGGGCGCGAGGGGCGATCCACCCGGGCGGAAGCGCGCGACGACGAAGCCGGAGGTGTCGACGAACGGGGGCACGCCGGCGATGACGTCGAACACGCCGTCCTGGTCGATGTCGAGGTAGAGCGCGAACGACTCGGTGCCGCCGATGTCGGCCTCGTCCATGCCCTGGACGGAGGCCAGCGCCGCCGAGGTGCGACCCGCGTCGCCGTCGCCGTCGACGTCGAGCGCGATGCCGTAGGTGTCGATGCCCACGTACAGCACGTCGGTGAGCGGATCGTAGGCGAAGCGCACGGCCGCGACGTCGTTGCCGCTGATCGTCGACCGCAGGAACGGGGGCACGGGCATGCCGACATCGACGCCCGCCGGATCCATCACGGTCACCACGTCGGACGTCGCGAAGTCCGTCGGTACGTCGCCGGTCAGCGTGGGGGCAGCCCACGCCGGATGCCCGAGCATCAGGCCGGTCGACAGGACGGTGGCGAGGTGCCTCAACGTGGATCCCCAGGGGCGCACTTCGGCGTCCTGCACCCTACATGCGGGTTCCACCCTTGACAATCACGGCTTGTCCCCCGTTCGGAGGTCCTGCTTAGCTGTTTCCATTGATCGAGGAAGGACGGGGATCGTCGCCGGATCCATCGTACTCGTTACACCACGTTTTTTCCTAAAGTCTCGTGCGGACGTGCCGAGGGGGGCCACCACACGGTGCGGATCCGGCGTCGGTGGATCCACCACGACGCGGCCGCGTCACTCCTCCGGCGGCAGGATCACGAACTCCACCCGTCGGTTCTGCGCGCGTCCCTCCTCGCTGCCGTTGGGGGCCACCGGGTACAGCTCGCCGTAGCCTCGCGCGAGCAGCCGCGTGGGCGAGATGCCCGCGTCGACGAGGTACTGCCGCACGGCGAGGGCGCGGCGCTCCGACAGGTCCTGGTTGTAGGCCTCCGCACCCTGGCTGTCGGTGTGGCCCTCGATCCGGATGCGCGCGATCTCGGGGTGGTCCTTCATCACCGCCACCACGGCGTCGAGCACCGGGTACGACGACTCCCGGATGCGGGCTTCGTCGACGTAGAACAGGATGCGCTCCAGGATCTCGATGCGCTCCGCGGTGAGCTTGACCTTGCCCTCGTCGGGGCAGCCGTCCTCGTCCTCGAAGCCGTTGATCACCTCCGGCTCCAGCACGCAGCGGTCGACGCCGTCGGGGATGCCGTCGCCGTCGGCGTCGAAGTCGGGGCAGCCGTCCTCGTCCGAGAACCCGTCGAAGTCCTCCGGCGCGTCCGGGCAGCCGTCGGTGGCGTCGGGGATGCCGTCGCCATCGTTGTCGACGTCGGGACAGCCGTCGTCGTCGGCGAACCCGTCGAAGTCCTCGGGGATGGTGGGGCACTGGTCGATGGGCTCGACGAGGCCGTCGCCGTCCTTGTCGGTGGCCTCGTCCGGACAGCCGTCGTCGTCGTGGTCGCCGTCGAAGTCCTCGGGGTGGTTGGGGCAGGCGTCGTCCTCGTCCGCGAAGCCGTCGTGGTCGTTGTCGGCCTCCGGACACCCGTCTTCGTCCTCGAAGCCGTCGAGGTCCTCGGCCATGCGCGGGCAGCCGTCGGCGCCGTCGAGGATGCCGTCGCCATCATCGTCGACGTCCGGGCACCCGTCCGTGTCCTGGAAGCCGTCGTCGTCCTCGGCGTCGTCAGGGCAGTCGTCGTCGGTGTCGAGGAGGCCGTCGCCGTCGTTGTCGGTGTCGGGGCAGCCGTCCTCGTCCTCGAAGTCGTCGAGATCCTCGGGGACCTTGGGGCAGTCGTCGTCGCGGTCGGAGATGCCGTCGTGGTCGGTGTCGACGGCGGCCACGGGCACGTAGCCGAGCCCCAGGAACGCGCGCACCGACGGCGAGCCGGGCGCCGGTGTGAGGCCCGCGCCGCCGCCGAGGAGGAACGCCAGGCCGCTCTGCGTGGTGACCAGCAGGTCGGCGTTGGCCTCGAGGGCGGTGTGGAGCTGCTCGCTCCGGGCCAACGGCAGGACCAGCTGCCGACCGACCCCGACCGTGCTGACCCCGGCGAGCTCCACGTTGAACCGGAGGAGCTGCGGGACCAGGTAGACGCCGAGGCCGGCGCCGTAGGCGATCTCGTCGTCGATCGCGACGTAGCGGCCGAGCGTGGCGTGGCCGATCTTGACCTTGTAGCTGGCGTACGCCGCGAGGTGCACGATCGAGGCCTGCCCCGACATCGCGAGGCGGCCACCGAAGGTGGGCACGCCGTCGGTGAGCACGTAGCTGCGTGGTCCGGTGGGGGCCGTGGCGAACGGCGTGATCGACAGCCCGAAGCCCTTGGCCTCGTCGAGCGGTCGGAACGCGAGCTCCAGCGCGATGTCGCCGCCCGCGACGGGCGCACGCACGGGTCCAGCGAACCGGTCGAGCCCGTAGCCGAGCTGCAGCACCTGCACCGCCGGCGCCGACAGCGAGATCTGCAGCCAGTCCGTGGCACCCACCGAGGCCCGCAGGTGCAGGCTGCCCAGGTGCTCGATGGCGGGCTCCCGGCGGATGAGGTCGCCGCGGATGTCCTGCGACGCCTGGAGTGGGCGCCACGCGTAGACGCCCAGCACGTCCACGCTGAACCGCTTCGCCGCGAGCTGACGCGCCGAGTACGTCTGGGCGAAGCCCGAGATCATCCCGCTGGCCTCGAAGCGGTTGACGTCCAGCGACGGGCGCATGCCCGGCGTGCCGGCGCTCTGGGCGTGGGCGCTGCCGGAGATCGACGTGGCGAGCGCCGCGACCGTCAGCGCGGCGGCGCGGCGGTGAACCGACCTCCGACGCCGACGCAGTCCGGCCGCGGCGGCGAACAGCGCGAGCCCGAGCGCCAGCGGCGTCGTGGCGCCCGAGGGCGACGTGCTGCACGTCACGGTGCGTCCGCCCGTCGGGACGTAGTCGTCGCCGGTGTCGGTCGCCTGGTCGACCGCGGCGACGTCGGTGTCGGTGTCTCCGACGTCCTGGGCCGACGCGGGACTGGCCGCGAGGATCAGGGCGAGGAGGAGGCTGCGGCGGTGGCGGGCCATGGACGACTCCGAGCGGCCCCTCGCTGCGTCAGGCGCGGGGTGCGCGGCGGTCGTACCACGAGCCGCGCGGTCGTCGGAACCCCCCGCGGGCGCGGCCGGGCGCGGGCGATCGCCGGCCCTACGAGGCGTAGAGCTCCGCGATGGCGTCGGCCCAGTTGGCGTCGACGATGCGACGCTTGATCTTGAGCGTGGGGGTGAGCTCGCCGTCGTCGATCGTGAAGTCCCGCGGCAGCACGGCGAACTTGCGGACGTGCTCCACCCGGGCGAACCGCGGGTTGACCTCGGCGTCGATCCCCGCCTGGAGGGCCTCGCGAACGGCGTCGTGAGCGTGCAGGTCGCCGCCGGGCAGGCCGTGGGCCTCCGCGAACGCAGCGGCGGCCTCGGGATCGAGCGTCAGCAGGGCGGTCAGGTAGGGCCTCCGGTCGCCGATCACCACCGCCTGGCTGACGAGCGGCAGATCCTTCAGCGCCGCCTCGATGTTCTTCGGGGCGATGTTCTTTCCGCCCGCCGTGATCAGGATCTCCTTCTTTCGACCGGTAATACGAAGGAACCCCTCAGAATCCACCTCACCGAGATCTCCCGAGTGCAGCCAGCCGTCGACGAGGGTCTCGGCCGTGGCCGCCGGATCCTTGAGGTAGCCGGCGAACACGTTGCGGCCCTTGACCAGGATCTCGCCGTCGTCCGCGATCCGGATCGTGGTGCCCGGGATCGCCGGACCGACCGAGCCGAAGCGGGTGCGGCCGGGGAGGTTGAACGACGTGGGGCCGGTGCCCTCGGACTGGCCGTAGACCTCGTGGATCACGATGTCGAGGCTCGCGAAGAACTGGAGGATCTCGGGCGAGATGGGGGCGGCGCCGCTGATCCCCATGCGCGCGGCGTCCAGCCCGAGGCGCTGCTTGATCGGCTCGAACACGCGCTTGGACGCGAAGCCGTACTGCAGGGCGAGCAGGCCGCCCACGGGCTTGCCGGCGTTGCGCAGGTCGACGACCTTGCGGCCGACGCCCATCGCCCATCGCGCGATCGCCGCCTTGAGGCCCGTGGCGGCGCCCAGGGCCCCCGACAGCCGCGCGTGCATCTTCTCCCACACCCGCGGCACCGCGAACAGGATCGTCGGGTGGCTCGCCTGCATGTCGTCGAGCAGCGTGTCGAGGCTGCGCGCGTAGTAGATCGCGATGCCCGACGACGCCGGGCCGTGGATCGTGAACATCTGCTCGGCGATGTGCGACAGCGGCAGGTACGACACCATCCGGTCGGTCTCGCTCGCGCCCACCATCTGGACGGCGACGGTGGCGGTGTGGGCGAGGTTGTCGTGGGTGAGCACGACGGCCTTGGGCGGCCCGGTCGTGCCGGACGTGTAGATGTAGGTGCCCGGCGTCTCGGGCGTGATCGCCGCCCGGCGTGCGTCGAGCGCGTCTTCGGGGACCTCCTCGGCGCGGGCCAGGAACGCCTCCCACGTCATCGCCAGCGGGTCGTCGACGTGCACACCGGGCATCATCACCACGTGGCGCAGGTGGGGCAGGCGCGCGCGCTCGGCGTCGATCTTGGCCCACTGGCCGGCGTCCTCGAGCAGGACGATCGACGCCTCGCAGTGGTCGACGATGTACCGCACCTCCTCGGGCGAGCAGGTGGTGTAGATCCCCGCGGGGACGCCGCCGGCCATCATCGCGGCGTGGTCGACGATGACCCACGCCGGTTGGTTGTAGCCGAGCACGCAGACGCTGCCGCCGGGGGCCAGCCCCAGCGCGATCAGCGCGCGCGCGGCGGTGCGCACCTCGTCGGCGAACGTGGCCCACGACGTGGTGTCCCAGCCGCCGTCGTCGCGGCGCACGTGGTAGCCGGCGTGGTCGGGGAAGCGGCGGGCGGTGGCGAGCAGGCGCTCGGGGATGGTGTCGGCAGGCATCGGACCCCCTGGGGACAGGCGGCCTGATGCTAGCCCGGGTTCACCGTCGCGCGTCGAGGATCATCCGCGTGATCTCGTCGAGATCGCGTCCGGTGCGACGCCGGAGCTCGCTCACGGCGCCGGCGAGGCCGCGCTCCCGGACCAAGGCACGGATCGCTTCGTCGTCGAAGGCGTCGTCGGCGTCACCCGCGAGCAGCGCGGGCACGGCCGCTGGGACAGTCTGAGAACGGGTGCGGCGTGCGGAGGCCGGACGGGCGACGGGCTGCGGTGGCGTGACCTCGCCCGCGGCGGGCACCGTGGCGCTCGCGTCCTGGGGCTTGGGGCGGGGCTTGCGTGCGCGGGCCTCGCTGGCCTGGCTCGCGTCGGCGAGGGCCTGCGCGCGGTGGGACGCGGCGGAGCTGCGCGCGGCCTCGGCGCGCTCCCGAGCGGCTTCGGCGGCCGCAGTGGCTGCGGACCGCCCGAACACAGGATCGTCCCACGACTCGGAGGGCCACGCGAGCTTCTCGACGTAGGGCCGGACGGTGGAGGACTCGGAAGGCCACGTGAGCAGGTCCGGCCCGAGGTCGATCGGCTCGATCGTGGAGGTCGCTCCGAACTGCGGGCGCCCGGTGGGGTCGTAGGTGTCGTGGAACGCCCGACGACGCAGCTGCGCGTCGGCCAGGCGACTGACGAGCGGGATCCCGAGGGCCACCACCGCCAGGAACGCGAGCAGGGGTGCCCCGAGGGCGATCAGCGGATCCACGGCCCCTCCAACAGCGAGCGCTGCCAGGGCGTAACCGCTGATCGCGACGGCGGAGCCGGTCGGGTGGTAGGAAGGCGGCGCGCGGGAGGCGACGGATGGACGTGCTGCAGGCGATGTTCGGCTGGGACCAGGGCCTGAGCCTGCTGGCCCCGCTCGTGGCGATCGTGACGGCGCTGGTCACGCGGCGGGTGCTGGTGTCGCTCGGCGCCGGCGTCGTCGTCGCCGGGGTGGTGGCCGCCCACGGCGTGCTGCTCGGACCGGAGGGCCTGTCGTGCCTCGCGGTGTGCGGCACGGCCGGTCCGTGTCCCGACGACGCTGGCGCGATCTGTCGGGTGGCCGGCTACGTCGCGCAGACTGTGTTCGACACCGACAAGATCACGATCACGACGTTCACCGTGCTCGTCGCGGCGATGGTCGGCGTCATGGAGGCGTCCGGGGCCACGCGCACGCTCGTGGGGGCGGTCGAGCGGTTTGCGGCGGGCCCGCGCGGCGCGATGCTCGCGAGCTGGATCGCGGGGTTCGTGGTGTTCTTCGACGACTACGCCAACTGCCTGGTGGTGGGCAGCGCGATGGGGCCGGTGTGTGACCGCAACGGCGTCAGCCGCGCCAAGCTCGCCTACATCGTCGACTCCACCGCCGCTCCGGTGGCCTCGCTCGCGGTGGTCGGCACGTGGGTCGGCTTCGAGGTGGGACTCATCGATCAGTCCCTTCAGGCAGCCGGTCACGGCGCCGGCGAGGGCTTCGGCCTGTTCGTGGCCGCGCTGCCGTACCGGTTCTACGGCATCTTCGCCTTGGCCCTCGTCGGCCTCCTGGCGTGGACGGGCCGCGACTTCGGCCCGATGCTCGAGGTGGAGCGGCAGGCACGCCGCGCGCACGCGGCGCGCGCGTCCGAACCCGCCGCTCCGGCCGAGGGATGGGCGCGGGTAGCGCTGTCCGCGCTGCCCGTCGTGGCGCTGGTCGTGGTCACGTTCGGCGTGATGGTGCGCGACGGCATCGCGGCCCTGCCCGGACCGGTGTCCGACGCGCCGCTGTACGAGATCCTGGGCGGCGCCGACGCCTACAAGGCGATGCTGTACGGCGCGCTGGTGGGGTGGGGACTCGCGAGCGCGCTGGGCCTGGGCCTGGCCCGCATGCCGCTCGGCGACTGGGCCCGCGGCACGGGGCGGGGTGTGGTGAACGTGCTGCAGGCGCTCGGCATCCTCTACCTGGCGTGGGCCCTCGGCACCGCGATCGGCGACACCGCGGCGCGGGACTTCCTGCTCGGCGCCCTCGGCGCGTGGTTCCCGGTGGCGCTGCTGCCGTCGGTGGTGTTCCTGCTGGCCAGCGTCATCGCCTTCGCCACCGGCACGTCGTTCGGCACGATGAGCATCCTCGTGCCGCTGGCGGTGCCGCTCGCCGTCGGGATGGGGCACGACGCCATGACCGTGGTGGCGGGGACCACGGCGGCGGTGCTCGCGGGGGCGTGCCTCGGCGATCACGCGTCTCCGATCTCCGACACCACGGTGCTGTCGGCTGCCGGATCAGGCTGCGAGCTCGTCGAGCACGTCCGCACGCAGCTCCCCTACGCGCTGCTCGCCGGCCTCGTCAGCCTCGTGGTCGGCTACCTGCCGGCGGGGGTGGGCGTGCCGCCGTGGCTCACGCTACCGCTGGGGTTGGCGGTGCTGTGGTTCGTGGTGATCCGCTTCGGCCAGCCCACCGTGGAGGCAGCATGAGCAAGGACGGTGCGTCGCGCGGGAGCGGCGGGGTGCTGGCGCCCGTGCTGGCGATCGCCGGCGCGTGTGCCGGTGGCGGGATCGGCTACCTCGTCGGTCCCACGCTGCCGGTGTTCGGCCGGCTGCCGTTGAAGACCGTGGCGACGTTCGGCGCCGTCATGGACGGCGCTGGCAAGGCGCTGGCCGGTGGTGTCGCCGAGCGTGCTGGCGCCTTCTTCTGGGGGGGCGTGATCCTGTTCGCCGCGGTCGGCTTCATGGTCGGGCGGTCGCTGAAGCGCTGAACCGGCCCACCGGCGTCAGCGGTCCGACAGCCAGATGTGCACGGCGCCGAAGCCGCCCTGGGTGCCCAGGATCAGGTCGTCGACGCCGTCGTCGTCCAGATCGATGGCGGGCCCCACCACCGTGAGGCCGTCGCCCGGCTGGCCGGTGACGATCCAGGCCGCGTCGGCGGCGTCCAGCTCCGCGGGCACCCCGCGTGCGACCGCGTCGACGAGCTGCTGGCCGGTGAACACGTAGACCTTGCCCGCGCCGCCGGCAGCGCCCGGTGCGGCGACGGCGAGCTCGGGCAGGCCGTCGCTGCCGAGGTCGCCCACCAGCATCGCCGCCTCACCGAAGCGGTCACCCTCAGCCTCGCCGAGCAGCGTGAGCAGCTGGTCGTCGTCGAGGTAGTCGAGCACCCCGAACTGGCCGACACCGCCGGGGAAGATGCCCAGGCGGCCCTTGCCCGCGCCGAACCCGGGCACGGACATCCACGGCTCGTCCTTGAGGTCGCCGTCGAGATCGTGGACGAAGCCCACCGCTGCGCCCGCGTCGTTCGGGGCCTCCGTGGTGCCCTGGTAGTGGCCCAGCGCCACGAACGCGTCGGCGGTGCGCACCTCGCGCTCGGCATCGCCCAACGCCACGCCCGAGTAGACGTAGGCGCCGATGCGTCCGTCGTTGCCGGTGCCCTGGTCGCCTGTGCGCCGGCCGATGATCACGTCGTCGACGCCGTCGCCGCTGAAGTCACCACCCGTGCCGAGCGAGATGCCCAGCCAGTCGTCGGTGAAGGTGGACACGACGCGCGCAGTGTTGATGTTGCCGGTGGTGGTGGCGCCGAACGTCAGGTCCTCGCCGAGGAAGATCCACACCCGGTCGGCGGCACCCTCGCGGTGCTCGGAGATGACGAGGTCGGGCGTGCCGTCGTTGGACAGGTCGGTGCTGATCATCGCGGTGCCGAAGCCGCTCGCGCCCGCGGGGGACACCGCTCCGCCCGTCGTGGCGACGACCGGGGCCGCCGCGGACAACGAGGCGCCGCCGACGGGGAGCGCCCACGCCGTGTTGGCGTCGACCTCGCACATGGCGAGGTCGGGGACGTTGTCGTCGTCGATGTCGTCGATGGCCAGCAGCGTGGCTCCGAACGACCCGCCGGACGTCAGCCGCCACGCGGGCGCGGGGATGCCGGGTGCGGTGAGCGCCAGCACGTCGGCGGTGCGGAACACGAGCACCTGGCCGGCCGAGGGGGCCGACACGGCGATGGCGTCGACCCCGCCGAGCGCGTCGACATGGACCGCCGCGACGCTGGGACCGAGGGCTGGTGCGGCGACCGCCCGCAACACGATGTCGGCGTCGAGCGGTGACGCGCCCTGGTCGCGCACGGTCACCTCGGCGAGCGCCGGATCGCCGTCCTGGACGCCGTCGTTGCCCGACACCTCGCAGCGCCACTGGTCGCCGGCGGCCGTGGCCTCGGCGGCGAGCACGGGTCCGGTGCGCGTGGCGTCGATCTGCCAGCGCGCGCCGTCCCACAGCGACCACCGGTAGACCAGGGTGACGGGATCGTCGTCGGCGTCAGTGCTGCCCGACGCCGTGCAGCGCACGTCCTGGGCCGGGTGGGGGTGGGTGGGGACGACGCGGATCTCGGTGGGTACCGTCGGGGCGGCGTTGGTGACGGTGACGCTGGCCTCGCCGAACGACGACGCGCCGCTCGTCAGGCGCTTGCCGCCCTGGGCCTCGTAGGCCTCGAACCGGGCGGTCCACGTCTCGCCGACGCTCGTGCGGCCGTGGGGCAACGTGGCCGTGGTGCCCGAGCCGGTGGCCACGCTCACGCCGTCGCGCACCCAGGCCCAGGCGTAGCCGACCTCGGCGCCCTCGGGGTCGGACGAGGGCGTGGTGACCTCGGCGGTGAGGTCCTGGGACGGGTTGGGTGCCTCCGGCGTGATCGTGACGCCCGGCGCCGAGGGGGCGCCGTTGACGATGAAGCGCACGTTGTCGCTGCGCTGCCCGCCCTCCTTGCCGTCGGTGACCACCACGGTCGTGATGTGGATGCCCGGCGACAGGCCCTCGAACGTCTCGAACACGGTGTGGCTGGCGGGGATCGCGTCGGAGGTGAACAGCACGCCGTCCACGTCGTCGGTCAGCTCGACCTGCAGCGGGGCGTCGCCGTTGGGGTCCTCGACCTCGACGGTGAACGACAGGGCGTCGCCCTGGTTGATCCGCGTGTCCTCCAAGGGCGACACGATGCGCAGCCGCGGCGCGTCGTTGAGCACCGTGGGCGGCGCGCAGGCCGCGAGCACCACCAGCAGCCACGGCGTGGCGCGACACGCGGCGGTGGAACGTTCGGTGGTGGCGGCGGAGCGGGGGACGGGAGCTGGAGAGCAGGACACGACGGCCTCGGGAGCGGCGGACGCCGCGGGGTCAGCGATCGAAGGCGCCACTGTGCAGCTTGCCCAGGTAGGTGTCCAGGGCGCCCTTGACCTTGCGCGACAGGATGACGGCACCGAGGATGTTCGGGAACGCCATGCCGAGCACCATCAGGTCGGAGAACCCGAGCACGTTCTCGAGGTCGAGGATGGAGCCGAGCACCACGAACACGCAGAACAGCACACGGTAGGGAACCACGGCCTTGCTGCCGAACAGGAACTGCGTGGCCCGGTCGCCGTAGTAGCTCCACGAGATCATCGTCGAGAAGGCGAACAGCAGCACCGCCATCGTGAGCACGATCGGGAACCACGGGAACACCGTCGCGAACGCCTCCGAGGTCAGCACCACGCCGTCGGCGCCCGACTCGGTGTAGACCCCGGTGACGACCACGACGAGTGCCGTCATCGTGCACACCACGATGGTGTCGATGAACGGCTCCAGCAGGCCGACGACGCCCTCGCGGACCGGCTCGTCGGTGGACGCGGCGGCGTGGGCGATCGAGGCCGAGCCCACGCCCGCCTCGTTGCTGAACGACGCACGCTGGAAGCCGACCACCAGCACGCCGAGCATGCCGCCGTAGGCCGCGTCGGGCGTGAACGCCTCGCGGAAGATCGCCCCGAAGGCGGCGGGGATGTGGGCGGCGTTGGTGACGAGGACCGCAACCGCCGCGAGCACGTACACCAGCACCATGAACGGCACGATCATACCCGCCGCGAAGCCGATGCGCTTGATGCCGCCGAGGATCACCAGCGCCACGAGGCCGGCGAGCAGGATGCCGTAGACCACCGGGTAGTCGTGCAGCAGGGGCACCACGTTGGCCACGGACGCGTACGACTGGCTCACCTGGAACATGTTGCCGCCGCCGAAGCTGCCGCCGATGCACATCAGGCTGAACAGCACGGCGAGCACCTTGCCGAGCGGACCGAGACCGACCTCGGCCAGGCCGTCGCGCAGGTAGTACATCGGCCCGCCGGCCACGACGCCGTTGTCGTCGATGCGGCGGTACATCTGGCCCAGCGTGACCTCGGTGAACTTCGACGACATGCCGAGGAAGCCCGCGACCCAGAGCCAGAACACGGCACCCGGACCGCCCTTGGTGATGGCGATTGCCACACCGGCGATGTTGCCCAGGCCCACCGTGGCCGACAGCGCCGACGACAGCGCCTGGAAGTGACTGATCTCACCGGGGTGGTCGGGGTCGTCGTACTGACCGGTGGTCACCCGGATCGCGTGGACGAAGCCGCGCAGGTTGATGAACTGCATCCGGATCGTGAAGAACACCGCACCGCACACGAGCCAGGCGACCACGGCGGGCAGCGCGACGCCCTTCTCCGGGTCGTCCCAGAACACCAGATCGAAGAACATCACGGTGGCCAGCGGCCCGACCACCCACGCGCCGAACGCCTTGTCGATCGCCTGCAGCGTGCTGTCGGCGACGAGACCGCGGTCGTCCTGCGCAAACGCCACGCCGGCGGTGAGCAGCACGGTGGTGACCGACGCCCACAGGACGGCCACCAGGCGACGGAGACGGAGCATCGATCCTCCCGGGGTTGGCGTTGTCTACCATGAGGGGGCGGGCGCGGGGGCGCGGGCCTGCCGCGCGATCGGCCACGCTGCGCAGGCTCTGCGGTGGCGGGCGGTCGAGGCGGCGTCTACACCGTGGGAGGAGGCGAGGGGAGGTCGATGGCGCTGGCGTGGTGGCTCCTGCTGCTCGGGTGTGCGTCGTCGGACGACGCACCCCGCACGATCGAGACGGACCGGCCGCCGCGGTTCGTCCCGGTCGACACCGCCGCCGTGTTCACGCCCTCGGTGCCGGACGCGACGTCCGACACCAGCGCGCCGCCGTGTCCCGAACCCACCGAGCCGCCCGTGGTGTTCGGGGGCGGCGCGGTGCCCACGGGCGACCAGCGGGTCGTCCGGGCCACGCTCGGCGCGCGCTTCGGGGTGCGTCGCGGACGTGTGGGCGGCTACCGCGCCGGGGCGCTGGGCCGGTGGGCGTCGGTGCTGGTCAGCCTGCGCGACGGTGAGGGGCACGCCTGCGAGGTCTCCTATGGCCTCGATCACGAGGTGCCGTGGATCGTCGCGGACGCCGCGGCCGTGTCCACCGTCGCGGACGACGACGGCGCGGTCGCCCGCTGGCTCGCCGAGCGTGGTCTGGAGGGCGGCTTCGCGCTGCGCGCGGGCGAGGCGGTCCCGCTGCAGACCAACTGCGCCTTCGATCCGAGCGTGGCCTGGGGCGCGGACCCGTTCGGGGCGTGGATGGGAGGTGCCACACCGGGTGCGTGGTACGTCGGTGTCTCCCACCAGCTGCTGTCGTCGGATCTGGCGTTCCTTCAGGGCGCCGGGGTGTCGTGGCCGCCGATCGACGGGTGGGCCAGCGGCATCGTCCGGGTGCCGGTCGGCGTGCCGAGCGCGCCGCGCGGCGGCGAGTACGCGATGGTGGTGGCGTCGTACACGCTGGATCGATGCGACGCGACGACCCCTGCGGGCGAGACCTACGCCTGGAGGCCGCCGGCCGACACGGTGGGGCCCGACGGTGACGGCCACGGGGCCTTTGCGCTGTCGAGCGTGGACTGGCTCACGTTCTGAAGCCGACCTTGCGCAGGCCCTTGGCGGTCTTCGTCCAGTCCCGCTCCACCTTGACGAACAGCTCGAGGTGGACGCGGCAGTCGAGCAACGCCGACAGATCCTTGCGCGCGAGCGTCCCGATGCGCTTGATCATCTCGCCGCCCTTGCCGATGAGGATGCCCTTCTGCTGGGGGCGCTCGACGATGATCGCGGCGTGGATGCGCACCAGGCCCTCGGTGTCGCGCTCGGACTCGTCGAAGACCTCGACCTCGACGGCGGTGGCGTAGGGGACCTCCTGCTCGGTGAGGTGGAAGACCTTCTCGCGGATGACCTCGGCCGTCAGGAAGCGCTCGGAGACCTCGGTCCAGTGGTCGGGCGGGTAGAGCGGCTGCGCCACCGGAAGTGCCGCGCGCAGCTCGCTGATCAGGTCGGTGAGGCCGTCGCCCGTGAGCGCGGACAGCGGCACCGCGGCCCTCAGGTTCGGCAGCGCCTGGCGGACGGCGTCGATGACCGGCAACACCGTGGGCGGCGGCACGACGTCGAGCTTGTTGGCCACGAAGATGACGGGCCGTCCGGCCTCGGACAGGAGCTCGACGATGGCGGCCGCAGCGCCGTCGAGCACGGGCTTGTCGGCGCCGATGCGGGCGGCGAGCACGGTCATGTCCTCGAGCCAGCAGACGACGTCGACTTCGGCCAGGGCGTCGACCGACTTGCGCACCATCGCCTTGTTCAGCTCGGTCCACGCCTTGTGGATGCCCGGGGTGTCGAGCAGGATCGCCTGCATGTGCTCGTCGGTGCGCACCCCCACGATGCGGTCGCGCGTGGTCTGCGGCTTGGACGAGGTGATGGCGAGCTTGCTGCCCAGGAGCTGGTTGAGCAGCGTGGACTTCCCCGCGTTGGGGCGCCCCACGAGCGCCACGTACCCGGTGCGGAAGTCGGGGAGTTCGGTCAAGGAGGCTCCTGCCCGAGGTGCACGCGGAAGGCGCCGCGCTCCACGTCGGGATCGGGTCGGACGTGCAGCTCCTTGAGACCGAGCTCGGCCCGGAGGGTCCGCACGTTCTGGTTGTACATGCCGCGCGTGCGGGTCTCGTCGGCCGGGGCGCAGCCCACGGTGACCACCGCGCCCCGCGGCGCGCCGTCGAGCGCGTCCCGTAACCGGTCGAGCACGCGACGCGCCTCCACCAGCTCGCGCAGGCCCGGGTGTCGGGGGCCGGCCACAGCGCGACCGAAGCCGTCCGGTCCCGCCTGGAGCCCCACGCGCACGACCTCGACCCCGGCGGGCTCGAGCACGTCCAGCATCGCCCGGCACACCGTGATCGCCTCGCCGAGCTGCAGCGGGGCGTAGCGCCGTGTCTCCAGGAGCTCGCGCAGCGCCGAGCCGTCGAGGACCTGCACGGGGTGCAGCCGGGCGAACGACCACAGCCGCGCTGCCGTGCGGGCGTCGTCGAGGGCGCCGTCGTAGGTCGAGCCGGGCAGGCCGGGCGCCAGCACCCCGCCCACCGTGAACCCCTGGTCGCGCAGCTCGGTGCTCATCTGCTCCAGCAGGGCGCGACGGTACCCGCGGCCGGCGGCCTTGAGCACGTCGTTGTGGAACGACAGGGCGTCGAGCTCGACCGTGGTGACGCCCGCTTGGCGCAGCCGTGACGCATCGGCGCGCGTGAGCAGGTCGGGGCGGACGCGCACGCCGATCGGCAGGCCGCGCACGGGCTCGAGCAAGGCGTCGGTGGGGGGCGCACCGCCGAAGAACCGCACCTGGACGGGGCCGCCGTGGCGCTGCCGGTAGGACGTGACCAGCGCGTCGACCCACGCAGCGTCCACCACGGGGGGCGGGGGACAGAGGATGCAGCGCTGCGGGCCCGGGCAACAGCCGAGGCCCACCGGCACGACGACGGGACGGGCGATCACGCGCCGCCCTCGTCGCGGGCGCGCAGCACCTGCAGGGCCGCGTTGGCCGCGCGCTTCTTCGCCTCCTTGCCGCTGCTGCCCGACCCCGTGGCGAGCTCCTCCCCCTGCACGTGCACCACCGCCGTGTACTGCTTGCGGTGGTCGGGTCCCGTGCCGGTGATCGTGTAGTCGGGCGTGATCTTCCAGAGCTTCTGCGTGTGCTCCTGGAGCCGGTTGACCGCGTTCTTGACGACCGCGTCGTCCATCGCGTCCTCCAGCCCGGTGATCAGCGGGTGGAGCCAGCGCGCCGCCATCGCCTGGGCGGCGTCGTACCCGGCCTCCCGGTAGACCGCGGCGAACAGGGCCTCGACCACGTCGCCGAGGATGTTGACCTCGACCTGCTTCTTGGAGCGCTCGCTCTGGCCGAGCCGCACGTGCGGGGACAGGCCCATCCGACGGCCGAGCTCGCCCAGCGTGCGCGTGTTCACCACGCGCTGGCGCAGGTCGGTCAGGTCGCCCTCGGGCACCGACGGGAAGTGGTCGACGAGCAGGCGGGTGGTGCACAGGCCCACCACCGCGTCGCCGAGGAACTCCAGGCGCTCGTAGTCGACGGCGTCGGGGTGCTCGTGGGTGTAGGAGCCGTGGGTGAGCGCCGCGAGGAGCAGACCGAGGTCGGCGAAGCGGTGGTCGGTGATCGCCTCGATGGCGTCGACGAGATCGCGCACCTCAGGCCTCCACCGCGTGCCGGATCCAGCCGCCGCCCAGCACCCGGTCGCCGTCGTAGAACACGGCCGCCTGACCGGGGGCCACGGCCCGCAGCGGAGTGTGGAACGTGGCGTGGACGCGGTCGTCGTCGACGCGGACGGAGCAGGGGACGACGGGCCCCCGGTGGCGCACCCGCACGGAGATGGCGCGGGCCTGCGCGGGGTCGGCCAGCCACGTGCAGCCGTCGGCCATCAGGCCGTGGTGGTCGAGGCGCTCGGCCGACGCCACCACAACCCGCCGCGTCTCGGGCTCGATGCGCACGACGAACGCGGGGTAGCCCAGCGCGACCGCGAGGCCGCGCCGCTGCCCCACCGTGAACCGGTGGTAGCCGTCGTGGTGACCGACCACGCGCCCCTGCTCGTCGACGATGTCGCCGTCGGCGCGCAGGTCGGGGTGGCGCGCGGCGACGAAGCCGGCGTGGTCGCCGTGGGGCAGGAAGCAGACGTCCTGCGACTCGGGCTTGTCGGCCGTGAGCAGGCCCAGGCGCGCCGCGTGCGCCCGCACCTCGTCCTTGTGCAGGGCCCCCAGGGGGAACCACGTGCGGGACAGGGCAGCGGGCGTCATCGAGAACAGGAAGTAGGACTGGTCCTTGCCGCGGTCGGTGGCCATGCGCAGCGCAGGACCGTCGGATCCGTGGTCGACGATGCCGTAGTGGCCCGTGGCGAGGTGGTCGGCACCGAACGCGAGCGCGCGCCCGAGCAGCACCCGGAACTTGAGCACGCCGTTGCAGAGCACGCACGGGTTGGGGGTGCGGCCGGCGACGTAGGCGTCGGCGAACGGCGCCATCACGCCCTCCTCGAACGCCTGGCGCAGGTTGGAGACGTAGAACGGGATGCCGAGGTGCTCGGCCACCCGCCGCGCGTCGAGGGCGTCGTCGAGGCCGCAGCAGGTGCCCGGCGCCGACCCGGGGGCCGCGTCGTGCAGCTTCATGTGCACGCCGATCACGTCGTGGCCCTGCTCGACCAGCAGCGCCGCCACCGTCGAGCTGTCCACGCCGCCGCTCATCGCCACCACCACCCGCGCCACCGTCGTCCTCCTCGGTCGGCCCTTCTAACGCCGCCTCCGCGTGGCGGCCGGGGGCGTGGCGGCGGACCACCGTCCCGGATACCCGCTGCGCCCGCAGCCTGTCGCGCTGCCGCCACCGCCCAGGAAGGTCCATGGCGCTCCCCGTCGTCGCCGTGGTCGGCCGCCCGAACGTCGGCAAGTCCACGCTGTTCAACCGCCTCGTCGGCAGCAAGACGTCCATCGTGCACGACCGCCCCGGGGTCACCCGCGACCGGCTGTACGAGGAGGCCGAGCTGCTGTCGCGCCGGGTCCTGCTCATCGACACCGGCGGCCTCGAGCCCGAGCCCGACACCGACCTGCTCAAGGCGATGCGGGCCCAGTCGCTGGTCGCCGTCGAGGAGGCCCACGTCATCCTGCTGGTGGTCGACGCCCAGACCGGCTGGACGCCTGCCGACGACGACGTCGCCACACTGCTGCGACGCTCGGACAAGCCCGTGATCCTCGTCGTCAACAAGGTCGACGGCACCCGCCACGAAGCGCTGGCCGCCGACTTCTGGGCCACCGGCATCGACCCGCTGCTCACCGTCTCGGCCGAGCACGGGCGCGGCATCTACGAGCTGTGCGAGGCGATCGAGGCAGCGCTCCCGCCCGCGGGCGCCGACGAGACGACGTCCGACGACGACGGCCTCGACGAAGACGACCTGGAGGCCCTCGACGAGGGGCTCGAACCGGCCGCCGGTCCCATCCGCATCGCGGTCATCGGTCGGCCGAACATCGGCAAGTCCACGCTGATCAACCGCCTGCTGGGCGAGGACCGCCACCTGGTCTTCGACATGCCGGGCACCACGATGGATCCGGTGGACTCGGGGCTGCGGGTGGGCGACCGCGACTACGTGCTGGTCGACACCGCCGGCGTGCGCAAGCGCGCCCGCATCGACGACAAGCTCGAGCGGTTCGTGTCGCTGCGCTCGATCCGCGCGATCGAGCGCTGTCACGTGTCGCTGCTGCTCATCGACGGCACCGAGGGCCCCACCGAGCAGGACGCCAAGCTCGCCCAGCTCGTGATCGACCGCGGCCGGGCCCTGGCGATCCTGATCAACAAGTGGGACCTGACCAAGGAGCTGGAGGAGGTCGACAGCCGCGGCATCGGCGACGCGCTGGCGCAGCGCTTCCCCCACGCCACGTGGGCGCCCCACCTGTTCATCTCGGCCAAGACCGGCAAGGGCGTCCACCGCGTGCTGCCGATGGTCGACCAGATCTACGCCGAGTTCGACAAGCGCGTGCCCACGGCGCGGCTGAACCGGTTCCTGGAAGCGGCCGTGGCGGCCCACTCGCCGCCCCAGAAGCACCACCACCCGGTGCGGCTGTACTACATGGCCCAGGCGCGGGTGCGCCCGCCCACCTTCGTCGCGTTCACCAACACGCCCGACGGCATCGGCCCTGCCTACGTGCGCTACCTGGGCAACCAGCTGCGCGAGGCGTTCGGCTTCGAGGGCACGCCGGTCAAGGTCCACGTCCGCAAGCGCCGCAAGCTCGGAGAGGAGGCGCGTTGATCCGCGTCCTCGAGGACGTCGTCGTCGACCAGATCGCCGCCGGAGAGGTGGTCGAGCGGCCGGCGTCGGTCCTCAAGGAGCTGGTGGAGAACGCGCTGGACGCGGGCGCGACGCGCCTGGAGATCCGACTCAAGGACGGCGGGGCGTCGCTGGTGCGGGTCACCGACGACGGCTCGGGGATGAGTGCGGACGACGCGCTGCTCTGCGTCGAGCGCCACGCCACCAGCAAGCTGCGCACCGCCGACGAGCTCGTCGGCATCGCCACCTTCGGGTTCCGCGGCGAGGCGCTGGCGAGCATCGCGAGCGTGTCGCGGTTCGAGCTGCGCACGCGGCGGGCCGACGACGACCTCGGCACCACGGTGCGCATCGAGGGCGGCCGCATGGAGCACGTCGGGCCCTCCGCGGGCGCCGCCGGCACCGACATCGCGGTCCGTGCCCTGTTCCACAACGTGCCCGCCCGCCGACGCTTCCTGCGCACCCCCCAGACCGAGCTCGCGCACTGCATGGAGGCGGTGCACCGCCAGATCGTGCTCCGTCCCGAGATCGACGTCACCGTGTGGCACGACGGTCGGGAGATCCTGCGGGCGCCGGCCTCGGACGATCCCGCGCGGCGCGTGCGCGACGTCGTCGGCGACGACGTCGACCCGCTGGTGCCGGTGTGGCTCGAGGCCGGCGGGCTCGAGGTCAGCGGCCTCGTCGCGCCCCCCGACGTCCACCGGGCGTCGATGGCCGGGGGCGTCTACACCTTCGTCCACGGGCGCTACGTGCGCGACACGCTGGTCCGGCGCGGCGTGCGCGAGGCCTTCTCGGGCCGCGTGCCCCGTGGACGGTACCCGGTGGTCGTGCTCGACGTCCGGGGCCCGCGGGGCTTCGTGGACGTCAACGTCCACCCGGCGAAGACCGAGGTGCGCTTCCAGCGCCCGAACGAGGTGCTGCAGGTGGTCACCGACGCCGTGCAGGCCGCGCTGTCCGGCCCGGCACCGCGTCGACAGGTCACCCGGGGGGTGCTCCCGCGCGCCCCGGACGAGCAGCTCGACCTCCTCGCCCGGCCCGCGCCGCCCGTGGTCGCAGAGCCGGTCCCGGCACCGACGCCGCCGGCGGGTCGAACCGCGGTCGGCGCGGCCACGCCGCGGCCCGTGCCGTCGCCGCGCCCTGCGCCCCTGCCGGCCGCCCCACGTCCCGCGGCGTCCGCGCCCCCACCGGCGTCCGCCGCGCCCCCTCCGGCCCCACCCACACGCCCGTCGACGCCGACGGGCACGCCCCGCCTCGACGTGCACGACGTGGTGGGCACCGTGGCGGTGGCCACCCGCGACGACGCCCTGGTGCTCGTCGATCTCGCCGCCCTGCAGCGCCAGGTCACCGCGGCACGGCTGCGGCGTGGCGGCGTGGGGCAGCCCCTGCTCGCGCCGTCGCGCGTCTCGCTCGGGCGCGCGGACGCCGAGGCCGTCCTCGCCGCGGCCGAGATGCTGTCCGCCCTGGGCGTGGAGGTCATGGCGTTCGCCCCCGGGGAGCTCGCGGTGACCGCACTCCCGGAGGCGCTGCCGCCGACCGATCCCGCCGCGCTGCTCGCCGCCGTCGCCGGGGTGGCGGGGCAGGGCACCGAGGTCCTGATCGACGCCATGGCGGCGTCCGCGGGCGTGCCCAGCACCCGCTACGACGCGCGGACGCTGCTCGCCGCGTGGGAGGAGCTGCCGCAGGACGCGCGTGGCGGTGGCGTCGCCACCCTCGACGCGGCCGCGCTCGCGGCGGTGCTGAGGAGCCACGGTGGCTGACCGTCCGACGGTCCTGGTCCTCGGCGGACCCACCGCGGCGGGCAAGACCGAGGCCTCGCTGGCCGTCGCCCGACGGTGGGGTGCCACGGTCGTGAGCGCCGACGCGATGCAGGTGTTCCGCGGCATGGACATCGGCACGGCGAAGGCCACCGCGGCAGAGCGCGGGGATGTGCCCCACGTCGGACTCGACGTCGTCGATCCCGACGGGGCCTTCGACGCGGCGGACTTCGTGGCGCTCGCCGACCGGACGCTGGCGGCTGGCGGCCCGGTGGTGGTCGCGGGCGGCACCGGCATGTACCTGCGGGCGCTGCAGCGCGGCCTCGTCGTCACCCCGCCGCCCGACGCCGACCTGCGGGCCGAGCTCGACGCCGTCGACGACCTACACGCGCTCCTGCGCACCGTCGATCCGGTGCTCGCCGACCGCCTCCATCCCCACGACCGCGTGCGCCTCGTGCGTGGTGTCGAGGTGTTCCGCCAGACGGGCGAGCGCCTGTCGTCGCTGCAGGACGCCCACGCCGCCGCGCCGGATCGGGTGCACGTCGTCGGGCTCTGCCTCGACCGGGACGATCTCGACGCGCGCATCGATCAGCGCGTCCACACCATGGTCGGCGCCGGCTACGTCGACGAGGTGCGTCGGCTGCTCGATGCGGGCTTCGGTCCGGACCTCAAGCCGATGCGGTCGCTGGGCTACCGCCACCTGTCAGACCACCTGCTGGGAGGCCTGCCGCTCGACGAGGCCATCCGTCGCACCCAGCGCGACACCCGACGGTTCGCCCGCAAGCAGCGCACGTGGATGAACACGCTGCGCTACCCTGAGGTCCGCGCAGACCACGTGGTGGCGGCGCTCGCGGCGGCCGAGGTCGCGTTCGGAGCACGGGCACCGCGCGGTTCGTGACCCGACGTACACACGTGCGGGTCGCGCAGCAGGCCCGGCTCGCGGTACGCTCCCGGACCGTCGGTCCAGCCCCAGGGGGAGGGCCGCAGCCCTTGGGGAGGTCGCATGCGTCCGTGGATTCTCGTGCTGCTCGCTGCGTGCAGCGCACCCGAAACCGTCCAGCTCGCCGTCGACGGGGAGGCGCCGGCGTGGCCGGACGCGTTGCTCCCGCCCCCGCCCGACTTCCACCTGTCGGCGGGCAACCTCGTCGCAGGCAGCCCGGGCGCGCTGCAGGTCGACGGCGCGCCGGCCGGTGCGGTTGTGAAGATCGTCTACGGCACGGGTGGCCTCGGCACGGGCGCCTGTCCGCCCGAGCTCGACGGGGACTGCTACGGCGTGGTGGGGTCCACCGGCACGCTGCCGTTCCAGGCCACCGTGCCGGCCAGCGGCTCGGTCACGTTCTCCGTGCCGTTCCCGGCCTCCCTCGCCAACCGCTACGTCGGCCTGCAGGTGGTCGTCACCGGGCCGGGCTCGGTCCAGTCCAACGCGATCGGGCGACGCCTGCTGCCGCCGGGCACCCCGGTGCCGGCGAACGCCGACAGCGACGGCGACGGCTTCTCCATCAACGATGGCGACTGCGACGACTACGACCCGACGGTGTCGCCCGTGGCACCCGACGCGAGCGGCAACCAGCACGACGAGAACTGCGACGACCTGGACGGCGTCGACGGCGACGGTGACGGCTACGCCTCGGTGAGCTCGGGCGGCCGGGACTGCGACGACAACGCGCCGGGTTTCCACCCCGGTGCCGTCGAGATCTGCGACGGCCTCGACCAGGACTGCGACGGCGCGCCCGACAACGGCGCCGCCTGTGCACAGCAGCACGAGAGCTTCGTCGTCAGCGGCGTGCGCACCGACGTGCTGTTCGTCATCGACGACTCCTGCTCGATGTCCGAGGAGCAGCGCGCCATCGCGGCGGCGGCCGCGTCGTTCTCCGACCCGCTCGCCATCCCGCGCTACGACGTGCACGTGGGCGTGGTCACCACAGACACCAACGACCCGCTGCGCTCGGGCGCGCTGGTCGACGACGGCACGCAGCGGTGGATCGGGCTGGCGCAGCACACGCCGGCGCAGGCCCGCGCGTTCCTGGGCGTGGCGATGGTGCCCGGGGTCAACGGCCACTACCTCGAGATGGGGTTCGACGCCGCGGTCGCCGCGCTGACGCCGCCGCTGACGACCACCACGAACGCCGGCTTCCTCCGCCCGTCCGCGGACCTGCAGGTCGTGGTGCTGTCGGACGAGGAGGAGCAGTCCGTGCGCTCGGCGCCCGACTTCGTGGCCGCGCTGCAGGCGCTCAAGGCTCCGCCCTACGAGGTGGAGGTCCACGCGATCACGGGCGGCGCGAGTGGCTGCAGCAGCACGGCCAGCGGGTTCGCCGATCCCGAGCTGAAGTACAGCGAGGCCGCCGCGCTCACCGGCGGCGTCCGCCAGAGCATCTGCGACCTGTCCTACGACGTGGCGATGGGCCTCGTGCGCCAGCGGATCATCGACCGCGGCCCGCAGCGGGTGTTCGCGCTCACGGCGTCGCCCGACGTCGCCACGCTGCAGATGGACCTGCGCCTGTCCAGCGGCACCTCGTACCACGTACCTTCGGCATACTGGAGCTACGACGCGGCCAACAACACGGTCACCCTCGCTCGGGTGCCGCCTGCGGGCGCGATCGTGACCCTGTCGTGGAGCATGTGAGGGGTCCGTCTGGCCTGTCGACGGTCGGCGTCGTCCTGAGATAGGCCAGGACTGGTCCAGGAGGATCCGTGGACGTCGTCCTCGACTTCGAGCGCCCCATCGTGGAGCTCCGCAAGCGCATCGAGCAGCTCCGTCACCTCGACGACGGCGCGGAGATGAACCTCGCCGCGTCGATCGAGCAGCTGGAGCTGCAGTTCGATCAGCTCCAGGCGCGGATCTTCGCGCGGCTGTCGCCCTGGCAGCGCACCCAGATCGCCCGGCATCCGGCCCGCCCGTTCACGCTCGACTACGTCGCGGGCCTGTGCACCGAGTGGACCGAGCTGCACGGCGACCGCGCCGGCTACGACGACCACGCGATGGTGTCGGGCATCACGCGGTTCCGCGGGCGCCCGGTGGTGGTGGTCGGTCACCAGAAGGGCCGCAAGACCAAGGAGAACCTGCTCCGCAACTTCGGGATGGCGCGGCCCCAGGGCTACCGCAAGGCCCTTCGGGTGATGAAGCTGGCCGACGACTTCGGCCTGCCGATCCTCACGTTCATCGACACGCCCGGCGCCTACCCGGGGGTCGAGGCCGAGGCGAACGGCCAGGCCGAGGCGATCGCGCGCAACATCCTGGAGATGGCGCGGTTCCGCGTGCCGGTCGTCACCGTGGTCACGGGTGAAGGCGGCTCCGGCGGTGCGCTCGCGATCGGTGTCGCCAACCGCGTGCTCATGCTCGAGAACAGCATCTACTCGGTGATCTCGCCCGAGGGCTGCGCCGCCATCCTCTGGCGCGACAAGGCCGAGGGGCCGCGCGCTGCCGAGGCGTTGCGGGTCACGGCGCGTGACTGCCTGGAGCTCGGCGTGGTCGACGAGGTCGTGCCCGAGCCCTACGGCGGCGCCCACCGCCACCGCGACACCGTCATCCAGGCCGTCGGCGACGCCATCGCGCGCCACCTCGACGCGCTGGAGGGCCTGTCACCGGAGCAGCTGCGCGACGACCGCTTCCAGCGGTTCCGCCAGATCGGACGCTTCGTCGAGGAAGGCGCGTGACGGTCCTGGAGGTCGCACCTCGCGGTCCGCTCTCCGGCACGATCCACGTCCCAGGCGACAAGTCGATCTCCCACCGCGCCCTGCTGCTCAACGCGTTGGCCACGGGCGACGCACGCGTGCGCGGGCTGCTGCGGGGGGAGGACGTGATGCGGTCGCTGGCGGCGATCCGCGCGCTGGGGGTCGTGGTCGACGACGACGGCGAGACGCTGGTCGTGCACGGGACAGGGGCGCTGACCGAGCCCGAGGACGTCGTGGACTGCGGCAACAGCGGCACCACGCTCCGCCTGCTCGCCGGCATCCTCGCGGCCGAGCCGTTCCACGCCGTCCTCACGGGCGACGACAGCCTGCGCGGACGGCCGATGGGGCGGGTGGTCACGCCGCTCCGGGCGCTGGGCGCCCGGCTCGACGGTCGACAGGACGGCACCCGGGCGCCGCTGGCCGTGCGCGGCGGCACGATCGCGCCGGGCGCGCGGTTCGACCTGCCCGTGGCCTCGGCCCAGGTCAAGACGGCGCTGCTGCTCGCCGGACGGCGCGGAGGCATCGCCGTCCGCGAGCCCGACACGAGCCGCGACCACACCGAGCGCATGCTGCGCCGCATGGGCGCCGACCTCGCCGTGGACGACGCCGGCTGGCTGACGCTCGCGCCCACGCCGTCGCTGGCGCCCTTGGACGTCGACGTGCCCGGCGACCTGTCGTCCGCGGCGTTCTGGATGGTCGCGGCGGCGATCGTGCCCGGGTCGTGCCTGACGCTGCCGCGGGTGCTGGTCAACCCGACGCGCGCCGGCGTGCTCGACGCGCTGCGGGCGATGGGGGCCGACGTCGTCGTCACGCCGGTGGACGCGCCGGGTGCCGAGGAGGTCGCCGACGTGGTGGTGCGCCACCGCCCGCTGCACGGCGCCCGCATCGATGGCGCGCTGGCGCTGCGCTGCCTCGACGAGCTGCCGGTGCTCGCGATCGCAGCCGCCACGGCGTCCGGACGCACGGTCATCGCCGACGCCGCCGAGCTCCGGGTCAAGGAGTCCGATCGGATCGCGCGGGTGGTGGCCGGCCTCACGGCGCTCGGCGTCGACGTGGTCGAGCGCCCCGACGGGATGGTGATCACCGGCGGTCCGCTCGTCGGGCCCGCGCCGATCGACGCCCACGGAGACCACCGCATCGCCATGGCCTTCGCCGTCGCCGCGTGCGTGGCCCCCGGAGGGGTGCGCATCGCGGGCGCCGAGGCGATCGCCACGTCCTACCCGACGTTCCTGGCGGATCTGGATCGCGTCCGCGCCGGGTAGGGGTGGCGCCCGGGACGGCGCCGCTGGGCGCGGCGAGGCCCTCGGGCTACGCCGCTGGCCACCGCCGGGAGGCTGCGTGCCGATCGCCATCGCCATCGACGGACCCGCGGGGAGCGGGAAGGGGACGGTCGCGCGCGGCGTCGCCCACGCACTCGGCTACCGCTACGTCGACACCGGCGCGATCTACCGGGCGGTGGCCCTGGAGGCGCGGCGCCGCGGTGTGTCGTGGGACGACGGACCGGCGCTGGCCGCGCTGGCCGGGGCGCTCCACCTCGACTTCGTGTGGGACGACGACGTGCTCCGGGTGGTGGTCGACGGCCAGGACGTCAGCCGCGCCATCCGCGACGACGAGATCGGCACGGGGGCCTCCACCGTCAGTCGCCACCCCGCGGTCCGCGACGCCCTGCTCGCCCTACAGCGCTCGCTGGGGGCGCGCGGCGCCGTGGTGATGGACGGGCGCGACATCGGCACGGTCGTCCTGCCCGACGCGGCGCTCAAGGTCTACCTCGACGCCGACCTCGACGAGCGGGCGCGCCGTCGCCACGAAGAGCTGCTGCGGCGCGGCGAGAACGTCCACCTCGCCGAGGTCGTGGCCGCGATGACCGCCCGCGACCGCCAGGACATGGAGCGCGCGACGGCGCCGCTGCGCCAGGCCGACGACGCGGTGCGGGTCGACACGACGGCGCTGACGGTCCCGGTCGTGGTCGCGCGGGTGCTCACGCTCGCCCGGGAGCGCGGCGCGTGACGGGTCGCCGCGCGACGCCTGCGCGGATTCGTCACGGAAGGAGCGGCACGATGACGGTTGCCACGGGGCCTTCGGCCCGTTAGGACGCGCCGGCTTCGGGGTCGGATCCGCGCGCACGCGCGGGCATCGGCGCCGTCTCCCCGGGTCGCCAGCGAGAAGCGGCGGCATCGGGATGCGCATTGTCACCGGGCGACGCGTGGAATCATCCGCCGTCCGCTCACCAGGCACGAGACCGGCAGGCCCGGGGACGCTGGAAGCGCGTCCACCTCGTGTCCCACCCTTCACCTCGCTTCCTCGTACCAACCACGGCCCCTCGGGCCGGACCAGGATCTTGATGAGCAACCCCGACATCCTCGACCAGCCGCTCGACGCCCTCACCGAGGACCAGTTCCAGACCTTCTACGACGACCTGATGGGCGGCAAGGGCGTGCGCGAGCAGACGGTGGTCAAGGGCACCGTCATCGAGATCCTCGACGACTGGATCGTCGTCGACATCAACTACAAGGCCGAGGGCTACGTGCCCCGCGACGAGTTCACCGACGCCGAGGGTGAGCTCATGGTCGGCGTGGGCGACACCGTCGACGTCTTCCTGCCGTCCATGAAGGACGACGCCCCCGCCCTGATCCTGTCCAAGGAGAAGGCCGACCTGATGAAGGCCTGGGACGAGATCTCCAAGGCCGTCGAGGCCGACGAGGTCGTCAAGGGTCAGGTGGTCGCGCGCGTCAAGGGCGGCCTGTCCGTCAACATCGGCGTCAAGGCGTTCCTGCCCGGCTCCCAGGTCGACCTCCGTCCCGTCAAGAACCTCGACAAGTACATTGGCGAGGAGATGGAGTTCAAGATCATCAAGTTCAACAAGAAGCGGGGGAACATCGTCCTGTCCCGCCGCGTCCTGTTGGAGCAGGAGCGCGCCGAGAAGCGCGAGGAGACGCTCGAGCGCCTGCAGGAGGGCGTCATCCTCACCGGCGTCATCAAGAACATCACCGACTACGGCGCCTTCGTGGACCTGGGCGGCATCGACGGCCTGCTGCACATCACCGACATGTCCTACGGTCGCCTGCAGCACCCGTCCGAGATGTTCGAGGTCGGCGCGTCGGTCGAGGTCAAGGTCCTCAAGTTCGACCCCGACACCCAGCGCGTCTCCCTCGGCTACAAGCAGATCCGCCCCGATCCCTGGGACGAGGCCGAGTACAAGTACCCGATCGGCGCCATCGTCCGCGGCAAGGTGGTCTCGATCACCGACTACGGCTCGTTCGTCGAGCTCGAGGACGGCATCGAGGGCCTGGTCCACATCTCCGAGATGACGTGGAACAAGCGCGTCAAGCACCCGAGCAAGCTCGTGGAGGTCGGCGACGTCATCGAGGCCAAGGTCCTCGGCATGGACGTCGACAACCGCCGCATCTCGCTGGGCATGAAGCAGCTCGAGGCCAACCCCTGGGACGTCGTCGAGATGCAGTACCCGGTGGGCTCGGTCGTCACCGGCAAGGTCCGCAACATCACCGACTTCGGCATCTTCGTCGGCATCGACGAGGGCATCGACGGCCTGGTGCACATCTCCGACCTGTCGTGGGGCCAGCGCATCGGCCACCCGTCCGAGCGGTTCAAGAAGGGTGACGAGGTCGAGGCGCGCGTGCTCGCCATCGACAAGGAGGCCGAGCGCTTCAGCCTCGGCATCAAGCAGCTGTCCGAGGACCCCTGGTACACGGTCAACAGCCGCTACTACCTCACCCAGATCATCGAGGGCCCCATCGTCCACGTCACCGACTTCGGCGTGTTCGTGGAGCTCGAGGACGGCGTCGAGGGCCTGATCCACATGTCCGAGCTCGTCCACGAGGGCGACGACTGGGCCAGCCACTACAAGCCCGGCGAGAAGATCAGCGCCGAGATCACCCACATCAACAGCCACGACCGCCGCATCTCCCTGTCCGAGAAGGGCGCGGTCGAGCGGGGTGGCGAGGCCGAGGGCCCGGTGGCGATGAAGAAGCCGTCCGGCACGGCCACCGGCAGCCTGGGCGACGTCATGGGCGACCTGGGCAAGAAGCTGCGCCAGGCCGTCAACGACGAGCCCGCCGCCGAGGCGCCCGCCGCCGAGGAGGCCCCCGCCGCCGCCCCGGTCGCCGAGGAGGCCCCGGCCGCCGACGAGGCCGACGGGTCCGACGAGGCCTGATCGCCGTGTTGTGAACGCCGGCCGAACCCAGTAAGACGGGTCGGCCGGCGACCGTCAGGGCGCCGCGGGGCATCTGCCTCCCGGCGCCCTGCTGCGTCTGGGGGGCCACGCGAGGAGGCGCCATGAAGACGGTGATGTGGGTGGTGGCAGCACTCGTCGTCCTGCTCGTCGGTGGCGCGGGATGGCTCGCCTGGGCGCAGAACACCGACCAGATCGTGCGCCTGCGGTTCGACCTCGGGGCGTCGGTCGGCGCCTGGCAGATGACCGAGCCGATGCCCGCCGTGGGCGTCGCCGCCATCGCCTTCGGCGCGGGGCTCGTCGTCGGCGCGGTCCTCGTCGCCGTGATGCGGGGTCGATCCACCAAGCCGGCGTCGCCCTACGGCGACCTGTGACGTGAGGACGCGATGACGTCGCCTGGTCGTCCGGGTGGGCGTGGCCGTCCGCCCCAGCGTGGTGGACCCCGTACCCCCGCGCGCGCGAACCCCGGTCGCGCCAACCCCGGGCGGGTCGCCGCCGTCCGCACGCTCGCCAGCGTGGATGCCGGCGCGCACGCTGAGGAGGCGCTGGTCGCCTTCCTGACCTCGTCCACGCCCGAGCCCGACCGTGGGCTCGCGTGGCACCTCGTGTTCGGCGTGCTCCGCCACCGCAGCGAGCTCGACGCCGCGCTGCGACCGCTGCTGCGCCAGCCCCTCGATGCGCTCGACGGCGAGGTGCGGGCCGCGCTGCGGGTGGGCGCCTTCGAGATCCTCCTCGCGCGCACGTCCACCTACGCAGCGGTCGACCAGGCCGTCGAAGCCGCGCGTGCCGCCGGGGCGGGGCGGGCGTCGGGACTGGTCAACGCGATCCTGCGCCGCGTCGGTCCGCCGGACACGCTGTCGCGCGCCGAAGCCCTGAACCACCCGGCCTGGCTCGTGGCCCGGTGGGACGCGCGCTACGGCGCCGACGCCACCGAAGCCTGGTGCCGCGCCAACGGCGCACCGCCACCGCTGTTCGTGGTGGCCCGCGACGACGTCGACGCCGTCCAGGCGCGCTTCGCCGAGACCGGCCTCATCCCGTCGCCCGCGTCGATCGCGGGGGAGGCCGTGCCCGGCGTCCTCGATCTGGGCCCCGGCGTGGGGCGGGTCGAGGCGTTGCCCGGCTTCGACGACGGTGCGTGGTGGGTCCAGGACGCCGCGTCCGCCTGGGTCAGCGACCTGGTCGGGCCGGCTGCCGGCACGCTGCTGGACGCGTGCGCCGCGCCCGGCGGCAAGACGCTGCGCCACGCCGCGGCAGGCTGGCAGGTCACCGCGGCCGACGTCGCGCCCGAGCGCCTCGACGCGCTGCACGGCTCGCTGGAGCGCCTGCGCCTGCAGGCGCCGGTCGTGGTCCACGACTGGACGCGCGGTCCGTGCGCCGCGCTCGGCGCCTTCGACGCCGTCCTGGTCGACGCGCCGTGCACCGGGCTGGGCACGGTGCGCCGCCACCCGGAGATCCGGTGGCGTCGCGGTCCGTTCGATCCTGCCCAGGCCGCGGCCCGTCAGGCGGCGATCCTGCGCGCGGCCGCCACCCACGTGCGCCCTGGAGGCGCGCTCGTCTACATGGTGTGCAGCCCCGAGCCCGAGGAGGGCGAGCAGGTCGTCCAGGCGTTCGTGGCCGACAATCCTGCGTTCACGGTCGCTGCGGTGCGCGCCACGGCGCCGCCCACGGGCGGGGAGGACGCCTTCTGGGGGGCCCGGCTGGTGCGCGCATGACCACGCCGATGTTCGAGCAGTTCCAGTCACTCAAGGCGCTCAACCCGGACGCCATCCTGTTCTTCCGGATGGGCGACTTCTACGAGACGTTCTTCGAGGACGCCGAGGTGGCCGCGGCCGTGCTGGAGCTCACGCTCACGGCGCGCAACAAGGGCGACCCGGACGCGGTGCCGATGGCGGGCGTGCCCCACCACGCCGCGGCCTCCTACATCCAGCGGCTGGTCGACGCCGGCTACCGCGTCGCCATCGCCGAGCAGGTCGAGGACCCGGCCACCGCGAAGGGGCTGGTGCGGCGCGAGGTCGTGCGGGTGGTCACGCCGGGCGTCGTGCTCGACCCGAGCTCGCTCCAGGCGCGCGAGCCCAACTGGCTCGTCGCCGTGGCCCCGCCGCGCTCGCGGGCGAAGGGCTGGGGGCTCGCGGCGCTCGACGTGTCCACGGGCGACCTGCGCCTGACCTCGCTGGACGACGCGAACGCGGTGGTCGGCGAGCTGCACCGCCTCGAGCCGAAGGAGGCGCTCCTCGGGCCTGGGCTCGACGAGGCGGACGCCGCCGCGCTCGGCGCCGCCTTGCGCCGCCACGACGCCCTGGTGAGCGCCGTCGACGCGGGGGCGTGGGACGCCGCCGAGGCGGAGCGCGCGCTGCATCGACTGCTGGGCGTGGCCGATCTGGCGGGCTTCGGCGTGCAGCGCGGCGAGCCCGGCCTGCGGGCCGCGGGCGCGGTCGTCCGCTACGCGACGCAGCGCCTCGGCCAGGAGCTGGGCAACGTCCACAGGGTGCGCACCTGGCGACCGGGCGGCTTCATGGCGCTCGACGACACCACGCGCCGCAACCTGGAGCTGACGCGCACCCTGATCGGGGGCGCGCGCAAGGGCTCGCTCCTCGGCCTGCTCGACCGCACCGGCTCGGCGATGGGATCGCGCCTGCTGCGGGAGTGGCTGGCGTTCCCGCTGCTCGACCCGGTGGCCATCGGCTACCGGCTCGACGCGGTCACGGCGCTGCTGGAGGCGCCGTCCCTGCGCGCGGGGCTGCGGGCGGCGCTGCGTGAGGTGGCCGACATCGAGCGCATCGTCGCGCGGGTCACCCAGGGCACCGCGCACGCGCGCGATCTCGTCGGGCTGCGCCGTTCGCTCGGTGCCGTGCCCGATGCGCGTGCCTGCGTGGCCACCGTCCCGGCGCTGGTGGCGCTGCTGCCGCGGGACCTGTGCACCGACGTCCACGACGACCTGGCGACCTGGCTGGTCGACGACCCGCCCCTGGCCCTGACCGACGGGGGCCTCGTGCGACCGGGAGCCCATGCCGAGCTCGACGAGCTCACGGAGTTCGCGCTGGAGGGGCGCGGCATCATCGCCAAGGTGGAGGAGCGCGAACGCGAGGCCAGCGGCATCCCGTCGCTCAAGATCCGCCACAACAAGGTGTTCGGCTACTACATCGAGATCACCCGCGCCCACCTGCACCGGGTGCCGGACCACTACCTGCGCAAGCAGACGCTCACGACCGCCGAGCGCTACATCACGCCCGAGCTCAAGGAGCTCGAGGAGAAGGTCCTCGGGGCCGACGAGCGGCGCAAGGCGCTCGAGTACGAGCTGTTCGTCGCGGTCCGCGGGCGGGTCGAGCAGGCCGGGGCGCGGCTCGCAGCCGTCGGACGGGCGCTCGCGGCCCTCGACGTGTTCGCCACGCTGGCCGAGCTGGCCGAGAGCCTCCGCTGGTGCCGCCCGACGGTCTCCGACGCGCTCGTGCTCGACGTCCGCGGCGGCCGTCACCCCGTCGTCGAGGCCTTCCTCGACGACGAGCAGTTCGTCCCCAACGACGTCCACCTCGAGGTGGGCGGGCGTCAGCTCGTGGTGCTCACCGGGCCGAACATGTCGGGCAAGTCCACGATCATGCGGCAGACGGCGCTCATCGTCCTGCTGGCGCAGATCGGGTCGTACGTGCCCGCGGACGCTGCCACCGTCGGGGTCGTCGACCGCATCTTCACCCGGGTGGGCGCCGCGGACGATCTCGCGCGAGGTCAGTCGACGTTCATGGTCGAGATGAGCGAGACGGCCGCGATCCTGCACCACGCGTCGGCGCGCAGCCTCGTGATCCTCGACGAGATCGGCCGCGGGACGTCCACCTACGACGGCCTCGCCATCGCCTGGTCGGTGGCCGAGGACCTCGTCGATCGCATCGGCTGCCGCGCGCTGTTCGCGACGCACTACCACGAGCTGTGCGAGCTGGCGGACGAGCGCCCCGTGGTGGTCAACCAGAGCGTGGCCGTCAGCGAGTGGGGTGAGCGCATCCTGTTCCTGCGCCGCCTCCAGGATGGCGGGGCCAGCCGGTCCTACGGCATCCAGTGCGCGCGGTTGGCGGGCCTGCCCCGACCGGTCATCCGGCGCGCCCAGCAGCTGCTGCAGCACTTCGAGAAGCACGCCCCGCGCAACGCGGCCCAGCAGCTGTCGCTGTTCGGTGGCGTGCCCACGCCCGTCGCCGTCGAGGAGGCGGAGGTCGCCCCCGTCGACCCGCTGCGCGAGGCCCTCGACGCCCTCGATCCCGACGCGATGTCGCCCCGGGACGCGCTCGCGGCGATCTACCGCCTGCGCGACCTGAGGTAGGGCGCCGATGGAGGCGGCGGTCGAGGGCTTCCTGTACTGGCTCAAGGTCGAGAAGGGCCGCTCCGACCACACAGTCGAGGCCTACCGCCACGACGTCGCCCGCTTCGCCGGCTGGCTGGAGCAGCAGGGGATCACCGAGCCCGCCGACGTGTCCCACGACCACCTCGCGGCGTGGCTGGCCCACCTGCACGACACGGGCATCGGCCTGCGGAGCCTCGCCCGCGCACGCAGTGCGGTGCGCCAGCTGTTCCGCTTCCTGGTGGGCGAGGGGTTGGTGGCGGCGGACGCGACGGCCCGTGTGCAGGCGCCGCGGTTCTCCACGCCGCTGCCCACGGTGCTCACCGCGGCCCAGGTCGAGGCGGTCCTCGACGCGCCCGACCCGGACGGTCCCCTCGGCCTGCGCGACCGCGCGATGATCCAGCTGCTCTACAGCGCCGGTCTCCGGGTCAGCGAGCTGGTGACCGTGCCGCTGCACCAGGTACGCCCCGATGCGGGCGTGCTGCTGGTGCTGGGCAAGGGTCGCAAGGAGCGCATGGTGCCGATGGGCGAGGTCGCGGCCACGTGGGTGCGTCGCTACCTGCAGGAGGTGCGGCCGTCCTTCGACCCTGCGGGACGGGCGCGGGAGCTGTTCCTGACCCACACCGGCCACGGCATGACCCGGCAGAACGTGTGGCAGCGGCTCGGACGGTACGCGCGTCAGGCGGGTGTGCCCGGCAAGGTCAGCCCCCACGTGCTGCGCCACTCGTTCGCCACCCACCTGCTGGCCAACGGCGCCGACCTCCGGGCGCTGCAGGCGATGCTGGGGCACGCCGACATCACCACCACCCAGATCTACACCCACGTCACGCGCGAGCGCCTGCAGCAGCTGCACGCCGCCTTCCACCCGCGCGGCTGACAGCGCCCTGTCGTGCGGGACGTGGGGGGCGTCGCGAGGGGTCACATCGGTTGCCGCGACGGCCGACCGGTCGTAGGACAGGCGCTCCCGTGGAGGCTCCGATGAACGCCACCCTCCCCACCGGCGACGAGCTGCTCGACGCCATCGAACGGCTCCGCAAGGAGCGCAACGCCGTCATCCTCGGGCATTACTACCAGGATCCCGAGATCCAGGATCTCTCCGACTTCATCGGCGACTCGCTGCAGCTGGCCAAGGCCGCGCGCGACACCGACGCCGACGTCATCCTGTTCTGCGGCGTGCACTTCATGGCCGAGACGGCCAAGATCCTCAACCCCGACCGCATCGTGCTCGTGCCCGACATGGACGCCGGCTGCAGCCTCGCCGACGCGTGCCCTGCCGAGGAGCTCGCGGCGTGGAAGGCGGAGCACCCCGATCACGTCGTGGTCTCCTACATCAACTGCACCGCGGCCACGAAGGCCCAGTCCGACATCATCTGCACCTCGTCCAACGCGGTGCGGGTGGTGCAGTCGATCCCCGAGGGCACGCCGATCCTGTTCGCGCCCGACCGCAACCTCGGCGCCTACCTCGTGCGGCAGACCGGCCGGCCGATGGACCTGTGGCAGGGCACCTGCATCGTCCACGAGACGTTCTCCGAGCGCGCCCTCCTCGACCTGATGGTCCGGCACCCCGACGCCAAGGTCATCGCCCACCCCGAGTGCGAGCCGCCGCTCCTGGCCCACGCCGACTTCGTCGGCTCCACCTCGGCGCTGCTGAACTACACCCAGACGTCCGGCGCGCAGACGTTCATCGTGGCCACCGAGCCCGGCATCATCCACCAGATGACCAAGGCCCGCCCCGACCTGACCTACCTGCCGGTGCCGGGCACGGGGGAGGGCTGCAACTGCAACGAGTGCCCGTTCATGCGGCTCAACACGCTGCAGAAGATCTACCTGGCGCTGCGCGACCTCGCGCCCCGCATCGAGATGGACGAGGCCACGCGCCAGGCGGCGCTGGTGCCCCTCGAGCGGATGATGGCGCTGGGCTGATCGCCCCTCGACATCGCGTCAGGGATCGGCTGGCTCGGGTGGTTTGCGGCTGATCTCCGGCGATCCGCGCAGCGCGCTGGTGACGAAGCCTGCGGCGGTGTCGCGCGCCACGGCGTCCTCGAAGATCACGAAGTGCGTGCCGCCCTCCCACTGGCTGAAGCCGGCGGTGAGCAGGTCGCCGTTCCACGCGGTGACGTCGTCGGACACCGGCAGGTCGGTGGACACGAACCCGCGCAGCCCCATGCTGTCGGACGGCAGCCGCACGCGCCCGGCGAACGGCATGCGGGCCGACGAGGCGAGCGCCTGGGACGTGCGCGTGGGCGTCTGGGCGTCCTCCAGCCCGGTGGTGAGCAGCACGGGCGTGGGCTGGGCCCCGTCGAGGCCGTGATCCTCGTGGAACCAGAACGGCGCGTAGTTGATCGGGTCGGTGACCTCGACCAGGCTCTGCACGAGACCCAGGACCGGGTGCAGCTCGGTGAGCGCCTCGTCGTCGTCGAACTGGAGCAGCCCGCGGATCAGGGTGGGGAAGTCGAAGTCCGCGTCGCGCTCGACGGCGGTGATCGCCAGCAGCCCGCCCGTGCCCGACAGCATCACGCCGCGCACCCGGTCGCCCACCCACGGCAGCGCCAGCGCCGACGTGATCCCGCCCTGGGAGTGCCCCATGAGCACGATGCGGTCGGGGTCGAGCGGGACGTGGGTGCCGTCTGGGGTGACGAAGTCGGGCATCGCCCGCGTCAGCCCCTCGAGCAGGTACAGCGCGTCGATCGCGGCCTGGCGGTGCATGTACAGGGCGGAGTCGGGCTGGAGCACGTTGAACGAGTGCAGCTCGATGATCGTGTCGGACGTGCCGCGGGGACCGTGCAGCGGCAGGTCGATGCCGAGCCCGACCACGCCGAGCTCACCGAGCCAGTTCGCCACCTCGAAGTCGCTGGCGCTGTCGGCGAAGTTGCGGAAGTTGCCGCCCGTGCCGTGCAGGTAGACCACCACCGGCCAGCCGCCGGGTGGGGGCGTGCCGGTGCGGGGCACGGTGACCGCCAGGCGCATCGCGTCCCAGCCCTGGATCTGGGGCAGCCCGTCGTCGCGGTAGACGAACGTGCCGCCCGCGTCGTCGTAGGGCTTGTCGCCCGACATGAACAGCGGCGTGGTGTAGTCGCTGCGGTACAGGTGGTAGCTGCCGATGTCGTCGATCGCCTCCAGCGTGGGCCGGATCGTGGGCGGGTCGACGCGCTCCCGCAGGAAGCGCACCACCGTGTCGAGCTCCTCGGTGGGGTCGGAGGTGGTGAACGTGGTGGCCACGGCCACCTGACGCGGATCGAGGTCGACCTTGCGGGCGGCTTCGCGCAGCAGCGCGAGGCTGTCGCCCCAGGCGGAGCCGTCGCCGTCCCAGGCCGCGGTGAAGGCTGGCGACGGCCCGGCCAGCGCCGTGGTGATCACGAGCGCGTAGGTCGTGCGCGGGCGGAGGGTGAACCCGGGCACCGGCGCCACGGCGAGCAGGTGTTCGGGGACGTAGGCGCCGGGCGTGTCGCGCACCTCCCACCACACCGGCGTGCGCTCGCCGAAGGTGGGGGAGCCCGGCGTGACGTCGAGGAGCTGGACCGACGAGGACGGATCGGTGGATGCCTCGGCGGTGGGGAGCACCGTCGGGTCGATCGGCACGTCGAAGCGCACGTAGACCGGGGCGTCCGTCGCCGCGCCCGGTCGCGCCGAGGCGCGCTCCAGGAACCCGGCGAACAGGTCGTTGCCTGCGGGGTTGGGGAAGCCCGACCAGTCCATGCCGCCGTCGCTCGTGCGGCGCGCATCGGAGGGGAACGGCGCGTCGAAGAACGCACCGCCGGGGTCGAACACGGCCTCGACGTCGGGGGGCGTGGGGGGCTGGCACGCGGCGAGGACCAGCCACGGCAGGCAGCGGCGCATGCCGACCTCCTGGGACGCCGTGATGTAGCACAGCGGGTCGTGCCCCGGAGCGCGGGAGAAGCGGTCAGGAATCGTCCGCTTGCGTGGGGTCACCGTCCCCAGGTGTGGATAGGTGCGGAGACGCCTGGGGAGATCTTCCGTGCCCGAGCTCGTCGACAGCGCCACCCTGGTCGCCGTGCACGGCCATCCGCGTGCCGCGCGTCTCGTCGCGCGGGGCCTGCGCGGCCTGGCCCACCGCGGTGGGGTCGCTGCGGGCGTGGTCGCGCTCGCGCCGGGCGCCCGCGCGCGCAGCCGTCGGGAGCCGGGGGTGGCCTTTCTCGACGACGAGCCGGCGCTCGACGTGCTCGTGGGCGACGTCGCGGTTGGCCAACGCCACGCCCGCCCGCTCGGCGACGACGCCGTCATCGGCCTGGCCGACGCCGAGCGCCTGCCGCCGTGCGCGCTCATCGACGACACGCCCGTCGTGCTCGGCCTCGCTGGCGCCCTGGTCGACCCCGTGCGCGTGCGCCACGACGTGATCGATCACGGGGTGGCCCTGCTGGGCGACGGGCCCGAGGAGCTCTTGCTCCACCTGCTCGCGCGATCCCGCCAGCGCACGCTGGTCAACCGGCTGGTGGATGCCCTGTGGAAGGCGCCCCCGGCGGGTGCGGTCGTCGCGGCAGCGCCCGGTGTGCTGGTCGCGGTGCGCGATCCCCACGGCATCCGGCCCCTGGTGTTGGGCCGCCTCGACGGCGCCACTGTGGTCGCGAGCGAGGAGGCCGCGCTCGTCCGTGCCGGGGCCGCGATCGTCCGGGCGCTCGCGCCGGGCGAGATGCTCATCGTCGACGCGCGGGGCGCCGTGTCGGTGCGGCCGTTCCCGGCGCGCCACCCCGCGCCCTGCGTCCAGGAGCTCGTCCAGCTCGCGGCGCCCACGTCGTCCGTCGACGGGGTGGGCGTGTGGCAGGTGCGCGGCCAGCTCGGCGAGGAGCTCGCACGGGAAGCCCCCGTGCGCGCGGGCACGTCCACGCCCCCCGTGGTGGTGGGGCTCGACGCCGATGCTGCCCCGGGGGCCCGCGGGTTCGCCGCGGTCGCCGGGCTCACGGTCGAGCGTGCGCTCGAGGTCGGCGGCGCCGCGGTCCCCGAGCTCGTCGCGGGGCGCGCGGTGGCCCTGGTGGCAGGCCACGCCGGCGCCTCGGTCGGCCAGGCCGTGTCCGCGTTGTTCGACGCGGGGGCTGCCGAGGTCCACCTGCGCGTGGTCGGTCCGCGACGCAGCCGCGCCTGCCCCTACGGCATCGACGGACCCGCGCTCGACGCGTCCTCGGCGGCGGGGGCTGCCGACGGCGTGGACGAGGCCGTCGCCCGGCGCCACGGGCTGGCGTCGGTGGCCTGGCTGTCGCGCGCGCGGCTCGACGGTGTGCTGCGTGCGGCCGGGCTCCCGGCGGGTGCCGCGTGCACCGGCTGCCTGGGTGGCCCCTGGCCCGTGGAGCTCCCGCGCGAGCCCGAGGTGCTCCCGCTGTAGGCCACGGCGCCGCGCCGTCAGCCCACCCGACCCCGGTGGATGGCGGACCAGCCGCACAGCACCGCCACGAGGCGGTCGACCCCGAGCGCGATGCCGGCGGTGGGCGGCAGGCGGCCCACCGCATCCACGAAGGGCTCGTCGACCGGGTGGGGGGCCTGCCCGGCGGCGCGCCGCGCCGCAGCCGACGCCTCGAAGCGGCGGCGCTGCTCGGCCGCGTTGGTGAGCTCCCCGAAGGCGTTGGCGAGCTCGACCCCGCCGAGGAATGCCTCGAACCTGTGCGCGGTGGGCCACGCGGCGTCCTGTCGCACCCGCGCCAGCGCCGCCTGCGACGCCGGCCAGTCCTCGACGAACACCGGACCCAGCAGGTGGGGCTCGACCTCCTCGATCCACCGGCGGAAGAAGGCCACGTCCCAGTCGTCGGGGTCGCGCGACGACAGCGTGGCCGCGTCGGTGGTCGCCAGATCGAGGCCCGTGTGCTCGGCCACGAGCGCGCGCACCGACACACGGCGCCACGGACCGGGTGCGGGCACGCCCAGCGCCGCTGCGGCCGCCGCGACGAGGCCCTCGACCTCGTCCATCAGATCGTGCAGGTGCGCGCCCACGCGGTACCACTCGAGCAGGGTGAACTCCCGCCCGTGCCAGGGGCCGTCCTCGTCGACGCGGAGGCACGGCCCCAGCTCGTAGACGCGCGGCAGACCGCTGGCCACGACGCGCTTGAGCGCCATCTCCGGGGACGTGCGCAGCCAGCCCTCAGCCGCGGGCACGGCCGACAGCGTGGCCTCCATCGCCGGGCTGGGGACCAGCACCGGCGTGGGGACCTCGAGGTAGCCGTGATCGTGCAGCCACGACCGCAGCGCGTGCAGCACCGTGGCCCGCGCCCGCAGCGCGTCCCGATCGAGCGGACGCGCGGCGGCGCCGGGGCCAGCGTGCGACACGACCTACTTCTTCACGCGCTCGACGTACTCGCCCGTGCGCGTGTCGACCTTGAGCAGCTCGCCTTGCTCGATGAACAGGGGCACCTGGACCTCGGCGCCGGTGTTCATCTTCGCGGTCTTCGTGGCGCCCTGGGAGGTGTTGCCCTTCACCGCGGGCTCCGTGTAGGTGACCTCGAGCTCGACGAAGTTGGGGAGCTCGATGTTGACCGGGTTGTTCTTGTAGAACAGCACCCGGACCTCCATCTGCTCGAGCAGGAACTGCGCGTCGGACCCGATGACGGACTCGGGGATCGCGACCTGCTCGAAGGTCTCCGAGTTCATGAAGTTGAAGGCCTCGCCGTCGTTGTAGAGGTACTGCATCGTGGCTTCGGAGATCTGCGCCGGCTCCAGCTTCTCACCGGTGCGGAACGTGCGCTCGATCACGGCACCGGAGAGCAGGTTCTTGAGCTTGGTGCGGGTGAAGGCCGTTCCCTTGCCCGGCTTGACGAACTGGAAGTAGGTGACCGTGTAGGGGGCACCGTCGAGCTCGATCTTCAGGCCGTTGCGGATGTCGGAGGTGTTGTACATGGGTCGCCCAGGTCGGGGGTTGAATCGGGGCCGGTTGTATCACACCCCCGACGCGGAGCCAGAGGCGACCGGCGCACGCCCGGGCGGGGTGGTGGGACGGCCCGAGGTGCTGCGCGAACGCCCAGCGCTCGCCGGGGTGTGGGCCGCGGCCGACCGCCTGTTCCCGGTGCGGGTCACCCGGTCCTGGTGGGCCCGCGTCGACGCCGCCGACGCCGACGATCCACTCGCGCGTCAGGTGTTGCCCGCGGCGTCGGAGCTCGTCGCCCACGCCGGGGATCTCGACGACCCCGTCGGCGATCGCGTCCGCAGTCCGGTGCCGTGGGTGGTGCACAAGCACCCCGACCGCGTGCTGCTGTTGCTCACGAAGCGCTGCCACGTGTACTGCCGCTACTGCTTCCGCCGCACGCTCGCGCCCGGAGAGCACGAAGACCCCGATCCCGAGGCGTGGCGCCGCGCGATGGCCTACGCCACGGGCTGCGGCGCCCGCGAGGCCATCCTGTCGGGCGGCGACCCGCTGGCTGTGCGCGACGCCCACCTGTTCGACACGATCGACACCCTGCGCGACGGTGGCATCAAGGTCGTGCGGCTCCACTCGCGCGCCCCGGTGACCTACCCGCGCCGGGTCACCGACGCGCTGGTCGCCGGCCTCGCCGCGCGCGGACCGGTGTGGGTGGTGGTGCACGTCAACCACCCCCGCGAGCTGTCGCCCGACGTCGACGCCGCGTTGGCGCGGCTCGTCGACGCCGGACTGCCCGTGCTCAACCAGTCGGTGCTCCTGGCGGGGGTCAACGACGACGTCGACGTGCTCGTGGCGCTGTCCGAGGCCCTGGTCGAGCGCCGCGTGCGCCCGTACTACCTGCACCAGACCGACGCGGTCACCGGCAACGCCGCGTTCCGGGTCGACCCCCACCGCGGCGTGGCCCTTCATCGGGCCCTGCGCGCCCGGGTGAGCGGCATCGCCGCACCCCGCTACGTCGTCGATCCTCCGGATGGAAGCGGCAAGATCGACGTGGAGGACTGGCTCGCGCGTTGCACGCGGTGACGCCCTGGTGTGGATCGGATACGTCACCCGCGACTGAAAACGGTTTTCATGATGGCGCTGGACCAGCTCGAGACAGGGACCGTGGCGCGGGTGCACCACGTCGGTGGGGAGCGTGCCTTTCGCCGCCGGCTGATGGAGCTCGGGCTCGTGCCGGGCACGCCCGTCGAGCGCCTGGGCGCCGGCCGCGGCGTCGACCCGCTGCGCTTCCGCGTCCGTGACACCGTCGTCGCGCTGCGCCGCCACGATGCCCAGCTGGTGCTGGTGGAGCGCCCGTGAACACGGTCGGTGCCACGCGGCAGGCCACCGTCCTGCTGGTCGGCCCGCCCAACGCCGGCAAGTCCACGTTGTTCAACCGCCTCACGGGGGCGGCCGCGGAGACCGGCAACTACGCGGGCACCACCGTGTCCGTGGAACGGGCACACGTCGCGATGGGCGACCTGGCGGTGACGTTCGTCGATCTGCCCGGCACGGCAAGCCTCGTCGCCCACGCCGCCGACGAGGAGGTCACCCTCCGCGCCATGCTCGACCTGGCGGCGGCGCCCGAGCCCGGCCTCGTGCTGCTGGTGCTCGACGGGCCCCGTCTGGCGCGCAGCCTCTACCTGGCGCTGCAGGTGCTGGCGCTCGAGCTGCCGGCGGTCGTCGCCGTCAACCTGGCCGACGAGGCACGGGAGGCCGGGCGCGTCCCCGACGCCGCGGCCCTGGCTGATCTGCTCGGCGTGCCCGTGGTGCTCGTGTCGTCGCGGTCCGGCGAGGGGGTCGACGACCTCCGCCGGGCGCTCGACGGCGCGCTGCACGCCCCCACGCCGCCGGTCAGCCCGCTCGACGTGCCGCTGACGCTCGCCCTGGATGCCGACGTCGACGCGATCCGCCAGGCGCTGCCCGACTGGGCGCGCGCGCCGGACCGCGTGCGTCGGGAGCGTGCGCTGGCGTTGTGGGCGCTTCAGTCCGACCGGGGTGCGCGGGCCGCCGGGCGGGTGCTGCCCCAGTCGGCCATCGAGACGATCCGCGCCGCCGCCGAGGCGGCCGGGCGCGACCTCGAGGCCGAGATCATCGGCTCCCGCTACGCCTGGATCGACGCCCACGCGCCCACCGTCGCCGCGGCGGGCGGCGTCGACCTCGACCGCCCGAGCCAGCGCAGCGAGGCCCTCGATCGCGTGCTGCTCCACCCGCTCACGGGCGTGCTCGCGTTCCTGATGGTGATGTGGCTCGTGTTCACCACGCTGTTCTGGTGGACGGACCCGCTCATCGGGCTGGTGGAGTCCGCCTTCGAGGGCCTGGGCGACCTCGTGGGGCAGGGGATGGACGCGGCGATCGCGGCGTCCTCGGCGCCGGCGGGGCTGTCGGTGCTGCGCGATCTGCTGGTCGACGGCGTGATCGCTGGTGTGGGCTCCGTGCTCGTCTTCGTGCCCCAGATCGCGGTGCTGTTCCTGCTGCTCGCGCTGCTCGAGGACTGTGGCTACCTCGCGCGGGCTGCCGCGCTCATGGACCGCCTCCTGCGGGCGGCGGGCCTGCCGGGCAAGGCGTTCGTGCCGCTCCTGTCCGGCTACGCGTGCGCCGTGCCCGCCGTGCTCGCCACGCGGTCGATCCCGCGCCAGCGCGACCGGCTGCTCACGATGCTGGTGATCCCGCTGACGTCGTGTTCGGCGCGGCTGCCGGTCTACACGCTGATGATCGCCACGCTGTTCCCGGCCACATTGCCCGGGTGGGGACTGCCCGTCCGGCCCACGGTGCTGATGGGGATGTACCTGTTCAGCACGGCTGTCACCGTCGCCGCGGCCGTCGTCCTCGGGCGCACGCTGTTCCACGAGCCGGCCGAGGCCACGGTGCTGGAGCTGCCGCCCTACCGCATGCCGATGCCGCGCAACGTGCTGCGGGCGGTCGTCGCCCGGGTGTCGGACTTCATCCGCGAGGCGGGCCGCGTCATCCTCGTCGCCACGGTCGTGCTGTGGGCGCTGCTGGCGTTCCCCCGCTACGCGCCGGAGCAGATCGTTCCCCCCGACGAGCTCGCGGCCGCGCAGGCCCGCGGTGACGACGTCGACGCGCTGGCGGCCGGCTACGCGCTCGAGAACTCCTACGCGGGTCGGATCGGCCACGTCATCGAGCCCGTCATCGCGCCGCTCGGCTACGACTGGAAGATCGGCATCGGGCTCGTCGGTGCGTTCGCGGCCCGCGAGGTGTTCGTGTCCACCATGGGGGTGGTCTACGGCATCGCCGACGCCGACGAGGACGACGCCGGGCTGCGCGCGCGCATGGTGGCCGACCGACGCCCGGACGGCGCGCCGCTGTTCACCCCGCTGGTCGGCGTGTCGATCATGGTGTTCTTCGCGCTGGCGATGCAGTGCCTGTCGACGCTGGCCGTGCTGCGCAAGGAGACGGGCGGATGGCGCTGGCCGCTGTTCGTGGCCGGCTACATGTCCGCGCTGGCCTGGCTGGCCGCCTTCGTCGTCTACCAGGGCGGACGTCTGCTCGGGCTCGGCTGACCGCGCACGACGCGGACCGGGCCTGCCGCCCCGCGTGCGTGGCTAGGCGCGGGGCTGGGCGGGCTGGGGCTCGGGCTGGATCTCGTCGACCTGCACCTTGCCGTCGCGGACCGACAGGCGGACCGTGCGGGCGACGTCGTCGACGTGGCGGAGGAGAACGCGACCGAGCGGCTCGCCGATGAGCAGGTCGACGGCGCGCAGGATCTGGCGGGCGCCGCGGTCGCCGGAGCGGCGGCTGTCGATGACGTGGTCGAGCAGGTCCTTGCGCCAGCGCACGGTGACGCCGTGGACGCGGGCCCGGTCGACGAGCTCGCCCACCCGCGTGGACGCGATGGCGCGCAAGGCCTCGTCGTCGAGCTCGCGGAAGTGGATGACCTCGTCGATGCGGTCGAGCAGCTCGGGCCGGAAGTAGGGGCGGATGGCGTCGAGCGCGATCTCGTGGGCGTCGGCGGGCGACGAGGAGAAGCCCAGGCGGCCCTTGCCCCGGATCTCGGCACCGGCGTTGGTCGTGAGGATGAAGAACGCCTCACGCGCGTTGATCGACCGGCCGTCGGCGTCGGTGACCATGCCCTCGTCGAGCAGCGTGAGGAACATGGCCTGCACGTCCGGGTGCGCCTTCTCGAACTCGTCGAGCAGCACCACGCTGTAGGGCTTGCGGCGCAGCGGCCCGGTGAGCTGGCCCTCCTCGCCGTGACCCGAGTAGCCCGGGGGCGCGCCCAGCAGGCGCGTCGTGGTGAACCGGTCGGCGTACTCGGACATGTCGAGGCGGATGAGCGCGTCGCCCTCGGGGAACAGGAAGTCGGCCAGCGCCTTGGCGAGCTCGGTCTTGCCGACGCCCGAGGGGCCGCGGAACAGGAACACGGCGCGGGGACGCGTGCCGGCGCGCAGGCCGGCCTTGGCGAGGCGGACGGCCTCGGCGAGCCGGGTGACGGCCTCGTCCTGACCGTGGACGCGCTCCTCGAGGAAGCCCTCCATCGCGTCCATGCGCTCGCGCTCGGCCTCGGTGAGCTTCTGCACCGGCACGCCGGTGCGCTCGGAGATCACGCGGGCGACGATCTCGCCGTCGACGACGCGCTCCTCGGCCAGGCTCGCCTCGGCGCAGGCCTCGTCGAGCATGTCGAGGGCCTTGTCCGGCAGGCGCCGATCGGGCAGGAAGCGCACGGCCATGTGCACGCACGCCTCGAGCGCGCTGGCCTCCACGACGACGCCGTGGTGCTTCTCGTAGGCGCCGGCGACGGCACCGAGCAGCTGGATGCACGCCTCGGGCGAGGGCTCGTCGATCTGGATGGGCTGGAAGCGCCGCTCCAGCGCGGAGTCGGTCTCGAAGTGCTGGCGGTACTCGGCGAGCGTGGTGGCGCCGATGACCGTGATCTCGCCGCGCGCCAGCGCCGGCTTGAGGATGTTGGCCGCGTCGAGCGAGCCACCTTCGGTGCGCCCCGCACCCACCAGGGTGTGGATCTCGTCGATGAACAGCACGAGGCCGGGGACGCTCGTGGCCTCCTTGACGATCTCGCGCAGCCGCTCCTCGAACGTGCCGCGGTACTTCGTGCCGGCGATGAGCGTGCCCATCGACAGCTCGATGATCCGCAGGTCCTTGAGGCGCTCGGGCGCCTGGCCGTGGACCAGCCGGTGGGCGAGCCCCTCGACGACGGCGGTCTTGCCGACGCCGGGCTCGCCGAGCAGCAGGGGGTTGGCCTTGAGCCGGCGGACCAGCGTCTTCATGACCTGCCGGATCTCGCGGTCGCGACCGATCACCTTGGGGAGCTTGCCGGCGCGGGCCAGCGCCGTCAGGTCGCGGCCCTGCTCGTCGAGCGTGGGGGTGGACGACTCGCTGGTGGACGCGGGCTCGTCGTCCTCGCCGCGCTCGGCGTCGATGCGACGCAGCTGGGCCTCGCAGTAGGCCTTGCCGTCGAGCGCGAACTGGGACTGCGGCTCGATCTCGAGGGCGTGGTTCCAGTAGACGACGGCGTCGTCGAAGCGCTGCAGCGCGTTGAGGGCCGCGGCCTTGCCTTGGATGGCGAAGGCGTGGTTGGTGCCGACGGCGAGCGCCTTGTCGAACCAGCCCAGGCAGTCCTCGTAGCGGCCGAGCATCCGCATGCACTCGGCGCGGCCCGCGAGCGCGTACAGGTAGTCGGGCTTCATCGCCAGGGCCTGGTCGTAGGCGCCGATGGCCTCGCGGTACTGCTCGTTCTTGCGGTAGGCCTCGCCGATGTTCGTGGCGGCCTGGTAGTGGTTGGGCTCGATCTCCAGGCAGGTGCGGTAGGCCGCGATCGCCCGTCGGAACTGACGATCGTCCTCGTAGGCCATGCCCAGCCGCAGCGCGGCCTCGTCGCAGGTGGGGTCGATCTCGAGCGCCTTCTTGAACGCGTCGATCGCCGCGGCGAAGTTGCGCTCCTTGTGGTAGCTGCGGCCGCGGTCGACGTGGTCCATCGCCTCGTAGCGATCGTAGGTCTCGTCGTGCTCGGCCCAGCCCTCGCTGCGGGGCGGCTGGGCCTCGCGGCTGATGTCCTCGAAGGGCAGGGGGGCGTTGCCGCGCAGGCCGGCGTGGCACTGGGCCAGCCCCTTGGCCACGAACGTCGACTGGGGATCCTGCTCGCGGGCGCGCGTCCACGCGGAGCGGGCCTCGGCGAAGCGATGGAGCCCGTTGAGCGCCGCGGCCAGGCCGATCAGCGCCGTCGGGTCGTCGGGCAGGCCCTTGAGGACGGCCTCGTAGTCGGCGATGGCGTCGTCGAAGGCACCCGACATGCGGCGGACCTCGCCGCGGCCGAGGCGGGCGCCGACGAACGTCGCGTCGTGGTTCAGCGCCTGCTCGTAGGCACCCAGCGCCGCGGGCAGCGCGCCCTGGCCGCGGAGGAGGTCGCCCAGGTGGGTGGCGGACTCCAGATCGGCGGGGTCGCGGTCGAGGGCGCCACGGAAGGCCTCGACGGCGGCGGGGCGGTCGTCGAGGGCGAGGTAGGCCTGCCCCAGCGCCCGCCACGGCTCGTTCCAGTCCGAGCGGATCTCGGTGGCGTTGCGGAAGGCGTGCACGGCCTCCCGGTAGCGACCGCGCTGCACCATCGACCGGCCGAGGTCGAAGTGGATGCGCGCCACGCCGCGCTCGGTGCGACCGGGCTCACCGCCAGCGACACCGTCGACGCCGCGTACCGCCTCGGGGTCGCCGGGCCGGACCTCGAGCACCTTGCGCCACGCGTCGCGCGCGGCCTCGGCGAGCTCCTTGGTGCCCTCCGGACGGGACGACAGGGCGGCCAGCGCGCGGGCGCGGACGACCCGGGCGAACGGCGCGTAGGCGTCGAGATCGAGCGCGAGGTCGGCAGCCGCGAGGGCCGCCTCGGGGTCGCCCAGGCGGGTCACGCCGTCGGCGTAGCCAGCGAGCACGAACGGGTCGGCGTTGCCGTCGTCCCGGACCTCGTCGTAGGTCTTGCGTGCGGCGGGGTGGCCGATCAGGCGCAGCGCGTGGGCCAGCGCGAGGCGCGTGCGCGCGGCGGCGCGACGGGGCAGCGCGAGCTCGAGGGCCTCCCGCGCCGTGGCGAGGTGGCCGGCGGCGTGGCGGACGCGCCCGAGCGCGATGTGGATCTCGACCGGGACCTCGCGCAGCTCCGCGCGGGCCGACAGGACCTCTTCGGCCTCGTCGTACCGACCGTCGCGGAACAGCGCCATCGCCCAGCACAGGGCGCGTGCGTGCGGGCCGCTGGCCGGCAGCGGGAGGCGCCCGACGGGCGCGCCACCGCGGATGCGCCGGCGGGCGCCGGGGTGCTCGGGGGCGAGGCTGGCGAGCGTGCGCCACGCCGTGACGGCCTCCTTGGCGCGACCGAGGCGGTCGAGCGCGGTGGCGCGACCGGCCAGCGCGTCCAGGGACTCGGGCAGCACCTTGAGCGCGTCGTCGAACGCGGCGAGCGCCTCGGCGTCCTCGCCCAGGGCGAGCCGGGCACGGCCCAGTCCGATGGCGCCCTCGACGGCGGCGGCGCGGTGGGTGCGGACCCCGGTGTAGGCGACGGCACCGTCCGCCGGGCATCCCGCGCGGGCGTACGCGTGGGCGAGCGCGAGGCGGACGCCCGTCTCGTCGTGCTCGGCCACGGCGGCCTGCAAGGCCTCCACGGCGCGGGACCACGGGGCCCCCTGCGAGGGACCGGGGACGTAGTCCCACGGCGTCACGTCGGTGCCCTCGGCGGCGAACGCCTGGTCGAGGGCGGCGAGCGCACCGCGGATCTGGCCTTCGTCGAGCAGCCGGATGGCATCCTCGACGTGTGGACGGGCGTGACGGGGGTCGTTCATCAAGGCAGTCCAGGCGCTCGGGCCATGGTTCGGGCAGGTCGTCGCGACTCGCAGGCTCGCATCGGCACACCCGAGGGTCCATTGAGGCGATCCCTACACGCCAGCGGGTGCAGGTTCCCTATCAGTATCGACGATGTGACCCTCAGACGTCGATGTCGTTGACGTCGAGCGAGCGATCCATGATGAACCGGTACCGTGTCGAGGGATCGTCACCGAGCAGGTCGGAGATCGCCTTGTCCGCCAGGATCCGGTTCTCGACGCGCACCTGGAGCAGTCGCCGGCGCTTGGGGTCCATCGTGGTGTCGTACAGGGTCTTGGCGGGCATCTCGCCCAGGCCCTTGAACCGGGTGATCTCCGGGCGCGCGCGCTTGGACAGGTTGGCGAGGATCCGATCGCGGTCGGCGTCGTCGACGGCCCAGTGCACGTCGGTGCCGACGGCGATCTTGTAGAGCGGCGGCTGGGCGATGTAGACGTAGCCGCCCTCCACGAGCTGACGCATGTGGCGGAACAGGAACGTCAGCATCAGCGTCGTGATGTGGTGGCCGTCGGAGTCGGCGTCCATCAGCAGCACGAGGCGGCCGTAGCGGAGGCGGTCCTCGCGGAAGTCGGCGCCCAGGCCGCAGCCGAGCGCGTCGACGATGTCGGACAGCTCCTTGTTCTGCAGCACCTTGGACAGGTTGGCCTGCTCGGTGTTGAGCACCTTGCCGCGCAGCGGCAGGATCGCCTGGGTGCGGCGGTCGCGACCCTGCTTGGCGGAGCCACCGGCGGAGTCGCCCTCGACGATGAACAGCTCCGTCTCGTCGGCGTTGGAGCTCGAGCAGTCGGCGAGCTTGCCCGGCAGCGTGTTGCGTGTGCTCGTGACCGACTTGCGACGCACCTCGTTGGCGGCCTTGCGGCTGGCCTCACGGGCGCGGGCGGCCTGCACCGCGCGGTAGACGATGATCTCGCCCTGGCTCTTGTGGATGTGGAGCCACTGCTCGAACAGGGGCCTGACCGCGCCGTCGACGATGGCGCGGATCTCGGGGTTGTTGAGCTTGTCCTTGGTCTGTCCCTGGAACTGAGGGTTGGTGCACAGCACGGACAGGATGCAGGTGAAGCCCTCACGGATGTCGTCGGCCGTGAGCGTGAGCCCACGCGGCGCGAGGCTGTGGGTGTCGATGAACGCCCGGACGGCCTTGACGACGGCGTCGCGCAGCCCCTGGACGTGGGTGCCGCCCTCCTTGGTGGGGATGCCGTTGACGTAGGACCGCACCCGCTCTCGGGGCGACTCGCTCCACGCCGCCGCGAGGTCGATCTTGACGTTGTCGACCTCGCGCTCGCACGTGAACGGCGCCTCGAGGATGGTGCCGACGTCCTCGCGCTGCTGGATCGCGCCCAGGTAGTCGACCACGCCGCCGTCGTGCTGCAGCTCGTAGGTGGTGTCGGTGGTCAGGTCCTTGAAGACGATGCGCAGGCCGCGGTTGAGGAAGGTCTTGACCTCCAGGCGGTCGCGGATGCGGTCGGGATCGAACTCGACCCGCTCGAACACCGTCGGGTCGGGCTCGAACGTGATGGTGGTGCCGGTGCCGCGGGCGGGGCCGACGTCGGCGACGGGCGCGTCGGGGCGGCCGTGCTTGTAGGTCTGGACGTACTCGCGGCCGTCGCGGCGGACGCGGGCCTCCAGCCGGCTCGACAGGGCGTTGACCACGCTCGCGCCGACGCCGTGCAGGCCGCCCGACGCCTTGTAGGCGCCCTCGTCGAACTTGCCGCCCGCGTGCAGCGTCGTGAGGATGACCTCGAGCGCGCTCTTCTTGAGCTTGGGGTGCAGGTCGACGGGGATGCCGCGGCCGTTGTCGGACACGGTGCACACCACGCCCGACGCCTCCAGGGTGACCACGATCCGGCTCGCGTGGCCGTTCATCGCCTCGTCGACGGAGTTGTCGACGACCTCCCAGAGGAGGTGGTGCAGGCCGTCGTCGCCGGTGCCGCCGATGTACATGCCGGGGCGCCGACGGACCGCCTCCAGGCCCTCCAGGACCGCGATGTCACTGGCGGTGTAGGTGGCGCTCACTCCTCACCTCCCTCGACACCGGACGTCGGGCCGCCCTTGCCGACGACCACCTGGGGCGGACGCACCCACGTGTCGAGGCCGCCGCGCTTGATGACCGCCCGTCCGCGCGCGGCCCGTGAGCCGCCCTCGAACTTGCGCTGGTTGATCGTGAACTCACGGCCGTTGGTGGTGGCGACGGTCGGTCCGTCGGCCGTGGTGCGCGCGAGCTCGAAGGCGAGCACCTCGTCGCCGCCCTTGAGCTTGATCGCGGTGACGCCCTTGCCGGCCGCCTTGAGCAGGTTGGCCTCGCCGACGGGGAAGACCAGCACGTTGCCCTCACGACTCGCCAGGCACACCCACTCGCCGCCCATCGACGGCCAGGCCGCCACCACGGCGTCGCCCTTGTCGAACCGCGCGTACATCCGCCCGTTCTTGTTGGAGGGCTCGGCGTGGTTGTCGAGCGCGAACCGCTGGATGCGACCTTCCCGCGTGACGGAGACGACGTGGGGGGGCGCGGGGTCGTCGGACGGTGGCGCGTCCGGATCGGGGGGCGGTGCGGCGGGCAGCTCGGCCCAGCAGACCGGGTCGTGGGCGATCACCCCCACCACCTTCACGCCGTCGTCCATGGTGAAGAACGTCTGGAGTGGCTTGCCGTGACCGGTCGTGGCCGGGATGTCGCCGGTGCGCAGGGTGTAGGCGCCGCCGTCGCTGCAGAAGAACGTGGTGGTGGTGCTGGTGTTGGTGCGCAGCAGCCAGCCGATCTCGTCGGCGTCGCGGACACGGATCTTGTCGACGCTGGAGAAGCTCGACTGGCGCTTGATCCAGCCGTCGCGGGACACGACGACGTAGGTGTCCTCGCGCACGATGTACTCGGTCTCGTCGAAGGCCAGGTCTTCCGCCGGCTCCCCGATGGTGGTGCGCCGGGGGTCGGCGTAGAGCTTGCGCAGCTCCACCAGCTCCGAGCGCACCCGGAGCCACAGGCGGCTCGGCTGCCCGAGCCTCGCGCCGTCCTCCCCGTCGAGCATGCTGCGGATCTCGGCCGCCGCCGCGCGCTTCTCCTCCAGCTCGTCGAGGATGATCTGGATCTCGAGCCGGGCCAGCCGGTACAGGCGCAGCTCGAGGATGGCGTCGGTCTGGAGCTCGTCGAGGGGGAAGCGCTCCATCAGCTTGCGGGCCGCGTCCTTCTTGCCCTCGGACTCGCGGATGATGCGGATCACCTCGTCGAGGTCGGCGAAGATGATCGCGAAGCCCTCCAGGAGGTGGATCCGCTCCTCGAGGCGGCGCAGGTCGTACTGGTAGCGCTTGTAGACGGTGTCGTAGCGGAACAGCAGCCACTGCTCGAGCAGCGTCTTGAGGTCGAGCCGCTCGGGGACCGCGATGTCCTCGCGCTCGCTCGGCACGAGCACCGTCACGTTGACGGGCCAGGTGCTCTCCAGCGGCGTGCGCTTGTACAGGTAGGCCATGACGGCCTCGGGGGACGCGCCCTGCTTGAGCTCGAGCACCACGCGCACGTTGGTGTCGGACTCGTCGCGGACGTCGACCACGAGCGGCAGCTTGCGGGTGGCGACGTCGGCCCCGATGCGCTCGACGAGCTTGGCCTTGTTCTGGCCGTAGGGGACGGACGTGAGGATGACGAGCTGGCGGCGCCCGTCCCGCTCGGTGGTCCACTCGCCTTGCACCCGCAGCGAGCCCTGACCCTCGGTGTAGATCTCCTCCAGGCTCGCCCGGTCGTTGAGCAGCCGGCCGCCCGTGGGGAAGTCCGGGCCGTGGATGTGCTCGAGCAGGTCGGAGACCGACCGGGCCGTGCCGTCGATCAGGGCCACGCAGGCGTCGATGGACTCGCCCAGGTTGTGGGGCGGGATGCGCGTCGACATGCCGACGGCGATGCCCTCGCAGCCGTTGACGAGCAGCTGCGGGAACTGGGCGGGCAGCACGATCGGCTCGTCCCGCTGGCCGTCGTAGGTGGGCCGCATGGGGACGGTGTCCTTGCGCAGCTCCTGGAGCAGCTCGATCGCGATCGGCGCGAGCTTGCACTCGGTGTAGCGGTAGGCGGCGGGCGGGTCGCCGTCGAGCGAGCCGAAGTTGCCCTGCGGGTCGACCAGCGGGTTGCGCAGGCTGAAGTCCTGCGCCATGCGCACCAGCGCCTCGTAGATGCTGCTGTCGCCGTGGGGGTGGTAGCGGGCCATCACGTCACCGACGACGTTGGCCGACTTGCGGTAGCGCCCGTCGGGCACGAGGCCCAGGTCGGCGAACATCGTGTACAGGATGCGCCGCTGGACGGGCTTGAGGCCGTCGCGGACGTCGGGCAGCGCGCGCGAGGTGATGACCGAGAGCGCGTACGACAGGTACCGCTCGCGCGCCGCGTCCTCGAGCGAGACGGGCTGCACTTCCATCATGGAGGCTCCGGAAGGAACGGAGAGGACCGTGGGGGAGGGAGGAGGGGGAGGGGGTCGACGGACCGACGGGGGTGTCGGTGGACGGACGGGGGTGTCGGTGGACGGGAGAGGAGGGGTGGTCCGCGGGGCGTGCGGGCGCACCGATCCGGCGGGGGCAGGTGGGGATGCACGTTAGCACAGCGCGCGCCGACGAGGGCGGATCCGACGTGTCAGGGGACGGTGGGTGGATCCGCTGTCCACGGTGGATCCGACGCGGCGTCCGGGTCGCGGCCGGCCCCCCGGTCCGATAGAGCCGGTCTGTTCCTGGAGGATGCCCGATGCGTCGTGTCCCCGTCGCGATCCTGGGCGCGACCGGCATGGTCGGCCAGCGCCTGATCACGCTGCTGCGCAGCCATCCCTGGTTCGAGGTCGGCTTGCTCGCCGCGTCGGAACGCTCCGCCGGGAAGCGCTACGACGCCGCCTGCGCCTGGCACCTGCCGGGCGAGCCGTTCGCCGGGGTGGGGGATCGCCTGGTCCATGCCTGCGACCCCGACACCCTCACGGCCGCCGCCGGGTCGCCGGGGCTGGCCATCTCCGCGCTCGACACGGGGGCGGCCCTCGAGCACGAGCGGGCGTTCGCCCGCGCCGGGTGGGGGGTGATCTCGAACGCGTCGGCCCACCGCATGGACGCCGACGTGCCGCTGATCGTGCCCGAGATCAACGCCGACCACCTCGAACTCGTCGGCCGTCAGGGCACGCCCGGTGGCGTGGTCACCAACCCGAACTGCACCTCGATGCCGGTGGTCCTCGCCCTCAAGCCGCTGCAGGACGCGTTCGGCCTCGAGGCCGTCACCGTCGCCAGCTACCAGGCCGTCAGCGGCGCCGGCTACCCGGGGGAGTCGGCCTGGGACATGATCGGCAACGTCCGACCCCACCCGGGCAACGAGGAGATCAAGCTCGCCGAGGAGCCCCAGAAGATCCTCGGCACGCTGGGCCCGGACGGGATCGTGCCGGCCGACTTCGCGCTGTCGGCCCGGTGCGTGCGCGTGCCGGTGGCCGATGGGCACCTGGTCGCGGTGCACGTCCGCACCCGCGACGCCGTGAGCCCCGACGACGCGCTGGCCTGCATGACGGCGTGGCAGCCCGACCTCGGCCTGCCGTCGGCGCCCCGCCCGCTGCTGGTCCACCGCACCGAGCGCGACCGCCCGTCCCCACGCTTCGACGCCGACACGGGGCAGGGGATGGCCGTGAGCCTCGGCCGCGTGGAGGCCTGCCCCGTGATGGGCCTGAAGTTCTTCGCGCTGGCCCACAACACCGTGCGCGGTGCCGCCGGGGCGGCGTTGCTCAACGCCGAGCTGTGGCGACGGGCGCGCGGCGAGGGGAACCCGTGAGGGCCCGTCGCGCATGGGCGCCGATCGTGGTCGCGGCGGTCGGCGGCCTCGGGGGCTGCGCACCGTCGGGTCCCACCGAGGCGGCCTGGCTCACGAGCTGGTCGTTCGACTGGGCGCTCGCCAACCACCGCGTGAGCTTCCTGGCGATGCGGCCGACGGCCGATGGCGTCGAGGGCGGCTTCGTGGGCGGGGCGTCCACCACGGGCCGCACCTTCGACGACGACGGTACCTGCCTCGATCCGGTGAGCTGCTGGGAGCTGCCCGGCTTCGACCCGGCGCTCGTCACGGCCCGACGCGTGGCGCTGACGTCGACCGAGGTGGTGCTCACCACCGCGCGCACCCACGTGGTGGTGGGCGCCGACGGGCTCACCTCCACCGTGAGCCTCACGCTGCCTCACGCGGCCAGGGGCGAGGCCGCAGCCTGGATCGGAGGCTTCGCCTGGAGCTCGGCGCCGCCCGACGGCCCGGGCGTCACGGCGAGCTGCTACGATCCCCGTCACGGCTGGCTGCCCTCACGGCTGGCGATCACCCTCGGCACGCCGACGGTCGACGGCGTCGACGTGAGCGTGCCCGTGACGGTGGCGTTCACGGCGGGCGTGTCCCGCGAGACGCAGCGGGTCTGCCTCGATGCCGCGGCGCCCGAGGCCACGATGGGCCTCGACCTCGACGTCGTCGTCGCCGTGAGCCCGGAGGCGGCCGGCACCCTCACGGTGCACCAGGGGGCGTCGTGGCCCGGCATCGGCGACGACCAGGATCTCGCCGACGCGGGCACCCTCACGGCGGCACTCCCGGCCGACGGCGTCGTGGCGTGGTCGTCGCTCGACCTACGCTTCCAGCAGGAGGTCGACCCGGGGCGCGGCGCCTACGTGCGGTCGCTGCAGACCGAGCTGCTCCCCGAGGACGGCTCCGCCTACACCTTCGTCACCAACCGGTCGTTCACCCAGCTCGAGGGCTTCGACTACGCGTTCGACGGCACGGTGGTCACGCTGCCGGTCGCCGACGCCGCGTTCACCGTCACCGAGCATGGCGCCGACGACCTCTCGGCCGACCTCGACGCCGACGGCCAGCCGGTGTTCCACGTGATCCCGCCGCTCCCTTGACGTGCCGCCGGGGAGGCGGCGCGGCGGTCAGGCCACGCGGGCGGCCCGGGCGCACACGGCTTCGAGGGCCTCGACCGTCTTCGGGGCGTCGGCCGTGAGCACCTCGCAGCCCGAGGCGGTGACGAGGACGTCGTCTTCGATGCGGATGCCGATGCCGCGCAGGTCGGCCGGCGCGTCCTCGCTCGCGGCGGGGATGTAGAGCCCGGGCTCGATCGTGAGCACCATGCCGGGCTCGAGCACACGGCTGCGGCCCCCCCGGGCGTAGGTGCCGACGTCGTGGACGTCGAGGCCGAGCCAGTGGCTGGTGCCGTGCATGTACCAGGCCTTGTAGGCCTCGGACGCGATCAGGTCGTCAACCTCGCCCTCGAGCAGGCCCAGCGCCACCATCGACGTGGTGAGGCTGCGGATCGCGGTGTCGTGGACGTCCATGAACGTCGCACCGGGCTTGACCGCGGCGATGGCGGCGAGCTGGGCGTCGAGCACGGCCTGGTAGACCCGACGCTGGGGCGGCGTGAACCGGCCGTTGGCGGGCCAGGTGCGGGTGATGTCGGCCGTGTAGTGACCGACCTCGCAGCCGGCGTCGACGAGCACGAGGTCGCCTTCGGCCACCACGCAGTCGTTGACGATGTAGTGCAGGATGTTGGCGTTGTCGCCGGCGGCGACGATGCTGGTGTAGCCGGGGCCCTCGGAGCCCTGGCGGCGGAAGGTGTGCTCGATCGCCGACTCGATCTCGTACTCGGCCGCCCCCGGGCGGCCTGCCCGCATCGCGGCGACGTGGGCCTCGGCGCTGATCCGACCGGCCTCGCGGAGGAGGGCGACCTCGTCGGGCAGCTTGAACAGACGCAGCTCGTGCAGCAGCTTGCTCGGGGCGTGGAAGGTCTCGGGGACGTCGAGGCCGTTGCGACGCGCCGAGCGCGCGGCCTTGTGGATCGACGCCTGCAGGAGGGCGTCGTGCTCGGCGTCGACGCCGAAGGCGTAGTGCAGGGCGGTGTGGCCCTGCAGCAGGCGCGGCAGCTCCGCCTCCAGCCGGTCGTAGGCGAACGCGGCGTCGGCGCCGAAGCGCGCCCGGGCACCCTCGGGGCCCGCACGGCGGCCGGTCCACGTCTCGGCGGTGGGGTCGCGGGGCTGCACGAACATGGTGACCGGCGTGTCGCCGTGGGCGACGAACACGGCGACCTCGGGGTCGGGCCAGCCGGTGAGCCACCACACGTCGCTGTCGGGCCGGTAGCGGTGCTCGGCGTCGCCGTTGCGCAGGCGCGTGGGCGCGCCGAACAGCAGGACGGCCTCCCCCTCGGGGAGGCGGTCGAGCAGGGCCTTCTTGTGGGCGGCGAAGTCGGGCTGGACGGGCATGAACGGTCGCTCCGGAGGGCGAAGGACGGTCGAACGGGGTAACCGGGCGCGGGGACCGTGCCTTGTCCGTCGGTGGCACGCCGTCGTCCGGAGACCTCGAATGACCGCCCTCGTCGAGCACCACCTGGATCTGCCCGGAGCCCGGTCGTGCACCGTCCGCATGGAGCGCGCCGACCGCAGCGATCCGCAGCTGGCCGAGGCGCTGGTCGAGATCGACCTGCAGTCGTTCGTGGAGACCACCTACAGCCGCTACACGGCGCAGGCCCTGCTCCAGCACGGCGAGGTCCTGCTGCTCCGGGCCGACGGCCGCATCATCGGAGCGGCCGTGGTGGTGCGCTCGTGGGACCCGCCCCACGAGGCCCTGCTGCTGTCGATGGCCATCCTGCCGGGTTGGCGGGGTCGCGGCCTGGGCCAGCGCTTCGTCGGCTGGGTGCTCGAAGCGCTCGCCAGCGAGGGCATCTCCGCGGTCACCCTCCTCGTCGGCAGCGACAACACCCGCGCGATGCGGGTCTACCGCGACGTCGGCTTCGAGGTCGTGCGCGAGGTCGAGGTCGAGGCCGGCACGGGCACGCGCCAGCTGCTGCTGCGCGTGCGCCTCGACAGCTGGGGCGGCACGGTGCCGGGCGGCGTCGAGCACGTCTAGGACGCGGCGCGCTCGGGGAGCGCGCGCGGCCGACGTACGCCGGACGCGGTCACGGCGTGACGGTGAACACGTCCTCGAGCCACAGGCCGGTGCCGTTGGTGAACCGCACCAGCACGTCCTGCACGCCTGGCGTGGCGTCGTCGGGGACGGCGATGGCCACCAGGAGCGCGTCGCCCTGCACGCGCGTGCTGCTCACGGCGACGTTGGCGCTGCCGAAGAAGCGCACCTCCAGCACGTTCGACAGGTCGATGACGCCCTCGGACGACAGGACGAGGATGGTGTCGTCGCCCACGGCGGCGTGGTCGGGGTCGAACGACAGGGGCGACAGCAGGTCGGTGTCGGACGGGCCGTCGGTGTCGGTGTCGACGACGTCGGTATCGACCGTGTCGGTGTCGACGACGTCGGTGTCGACGGCGGTGTCGTCCATGTCGGTGTCGACGACGTCGGTGTCGCGGTCGACGGTGTCGTCGTCGTCGTGCACGAACTTGCCGGGCGACCGGAAGAAGATGCAGCCTGGCAGGGTGGTGGCCAGGATCAACGTCTGCAGGGTGCGGTTCATCGTCTCCTCCGTGCGGGCCCGGGGGCGCGCAGCTGCCTCGATCTGCCCCTATCCCGTCTCGATCCGCAACCAAGACCCCCAACCGACGTGGTCGCGTCCACCGCGTGTCGGGCTCCAGCCGGCTAGGGAACGGGACGATGGGATCACCACGTGGCGCCGCCACGCGCCACCGGAGCGTCGATGAGCAACTTCAAGCCCGAGAAGGCCTATAAGAACCTGGGGTTCCTCAACGCGCCCCCCGCGCGCCCCATCCGCATCCTCTGCGAGTACGAGGAGCCCCGCCAGCGGTTCAGTCAGCAGGGCGTGCACGACACCATCGTGTTCTTCGGCTCGGCCCGCGCCCGACCGCCCGAGGTGGCGGCCACGCTGCTCGCCGACGCGCAGGCCAAGGTGGCCGCAGCTCCCGACGACGCGGCCGCAGCCCGCGAGCTGGCCCGCGCCACCGCCGCCCACAAGCTGGCGCGGTACTACGACGAGGCGCGGGAGCTGTCGCGACGCCTCACGGAGTGGGCGCAGTACCGCGACGGCAAGCGGCACTACGTCGTCGCCACCGGCGGCGGGCCCGGCATCATGGAGGCGGCCAACCGGGGGGCTGCCGACGTCGAGAACGGGCGCAGCGTCGGCCTGGGCATCAGCCTGCCCTTCGAGCCCGGCGTCAACGAGTACGTCACGCGAGAGCTGGCGTTCGAGTTCCACTACTTCTTCACGCGCAAGCTCTGGTTCGTCTACCTGATGAAGGCGTGCGTCGTGTTCCCCGGCGGCTTCGGCACGATGGACGAGCTGTTCGAGAGCCTCACGCTCATCCAGACGGGCAAGGTCACCAAGGAGGTGCCGATCGTGCTGTTCGGCACCGCCTACTGGGACAAGGTGCTCGACCTCGACGCGATGGTCGAGGCCGGCGTCATCGCACCCACCGACAAGCTGCTGGTCCATCGCACCGACGACGTGGACGAGGCGTTCCGCTACCTCACGGCCGAGCTCGACCGGATCGAGCACCACCACCGCAAGGTGTCGGGGTAGGTCGGCCGGGGCGGCTCAGTCCCACACGGCGTCGACCGCACCGGTGGTGGGGTCGATGCGCACGACGAGGTCGCTCGCCTCGGCGGCGACGACCGTCCACGGCTGGCGGGTGCCGTAGGGCGAGGCGTAGAACACCACGGGGCGCGCGGGCTGATCGAGGTCGACCTCGCGCACGCGGTCGCCCTCGTTGTCGCCGTCGCCGCGGAGGACGCCGGCGAGCACGTTGAACTGGATGCCCCAGCCGTCCTGCGACGGGGTGGTGCCCGTGCGCATCGTCAGCGAGATCTCCGCCTCGTCGGACAGGTAGCGCTCGTCTTCGTAGATCCAGGCGTCCTGCGTGCCCGACAGCGTGCCGATGGCCTGCCAGGCGCCGACGACGCCGTCGAAGCGCAGCTCCCAGGTCTGGGGCTGGGCGATGCCTGCGCACGGGTTGACGTTGACGTGCCGGGTGACGTCCTCGGTCTGGGACAGGTAGGCCGTGCCGGGGATGTCGATCGGGAAGTCGGGCTCGTAGTCGGCGATCACCGTGGTGGCCGAGCGCAGCTGCGTGCGCGGGCCGAGGCGGTCGGGGACGAGGCAGCCGGTGCGCTCCTCCATCCACACCACCATGCCCTCCTGCAGGCTGACCGCCACGCTGCGGGACCGGGGCGGGTTGTCCTCGTCCTGCGACGGCAGGTCGTAGGGCTCGGGCAGGGCGGCCAGACCGCGCACCGGCGACAGGAAGTGCATCGGGTCGACCGCGGCGGTGGCCAGGTTGACGTCGACGAACGTGTCGGTGGCGGGGTCGAGCAGCCAGACGTCGTTGCCCCCGGCGACCCCGAGCGGGGCGACGTAGAGCAGGCGGCCGACGTCGTCGTCGAGCGGGGCGACGTCGAGCGCCGGCCACGGCAGGGCGTGGTCGGTGACCTGCGACGAGGCCACGTCGACCTCGTGGATCACCGGCAGCGCCTTGTCGGTGAGGTAGAGCGTGGCGCTGTCGGCGCTCCAGCTGATGCGGCTGGGCGAGGCGCCCGCCGGCAGCGCGAGGGCGGTGCCGATCGCCCCCGTGGCGGGGTCGACCGTGTGGGCCGTGGCGACGCCGTCCTCGTCCTGCACGAGCACCAGCAGCGTGCTCTGGTCGGGCGCCATCGACAGGTCGAGGGGGCGCCCGTCGAGCGGGAAGACCTCGACGCCGCGGTCGACCGTGATCGTGATGGTGTCGCCGACGGCGGCCGTGCCGCGCACGACCAGCGACAGGCCCCCGCGCACGGCGGCCCAGCCGACGTCGGGGAACAGCGCCGGCTGAGGCCCGGCGAGCGTGCCCTGCACCTGCCAGGCCTGCCCGTCCCACGTCAGCGTCCAGACCTCGGAGGTGGCGCGGTCGGGATCGAGGCGCAGGCCCTCGATCCGCACGTCGCCGCCGGCGGGCAGCGCGATGTCGGTGACGGTGGCCACGGCCTCGGCAGGGGAGCCGTCGGGATCGCGCCCGACGATGTGCGGCACCTTGAGGAGTTCCTGCGCCCCGCGATCGATCGCCCACACCCACGCATGGGCCGGGTCGGGGGCGTAGCCGGCCACGCCGGCCAACAGGCGCGACGCGCCGGTGGGCAGGTTGGCGCCACGGTCGAACGACGCGTAGGGGTCCTCGGCGAGGTAGCGGCCGCGGGCGAGCGCGAGCACGCGGATGCGCCCGCCGTTGCTGTCGGCGGCGTAGCCGATCGGCTCGGTGAACGGGCCGTTCGCGGCGTCGAGCACCGCGATGGGCGCCGGTGTGTCGAACGTGCCCAGGTAGGTGGTGGTCTGGGCGCAGGCGCACAGCAGCGACACCAGGCCCACCCGCAGCGTGGCGGTCCTCATCGGTTCACGATCCTCGCGCGCACCTGCAGGTAGGTGGGGCTCGCCGGGTCGAGGTCGAGCACCAGCAACGACGAGCCGTCGGCGCTGTCGGTGGTGGAGCCGAGGTAGGTGGCCACGACCGCCCACGTGCCGTCGGGGGCCACGCGCACGAGGTGGGGCTGCTCGCCCACGTCCTCGAGGTGGGCGATCTCCTCGCCGACGGCGCCGAGCGTCAGGTCGAACACCGAGATGCTGTTGTCGCGGAAGTGGGTGGTGATCAGCAGGTCGCGCCCGGGGACGAGCGCGATGCCGGCCACGCCCAGCGCCGCGAAGGTCTCGTCGCCGTCGTCGTCGGTGAGGTCGTGGACGGGGAGCACGCCGCGGACGGTGTGGTCGAGGACCTCCTTGACGTCGTCGTCGACCACGCCGGTGGGGTCGACCACCAGCACGCCGTCGGGCTCGCGCACCGCCAGGTAGAGCAGCCCGTCGTCGGCCTGGACGAGATCGTGGACCGCGAGCACGCCCGTGGTGGTCTCGAAGCGCAGCACGGCCTCGATGTCGAGGTAGTTGCGGTCGTCGAACGTGGCGGTGGAGTCGTCGCGGACGTCGACGACGATGAGGCCGTTGTAGTCCTTGGAGCCGACGTACAGGAAGCCGCGGGCCTCGTCGTAGACCATCGAGGTGGGACCGTCGCGGAACGAGGTGCCCGGGGTGCCGGGCAGCACCACGCGCTCGACGATCTGACCGAGCGCGATGGCCGAGCGGCCGGGTTCGCCGCGCCGGGTGTCGAACGTGAGCGTGTCCCCAGCGCGCAGGAAGTGCTGTTCGGCGAAGGCCTCGGTGTGGTCGTGGCCGCCGACGCCGGCGAGCGTGGCGCGAGCGGTGCCGATGCGCAGCACGGCGCCGTCGGTCCCGGCGTACCACAGCGTGAAGCCGTCGCCGTCGGGCACCGCCACCGGGGACAGCGTGCCGCCGGTGGAGAAGGTCTGCTCGACCCCCTGGAGCACCGGGGCGATGTTGCCGTCGTAGGGGGCGCGGTGGCGCACCCAGGTGCCGCCCGCCGTGCGCGTGGCGACGCCGATCGACCAGGCGGCGCCGTCGTTGCCGGCGTACCACATCGTCTCGGTGTCGCCGTCGCGGATCACCATCGGGTCCCGCACGCTGACGTCGTCGAACGTGCCCGGGCTGCCGAGGTTGAGCACCACCAGGCTCTCGGACCCGGTGGACGGCGACCAGGTGGTGCCGTCGGTGCTGACCAGGGCGCCGATGCGGTAGCGGTTGCCGTCGAAGCCCGAGTACCAGAGGGTGTAGCCCTCGTCGGTGCGCACGAGGCTGTGGGGGCGGCGCTCCACGCTCTCCCACGGCGCCGTGTCGCCGGTGACCGTGATCGGGGCGGGCGTGAAGTGCAGGCCGTCGTCGGACACGGCGTGGGCGAGGGTGCGAATCTCACCGGCAGCGCCGGCGTAGATCAGGTGCCACTGGCCGTCCTGCTCGTAGACCAACGGGTCGCTGGCGCCGTCGACGTTGCCGCCCGCGCCGGCGGGCACGAGGTCGTCGGCCGCGATGACCCACCGATCGCCGAGCTGGCGCAGCGCGAGGAGGCGGGCGATGCCGTCGGGGTCGCGGCCGGTGGCGTAGACGGTGGTCACGCCGTTGGGGGCGGCCACGCTGGTGGGGAACAGGCCGCCCTGGAGGTTGGGGCCGACGTCGGTGCCCACGAGGTGGCCGGTGGCGGCCGACAGCGAGAAGCCACGGCTGGTGGTGAGGAAGCCGGTGCCGCTGGTGAGCTCGGTGGTGACGATGCCGGCGTCGTCGCCCTCCACCCGCCACGCCTCGTAGGGGGCGGGCTGCACGCCGAGTCGCGGCGGGGGCTCGGACGGGTCGCGGTCGGAGGCCACGATGACCTCGGGCGTCGTCCACGTCAGGCCGTCCCACGACCACGACGTGGCGTGGGACCACACCCCGCCCAGCGGCCGCACGGCGAGCCACATCAGGTAGCGCCCGCCGGTGTAGACCACGTAGGGCGCGCCGACGTCGGCGTCGGTGGGGGCGAAGACGGGCTCGGCCTCCTCCCAGGTCAGGCCGGCGTCGCTGGAACGGGCGCTGCCGATCGACCACCGGTCGCCCTGGCGCAGCGTGGCCCACATGCGCACCGTGCCGGTGCGGTCGTCGACGAGGACGCTCGGCTGCTCGATGCTGTCGTAGCCATCGGGCGGACCGAGCACGGGCGCGCTGCGGGCGCGGAACAGCAGGCCGTCGCTGCTCGTGGCCTGCCCGATGCTCGCGGGCTCGCCGTCGGCCGTGCGGCCGTCGAAGTACATCGTCTGGCGGTTCTCGATCGCCACGAGCGACGGCCCGCCGACGTAGGCATCCCAGTCCTGGTCGCCCGCGAGGATGATGGTGGGGTCGAGGAACCACGTGCCGAGCGTGCCGTCGCCGAACGCCGAGCGGATCACGCCAGCGTCACCGAACCACGCGACGAGCGCGCCGTCCTCGATGCCGATGAACGGATCGCGGGTCTCGGTGATCGCGTCGGTGAGGCTGGGATCGAGCTCCACGCCGAAGGCCGACGCCCGGTAGTCCTGACCGCCGCTGGACCAGCGCGCGAGGCCGGGGCCGGTGGGCACCCAGATGCGCCACGTGCCCTCGACCCACGTGGCCGTCCACCGGTCGGTGCGGGTGATGTCGGTGCCCTCGATGACCTCGGCGATGAGGTCGGCGCGGCCGATCGAGCCGGCGACGGGCGTGAACCGGGGCGTGGTGATGACCGAGGCCGGGGCGGGATCGAGCAGCGACGGCGGGCGCACCGTGGTGTCGAGCACCGAGATCGACGCGCCCGTGGCGTTGAGCACGTAGGCCCGGCCGGTGCGGTCGTCGACGAGCACCTTGCCCGGGTCGGCGCCCACCGTGGCGAACGGTCGGTCGGCGTAGGCCGGGTGGCTGGCGTCGGACAGGTCGAGGTACCAGACGCGGTCGTCGTCGCCGCGGAAGTACGAGCCGTCGGACATGCGCGACGGCACGATCGCCAGCTGGCCGCCCTGCGCCAGCCCGAAGCGGCCGGCGAAGCGCTCCAGGGGCAGACCGACGCCATCGAGGCCGTCGATGGTGGTGGTGCCTGCGGCGGTGCGCACCTGCTCGGCGGGAAGATCGAGCCAGCTCCCCGACGCGAACGTGCGGAAGGGGTCGGCGTTGGTGACCGCGAGGAGCAGCTGGCCGGTGAGCGGGTCCTGATGGAACTGGACGTCGGTGGGGCCCGACAGGCACGTGCCGATGCCGGCCTCGCCGTAGGTGTAGGCGCCGTCGGGCAGATCGGCGCAGGCGCCGAGGTCGGGACCGCGCACGTCTGTGTAGACGCAGGCCTGCGCGGCACACGCGACGAGGGCGGCGGCGACGACGGGGCGCATCGGGGAGGGGGGCATGCGGTGCATCGGCGCGGGGGTATCCCCTCGGGGTCGGCGCTGCACCAGCCGCCCGACGGTCCAGACGGGACCCTCACCGGACGGCTCGCGACGTCGCCGCATCGGTTAGTCCGGCGGCCCCCATGCATGGGCCACGGGCCCTCGGAGGCAGGCTTGGACATCTCCACGATCGGCGTCATCGGCGCGGGACAGATGGGCAACGGCATCGCGCACGTGGCCGCGGCGGCCGGCTACGACGTGATCCTGCAGGATGTCGCACCCCAGGCCCTGCAGCGCGGCCTGGCCACGGTCGAGAAGAACCTCGGCCGGCAGGTGGCCAAGGGCCGGATCAGCGACGTCGAGGCCAAGGCCGTGGTCGGCCGCATCAGCACGAGCACCGAGACGGCCGCGCTCGGCAGCGCCCAGCTCGTGATCGAGGCCGCCACCGAGAACGTCGATCTGAAGTTCCGGATCTTCGAGGGCCTCACCGGCGTGGTGGCCTCCGAGGCGCTGCTGGCGTCGAACACGTCGTCGATCTCGATCACGGCGATCGCGGCCCACACCGACCGTCCCGACCGTGTGATCGGCATGCACTTCATGAACCCGGTGCCCGTCATGACGCTGGTCGAGGTCATCCGGGGCCTGGCCACCAGCGACACCACCTACGACACGGTCATGGCGGTGGCGGCGCGCATGGGCAAGACCTGCGTCACCAGCCGCGACATGCCGGGGTTCATCGTCAACCGCGTGCTCATGCCGTACATCAACGAGGCGGTCTACGCCGTGTACGAGGGCATCGCGTCCGTGGCCGACGTCGACACGGCGATGAAGCTGGGCACCAACGTGCCCATGGGACCGCTCACGCTGGCCGACTTCATCGGGCTCGACACGTGCCTGGCCATCCTCGAGGTGCTGCACGACGGGATGGGCGGCGACAGCAAGTACCGGCCGTGCCCGCTGCTCCGCAAGCACGTCGAGGCGGGCTGGCTGGGTCGCAAGACCGGGCGGGGGTTCTACACCTACGGGTGAGCCGCGCCCGCCGCCTGGCTGGCCCGTCCGCCGGGCGCACCCACCCGTGGCAGGCCGTTGCCCGGCCCCTCCGCCGTCGTTACCCCGCGCGGTGTCGTGCCCATCGTGGAGGCCCCGTGTCGACGTCCGAGCCCGTGGTGTTCTGGGAGGATCGCGACGCGATCGGCCTGCTCACGCTCCACCGTCCCAAGGCGCTCAACGCGCTCAACGCCGAGGTGATGGCCGGGGTCGCCGAGCTGCTGCGCACGCGCACGTCGCGCCCCGATCTGCGCGCGGTCGTGATCACCGGCTCGGGCGGCAAGGCCTTCGCTGCGGGCGCCGACATCGCCGCCATGCAGGAGTTCACGCCGGCGCAGGCGGAGGCGTTCGCGCGCCTCGGCCAGGACCTGGCGATGGCCGTCCAGGCCTGCCCGGTGCCCGTCATCGCTGCGGTCGACGGCTTTGCGCTGGGCGGTGGCTGCGAGCTCGCGATGTGCTGCGACATCCTGATCGCCGGCGAGAAGGCGAAGTTCGGCCAGCCCGAGGTCAACCTCGGCGTCATCCCGGGGTTCGGCGGCACGCAGCGCCTGGTGCGCCGCGTCGGCATGGCGGCGGCGATGGATCTCTGCCTCACCGGCCGGATCATCGGTGCGCAGGAGGCCGTCGCCATCGGGCTCGCGTCGCGCGCGGTCGAAGGCAGCGCGCTGGACGCGGCGCTGGAGACGGCGGCCACGATCGCCGCCAAGGGGCCCGTCGCCGTGCGCCTCGCACGGCGCGCCCTGTACGAGAACGCCGACGCCGACCTGCTCACCGGGTTGGCCGCCGAGCGCAGCCTGTTCGCGCTCTGCTTCGCCACGGCCGACCAGAAGGAGGGCATGGCCGCCTTCCTCGAGCGCCGCGACCCGGTCTACACCGGTCGCTAGGTCGCCGGACGCACCGCATCCACTCCGCACCGTCAGGCCGGACGCCGGCCGGGAGGACCCCTTGTTCCAGCTCAGCGACGACCACCTGGCCATCCGCGACATGGCGCGCGAGTTCGCCCGCAACGAGGTGCTCCCCGGCGCCGCCACGCGCGACCGCACCGGGGACTTCCCCCACGATCTGTTCGCCAACCTCGCCGAGCTGGGCCTCACCGGCGTGTTCGTGCCCGAGGACTACGGCGGGTCGGGCCTCGACGTGCTGTCCTACGTCGTGGCGCTCGAGGAGATCAGCTACGCCGACGCCGGCCTGGGCGTCATCATGAGCGTGCAGAACAGCCTCGCTGGCTGGCCGATCCTCGCGTTCGGCACGCACGAGCAGAAGCTGCGCTGGCTGGCCCCCATGGCCACCGGCGAGAAGATCGGCTGCTACGCCCTCACCGAGCCCGACGCCGGCTCCGACGCGGGCGCCCAGAAGACCAAGGCCGACAAGGTCGACGGCGGCTACCGGCTCACCGGCAGCAAGATCTGGATCACCAACGGGCCGCAGGCGAGCACGGTGGTCACCTACGCCAACCTCGATCCGGCCTCGCGGCACCGCGGCGTGTGCGCGTTCATCCTGTCGTCCGACAGCCCCGGCTACAGCGTCGGCAAGATCGAGGAGAAGCTCGGCATCCACTGCTCGGGCACCTCGGAGCTGGTCTACGACGGCGTGATGGTGCCGTCCGAGCAGCTGCTGCACGAGGAAGGGAAGGGGTTCACGGTGGCGATGGCCACCCTCGACGGCGGCCGCATCGGCATCGCGGCGCAGTCGCTCGGCATCGCCCAGCGCTGCCTCGACCTGGCCACCGCCCAGGCCAAGGAGCGCCACACCTTCGGCAAGCCCATCGCCGCCCACCAGGCGATCCAGTGGAAGCTCGCCGACATGCGCACCCGCATCGAGGCCTCCCGGCTGCTCACCTACCGGGCCGCAGCCCTCAAGGACGCCGGTTCACGGGCGAGCGCGGAGTGCTCGATGGCCAAGCTGTTTGCGAGCGAGACCGCCAACTTCTGCGCCTACGAGGCCGTGCAGATCTTCGGCGGCTACGGCTTCTCCCGCGAGTACGAGGTCGAGCGGCTCTACCGTGACGCGCGCATCACGACGCTGTACGAGGGCACGTCGGAGATCCAGCGCCTCGTGATCGCGAAGGACACGCTGGACGGCTGAGGCCGGGCCCGCGGATCCTGGGGCTTGTTTCGGTGCGATGGAAATTTCGCACCGAATCCGTTGACTCGACGTGACGGATCCCCCACTCTCCGCCCCTTGTCGTTCCCTCTCCCCCATCGACTCCCGCGGCGCCGCCGTGGGCTGGAGCGTTGACGTGGCCGCGCGACCGGCACCCGCCTTCGTCACCGGGACCAGCTCCGAGTACCTCGGCAAGCGACCGCTGCGGCACGTGCTGCGCGAGCGCCCGGTGGTGTTCGTGCTGGGCCCGCGCGGCGTCGGCAAGTCGGCGGTCGCACGCCGGATCGCCGGTTCGCACGGTCACAAGGTGCTGGTGCTCGAGCCGGAGGGCCTGGCTGACGAGCTGGTGCGTCGCACGCGCGCAGGCGTGTGGAGCGACCGCCTGCTCGACGCCGGGAGCCTGCTCTTCGACTGCCCGGCGTTCCTGACGAACCGGCCGGCCGTGGTCACGTTCCTGCGCGAGCTGCTGCGGGAGCGGCGCGCGCTCGGTCGGGTCACGATGGTCTGCGCGTCCAGTGAGGACGGATCCATCCAGACGCTCATGCATGCGATGCCCCCGGGGTCGATGGCCACGGTGGGGCTTCGGTTCCCGGCGAGCCGTTCGGGCCGGATGCGGTTCGCACGGCGCCAGTGTGATGCCCTCGGTCTGGCGCGCTCCGAGGCCCAGGGCACCGATCTCATCGAGCCGTGGAGCTACGACGGCGTGATCGAGGAGCTCCGTCGCCGCCGGGGGCGATCCGCATGACGTGCGGCTCCGCGCCGACCACGTCGACATCGCACCGCCGCCTTGATCGTCCGACCGCCGCTCCCCCAGGGGGCGCCCGGCGACGGCCTTAGTCGCGGTCGTCCTCGTTGCCGCGCGGCTTGACGCCCTCGCACTGGGGCCCTTCGAGGTAGCCGAGCTCGCACAGCTCCGCGAGCTTGTCGGCGGACAGGCCCTTGGCGTGGGGTGCCGCGTCCTCGCCGCCGTCGGAGGCGTCGTCCTCCTCCACGTCGTCCCCGTCGAGGAGGTCGTCGCCGACCTCACAGGCCTTCATGCGCTGGGCCTCGCCGGGCGGCGGCACGAGGACGAGGCCGGGCTTGAGCACCACCTTGCTGCCCCCGCGGCTGGCAGTGGATCCGTCGAGCGTGGCGTCGTTGCCGTCGACCGTGACGGTGGTGCCTTCGATCGCAGTGGCGGACGGGAAGCGGATCCAGACCACGCCCTTGCCCTTGCGACCCGCCGCGATGCGGACGGTGCTGCCGTCGACGGTGACCGTGGCGACGTCCTCGGGCTTGACCGGCGGGGTCTCGCCCCACACCTGGTTGACCGGGTTGTGGGTGATGGCCTCGGGGTCGAGCACGTCGGCTCCCAGGGGGATGGCGGGCAGCTGGAGCACGGCCACGGCGTCCCGCTTGAGGTCGACCGACACCCGCCACCCGGGGCCGACGTCGATGTGGTGCGAGGCGGCGAGCTGCTGCCAGTAGGGGGTGGTGTCGACCGTGGCGGACAGGTCGTGCTGCTCCGCCGGGTCGGCGGCGAGGTCGTACAGCTCCTCCTTCCCGGTGCCGGGGAACAGGATGTACTTGTGGCCGTGCCAGACCACGCCCCACCGCTCCTGCTCGTAGCGCAGGTGGCCCACGGGGATGGCGCGCTCGTCGTCCATCGGCTGGCCGCGCAGGGCCGGCGCGAGGCTCACGCCGTCGGTGGGCGGGGTGTCGGTGAGGCCGGCGAGGTCGAACAGCGTGGGGCCGAGGTCCTGCAAGGAGGTGAGCACGGGGCTGCGGGCGCCGTCGACGCCGGTGCCGCCCGGCGGCTTGATCACGAGCACGCCGTGCACCGTCTCTTCGTAGACCTGGTGGTTGTGCTCGAAGCCGTCGTGCTCCCAGAACTCTTCGCCGTGGTCGCTGTGGAGCACCACCAGCGTCTTGCCGGGCAGGCTGTCGACGTGGGTGAGGAAGCGCCCGAGCTCGTCGGTGGTGAAGGCGATCTCGCCGTCGTAGCGGGCCGCGATGTGCTCGCGCTGGGCCGGGGAGAGCTTGTTCTGCTTCATCCACCGGTAGACCATGCTGCGGTTGAAGCGGGGCGGGAGGTGCTGGCCCTGGGGCAGGGGATCGAGGGTGTCCTCGAACCGGCTGCCGTAGGGGTCGGGCGCCACGTAGAAGATGTGCGGGTCCATCACGTGCAGGAACAGGTAGCTGTCGCGATCGCGGTTGTCGTCGAGCCACGCGATGGCCTGGTCGACCTGCTCGTTGGCCTTCATCTCGCCGTCGAGGTGCCAGTAGTCGAAGCCGTCGTCGAAGCCGAACCGCGGGTTGAGGTGGATGTTGGCGACGATGCCGGCGGTGGCGTAGCCGGCGCGGTCGAAGACGGCGCCGATGTTCTCGGCGCAGACGGCGTCGAGCGGCAGGCGGCCGGTGGTGGCGGTGCGGAACGACGGCCGCGTGCGGGGCGCAGGCGTCCACGCCTTGTCGAACACCACCGCCGTGCGGGCCCAGGCATCGAGCGCCGGGGACGTGTCGCGGTCGTAGCCATACATGCCCAGGTGGTCGGGCCGGAAGGTGTCGACGCCGATGACGATCACGCGCCGCACGTCGCCCGTGGGCGTGCCGTGCACCACCGGCGCGCCCACGAACACGTAGTCGTCGGTGGCGGTGGCGCCCGGGAGCGTGCGGAGCACCAGATCGCCCGTGGTGCCGGCGTGGGCGGACAGATCGAGGTCCCACGCCAGGAACGACGTGGTGTCGCCGGGGATCGCGAGGCGACCGAGCTCGGTGGTGCCGTTCGCGTCGACGAGCTCGAGCACGGCCTCTGCACCGTCGGAGGCGCGGGTGACCGGCGTGGGCGCGAGCGACAGGAAGGCCTCGAAGCGCGCGCCCGCCGGCAGGGTGATCCCCGACCAGGTGGCCGACGACGGTGCGGGCAGCAGGAGCCCCTCGCGCGACGTCGGCCCGTCGGACATGCCGAACCGCACGAACGCCTCGGGCGCGGTGCCGGCGGCGTGGGCCTGGGCCCAGTCGAGGCGGGCGTAGCTCGACACGATGCCGGGGTGATCGATCTCGACGGTGTCGAACTCCTTGGGGTGGACCACGTCGAGGCGCTCGTGGGCGACGCGCCATCCGGCCGTGGTGGCCTCGGTGGGGTTCTCGGCGGTGAACGACACCGGCTTGCCGTTGACCTTGACCACCATGCCCTCGGGGGCGAAGCGCCGCTGCCCGCGCGGGATGCGGAACGGCAGCTCCGCGGTGACGTGGAACAGCCCGTTGAGCTTGGACTCCCGCTGCAGGTCCTGGCCGATGCCCGTGAGCACGAAGTGGGTGCGGATGGCGCCGTCGTCACCGCCGTGGACCTCGGGCAGGACGAGCTGCATCGGCATGGCGTCGAGCACCAGCGCGGTGGCGCCCGTCGTGGAGGGCAGGCGGGGATCGAGCGACGTGGGGACTGCGACGCCGTGCACCCCTGGGGGCGTGCCGGGGGCGTCGGAGCCACCGGAACACCCGTCACCGGCGACGACGAACGCCGACAGGCTGCCTGCGACGAGCAGGGCGGGCAGGGTGGCGCGGCGGGCGAGGTCGGGCGACATGCGCTGTCCGGGAGGGCGTGACCCGGCGTCCATATCCGACGGTCCGGATCGCTGTCAGTCACGGGGACCAGGAGGTCAGGTGCTCACGTTCACCTCGTCCGGGATCGTGCCCGTGCCGACCACGCTGCAGATCCGGCTCGGTCCGCTGGCCGACGGACGGGTGCGGGCCGGCGCGCCGGTGCCTGCGCGCGCGCTCACCGACGCCGAGGTGGCCGACAACGTCCACGCGTTCACCGAGCGGCGACGGGGACCGCGCACGGCGCCGTGCACGGCGCTGGTGCTGTCGGGGTGGTCCGCGGCGCGGCTGACGACGCTGCCGGGGCTCGTGGCGCAGGCCCGTCGGTGGGGGGTGACCCACCTGACGCTGCACGCGCCGGTCGGATCCGATGGGGGGACCGTGGAGGTCGACGCCGCGGTGGTGCCCGTGCGACGCGTCGAGGACGTGCCGGCCCTGGCGTGCTGGCGGGGCGTGGCGCACACCACGGCGGTGGTGCCGCTGGAGCCGGACGTCGTCCGTCGCCTCGACCGCGTCGCGTCGACGCTCGCCGCCGCGTGCCCGGACCGCGTCGTGTTCACCTGGCCGTTTCCGCCCGCGGGGCGTCCAGCGCCGGTCCACGAGGTGGTCACCGCACTCGATGCCGTCGCCGCGGCGTGGCAGGAGGGCGGACCGTCGTGGCAGGTCAAGGGCCTGCCGCCGTGCCTGCTCGGCGCGCACGCCGGCCGCGCCGGGCGGAGCCGGAACCGGTGGTACGTCGACGCCGACCACCAGGGCGCGAACGCGCTGTTGTTCTTCCCCGACGTGGTCCGGTTCCGCAAGGTCGACGGGTGTCGCTTCTGCGCGATGGACGGGGCGTGCGACGGCGTGGCGGCCGCGTGGCTGGACCAGGGGCGCACGCCGCCGCTTCAGCCGCTGGGGCCGGGGCAGGTGCCGGCTTGAGCGGGTCCGGGGTCGGTGGATAGGATGCTCCGACCCGCCGGAGCGCTCATGGACGCCGAGCCCAAGCCCCGTCTCCTCCTCGTGGAGGACGACCCGATCGTGCGGGGCACGGTCGCGCGCACGCTGGGTCGCATGGGCTACGACGTGCACCCGGCGGCCGACGCGGTCGAGGCGCTCGAGCTGGCGGTCGAGCACCCGCCGGACGTGGCCCTCATCGACATCGGCCTGCCCGACGGCCGATCGGGCATCGACGTGATGCGCGAGCTCAAGCAGCGCGACGGGGCCGTGGAGTGCCTCATCTTCACCGGCGACGCCTCGGCAGGGGTGGCGCTGGAGGCCTACGACGCCGGCGCGGTCGAGTTCTTCGAGAAGCCCATCACCGACTGGAACCGGTTCCACACCGTGCTGCGCCGCGCGGCCCGGCTCGCGCGACTCACGCGCGAGAACGAGGCGTTGTCGGGGCGGTCCGAGGTGGGCGACATCCTGCGGCGCTTCCTGGTGGGCTCGTCGCGGTCGATGGAGAACCTGCGAGCGCAGGTGGAGCGGCTGGCGCCCCGCAACGTGCACGTGCTGCTGCTGGGTCCGACGGGCGCGGGCAAGACGCGGGTGGCGCAGGCCCTGCACGCCGCCAGCGGACGCCGCGGTCCGCTGGAGGTGGTCAACCTGGCCGGCCTGAACAAGCACACCATCCAGGCCGAGCTGTACGGCTACGAGGCCGGCGCGTTCACCGGGGCTGCGGGGCGCCACAAGGGGGCGTTCGAGCGCACCGCCGACGGCACGATCGTGCTCGACGAGATCGGCGATCTCGACCCGGACGAGCAGAAGGTGCTGCTGCACGTGCTCGAGGACCGGCGCTTCCAGCGGATGATGGGCACGACGGCGCTGCCGATGACGTCGCGGGTGGTGGCGTGCACCCACCAGGACATGGACGCGATGGTGCAGCAGGGGCGGTTCCGCGCCGACCTCGCGAACCGGCTGGGCATCCGCGTGGAGGTGCCGGGGCTCGACGCGCGACGTGAGGACATCCCCCAGCTGATCTACCTGTTCCTCAACGCGGTCAACGAGCGGGAGGGGCTGTCGGTGCGGCACGTGCCCACCGAGGTGATCGAGCGGCTGAGCCACGCGGACTGGTCGGGCGAGAACCTCCGCGGCCTGCGCACGGCGGTCGAGCGGATGGTGATCTTCGCCAAGGGGGACGCGCTCGACCCGGAGGACCTGCCCGCCGACCGGCAGGCCCCGGTGGTGGCCGCCCCCGGAGCCGACGACGGCGCGCTCCCCGAGGCGTGGCAGCAGCTGGCCTACCGGGACTTCAAGGAGGCGGTGCTCGCCGAGTACGTGGGCCGCTACGTCCGCAGCCTGCTGGAGCAGACGGGCGGCAACGTCAGCGCGGCGGCGCGCATCGCCGACCTGCACGGTCCGAACTTCCGTCGCCTGATGAACCGGTTCGGCATCGACGGGTAGCGCGCGGCGCGGATCGCCTCGATCGCGCGGATCGCCCCGCGCCGCTGCATCGCCGCCCGATCCGGTGTACAACGGGGGCGCGCGGACGCCCGTGCGCGCGTGGTTCGGTGGCGCCCGTCACCGACCTCGGTCCTCCGACCCTTCCGCTCCCGGCCGTCCTGGCCACCCCGCACCGCCCTGGTGTCGCCCCCCCGGTGTCGCCCGACACTCGCCGGAGGCATCGTGCTCGCTGCTGCTTCCACGCCCACGTGGACCGTCCGGACCGAGGTCTTCGACGGGCCGCTCGACCTGCTCCTGTACCTGGTGAAGCGGGACGGCATCGACCTGCGTCGCGTGTCGATCGCGCGCGTGGCCGACAGCTACCTGCACTTCCTCGACATGATGCACGAGCTCAACATCTCGGTGGCGGCCGACTACCTCGTGATGGCGGCCACGCTGTGCCACCTCAAGAGCCTGGAGCTGCTGCCGCGTCCGCCGGTGCTGCTGGAGGACGAGGAGGGCGTGGACCCACGCGAGGCGCTCGCCCGTCAGCTGGAGATCTACGAGCGCTACAAGGAGGCGGCCGAGGCGCTGGAGGCGCGGCCGTGGCTGGGGCGCGACGTGTTCTGCCGCGAGCCGATGGACGTGGGGGAGGTGGAGCGTCCGCTCGTGCCGGGCGTGGACGCCTTCGGCCTGCTGGAGGCCTACTACGGCGTGCTCACCCGACCGGTGCCCGTCACGCCGTCCCACACGATCAAGCGGCCCGAGGTCGACCTGGCCGTGTGCAGCCGACGCGTGCTTACGGCGCTGGGCGGCGTGGGCGGGCGCAGCGACCTGATGGCGGTGCTGCGCACGTTCGCCAGCAAGGCCGAGCGGGTGGTCAGCTTCCTCGCGATCCTCGAGATGATCCGGCTCGGCTGGGTGCGGTTCCACCAGGCCGAGCACCTGGCGCCGGTCGAGCTCACCAGCCAGGTGCCCGTCGATCAGGACCTGTCCGCCATCCGTGGCGAGGTGTTCGAGGCGGAGGCGGGATGACCGGCGACAACGTCGTACCGTTCCCCGGCGAGTCCCGGGTGCCGCCCGAGCCGGTGGAGCTCGACCCGGACGAGCTGGAGAGCGCGCTGGAGGCGCTGCTGTTCGCGGCCGGGGAGCCGGTGACGGTGGCCGAGCTCGCCGAGGCGCTCGGGTTGATCGACCATGTGGCGGTGCGGGACGGGCTGCACGGCCTGGCGCAGGCGTCGGTCGGCCGGGGTGTGCGCGTGCTCAAGGTGGCGGGCGGCTGGCAGATGCGCACCGACGCGCGGTTCGCCGACGCCATCCTGCGGCTGCGGGGCGGTCGTCCGGCGACGATGTCTAAGGCAGCCCTCGAGGCGCTGGCGGTGGTGGCCTACCGGCAGCCGGTCACGCGCACGGAGGTCGACGAGATCCGCGGCGTGAGCTCGGGCGGCGTGCTCAAGACGCTGCTCGACAAGGGCTACCTGCGCGTGGTGGGCCGGCGCGACGAGCCCGGACGGCCCCTGGAGTACGGCACCACGGCGATGTTCCTCGACATGTTCGAGCTGCCCGGCCTCGACGCGCTGCCCACGCTGCGCGAGCGCGAGGAGCTGGCGGGCGGCGAGGAGGACGCGCGGGTCGAGGTCGACGTCGAGGTGGAGGTCGACCCGGAGCTGGAGGTGGACCTCGACGCCTACGTGGGGGCGGTCGCGGGCGGGTCCGAGGAGTAGGGCGCCGGCGCGGACAGCCGCGCGTCATTGCCCCGCGTCGGTCCTCCGCATACAACGCCGCCGCGCTGTCGCGCGAACGGGCCCGCAGGCCCGCATCCCCACGCCCGCCGGGAGGCGGCCGTGTCGGAGGATCCCATGTCGCAGGAAGACGCCCCGGGCACCGTCCGGTTGGCCAAGCTCATCGCCGCACGCGGCGTCGCCAGCCGCCGCGAGGCCGAGAAGGCCATCGAAGAGGGTCGGGTCAAGGTCAACGGCGCCATCGTGCGCGGCCCCACGGCGGTCGACCCGGTCCGCGACGAGATCCGTGTCGACGGCCGCCGCCTGCCGCGCGAGCCGGAGCGGGTCTACTACCTGGCCTACAAGCCGCGCGGCTGCATCACCACGCGCGACGACCCCCAGGGGCGCCCCACGATCTTCGACATGCTGCCGGAGGTCCCCGAGCGCGTCGAGCCCGTGGGTCGCCTCGACTTCGACACCGAAGGCGCGCTGCTCCTCACCAACGACGGCGAGCTGGCCCACCGGCTGGCCCACCCGAGCTCCGAGGTGCCCAAGCGCTACCGGGTCAAGGTGTTCAAGCGCCCCAGCGAGTCCAACCTCGAGGCCATCCGCACCGGCAAGGTCTTCCTGGAGGACGGCGCCATCGCGCCCGCGAAGATCCGCGTGGTCGAGGAGACCGACAGCCACAACACGTGGTTGGAGATCACGGTCACCGAGGGCCGCAACCGCCTCGTCCGCCGCATCTTCCAGCAGCTGCACCACCCGGTGTCGAAGCTGCGCCGCGAGTCGTTCGCCACGCTGTCGATCCGCGGCATGGAGCGCGGCCAGCTGCGCCGCCTCACCAACGAGGAGATCCGCCGCATCCAGGACATCGCCGCCGGCCGCAAGCCGGCCGCCGCGGGCCGCGTGCGCCGGAAGAAGGGCTTCGCGCTCCCCAAGCCCAAGGGCCGCGTCCAGGCCCGCAAGAAGCTGCAGCGCCCGTGGGCGAAGAAGAAGGACGCGTAGGGCCCGCAGGCTTGACGCCGACAGGCAGCGCGCATAGGTGGGGGCACCCGTCGCGGGGTGGAGCAGCCAGGTAGCTCGTCGGGCTCATAACCCGAAGGTCGCAGGTTCAAATCCTGTCCCCGCAACCATACAGAACGCCCCCCCGTCGGACCCCGGTCCGGCGGGGGGTTCGTCTTTGTGCGCGGCGTGGATTTCTCGAAGGAAATCGAAGGGTTTGCGGAACTCGACGGTCAGCTCGCCGGCCCACCAGTACGAGTTCGAAACCACCTCCCGGAGCATCTCCTTCTTCCCCGCGGGCTCCTGGTCCGGGTAGAGGTCGGGCAGCTCCTGGGCGAGGTCGACGAGCTCGATCGCCTCCTCGATGTAGGTGCGCTTCGCCTCGTCGTGCCGGATGATCGCCTTGCGGTGCGTGGCGATCTCTTCGTTCCACGCCTGCGCGTGGCGGCGGTAGGCGTCCTCGCTGATGACGCCCTCCAGCTTGTCGACGTACATCGTGTCGAGGCGGCGCTGGAGCCGGGCGCACTCGGCTTCGAGACGCAGGACCGCGTCGGCGTGGTGCGCGACGATCTGCTCGTGGCTCTCGCGCAGCCCCTTCGTCAGCTGCGCGCGGAGCTCATCGGGGATGCGCAGCGTGGCGAGCGCGGCGGCGAACTGCTTGTCGATCACCTCCTCGCGCACGTAGGGCATGTCGCACCGGCCCTTGGCGCCGGTGCAGTGGTAGTAGATGTACTTCTCCTTCTGGATCTGCGCGGACAGCGCGCAGCCGCAGTGCCCGCACCTGATGAGGCCGACGAAGGAGAACAGGTCGGCGCGGATGTTGTCGCGCGTGCCCCGGTAGCGCCCGTCGATCACCGCCTGCACCCGGTCGTAGACCTCGCGTTCGACGAGGGGCTGGTGCGTGCCGCGGTAGGTCTGCCCGGCCCACACGAACTCGCCCATGTAGAGTGGGTTCCGCAGCATGTTGTGGATGATGGACTTGGCCAGGGGCTTGCCGCCGCGCCGTGTGACGAGACCAGCCTCGGCCGCCTTCTTGGCGAGCACCTGCATCGAGTAGGACTCGGTCGCCGCCCACTTGAAGAGCTGCGTGATCGCGGGCGCGCGGTCGGGGTCGGGGACGATGATCTTCCGGCCCGCCTCGTCGCGCGTGTTGAGGTAGCCGACGGGCGCCGCCGACGGCCAGATGCCCTGTAGCGCCTTCTCCCGGAGCCCCTTTGCGCACTCCTCGGAGAGGTTGTCGATGTAGTTCTTCGCCATGAGCACGCGGATGCCGTGCATGAACTTGTCGCTGGACCGGGCCTCGTCCGAGATGACCACGCCCTCCTTCACGAGGTGGATCTCCAGGTCGAGGCCGTCGAGCACGACCCAGTCCTTGATGTTCCGGTAGAGCCGGTCGGTCTTCTCGACGAGGATGGTGCGGCAGTTGGCCTTGTTCCGCTTGAGCCAGGCCAGCATCTTCGTGAAGTTGGTGCGGCCGCTCTTCTTCGCCGTCTCGATGTCCGTGAACTCCTGGACGATCCGCATCCCGTTCCGCTCGGCGTAGTCGCGCAGCAGGCGCTCCTGGGCTGGGATGGAGAAGCCGTCGCGCTCCTGCTCCTTGGAGGACACCCGGGCGTAGAGGACGACGGCGCGGGACGGGGAGGGCGGCGGGGCAGCGGCGGCCGAGGGGCGGCGGGGTGTGCGAAGTTGGCGGGCGGATGGCATGAGCGAGGCTCCTGGAGAGCGGCATCTTGACGTAATCTTCGGGCGTTGCCAATCAGGCGAGAGGTGCTCGTCGTGGCGTCGCGCGGTGTCTCGGCGGGGTAACGGATCGCGAACCATCAACCAGGGGAGAATGCGGCTTGAGCAGTGACGTCTTCGGCGTGGAGCCCGACCCCGGACTGTGGCGCGATGAACTCCTGGAGCCCGCGTTCTTCCGCCTTCCTCGCTTGCTGGAGGACCGCGACAGCTTCGCGAACTTGGCCCGCGAGGCCACGAAGGCGGGCCACGTGGTGCGGTCGCGCGACAGGAAGGTCCGGTCGGGCTCCGACGAGCTCACGGTCCTGAAGCACTACTTCCTGCTGTCGGAGTTCGTGCGTGCGAAGAAGGGGGCTGCGGTCGCCGACGTGGTTCGCGCAGACCTGCCTGCCTACGAACTCCCTGCTGGCAAGCGGCCGAACCGGTTGCACCTGGCGGCGTTGCTCTACGAGAAGGATCCCCGCTCGTTGGTGTCCGTTCAGGTGATGGACATCTGGCACTCCCGTCGGCGCTCGACCTGGAAGCTGGCCGGCAAGCACCCGCACTTCGTGACCGCGAAGGTGGTCGACTGGTTTGGCGTCACCGGGTCGTGCCTCGCGTCCCTTGCGGCCTCGAACCCGCGTCAGTGGTCAGGTGTGGCCCTGAAGGTCGTCGTCGAGCGGGGGGAGCGCGGTGTCGTTCTCGGGATGCGTCGGCCGGGGCGTACGCGCACGGGGCGCGGCGACGACGGCGCGGGCGTGTCGACGCACGACGACGACTGGATCATCCTCCGCTTCTTCCGTGGCGGATGGAACCTCGACGTCACCGCGAGTGACCCCGACGCCGGCGCGCGGCTCGCCTCTCTCATCGCGGGTCGCGTGCTCGGCAGCGCGGACGTGGCCTATCACCGACTTTCTGATCGGGTGAAGCCTGAACAACTTGGAGACCTGTTCGCCCGGCTGGTCGATCCCGAGAACAAGGACTTCCCGCTCGTCGAGGTGGTTTGGACGGACCAAGCGGAGAACACGTACACGGTGACGAACGTGGGCACGACGGTCGTCGAGCCGGCCGTCATCGCTGTTCAGGGACCAGGCGCGTTGTCCTCCTGGGAGCAGTTGCGGTCCGCCAAGATGCTCTTCCAAGACAAGTACCGGATGCAGGTTCACTTTCCCGGCCGTGGTGGCGACCGGGTGTTGACCTACTCCGACCTCGACCGGCCCAAGGACGTGGCTGAGTCGTTCGAGGAGTACCTGCTGGAGAAGTTGGACATTCCGGTGCGACCGAAGGAGGGGGCCCGCCGCCGGCAGGCGGGCTCCGCGATCGTGGCGCACGCTGCGGGGTCTGTCGCCGAGCTGCGCCGACTGCTGGCCCCCGTGGTGGAGGACGTTTCGGATGATGAACTCCGCCGTCTTCACGAGCTCCACCAGGACGGGCTCGTGAAGTACACCGTTGTCGACTGGTTCCGGTGCTCCGAGGCCAGCGGGATTGGAGGCGAGGACTCCACGGATTGCGATGCCGTGATCGAAGTGCTCGACGGGGACGACGGCGACGACGTGGGCGCGACCGAGGCTGACGGGCTGGTCGAGTGCCCCGGCTGTCACCGGCACTGGCGACCGCGGGCCGGTGGCATTGACGTCCGGCGGCGCGCGCGGGTGGAGGTCAAGCGTCGCGGTGCCTGGAACTACATCGCTCGGCGCCTCGCTGGCGCCGGCTTCGAGGAGAAGGGACGTGGCGTGCTCTATGGGCTTCACGATGGCGTCCCCGCGCTGCTGATCTGCGAGCCCGACGCGGGCGCAGACTGGCTGGCGATGCGGACCGACGTGATGCGCCGGGTGTGCCACGTCCATGAACAGGACTTCGAGCCCGACGGGTCGTGCGACGTGCCACTTGTCGCCATGATCGCGGACCCCACGACCTTGAGCCGACAGGCGCTTTCGCTCACCCGTGACGTGAAGTCATCGCGGCTTGGAACCGCGGGGACGCCGACACCCCGACGAACGAGGAGGCAGCCAGTCGGCAAGGCAGTTCACTTCGACGAGCGCGGTGTGAGCGTCGGTGGCGTCACCGTGGGTGCGAAAATGAAGGCCGCGATCGACTACCTGCGGGGGTTGGTGCTGCTCCGGGAGGATGCGGTGCGCGCCAGCCGCGCCACGAGGCTCGCGACGGATGAGGACGTGGCTAGGCGACTGGACAAGGTGATGAAGGAGTCAGCGCTTCCGAGGTGGGGTAACAAAGCGAGGAACTACCTGGAACGCGAGCTGACGCCGGAGTTTCTCTGGACCATCCTTGAGCGAGGGCCAGGTGGTGTCGGGGTCAGGCTTCGGAGCGACGTGTCGGTCAGCGGGCTCGTGTGGCAGGCGCCTCGCCCCAAGTGACATGACGGGCGTTGCCAGAGTCGCGCGAACCTAGGTTTTCGTGTGATGGTCCTGACCAAGTGACACTCGAAGGCGGCCTTCCAGGATGGGGACCGCCTCCTCGGGGCGTGACGTGGTGGGCATGCGACAGCCCCGCCCCGCCGCCACGCCCGACGCCGAGCGCCTCGATGAGGTCCGCCGGATGTTCCAGCCGTACGCCCCGTACGAGCTGACCCAGGCCGACGCGGCGGAGATCGACAGCACCATCCGCGGCTTCTACGCCGTGCTGGTGAAGTGGAAGCGGTGGTCCCGCGAGAAGCGGGCGAACGGCGGGGTCCACCCGTCGCTGTGTGTCGCGTCGGAGCCCGACGATGACCGCCCCTGACCCGACCGTCCCGCGTCCGCTCCCCCGCGTGTCGCGGGCGCTCCTGCGCGACCTGACCGACGCGTGCCGGGGCGTCGTCGACGACGCCGTCCTCGACGCCATCGACACCGAGGCCGACGGCTACTTCCGGGCGCTGACCGACGCGGCTCGCGGCAGCAACGTGCTCACGATGGCCGCGCTGCCGCTCCCGCCGGATGCTGTTGAGCTCGGGCGTGCGCTGTGGCCCGTCGCGGACCTGGTCCGCCTTGCGCACGTCGACGGCAAAGCTGGGGCGACACTCGAGCTCGCGGACCGGGTCCTCGATGTGCTCGTGCGCGTGGCTCTGCTCCAGGAAGCCCGGTCCACGTCGACGAGCGGGGTCGTCGGGCTCCTCGAACGCTCCGGCGACGTCGTGGTCGCGCTCACCCGCATCGACCCGTTCGCCATCTCGGACGAGAACCCCATCTGGCGCGTGGACCGATGAACGCGACGCGCCACACCGACGAGCTCGTGCTGCGCGTGGAGGTGTCGCGCTTCCGCGACGCCCGCGACGTGCTGCCGCGTCCGGCGCGGTCGACGTACCGCGAGCTCGTCGACCTCGTGGCGCCCGCTCGCCCGCCGGTGCGCCGCGACCTCGTGGAGGCCGAGGCGCGGCGCCTCCACATGATCGACGAGGCTGCGCGCGTCCTCACCGAGGACGGCGCGGTGCCCGACCGCCTCGCCGATCACCCGACGTTTCGGGCGCTGGAGCGCGTCGCCTGGACCACGCCCGGCGACCCGGCCGAACGGGCGGCCGCCGTCGCGCTGGCGGCGGAGCAGGCCCGTGACAACGTCCGACGCCGGACGAAGCTGGACCTGCCGTGCTGGAGTCCGGTGCGCTGTCTCCCGGGCACGACGCGCGGCGTGCCGGCGGTGGACGTCGTGACGTGCCTCGTCCTCGACTACGACGACGGCACGCGCCTGGACGACGCGCTGGCGCCCTGGCTCGACTGGCCCCTGGTGGCGGCGACGACGTGGTCGCACGCCGAGGACCACCCTCGCTTTCGGATCATCCTCGCGCTGGAGACGCCGGTTCCGGCCGCGGCGTGGCCGGACGTGTGGGCGTGGGCGGCGGCGCGGGCGGTGGGTCCGGTGGACCCGGCGTGCAAGGATCCGAGCCGGCTGTACCTGCTGCCGGCGGTTCGTGGCGAGCGCAGCCCATACCAGCGCGTCGATCACGACCCGGGCGGGCACCTGCTGGGTGTGTCCGGTTGCGTCGCACAGCCGACGCGCGACCCTTCGAGGGCCTCGCCCAAGCCCTCGTCGCCGCCGGTGTCGTCGGGGCGCCCGCCCGCCGACGCGGCGAGGCGAGCAGCGCGGGACGTGTTCCGCGTCGACGAGGGGGCACGGCGTCGCGCTGCGGCCTGGCTCGAAGCGGAGGTGACCGCCCGACGGGCGCAGCGCGTGACCTGCCCTGGGTGCCGCCGGCCCTCGGTGTGGTTCTGGCTGTCGCCGGGCGCGCTCGCGACGGCGCAGTGCCACCACCGCCAGTCCTGCGGCTGGTGGGGGCACCTGGACGAGCTGCTCGATGCTCGGGGAGGCGCCGATGTCGGGTGACTGGCTCGGGCCGGTGGCCGGCGTCTCGCCGGACAGCACTGGATCGGCGCTGCCGTGCGCGGACGCGAGTTCGCTGGTCGCGCTCGTCGAGGCAGCGGAGACCGCCGAACGGTCGACCGACGCGCACGCGGCCGTCGCGGCGTGGATGACGGCGAGCGAGCACCACGCCGCGGTCGCCGCCGCGATGCGGGCGGACGAGGGCGCGGTCCAGGCGCTCCTGGTGCGCCTTCGCGCGGTTCGCGGCCTCCGACAGACGGCCGGGAGGGTGGAGGCGCTGCTCGCCAAGCTGGTCAAGGCACAGGCGGCGATCGCGCGCGCGGCGAGGCGGGAGGCGGCCCGCGTCGTGGGCGACGCCGACCTGGCGAAGGCGCTCGGCCACGAGGGGTTGCCGCCTGGGTTGCGGTGCCCTGCGCGGTGGGAGCTCGGCCCCGACCACCTGCACCTGCTCGTGCCCGACGGGGAGGACGCCGTGAAGGTGCTCGTCGTCGCGAGCCGCCCGATCCTCGTCAGCGCCCGGTTCCGGGACGTCGTCGACGGGACGACCTCGCTGCGCGTCGAGTGGGCGACGGCGAGCGGCTGGCGCCACAAGGTTGTGCCGCGCGCGACCGTCATGGACGCCCGCTCCCTGGTGACCCTTTCGGCGTGGGACGCGCCCGTCCACAGCGACAACGCGCGCAACGTCGTGCGCTTCCTGTCGGAGTTCGAGGACGCGAACAGCGACGTGCTGCCCGAGGCGCGCGTCTCGTCGACGATGGGGTGGCAGGGCGGGGCTACCGAGGCGTTCCTCTGGGGCCGCACGTTGATCCGCCGTGGCGTCGCGGAGCGCCACGAAGCCGTCGAGGATCTGGAGCCGAGCGCGCTCCGCGATGGCGACGTGTACCTGCTCGCCGACCCCGGCGCGGCCGAGCTCGCGACGGCCTTCCGGTCCGCGGGCACCTGGGAAGGCTGGCTCGCCGTGGCCGCGCTCGCGCGACCGTACCCGGCGGTGTGGCTGGCGCTCTACGCTGGGCTCGTCCCGCCGCTGATGCCGCTCCTGCCCACGCTGCCGAACTTCATCGTCGACATCGCGGGGGAGACCAGCCTCGGCAAGACCACGACGCTTCGGTTCGCGGGCTCGGCGTGGGGGTGCCCGGACGAGCGCGTGAACAGCGTGGTGCGCACCTGGGACAGCACCCGGGTGTGGATCGAGCGCGCGGCGGGCGTGCTCGGCAACCTGCCGCTCATCCTCGACGACACGAAGCGCGCGAAGCGCCCCGAAGACGTCGCGCGCACCCTGTACGACGTGGCGTCCGGCGCTGGCCGGGGGCGCGGGTCGGTCACCGGCATCCGGGACACCGGCCGGTGGCGGACCGTGCTCCTGTCGACCGGAGAGGCGCCGGCCACGTCCTTCACGCAGGACGGCGGGACGCGGTCGCGCACGCTCGGGTTCTGGGGCTCGCCGTTCGGCGGTGCGGACGAGGACACCGTCGTCGCGGTGACCGGGCTCACGGTGGGCGTCCTCCAGCACCACGGGCACCTGGGGCCGCGCTTGGTCCGCTGGCTCGTCGAGGACGCGGACGCCGTCAACCTGGTGCGCGCCACGTACGCGGAGGTCGTGGGAACGTGGACGCAGCGGGCGAACACCAACCCCGTCGCCACGCGCACCGCGCAGTACCTGGCCGCGTTCGACGTCGTCGCCCGCATCGTCCACGACGTCGTCGGTGTGCCACGGCCGGACGGAGCGCCGCTGGACCTCGCCTGGGAGGCGGTGTGCGCGGCCTCGGAGGAGGCCGACCGCGCGTCGGACGCGCTGCGCGAGGTTCTGTCGTGGGCCGCGAGCCAGCAGGCGCGGTTCTGGGGGCAGCCGACCCAGGAGGGGCCGGGGGACGACGCACCCAGCGGAGGCTGGCTCGGCGCGTGGCCGAGCGGCGAACACTGGACCCAGCTCGCGATCCTGCCGACGGAGCTGCGTGCGTTCCTCTCGAAGCAGGGCTTCGACACCGACGCGGTCTTGCGCACCTGGACGGGGAGGGAGTGGCTGCTCGTCGAGGCGCCGCACCGCACCCGCAAGGTCACCGTCGACGGCCGCAAGGCGCGCTGCGTCGTGCTCACCCGCGCCGCCTGCGACGCGGTCTCGGAGGGCGGCGATGCCTGACCTGCTCTCCTGGTGGGGACGCGGACCCCAGCGGTCCCCACGCCAGTGGGGACGCGACGATGCCGCTGCGGCCGAGCTTGTCGGCGCCGGTCCCCACTGTCCCCACCTCGGCGCGTACGCACAGGCGTGCGCCCCGCGTGGCGTCGCACCGCGCGTTTCTTGCCATCGACGCGGCCCGCGCGTGGATCTGAGTGTCCTCCCGATTGTGGGGACAGTGGGGACGCCCGGAACTTCGATGGTCCTTCCTTCGTTTCGACGTCCCCACGGTGGTGGGGACCCGGTGGGGACGGTGGGGACCAGCCCGCTGTCGACCGCCGCTTTCACTTCTGCCCCGACGCCGCAGAGCTGTCGCAACCTTCGCGGTCGAGGGGTGGTCCGCACCGGAGGCCGGGCCGGCCGACGGGCGCCCTGGGGGGCAATGGTGCTCCCCAGGGCGTAGGGCGGGCGACCGTCCGCAGGCCCATTGTCAACAGGAAGCTGCCATGAACTGGCTCCGTTCTCTCTGGCCCGGACGGCCACTCCCTCCAACGACACCCCGGTCATCGCGGCCGACGGGGGCTGCATCGTGGTCGAACCGGAGGTACCGACGGTCACCGCCAGCGAGCTCTGGACGGCGTGGTACGCGAACGCCGTCGACGCGGAGAACCGGTGGGGTGGGCGGCCGCTGCGGATCTAGGGCCGCGTCGTTCGGGTTGAGCGGCGCGAGCGCGACCGGCTCGCCGTCGTGCTCCGGGTGGACGACTGGCGCTCGGTGGTGTGCCGAGTACCCGAGGAGCGACGCGC
>JACKEP010000012.1 GCA_020632915.1 Alphaproteobacteria bacterium | reverse complement strand
GGCCGGACTGCCCCGAGAGCCTGCAGCGCACCGGGCCGTGACGTGACGGTCCCCCCGGCTCGCCCCCTGCGCGCCCTGCCCGTTCGCAGCCGGCTCCCCCATGGGCCCACGATCGTGACCGCCGCCGTCGCAGGCGAGGCCACGGCCGTCTACCTGCGCCTCGCAGCCGGTGCGATCGACGAGCGCGACGGCGAGCACGGCGCCGCCCACTTCCTCGAGCACATGCTGTTCAAGGGCACGCCGACCCGCGGCATCGGCGAGGCGGCGCTCGCGATCGAGGCCCTCGGCGGCGACCTCAACGCGTTCACCTCCCACGACGAGCTGGTGCTGCACGCCGAGGTCGCCGGCGGCGCGTGGGCGCTGGCGCTCGATGTGCTGGTCGACATGGTGCGCAACCCCCACCTCGACCCGGCGGAGGTGGTGCGCGAGCGCGACGTGATCCTCGAGGAGATCGCCAGCTACGACGACGATCCCGAGGAGCAGCTGTCCAACGCGGTCCTGGCGGCGCTGTGGGGCGACCACCCCTACGGACGCCAGGTGGTGGGCACCGAAGCGAGCGTCCGCGGCCTCGACGCCGACGCCCTGCGTGCCTTCTACGCCCGCGAGCTCACCGCCGAGCGGGTCACCCTGCTCGTCGTGGGAGACGTCACGCACGAAGACGTGGTCGCCCACGCCACGCCGCGGTTCGCCGACTGGCCCACGGGCGCCGGGCGCACGGCCGACGTCGCCCCCGTGGTGGTCGCGCAGGCCGCGCGGATCGTCCGACCGGAAGGCACCTTCGACGATCGGCAGGTCCAGCTGGCGTGGCCGGGTCCGTCCGACCCCGCCCACCCCGATCTGCCCGCCCTGAGCGTGCTCGTCGGCATCCTGGGCACGGCGGCGGGCGACCGCATCGGTCAGGCCCTCGACGACGACCCGAAGGTGGGCTTCGACGCGTGGGCCGACGTGTACGTCGGGGCCTTCGGCACCAACCTGGCCGTCGGGTTCCGTCCCCTCCCGGGCGCCACGCTCCCCGCCCTGGAGCGCGCCCTCGACGTCCTCGATCGCATCAGCCGGGCGTGCCGCGGGCGCTGGTGCGCACGCTCCCGACAGACCGAGCTCGCCGACCTCGACTTCGGCGAGCAGACGGTGGACGGCATCGCCGACGACCTGCGCCACCACGAGGGCCTGCACGGCGACGCCGCCCACCGGGCCGCGTGGCGCGAGGCGCTGGCCACGGTCACGCCCGACGACGTGGCGCGCGTCGCGCGGCGCTGGCTGCGTCCTTCGACGATGGTGGTGGGACTCCTCGATCCCGACACCTCCGATCGCGCCCTGCAGGCGGCGCTCGACGCCCGGCAGGCCCGCGTGCCGACCGCCGCGACGGCCCGGGGTCCGCGGATCCTGCGCGCCGAGATCGGGGGCATGGAGGTGCTGCTCGCACCGGCCGACGTCCCCGTGGCCGCGGTGCGCGTGCTCTCCCCGGGGGGCGCCCTCCGGGTGCCCGAGCGGCACGCCGGCCTCGGCACCGCCTGGTCCCAGTGCCTGCACCGCGGCGCCGGTCCCTACGACGGCGACGCCTTCTGTGATGCCCTGGACGACCTCGCGGCCGAGGCCCAGGCCACGGAGGGCAGCGCGAGCCTGTCGATCGCGGCCACGGCGCCGGCCACCCACACCGCCGATCTGCTCGAGCTGGTGGGCGAGCTCGTCCTCGACCCCCACTTCGAGGACGAGGAGTGGGCCAACGTGCGCGAGGAGCTGCTCGACACCGTGCGCTCGCGCCTCGACCGGCCGCGCCAGGTGGTGGCCGACCGGATCATGGCGCTGCGGTTCCCGAACCACCCGTGGCGCCTGTCCCCCGACGGCACCACCGCGAGCCTCGGGCGCATCGACGGGCGGGCGCTGGAGCGCTTCCACCGCCAACACTTCGTGCGCGGGCGCACGGTCGTCGCCGTCGCCGGCGGCATCGATCCCGAGGACGCAGTGGCTGCGCTGGCGTGGCTCGACGACCTCGAGGCGCCCGGCCGGGGCGACGTGGTCCCGGCCCCGCCCGCGTGGCCCGCGCTCGCGCCCGGCGTCCACGAGGTGCGCGCCGGGACGCGCCAGGCGATCGTGACCCTGGTGGGCGACGGCGTGCCGCTGGAGGCCCCGGAGCGCCGCGGGCTCGAGCTCGCCGAGGCCCTGCTCGACGGTCAGGCCGGTCGCCTGTTCCTGGCGCTCCGCGAGGAGCAGGCGCTCGCCTACGACCTGTGGGTGCGCCACGACGCGCGCGCCGGCGGCGGGATGTTCCAGGTCGGGCTCGCGTGCGATCCGAGCCGGGTGGAGGCCGCCGCGACCGGTCTGCGCGAGGTGGTGGCCTCGCTGGTCACGCACCCTCCGACGGAGGCCGACCTCGACCGCGCCCGCACGATGCTGCTCGGACGCGAGGTGCTCGCCGACCAGCGGGTCGAGACCCGTGCGGGACGACTGGCCTACGCCGCCTTCCTCGGGCGCCCCCTCGACCCCGCCGTGCGCCGGGCGCAGCTCGCAGCCACCACGGTCGCCGACGTGGTCGCCGAGGTGCGTCGCCTGCTCGACACCGGCTGGCTCGAGGTGCGCAGCCTCCCGCGGTCGGATCGGTGAGCCCGTCGCCCTGGGGCGTGTACGTGCACGTCCCGTGGTGCCGCATCCGGTGCCCCTACTGCGCCTTCCACGTGGACCCCGACCGCGACGGGCCGCCCTTCGACGCCTTCGTGGACCGCGTGCTCGTCGAGGTCGCAGCGCGTCGCGCGACGTTCGTCGGCGATCCCCACACGGTCTACCTGGGCGGCGGAACCCCCTCGCGCCTGCCGACCGGCGCCCTCCAGCGGCTGGTCCGTGGCCTCGTGGCCCCCACGACGGTGGAGGTCACCGTCGAGGCCAACCCCGAGGACGTCGACGCCGCCTGGGTGGACGCGGCGATCGCTGCCGGGGTCACCCGCGTGTCGCTGGGCATCCAGACGCTCGACCCGGGTCACGCGCGACGCCTGGGCCGCGCGCACACCCCCGCGCACGGTCGACGCGCTGCCGCCGTGCTCCGCGACGCGCCGCTCGCCTCGTGGTCGGCCGATCTGATGTTCGCGCTGGCCGGTCAGTCGCCCGCCGACCTCGACGCCGATCTGGACGCGCTCCTCGCCCTGGATCCGCCCCACGTGAGCCTGTACGGCCTGACCATCGAGGAGGGCACGGGCTACGCGCGCGCCGCCGAGCGCGGCGCCCTGGCGCCCGTCGACGACGACACGTGGCGGTTGATGCTCGACGCCATCGTCGCGCGCCTGGAGGCAGCGGGCCTGCACCGGTACGAGATCAGCAACTTCGCCCGCGACGGGCACCGCTCGATCCACAACGCCGGGTACTGGGACGATCGCCCCTACCTGGGCGTGGGACCGTCGGCGCACGGCTACGCTCCCGACGGTCGACGGTGGGCGGACGTGTCCGACACCGCGGCGTGGATCGCGGGCGCGGCCCCCGTCGTGGAGCACCCCACGGCGCTGGAGGGGGCCGCCGACCGGTTGGTGTCGGGCCTGCGCAGCCTGGCGGGCCTGTCGGTGACGGCGCTGGCAGCGCGCTACGGCCACGTCCCCGACCGCGCCGTGGTCGATCGCCTCGTCGCCCACGGGCTGCTCGCCGTCGACGGGGCGGGGATGAGGCTGTCGCCCGAGGGGTTGTACGTGGCGGACGCCGTCACCGCTGCGCTGGTCGACGGCCTCGTGCCTGTGGATCCCGCTGCGGGGCATGGGTAGAAGAACGCACGTCCGAGGATGTCGGTGCCCGATCGCGACTACTACAACGTGCTCGGTGTCCCGCGGGACGCGGGCGGCGACGAGATCAAGAAGGCCTATCGGCGGCTGGCGATGCGCTGGCATCCCGACAAGAACGCCGGGGACGTCACGGCCGAGATCCGGTTCAAGCACGTCAACGAGGCCTACCGGGTGCTGTCCGACCTCGACGAGCGGGCGCGCTACGACCGCCTCGGACCGCTCTACCAGCCCGACGGTCAGCCCCCTTCGCCCGACGACGTCACCGCGGTCGTGCAGCGCATGTGGGGCAACCTGTTCGGGCGGCGCAAGACGCAGCCGGGCGAGGACCTGCGCTACACCCTGTCGGTCACGCTCGAAGAGGTCGCGAGCGGCGTCACCCGCGAGATCGTGGTGCCGCGTCAGGTGCGCTGCGGCGACTGCAAGGGGCTGGGCGCCCGACGCGACGGTCGCGAGACGTGCCCGATCTGCCACGGGTCGGGCCGCTCCACGGGTGCCCGCCTGTTCCGCACCGACTGCTACCACTGCCGCGGCCAGGGCTTCGTGGTGCTCGCGGCCTGCCCCACCTGCCACGGCGACGGCCGCCTCGGTCGTGAAGACACGCTCATGGTGAAGGTGCCGCCGGGCGTGGCCACGGGCAACAAGCTGCGCCTCGCCGACAAGGGCAACGAGCCTGCCGGCGACGGCCCGAACGGCGAGCTGCTGGTGGTGATCGACGTCGCCGAGCACCCCCTGTTCCGCCGGCGCGGCGACGACGTGCTGGTGGATCTGCCCGTGTCCTACCGCCAGGTGGTCCTCGGCGCCGACGTCACCGTCCCCACCCTCGACGGGTCCACCGTGATCCGCATCCCCGCGGGCACGCCGTCGGGGCGCGTGTTCCGTCTGCCAGGACGTGGCCTGCCCCGGTTCCACAAGCCCGGCGCGGGCGATCTGCACCTGGAGACGGTGGTCGAGATCCCCGACACCCTCACCGACGCGGAGCGGGCGCGCCTGCTCGCCTGGGACGACACCCTCCCGCCCGACCGCCACCCCCGCAAGGCCGCGTTCGTGCGCGGCCTCGAGGAGCGCTGATGACCGCGAGCCCCCACCGCGCAGGCGCCGGCCTGCGCGTGGTGCTGGGTGCGCTGCTGCTGCTCACGCCGGCGCTGACCGCCCTCGCGGGCAAGCCAGCCCCCATCCCCGCCGAGGTCACCGCCGCCCTGCAGGACGCGCCGGCGGACCGCGCCGCTGCCATCGCCGCCCTGGAAGCGGCGATGGCCGGTGCGAGCGGTGCGGAGCGCACGTGGCTGCTGCTTCAGCTGGGGGAGCAGCGCCGCCTCACCGGCGACACCGCGGGCGCGCTGGAGGCCTTCGACTCCGTGGTCGACAGCGACGAGCCGAGCCTCGCCGAGCCGGCCCGCGTCGGTCGGTGGCTCGTGTTGGCCGAGACCGGGGCGTCTGCACCCGAGGTCGTCGCGGGTCTCACCGACGCCGCCGACCGCAACCTGCCGCGCTCGCAGCAGGCCGATCGCGAGGCGTGGCTCGCGCTGCAGACCGCCGGCACGCCCGAGGCCGACAAGCACGCGCGCAAGGCCCTCGGGCTGTCCGAGGAGGCGCCCGACCAGCACGCCCGGATCGAGGCGCGGCTGCTCGTGCTCGACGTGGGCGGCGATCCGCTGGATGCCGCGCGCGACGCCCTGGCGCGGGGCGATCGCGACGCCGCGCGCCGGCTGTCGTCCCGCGCGCTCAACGGCGCCACCTCCGACGACGTCCGCACGCGCGCCCAGCGGCTGCTGCACGCGGCCGACGGCGCCGAGGTCAAGGGGCGGATCGGCGTGCTCCTGCCGCTGACCGGGCGGTTCGGCGCCGTGGGCACGCAGGTGCGCGACGCCCTCGATCTCGGGTGGAAGGCGGCCGGTCGTACCGATGCGCTGGTCTACGTCGACACCCAGGGCGACCCGACCACGGCGGTCCGCGGCCTGGAGGAGCTGGTCGACAAGCACGGCGTCATCGGCGTCATCGGCCCGCTGCTCTCGCCGGAGACCGACGCCGTGGTCCACGCCGCCGACGACCTCGGGGTGCCGCTCCTCGTGATGTCGCAGGCCCTGTCCGACCCCACGCCCTACCCCTGGGTGTTCCAGACGTGGGTCACGCCGGCCGCGCAGGTCGAGGCGCTGGTGCGCCACGCCGTCGACGTCGACCACTGGACCCGCTTCGTGGTGCTGGCCCCCGACAACGACTACGGCCGCCTCGCCGCGGACACGTTCACGGCCTCCGTCCAGGCCCACGGCGGCACCATCGTGCTCGCCGACACCTACGCGCCCGACGCCACCGACTTCCGCCCGGTGGCCCAGCGGATCGCTCGTCGCCCCGGCACCGACAAGCCGCCGGTCGTCGACTACGACGCGATCTTCCTGCCCGACAGCGCCCGCCGGGTCAGCCTCGTGGCCGCGGGGCTGGCGTTCGAGGAGATCCCCGTCGGCACGTTCAAGCCGCACGACGACGGCCCCGTGAAGCTGCTCGGCCTGTCGGGCTGGGACAACCACGAGCTGCTGGCCGGCGGCGGCTCCTACACGCAGGGCGGTCTGTTCACCGACGTCTTCGTGCCGCCGCCCGAGACCAACTACCGGTGGTACGTCCAGCCCGGGTGGCAGGAGTTCGTCGACGGCTTCCGTGCCGCCACGAGCCGTACGCCCACCCCGGTGGAGGCCCTCGCCGCCGACACGGCCCGCATCGCCGCACGGGCGCTGGCGGGCTCGCCCACCCACCGCGACGCCTACCGCGAGGCCCTCCTCGCGGCGTCGGTGACGGTGTCGCCGACCGGTGCCACGGCGTTCGATCCACAGACCAGGACCCTGCGGCGCCGGATTCGGGTATTATCCGTGCGCAAGGACGGGTTCGAACCCGTCGACGGTGACTGAGCCCTCCGGCTCGTCCAGGACGACCACGGACCCCCTCGTTGGAACCTCCATCTCCGCCGCCCTCGACGCCGGCCTCTCCACGGTCGGCGCAGTCCCCGGACGACGAGGCCAGTCTCATCGACGCGCTGCTCGCAGCCCGGCTGCCCTCGGCGCGCACCACACCCCGGCTCGACGCCGGCGACGACGCGGCGATCACCGCCGACGGCGTCGTCGTCACGGTCGACGCGCTGGTGCACGGCGTGCACTGGGACGACCGGCTCGACGCGGCCGACGTCGGCTACAAGGCGGTCGCGGTCTCCGTGTCCGATCTGGCCGCGATGGGCGCCCGTCCGGGCTGGGCGGTGCTCGCGCTCGCCCTGCCCCACGCCGACGGTCCGTTCGTGGCCGGCCTCGCGCGCGGGCTCGCCGAGGCGTGTGCCCGCTGGGACCTGTCGCTCGTGGGCGGTGACACCGTCCGCACCTCGGGCCCCGCGGTCGTCAGCCTCACGATGGGCGGACGCTGCGAGCACGCCCCGCTCACGCGCGCCGCGGCCCGGCCCGGCGACGACCTCTGGGTCACCGGCACGCTCGGCCTGGCCGGCGCCGGATGGCGCCGCCGCGATCCTCCTGCCGCCGCGCTCACCGCGCTGCGCCGCCCCGATCCCCCGCTGGCCTTCGCGCTCGCCCTTGCAGCGCACGGCCTCGCCCACGCCGCCATGGACCTGTCCGACGGCCTCGCCACCGACCTTCCCCGCCTGTGCGCCGCCTCCGGCGTCGCCGCGACCGTCGATCCCACCCTGCTGCCTGCAGACGCCTGCCTGGGCGACGACCCGCTCGCAGACCAGGTGGCCGGCGGTGAGGACTACCAGCTGTTGTTCACCGCCCCCGTCCCCCACCGTGCGTCGCTCGCCGCCCTCGCGCGCGACCACGGCGTGCGCCTGACCCGCATCGGCACCGTCCACGTCGGACACGGCGCCACGTTGTCCGATCGACCGTGGCCGGCGCCCGCGTTCCGCCACTTCGACGGCGAGGCCCGGCCATGATCGCCACCGGTGGCGGTGCGGGCCTCGAGATCGGCTCGCCGTGGGCCGCTGCCGCGGTGTTCGTGGCGCTGTTCGCGTTGTCGTTCTTCTTCTCCGGCACTGAGACGGCGTTCTTCTCGCTGCAGGGGATCGACCGCCGGCGCATCGCGGAGGGCCGCACGGCCACCCACCGGCGCATCCACGGCCTGCTGTCGCGACGCACGGCGCTGATCACCACGATCCTGATGGGCAACGAGACGGTCAACGTCGCGATCTCGGCCACCGCCGCCGCCCTGCTCGCCACCGTCGCGCCCGGCAAGCCGTGGCTCACGATCGTCGTCGTCACCCCGGTGCTGGTGCTCCTGTCCGAGATCACGCCCAAGGTGCTCGCCTACCGGTTCAACCGCGGGTGGGTCGACGTGGCGGTGTGGCCGCTCACCCTCCTGTTCTGGGTGCTGTGGCCCCTGCGCATCGTGATCACCGGCATCGTCAGCGCGCTCGCCCGCCTCGCGGGCGTCACGGGCGCCGCCCACGAGTCCGAGATCGGCGAGGACGAGTTCCTGGTGCTCGTGGAGCGCGGCGCCGAGCACGGCGTCGTCGGCGAGGAGGAGCGCGAGATCATCGAGGCGGTGTTCGAGCTCGACGACCTGCCGGTGTCGCGCTTGATGACCCCGCGCCCCGACATGTTCAGCCTGCCGATCGACGTCACCTGGGACGACCTGCTCGCGGCGTGCGCCGACGCGCGGTTCAGCCGCGTGCCGATGTACGACGGCACCCCCGACAACATCGTCGGCGTCCTGCTGGTCAAGGACCTGCTGCGCCACCGGCGGCGGCCGTTCACCCAGACGCAGCAGCTGCGCAAGCTGCTCATGGCGCCGGTGTTCGTGCCCCAGTCCAAGCCCGCCAACCACATGATGAAGGAGATGATCCGGCGACGGATCCACATGGCCTTCGTGGTCGACGAGCACGGCACCGTCATCGGCCTGGTCTCGCTCGACGACCTCATCATCGAGCTCGTCGGCGAGCTCGGCGACGAGTTCACCGACGAAGGCCCCGACGACATCAGCCCCGACGGCCTCGACGCGTTCACCGTCCGCGCCGGCATGGACCTCGAGGACTTCTCCGAAGGCACCGGCATCGCGGTGCCCGAGGGCGACTACCACACCCTCGCCGGCTTCGTGTCCCACGTGCTCGGGCGCATCCCGGTCACCGGCGACACCGTCGACGCGGCAGGCCATCGCTTCGAGGTCACCGAGATGGACGGCCGCCGCGTGGCGATGATGCGCGTGGCCCCGATCGACACCGCCCAGGACGACGGCGATCGCGAGGTGGCCGGATGAGCCTGCCCCTCGGCATCGCCCTGCTGTTGATGTGCGTGGCGACGGAGGCCTTCTTCTCGGGCTCCGAGATCGCGATGGTCCACGCCGATCGCATCCGGCTCCAGGCCCAGGCCGACGACGGCGACGTGGGGGCGGGTCGCGCCCTCAAGCTGCTGTCCGACGAGTCGAGCCTGTTGGGCACGTGCCTGATCGGCACCAACCTGTCCACGGTCACCGGCGCCACGCTCGCCGCCCTGCTGCTGCTGGAGTTCGGGATCACCGACGGCTGGACGGTCACCGGGGTGTTCGCCCCGATGACGCTGCTGTTCGGCGAGGCCCTGCCCAAGACGGTGATGCAGCACCACGCCGAGCGCGTCGTGCCGGTGGTGGCGGGGCCGTTGCTGTTCTTCCGCGCCGTGTTCCGCCCGTTCCTGGCGGTGGTGCGGGCCTGGAACGGCCTGCTCACGCGCGTCGTCGGGGGCTCGGGCAGCGCCGGCTACCTGTCGCGCCAGGAGCTGCTCGACCTGCTGGAGACCCACCGCCAGAGCCCGATCGACCCTGAGGAGCGCCGGCTCATCCGGGGGGTGCTGTCGCTGTCGGAGATCACCGTCGAGGAGGCCATGACCCCGCTCGTGCAGGTGGTCGCCGTCCACCTCGACGCCACCGTCGGCGTCGCGGCCGACATCGCGGTGCGCACCCACCACAGCCGCCTGCCGGTCTACAGCAAGCGGATCGACAACATCGTCGGCATGGTCCACCAGGCCGACCTGCTGTTCCTGCCCGACGATGGGGCCCCGCTGGCCGATCACGTCCGCCAGGTGCGCTTCGTGCCCGACTCCAAGCGCGCCGACGAGCTGTTCGCGGAGATGCGGGCCGAGGGCGAGCACTTCGCCGTCGTCGTCGACGAGTACGGCGGGTGCGTGGGCATCGTCACCCTTGAGGACCTCCTGGAGGAGCTGGTCGGCGACATCGAGGACGAGCGCGACCTCGTGCGTCCGCGCTTGCTCGCCCTGGAGGACGGCACGTGGAGCGTGCCCGGCGACGCCGCCATCGACGAGGTGGAGCGACGCCTGGGCATCGACCTGCCCGACGGGGACTACGAGACGATCGCGGGCCTCGTGCTGTTCCACCTGGGCCACATCCCCACGAGCGGCGAGACCGTCGAGCTCGACCCGATCCGCCTGCGCGTGGAGGAGGCGACCGACCGCGCCGTCAAGCGGCTGCACCTCGAGCGCATCCCCGCCCCGGAGGCGGGCACCGCCGACGCCTGAAGGGGGGTCAGAGGCGCCGCACGGGGCCCGTCGGTTCGGGCGACGTCGCGTCCGACGGCGCCTGCTTGGGGGCTGCGGGCGTGAGCGCGACGACCGCGGTGGGATCAGCCTCGGCAGCGGGCGCCGGCAGCCCCAGCACGTCGACCATCAGCCACGTCATGCCCTGATCGACGAGCGGCACCCGGTCCTCGTGGCGTCCGCGCACCACCGACAGCACCCAGCGCTGGCCGAGCACGGGCTCGCGGTACAGGCGGGCGGTGCGCGGCCCCATGGTGGACCACGTCACCTCGACCCGATCGCCCTCGCCGCGCGGCACGAACCGCAGCTCGACGTCGCCGTGGACGCCGAGCACGTCGTCGCCCTCGCGCCGCGCGCCGATCCCCACCGCGCCGAGGAAGCCGACAAGCTCGTCGAGGAGGGCATCGCGCGCCTCCCGGGCCTCGGCGAGGCGCCGCCGATCGGCGTCGTCGTCGGCCGCACGACGCGCCGCGTCGTCGGCGATCGCGGTGCGGAAGCGCCCGGCGAGGTCGGACAGATCGCGGCGCATGTGCAGCCTCCTTCCAGCGGTCCCGCCCACGTCGACGGGTGTGGTACCGACGCGTGGCGCCGACCCTCGGATCGTCCCCTTCGTCGTAGCCCGTCGTGCGCTTCCCTACCGCTTGGAGCGACCGTGCCGATGTGCTATGCGACTCGCGCCCCGGTCCGGCTTTGACGCCGCGCCCGCACCCCGCCCGCTCCCCGGGCGCGACCGACACGGAAGCAAGGCGAGACGGCATGGGACGCGCGATCGGTATCGACCTCGGGACCACGAACAGCTGCGCTGCGGTCGTGGACGACGGCGATCCGCGGGTCATCACCTACCCCAACGGCGCCAAGACCATCCCGTCGGTGTTCGCCATCGACAAGTCGGGCCAGCGCCTCATCGGCGAGGACGCGCGCACCCAGGCCGCCCTCAACCCGTCCAACACGATCACGGCCGCCAAGCGGCTCATCGGCCGCAGCTTCGGCAGCAAGGCCGTCGAGCGCATGCAGCAGGTGTTCACCTACGAGCTGGTCGAGGGCCAGGACTCGGAGGTGCTCGTCCGCGTGGCCGACCAGGTCCTCACCCTCGAGCAGATCTCGGCTGCGATCCTCATGCGGATCAAGGACAACGCCGAGCGCTTCCTGGGCGAGGAGGTCGATCAGGCCGTCATCACCGTGCCCGCCTACTTCAACGACCGCCAGCGTCAGGCCGTGCGCACCGCCGGTCGCCTGGCCGGCCTGCACGTGCTGCGCGTCCTCAACGAGCCCACCGCGGCAGCGCTCGCCTACGGCCTGGGCCGCACGCTCGATCAACGCGTCGCCATCTACGATCTCGGCGGCGGCACGTTCGACATCTCGATCATCGACATCAAGGACAAGGTCTTCGAGGTGGTCGCCACCGGCGGCGACACCTTCCTCGGCGGCGTCGACTTCGACGACCGCATCATGCAGTGGGTGCTGCGCGAGTTCCTGGTCACCTACGACATCGACCTGTCCTACGACCGCGCCGCGATCACCCGCATCCGCGACGCCTCGGAGCAGGCCAAGATCCTGCTGTCGTCCGAGCCCGAGACCACGCTGCAGATCGATCACATCTGCGACGACGAGCAGGGCAACCCGCTCGACCTGTCGATGCCGCTGTCCCGCGACAAGATCGAGGAGCTCACCGGCGATCTGGTGATGCGCTCGATCGACACCTGCGAGCGCATCCTCAAGGAGGCCGGCGCCGATCGTGAGGCGATCGACGAGCTGCTCCTCGTCGGCGGTCAGTCCCGCATGCCGATGGTGCGCCGCGAGCTCGAGCAGTTCCTCGGCCGGCCGCCGTCCCACAAGGTCCACCCCGACGAGGCCGTCGCCATCGGCGCGGCGATCATGGCGCGCTCGCTGTCGGCGCGCGGCGGCAACCAGCCCAGCCGCGACGTCACGCTGCTCGACGTGCTGCCGATGCCGATCGGCATCTCCAAGCCCGACGGCACGATGTACGTGCTGTTCCCGAAGAACGAGCCGCTGCCCGCCAAGAAGACGCGCGTGCTCACCACGTCCAAGGACGACCAGAAGACCCTGGTGCTGCGGATGTACCAGGGCGAGTCGCTCGAGGTCGACGACAACGAGCTCCTCGGCTCGTTCGTGTTCTACGGCCTGCGCCGCGGACCGAAGGGCGACGTCCGGCTCGAGGTCACGTTCCACATCGACTCCGAAGGCATCCTCAACCTGTCGGCGCGCGACAAGGACACCGGCGAGGCCGTCCAGTCCCGCATCCGCCTCGACCAGGATCAGGATCGCCCCACCCGCAAGAAGAAGCGGCGCAAGAAGGCGCCCGACGGCGCGGCCGAGGCGTCGGCCTCAGCCCCCGCCCTCGACATGCCGGTCGCCTCGCAGGCCGCCGCCGACGACGTCGGCAGTCCGCTCGACCTGGGCCCGCCCGAGGTGCCCAAGCCCGAGCCCGCCCCGGCCAGCCTCGACAGCCTGCGCCAGCAGGTGCGTCGCCCGGCGCCGATCCGCGAGGAGGTCAAGACCCGCGGCGGCCTGGTCGAGAAGATCATGGGCTGGTTCGGCAAGCGCTAGGCGATGCCGTCGTCCAAGGAGCTGGCCGAGCGCCTCGCCGACGGCGTGGTGTTCGTGCTCGTCGAGCCGCAGCACCCCGGCAACGTGGGGGCCGCTGCGCGCGCGCTCGCGAACATGGGGCTGTGGCGGTTGGTGATCGTCGACCCGTCCCCCGCCTTCGACGTGGAGCGCGCCCGGTGGATGTCCCCCGGCGCCGACGACGTGCTCGCCCGGATGCGGATCGTGGCCACGCTCGACGAGGCGCTGGAGGGGGTGCACCGCGCCGTGGCCACCACCGCGCGCCATCGCCGCCACGCCCAGACCGTGCACGAGCCCGGCGACGTCGCCGACCAGGTGCTCGACGGCCCCGACGACCACGTCACCGCCATCCTGTTCGGGCGCGAGGACACCGGCCTGTCCCGCGAGCACACCCTGCGCTGCGAGTCGCTGCTGCGCATCCCCACCGCCGACCACGCGAGCCTCAACCTCGGGCAAGCCGTGCTGCTCACCGCCCACCACGTCTTCGAGGCCGGACGCCGGCGCGGCCTTGTGGCGCCGGGGCGAGTGGTCGTGGGCCGTCACCACAAGCGCAGCACGAGCACGCTCGACAACCGCCGCGCCAGCCCGCTCGCCGATCTCGGCGACGTCGAGCACGCCGTCGTCGAGGCCACCGCCCTGCTCAACCGCATCGGCTACGGCAAGGCCACGAGCCCCGAGCGCGTGGGCGTGACCCTGCGCGAGGCCCTGCAGCGCGCCCACCTCACCGAGCGCCAGGTCCGCGCCCTGCGCGGCATGCTGGGTCGCGTGGAGTACGCCCTCGACCACCCCGAGATCGACTGGCGCGCGAGCCGACGGCAGCAGGAGGCGCGCCGCGGCGTGCCCCCGGTGGACGACGCGCCCGAGGTCGACGCCCCCGGCGACGACGACGACGCCTGACGGCTGTCCGCCCTGCGCCGGCCGCGCGTCCTTGCGACCGGGCCCGTGCAGGCGTACGTGCCGACTCCTTCCCCACCCGGCACCGCGCACGCGCGACGGTCGCCCCCTCCTCCGGTCGTCATGGAAAAGATCGTCGTCGAAGGCGGACATCCCCTGCACGGCACCGTGCGTGCCTCCGGGGCCAAGAACGCCGCCCTCCCCATCCTGATCGCCACGCTGCTCGCGCCCGGCGAGCACCGCCTCACCAACGTGCCCGAGCTCGCCGACACGCTGTCGACGCTGTCGCTCATGGGCCGGGTGGGCTGCCCGTCGTTGATGGGCCCCGTGGTGCGCCTCGACACCACGCGCATCGCGTTCCACGAGGCGCCCTACGACGTCGTCCGCAAGATGCGTGCGAGCGTGCTCGTCCTGGGTCCCCTCCTGGCACGCCACGGCGAGGCCAAGGTGTCGCTCCCGGGGGGATGCGCCATCGGCGTGCGGCCGATCGATCAGCACCTCAAGGGCCTGGAGGCCCTGGGCGCGCGGTTCACGTTGGAGAACGGCTACGTCCACGGCACCGCCGGCAAGCTGCGGGGCGCCGAGATCCAGCTCGACATGCCCACGGTCACGGGCACCGAGAACATCCTGATGGCGGCCGTCCTCGCCGACGGCACCAGCGTCATCCACAACGCGGCCCGCGAGCCGGAGGTGGTCGACCTCGGGCGCTTCCTTCAGTCGCTGGGCGCCCGCATCGAGGGCCTGGGCACGTCCACGCTCACCATCGAGGGCGTGGCGCGCCTCGCACCGGGGGAGCGCCCCTACGCGATCCTGCCCGACCGAATCGAGACGGGCACGTGGCTCACGGCTGCCGCGGTCACCGGCGGCGACGTCACGGTCACCGACACCGACCCGGAGCTGCTGAGGGCCGTCCTCGCCAAGCTCGTCGAGACGGGCTGCGAGATCACCACCACCCCCACCACCATCCGCTGCAAGGGGCCCGATCGCCCCAAGGCCTTCCGCCTGCGCACCGATCCGCACCCGGGCTTCCCCACCGACATGCAGGCCCAGCTGATGGTCGTCGCCACGCTGGCCGACGGCACGTCCACGATCACCGAGACGATCTTCGAGAACCGCTTCATGCACGCCGCCGAGCTGCTCCGGATGGGCGCGCGCATCGAGGCCTCGGGCAACACCGCCACGATCGTCGGTCAGCCCCGTCTGCAGGGCAGCCCGGTGATGGCCAGCGACCTGCGGGCCTCCGCCGCACTCGTGGTCGCGGGCCTCGCCGCGCAGGGCCTCACCGAGGTGCTGCGCATCTACCACCTCGATCGTGGCTACGAGCAGCTCGTCACCAAGCTGCGCGGCCTCGGCGCGCGGATCGGGCGGGTGGCCGACGACGCCCACGACCCCGCGGTGCTGCGCGGCGCGCTCGACGCCTCCCCCGATCCCACCGTCCCCGCCTGATCTGGAGTCGGCCGCATGGCGCGCATCCCCCGCGAGACGGTCGAGGCGATCCGTGATCGCACCGACATCGTCGAGGTGGTGGGGCGGCACGTCAAGCTGCAGCGCCGCGGCGCCTCGTGGGTGGGGCTGTGCCCGTTCCATCAGGAGAAGTCGCCTTCGTTCCACGTGATCCCGAACAAGGCGATGTTCCACTGCTTCGGCTGCCAGAAGTCCGGGGACGTGTTCGCGTTCCTGGCCGAGGTCGAGGGCCTGTCGTTCGTGGAGGCGGTCAAGGAGCTGGCGGCGCCGGCGGGCGTCACCATCGAGGAGCGCCAGCTCACCCGCGCCGAACGGGACGCGATCAAGGAGCGGGCCACGCTGTACGACGTGCTGGAGGCGGCCGCGTCGTGGTTCGAGCAGCAGCTGTGGACCACCACCGACGGCGGCGTCGCGCGCGACTACCTGGAGCGACGCCAGATCACCCACGAGCTCGCCCGCTCGGCGCGGATCGGCTGGGCGCCCGGTGGCTGGACGCGGCTCGCCGACCACCTCCACCGTGAGGGCTACCGCGCCGAGCTGGTGGTCGAGGCGGGCCTCGCCAAGCCCCGCGACCGCGGCGACGGCGTGTACGACGCGTTCCGCGAGCGCGTGGTCCTGCCCATCCGCGACGAGCGCAACCGCGTGATCGCCTTCGGGGGCCGCCTGCTCGAGGGCGACGGCCCCAAGTACATCAACTCCCCCGAGACGCGGCTGTACAGCAAGTCCACCGTGCTCTACGGCCTCGACCAAGCCCGGCGCGCGATCGGCCAGAAGGACCGCATCCTGCTCGTCGAGGGCTACTTCGACGTGCTCAGCCTGCACCAGGCCGGCTTCGGCGAGGCCGTGGCGACGTGCGGCACGGCGCTGACCGCCGACCACGTCCAGCGCCTGCGGCGGCTGTCGCGCAACATCATCGTCCTCCTCGACGCCGACGAGGCCGGCACACGCGCAGCAGAGCGCACGCTGCCGATGGTGGGCGCTGCCGGCATGGCGGCGTGGCGCCTGCAGATCCCCGGCGCCAAGGATCCGGACGACCTCATCCGCGAGGGCGGCCCCGAGGCGATGACGCAGGCGCTCACGCTGTGCGAGCCGCTGCTGACCTGGGTGGCGGGCCGCAAGGTCCACACCTACGGCTACACGGCCGCGGGCAAGGAGCGCGCGCGCGACGAGCTCGCCGAGATGCTGGGGGGCCTCACGCCGGCCCAGGTGGCCGAGGTCGCACCCGTCCTCCGCGTCGACGAGCGTGAGCTGCTCACGTGGGCCCGCGCCTGGCGACCCACCCGTCCCCCCAGCGGACCGGAGCCCGAGGTGCCCGCCGCCCGCGACGACGCGCTGCCTACGTGGAAGGCCCACCGCGACGTCGTCCACCTGCTGTGGCTGCTGATCCACCGCTACGACCAGGTGGCCGACCTCGTGCGTCGGGTGGATCCGGCCATCCTCGACCACCACGCCCCCGCCAAACCCGCGATCGCCCGACTGCTCCAAGGGGAGTCGGTCACCGGCATCCTCGACGACGAGCCCGACCTCGGCGTGCGCCGCACCCTCGCCGCCGTCGTCGCGCGGACCGTGCTCTACACCGACCACGAGGCCGCGCGCGCCGTCGTCGAGGTGATGGTCCGGCTCGCCCGCCCGCTCCTGGAGATGCGGGCCGCCGACGCCCACGGCGACGCGGTCCGCTTCGGTCGCGCGGGCGAGCCGGACGCCGCCCGGGCCGCCGTCGCCGCCTACGACCGCATCCGCCGCGACCTGCGCGCCCTGGAGGCCGCGATGGACGTCGGCCTGTCGCGCGATGCCGCACCCGACGACCTCACGGACGTGCTCACGCGGCTCGCGCTCGCCGTCGGATCCGTGGCGGACGACCGCGAGGAGTGACCCGGTGGTGGCAGGCGAAAGCCTGCGGGAAACCCGCGCACCTTCGGATCCACCGATCTGCCGTGCACCGTCCTGGACGCCCTGCGCACATCCGTTGGCCAAGCCCCGGGACGCTTGTTAACGCCCCCTTGTCCGTTTTTTTCAAACGGACACTCACGACCTGGGGACCCAGCGCGGGTCCACACGGTCTGGCGTGTGATGCACCGAACGACCTCCAGCCGACCGTCCGGACCGTGCCGCCCGCCCGCCGTGTGCCCCCTTGCCCGGCACAACGAGGAGTCGATGTCTCGATGAGCGACGCGAAGGACATCAGCGACGAGGTCCAGGAACTGATCAACGTCGGCAAGCGCCGCGGCTACGTCACCTACGAGGAGATGAGCAACGCGCTGCCCACGCACCTGGTCGACGGACGCCAGCTCGACGACGTCATGCTCATGTTCAACGACAACGACATCGAGGTCGTGAACGAGCGCAAGCGGCGCGCCGACGCCCAGCGACGCAACCAGGACGAGAAGACCGACAACAACCGCAGCAACGATCCGGTCCGGGTCTACCTGCGGAAGATGGGGTCGGTCTCCCTGCTCTCGCGCGAGGGCGAGATCGAGATCGCGCAGCGCATCGAGGAAGGTGAGCTGGCGATCAAGCAGATCGTGCAGACCTCCACCCTCGGCGTCACGTTCATCGAGGAGATCATCGCGGCCGACCAGGAGCGCATCCTCAAGGCCCAGCGCAGCGGCAAGCGCGCCAAGCCCACGCGCAGCCTCGACAACCGCCCCCTCACCGACGTGCTGGCCGACGGTCAGGCCGCCGACCGCACGCTCCAGGTGCTCGTCGAAGAGTTCGACAAGGCCAAGTCCAAGAAGAAGCAGGCCGCGATCGAGGCCGAGATGGCCGAGGCGCGCCAGCTGCTCTACGCCGTGCTCGACTCCGTCGGCTTCTCCAAGCCGCAGCTGTCCGAGATCTCGGCGCGCATCCAGGAGGCCTGGACCGAGGTGGCCGTGTGCGAGAAGGAGATCGAGGCCGTCGCCCGCGACGCCCGTCTCCCCGTGCGCGATCTGCGCCCCGCCATCCGCAAGGTCCGCCGCGCCCGTGAGGACGCCGGCGAGGACGTCATCCGCCGCACGGGCATCTCCGAGGCCCGCTGGAAGGACTTCGACTCCCGCGTGCGCCGCGAGCTCCGCAAGATCCGCAAGGTCGAGCTGGCCACCGGCATGACGCGCGACGCCCTCGCGGCGGCGGCCCAGGAGCTCAAGCGCGGTGAGGCCCTCGCCGAGAAGGCCAAGTGCGAGCTCGTCGAGGCCAACCTGCGCCTCGTGGTGTCGATCGCCAAGAAGTACACCAACCGCGGCCTGCAGTTCCTCGACCTCATCCAGGAAGGCAACATCGGCCTGATGAAGGCGGTCGAGAAGTTCGAGTACCGGCGCGGCTACAAGTTCTCCACCTACGCCACGTGGTGGATCCGGCAGGCGATCACCCGCGCCATCGCCGACCAGGCGCGCACGATCCGCATCCCGGTCCACATGATCGAGACGATCAACAAGCTCATCCGCACCCAGCGCCACCTCCAGCAGGATCTCGGCCGCGAGCCGCGTCCCGAGGAGATCGCCGAGAAGATGGAGATCCCGGTCGACAAGGTCCACCGGATCCTCAAGATCGCCAAGGAGCCGATCTCGCTGGAGACGCCCATCGGCGAGGAGGAGGACTCCCACCTGGGCGACTTCATCGAAGACAAGAACACCGCCTCGCCGTCCGAGAACATGGTGGTCCAGTCGCTCACCGACACCACCCGCAAGGTGCTCGCCACGCTCACCCCGCGGGAGGAGCGCGTGCTGCGGCTGCGGTTCGGCATCGGCCAGACGTCCGACCACACCCTCGAAGAGGTCGGTCAGGACTTCGAGGTCACCCGCGAGCGCATCCGCCAGATCGAGGCCAAGGCGCTGCGCAAGCTGCGCCACCCGTCCCGCTCCAAGCGTCTCCAGGCGTTCATCGAGCAGTGAGGCCGTGCCGTGAGGCGCCGGGCCTCACGCCCGGGCGCCCGCTGGCCACGCGTCGTCAGCAGGTCGGGCAGCAGACCGCGTCCGCGACGTCGTCGTGCGCGTCAGCGTCCAGCTGCTGTCGGGCGTCCCCGAACGCGTCGGCTACCGCGGTCAGGACCCGATCCGCGCTCGCCCGCACCTTGTAGTCCTCGGACTGGTCGACCCATCGGATCACGCCGTGCTCGTCGACGAGCAGGGTCGTCGGGATCGCCATCGCACGGAACGACGGGACGAGCCCCATGGCGAGCCCGAACACCCGGAGGCGCGGCCCGTCGGAGATCTCGAGCGCCTTGTGGTGCTCCACCCCGAACTGCCGGATCACGGTCAGGTCCGGATCGCACAGCAGCGGGAACCGCAGGCCGTCCCGCGCCCTGTGACGACGCGCGGCCTCGGGTGCGTCCTTGCTCAGCGCGATCACCTCGACGCCGTGTCGGCGCAGGACGTCGCGCATGGCGTCGAAGCGCTTGAGCTCCGCCTGGCAGAACGGGCACCACGCGCCCCGGTAGAACTTGAGCAGCACGCGCCGCCCGCGCAGCGACCGCGCGTCGAAGGCGTCACCGTCCGACGTGGTGGCGCGGAACGACGGCAAGGCGTCCCCCACGGCCACACGAAGCGTCCCCTGCGGCGTGCGACGCTGCAGGTGGATCGCCGTGGCCACGCCTGCTGCCAGCAGCGTCAGCACGACGGGTGGAAGCAGCGCGGCGGACGACTCGCCGCGGGACAGCCCGAGGGCGAGCCCGGCGACCGCGAGGACCGCCCCCGCCGGCACCGCTGCCAGGAGCGTGGGCGGCGGCGCACGGAGATCACCGCGGGCGACCCGCGTGAGGTAGTGGGTGGCGCCCGCCAGCATGGCGACGAGCCCGGAGCCTGCAAGGATGGTCCCGTTCATGGATCACCTCCTGGCGCTAGGATGCTCTGGCACCCCGCTCCCCTCACCTCGCATTCCCATGCCCGGCATCCGCACCCGCGACCGACGCCACGAGGCCCGCAAGCGCCCGATCCAGGAGCGTGCGCGCGCCACCGTGGACGCCATCCTCACCGCAGCGGCTCAGGTCTTCGACGCCGAGGGCTACGTGGCGACCACCACGGATCGCGTCGCGGCGCGGGCCGGGGTCTCGGTGGGTTCGCTATACCAGTACTACCCGAGCAAGGACGCGCTCCTGGTCGGGCTGTTCGAGCGCCACCTCGACGAGGTGGAGGCCGCGTTCGCGTCGCTCGCCCAGGACATGGCGCAGGACGTCGCGGTGACACCCCTCGCCGAGCGCCTGGTGCACACCCTGTTCGCCCTGCACCGGGGAGCCCCCGGGGTCCACCGCATCCTCCTCGAGGACGCCCCGATCCCAGCGCACCTCCTGGCCCGCTATGCCGCGCTGGAGCTGCAGCTGCGCACCGCGTGGCAGGCCTGGCTCGCGCCTCGGGTCGCACACCCGGGGCGGGTGGCCGTGCTGGGCATGGCGCTGCTGGAGTCGCTCACGCACCGCCTCACGCTGTTCCCGGTCCCGGGAGGCCACGCCGAGGCCGAGCTCGACGCCGAGGCCGCGCGCATGTTGGCCGCCTACCTGCACGACGCCGTGCGACGCCACGGCGTCGACGGAGGGCGTGGGCCCACCAGGGCTTGAACCTGGGACACTCCGGGTATGAGCCGGGTGCTCTGACCAACTGAGCTATGGGCCCGCAGCCGTGCGCGTAACGTCCGGATCCGACGGCGACGACGCCGCGGGACCTGTCGTCGGCGGCTGCGGCGTGTCATGCTGTCGGGACGCCCCGGAGCCCTGATGGACGCGGATCTCGCGCAGCTCGTCCCCATCGCCCTGCTCGACGACCAGCTCGCCGACCTCCACGAGCGGATCGGCCGCGCCCAGCGCAAGCTCGCCAAGGCCGAGGCGGAGGTCGCGCGCCTCACGGCAGCGATCGCCGGCCACGACGAGGCGATCACGGCGCTCAAGCGCACCGAGCGGGCGCAGCAGACCGAGCTCGAGCGCGTCGACGGCCTGCGCCGCTCGGCCCAGGACGCCCTCGACAACGGCTACGGCTCGGCGGACGCCGCCCAGCGCCAGATCGACCGGTGCGCCGAGCTGGCCGACGCCGCGGAGACCGCCATCCTCGAGGCCATGGAGGCACGCGAGGCCCGGCAGGCAGCGCGCACCCAGGCCGAGGCCGACCGCGTGCAGGCGCAGGAGGCGCTCGCGACGGCCCACGCCACCCTCGACCCGACGATCGAAGGCTGGCGCACCGAGGTGCGGGTGCTGTCCACCGAACGCAGCCCGCTCGTGGCAGCCCTCGCACGCGACATTGGCGGCACCTACGCCCAGATGCACGCACGCAAGGGGTCGGCGCTCGCGGTGTGCCAGGACGGTGTGTGCACCGCCTGCAGCCGCGTGGTGCCCCTGCGCCGCACCACCGACATCAAGCAGGGCCGCCTGGTCACCTGCGATGGCTGCGGCCGGTGGCTCTACGCGCCCCCCGAGCCTGCCACGTCCGAGGCGTGAGGGCGGTGTGAGGGTGCCGCCGCCCCCGAAGGGACGGCGGGCCCGAGACGTCCGTAAGCCGAGTTCTGTGCCCCTCTCCGGTCGCCCTCGGAGGGGTGGGGGTCATTCCTCTACGATCGCCGTTGCCGACGACCTCCAGCAACCAACCCGGGAGCTCGGACGGGCCGCCCTCGAACGCTCCCCTATTTGGTCTTGCTCCGGATGGGGTTTGCCTGGCCACCCCCGTCGCCGGGGATGCCGGTGCGCTCTTACCGCACCCTTTCACCCTCACCTGCGCCCCGAGGGACGCCCCGGATCCACCGAGGTGGTCACGGAAGCCGGCGAGCCGGCCTGGCGGTCTGCTCTCTGTTGCACTTTCCTCCGGGTCGCCCCGACCGGGAATTACCCGGCACCCTGCCCTGTGGAGCTCGGACTTTCCTCCCGCGGCCTGCTGCCGCCGGCGACCTCCTGGTCGTCTCGGACCCCGGACAGCTAATCGCCACCACGGGGTCGGGCGAGCCTCACCACCACACGGCGGCCTGTCCCGTGGCGAGGTCGAGCCCGCGCAGCGCGTGGGCGCTGTCGCCGATGAGGTCGAGCCAGCTCTGCTCGCGTCGACGGCGCACGCCGTCCATGTCGTCGAAGGTGCCGGCCGCCTCCAGTGCCCCCACGCTCGCCACCAGCTCGTCGAGCGCGCGCGTCACGCTGGCCTGCAGCTCCGGGTCGTCGCCGGGCACGAGGCCGAGGGCCGCGAACCGCTCCATCGTCTCCAGGTGGTGACCCACGAACTTGAGGCGTTGGATGCGGAGGATCTCGGCGTACTCCGGCGCACGCACCAGCGCGTCGTCGACGATGGCCAGCTCACGGGGGAAGCGCCACATCGCCAGCCGCGCCTGCGCGACCATCGCCACGCGATCGTCGGCCGTGCCGAAGCCCCGCGCCACCGCCGTGGCCGCGCCCTGGAGCAGGTGGGCCCCCCCGCAGGTGTAGCTGAAGATGCCCTGCCCCTGCTTGACCAGCGGCGCGTCCGCGACGCGCGCAGCCTCCAGGAACGCCGTGTCCTGCACGAGCCGATCGACGACCTGGTGCGTGAGCGTGTCGAGGTCCATGTCGTGACCGTCGCTCGTCCGCCAGGCGGTGTGCGGCGCGGACCAGGTGGCCAGCCCCTGCAGCGCCCACGGCACGTCGTTCCACGACAGCACCGACAGCTCGGGCGGGTCGGTCCAGATCTGGTCGAGCGTGCCACGGTACAGCTCGGCCAGGGGGTGCGGGGCGCCCGCCACGGTCACCTTGGTGTCCGGCGCCAGGCCGAGGTCGGTGACGGTCTTGAGCACGAGCGCCGTGTGGGGCTCGACGAGCCGGTCTCCGTCCTTGCGCGGAAAGCGCAGGATCGTCGCCGGACCCATCGGGACGACCTGGGCGTAGCGCGCGAACAGGACCTCGAAGGCCGACCGCCCGTCGGCGAGACGGGCGTCCGGTCCGAGCGCCAGCAAGGCATGGCCGATCGCCCAGGCGTTGTCGGGGTCGAGGCCGTAGGTGGTCACCGTGGACCGCAGCCGTTCGCGGGTGTGCGTCAACGCGGCCGCGTCAGCGGCCACCGGCACCGGCACACGGTGGGCCGTGGCGTCGGCCACCGGCTCGTTGGTGGGCGCAGTGCGGCGGATCACCACGTCCTTGGGCGGCGTGGGGCTCAGCACGACGTCGGGGGCGGATCCCCCGCCACAGGCCATGGCGCCCGCGAGCCATGCGGCGACGCCCAGCACCGCCACACCGCCCCCGCCCGTGGGTCGCATCACTCCTCCGCCGCCGCCTCGTCGGCGTCGTCCTTGAGCTGCAGCGCGTCGACCTGCCGCACGCGACCATCCGCCGCGATGAACAGCATGCCGTCGTTGACCGTGAACCGCGGCGGCGTCGATCCCACCTTGAGCCAGCGCACGGAGAACTCGACCTTGCCGGGCCGCTTGAATTTGACCACGTAGCCGTGATCGGTGACCGCCCAGAGCTTGCCCTTCTCGTCGACGGCGAGCGACCAGGCCTCGTAGCCCAGCGGCAGCTCGTCACCGGTCAGCAGCGTCTTGTGCCGGAAGCCGCCCAGGTCGTACTCGGCGGCGCCGCGTCGGAAGCCGAGCGCGAGGCGTCCGTTGGGCAGCACGGCCATCGTGGTCACGTGGCCCTCCTCGACCGTCCACGTCGACAGCTGGTTGCCGTCGCGGTCGTAGACGAAGCCGTTGTTGCCGATCACGACCACGATGCCCCGTGAGGTGACCCGGACGTGGCCCGCGCCGCCGACCCCCGGTGCGGGCGCCATCTCGACCGGCACCTTGAAGCCACCCAGGCGCACGCCCTGGTCGTCGAACCACTGCACGCGGCCCTTGGCGTCGAGCACCCACACCTCGTCGCTCTCCTTCGAGGAGACGACGTCGACGTCGATGGGGTTGAAGAAGCCCCCAGGCTTGAGCGAGGCCTCGTTGCCCGCGACGTAGTAGGGCCGCTTGCCGCCGAACCACACGTCGGTGACGTCGGCGGCGCCGAGCCCCCACGTGGCGCGCGTGCGGCCCTCGGGCGTGAACACGGTGATGCGGTTGTTGGCGGTGTCGGCGAGGTACAGGTCGCCGTAGACGCCCTGGTCGATGCCCAGCGGCTCGCCGAAGCCCTGCAGCGCGCCCTTCTCCCAGCCGGGCATGCCCCACACGTCGATGCTGCGGCGCCCGCCGGTCTTGAGCGACGCGAAGGCCTCGAAGTAGTGGGCCGCGGCCTCGAGCTTGCGCTGGACGTTGCCCTGCGACCGCAACGCCGCCAGCTGCAGCGCGGGGATCGCGTTGGGGTCCTTGACCTTGAGCAGCGCCTCGACAGCGACGTCGTCGGGCGGCAGCGCCGAGATGCGGTAGCCGACGGGCACGTCGCGCAGCACGCGATCGCCCAGGTAGGGGGCACCGTCGATCGCCCAGTCCATGAGCTGGTGCAGCGCCTCACGGTCGCCGAACTCGGCCTGATCGATGCGGTCGAACAGGGCGATCACCTCGTCGCGGTGCTTGTCGACGGCCTTCGTGCCCGCGCTGGACGCGACCCACGCGTCGACCTTGTCGAACGACGGCTGCGGGCCGCCGAGGTGGTTGATGGCGACCTCGGCGATGTAGGTGTCGTTGCGCAGGTAGCCGCCCCACGCCTGGTCGACCGTGAGCCGGATCCAGGTGGCCTGGGGCACGTCGACGTCGATGTCCTGGCGCTCGAAGCCGTACATCGCACCGTCGCGCAGGCCGACCTCGGTCTCGTACAGCTCGTCGGGGCCCTGCACCTGCACGGTGAGGCTGCGGGGCCGGCCGTGCTCCTTGAGCGAGCGCAGGCCGGTGGACAGGTCGCCGGGCCACACGGAGATCCACCGCACGTCGGTGGGCTTGTCGAAGCGGATCTCGATCCAGCTCCCGTCGCCGGTGCCCATCTCCCCTTCGGCCCAGGCCGTCTGCAGCTTGCCGTCGAAGGCGGCGGAGACAGGGTGCTTGACGCCGTCGTCGTCCACCAGCTCGCTGGAGGCCTTGATCGTCGTGGCGTGCGCGCCGGTGGACAGCCACAGGGCGGACCAGGCGGCGAACCGTCGGGTGCGTGCGCTCATGGGGGGACGTCGCTCCTGTCGGACGGAGCGCTCAACCCACGAGCGGGCGGTCGCGTTCCGTCACTGTGCGGCGTCGGTATCCGATGCGTCCGTGTCCTGCCCGCCGGGGGTGGTGTCGGTCGTGTCGTCGGGGACGTCGACGCAGTCGAGGTAGACGGTCTGGCAGGTGGGGGGCCGCTCCGCGAGCTGGCCGTCGCCCGGACAGATCAGGCCCTGCATCTCGAACAGGCACTCCGAGGCCGAGGCCGGACGGTACTTGCAGCCGCGACCCCAGTCGAGCACCGCGTCGAGGTTGGCGGACTCGCAGGCCTCGACCGTGAGGATGCCGTCGAACACCAGCTCGGCCTGATCGCCGCACGACAGCTCGTGCTCGCAGGCGAGGCGGTTGTAGTCGAGGATGAAGTCGTACTCCTGCACGCCACCGCAGCCGGCGAGGAGTGTCCCGAGGAGCAGCGCAGGAGACAGGCGCACAGGCCCTCCTTCACATGCCGGAGCCCCAGGCCCCGGTTTGCGGGCGCAACCTACCTGAAGTCTGCGCTGCCCACAACCGCGGCGCGTCCGCCCTCCTCGCAACGGGCGACAGATGCGATCGAAACAGCGCTTCGGGCTGTCAACCCGACGTCAGTCCGCGCAGGTGAACACCAGCGCGCAGGCCGCGGGCAGGTCGAACGTGCCCGGCGCGTCGATTGGATCGCCGCAGTCGGCGTCGTTGACAGCGTCGAGGCCGTCGAGGCAGTCCGCCGCCTTGGTGCCGTCGTAGGTGCAGCCGTCGCGGGGCTCGAGCCGCGCCCCCTCCACCGGATCGCCGCCGCACCGCTCCACGGCGGCGTCGTAGCGCTCGGCATAGGCCGCATCGAACGCGCCCAGGGGCATGCCGCACCCCGACGCCAGCAGTGCCATCCCCGCGATCCCGCCCCAGCGCATCCTGCCTCCCTGGGCCCCTGCGGACCCGCACCCACCCGACCGGGCGTCGGCCCCGCCGGCCCTCATCGGCTGCCGCCCGCGAGCGGCAGGTCTTCCTGTTCCGCGTCGAAGCGCTCCGGATCCCAGTGCCGACGGCACCGCGCCTCGTAGGTGTCGGTGGCGCCCAGCAGCACGCGCGTCTCGCGCGCGACCAGCCGCTGCGTGCGGCTCGCCGGCGCCCCGCACACGGTGCACACCGCCAGCGTCTTGGTGATGTACTCGGCGATCGCGAGCAGCTCGGGCATCGGCTCGAAGGGCACGCCCCGGTAGTCCTGGTCGAGACCGGCCACCACCACGCGGCGTCCCTCGTCGGCGAGCTTGTCGCAGATGCCCGTGAGGGCGCCGTCGAAGAACTGGGCCTCGTCGATGCCGATGACGTCGGCCTCGCCGACCAGCCGCGCGATGTCGGCAGCGTGGGCCACGGGCACGCACGCCACCCGCGCGTCGCCGTGGGTGACGACCTCGTCCACGGCGTAGCGCACGTCGACGGTGGGCTTGAACACGATCACCCGCTGGCGCGCGATCTGGGCGCGCCGGATCCGACGGAGGAGCTCCTCCGTCTTGCCCGAGAACATGCACCCGGCGATCACCTCGATCCACCCGGCGCCCTGCGGATAGGGATGCGGCATCATGGACGCGGGTGTAGCACGGGCGCACGCTCTGCCTCCAGCGACACGTGATCCGCCGGCGCCTGCGCCGTCCCGACCGCGCCCGCATGTGGCGATCGCGTGTGACCGCCGGCCCTCCCGCGCCGTACGGTGGACCTGGAGGTGGGCATGCTCGGACGGCTCCTGGCGGCGTGGCGACGCGGCGCGTCCCCGTGGGTGGGCCTGCGCGACGGTCCCCGGGTGGACGACCTGGGTCGCACCGAGGTGCCCGGGTTGCGCGTCGCGGGCGATCTCGCCGACACGCCACTGCTCAAGACCGCGCTGCGCCAGGGCTGGGACATCGGCTGCGATCTCGCTGACGAGCTCGGCGACCTCGAGGCTGGCCACGGCGACGACGACGTGCTCGACGTGGTGATCGTGGGTGCGGGCCCCGCGGGCTGCACCGCCGCGATGGCCCTCGCCGAGCGCGGCCGCAGCTACGTCGTGCTCGAGCGACACGCCCCGTTCCGCACCATCGACGCCTTCCCCGCCGGCAAGATCATCTACGCCGAGCCCGAGGCGATCGAGACGCCCGGCGGCTTGTGGTTCGAGGACGCGCCCAAGGAGGAGCTGGTCCGCCGGTGGCGCCAGCACGTCGCCGACGCCGGGCTGAACGTCGCGCAGGACGTCGAGGTCACCACCGTCACCCGGGAGGGGGACGTCCTGGTCGTCCACACAGTCCACCACGGGGTGCGCCACGACGAAGGGGCGCGCCCCCCCGCCACGCTGCGCGCCCGGCGCGTCGTCGTCGCGATCGGTCGCCGCGGGACCCCGCGCCGCCTCGGCGTGCCCGGCGAGGACGATCCCCGGGTGCACCACCAGCTCGGCGACGCCGCCGACCACGCCGGCGCGAGCGTGCTGGTGGTGGGAGGCGGCGACAGCGCCACCGAGGCCGCGCTCGCGCTGGTGGACGCGGGGGCGCAGGTCACGCTGGTGCATCGCGGGGAGCGCCTGGACCGTCCCCGACCGCGCACCCGCGAAGCGATCGAGGCCGCCGCCGCCGACGGCCGCCTCACGCTGCGGCTCGGGGCGCGCGTCGACGCGATCGAAGGCGACGCCGTGGTGGTCACGGGGACCGACGGCACCCTGCGGACCGCCGCCGACGCCGTCTGGGTGCTGGTGGGCACCGAGCCGCCCGTCGCCTGGCTCGAGGGCCTGGGGCTGACGATGCGGTCCCGCCGTCCGCCGTCCCAGTGGCCGTGGCTGGCCGCGTTCGTCGCGTTCACGTGGTGCTTCTACGTGCTCAAGTACCACGAGCCCTGGTTCCCGTTCGGTCCGCACAGCCTCGGCTGGGTGCACGACGCGCTGAAGGTGCCCGCCCCGTGGCTGCCGACCGTCGACGGCAGCGTGCGCGTGCTCGACGCCGGCTTCTTCGGCACCGTGCTCTACAGCCTCGCCATCCTCGGCTTCGGCATCGCCGCCATCCGCCGCTACGACGCCCCCACGCAGACGCGGCGCTACCTGTCGCTCATCGCGTTCCAGTGGGTGTTCCTGTTCGGTGTGCCCGAGCTGCTCGCGCCGATGGTCACCACCGCCTCCAGCCAGCTCTACACGCTGTCGGTTCCCTGGCCGCTGTCGATCGCGTCCATCGCCAAGTCGCCGGACGTGCCTGCCGCGGCCCTGTGGATCGCGATCGGCGCGTTCGTGAGCTTCGTCGCGATGCCGCTGTTCGTGTGGCGCCACAACGAGCGCTTCTGCTCGTGGATGTGCGGCTGCGGTGGGCTGGCGGAGACGGTCGGCGACCTCTGGCGGTGGCGGGCCCCGCGCGGCGACCTCGCGGAGCGCGCCGAGTGGGGTGGCCGCATCGTGTTCCTCCTCGCGGTACCGGTGACCCTGCTCATCCTCGCCGACGCGTGGAAGCTGGTGGGCTGGCAGTCGTGGATCGACGCCACCCTTCAGGTCGACGGCGACCACGTCACCCTCGTGCAGGGCGACGTGCCCGAGGCGGAGGGCCACATGCGCGTGCACGACGTGGCGGTGCGCGACGGGGTGGTCTCGTTCGCGATCGACAAGTTCGACTGGGACCACGCGTGGCACGACAACGGCTGGACGAGTGGCCTGCAGGCCGGCGGTCGCACGGTCTACCCGGACAAGGTCGCGGAGGGTCACTACACCGTGCCGCTCGCGAGCCTGCCCCAGGGGGCCGTCGTGGTCCAGGCCGGCACGTCGTCGCTGTCGAGCGCCCGCCAGTTCGCGCAGGGCTGGTACGCCCTGATGGTCGACTTCGCGCTGGCGTCGTTCCTCGGCGTGGCGCTGTACCCGATGCTGGGCAACCGCGTGTGGTGCCGGTTCTTCTGCCCGCTGCGCGCCTACATGGAGTGGCTGTCCAAGGGCTTCGGGCGCCTCGCCATCGTCGCGGACGACCGGTGCATCAGCTGCGGTGCCTGCACGACGGAATGCCAGATGGGCATCGACGTGCAGGGCTTCGCCGAGAAGCAGCTGGTGCTCGACAACGTCGCCAGCGCCTGCATCCAGTGCGGGATCTGCGTCGAGGTCTGCCCGATGGACGTGCTCACGCTCGTCGACAAGCGCGCGGCCGGCGTGCCCGACGGCGCACGGGGCCAGCCCGGGCCGCGGTGGGGCGCCTGACCGCGCGCCTCACGCCTCGGCGGGGTCGTCGCGGCCGGCGCCGAGCGTGTGGAGCGTGGCGCGCAGGCGCTGGGCGACGTCCGGATCCTCGTCGGCATCCACCAGATCGAGCGCCTCGTGGAGCCGATCGACGGCCCGCCCCATCCGGTCGACCTGCTGATCGAGCAGGGCGCCGATCCAGAGCGCGTGCACCCGGGTGCGCGTGTCGAGGTGGGGCAGCGTGAGCAGCGCCTCGGTGGCAGCGGCGGCCTGGGGCTGCTCATCGGACAGCAGGCGCAGCACCTGGACGAGCCGCACGCGGCCGAGGTTCTCGGGGTCAGTGAACGTGGCGCGCGCCGCGCGCTCGAGCAGCCCGTCGACGTGATCGACCCAGCCCTGCTCTTCCGCGGCCTCGGCGATGGCCCACAGCACCTCGCCCGATCCGCGCGGCTGATCCGGCGCCGTGCTCGCGAAGCCAGCGGCGGCCACGGCCTCGGCGCGCGCCACCGCCTCGTCGACCGGCTGACCGGTCTGCGCCGCCAGCTCCAGCAGGCACACGGCCACCCACGCTGGATGGCGTCGGAGCGCCTCGGCGCGGGTGAGGCTCGCGGGTTCGAACGCGTCGAGGGCCACGCGCGCCCGATCGAGCCACGCCGCGCGGGCCTCGGGTGCAGGCACCGCGGCGGGAAGGATCCGGAGCACGCCCGCCCGCACCTGATCGAAGCCCGGCACGCTGCCGAGCTCGTCGAGGCAGGCGGCCTCGTGGGCGCGGAAGAAGGCCAGCACACCCGCCGCGTCGGCCCCGGGAGCGAGGCCCGGCAACAGATCGAGGAAGGTCGCGCGGTCGTCTGGCGTAAGGGTCACGGGGTCCTCCACGGACCCGATCCCTAGCGCGGCGATCGTCCCGGTGCGTCGCCTGCCGCTCAAGCAGCCGCTGTTGGAACCGATGACACCGGGACGAGCCGCGTTCGCGTGGCCGTCGTGGAGGTCAGGTGTCCAGGATGCAGTTCCACAGCGTGCGACGGACACGCGGAGACGTGGCCGAGCACGATCTCGCTCCGCTGGTCGCCCGCACGCTGCTGTTCCTCGAGAACAGCCCCCGCGGCGCGAGCCGCAAGGACATCCTCGCGGCGATGAACCTGAACAACGCCGTGTGGCCCTCCCTGCGCGACGCGCTCGAGGCCACCGGTGAGGTCGTCTCCGTCGGACGCGGCCCCGGCCTGCGGCACGTCCACGAGCGTCACGCCCACGCCCTGCCCGAGGACGCGCTGCGCATCAGCCAGCGGGCCCAGCGCAGCCAGGACCTGGAGGAGGCGCGGATGACGCTGCGCCAGGTGCTGCGCACGCGCGGCGAGATCGACAGCGTCGACGCCCAGAAGGCCACCGGCCTCAAGGCCGATCCGGTCCGTCGCCTGCTCCTCGAGCTGGTCGACGAGGGCAAGGTCATGCGCCGCGGCAAGAAGCGCTCCACGAAGTACCGCTGGGTCGGCTGACGGCAGCCCGGCGCGGACGGCTGTGGTTACGCCGTCCGCTCGCCCGGAGCGCCCGTGTCCGATCCGCACCGTCCCGACGATCGCCCCACCAACCGGCTCGCCCACGCGTCGAGCCCGTACCTGCGCCAGCACGCCCACAACCCGGTGGACTGGTACCCGTGGGGTGACGAGGCGCTGGACCGGGCCGAGGCCCTGCAGCGTCCGATCCTGCTGTCGGTCGGCTACGCCGCCTGCCACTGGTGCCACGTGATGGAGCACGAGTCGTTCTCCGACGCGGCGACGGCGGCGTTCATGAACGAGCACTTCGTCGCGGTCAAGGTCGACCGGGAGGAGCGACCGGATCTGGACGCCGTCTACATGTCCGCCGTGCAGGCCTTCACCGGCGGCCACGGCGGCTGGCCGATGACGCTGTTCCTGATGCCGGACGGGCGTCCGTTCCTCGGCGGCACCTACTTCCCCCCGGAGCCGCGCCACGGGATGCCCTCGTTCCGGCAGGTGATGGCGCAGGCGATCCACCTGTTCACCGAGGACACGGATCGGCGCGACGAGCTCGCCGAGGCCGTCACCGAGCACGTCGCCAGCCGCGAGGTGGTGCCCGAGCTGCGCGGCGCGCCGTCGCGGGACTGGCTCGCTGCGGTCGCGGGTGCCGCGTCGGGCCTGTTCGACAGCGAGCGCGGCGGCTTCGGCGGCGCGCCGAAGTTCCCTCCGCACGGCACGCTGGCGGCCCTGCTGGCCCACCACGCCACCGCGGGCGACGCCGACGCGTCGACGATGGCGGTCGAGACGCTCGACGCCATGGCCCGCGGGGGGATGAACGACGTCCTCGGCGGTGGCTTCGCCCGCTACAGCGTCGACGCCGACTGGCTCGTCCCCCACTTCGAGAAGATGCTCTACGACAACGCGCAGCTCATCCCGCTGTACGTCGACGCGTGGCGGATGACGGGTGCGGCACGGATGGCGCGCGTCGCCCGGGAGACCGTCGGGTGGATGCTGCGCGACGCGCGGGGGCCCGAGGGCGCGTTCTACGCGAGCGAGGACGCCGACAGCGAGGGCGAGGAGGGTCGGTACTACGTGTGGACGCCCGCGCAGCTCGACGCGGTGCTCGGCGCCGACGGGCCCGCGATGGCCCGCCTGCTCGGGGTCACACCCCGCGGCACCTTCGAGCACGGCACGAGCGTGCTGCGGCTGGAGCGCCCCGAGGAAGACCTGCCCGCCGACCTGCGCGCCCGCTGGCACCACGCCCGTCCCCTGCTCCTCGCTGCGCGCGGCGCGCGGGTCCGTCCGGGCACCGACATCAAGCGCATCACGGCGTGGAACGCGCTCGCGGTGCGGGCGCTGGCCGTGGCCGGCGCGGCGCTCGACGAACCGGCGTGGGTCGACCAGGCCGTTCGCACCGCTCGGTTCCTGCGCGACGAGGCCACCGTCGACGGTCGCCTCCAGCGGATCTGGACCGAGCACCAGGTGCACGTCCCTGGCTTCCTCGACGACCACGCGTTCCTCGTGCTGGCCCTCGTCGATCTCGCCGAGGCCACCCTCGACGTGACGTGGCTGCGGCACGCGCTCGACCTGGCCCGCACCACGCTCGACCTGTTCTGGGACGAGGCGGGCGGCACCGCGCTGTACGTCGGTCGCGACGCGACCACGCCGCTGGCCACCCCGCGCAAGCTGGTCGGCGGTGCCGAGCCGTCGGGCAACGGCGTGCTCGCGTGGGCGCTCGCGCGCCTCGCCGTGCTCTGCGACCGCCCCGACCTCGGCGCCGTCGCCGATCGCATCCTCGACGCCTACGCGCCGTTCGCCGCGCGGGCGCCGATGGCGGTGGGCTACGAGAGCCTCGCGTGGGCGTGGCGGCAGGCCCCCGTGCGCGAGGTGGGCCTGGTGCTCCCGCACGCGGGCGCCGACACCGCGCCGATGCGTCGCGCGATCGAGGCGGCGGCCACGCCCTTCCGCGCCGTCGCCGCCGTCGTCGCCGGACAGGTCCCGGAGGAGCTGCCCTGGATGGCGGATCGCCCCGCCCTCGACGGCGCCGTCACCGCCTACGTCTGCGAGCGCGGCGCCTGCCAGGCCCCCACCACCGATCCGGCGCAGGTCACCGCGCTGCTGTCGACGCGGTAGCGCCCGGCGTCAGTCCTTCGCGAGGCGGAAGCCCAGCGCAGCCCAGCGCGCCGTGGGCTTCTCGGCCGTGAGCGCCTTGGCCCACGACGCCAGGGACGGCTGGTCCCACGAGCCGGGGTGCAGCAGGTACTCCCCGCCCCCCGCCGCGTCGGCGGTCCACTCGCCAGCGTTGCCCGCGAGGTCGTAGATGCCCTCGGGCGTGCAGTCGTCGGGGTAGAGCCCCACCGCGCAGGGGCGGCCGAGCACCTCCTCCTTGGTGTTGGCGTGCCCCTCGCCGAACGGGTCGCCCCACGGGTAGGGCCGCTTCTTGGGGCCGCGGACGGCCCACACGCGCTCGTAGAAGCGCGGCAGGCGCGCGCCCATCGCCGTGGCGTAGGCCTGGGCCTCGTACCAGCTCACCCCGACCACGGGCTGGTTGGCGATCAGGTAGGCCTCGGCGTCGTCCTGCTTGGCCAGCTCCGGCCACGGATCGGCGCAGGTGGACAACCACGCGAGCCCCTCGGGCGTCCACGCGCCGTGATCGCCGTAGCCTCCGGCGTCGACCCAGGCGCGGTACTCGTGGTTGGTGACCGGGAACCGGCCCAGCGCGAACGTGTCGCCGCTCTGCAGCGTGAGCCACGACCAGTAGTCGGCGTCGGCGGGCAGGCGCAGGCGCGGGTCGCCCAGCCGCCCCAGCAGCTCACCGCACGCGAGCCGGGCGCGCGCCGCACCGGCCTCGCCCTGCACGATCGAGAGCAGGGCGTCGGTCAGCGCGGCCAGGGACGCGCCCTGGAGCTGCCCGGCCTGCCATGCTGCTGAGGCTTCGTCGGCCATCGCTGCCAGCTCACCCGCGAGGCGCGGCAGCGAGGTGGCATCGAGCCCCCGCATGCGCGCGTCCCAGTCGATCGCCTCGCCCATGATCACCCTCCGTCCGGACCGCCCGGCCCGTAACCGCGCCGCGCCCCGTCGCACCACGGCCCACCCCGACGGCGCGCTGGGCGGCCCCGGAACGACACGGCGCGAACGGGAGCGGACGGCTCATGCGGGCAGCCCGTGCTTCTTGATGTGCTTGCGGAGCTCGCCGTCGATGACGAACCGGACGAGCCACGGCGCCCAGCGGCTCAGGTAGTAGATGGCCCACGAGTCGACGCCGATGAGCTGCACGAAGCGGTTCTTCGTGATGCCGGCGAGCATCGTGGCCGCCACCTGGTCGGCGGTGAACTTGCGGCTCGTGCCCTCGATGGCCCACGTCAGCGGGGGCTTGGACTCGTTCTCCTCGGCCAGGCCCGGCGTGTCGGTGGTGGGCGGGTAGAACACGTTGACCTGCACGCCGAACGGCAGCAGCTCCTGCCGCAGCGACTCGGCGAACCCGACGATGGCGAACTTGCTCGCCGCGTAGGCGCCGTAGCCGTAGAAGCTCATGAACCCGAGCATCGACGTGACCAGGCAGACGGCGCCGTGCTTCTGGGCGATCAGGTGGGGCACGAAGGCCTTCACGAGGCGGACGTGCCCGAAGTAGTTCGTGTCCATGATCGCCTGGAAGGCGTCGAGGTCGGCCTCCCACACCGGGGCGCACCGGGCGAAGCCCTGGTTGGCGATCAGCACGTCGACACCGCCGAGCGCTTCGACGACGGCCGCCGCGCCCGCGGTCACGCTGTCGGGATCGGTGACGTCGACCGACACCGCCACCACCTTGCCCGAACCCGCCTTGGCGATCTCGACCCGGGCCGCTTCGAGGCGGTCGGCATCGCGCGCCAGCAGCGCCACGTCGCAGCCTTGCGCCACGAGCTGACGCGCCGCGGCCTTGCCGATGCCGCTGGATCCGCCCGCGATGACGACCTTCTTGCCGGCCAGGTCCATGGAGCCCCCGGGCCCAGGTGGGACCCCCTCCTACCGCCGTCCCCGCCGTCGCGCACGCACATCCCCCGCCGGCTCCGGTCACGTGGACGGCCCTGGGCACCTGGGATACCCGCGCCCGACCCTGCCCCCGTAGCTCAGCAGGATAGAGCAGCTGATTCCTAATCAGCAGGCCGCACGTTCGAATCGTGTCGGGGGTACCACCTCAGCACCGACGCCGCGTCGCCACGCGGTGCGTGCAAGTCGCCGCCGGTCCGCACACGTCACGGGTGCGCAGCGCTCGCGCAGATCGCACACGGTGCGCAGGTACCTTCGCACCGACCCTGCTTTTCGTCGGACGGGCGCGTGACGGATGCGTGACGCCGCGGCCGGTTGCAGGGTGCGACCTTCGTTGGACCCGCGCCATCCGACGGCTTCGCCCCCGAAAACCGCGAAGCGGGGATGCAAATCGACTCCTTGGTCACTTTGCATCGGGCTTCGCAACGGCACTATCGCCGATCGACCACAGCTTGCGTCCCGCCGTCCGGCGGCGTACAGCGTGCTCCTCTCCCGCCTTCGTGACGTCGCGGGCGCCTGCGTCCGTCCGTCGACGCCCGCCGTGTGACCGTCCCCTCCCAGGAGGTTCCATGCCTCGGTTCGCCACCGTGTCGGAAGCCGTCGCCCGCGCCGCGGAGCACTACCCCCACCAGGGCTACGTGTTCCAGGACATGAAGGGCGACGAGACCTGGTACCCGTACGCCGAGGTGGAGCGCCTGACCGCCGGGCGCGCCGCAGCGCTCCAGGCCCAGGGGCTGCGCAAGGGCGACCGCATCGGCCTGGTGGTCATCGAGCCCGAGGACTTCGTGCTCACCTTCCTCGCCGCCCTGCGCGTCGGGGTGGTGCCGGTGCCGCTGTACCCGCCGATGTCGTTCGCCGCGCTCGACGCCTACGCCGAGCGCACCGCCCGCGTGCTGGAGCTGTCGGGCGCCCGCGCCCTGTTCGCGTCGTCCAAGCTCCAGAACGTCCTGTGGGCGCTCGTCGACCAGGTGCCCACCCTCGAGCGCCTCGTCCCCGTCGAAGAGCTCGCCGGCGCCACCGGCACGCCGGACTACCCGGAGATCGCCCCGGACGACACGGCGTTCCTCCAGTACACCTCCGGCTCCACCGCCGACCCGAAGGGCGTGGTGGTCACCCACGCCAACCTCATCGCCAACAGCCACGCGATCATCGTCGACGGGCTGAAGATGGAGGGCCGTGGCTGCGCCGTGGCGTGGCTGCCGCTCTACCACGACATGGGCCTCATCGGCTTCGTCATCGCCACCATCACCAACGGCCTGAAGTCGGTGTTCCTGCCCACGATGCGGTTCATCAAGAAGCCGACGGTGTGGATGGACGCCATCCACACCCACCGCGCCACGGTCACGTTCGCGCCGAACTTCGCGTACGCGTTGATCACCAAGAAGGCGCGCCCCGAGGATCTGTCGCGGTGGGACCTGTCGTGCATGGAGGCCTTCGGCTGCGGTGCCGAGCCGATCCAGGCCGAGACGGTGCGCGCGTTCAACGACGTGTTCACCACCCACTGCGGCCTGTCGCCGAACGCCTTCCTGCCCGCCTACGGCATGGCCGAGGCCACGCTGGCGATCAGCTTCAAGCCGATGAGCCAGCCGTGGCGCAGCCACCGCGTGGACGCGGTGCGCTTCCAGACCGACGGCACCGTCGCGGGCCCGCTCGACGGCGAGCCCGTGTTCGAGCACGTCTCCTGCGGCCCCACCTTCCCCGGCCACGAGATGGTCGCCGTCGACGACGACGGCCGCCCGCTGCCCGAGGGGCGCGAAGGCCAGCTCGCCCTGCGCGGCCCGTCCGTGACCCCGGGCTACTTCAACAACCCCGAGGCCACCGCCGCCGCCTTCCGCGACGGCTGGTTGCTCACCGGCGACCTCGGCTACGTGCTCGACGGCGAGATCTACGTCACCGGGCGGCTCAAGGACCTCATCATCCTCAACGGCCGCAACGTGCACCCGCAGGCGATCGAGTGGGCGGCGAGCGAGGTGGCGGGCGTGCGCAAGGGCAACGTCGTCGCCTTCTCCCGCCCGGGCGCCGAGTCCGAGGAGCTGGTCGTCGTGCTCGAGACGCGCGACGACGACACGGAGCGCGTGATCGCCGAGGTCAAGAAGGCCGTGCGCCAGGAGGTCGGCGCGGTGCCGTCCGACGTGGTGTGCCTGCCCCCCGGCACGCTGCCCAAGACGTCGTCGGGCAAGCTCCAGCGGCGCAAGACCCGCCAGCAGTACCTGCTCGAGCAGCTCGCGAGCGAGGGCGCGCGCACCATGGGCTCGGCCGGCAGCACGATGACGATCGCACGCCACGTCGCCCGGTCGGTGTGGACGCGCACCCGCACCACCCTCCTGGGCCGGTGACGTCACCCGGCGCCGCCGACCGCCCGACCACTCCGATCCCACCTCCCCCCACTGCGGGGCGGTCCGGCACGCCCGCCGACCGCCCCTGCGGTACGATCGACCCGGCGAACGATCCGGTCGCCGCGGCCGTCCCCTCCTGCCCTTCCCGGATGTCCCCTTCATGAGCGCGATCGCCATCGTGGGCATGGCGTGCCGTTTCGCAGGCGCGCCCGATCTGCAGTCCTTCTGGCGGCTCGTCCGCGACGGCCGCGACGCCTTCGGGCCGGTCCCCGCCGACCGCTGGGACGAGGCGATGTTCCGGGCCGACAGCGCCCGCGACATGGATCGCACGACCGCGCCGGCCGGCGCCTTCCTCGACGACATCCGCACGTTCCCGGCGCTCGCCCTCGGCATCCCGCCCCGTCGCGTCGAGGTGATGGATCCGCAGCAGCGGTTCGCGCTGGAGAGCGCGCTCGAGGCCATCGAGGACGCGGGCTACGCCCCCGGCCGCCTGCCCCGCGGCACCGGCGTGTACGTGGGCATCACGGCCCACGAGTACCGACTCCTCCACGCCGCCCGCATCACCGCGATGATGATGGCGGCGGGCCAGTTCGGCGTGCCGCCCGAGGACGCCGCCGCCTTCGCCGACGCCGTCGACAACGTCGTGCCGCCCCGGCCGTTCTCCGCCCCAGGCGTGCTCGGCAACATGTGCGCCGCCATCGTCGCGCAGGAGCTCGATCTGCACGGCCCCGCCTACACGCTCGACGCCGCGTGCGCGTCGGCGATGGTGGCGGTGGCCGACGCCGTGGCCCAGCTGCGCGCCGGTCACATCGACGCGGCCCTGGCCGGCGGCGCCTACCTGCAGATCAACCCCGAGCACTATGTCGCGTTCACGCGCATCGGCGCGATGTCGTCGTCGGGCCGGTGCCTGCCGTTCGACGCTCGCGCCGACGGCTTCGTGCAGGGCGACGGTGTGGGGATGGTGCTGCTCAAGCGCCTCGACGACGCCGTGCGCGATGGCGACCGTGTCTACGCCGTGCTCGAGGGCGTGGCGGTCAACAACGACGGGCGCGGCGACGGGCCGATGGCGCCGGTGGCCGACGGCCAGACCGACGTCGTGCGCACGGCGTGGCGCAACGCCGGCCTCGATCCGGCGCGCGCCAGCCACGTGGAGACCCACGGCACCGGCACCACGGTGGGCGACGCCACCGAGCTCGCAGCGCTGCGTCCGCTGCTGGCCCCCGGCGCCCGGGTGGCGCTCGGCAGCTCCAAGGCCAACATCGGCCACACCATGTCGGCGGCCGGCATCGCGGGTCTCATCAAGGCGGCGCTGTCGATCCACCACGCCACCATCCCGCCGCTCGCCGGTTTCGAAGCCGCCAAGCCGGAGCTCGGCCTCGACGACGGACCGTTCTGGGTGCCCCGCGCACCCACGCCGTGGACCGACCCCGAGCGCATCGCCGGCGTCAGCTCGTTCGGCTTCGGCGGGACGAACGGCCACGCCGTGATGCGCGCCGTGCCCCCCAGCGCGGCGCCGCGGGCCCAGGCCGAGCTGGTGCTGCTGTCCGGCCCGTCCGAAGCCGGGCTGCGCGACCTCGCGGCGCGCACGGCAGCAGCGATGGACGACGACCCGTCGATGACCGTGGCCGGCGTCGCCCGCGCGTGGGCGGGGCGGCGTCGCCAGGCGTGGCGCGCCGGCCTCGTGGCCACCTCCCGCGACACGCTGCTGGCAGGCCTGCGCGCGCTGGCGCGCGGCGAGCCCCTCCCCGACGGCGTCGTCGTCGGCGAGGCGCCGGAAGGCACCCCGTCCGTCGCGTTCCTGTACCCGGGCCAGGGCGCGCAGCGGGTGGGCATGCTGCGCGACCTCGCCGCGCGCTTCGACGTGGTCGCCGACCGCCTCGATCAGCTGGAGCAGGCCCTCGACGGCGAGCTGACCGTGCCGTTGACGGCCCTGCTCTGGCCCGACCGGCGCACCACGCCGGTCGACGAGGCGACGGCGGCGGCCGATCTGACCGCCACCGAGCACTGCCAGCCCGCGATGTTCGCGGCGGGCATCGCGCTGACCGACCTCCTGGCGAGGGTCGGCGTCCAGCCCGCCGTCGTCACCGGCCACTCCCTCGGCGAGTTCGCCGCGGCCTCCGCGGCCGGGATCGTCTCCGCCGACGACGCCGCGCGCTTCGTCGCCCGTCGCGGGCGTGCGATGGCCGCGCTGCCCGGCGAGCACGGGGCGATGGCCGCCGTGATGGCGGAGCGCGAGGTCGTCGACGGCCTGCTCGTCGACGGCGCCGTCGTCGCCAACGTCAACCACCCCCGCCAGGTCGTGGTGTCGGGCACCGCCGAGGCCGTCGCGGCCGTGGTGGCACGCGCCGAGCAGGCCGGCGTGCGCGCGCGCGCCCTCGACGTGTCCCACGCCTTCCACAGCCCGCTGCTCGCCGGGCTCGACAGCGCCGCGCTGCTGGCGGGCGTCTCGCTCGTCGACGGTCAGGTGCCCGTGGCCAGCGGCATCGCCGACCGCGCCTACACCGCCGCCGACGACGCCCGCGCCGTGTTCGTGCGCCACGCCACGAGCCCGGTGGTGTTCACCGGCGCCCTGGCCCAGTGCCTCGACGTCGGCGCGGACCTGTTCCTCCAGGTGGGCGCCGGAGGCCCCCTGGCGAGCTTCGCCCGCGGGGTCGTCCCCGAAGGCGTCCGCGGGGTGTTCACCCTCGCACCGCCCGACGACGCCGACGGCGGCCGCGGCCTGCTGGCCACGCTCGCCCAGCTGTGGGTCGCGGGCGTCGACATCGACGTGACCGCGATCACGGCGCCGGCCCCGCTCGCCTCGGTCCCGCCGAGCGTGCTGCCGCGTGAGCCGTACTGGGTGGTCAAGGACAAGCGCACCCGCGCGCTCCACCTGCCCGGCGCCACGTCGCGCCCCGCGCGGGTCCAGGCCGAGGCGGCGCCCGCTGCCGAGGAGGCGCCGCCCGAGCCCGTCGGCCCGGGGGCGTCGGGCGACGACGTCCTCGACGGCGTGCTCGCCGTCGTCGCCAAGGTGAGCGCCTACCCCCGCGCCACGCTCAAGGCGTCGATGAAGCTGGTCGACGACCTCGGCTTCGACAGCCTGATGCTCGGCGACCTCGCCACCGGCCTGTCCGAGCGCTTCCCCGGGCTCCCCGGCATCCCGCAGGAGCTGCTGATCAACGGCCCGTCCGTCGACGATCTCGCCACGTTCGTGCGCACCGGCGCCGTCGCGGGGGACGGTGTCGACGACGACGCACCGCTGTCGGCGTGGCAGCCCGTCTGGGTGGCGACGCCGCTGCCTGCGCTGCCCCCCCGCGCGCTGCCCGAGGGCCCGTGGACGGTCACCGGCGCCCACCCGGACGCGGTCGCCGCCGTCGCCGAGGGGCTGCGCACGGCTGGCGTCGCCGTGGTCGAGGCCGCCCCCGCTGACGTGACCGCCACGCCGTGCCTGGTGTGGGTCGGGCCCCAGGGCGCGCCCGCCCCGGTGGATGCGGCGCGTTGGCCCGACGAGGCCGGAGACCTGCTCGACGTGGTCGCGCGCGTCGCCGCTGCAGGGCATCGGCCCGACGTGGTCGCCCTGTCGCGGCGCGACGACCCGTGGGCCGCGGGCGTCGCCGGCGCCCTGCGTGCGCTCGCGCGCGAGTGGCCGGAGGCGCGCGTCCAACACCTGACCACCGACGACCTCGTCGCCACGGTCGCCGCCCTGCCGGCCGAGCTGGCGTCCGCCGACGGCAGCGTCGACGTGCGGCACGTCGGCGGCGTGCGCCACACCGCCGCGCTGGCGCCGATCGACACCGACGGCTCCGCCACCGTCGGCGCCGACGACACGGTGCTCGTCACCGGCGGCACCCGCGGCATCGGCCTGCAGCTGGGGGCGCGCTTCGCCGCGCTCGGGGCCCGGGTGATCCTCGTCGGACGGTCGGCGCCCACCGGGGACGACGCCGCCATCGCCGCTGCCTTCCCCCACCTGCGGGTCGCCCTCGCCGACGTGCTCGACCCCGACGCCCTCGTCGCGGCGGTCGACGGCGCGCCGGTCACCGTGCTCGTGCACGCGGCCGGCGTGCTCGCCGACGGCGCGGTCGAGCAGGTCGACGCCGCCACGGGCCGCGCCGCACGTCGGGTCAAGGTCGACGGGTGGCGCCACGCGCTGGCGGCGTGCGGGCCCACGCTGCGCCGCGCGGTCGGCATCGGCTCGTGGGCGGGTCGCCTCGGCAACCGCCACCAGACCCACTACGCCGCGGCCAACGCGCTGCTCGCCGAGCTCGCCCGCCACGCACCGGACGGTGTGCACGCGGTCGTCGGCGAGTTCGGACCGTGGACGGGCTCGGCGATGGTCGAGGCCATCCCGGCGCCGGTGCGGGCCGCCATGCGCGCCGACGGCGTCGACTTCGTCGGCCCCCAGGCCGGCCTCGACGCGCTCACGGCCGACCTCGGGATGCCGGCCGGCCCGGTGGTCCACGGGCGAACGCTGCCGGCCACGCTGCGCCGCACCCGCGTCGCCGTCGCGCTCGACACCGCGTCGGACCCCTACCTCAACGATCACGCGATCGACGGCGTCCCGGTGCTGCCGCTCGCCGCCGTCGCCGACCTGCTCGCGTGGGGGGCGGACGTCCCCCACCCGCTCGCCGTGCGCGATCTGACCCTGTACGCGGGGGTCACCGTGGAGGCGCCCCGCGCGCTCGTGGTGGCCGTCGACGGTGGCCGTGCCTCCCTGCGCGACGCGGCCGGGCGTCTGCACGACACGGCGCGCGTGGCCGCCGCCGCGCCCCCGAGCGACCTCCCGCCGCCCGCGGAGGGCGGACAGGCCCCGTCCACGACGCTGGCGGCGTTCTACGACGGGCTCACCTTCCACGGCCCGCTGCTGCAGGGCATCGTCCGCATCGACGCCGTCGGCGACGGCTTCGTCCGCGGCGTCGTGCGCGCCGGCCGGCCGTCGGACTGGACCCCGGACACCGACCGCACGACGTTCACCGTGGACCCGCTCGCCCTCGACAGCGCCATGCAGCTGGCGGCGTTCGTGGCCTGGGAGCGCTACCGCCGGGCCGGCACGCCGGTGTCGATGGGGGAGATCGTGGCCGTGGGTCCCCTGGAGCCGGGCCGCAGCTACGTCGCAGAGGCGTGGTTCGGAGAGGCCGTCGACGACCGGTTCAGCGCCACGATCGTGATCCGCGACACCGAGGGCGCGCCGGTGCTCGTGGCCCGCGACGTCGTCGCCGAGCTGCGCCGCGCCGACGTGTCGGACGCCGCAGCCGGGGAGGACGGGACGCAGGCCCCGTCGGCGGCGCCGGCGTTCGACCCGACCACCGTCGACGTGGCCCACTGGCCCGAGGTCCGCGACCTCGACCTGCGCCTGGAGGGCGTGGCTGCCCTGGGGTTGCGCAACCCCTACTTCCACGTCCACGAGGGCACCGCCCGCAACACGACGGTCGTCGACGGCCGCGAGCTCATCAACTTCAGCTCGTACAACTACATCGGCCTGTCCGGCGATCCGCGGGTGCTCGATCGCGTCGACGCCGCCGTGCGGCGCTACGGCACCTCGGTCAGCGCCAGCCGCGTGGCCAGCGGCGAGCGGCCGTTCCACCACGCCCTCGAAGCGGGCCTCGCGGCCGCCCAGGGCGCGGAGGACGCCCTGCTGTTCACCGCCGGGCACGCGACGAACGTCACCACCGTCGGCCACCTCATGGGCCCGGAGGACCTGATCCTCCACGACGCCTACATCCACGACTCGATCCTGCAGGGCATCAAGCTGTCCGGTGCCGCGCGACGGGGCTTCCGTCACGACGACCCGGACCACCTCGAGGCCCAGCTCACGGCGCTGCGCGGCGGCTACCGGCGCTGCCTCATCGTGGTCGAGGGCGTGTACTCGATGGACGGCGACATCTGCCAGCTCCCCCGGTACGTCGCGCTCAAGCGACGGTTCGGCGCCCTGCTCATGGTCGACGAGGCCCACAGCTTCGGCGTCGTCGGCGCCCGGGGCTGCGGCGTGGGCGAGCACTGGGGCATCGACGGCCGGGAGGTCGACGTGTGGATGGGCACGCTGTCCAAGTCGCTCGCCAGCTGCGGCGGCTGGATCGCGGGCTCGTCGGCGCTCATCCGCTACCTGCGCTACACGGCGCCGGGGTTCGTGTACTCGGCCGGCCTGACCCCCGCGAACGGCGTGGCGGCGCTGGCCTCGCTCGAGCTCATGCTCGCCGAGCCGGAGCGCGTGGCGACGCTGCAGGCCAACGCGCGCACGTTCCACGACGCCTGCCAGGCCCGCGGCCTCGACACGGGCCCCTCACGCGGCGGTTCGGGCGTGGTCCCCGTCATCACCGGCAACTCGATGCACGCGCTGGTGCTGTCCGAGCGCCTCGGGGACGCAGGCATCAACGTCCAGCCGATCGTCTACCCGGCGGTCGCCGACGACGCGGCACGGCTGCGGTTCTTCCTGTCGTCGACCCACACCGCCGACCAGCTCCGGCACACCGCGAACACGGTCGCCGACCTGCTCGATCGCATCCGCGCCGAGCTCCCGCTGCCGTGACCGGACGCCCCCGCGGGCATCGCGCGATCCCGGGCGTGTCACCCTCGTGAAGATGCCGTCTGCAAGGCGGTCCGGGGCCGGTCGCCGTCGTTGACACCCGGGGTTCGGGGTGGCATGGTGCGCCCTGTCTCCGAAGGAGCCTCCATGCGCGCTTCCACCCTCGTCGCGGCCGTCGCCGTCTCGCTGTCCACGGCGGCCTGCTTCCCCGACGATCCCCGGGTCGACGACCTGAAGGGCGACGACCCCACGCCGTCCGCTCCCGCGCCGCAGAACTTCGGCACGTGGATGTCGGCCGACGTGGCTCCGGACGGGGCGCGCATCGCGATGTCGTTCTACGACCGCGAGTACAAGGCGGTCGGCTTCGCGGTGGGCACGCCCCACGACGACGGCACGGTCACGTGGGCCTTCGAGCAGGTCGACGGCTACCCCGACCCCAACACCGGCCTCGCGTCGCCGCGCGGTGAGTACACCTCGATGAAGGTGGCCCCGGACGGCACGGTGTGGGTCTCCTACTACGACGCCCAGGTCCGCAAGCTCAAGGCCGCCCACCGCACCGGCGGCGGCCCGGCCACCGGCACGCCCGCCTCGTGGGTCACGATGATCGTCGACGACAGCCCGGGCACGGGCACGTGGACGAGCCTCGACATCGACGTGAACGGCGCGCCCGTGATCGCCTACCACGACGAGGAGAACGGCACGCTCAAGGTGGCCACCCCCGTCGATCTCAACGCGTCGGTCGACACCTTCGCCTGGACGATCGAGACCGTGTGGCAGGGCCAGCCGTTCAGCGGCACCGACGCCGACGGCGGCATCATCACCCGCGAAGCCGACGTCGGGGAGCACGCCCGCCTGCTCATCGAGGGCGGCAACCAGATGATCGCCTTCTACGACAAGGCCCAGCAGCGCCTCGCGCTCACCGAGCGCACCAGCGGCGGCGCGTGGAACACCCCCGAGTTCGTCAGCCCCGAGGGCTCGAACATGGGCCAGTGGCCGTCGATGCTCATCGACAGCGGCACGCTCTACATCGCCTACCACAACCTCACCGATCAGGATCTGATGGTGTCCTCCCGCTCGCCGTCGGGCTGGGTGACGGTCTCGGCCGACACCTCCGACTTCGTGGGCGCCGACACCGAGATCTTCCGCCGCAACGGCAAGATCAGCGTCCTGTACTTCGACGGCCAGAACAACGACATGAAGCTCGCCACCCAGCTCGGCGCCGCCTGGTCCACCGAGACGGTGGGCGGCGAGGACGAGCCGGTCGGCTTCCACAACGAGGTCGTCCGCATCGGCGAGCAGTTCTGGGCGATGTCCTACGACTTCAAGACCCAGCAGGCCTTCGTCAAGGCGCTCCCGGTCGGCGGCTGATCGACCTCCGGGTTCGCCTCAGGGGTTCGCCTCAGGGGTGGGGCATCCGGTGGTCGACGCGCCACCGGCCGCCCTCCCACCGCAGGGTCCTCGTGCCCGTGTTCGGCAGGCCGTAGCGGCGCCAGCTGCGCAGCGGCACGCCGTAGGCCCACGTCGACACCGCGGCGATCACGAGCTGGTGGCTGACCACGACGATGCTGCTGCCGTCGGGCTGATCGGCGGCGACGGCGTCCAGCGCCGCGAGAGCGCGATCGCGCGCGGCGTCGAGCGACTCGCCGCCGGGGACGGCCACGCCCGTCGGATCGCGCGCCCACGCGGCGAAGAAGGTCGGGTGACGTGCGATCGCCTCGGCCACCTCCAGCCCCTCCAGCCGGCCCTGGTGCAGCTCCTCGAGGCCGGGCACGACGGTGACGGCGCGCCCCAGGAGGTCGGCGGTCTGCCGCGCCCGACGCAGCGGTGAGGCGTAGACCGCGGACGCCCGGGCGATCTCGGGCACGGCGACCAGCCGACGTGCCTGGACCCTGCCGACCGCGTCGAGGCCGATGTCGGTCTGCCCCAGGAAACGCCGCGCGGCGTTCCACGCCGTCTGGCCGTGACGCACCAGGATCACGGTCACGCCTCGCTGCACGTCCGGTCCGGTCACGACGTCCTCCGGTGTCCCTCACGACCTGCCAGGACTTCACAGCTATCCCGCAGACCGGCCCGAGCGGCCGTGCTACCCACTGGCTCCCGCCGGGGTGCCCCCGTCGCCGGCACCGAGGAGGCAAGATGACCGAGTCCGAGGATCCCCGCGAGCTGGCCCGTCGCCTGGCCCAGGAGGCCAAGGCGCGCGCGATGGCGAAGAAGCTGGCCGAGGAGGCCAAGGCCCGCGTCGCGGCGGAACAGCCGGCCCCCGAGCCCGCGCCCAAGGTCAGCCTCGCCGACCGCGCCCCCAAGCCGATGTCCGCCCGCGACGCGCTGAAGGCCGCGATCGCCAAGGAGGAGGCCGAGGCCGAGGCGCGCGCCAAGGCCGAGGCCCGCCGTGCGGCCCAGGCCGCCGCTGCCCCCGCCCCTGCCCCGCCCACGCCGCCCGCACCCGTCGCCAGCGCCCCGGCGCCCGTCCCGGCCGCTGCTCCTCCCCCGGCCGTGGCCCCGGCGCCCGCGCCTGCCCTCCTGAAGGACCCGCGCGGCGTGCTGGCGGAGCGCCTGCCCGAGGCCACGCTGCACGAGGTGCGTGCGGTCGCTGCGCCCCAGGTGCTCCAGGCCCTGTTCACCGCCCACCGCGTGCGCGCCGCGGCGGAGGGCGATCTCGCCCTCATCGTCACGGCCGACGTCCTCATCGACGCCGCCGGCCGCCTGCCCGCGGGCGCGCTCCACGCGGCGAAGGTCACGGTGCACGGCGTCGACCACGCCGTGTTCGTCGACGCGGCCTCAGGGGTGCTGCTCGGCCAGACCGGATCGCCCGAGCTCTACCTCGCCGGCATCTGACCGGCCGCGCAGGATCAGGCCTCGGCGGGCATGCCGGCCAGCAGCCCGTCGAGGTCGCGCCCGTCGAAGGCGTACACCTGCCCGCAGAAGTGGCACGTGACCTCGGCGCCCGCGTCCTCGTCGCGCATCGCCCGCAGCTCGGTGTAGCCGAGCGACTGCAGCATCGTGCCGACGCGGCCTCGGTCGCAGCGGCAGCGGAAGCGCACCGGCAGGGTGTCGAGGACGAAGAAGTCGTCGCCGAGCAGCGCCTCGTCCTGCACGGCGCGGGCGAGCGCGTCGGGGTCGAGCGCGTCGAGGTCCTCGAAGCGGGCCGCGCTGTCGGCGTCGACACCGGTGCCGCCGAGCACGGGCAGGCGGTCGAGCACCAGGCCCTGCACCCGGGACAGGTCGGGGGCGACGTCGATGCGCACCCGGGCGTCGACCTGATCGGAGCTGCGCAGGTGGCGTTCGAGGGCGTGGGCGATCGTCTCGTCGTCGACCTCGGACACCCCCCGGTACATCTCGCGCTGGGCGTCGGACTTGATGGCGAGCATCATCCCGCGCACCGCCGCACCGTCGGCCTCGACATGGGCGGGCTGCAGGCGTCCCCGGAAGCTGCCGTGGGCGTCGACCTCTCCGAAGAACGACACGTCGGGCGCGCTGGCCTGCAGCTGCAGCTGCATGCGCTCCTCGCCCTTGACGTAGGCACCCAGGAGCAGGCTCGCGACCACGAGCTCGGCCGACAGCGTCGCCGCGCGCCCCTCCAGCGCGTGGCGCGCCACCAGCTCGGCCGCCGTGTCGGTGGCCTCCACCCACAGCAGCCGGGCGGTGCCTTCGCCCACGAAGGCCGTCAGTCGTCGATCCGCCATGCACACCTCCGCGCCCCGCGCCGCCGCACGGGCTACCGTGACCGGCGCCTCGTGTCACCCGGCGCCGCCGTCGCCCGTACCCCCTCCGTCGCCCTGGAGCCGCCCATCGCCGTCGGCCTGCACGACGTCGCCGTCATCATCCCCGCGCTGGACGAGGAGGCCTCGCTGCCTGGCGTGCTCGCCGCGCTTCCTCCCGGTCCGCGCGTGGTGGTCGTCGACAACGGCTCGACCGACCGCACGGCCGAGGTGGCGCGGGCAGGCGGCGCCGTCGTCGTCGTCGAGCCGACGCGTGGCTACGGTGGTGCAGTGCAGGCAGGCATCGCGTGGCTCGCCGCCGATCCGCCCGCCGTGGTGGTGGTCCTCGACGCCGATCACGCCGACGACCCGGGGCGCCTGCCCGAGCTGGTGGGACCGATCGTCGCCGGCGTCGCCGACCTCGTCCTCGCCGACCGCACCGCGCTGGCCGAACCCGGCGCGCTCACCCCGGCCCAGCGGTGGGGCAACCGGCTGGCCCTGGCCGGCATCCACCGCGCCACGGGCCACCGCTACCGCGATCTCGGCCCGTTCCGGGCGCTGCGCTGGACGTCGCTGCGCGCCCTGGACCTGCAGGACCGCACGTGGGGCTGGAACGTCGAGATGCAGATCAAGGCCGTGCGCGCGGGGCTGCGCATCGTCGAGATCCCCCTGCCCTACCGACGGCGTCGTGCCGGCGTGAGCAAGATCAGCGGGACGGTGCTGGGCGTGGCGCGCGCCGGTTATCGCATCGTCGTCACCCTCGCGCGACACGGCGCCTCGTAGGCCGCTCCCCGTCGACAGGGTCCGCGCCCTCGGAGCCCGACATGCCGCTCGTCGACACGGTCCCGCCGCCGCCGGCCACCGTGCACCTCATGGGGATCTGTGGCACCGCGATGGGTGCGCTCGCCGGCATGCTCCAGGACGCGGGCTACACCGTCACCGGATCCGACACCGGCATCTATCCGCCGATGTCGGACTACCTCGCGTCGCTCGGCATCCCGATCCTCGAGGGCTTCGTCGCGTCCAACCTCGATCACACGCCCGACCTCGTCGTCGTCGGCAACGTGATCCGCCAGGCCTACGACGAGGCCCAGGCGCTGCTCGCCCGCGACCTGCCCTACACGTCGATGCCGTCGCTGCTGGGCGCCCGCTGGCTCGACGACGCCCACAGCATCGTGGTCGCCGGCACCCACGGCAAGACCACCACCACCGCGATCACGGCGTGGCTGCTCGACGCGGCGGGGCGCGAGCCCGGCTTCCTCATCGGCGGCATCGCGAAGAACTTCCCCCGGACGGCGCGAACCGGTGCCGGCGCCGTGTTCGTCGTCGAGGGCGACGAGTACGACACCGCGTTCTTCGACAAGCGGCCCAAGTTCGTCCACTACCGCGCCGACACCGCGATCCTCACGTCGGTCGAGTTCGACCACGCCGACATCTACGCCGACCTCGACGCCGTCAAGGCGAGCTTCCGCCTGCTCCTCGACGGCCTGGGCACCGACGGCTGCCTCATCGCGCGCGGCGACGACCCGAACGTCCGCAGCCTGCTCGAGCACGCCCGGTGCGCCGTCCAGACCTACGGGCCCGGCCAGGACTGGGACGGCAGCATCGACGGTGTCGACACCGACGCCGGCACGATGACGTTCACGGTGCGGCACAAGGGCGCCGAGGTGGGCACCTACACCTCGATGCTGGTCGGCGCGCACAACCTGTACAACCAGGTCGCCGCCGTCGCCGCCGTCGTCCGTCAGGGCGTGGCCCCTGCCGACCTGGAGGTCGGCTTCGCCACGTTCGAGGGCATCAAGCGTCGCCAGGAGATCCTCGGCTCGCCCGGCGAGGTCACCGTCGTCGACGACTTCGCCCACCACCCCACCGCCGTGCGCGTCACGCTCCGCGCGCTGCGCCAGCGCTTCGGGGGGCGGCGCCTGTGGGCCGTGTGGGAGCCGCGCAGCGCCACCAGCCGCCGCAGCATCTTCCAGGCCCAGTACGCCGCCGCCTTCGACGCCGCCGACCGCGTCGTCGTCGCCCCGGCCCACGACGACGGCCGCACGCCTGCCGACGAGCGCTTCGACGCCGACCGCCTCGTCCACGACCTCACCGCGCGCGGGCGCGAGGCCACCACGCTGCCCGACGTCGACGCCATCGTCGCCACGGTGGCCGCCCAGGCGCTCCCCCACGACGTGATCGCCGTCCTGTCCAACGGGGGCTTCGGCGGGCTGCACGGCAAGCTGCTGGCCGCGCTGCGCGCCCGCTTCCCGGAAGGGTGAGTGGGCCGAGCGCTCCACCGTGTCGTCCTGACCGGGCTCGCGGTCGCCAGCGTGGTGGGTGCGACCGCCCGCGCCCAGGAGGCCGCGCCACCGCCCGACCCACCCGCAGCGCCGCCCGCCACGGCCACACCTGCGGACCCGGAACCGCCGCCCGACGGGGAGGGCGACGCCCAGGGCGACGCGGTGCCCGCCGCGCCGCCGCTGACCCGCAGGCAGTTGCGCAAGCAACGCCGTCAGGAGGCGTGGCAGGGCAAGATCCTCCCCAAGGAGGCCGACTTCCTCCAGGGCAACGTCGAGGTGCGCGCCCGGCTGGCGTTCAACGGCACTGAGCCGGGGCCGTTCACCCTGCTGACCTCGCTGGCCGGCTGGAACGAGCTCGGCCTTTCGGTGGACGCCGGCATCGCCTCGTGGCGCGACTGGACCATCGGCATCGGCGGCGCCGGGTGGTACGCCCAGTCCCTGATCCTCGGTCTCGTGGCGTCCCCGATCGCCAACTACGAGGACTACACCTTCCGCTGGAAGGAGTGGGAGGCCGGCGGCGTGGTGCGCGCCACGATGCACTACACCGGGCTGTCCGGCATGGACCCCTTCCTGCTGGTCGGCCTCGGCGCGGGCGCGTTCCACCTGGACGCCTCGATCAACGACTGGCCGCCCGATGTCGCCCACCAGAGCCTGACGACGGCCTACCTGCGCGGCGAGGTCGGCGGCGGCGCCACCTGGCTCGTCGCGTCGCACTGGGTGGTGGGCGTGGAGCTGCGCTACCTGATCACGGGCCAGATCGATCCGCGGGACCGGTTCCTGTACGACGACGGGACCCAGACGGCCGTCTTCGTCTTCGCCAACCAGCACCGTCCCCCGAAGGGGTTTTCGTGGTCGGTGCAGGCGGGCTATCGCTTCTGACCCTTCCCCGGTGTTCCGTGCAGCCGCTGTCCGGCGACCAGCTCCCCCACCTCGTCACCGCGATCCCCGGGCCCGCCTCACGGGCCCAGGTCGACGTCCTCGCGCGCCACGAGTGCCCCGCCGTGACCGCTCGGCGGACGCGTCGGGCCGTGTCGCTCGGGGCGGCCGACGACGACCCGTTCGTGTGGTCGGACGCCCGCGGCGCCAACGTCCGCGACGTCGACGGCAACGTCTTTGTCGACCTCACGGCCGGCTTTGCCGTGGCGCTGCTCGGCCACGCCCACCCCGCCGTGGTGGCGGCCGTCCAGGACCAGGTGGCCCGGCTCCCCCACGCCATGGGGGACGCCTGGCCCGACCACGCACGGATCGCGCTGCTCGACCGGCTCGCGCAGATCGCGCCCCCCGGCCTCGACGTCGCGCTGCTGGGCCTGTCCGGCGCGGATGCGGTCGACGCCGCCGTGAAGACCGCCGTGGTCGCCACGGGCCGCCCCGGGGTGCTCGCGTTCGACGGCGGCTACCACGGCCTCGCGCTCGGGGTGCTCGGTCTGCAGGGGTACAAGGCCGCGTTCACCACACCCTTCGCCGCTGTCACCCACGGCTTCGTGCGCCACGTGCCGTTCGGCTGCCCGCGCGCCACCCTCGACGACGCCCTGGCCGACGGCAGCATCGGGCTCGTGGTGGTCGAGCCCGTCCAGGGACGCGGCGGCGTGCGGGTGCCCCCCGACGGCTGGCTCGCCGAGGTGAGCGAGGCCGCGCACGCCGCGGGCGCGCTGGTCGCCCACGACGAGATCCAGACCGGGCTCGGACGCACCGGGACGTGGTGGGCCGCCGAGGCCGACGGCGTCGTGCCCGACCTGCTGTGCACCGGCAAGGCGCTGGGCGGAGGCATGCCCCTGTCCGCCTGCCTCGGCACCCGCACCGTGATGGAGGCCTGGGGCGCGTCCACCGGCGAGGCGCTGCACACCCAGACCTTCCTCGGTCACCCGGTCGGCTGCGCCGCGGCCAGCGCCGTCCTCGACACGATCGCCTCCGAGCGCATCCCCGAGCGCTGCGCCGCGCTCGGTCGCACCCTCACGGACCGCCTGACCGCGCGGGGCCACGCCGTGCAGGGACGCGGCGCGATGCTCGGCGTCGTCACCCCCCACAGCCTCGCGCTCTGTCGCGCCCTGCAGCGGCGCGGCTACATCGTGCTCCCAGCCGGTCAGCGCGCCGAGGTGCTGTGCCTGACCCCACCCGCCACGCTGTCGGACGCGCAGGCCCAAGGCTTCGTCGACGCCCTGGACGACGCGCTCGCCGAGGTCACCGCATGAACGCCCCCGACGGACGCGACGCCCTGGTAGCACGCGTGCACGCCTTCCTCGACGGCAGCCTGCGGGGTGCGCCCCCCGAGCCGTTCGACACCCTCGCCGTCGCGATCAGCCGCTGGCAGGTGGACCACGATCCGGTCCTCGCCGCGCTGGCCGAGGATCCGGTCGACGCGTTCGCGGACGTCCCTGCCGTGCCGGTCGGCCTGTTCAAACAGCTGCCGGTGGGCACGGTCAAGGACGACCCGGCCCCGGTGTGCTTCCGCACCTCGGGCACCACCGGGTCGGGCCGCGGCGTCCACCGCCTCCGCGACACCGCCCTGTACGACCACGGCGCCGTGGCGTGGGCGCGCCGGATGGTGCCCGATCTGTCTGCGGACGTGGTGGCGCTGCTCGATGATCCGGCCGACGCACCCGACAGCTCCCTGTCGCACATGGTCGCGCGCTTCCCCGGTGCGACGGGCTCGGTCTCCTGGCACGTGCGCGACGGCGTCCTCGACCGCGACGGCCTCGACCGCGCGCTGGCGTCCGCCGTCGGTCCGGTGTTCGTCGCGTCGACGGCGTTCGCGCTCGCCGAGTGGCTCGACGGCGACGTGTCGGCGTTGCCGCCCGGATCGCTCGTCATGGTCACCGGCGGCTTCAAGGGCCGCACCACCGCCCTGTCCGACGACGACCTCTACGCGGCCGCCAAGGCGCGCCTCGCCCCGCGCCGCGTGGTCACCGAGTACGGCATGACCGAGCTGTCCAGCCAGCTCTGGGGACACCCGGGCGACGCCTACCGCGGACCGCCGTGGCTGCGTGCCGTGGCGGTCGACCCGGCGAGCGGCGTGCCCGTCCCGCGCGGCACCGCCGGCCAGCTCCGGTTCTACGACCTGTGCAACGTCGACAGCACCGTCGGCGTCGAGACCCTCGACGTCGGGGTCGTGCACGGCGACGGCGCCGTCACCCTGCACGGTCGGCTGGAGGGCGCCGACCGACGCGGCTGCTCGCTCACGGTCGAAGAGGCGTGGGCGCGACGCCCCTCGGACCCGACCACGTGAGCGGGTCGTCCCCGGCACCCCGGTGGGCCGCGGTGCGGGCGTGGCGCGATGCGCTGCGGGCGCACGCAGACGGGGCGCCGACTGTCGGCCTGTCGGCGCAGGGTGCACGGCTCGCCCTCGACCTGTCGCTGGGCGCGCTCACCGACGACGCCCTGGCCCGTGTGGCCGCCCAGGGTGGGGAGGCGTTCGACCGCGCGACGGTGATCACGGCGCGCACCGTGGCCACCGCGAGCCTCGAGTGGCTGGCCGTGTTGCTCGGTCGCGGCACGGCGGTGACGCTCAAGCACCCCACGGGCCTGCCCGGACTCGGCCCGTGGCTCGTCGACCACGCGATCGCCGCGGGCCTCCCCCTGGCGCTGACCGACGATCGCGCCGCGGCGCGCGACACGCCGCTCGTGATCGTCATGGGCGACGACGCCACCGTGCGGGCCGTCCGGGAGACGGCCGAGCCCGGCGCGCGTGTGCTCGGCTTCGGGCACCGGTTCAGCGTGGCCTGGTGGGGCGCCGACCTGCCCGCCGACGCCGCGGCGGACGCGCTCGCCCTCGACGTCGCCGCCCACGACACCCGAGGCTGCATGTCGCCTGCCGTGGTGCTGACCGACGCTGCCGACGCCGTGGTCGCCGCGCTCACGCCAGCGCTGGAGCGCGCCCAGGGCCGTTGGCCCCGGGGCCACGTCGCGCCCGCCGAGCACGCCGCGATTCGCACGCGGGATGCGCTCGCGGCGGCGACCGGCCAGCTCGTGCGCGGGGAGGCCTGGCGGATCCACCGCGTCCCGGCCTCCCACCTCGTTCCGGTGGCGCTGCCCCGCTGCGTGCAGGTGGTGGGCGTGGCCACGCCAGCCCATGCGCAGGCGCTCCTCGCGCCGTGGGCCGAGGTGCTGTCGACCCAGGCGACCGCGGGCGTCGCAGCGGGCCCCCGCGGCCCGGACCTGGGGGCCCCGAGGACGTGCGCCCTGGGTACGATGCAGGCGCCGCCGCTGGTGCGTCACCACGACGGCGTCGACCACCTGCGCGCGATGGTGCGCTAGCTGACCTTGCGGTCGCGGATGCCGGAGTGCTCGCGGAGACGGTGGAGCGCCTCCCGCTCGATCTGGCGCACGCGCTCGCGCGACAGCCCCATCTCCTTGCCGACGGTCGACAGCGTCCGGTACTCGGAGTCGTCGAGGCCATAGCGGCGCGTGAGCACGTACTGCTGGCGATCGGTGAGCACGACCCGGAAGGCGTCGCGCATCCGGTAGAGCTCCTGGGCGTTGATCACGGTGCCGTCGGGCAGCGTGGCCTCGTCGTCGACCATGAAGCTGTCGAGCGACCGCGGCCGCGGGCCGTCGTCGACGGGCTCCTCGAGCGAGATCGTCTTGCCCTGCGCGAGCAGCAGCGTGGCCCGCTCGGTGTCGATGCCCGCCTCCTCGGCCAGATCGGCGACCGAGTACTCCAGGCCGGAGTCCTCGAAGCGCTTCATGGCCTTGCGCAGGTTGCGGGTCTGCTCGACGGCGCAGCCCGGCAGGCGCACCGGGCGACCGGTGTGGTCGATCGCGCGCGTCATCTGCGCGCGCACCCACCACCGCGCGTAGGTGGAGAAGCGGATGCCGCGGTCGGGATCGAAGCGCTTCGCGGCGCGGAGCAGGCCGATGTAGCCCTCCTGCACCAGGTCCTCCTCGCTCATGAACGGACCCATGAGCTTGCGGGCCTCGCCGTGGGCGATGCGGCGGCCGGACATGGCCAGCTTCCACCGCAGCTCCTCGGCCTCGGCCCACGCGGCGCGGGCCTGGCGGGCCCGATCCTTGAGCTCGGCCGTCTCCCGCGCGCGGGCCCACAGCGTCTCGATCGCCTCTTCGAGGCGGTCGACGGCGCCCGCACGGGTGCGCTCGGCGCGCCCCGGGCGACGATGGATGATGAGCTGGGCGAAGTCGACCCCTTCCAGGGCCTTCTTGGAGCGGTTCTCGGCGGCACGGATCGCACGGGCGAGCTCGCGCTCCTCCTCGGCGGTGAGGCGCTCGCGCGCCCGGCGCATACGGTCCAGGAACTCGGTCATGTGAACGCTCCCATGGTGCTCGACGAACCACGCCCCCGAGGCGCGAGGCGACGCCGGCCCTGCCCCACAAGGGTCCAGGATCCGGCGACAGTCGTGGTCAATGAATTGCAAAGCTCCGCAGTCGTGGGCTGCGAGAAAGATCCGAGGAAAGTAGCGCCGCGCCCCTCGGCCCGACGCGCCCGCTCAGGGCTGGACCGGTGGACGCCTGCAGCGCGCGATCCTGCGGCGCCCGGTGGCCGGAGCAGCGGGGCGCGCCGCCCGGGGCGATGCGAACGGCTTGCTGGCGTCGGGCTATGCACGCGGGGTTCACCGGGGAGAGCGTGGACGGGTACCCTGGCGAGCGGCCGACCCGCTCCTGCACCACGTCCATGCCCGAACCGTACGTCATCGCCCCTGCCTCCAGTTGCCTCGACCTGTCCCGTCCGGTCACCCGCGATCGCAGGCCCTGCGCAGCGCGGCGCCACCGAACCCGACACGCGATCGACCACGTGCCAGGGAGACCAACCCTGCGGGCGACGGGTTCCATCCCCAGCACTCCGTCCGTCGTACGCGATCGCCCGACGCGGCATTGCATCGGCGGTCGCCAGGCGCAGGAGACAGGGGACCGTAGGGTGCAGACTTCCTCCCGTGGGGCGCGACACGTGCGCGCCGCGTCGGCAAGTGTGCGCACCCCTGCAACGCCGTACACCCCCGTTCGTTGCACCGAGGTGTCTCGAATCCGTCCGGAACGGTGACGATCGCCACCCACGACGCGTCCGCGTGGCATGGTGCGGCCGTCAGCCTCCCGGACGCCGATGCTCGAGGCCACCGCTCGCCACGCCCTGCCCACCCTCGGTCACGTCCGCGACGTCGTCGCGACGTCCGTGCGCGAGGCCGGCGCCATCGCACGCGGCGGGCTGCTGGTGCTGACGGGAGGCGGACCGCTCCCCGCGCCGCACCCCGTCGAGGGCGCTGTCCCCGTGGTGCTGGTGCACGGCTACCTGGCCGCACCGGCGCTGCTCCGTCCCCTGGCCCGGCGCCTGCTCGACGCTGGCGTGCCCGCCGTGGCGTTCGTCGGCTACCCGTCGTTCGGTGTGCGCCTGCCCGACATCGTCGCGCGCATCGCCGACCAGGCTCGCCCGCTCGCCGCCGCACACGGCGCCGTCGACCTCGTCGGTCACTCCCTGGGCGCGGTCGCGTGCCGGGCCTGGATCAAGGACGGCGACGGCGCCCGCGTCGTGCGACGGTTCGTGTCGCTGGGCGGCCCCCACGCCGGGACGTCGTTGCATCGGTTCGTGCCCGGCGCGCTCGGCGAGGCCCTCGATCCGCGCGGGCCGTGGGTCGCCCGCCTGGCCGACGGGGACGAGCCGGTGCCCACCACGGTGGTGCGCGCCCGGTACGACCACCAGGTGTTCCCGCCCCAGCGCGCGCGCATCGACGGGGTGCACGAGGTGGTGCTCGCCGGCCACGGCCACAACGGGCTCCTCTTCGCCCGGGAGGCCCACGACGCGGTCGTCAGGGCGCTCTGCACGGCCTGACGCGGATCGTCACCGCGCCCGACGGTCCCCGCGGGTCAGCGCTCGTCGGCGTCGACGTAGCTGGGCAGCTCTGGCGCCCGATCCTCGTAGGGCGCGCGGGCCAGACCAGACGCGAGGCGCTCGAGCGCGTGGCGGTAGGGCGAGGGCTCGAAGCGCGTGAGCGCCTGGCGGGCGGCCCAGTGCTCCCGGGCCATCCACTCCCGCGTGCCGTGGACCGCGCGGGTGGCGCGCAGGCCCGCGAACATCGCGGCGGCGGCCTCGGCGTCGTGCTCGGTGACCAGGCGCTGCCAGCTCGCAGCCAGCGTGGGGTCCCGCTCGACCGCGACGGCCACCGGGAGCATCGGCCGACCGGCCAGCGCGCGACCGCCCAGGTACTCGACCCCCTGGGTGTCGCCGAGCAGCACGACGTCCTCGGCCACGTGCCACATGCGGCCGAGGTGCTTGCCGAACCGGGAGAAGGCCGACAGCTGACCCGCACCGACGCCCGCGACGTGGGCCCCCACCCGACAGCAGAAGCCGAAGATCGCACCGATCTGGCCGTCGGCGTGCTCCTGCCAGGCCGCGATGTCGGGCACGCGGCCCTCGCGCACGGCGGCAGCGACCTCCTCGCCGTCGTGGAACGCCGACAGCGTGTCGATCAGATCGCCCATCACCTCGGGGCTGGGCGCGTGGCGCACGAGCTCCATCGCGCGCAGCAGCGTGCGGTTGCTGCCCATCCAGCCGACACCGCGGAGCATCCGCCGCGCGAGGGTGCGCCGCTTGTTGTGGCGGGGGCCGATGGCGGCGTCGTGCACGGCGAGGGCCGCGTAGAGCAGCTCGGCAGCGTATTGCAGCTCCGGGTCGACCTCGCCGCCACCGGACGCGCGGGCCGCGAGCACCACCAGGATGGGGCGCAGCCGCGGCAGGCGGCTGGACCGGAGGAACTGGACCGTGTCCTCGTCGGGCTCGGCCGCGTCGAGGAGGTCGCCCAGGTGGGAGTCGTCGGCAAGATCGGTGGCGACGACGCCGGCAGCGTTGCCGAGCCAGTCGCCCCCGCGGGCCACCGACTGGATCATCTGCTCGAGCTCGTCGCGCACGCGGGCACCTCCCGACGCAGCGCCGTAACCGGTCCCGGAAGTGGCGGGCGCGGGGCGTGATCCGACGCTGCGCGTGCAACACCCTGTCACGTGGCGTCGCCCGGAGCCTTGCGCTACAAGGGCCCCTCACTTCTCCGGAGTGCGACCGCCGTGGCCGACAACACTAAGAACGACGTGTTCCCCTTCGATCTCGCGCTGCTCGTCGCGGGCGGCCTGTGCCTGGGCTTCGGCATCGTGAACCTGTTCTACAGCTTCGGCTGGCCCGGCGGCGACATGAACAGCAACTTCGCGCTGGTCGGATTCTCCGGGCTCGACAACATCGAGCTGCTCCCCGCGTCGAACTACAGCATCCCGCTCGTGGTGATCGGCGGCATCATGCTGATCATCGTCAACGCGGGCGCCTGGAAGAAGACCGGCGGCTACTGACGCCGTCGCGGCACGCCGCGTTACCCGGAGCACGCGCCCCGAACGCGCGTGCCTGCCGCCGCACCGGTTGCGACGCCCGCTGCACCGTGCGCTCGGGTGGCCCGGAGCGACGATGACCGAGCCCCTTCCGCCGATGCCCGGTCACGCGGTGCGCGAGCCCGAGCCGCTCGCCGACGTCGAGCCGGATGCGGGCCCGATCCCGCCGCTGCCGACGTCGCCGCGGGATCTGCTCGCGCTGCCGGACCCTGCGGCGCTGCAGGGCGTCCCCGACCCCGAGGTCGTGCTGCCGGACCTGCCGGAGCTTCGCGTGTCTCCCGACCTGCTGACGGTCGCCGTCGAGCGCACGGTCGTGCCGTGGCAGACCGCCGCGTGGGTCGACGACGTCGCCGTGCACGCGATCCTCGACCCCACCTGCGCCACCACCACCCTCGACCCGCCCGCAGGACCGGTGCGCCCCCGCCGGGTGCGCCTCGACACCGCGGGCCCCCGCGCGCTCGTGCTGCACGCCGACCTTCCCGAGCCCGGCCCGGGCGCGACGCTGCGCATCGGCCGTGACGTCCTCGCCGGGCGCATCGACGTGCGCGTCGACCCCCGCTGACCGGAGCCCCCATGTCCGCCGCACCGCGTCCCCCCGTCCGCGAGCAGGACCGCCCCCTCCACGACGACGTCCGCCTGCTGGCGTCGACGCTGGGCAAGGTCATCGAGCGCCTGGAGGGGCGTGACGCCTACGAGGCCGTCGAGTCCCTGCGGGTCGCCTGCCGTGCGCGACGCCTGGGGGAAGCGGGCGCGCCGGACCTGTCCGCGCTGCTCGGCCGCGTCGACACGCTGCCCGTGCCGGTCGCCACGGTGGTCGCGCGTGCGTTCACCCTGTTCTTCCTGCTGATCAACACCGCCGAGCAGGTGCACCGTGTGCGCCGGCGTCGCACCTACGCCGACCAGCCGGACCTACCGCCGCAGGCGGGGTCGTCGCGGTGGTGGATCCAGGGGTGCAAGGAGGCCGGGCTCGACGCCGACAGCGTCGCCGCGATGATCGCGAAGCTGGACGTTCGCCCGGTGCTCACGGCCCACCCCACCGAGGCCACCCGTCGCTCCGTGCTGTCGATCCAGGCGCGCGTGGCCGACGCGCTGCTCGAGGCCGACGACCGCCCGGCCCACCGACGAGGCCGTCAGCACGCCGCGATCGAGACCGAGGTCGAGCTGTTGTGGCGCACGTCGGAGGTGCGACGCGACCGCCCGAGCGTGCTCGACGAGGTCAGCACGGTGCTGTGGTACCTGGAAGACCGGCTGGTCGACGCCACGGCGCGCGTGATCGGCGGCCTCGCCGACGCCTACGCCCACGCCTACGATCGCCCCCTGCCCCAGCCGCCGCGCCTGAGGCCGGGCACCTGGGTGGGCGGCGACCGCGACGGCAACCCGTTCGTGACGCCGGCCACGACGCTGGCCGCCACGCGGCGCGCCACCCACCGGATGCTCGGGCTGTACGCCGCCCAGGTCGGTGACCTCGTGCACCACCTGTCCGTGTCGTCACGCCTCACCGGCGACCACCCCGGCCTGCGCGCGTCGCTCGAGCGCGACCGGGCCCTGCTGCCGGACGTGTGGGACGAGAACAGCCGACGGGACGCCGAGGAGCCGATCCGCCTGAAGCTGACCTACGTGCGCGCCCGGTTGCAGGCCACCGCCGACCGCATCGCCTCGCACGACGCGGGCGCGCCGGCACCGTTCCCGGCGGCCTACGACGACGCCGACGCCCTGCTCGCCGACCTCGACCTCGTGGCCGATGCCCTGGTGGCCGGCGGCGCGGTGCGCGCGTGCCGCACCCTGGTCGAGCCGCTCCGGCGCCAGGTGCGCACCCACGGCCTGTTCGGGCTGCTGCTCGACGTGCGGGAGGACAGCGAGGCCCACACCCGCGCGGTCGACGCGATCTGCGACGCCACGGGGGTCGACCGCCTCGACCGCGTGGGCCTCACCGCCGAGCTGCTGGGCCGCCGTCCCCTGCTCGGGCCCAACGTCCACCTCCCCGACGAGCCCGCCAAGGTCGCCGCGGTGTTCGACGCGATGCGCACCGTGCAGGCCGAGTCGGGCGCCGCAGCCGCCGCCACCTACATCATCTCGATGACGCGGGGTGCGGCCGATCTGCTGCGCGTGCTGCTGCTCGCCCGCGAGGCGGGGCTGGTCGACCTGTCCGGTGGGGACGACGTCGCGCCGCGCAGCACGATCGACGTGGTGCCCCTGTTCGAGACGCTCGACGACCTCATCGCCGCGCCCGGTGTGATGCGCGAGCTGTTCGCCGACCCCGCCTACCGTCGCCAGCTCCAGGCCCGTGGTCACCACCAGGAGATCATGCTCGGCTACTCGGACTCGGCCAAGGACGCCGGTGTCCTCCCCGCGGCGTGGGCGCTGTACCGCGCCCAGGAGGCGCTGGCCGAGGTCGCCGCCGAGCACGGGGTCGCCCTCACGCTGTTCCACGGGCGGGGCGGCACGGTCGGCCGGGGTGGCGGGTCGCCGGTCTACCGCGCGCTGTCGGCGCTGCCGCCCGGCACCGTCGACGACCGCATCAAGATCACCGAACAGGGCGAGGTCATCAGCCAGAAGTTCGGCCTGCCCGAGATCGCGGACCGCAGCCTGGAGGTGATGCTCACCGGCGTGCTCCAGGCGAGCCGTCAGGACTGGCGCGCCGACGTCGACCCGGCAGAGGTCGCCACGTTCCGCGACGTCGTCGATCGCCTCGCGGCCGACGCGCTGCCGGTGTTCCGCGGCCTCGTCCACGAGCAGGACCGCGTCTACCACCTGTTCCTGGGCACCACCCCCGTGCGCGAGCTCGCCCACGTGCACTTCGGCAGCCGGCCGGCGTGGCGCGAGCGCGGTGCGGGCACGATGAAGGGGATCCGCGCGATCCCGTGGGTCTTCGGGTGGACCCAGACGCGGCTGATGCTGCCGGGCTGGCTCGGCGTGGGCTCGGCGCTGCAGGCCGCCATCGACCGTGGCGAGCTGCCCACCCTGCAGCGCATGGCGCAGGTGTGGCCGTTCTTCGACGACCTGCTGGGCAAGCTGGAGATGGTGTGCGCCAAGGCCGACGTCGAGATCGCGGCTGCCTACGTGCACGCCCTCGACGGGGACGGCGCCCTGTTCGACGAGCTCGCCGCCGAGCTGGAGCGCACGGTCACCCACGTGCGCGCCATCCGAGGCACGCCCACCCTGCTGCACGACGCGCCGGTGCTCCGCTCCTCGATCGCGCTGCGCAACCCGTACGTCGACGTGCTGAACCTGCTGCAGATCAGCCTGCTCCGACGCCAGCGGGCGCTCCCGGACGACGCGCCCGAGCGCGCGGCGCTCACCGAGGCGCTCGGCACCACGCTGAACGGGGTCGCCCAGGGCCTGCGCAACACGGGGTGAAGCGGACATCGGATGACCGCACCGCGTGACGGTCGGTCCGGATCCGCCCCGCGCTCGCGGCGACGTGGTTACGCCCTCGGGCTCGCCGAGGTCGCCGTGTCGTCCACCCTGCGCTTCGCGCGCCGCTACATGCTGCCGTTCTGGCCCTGGTACCTGGGCGGCACCGCCGCGCTCGTGGCCACCACGTGGCTGTCGGTCACCATCCCGATGTACGTCGCCGAGGGCGTCGATGCCCTCGCCCACGGCGGCGACCGCAGCGTGGTCCTGCGATCCGCGATCGCCGTGGCCCTCATGGGCCTGGTGATCATCGCCGTGCGCACGCTGTCGCGGGTGCTCTACTTCACGCCGGGCCGGCTGGTGGAGGCCGCGCTCAAGCGCGACCTGTTCGCGGCGATGCTGCGCCACCAGCCCGCGTTCCTGCGCCGCTACGAGACGGGCGACCTGTTCAGCCGGGTGTCGTCCGACGTCAACATGCTGAGGCTGCTCGCCGGCTTCGGCGTGCTGCAGGTGGTCAACGCCGTGCTCGCCGTGGGCTTTGCCGGCGGCGCGATGGCGCGCCTGTCGCCCCAGCTCACGCTCTACCTGGTGGTGCCGCTGGCGGTCGCCCTGGTCGTCGTGCAGGTGTTCATCCAGCGCATGTTCCACCTGATGCGTCGCCTGCAGATCGAGGCGGCCGCGCTGTCGTCCCACATCCTCGCCAGCTACCGCGGCGTGGCCACCGTGCAGGGCTTCGTGGCCGAGGACGCCTTCGCCGACCAGTTCGACGCGCGCAACGGCGCCTACCTCGACACGATGCTCCAGCAGGCCTGGATCCGCGCGTTGCTGGGTCCCACGCTGGCGTTCGCCGCCGACGTCAACCTGTTCCTGCTGCTCTACTTCGGCGGCCCGATGGCGATGCGGGGCGAGATCACGGTGGGCGAGCTCGTCGCCTTCACCACCCTCGTCGCCTACGTCACCCGCCCGCTGCGCGCGACGTCGTTCATCTACAGCGTCATCAAGCAGGCCCAGGCGGCGCTCGAGCGCATCGACGCGATCGACGGCGAGCCGGCCGACCGCCCCGAGCTGTCCGGCCCGGGTGCGGTGCCGGTGGTGCCGGCGCCACGCGCGCCGGCGCTGGAGCTGCGCGATCTGCACTTCACCTACCCGGGCGGCGACGCCCCCACGCTCCAGGGCATCAGCCTCACGGTGCCGGCCGGCGGCACGCTCGGCATCCTCGGCCTCACCGGGTCCGGCAAGACCACGCTGCTGCAGCTGGTGTCGCGCATGTACAACCCGCCCCGGGGCACGGTGTTCGTCGACGGGGTCGACGTCCTCGACCTCGACCTCGACGCCTGGCGCGAGCGGATGACGCTCGTGCCCCAGCGCCCCTTCCTGTTCAGCGAGTCCATGGCCGACAACATCCTGCTCGGCGCCGACGACCCCGAGCGCCTCTCCCGCGCGGTGGGGCTCGCCGCCCTGTCGCCCGACATCGAGGCCCTGCCCGACGGCACCGGCACGCTCGTCGGCGAGTCCGGCGTCCGCCTGTCTGGCGGGCAGCGGCAGCGCACGGCGTTGGCCCGCGGCCTCGTGCGCGAACACCACCTCTTGCTGCTCGATGACGTGCTCTCCGCGGTCGACCACGCCACGGAGACCGAGCTGATCGGCACGATCCGGGGTCGGGGCGACAGCGGCCGCACCACCACGGTCATCGTCGCCCACCGCGTGTCGGCGCTGCAGCACGCCGACCACGTGCTCGTGCTCGACGGCGGCCGTATGGTCGACTTCGGCACGCCCGCCGAGCTCCAGGCCCGCCCTGGCCCCTACCGCGACACGTGGCAGCAGCAGCAGGCGGAGGGCGCATGAGCGAGGATCACGACCGCTCCGACGCGTCGCTGTGGGTGAGCCTGTGGCCCTTCCTCAAGCGCCACGGTCGCCTCTACGCGCTGGCGCTGGCGCTCGCCCCGTTCACCGCGATCCTGGTGGCGCTGCAGCCGTGGCTGCTGCAGCAGGCGATCGATCGCTACATCACCCCGGGCGACCTCCCCGGCCTGCAGCGGGTGGCGCTGTTCTTCCTCGCCGCGGTGGTGACCGGGTTCCTCACCGAGACCGGGCACACGCTCGCCCTGTCCTACGCCGCGATGCGCACGATCACCGACGTCCGGCGCGCGGTCTACACCCACACCCTGAAGCTGGCGCAGCGTCACTTCGACCGCACGCCCACCGGGCGCCTGCTCACCCGCGCCACCAACGACGTGGAGGCGCTCGGCGAGACGCTCACGGCGGGCGCGCTCACCATCTTCATGGACATCTGCCAGGTCACGCTGGTGCTCGGCGCCATGCTGTGGCTCGACGCCCGACTCACGCTGGCCCTGCTGCTCGTCGGTCCGCCGCTGGCACTCGTCGTCGAGCTGCTCCGGCGCCGGCTGCGCACGCTCTACCACCTGGTGCGCACGAGCCTGTCCGACCTCAACGCCTACCTGTCGGAGCGTCTGGAGGGCATCCCGATCGTGCAGCTGTACCGCGACGAGGCGCGCACCCTGGCGATGTTCGACGAGCGCCTCTACCGCTACCGCGACGCCACCATCCGCACGAACGTGTTCGACGCGCTGATGTACGCCACGGTCGACGGCTTCACGTCGATCACGCTGGCGCTGATGCTCTGGTACGGAAGCGGTGGCCTGTTCGGCACCGTCGCCACCGCCGGCGTGCTCGCCGCGTTCATCGAGTACGTGAACAAGCTCTTCCGCCCCATCCAGGAACTGTCCGCGAAGATCGCGGTCATCCAGCGAGCGGGCGCCGCGCTGTCCAAGATCTTCGGGCTCCTGGAGACCCACGAGCACATCCACGAGGGCACGGGCAGCCTGCCGGCGCCGCGCGGGCACGTGGCGCTCGAGCACGTCACCTTCGCCTACGGCGACGGGCCGCCGGTGCTGTCCGACGTCTCGCTCGAGCTGCAGCCCGGCGAGGTCGTCGCCCTCGTCGGCCGCACCGGCTCGGGCAAGACCACCATCGGCAAGCTGCTCACCCGCGCCTACGAGGGCTGGACGGGCCGCATCACGCTGGACGGGGTGCCCCTGCAGGAGCTGCCCACCGCCACCGTCCGCCACGCGATCGGCAGCGTCCACCAGGACGTGCAGCTGTTCCCCGGCGACGTGCGCTTCAACCTCACGCTCGGGCGCGACATCGACGACGCGACGCTGCGCGAGGCCATCCGCCTCGTGCGGGCGGAGGCCGTGGTGCAGCGGCTCGGAGGCCTCGACGGCCACATCGAGGAGGGCGGGCGCAACCTGTCCTCGGGCGAGGCCCAGCTGCTGTCGTTCGCGCGCACGATGGCCTACGACCCGCAGGTGGTCATCCTCGACGAGGCCACTGCCAGCGTCGACTCCCTCACCGAGGCGCGCATCCAGGACGCCACCGACGCGATCCTCGCCGCGAAGACCACGCTCGTGATCGCCCACCGCCTGTCCACGATCGTCCACGCCGATCGGATCGCGGTGCTCGAGAAAGGCCGCATCGTCGAGCTCGGCAACCACGCCACGCTGCTCGCCGCCGACGGCCGCTACGCCGAGCTCTTCCGCCAGCAGTTCCAGGACACGCCCGCAGAGGCCTGACCTCCACGGCGGCGTCTCACACGGCCCAAAGCCTCACGGCCGCGCGTCGTCGACGAGACGCAGCCGCGCACGCACCGGGCGGTGGTCGGAGAACGCGAGGTCTGGCGCGCCGTCGCCCCCGTCCTCCGCGTCGAAGTGGACCACCTGGACGGCCTCGGCCACGAGGTGACGACCGGTGCCGCGCCGCAGCAGGATGCGGTCGTAGCGGCGACCGTCGCCCGGGTAGGTCGCGTCGAGCACCCCGAGACCCTCCGCGACGTCGTCGAGGTGGGCCCCGGCGAGCCGCGCGAAGGCCGGCGCGTCCTCGCCGTGGTCGCGGTCGATGTTGAGGTCGCCGAGCAGGATCACCGGGCCCTGCAGCGGCGCCATCCAGGCGAGCAGCTCGTCGAGCTGGGCCTCGCGGACCAGCGCGTTCGCCGCACCGCGGCCGGCCTGCAGGTGGGTGACGACCAGCCACACCTCCGTCTCCCCGAGGCGCACCTGGGTGCGCAGGGCGCCCTTGCGCTTGAAGGCATCGAAGCCGCGGGCGTGGGCGAAGTGCAGCACGTCGACGGCGTCGCCCGACAGTCGACCCGCGAACGCGAGGCCGTCGTCACCGTCACGGCCGGAGCGGTGGACGGCCAGCGGCAGGTCGGCGACGGCGCCGTCCCACACCTCCTGCATCGCCACGACGTCCGGGTCCGCGTGATCGATCCACCGCGCGATGGCGGCCATGCGGGCGTGGCGGTGGGGTGCGAGCGGGGGGGGCAGACCCCAGGCGTTGAGCGTGATCACGTCGAGGTGCACGCCGTCGTCGCACGCGACGGCGGAGGGTGGGACCACGCCGACCCCGGCGGACACCAGCCCGAGCGCCACCCACCACGACCGGCCGGCCGCGTGCAGCGCGGCGCGCAACGGGGCAAGGCGTCGGTCGTTGTGGCTCCAAGCCATCGGATGGTCTCCCGTGCGCCTCATCATAGCCCGTCCTGGTGTCGTCCTCGTCACGCTCTCGTGGCTCCTGCTCCAGCGTGCGCACGCCTGGGAGACCGACCAGCTCACCGCACGGAACGCGCCACTCCGTGACGCCGCGCCCGCCGCCGACGCCCACCTCGACGACGCGCTCGACGACGCCGTGGCCGCCGCGAACGCGCGCCTGCAGTGCGCCGCCGACGTCGACCGCAGCGCCGAGGTGCTGGCTGCCGAGATCGTGCGACGGGTCGGCCAGCGCGACAAGCCGGCCGACCGCAAGGGCGTCAAGGCGCTGGGCTATGGCCAGTACACCGCGTGGCTGGAGGCCGACGACGCGATCGACCGGCTGGCGTTCCACGTCGACCGGAGCGACGTGTTCGGCGGCATCCCGTGGGCACGGGCGCCGATCCTGTCGATGGCGGGCACGTGCTCCACGATCGAGCTGGCGGGCGTCCGCACCGGCACCGACAAGGCCGATCACTTCCTCGACACCGGCTACCGGTACTACCGCAAGGCGCGGGGTGGCCACGTGGACCGCGCCGTGGACTGGGGCACGTGGACCGAGAACACGTGGCTTGGCTGGTACACGTCGACGGCGTTCTCGTACGGTGACCTGTACGCCAACTGGCAGGGCTACCGCTTCTACGCCAGCCTGTTCGACCCCGACCAGGGCCTGTTCGCCGTCGCCGACGACGGCTGCATCGCACGCGTCCGCGACTTCCACTGGGCGGACTGGGTCGACGAGCACTGGGACGAGCTGCAGTACCCCACCGTCTACAAGCCCGCGGTGCGTCGCTGGCTCGAGGATCGCAAGCTCCCCGAGGCACGCGACGCGTTGTGCGCGGACGTGGAGGCGTGGGGCCCCGCGGTGGTCCAGGGCCAGGCCGATCTCGCCGCCGAGTCGGACACCCCGTGGGTGGGGGCGCGTGCGAAGGCGCCCGTCGACACCCTCGACCTGACCGCGCTCTGCGGCCTGGACGCGGCGGCCCCCTAGGACGACCGGCGCGCCTGCTGCTCGGCCTCCAGCCGCTCGAGGAACAGCTGCTCCAGGGCGCCCGCGCCGAGGCTGCCCCGTGGGACGTCGGCCACGACGCGCCCGTGGGCGAGCATCACCACGCGGTCGGCCACCGCCTCGACCGTCTCCACCACGTGCGTCGACAGGAGCACGGTCGTGCCCGCGTCGACCCGCGCGCGCAGCGCCTGCTTCATGCGCGCGGCCGACGGGGGATCGAGGCCGTTGATCGCCTCGTCGAGCACCAGCACCTTCGGCGTGCCGAGCATCGCCGCGGCCAGCGCCGTCTTGCGGCGCATCCCCTGGCTGTACTCGCGGATTGGCCGGTCGGCGTCGTCGCCGAGGCCGGTGAGGTCCAACGCCGCGTCCACGTCGCCTCCCCCGCGGACGTCGCGCACGAACGTGAGGTGTTCCCGCGCGGAGAGGTACTCGAACAACGCCGGGTGCTCGGGGACGGCGCCCAGGTGGGCGAGCGCCGACCGCGTGTCGGCGTGGACGTCGACACCCGCGATGCGGATGGTGCCGGTGGTGGGACGGAGCAAGCCCACCAGCATCGACAGCAGCGTGGACTTCCCCGCGCCGTTGTGGCCGATGAGACCGACGAACGTGCCAGGTTCGAGCGAAAGATCCACGCCGTCGACCGCCGTGACACGGCCGAACGTCTTCGACACGCCCGCGATCTGCACCACCGGTGCGCTCACGCTCCACCTCCGAGCAGCGCCGCCGCCGTGCCCGCACCGGCGAGCACCGCGCCCGCCACGTACGGCGCCAGGCCCCGGCCGCGCCAGCGCGCACACACCGACGCTGCACCGCCAGCGACGGCGGCGTGCCCCACCGCGACGCCCAGCGTGATCACGGCCGCCCCCGGGCCGACCCGCACGGCGACCGCCGCCGCACCGACCAACGCGGGCCCCAGCGCCCACGCGACCACGCACCACGCGGTGGCCGCGAGCGCCAGCGCAGGCGGACGCGGCAACCAGACGCCCAGGAACTGCGGCTCGTCCCGCGCCTGGAACACGGCGAGGCTGCCGACCCACCAGGCCCCGATCGCCGCCACCAGGCCCGCCCGGAGCGGACCGCCGTCGGCGTCCGTCCACCCCGCGGCCACGGCCCCGAGCGCCGCCAGCCACAGCGCCGACACGACCGCGCGGCGCGCGCGCCAGCCGTAGCGGAACAACAGCAGCGCGAGCCGTCCCACGCCGTCCGGGAGCCACCGGACCGTCCAGTCGAGGTAGACGCGGCGGGCCTCCTCGGGGTGTTCGACCGCGTCGTACCGGGCGCGCACCTCGGCGAGCACGGCGCTCGCCGGGAACCACGTGCGCCGCGCCAGGGACGGCACGCCACCGAGCCCGATCGCCGCCGCGATCCACGGCAACGCGACCCACACCGCCCCCGCCAGGCGGCCCTGTCCCAGCGCCACCGCCCCGTCCGCCGCGGCCATCACCAGCCATCCACCGATCAGCGTCGACGGCGCCAGCGCGTAGATGAGCGCGGCCTGCGGGCGCGGGTTGTTGCCGCGGACCCCGTCGAGCAGCGGCGCCCACCGCGGGTCTTCTGCCACCGCGATGGCCCCGAGCAGCGCGAGCGCACCGGCGACCAGACCCAGCGCCGCAGCCCCCGCGACGACCGCGACCCCCAGGGCCCAGGGCACGATTCCGGCGGTGCGCGCGATGGGGAGCGCGAGGACGGCGGTGGCCGCGACGAGCGGCACGAGCCCCCGCGCCGCCGCTTCGAGCTCGACACGGGTGACGGCCGCCGGATCCACCGGATGCAGCGACAGGGCGGCGCGTGCCGGTCCCCGCAGCACCGTGCCGTGGGCCGACAGGCCAGCGACCGCCAGGAGCAGGAGCCCGGCCCGGCCCCAGGCGCCGGCGAGCCCGTCGGCCCAGGTGGACGGCGCCTCGTCGAGGAAGGCCAGGAACACGGGCTGGACGAGCGGCAGCAGCGCCACCGTGACCGCGACGAACAGCAGCGCCCGCAGGCCCCGCGCCGCCAGGCCCTGGGCCGCCGCCTCCCGGCGCCGGACCGTGCGGTAGACGGCCCGGTAGCGTGACAACGGCGCGGTGGCGTTCACGACGCGGGCCGCCGGTCGCGCGCGCCCGTCCACCACGCCACGGCGCCACAGCCGACGATCGACAGCAGCACGCCCGCCAGGGCCTGCGCCGGCGGCGTGGAGGTCTCCGCCGCGCCCGGCGGCAGGCGCCAGAGCGCGACCATCGCCACGCTGTTGTTGACCGCGTGGGCCACCACACCGGGCCACACCGATCCCGTGAGCCCCCGCAGCGCGCCGAGCACGAAGCCGGTGAACAGCACCGCCGTCGCGTGCACGGGGTCGAGGTGGTAGGCCGCGAACAGCACCGAGGTGACCGCCCACGCCCCCTGCGCGCCCCACCGACGCGCCAGGGCGTCCCACAAGAAGCCGCGGAACACGAGCTCCTCGGCGACCGGCGCGAGGAGCCCGATCTCGACGACGAGCAGCGCCTTGGACACGGCGCCGCCCTGGGCCATCGCCTCGGCCACCTGGGCCAGCGTGCCGCCGTCGGAGATCGGGTAGGCCTCCAGCAGCTGCTCGGCGATCCACCCCGGCGCCCAGCCCACGACGAGCCCGATCCCCACCGCGAGCGCAGCCACGGGCGCCGCCGGTGGTGTGAGCGCGAGCAGCGCGCGCCAGCCCCGCGGGACGGCCGCGCCGTCGTGGGAGGCATACCAGTGACGGTCGACCAGGGTGGCGGTGACCGGCAGGAGCGCGAGCATCAGCGCGAACTGGGCGGGCAGCAGCGCCGCCATGAACCCCGGCGACGTGGCGAGTGCGAGCGCATCCCCGGCCGCGTCGCCCCGGGCGTCGAGCACGAGGCGCGCGAGCCCCACCCCCACCGCAGCGAGCAACAGCGGGCAGGCCAGCCAGAGCACGGTGAACGTGCCGGCGAGGACGAGCCCTCCCGGATCGACGTCGACGCCGCCGGACGCCAGCCGCCCCGCTCCGGGCGCGCGCGGCGTCATCCGCTAGTCGACCCGCTCGCCGCGCGCCGAGTTGGTGAACCCGCGCGTGACGCGCACCGCCACCAGCTGGCCGACCAGCCTGGTGTCGCCAGGGAAGTTGACCATCAGGTTGCCGGACGTGCGCCCGCAGACGACCGCCTCGTCGTGGCGGCTGGGACCTTCGACGAGCACCTCGACCACCTGGCCCTCGTGGCGCCGCGACCACGCCAGCGACCGCTCCCGCAGCCGTTGCTGGAGCCGATCGAGGCGGGCGGAGGCCACGGCGTCGGGGACGGCGTCGGCGAGGCGCAGCGCGGGCGTGCCGGGGCGCGGGCTGTACTTGAACGAGAACGCGCCGACGAAGTCGGCCTCCTCGACCATCTGCATCGTGGCGTCGAAGTCGTCGTCGGTCTCGCCAGGGAAGCCGACGATGATGTCGGTGGTGAGCACGAGGTCGGGCCGCGCCGCGCGCAGGGCGGCGACGACCTCGAGGTAGCGCTCGCGCGTGTAGAACCGCTTCATCCGCCGGAGCACGCGGCTGCTGCCGGACTGCACGGGCAGGTGCAGGTGGGACGTGAGCGCGGGGAGCGCGCGGTAGGCCTCCACCACGTCGTCGCCCATGTCGCGCGGGTGGCTGGTGGTGTAGCGGATGCGGCGCACGCCGGGCACGGCGGCCACGGCGTGCAGCAAGCGCGCGAAGGTGATCTCGCCCGGGGTCTTGAGCCCGTAGGAGTTCACGTTCTGGCCGATGAGCGTGATCTCGGAGACCCCGCGCGCCACCAGCGCCCGGACCTCGTCGAGGATCTGGTCGCTCGGCCGGCTGGCCTCGGCGCCGCGCGTGGTGGGCACGATGCAGAAGGTGCACTTGTTGTCGCAGCCCTTCTGGATCGTGACGAACGCGCCCACGCCCTGGGGGCCCGGGTCGACGTCGGGCACGAACGGGTAGGTGTCGAGGTCGAGGAACTCGGTGTCGAGCACCCGCGCGCCCTCGCGCGCCCGCGCCACGAGCGACCGCACGTGGGGCACGCCGTCGGGACCGAACACCAGATCGAGATCGGCGTGGCGATCGAGGAGCGTCTGGCCCTCCTGCTGCGCCACGCACCCGGCGACGCCGATCACGAGCGGGCGGCCGTCGCGCTTGAGGCGACGGTAGCCGCCGAGCGCCGACTCCATCTTCTGCACGGCCTTCTCGCGGATCGAGCAGGTGTTGAGCAGGATCAGGTCGGCGTCGTCGGGGCCCTCGGCGTCGACGTAGCCGTCGGCCGACAGCTGGGCGCGCATCTTGCCCGTGTCGTACACGTTCATCTGGCAGCCGAACGTGTGGAACCACACCTTGCGCGGGATGCCGGACGAAGGGGCCGAATCGGTCGGGTGTGCCGTGGTGCGATCGGGGGGCGCCATGCTGGCTCCGAAGGAAGGCCGTTCCTAGCCGATTGACCCCTGCACCGCGAGTCCACCGGCCCTTTCCGCGCCGGAGGGCATCCGCTATGCTGCCGCCCGTTGGAGGCCCGCTTGCGCCTGATCCTGCTCGCACCGCTCTGTCTCGCTGCCTGCTGGAAGATCGACGCCGTCACCGCGTCGGCCGACCGCGTCGCGTACCTGCCGGGCGTGGGCGCGCCGGAGGGCTGGTGGGTGGAGGGCTTCTCCATCGATCTGGCCTGTCCCGACGGCCAGCTCGCCCGCACCTACGTCGTCTACCCCGACTCGGCCGATCTGCGCCTCGACCCCGCCGCCGCCGGCATCCCCGCCGCCATCGTGTTCCACGACGGCCCGTTCGACTACGTGGTCGCCCCCACGTCCGACGACCCCACGGCCGGCGCCACGTTCCGCACCGAGGAGGGCGACGACCCGCGCCTGAACCTGGAGTGGGCGGCGCAGCGGGTGTTCGCGGGGCTCGGGCTCTACCCGAACTTCGACGCCGACGCGGTCCACGCCGGCTCGTTGCCCGCCGCGCTGGCGGCCCGCGGGGTGGTGTCGATCTGGCCGGCGAACTGCTGGGGCGACTGGTGGCACAACCGCCGCGGCATCGCCGAGAACAACTTCCCGGTCGACCTGTTCTTCCGCGACGGGCGCACGATGGCGGAGTTCACCTACCAGGTGGCCAACGGCACGTTCACCGCGGGCGGCGGGCTCGACCTGCCCGTCGCCATCGACACCGATCGCCTCTACATGGTGGGCCTGGGCGAGGGGGCCCGCGCCGTGAGCGAGCTGCTGGCGCTGACCGACGCCGGCGGCGGCCCGCTCTACCCGGCGCAGGCCGTCGTGGTCGACTCCCTGGTCGACAACCTGCGCGTCTACAGCGACAACAGCGTCGCCGGCTACCAGCCCATCCAGGCAGGCCTCAACCGCATCTTCGTCGGCACCAACCCGAACACGGCGTCGGTGGCGGCGATCCCGTCGGCCAACCTCCCGGCGCGCCTGGGCGTGCTCCTCGGCGACAACGACCCGTTCGTGCCCGACACCGCCAACGATCTCGTCGACCAGCGCTTCGGCACCACCACCGACCCGGCCAAGCGCGTCGGCGGCACCACCCTCGAGGTCTGGCGCTACCAGGGCTCCAACCTCGCCCACCCGCTGTCCAACGCCGACGCGGGGCTCGCCAAGGCCGTCGCCGACTTCCTCACGACCGGCCTGTCCGCGGTCGACGACGCCTACGAGGACTGACGCCGGCAGCGGCGCCGCGCACGGCCCCGACGATGGGCCGGCGATGCGCATGGCGACGGGATCGTGCGCCCGTCGTCACCGCATCGTGGATGGGTTGACGCAACCCCCCACGGGCCATAGCCTGACCGACCACCCAGCCCCGCGCTGGAAGCCGTCGGAGCAGCATGCACAGCGGCGACATCGTCACCGACAGCCGGGGCGCGGCCTGGGTCGTCGACGCGGTCCTCGGCCGCGGGTTGTGGGGCACCACCTGGGGCATGCGCCGCGAAGACGGCACCCTCGGGGTCCTCAAGGTCCCCCACGGTGTCCGTGAGCTGTCCGACGCGGCCGACGTCGACACGCTCGCCGCCGCGTGCGCGGCCACCTCGCGCGAGCTCGCGGCCCAGATGGCCTCGCGGCGCTACCCCTTCCTGCCGGAGCTGCTGGGCACGGTCACGCTGCCCGACCAGCGCGAAGGCCTGGTGATGCCCCGCTACGACGCCTCGCTCGAGGCGCGCATCACCGGGTCGATGCCGCTGTCCGACGCGATCGAGCTCACCACCCGTGTGCTGCATCTTCTCGCCACCTCCTCGGCCGGCGGCGCGATGCACGGCAACCTCCGGCCGTCCAACGTGCTCACCGGCCCCGGGGGCGAGGCCGTGCTGGCCGACCCGCTGGTGCCGGCGATCCTCCCCTACCGCAAGGCGCTGGCCCGCCTCGTCCCCGGCCGCACGTCCTACCTGCCCCCCGAAGCCGCCGTGCAGCCCACCGGCTCCTGGGACACGTGGGCGTTGTGCCTGGCGCTGTTCCGCACCGCGGCCGCCCCCGGCCAGCCCGACGACACCCGCACGGGCCGCGCACCGGAGCTCCCCCGTGAGGGCCTCGGCCGCGTGGCGCTCGCCGCCGTCAAGGACGCCGCCTCCGACCGGCTCCGGAGCGAGCGCGCCAACAAGCGGTTCGCCACCCGCGCCGTGCAGAAGCTCGGCGCCATCCTCAACCGCGGCCTGTCCGGCGAGACCGAGCCCTCGCCGCCGTTCCGCTTCGCGCGCGCGGCCGACCTGCTCGAGCGCCTCGTCGAGGTCGACGACCTGGTCCGTCCCCAGGTCGACAGCGTGTCCAAGGTGCTGCTCGGCAGCCACGCGCGCGAGGGCGTGTTCGAGGGCGGCGACCAGGTCTCGTTCAGTGTCAACGTCGGCGCCACCTCCGGGGTCGAGGCGCCCGAGGACACCGCCGTCGGCGTCCAGCTGCTCGACCTCGACGCGAAGGGCGAGGCCCGCATCCGCGTCGACGGCAGCCGGTTCAGCGTCGACCGCTACCCGTCGGGCAAGTGGCGCTTCGAGTTCGTGCTGCCCGACGTGCCGCCAGGTCGCTACCGCGCGCGCGTGGCCTTCGGGGTGAAGGGCTCCGACGACGCCCCGCTCGTCTCCGAGGGCGACTTCGAGGTGCGTCCCCGCCCCGGCTACGTGCCCCCGCCCGTGGTCGACACCGAGCCCGCGGCGCCGCTGCCGTTCCAGCGTCCGTCCCCCCCAGGAAGCGCCGCGCGCGACGAGGAGGGCGCCCCCACCGAGGTGGGCCCGTCCTCGGCGACCGGCGCACGCACCGCGCCACGGCCCGCACCACCCGAGCTCGGGCCCGCCGACCTCGGCACCGCCGCGCGCACCGACGCCGGCCCGCCCACCCGACCGATCGCCCCGGGTCCACCCCGGCCCATCGCCCCCGGCACCCTGGGCTCGGGCAGCCACGAGCCGGTCGTCCACCTCACGCCGCCACCGGTGCGTCCGTCCCCCGGCGCCACGGCCCAGGCGGGTGCGGCCACGGGGATCCCGCCGTGGACACCGCCCACCGCACCGCCTCCGGGCAGCGCATCGTGGGAGCGGCCGGCCCCCGCAGCACCGCTCCCGCCGCCGCCGGCGCCGTCCGCGGGCGACGCTGCACCGCCGTGGACGCAGACGCCGCCCACGGTGCCCACCGACAACGAGCTCGGCATGGCCGAGCTGCCCGATCCGCTGCTGCACGACTACCCGCCGCCGGCCCCGCAGGGGTCCGACCTGCCGTCCTACGACGACGGCGGTCATGCCTCCGGTGGCGGCCTGCGCAACGCAGCCGACCGTGTCCTGGCCTTCTTCCAGGGCGACCCCTTCTCGGCGTCGATGGCCTTCCTGGCCGCGGCCGTCATCCTCGTCTTCCTCGTCATGGCGCTGTTCCGCGGCGCGTGACGCGCGGGGACGCCCCCCCGAGCGTCGTCATCGACCCCGTTCCGTTTCTCCGCATCGACCGCACTCCGCCTCGACGCGACCGCCACCCCCGGGTGGTTCCACCTCTGCTGGCCCCCTGCCCCGCGCCCCCGCGGTCCTGGCGCCACAGCCTCGTTCGGAGACCTCCATGGACGTCACGTTCTCCACCTCGACCCCCACGACCGTCGCCGCCGATCTGCTCGTCGTCGGCGTGGCCGCGGGCCAGACCGCCAGCCTCGACCAGCACCTGGGCGCCTACGGCACGCAGCTGGCTGCCTGGCTCGCGGGCCGCAGCTTCGACGGCAAGGCCGGCAGCTCCGTGGTCGTCCCCAGCCTCGGCAACGTGGCCGCCACGCAGGTCGCCGTGGTCGGGCTGGGCGCGGGCAAGAAGGCCGATCTCGCCAAGGCCGCCGGCAAGGCGGGCCTCCTGGCCCGCGGCGAGAAGGCCACGTCCGTGGCGCTGGCGTTCGGCGCCCTCGACGCCGCCACCGCCCAGCACGTCCTCGAGTTCGTCGCCGTCGGCAACTACGCCTACGATCGCTTCCAGGCCGTCGACGACCGCACGCCGGCCATTGCCACGCTGCAGGTGCTCGGCGCGGCCAGCTCCCCGGCCCTGGAGGCCGCGCGCGACGCCGCCGCGATCCGGGCCCGCTACCAGGGCCTCGCGCGCGATCTGGTCAACGCCCCCGCGGCGGTGATCTACCCCGAGTCGCTCGCCGACGAGGCCCGTCAGCTGGCGACCCTGCCGGGCGTCACCGTGGAGGTCTGGGACCTCGCCCGGTGCAAGGCCGAGGGGCTCGTGGGCATCGAGGCCGTGGGCCAGGGCTCCACGCGCCCCGGCGTGCTCATCCACGTCAGCTACCGCCCGGTCGCCGCCAAGGAGCACATCGCGCTCGTCGGCAAGGGCGTCACGTTCGACTCCGGCGGCCTGTCGCTCAAGCCGTCCGCCGCCATGCAGACGATGCGCTGCGACATGGGGGGTGCCGCCACGGCGCTCGCCACCGTCGGCGCCGTCGCCGCGCTGGGCGTGCCGGTCGCGATGGACGTGTTCGTGCCGTCCGTCGAGAACATGAACGACGGCAACAGCTACAAGCTCGGCGACATCCTGACCTACCGCAACGGGGTCAGCGTCGAGATCCACAACACCGACGCCGAGGGCCGGCTGATCCTGGCCGACGCCCTGCTGCTTGCGTCGGAGGTGCCGGGCGTGTCCCGCATCGTCGACATGGCCACGCTCACCGGCGCCATCGTGGTGGCCCTGGGGCCCGACTACACCGGCCTGTTCACCAAGGACGACGCGCTGGCCGTCGAGCTGTCGACCGCATCGGACGCGGTGGCCGAGAAGATGTGGCGGATGCCACTCGACGACGCCTACCTGCGCATGCTCAAGGGCACGTGGGGCAAGATCAAGAACGTCGGTGGTCGCGACGCCGGCTCCACCACCGCCGCGCTGTACCTGCAGCACTTCGTCCGCAAGGACGTGCGCTGGGCCCACCTCGACATCGCGGGCACCGCCTTCCTCGACACCCCCGTCGACCCCTACGTGGCCGGTGGCACGGGCCAGGTGGTCCGCGCGCTCGTGACCTGGGTCGAGGGCCTGGCGAAGGCCTGATCGGCGCGCGCCGCCGTCAGCGGGCGGCGCAGGTGAACTGCTGCGCGTCGCACCGGATGCGCAGCGTCTCGCCACGGTCGAGGCGCTCCTCGAACTGCCACTCGTAGCCACCCCGACCGGGGAACCGGGCCTGCACCTCGACCGGGCCCGGGTCGACCTGCAGGTACTGCCACGGCACCAGCGTGAGCGGGCGACGCCCGGTCCGGTGCAGGGTGACGTCCTGGTCGCCCTCGAGCACCACCATCGCGGACTCCTTGCCTGCGGCACCCCAGGCGACGCCAGGGCCGCCTGCGCCGGCTGGCGCCGCGGTGCGGGCCGTGTCGCGGCCGCCGCCCTGCCCCCCGCGCTTGCCCTTGCCGCGCCCGGCGTCCGGCGTGGGGGACCCCACGGCCACCGGCCGCAGCACGGACTCCTCGGGCTCGGCGCCCCACAGGCCCATGTCGCCCGCGATGACCAGCGCGACCGCCATCAGCACGCCCACCGCGAACACCCCGGCCACCGCGAGCGGGTTGACCCGCATCGGCATCTCGAGCACGGGCATGGTGGGGTTGGCCGGCTGGTGGGGCACCTCGGGCTCGGTCTCGTCGGCGGGGATCCCCACACGTGCGCGCGGCGGCACCGCAGGCAGCGGCGGCACCTCGGGGGGCTCGATCATCGGATCGGTCGACAGCAGGCCGGCGCGGCGCTCGGGATCGATGCGGCGGGCCTGGGTCGGGCTGGTCAGGCCCGCCGTGGTCAGCTGCGTGTCGTCGACCACGCGCCCGCTCCACTCCCCCTTCTGGCTGCCGGCCGGCGGCCACGTGCGCTGCCGTGCCCACGCCCACAGCGAGGGGCCGGTGAGGCGGTCGGCCACCCCGAGACACACCTCGGCCACCCGACGGGCGGAGGGTCGCTGGGTGTGGTCGTAGGTCAGCATCTGCTCGACGAGCTCGATGACCTGGGGGTCGTGACCGGCGAGCGCGCCCAGGCGGTCCTGCCGCCACGCGCTGAACCGGGACGCGCGGTTCGACAGGCGCCCGATCGACTGGTGGTCGAGGCCCTCGAAGAAGCGCTCGCCCACCAGCGCCTCGAACAGCGTGGCCCCCAGCGCGAACATGTCGCGCGACGGCAGCGCGTCGAGCACCTCGTACGACAGCACCTCGGGCGCCATGTAGGCCGGCGTGCCGAACGCCATGCGCTGCTGGGTGGCGGCCTCGCGCCCGGCCTCGTCGGACTTGGCGATGCCGAAGTCGAGCAGCTTGACCGACCCGTGCGGCGTCACCCGGATGTTGGCGGGCTTGATGTCGCGGTGGACGAGCTCGAGCTGGCCGCCGTCGGTGGTGCGCGACTCCCACGCCGCGTGCAGCGCGTCGGCCACTGTGCCGATGACCTGCAGCGCCGCACGCACCGGGATCGGATCGGCCTGGTGGATGCACGCGTCGAGGTCGGCGCCCGGGACGTACTCGGTGACGAGCCCGATGCGACCGTCGAGGTGGCAGAAGTCCATCACGTGCAGGATGGCGGGGTGGTTCAACCCGCCCAGCAGCCGCCCCTCGTCCCGCATGCGGTGGACCGGCTGGCTGCGGGGGTCGAGCCCGGGGTTGAGCAGCTTGACCGCCACGTCCTGCTCGATGCCGTGCAGGCTGGTCATGCGCGCGAGGTAGACCTCGCCGAACGTGCCGGCGCCGAGCAGCGGGCCGATGACGAAGCGATGACGCGTGGCACGGCCGCCCGTGGGGTCCGTCACGTGGGTCCTCCGTGCCGGTGGGGACGGGATCGGCCCGGCAGGCATACCCCTGAAGGCGGGCTGGACTCAAGCATCGTCGACGCTTCCCTCGGCCGGGGCCGGATCGGCGACGGGCGGCAGCGGCGCAAACTCGGTGGCGAGCACGAAGAACTCACGGCTCTGCTGCCGCACGGCCTCGGGACGCACCCGCCGCGTCTTGCCGAACCAGCGGCGCAGCTCGTCCTGGAAGGCGGGCACCTCCTCCCCGTCGAAGACCTTGACGAAGAAGGCGCCCCCGGGGGCGAGCACCTGCGTGGCGAGGTGCAGCGCCACGCGCACGAGTTCGAGCTGGCGCACGTGATCGGTGAACGGCACCCCCACCGTGCGCGGGGCCATGTCGGACAGCACCACGTCGGCCGGCCGCCCGAGCGCCTGCCGCAGTTCTTCGGGGGTGACCTCCAGCACCGAGCGCGTGATCCAGGTGCCGGGGAGCTGGGGGCGCTCCAGGTCGACGCCCACGAGCGTGCCTCGGCTGCCGATGCGCTGCAGCACGTACTGGCTCCAGCTGCCGGGGAAGCACCCGAGGTCGACGACCGCCTGCCCCGGGCGGAAGACGCCGAACCGCTTGTCGGTCTCGGTGAGCTTGAACACCGACCGCGCCTTGTAGCCCTCCTCCTTCGCGGCGCGGGTGAACCGGTCGGGCTTGCTGTAGGGGTTCTTGCGCTGTGGCTTGCGCGACATCGGTCACCCCTTCCCGCAGGCCCGCTCGATGCGGTCCCACACGGCGTCGTAGCCCTCGCCGGAGCGCGCCGAGAACGGGATCGGCTGATCGTCGGGCAGGTCGAGCCCGTCGCGCAGCACGGCGAGCGCAGGCTTGCGCTGGTGCTTGGAGAGCTTGTCGATCTTGGTGGCGACCACCAGGACGGGCACGTCGAAGGCCCGCAGCCCGTCGAGGAGCCCCGCGTCCATCTCCTGCGGCGGCAGGCGCGCGTCGACCAGCTGCACCACGAGCCGCAGCGTGGGTCGCTCGCCGAGGTAGGCCTCGATCATCGGCTTCCACGCGGCCGCGACGTGGTCGGGCACCTTGGCGAAGCCGTAGCCGGGGAGATCGGCGAACGCGAGCACGTCGCCGAGCTGGAACAGGTTGATCGTCTGGGTGCGGCCGGGGCGCGACGACACCCGCGCCGCCTTGCCCGTGCGCAGCAGCGTGTTCAGGGCGCTCGACTTGCCGACGTTCGACCGACCGGCGAACGCCACCTCGGGCAGGCCGGTGTCGGGGAGCTCGGCGGGGAAGCTGCCGAGGAACGTCAGCTGGCTGGCGGCGCGCCGCATGGGGTCCTCTGCCGGGCCCCGGTGGGTGGACCACCGACGTGGGTTAGGATCCGGCGTCGCCCTCGTAGCACGCTGGGAGCCCACCATGGACGGCACGCCCACGCCCCGCACCCGCCCGCGCGTCGTCGCACGCCTGCCCGCGTCGCAGCGCCTGTGGATCGTGAGCGACCTGCACCTGGGCGACGGCACCCCGTCCGACGTGTTCTTCGGCAAGGATCGCCACCTGCTGGCGCTGATCGACGCCTGCGAGCGCGACGACGCCGTCCTGGTGGTCAACGGCGACGCGATCGACTTCCACCAGGCGTGGAGCTTCGTGCGCGTGCTGCGCGCCCACAAGGCGCTCCTGGGGGCGATGAGCCGCCTCGCACGCGACGGGCGCATGTTCTACGTCGTCGGCAACCACGACTACGACATCACGCTGTTCTCCGACGTGCTGTCGTTCCAGGTGTGCGACGAGCTCCACGTGGGCGACACGCTGCTCATCCGCCACGGCTACGAGTACGACCCGTACATCACCGAGATGCTCGAGCACGGGCAGTGGCACACCAAGCTCCACCACGCGATCGAGCGCTGGCTGAACACGTGGCTGCGCATCCCCCTGGGCGAGTTCTACACGCTGCCCAACCGGCTGCTGTTCTGGCTGGGGCACAAGGCGGCGCTGTCGGCGTGGGTGGCGCAGCAGGTGGGGGAGCGCCTCGGCGTGCAGACGCCCGTCGCCGACGAGATCATCGCCAACCTCGACTTCTTCGCCTGGTCGAACATGGGCGACTCGATGGGCATCTTCCGCCCGGCGATGGAGCACGTGCTGCGGGGGCCGTGGCGCTTCGTGGTCTGCGGCCACAGCCACCTGCCCGGCGTGGTGCGCCGCGACGACCGGGCCTACGCCAACACCGGCTCGTGGACGTTCGCGTCGTCGCAGTACGTGCTGTGGGACGGCCACGACGTCAGCAGCCACGATTGGATCACCGGGCGCGCCTACGGCGAGGAGCTGTACCGACCGATGCTCGACGGCTCGCTGTACGAGCGCGACGTCTTCCAGTGGTGGCGCGAGAACTACCTGGGCTGGTTGCGCTTCCGCGAGGGGGAGGAGCGCATCGGACGGCTGCGCACGTGGCAGACCTGGGTGCAGGACCACCAGCGTCTCGCGCAGCTGCGCCCCCTGCCCGAGCCCCCGCCTGCGCCCCGTGCGACGCCTCCGCACGCCGGGACGTCCGGCGAGGCGGCCGCTGCGCCGCGGCTCGAGGTGGTCCACGACGCCACGCGCCCGCCCCGCTCCCGCGCGGGCGGCACCTGACGCCGCTGCGTCCGCGCCCGACGTCGGGCGGACGCTCCGCAAGCCCCCACCTCCCCTGCCCCAGGCCCCCATGAACATCGACGGCGTGCCCTACCGTACGGTCTGGCTCGACGGCTCCACCGTCAAGCTCATCGACCAGCCCCTCCTGCCCCACACCTTCGCGATCCACGACGCCCCCACCCCCGCCGCGACGGCCGACGCCATCCGGACGATGGTGGTGCGCGGCGCCGGCGCGATCGGCGCCACCGGTGCGTTCGGCATCGCCCAGGCGGCGCTGCTCGCGCGCGACGCGGACTTCCACGCGGAGGTGGCCCAGGCCGCCTCCCTGCTCGCCGCCACCCGCCCGACGGCCCAGAACCTGTTCTACGGCATCCGCGCGGTCATGCACGCCATCGAGGCCCAGGGCGACGACCTGTCGGCGGCACGGCAGGCCGCGGTCGCCGCAGCTCAGGAGGTCGCCGACGACGACGCCGCGTGCTGCGAGGCCATCGGCCGGCACGGCGCCCCGCTGCTGGAGGACGGCATGGGCGTCGGCACCCACTGCAACGCGGGCTGGCTGGCGTTCGTCGACTGGGGCAGCGCCCTGTCGCCCATCTACGCCGCCCACCGCGGCGGCACCCGCCTGCACGTGTGGGTCGACGAGACCCGCCCCCGCTCGCAGGGCGCCCGCCTCACCGCCTTCGAGCTCGGCCAGGAGGGCGTGCCCCACAGCGTCATCGCCGACAACAGCATGGGCGCGTGGATGCGTCGGGGCCAGGTCCAGGCGGTGATCGTCGGCTCCGACCGCATCGCCGCCAACGGCGACGTCGCCAACAAGATCGGCACCTACGCGGTCGCGACGATGGCCGCGGCCAACGGCATCCCGTTCTACGTCGCCGCCCCCACCACCACCATCGACCCCGACTGCCCCCACGGCGACGACATCCCCATCGAGGAGCGCGGCGAGGACGAGGTCGCGTGGACGTGGGGCTGGTCCGACGAGGGGCGCTTCCTGAGGGTGCGGACCACGCCGGCCCACAGCCGTTGCCGCAACCTCGCCTTCGACGTCACCCCGGCTGCGCTCGTGCGAGGCATCCTCACCGAGCACGGGCTCGTGCCCGCCTCGCCCGAGGGCATGGCGCGCGTGATGCGCCGTCCCGGACCGCCCCAGGGCTGACGCGGCGTGGACCCCGCGCTGGCGATCCGGTTACGTGCGCGGGTCGCGTGCCCGCCGCCGTGCCTGGCGGGCCGGTCGTGACGCGCCGGTCCGTCCCGGAGCCCTGATGCCCGATCTCGCCCTCACGCTGCCCCTGCGCGGCCTCGTCGTCTACCCCGGCATGCTGCGGGCCTTCCCGGTGGGGCGCCCCACGTCGGTCCACACCGTCGATCGCCACATCGACGAGGGCATGCCGCTCGTCGTGGTCCCGCAGCGCGATCCGGCCGACGAGGACCCCCTCGAGGCCGATCTGCTCGACGTGGGCACCCTCGTCGACGTCCTGCAGGTCACGCGGCTGCCCGACGGCTCGATGAAGGTGCTCGTCGAGGGCGTCGCGCGGTGGAGCCGCGTGGGCAAGCTCCTCGTCGACGACGGCGCCACGGTCGCGCCGTTCCGTCCCCTCCCCACGGCCGACGCCCGCAGCAGCGACGTCACCGCGCTGGCCCGCGAGCTCGCGGCGCTCCACGAGGAGACGGCCGGCGCCGCTGGCCTCACGCCCGAGGAGAACGAGCTCCTCACGGCCACGGAAGACGAGCCCGAGCGGCTGGCCGACCAGGTGGCCGCCACGCTGCCGATGACGTGGGAGCAGCGCCTCGCCCTGCTCGCCGAGCCGTCGCTGGCCCGTCGTCTCCAAGCCCTGCTCGATCTCGCCGCGGTGGCCATCGCGCAGCAGCGCATCCAGGCCGAGGTGGGCAGCAAGGTGCAGGCGGCGATGGACGCCAACCAGCGCGAGTACCACCTCAAGGAGCAGATCAAGGTCCTGCGGGCCGAGCTCGGCGACGCCGCCGGTCCCGACGCCGAGGCCGACGCCTTCGAGGCGCGCATCCTCGAGGCCAAGATGCCCGAGGAGGTCGAGCGCGAGGCCCTGCGCGAGGTGGCCCGCCTGCGGCGCATCGCCACCGACAGCGCCGAGTTCAACATCGCGCGCACCTGGCTCGAGACCGTCTGCGACGTGCCGTGGAACCACGCCACCGACGACGACACGAGCCTCGAGCGTGCCCAGGTGGTGCTCGACGAGGACCACTACGGCCTCGACAAGGTCAAGGAGCGCATCCTGGAGTACCTGGCCGTCCGCCAGCTCCGCAACGACGCCCAGGGCGCCATCCTGTGCTTCGTGGGTGCACCCGGCGTGGGCAAGACGAGCCTCGGCCGCTCGATCGCGCGCGCCATGGGGCGCACGTTCGCCCGCGTGAGCCTGGGCGGCATCAAGGACGAGTCCGAGATCCGGGGTCACCGCCGCACCTACATCGGCTCGATGCCCGGCCGCATCGTCCAGGCGCTCGTCCGAGCCGGCACGTCCAACCCGGTGATCGTGCTCGACGAGATCGACAAGGTCGGCGCCGACTTCCGCGGGGATCCGGCGAGCGCGCTGCTGGAAGTGCTCGACCCCGAGCAGAACCACGCCTTCTCCGACCACTACCTCGACGTGCCGGTCGACCTGTCCAAGGTGCTGTTCCTCTGCACCGCCAACCTCGTCGACCCCATCCCGCCGGCCCTGTACGACCGCTTCGAGATCATCGAGATCCCCGGCTACACCGAGGAGGAGAAGGTCGAGATCGCCCGGCGGTTCCTGATCCCGCGGGCCGCCGAGGCCCACGGCCTGCAGCCCGAGCAGCTCCGCATCGATCTGCCGGCCCTGCAGGCCATCGTGCGCGACCACACCCGCGAGGCCGGCCTGCGCAACTTCGATCGGCAGCTCGCGAGCCTGTGCCGCAAGGTGGCGCGCCAGGTGGTCGAGGGGCGCGACAAGCCGGCGCGCATCACCGCGGCGAGCCTGGAGCGCTACCTCGGTCCGCCCCGCTTTTTCTCCGACATCGACGACCGCGACGAGACCCCGGGCGTGGTGGTCGGCCTCGCGTGGACGGCCACCGGCGGCGACATCCTGTTCATCGAATGCCTGCGCATGGACGGCACGGCGGGCCTCAAGCTCACGGGCTCGCTGGGCGACGTCATGAAGGAGTCCGCCGAGGCCGCGATGTCGTGGCTTCGGGCGCACGCTGCCGAGATCGGCTGTTCCAAGGCAGACTTCGACGCCCTGTTCCACCTCCACGTGCCCGCGGGCGCCATCCCGAAGGACGGCCCTTCGGCGGGCGTGAGCATGGTGACGGCGCTGGCCTCACGGCTCACGGGACGCCCGGTGCGGCCACGGATGGCGATGACCGGCGAGATCACCCTGCGCGGCAAGGTGCTGCCGATCGGTGGGGTGAAGGAGAAGGTGCTGGCGGCGCGACGCGCCGGCATCCGGGAGGTGCTGCTGCCCCGCCACAACGGCAAGGACCTGCAGGACATCCCGGCGGCCGTGCGCCGCGACCTCACCGTGCACCTCGTCGACACCATCCACGACGTGCTCGACGCCGCATTGGAGCCTTCGGCGCCCGTGTGAGGCGACCGCGCGCGTGAGCCGGGCGGTGGCCACGGCTCACGCGTCGGACGTCACCAGACCTCGCATGTGGACGCGGGGTGCATGGGCGTGCCCTCGGCGCAGGAGAAGGCCTCCCAGAACGCCGGCGTGCTCGACAGCGGCACGTTGACGCGGAACTTCGGCGGCGCGTGCGGGTCGACCTTGGCCCGCTGGTCCTCGACCTCGGGCGTGGCCTTGCTGCACCAGCTCTGGGCGAACGCCAGGAACAGCAGCTGCGACCCCTCGAAGCCGCCCGCGGCGAAGTCGCTGCCGCCGGCGGCCTGCCAGTCGGCGTAGGCGCGGCTCGCCAGCTTCACGCCGCCGAAGTCGGCGATGTTCTCGCCGAGCGTCAGCTCGCCGTTGAGCTTGGTGCCGGGGTGGACCTCGATCGCGTCGTAGGTGTCGGCGATACACTGGGCGCGCTGCTCGAACCGCTCCGACACGGCGTCGTCCCACCACACCTCGAGCTTGCCGGACGGGCCGAACTTGCGGCCCTCGTCGTCGAAGCCGTGGGTGATCTCGTGGCCGATGACCATGCCCATCGCGCCGTAGTTCATCGCCGTGGGGAAGTCGGCGCTGAAGAACGGCGGCTGCAGGATGCCCGCCGGGAACACGATCTCGTTGAAGAGCGGGTTGTAGTACGCGTTGACGGTGGGCACGCTCATGCCCCACTCGGTCTTGTCGACGGGCTTGCCGACCTTGGCCAGCGCGTCGTCCTGACCCCAGTGGGCCACGGCCATCTGGTTGGCGTAGATGTCGTCGCCGACCTGGAGGCCCTCGTAGGACTCCCACGTGTCGGGGTAGCCGATCTTGTTCACGATGGCGTCGAGCTTGGCCTTGGCCAGCGTGCGGGTGGGCGCGTCCATCCACGCCAGCTCGGGCAGGCCCTCCTCGAAGGCGTGCTGCAGGTCGCCCACCATCTTGAGGGCCTTGTCCTTGCTCTCGCCCGGGAACGCCTGCGCGACGTAGGCCTCGCCGAGCAGATCGCCGAGCGCGCGGTCGGTGCGCCCGACACACCGCTTCCAGCGCGGCTGCTGCTCGGCCTGCCCGGACAGGCGGGTGCCGTAGAACGCGAAGCTCTCGTCGTCGAAGGCCTTCGGCAGGTAGGGTGCGGCCTCGTTGACGAGGTTCCAGGCCAGGTAGACCTTGAGGTCGGCGATCTTGGAGCGCTTGAGCAGGTCGCCCAGCGCCGGGAAGAAGTCGGGCGTGGTGACGTTGACGGCCTTGACCTCGATGCCGAGCGCGGTGAACAGCGCGTCCCACGGCACACCCGGCGCGAGCCGCTTGAGCTCGGCCTTGGTCATCGGGTGGTACATCGCCTCGATGTCGCGCAGCTCGGCGGGCGACTTGCTCGCCTTGGCCAGCGCCGTCTCGATGGCGAGCACCTTGGCCGCCCCGGCCGGATCGAGCCCCGCCAGCCCGAGCATCCGCCCGACGTGGGCCTCGTAGGCGGCGAGCAGCTCACGCCCGGCGTCGTCCTCGGGGAAGTAGTAGTCGCGCGACGGCAGGCCGATGCCCCCCTGGGCCAGCTGGAACTGGTTGACCTCGGGGTTCTTGAAGTCGGCCTCGACGAAGCCGCCGAAGAACGGGTTGATCATCGGCAGCGACACCATCAGCGCAGGGATCGCCGCGACGTCCTTGAGCGCGGCGATGCGGTCGAGGTCGGCCTGCAGGCTGGCGGTGCCCTTGGCCTCGACGGCGTCGGTGTTCACGCAGGTCTGGTAGTAGCTGCCGAGGCGGGCGTCGGCGCCCTCGGCGTGCTCCAGGATGTCGCGTACGATCTCCTGGTTGCGATCGCTGATCGACGTGAAGCCACGGCCGACGATCGGCCGGTCGGGCGGCAGGGGCGTGTTCGCGATCCAGCCGCCACAGGCGTACTGGTAGAAGTCGTCGCACGGGCTGACGCTCGGGTCGATCGCCGCCGTGATCGCAGCGTCGATGGCACTCGGGGCGTTCTCGGGCGTGGCGGCCTGTTCGGGCGCCGGGGACACGGGGGCCTTGGCGCCGCACGCGACGAGCGCGAGCAGGCCGACCAGGCGGAGACGGTCGTGCATCTTACCTCCAGGACGCACCGGTCTAACCCCGCCGGCCGGATGGACACGTGCGACACCACGGTCCGGCACAGGGGAGCGCGCAGGTTCACGCACCGTGGCCCTGACGGTTCCCCCCTCGCCCGCCGCGCGCGGCCCGAACGCCGCCGCGCAGCTCACGCGCGTGGCGCGAGCTGTCCGTCCTGCCGCCGCTTCTCGTACATCAGCAGCGCCGCCGCCACGCTCACGTTGAGCGACTCCAGGTGACCCTGGAGCGGGATGGACGCGATCGCGTCGCACTTGGACCGCAGCGTGGGCGACAGGCCCTTGCCCTCGCCGCCCATCACGAGCGCCACCGGCCCTCGCAGGTCGAGCGCGGTGACCGCCGTGCCGCCCATGTCGGCCCCGACCACGCGCACGCCGTCGTCGCGCAGCGGCTTGAGCGCCGCCGACAGCCCCTCGCGCACCACGGGCACCACCTCGATGGCCCCCATGCTGACCCGCTGCACCACGGGGGAGACGTCCGCCCCCCGCCGGGTGGGCACGATCAGGCCGTCGACGCCAAAGCCCAGGCAGGTGCGCAGGATGGCGCCGAGGTTGTGCTCGTAGCTGACCTCGTCGGCCAGGACGACGAACGGCACCCTGCCGGCCTCGTAGGTGCGGTCGAGCAGCTGTCGGGTGGTGAACGCGGGCAGCGGGTCGGCGTGGGCGACGACGCCGTTGTGCACGCGACCGTCGGCCATCTTGTCGAGGCGCGGGCGTGCCACCCGATCGACGGGCACGCCCGCGGTGGCCGCCAGCGCCAGGATCCGCGAGACCTTGTCGTCGGGCTTGGCGCCCTGGTCGATCCAGATCCGACGCACCCGACGCCGGCCACGCTGCAGGCATTCGAGCACCGGGTTGCGGCCTTCGAGCTGATCCATGGCGCGACCTACAGCAGGCGGGTGGCGAGCTCGGCGAGCTGGCTGCGCTCGCCCTTGCGCAGGGTGACGTGGCCGGCCACCGCGACCTCCTTGAACCGCTCGACGGCGTAGGTCAGGCCGTTGCTGACCTCGTCGACGTAGGGGTTGTCGATCTGGAAGGGGTCGCCGGTGAGCACGACCTTGGTGCCGTCGCCGGCGCGGGTGAGCACGGTCTTGACCTCGTGGGGCGTGAGGTTCTGCGCCTCGTCGATGATCAGGAACTGGCTCGGGATGGAGCGCCCGCGGATGTAGGTGAGCGCCTCCACCTCCACGATCTTGTTGTCGAGCAGGTACTGGTACTCGGGCTGGTGGCTGCGGCGGCGCTCGGGACGGCTCGACAGCAGGAAGTCGAGGTTGTCGAAGATCGGCTGCATCCACGGGTTGAGCTTCTCGCCGAGGTCGCCGGGCAGGAAGCCGATGTCGCGGCCCAGCGGGAAGATCGGGCGGCTGACGAGCACGCGCCGGTACAGCGACATGTCGGCGGTCTGCTTGAGGCCCGCGGCGATGGCCAGCAGCGTCTTGCCCGTGCCGGCGACACCGTTGAGCGTGACCAGCGTGACGTCGGGATCGAGCAGCAGCTCCAGGGCGAACAGCTGCTCCTTGTTGCGGGCGAAGACGCCCCAGGCCCCCTCCTTGTGGCGACCGACCATCCGGAAGCCGGTGCCATCGGGGAGCACGCGGGTCATCACGGTGCGGCTCTCGTCGTCGTCGGCCCGCAGGATCGCGAACTCCTGGGGGAACAGGCCCTGCGCCTCGGCCGGCGCGATGGCGCTGCCCTCGTGGTAGAGCGTGGCGACGAGGCTGCCGGGCACCATGCGCTCCGACACGCCGCTGTACTGCTCGTCCATGCGCAGGCGGCTGTGCTCGTAGTCCTCGGCGAGAATGCCCAGGGCGTCGCACTTGACGCGCATGTTGGTGTCGCGGGTGACCAGCACCACCCGTGCGTCGAGCTGGCGCGACAGCACCACGACGATCGACAGGATGCGGTTGTCGTTGGTGTCGGCGCCCCAGTGGTTGACCTCCTGGTGGTCGTCCTCCAGGAACGCCACGCGGAGCGTGCCGCCGCCGGACAGCGGGACGCCCTCTCGCAGGCTGCCCTGCCCCCGGTAGTGGTCGAGCATGCGCGACGCCTCGCGGGCGTTGCGCCCGGTCTCGGTCATCTCGCGCTTGAACTTGTCGATCTCCTCGAGGACCGTCATCGGGATGACGACGTCGTGCTCCTCGAACACCTCGAGGGCGGTGGGGTCGTACAGCAGGACGTTGGTGTCCAGGACGAACGTGCTGGGATGTCGCGTCAAGGCAGATCCCGGGCAGGGGGTGGGCGGGTGGCGCGCGCCGCGCGCGCAGTCGGAGCGACCACGGGCTCGGTGCACCGGTCGGGGGGGGATGGCGCGAGGCGCCGCGGGGGACACGAGGGGGCGCCGGTGGCGCGCCGTGGAGGGGGGCGAGGGAGGGTCGAGGGCGGGTGGGGTGACGCGAGCGTCGGGGGGGCTGGCGGGGGGCGGCACCGGGTGGGCGCGGTCAGGGAGGGACCGTGACCTCGATGCGCACAGGATCCGGAGAGGGCTCCGGTTGCAGAGCATAACGAACAGGGGTGCCTTCGAAGATCACCACTTCGTGACGGATCCGACCTCTGGCCACGCTCACCGCCATCCTGCCCCTGCCTGCGGGGCCACGCAGCAGCACGGTGAACGTGTTGGATCCGGCGCGCAGCAGGTCGCTCACGTCGATGAGCGCGTTGACCTCGCCGGATCGACGGCTGGCGATCAGGTCGCCCCCGATGAACACATCGACCTGGCAGTCGATGCAGCCGAGGTCCTCGATCATCAGCCACCACACCGTGGGCTCGGGCGCCGCGACCGACGGGGCCGACGCGAGGAGCAGGACGAGGCACGTGGCGATCAGGCGAAGCACCGGTGGGGCACCCTCGGCTGGCGAACGCCCTGGGTTCTATCCCAGGTGGCGCCCGCCCGACGACAAGACCCGCGACCGGACGCGATCCTGCCCGGCCACGTGGCGCGGCCGGGCGGCGGTGGCGCCTAGTCCTGCTGGGCTTCCTGCTCGAGGCGATCGCGCTCGCGGCGGCGCTTCTCGCTCTCGGACAGGAACTGCTCGGGGATGTCCTCGCCAGCCTCGACGTCTTCGCCGGTGTCGATGGCGACGAGCTTGGACAGGTAGGGCTGCACGCGGTCCATGAACAGGATCATCGGCGAGGCGACGAAGATCGTGGAGTAGGTGCCGACGACGATGCCGAACAGCATGGCGAGCACGAAGTCGGCGAGCACCGACGACGTCAGGAACATGAACGGCAGGATCGCCATGAACGTGGTGCCCGACGTGGCGATCGTGCGCGACAGCGTCTCGGAGATCGAGGCGTTGATCAGGCCGGGGAGATCCTCGCGGCGGTGGCGCGACCGGTTCTCGCGGATGCGGTCGTAGATGATGATCGTGTCGTTGAGCGAGTAGCCGACGATGGTGAGCAGGGCGCCGATGATCGGCAGGTTGAACTCGCGGCCGAGCACGATGAACAGGCCGACGGTGAGCGACACGTCGTGGATCAGGGCGAGGATGGCGCCGGGCGCGAAGGCGATCTCGAAGCGGAAGGCCACGTAGACCAGCACCAGCGCCAGCGTGGACGCCAGCGACAGCACGCCCTGGCGCCGCAGCGACTCACCGACCTTCGGACCGACGGCGTCGACCGACAGGACCTCGAAGTGGCGGTCGCCCATCGCGCCCTTGATCTCCTTCTCGATCTGCGTGGCGAGGCCGGGGAGCTTGATGATGAGCTCGTTGTCTTCCCGGCCCTCGTCGACCTTGACGCCCTGGATGTCGCCGAGCTTGGACAGCAGCACGCCGGGCAGCACGCGGTCGCCCTGGTAGTGCACCGCGAAGCGGGCCCCGACCTCGGCGCTGAACGTGATGTCGCGGTCCCAGTCGGCGACCCAGTTCTCGGTCATGCCCTTCTTGAGGTCGTCGATGACCTGGGCCTTGAGCGCGTCGGAGCCGAAGCTCGCGTCCTGGATGCGGACCTTGAACTCGTGCTCGCCCTCGCCGCCGACCTCCTGCACCGCGTCGCCCTGGATGCCCAGCGACTCCAGCGCCGCGCGCAGGTCGGTGATGGCGATGTCGTCGTCGAAGCGCAGGTGGATCTCGGTGCCACCCGTGAAGTCGATGCCCCACTTGGGCCCGACGCCGAAGAACAGCGCCCACGACAGGAGCACCAGCACCAGGGAGATGCCCCCGGCGACGTTGCGCCAGGCCACGAAGTCGAAGGACGCGCTGTCGAAGCGCTCCTTGAGCTTGTCCACCAGGTCGAACATCGTACCTCCGCTCCCTTTCAGAGCCGCAGGCGGGCGCCGGAGCGCCGGGTGACGATCTCCATGAACGTCCGGGTCACGTACAGGGCGGTGACCAGCGTCGTGAAGATGCCGATGAGCAGGGTGACGGCGAAGCCCTTGATGGGCCCGCTGCCGTAGCTGTAGAGCACGATGCCGGCGATGGCGGTCGTGATGTTCGCGTCGAGGATCGCCGATAGGCCCTTGTCGTAGCCGGTGTCGACCGCCTTGCGTGGGCTGACGCCCAGCTTGAGCTCCTCACGGATGCGCTCGTAGATGATGATGTTGGCGTCGACCGCCATGCCGATGGTGAGCGCGACACCGGCGATGCCCGGCAGCGTGATCGTGGCGCCGGAGATGGCGAGCAGCGCGAACACGAGCAGGACGTTGAGCAGCAGCGCGCCGTCGGCGATGAGGCCGGCCTTCGGGCGGTACCACAGGATCATGAACGCCAGCGTGATGATGCCGCCGATGAGCGCGCCGTCGACGCCGGTCTCGATGGCGTCGGCGCCGAGGCTGGCGCCGATCGACCGGACCTCGCCGATCTCGACCGGAGCCGTGAGCGAGCCCGTGCGCAGCACGAGCGCCAGCTTGTTGGCCTCGTCGACGCTGTTGGCGCTGCTGGCCATCTCGATGCTGGCGGTGCCGCCGCAGATCGGCTCACGGATGTTCGGGGCCGAACGGATGCGCTCGTCGAGGATGATCGCGAACTGGTGCTGCACGTTGGCGGTGGTGATGTCGCAGAACCGCTGCGCCCCCGCCGGCTTGAAGTTCATGATCACGCGCGCCATGTTGTTCTGGTCGAAGCCGACCTGCGCGCCGTCGAGGTCGGCACCGGTGATGTCGACGTCGTCGATCAGCTGGTAGGGCACGTCGCGGGTGAGCGCGCCGTCGGGCCCCTCCTCGTAGTGGAACTGCACCACGCGGCCCTCGGGCACGAGGCCCTGGCGGTGGAGCCACTCGTTGAGCGTGTCGAGGTCGTCGAACTGGCTCGGCGGCAGGGCCTTCTCGGCCTGGCCGATCACGCGGACCAGGTTGTTCCGGTCGACGTCCTCGTCGACCATCTTGAACTCGAGGATCGCCTGGGTGCCGATGGCGTCGATGGCCGACTGCGGGTCGGTGAGGCCGGGGAGCTGGATGTTGATGCGCCCGCCGCCCATCTTGACGATCGAGGGCTCCTTGACGCCGGTGGCGTCGATGCGCTTGCGCAGCGTCTCCAGGTTCTGCTCGACGGCCTGATCCTTGATCTGGGCGACCTGACGCTCGTCCATCTCCCAGATCATCCAGCGCTCACCTTCGTCCTCGATGGTGTCGGCGTAGACGTACTGGGCGCCGAGCTGGGCGGAGACCCAGTCGGAGAGGGTGTCGAAGTCGGGGCTGGCCACGCGCAGCGCGAAGCGCACGCGATCCTTGCGCACGCTGACGGTCTTGCCGTCCTTGACCGCCTGGTCGGCCAGCCGGCGGCGGTCGCGGGTGACCAGGGCGTCGACCGCGGCGTCCTGATCGACCTGCAGCGTCATGTCGATGCCGCCCTGCAGGTCGAGGCCGCGGTTGAGCTTGTAGGAGGTGGGGAGCATCTCCTCCCACCAGGGGATGTCCTTGGGCGTGGTGTCGACCACCTCGGCTGCCGGATCGACCTCGGGCGCCTCGTAGGCGGTGAGGCGCTCGGGGAGCGGGCCCGCGCTGGCCACGGCGGCCTTGGCGAGCGTGTCGGGGTCGACCACCGTGAGCGACACCGGCGTGCCCGACGCCGCGCTGCGCACCCACCCGACGACCTCGCCACCCACCGTGAGCACGGCGAGGCCCGGAGGGGCTGCGTCGAACGTGAGCGTGACGCCGCCGTCGGTGACCGCCAGACCGGGCGCGCCGTCGACCACGGGCGAGGCCTCGGCCGACGCCGACGCGCCGCGCAGCGCCTTGGCGAGCACGCCCGGCAGGTCGTCGACGCCGTCGAGCGTGGTCTCGTCGACCCCGAAGGCGTCGGCGCCGTAGACCGCCAGCGGGGCGGGCTCGGCAGCGACGACGGCGTCGACCTGCTTCGGGTCGGTGCCCGTGCGCACGGTGACGACGAGCTGCTCGCCCTCGCCGGCCAGCACGCGCTTGACCTGCACGCCCTCGATCGGCACACCGGCCGCGACAAGGCGCTGCTCCACGGCCGCGGCGGTGCTGGTGTCGGCGAACTTGTCGTCGGCGACGAACCACGCCTGGAGCGCGGGCTCCACCTTCGCTGCGCCCTCGAACGCGCTCGTGTCGATCGCGTCGTCGAGGAGGAACGACGGCGCGAGCACGTAGACGCACCCGAGCGTCAACAGCACGATGGTGCCCAGACGCACCCAGTAGCTACCTTCCACGGTGGACCTCTACTTGCCGTCGGTCGTGGCGGCTGAGGGGTTGACCTGCTTGCGGACGACCGCGACCTTGTCGACCGTGACGTGCACACCCTTGCCGAGCTCGAGCACGAGCGTGGCGTCGCGCACCGCGACCACCTTGCCGTGCAGGCCCGAGCCGAGCACCACCTGGTCGTCCTTGGCGAGGCCGGCGACCAGGTTGTCGTGCTCTTCCTTCTCCCGCGCCTGCGGGCGGAGGACGAGGAAGTACATCACCAGGAACATCAGCGCGAAGGGGACGAGCGAGCCGAGCTGTTCCATGGTGTGTCGACCTCGGGACCGGTGGAGCGCGTGCTGCGCCCCGGAGCGGCGGGACGTGGACACGCCCCGGGTTGCGGACGCCACGCGTCCGCGCGGAAGGGAAGCACCGCGGGGGCGAGCGTCAACCCCGAAGATCTGGCAACGCCCCTCCGCGACGGCGCGCCTTATTCCCCTGCCCTCCCCGGCGCCACCACCGCCGACGGCGCGGACGACGCCCTGGCCGCGCGCACCCGCAGGCGCTCCAGGCCGTCGCCGTCACCGGCCTCGATGCAGGCCCGCGCCTCGGCCAGGAGCTGCTGGTACAGGTGCAGGTTGTGCAGCGTCACCAGGCGCCGCCCCAGCCACTCGTCGCTGCGCAGCAGGTGCGCGAGGTAGGCCCGCGAGAATCGGTTCGCGGGGCTGGTGGGCGTGTCGGGATCGAGGGGGCGCGGGTCGTCCAGGAACCGCCCGTTCTTGAGGTTGAGACGACCCGACCACGTGTAGGCCTGCCCGTGGCGCCCCATGCGCGTGGGCAGCACGCAGTCGAACAGGTCGACGCCGCGCACCACCGCCTCGACGATGTCGACCGGGTGCCCGACGCCCATCAGGTAGCGCACCTTGTCGCCGGGCAGGCGCGGCACGACCACGTCGACCATCGCCATCATCGCCTCGTGCCCCTCGCCCACCGACAGCCCGCCGATGGCGAGCCCGTCGAGGTCCATGGCCGCGAGGGTGTCGGCGTGCTCGGCGCGCAGGTCCGGGTAGAGCCCCCCCTGCACGATGCCGAACAACGCCGTGCGGTCGGGCCGGGTGCGGGCGTCGAGGCAGCGCTGCAGCCAGCGCGTGGTGCGGGTCATCGCGCCGCGGGTGCGGTCCTCGGTGGCCGGCGTCTCGATGCACTCGTCGAGCGCCATCGCCACGTCCACGCCGAACGCCTCCTGGATGGCGACGGCGAGCTCGGGCGTCAGGTGGCGCTCCTCGCCGTCGGTGGGCGAGCGGAACCGCACCCCGTCCTCGGTCAGCTTCATCCGGTGCTGCAGCGAGAACACCTGGTAGCCGCCCGAGTCGGTCAGGAGCGGACCGTCCCAGCCCATGAACGTGTGCAGGCCGCCGAGATCACGGATGCGCTCGTGACCGGGCCGTTCCCACAGGTGGTAGGTGTTGGCGAGCACGATCGACGTCCCGGCGGTCACGAGCTCGTCGGGATCGAGCCCCTTGACCGTGCCCCGGGTGCCCACGGGCATGAACGCCGGTGTCGGCACGGCGCCGTGAGGCGTGTGCAGGGTGCCCGTCCGGGCCGTCCCCAGCGTGGCCCCGGACTCAAACCAGCAGCATCGCGTCGCCATACGAGTAGAACCTGTAGCCGCGCGAGACGGCGGTGCGGTAGGCGTCGAGCAGGCGCTCGCGGCCCACGAGGCAGGCCACGAGCATCATCAGGCTGCTGCGCGGCAGGTGGAAGTTGGTGAGCAGCCCGTCCACCGCGGCAAAGCGGTGACCGGGGCGCAGGAAGATGCGGGTGACCCCGGCGCCGGCCCGCACGACGCCGTCGTCCGCCACCGCCGCGGCGGACTCGAGCACCCGCGTGGCGGTGGTGCCGATGGCGATCACGCGCCCGCCCGCGGCGCGGGTCGCGGCGATGGCCGCGGCGGTGGCCTCGGGCACCCACCACGGCTCGGCGTGCAGCTCGCCGCGCTCGACGTCCTCGGGGCGCAGGGGCCGGAACGTGCCGATGCCGACGTGCAGCGTGACGGTGGCGAACCCCACGCCCCGGTCGCGGCACCGGTCGAGGAGCGTCGGCGTGAAGTGGAGCCCGGCCGTGGGCGCGGCCGCGCTCCCGAGCGGACCCGCATACACGGTCTGGTAGCGGTCGGTGTCCGCCGCGTCCGCGGAGCGGCCGAGGTAGGGCGGCAAGGGCAGCGCGCCGACCGCCGCCATCACCGCGCGCGCAGACGGGGTGACGCGCACGCGCGCGATGCCGTCCGCGTCGGGCAGCGCCTCGACGTGGACCTGCCCCGCGTCCCCCACCGCAAGGACCTCGCCCTCCTTGAGCCGCCGCGCCGGCCGGAGCAGGGCCGGCACGGCGCCGTCGTCGCCCGTGCCGAGCAGCAGCACCTCGACGGCGCCACCACTGGCGCGCCGCGCCGTCAGCCGCGCCGCCATCACCGCCGAGTCGTTGCCGACGAGCAGATCCCCGGGCCGCAACAGGCCGTCGAGGTCGTCGACGACGTGATCGACGAACGCCCCGCCGGCGAGCGGCACGTGCATCAGCCGCGCGAGCTCCCGCCGCGGTGCCGGCCGCGTGGCGATGTGGCCCGCCGGCAGGTCGTAGTCCCAGAGGTCGAGGTCGTCGGACATGGGCGGGCTGCTAGCAGCCTGCGCGACCCTCCGTCCAGCGGTCGCGTGCGACCGGAGCGCGCGATAGGACGCCGGGCTCGCCCGGGAGACCCGATGGCCCGCAAGCCCCCCTTCAAGCGTCGCCCCCCTGCCCCGCCGCCCGCGCCCGACGCCGAGGCGCCGCCGTCGGCCTCGCCTGCGCCCCGAGGGTCCGACCGCAGCGCGGTCCGCGCCGGCGAGCTGCGCCGCGATGGCCTGCGCGCCTACGTGCCCGCGTCGATGCCCGAGGCGGTCGACACCGCCCCCGGCGACGTGCCCGTGTCCACCAGCCTGTCCGAGCTGGAGGCGTTCGCGTCGATGGGTGCCGTCGACATGGACGCCCTGCTGCAGGGCATCGCGGCGCCGCCGCCGCGCGTCGAGCCCGGCCAGAAGGTGCGCGGCACCGTGCGTCGGGTCACGGCCGACGACGTCTACGTCGACCTCGGCGCCCGCTCCGAGGGCTGGATCGCCCGCCGCGAGCTCACCCAGGTGGCCGTGGGCGACACCGTCGACGCCTTCGTCGTCGCCGTCGACGAGGGCGGCGTGACGCTCTCGGTGCGCCTGTCGGGCGACGCCGCCGTCGACATGCTCGACGACGCGCTCGACAGCGGCGTGCCCGTCGAGGGCAAGGTCGAGTCGCGCAGCAGCGGCGGCTACACGGTGCGCGTCGGGTCGGTGCGCGCGTTCTGCCCCATCAGCCAGATCAGCCGCATCCCGCTCGCCGACCCCGACAGCGTCCTCGGCCAGACCCTCGCCTTCCTGGTGCTCGAGACCGGCGACAAGGTCGTGGTCAGCCGCCGGCAGCTCGAGGAGCGCGACGTGGAGGGCCTGCGCGAGGCCACGCTGGCACGCCTGCTCCCCGGCGTCGTCGTCGACGCGGTGGTCTCCGGCGTCCAGCCGTGGGGCGCCTTCCTCGACGTCGACGGCGTCGAGCTGTTCCTGTCCCGGCGCGAGGCCTCGTGGGGCGACGTCGACGACCTGACCACGCGGTTCGAGCGCGGCCAGCGCGTGCGGGCGCGGGTGCTCGACACCGCAGCCGAGGGCGGTCGCATCACCGTCTCGGTCAAGGACCCCGACCTCGACCCGTGGAACACCGCCACGCAGCTGTTCCCGCCGGGCAAGGTCGCCACCGGTGCTGTCGTCTCCCAGACCGAGTTCGGCGTGTTCGTCGAGCTCGCCCCGGGCCTGCAGGGCCTCGTCCACCGCAGCCGCATGGCGAAGCTGCCGCCCGTGGGCGCGTCGATCGAGATCCGCGTGCTGGGCGTCGACCCCGATCGCCGCCGGCTGGAGCTCGCCCCGTCCGACTTCGATCCCGAGGCCCAGGCCGCCAACGCCGTCGGCGCCGAGGTCACCGGTGAGGTGGTCGAGGTCACCGAGCAGGGCATCGGCGTCCACCTCGCCGACGGCCGCCGCGCCTGGCTGCCGGCGCGCGAGGTGGAGCTGACCCCGGGCACCGTGCTGGCGCAGCACTTCCGGGTGGGCCACCCGGTCACGGCCCGCATCGTCTCCGAAGACCCCAAGCGCGGCCGCGTCACGCTGTCGACCCGTCCGGCCGACGAGGGCGGCTCGTGGCGCGACGCCCTGGCCAAGCAGTCCGGCGCCGCCGGCATGGGCACGCTCGGCGACCTGTTCAAGGCCCGCCGCAGCTGACGCGCACGGGCCCGCCGCGGTGCGTCCCACCGCGACGGGCCCCGCCCCACCGACGGGTAGACCTACCAGGTGTCGTCGAACCAACGCTGGACGGCGGACTGCAGCTCGAGGTCGTTGCCCAGCTGCTCGCGGCCCTCGCAGGCCACACGCTGGCTCCACGCCACGGCGTCGGCGTCGGTCGTGTCGACCGCCTCGGGCACCACCGTGCCGTCGCACACCGCCGACAGGCGGTTCGCCTCGTCGAGCATGCGCGAGCCCACGCCCACGTCCACCCCGTCGACGACGTCGCGCCATGCCTTCCACACCAGCCCCGTCTCGGGGTCGCTGTAGCTGACGACGTCGACCCCCGGCCCAGGCGTCACGGCGTCGCCCGACCCCTCGCGGAACAGGCGCGCCCGGCGCAGGTAGCTGCGGTCGTAGCCCTCCTGGAGCAGCGCGTTGCCGAACAGGCCGGCGGTGGTCCGCACGAGCCAGAACGCAGCGGGCTCCACCCGATCCGCCTCCCGTCCCGCGGGTGGCCACACCGCCGACGGGCGCGTGGGGTCGGGGAAGGTCAGCCCGCCGTCGGGGTCCACCACCGGGGCGATCTCGGGCAGGTCGTCGCTGACCAGCGCCCCGAGGAACCGGGCCAGCGGTGCCGACCACAGGGCGTCGAAGCCGAGCGCGTAGGCGCGGGGGTCCGAGGTCGTGTCGAAGCCCACGAAGTCGTAGGGGCTCGACGTCGTCAGCACCTGCAGCGCCAGCATCCGGTCCCAGTAGGTGCCGATGCGGCTGCGCCGCTCGAACCAGTGGTAGCCGCTGTCGTCGTCCCAGGCGCTGGCGTAGTACGTCCCCTCGCCCACGGGGATGTCGACGGTGGCGCGCGTGGCGTCGGCACCGTTCCACGCCGTGCCGTCGGGACGCACCGTCGGCCCGTACCGACCGGGCTCGGGACGCGTGACGACCTCGGTGAGGAAGCGGAACGTGTCCTGCGTGGCGACGGTCCAGCCCCCCAGGCCGCGGTCGGCGGCGAGGTAGTCGGCGGCGTCGGGATCGAAGCCGGCACCGAGCACGGTGTGGAACAGCGCGTAGTAGCGGGCCCACGTCTGCAGCGGCCGGAACGTGCGGCCGTAGATGCCGCCCACGTAGTCGCCGAAGCCGAAGCCGTACCGCTCCCTCGCGAAGTTGTCGAGGATGTACCTGTCCTTGTAGTCGCGGATGTAGGACGTCACGATCTCGTACGGATCGGCGCCCTCGTCGAAGCGGGCGCACATCGCGCCGCCGGCGAGCTCGTCGCTGCAGAACCGGTACGGCGCCGCCGGCAGCCCCCCCGCCACCACGCCGGGGACGGTGGTCCCCACGACGAGGAAGCTGTCGAAGCCCGCCACGCCGCCGTCGTCGGGCGGCAGCCGCGGCACCAGCTCGGCGTAGGGCACGTCCACACGCGCCTTGAGGTCGGCGATGCGGGGGTAGTCGGTGTAGTGCAGCTCGGCGAAGCCCCCGTCCGGCGCGTTGAGGATCGGCGCGGGGTACACGGTCGAGTCGTAGAAGTAGCTGACGAGGTTGACCGCGTCGTCGGCGGGGATGCCGGGCAGCGGCTCGGTCGCCGCCAGATCGGTCATCACCTCGACCAGCTGACCGTACGAGAACTTGATCGCGGCGTGGTCCCACCGGCCCAGGCCGTGCCAGTCCCCGTTGCGGTTGCCGTGGTAGTCCATCACGGAGCTGTACTGGTACTCGCGGATGCGACCGGCGATCTCCGCGGGCGTCTCCGGGTCCACCTGACGCGGCCCCATGTTCCCGTCGTCACGCAGCGCCCAGTAGGCGTCGGGGTAGTTCCACGCGTCGGTGCTCGCGGCGAAGTTGTGCCGCAGGCCCATCGTGTGCCCCACCTCGTGCAGGCTCACCGACACGAACAGCTCGTCGCGGATGAGCGCGTTGATCTCCTCGTAGCCGAGCCCCTGCGCGCGGTAGGCCTGCGCCAGCCCCAGGATGGCGGGGTTGGTGTAGCTGCCGTCGTCGAGATCGAGGGCGTGCTGGCCGGCGACGAGCAGGCCCGCCTCCCGCGCGTCGTGCGTCGCCGGATCGAGCAGCTCCAGCGGCGACCGACCGTCGAGCATGCCCGGGTTGGCGGCGAGCAGCTGGGGGTCGTAGCCCATGGCGGCGATGGTCTCGGGCGTCCACAGCAGCTCGTCGAACGGCGAGTCCTGCAGCCGCTCCCAGGCCAGCCGCGTGGTCACACCGCCGCGCGGCACCAGCCCCGAGGCCTCGATCGCCCGGTTGACCGACGCCCAGTACGGCCGCACCTGGGCCGCCGACGTCGGACGCGGGATCGTGCGCAGGCGGGCCCACAACGGTGCCGACCACGACGTGTCCATCGTGCCGAGCGCGCTGACGGCCTCGGCCGACGGCACCGGGTCCTCGTCGTCCAGGCGGTCGTCGCCCAGCGGCGGGTCCAGGCTCACGACCCCGGTCTCCACACGCAGCCGCTCCACCCACGCGCGGACGTTCTCGCCCTGGATGAAGGCGTCCTCGGCGATGTCGCCGTCGACGAGGCGCACCAGGTCGGTGGTGCTGGCGGCGATGCGATCGAGCACGGCGCCGTAGATGTAGGCGCTCGCGGCCACGATCCGACCGGCCCCGAGGTCGAGCGTGCCGTCGGCCAGGGTCACCGTGGCACCGACCGGATCGACGGCGCTGGGGCCGTAGCCGAACGGGCTGGCGAGCTGGGGCGTGTCGACCACGTCGAGCAGGTGGTACCGCAGGTCGCCCGGGTAGACCGGGTCCGGCACGCCGTCCGGCACGCCGTCGGGCCCGGTGTGGTCGGTGCTGCACACCGCCGGATCCCCCGCCTGCGACGGGTTGTGCGGGCAGAGCACGAACGCCTGCAGGTCGGTCAGGTCCTTGCCGCGGCACTTCGCCGCGTCACCGCTGCGCTCCACGCACGACCAGAAGCGCAGCCCGTTGATCGTCTCGACCAGCGGCGCGTTCCAGGCCTCCTGCAGCCGGGGCAGCGTCGCCGCCAGCCGCGGGTCGAGATCGACGCCGGGGTGGTAGACCACCGGCTTGACCGTGCGCCGGTCGTACGGCAACGGCACCGGCGTGGGGTGGTCGGCGAGGTGGGCCTCGACGCACGGCACGCGCTGGCGCTTGACCTGGCACACGATCCGGCCGTCGTCGTCGCGCGTCCAGCTGTCCTGCCACAGGTCGTGGCGGTTGGCCCACCGCACCCGGTCCGGCTCGGTGACGCCGTACCGGCGGTCGTAGTGCAGGCGCTCCGTCTGGAAGACCCCGAACGTCTCGGTCCAGCGGTCGTCGTAGACCAGGCCCTCGTACTGCTCGGTCGGGTCGACCCGCAGGAAGGACGAGCCGATGACCACCTCGCTGGGCGCGCAGTCGTGGAAGGCCTCGCCGTAGAACAGGCAGCTGGGCACGTCGCCGTAGCCGGGCAGCCGCGTCGTGTCGGGGGCGGCGAGCACCTCACGGAACAGGCGGATGTGGTCGATCACCCCGTCGCCGTCGGAGTCGTCGAAGGCTGGCGCCCACCGATCGTCGGGGTTGGTCGCGTGGCTGTCGCCGAGGCTCACCTCGACCCCGGCGAGCGTGAACGGCCCGGGCGGCTGGGCCACGTTCGTCGACCAGTCCACCCGCAGGTAGTCCCGGTCGTACCAGGGGCGCTCCGTGTTCTCCTCGATGACGTTCGACGCTTCACCCGTGCGCCGGTCGTAGGCGCGGCGGATGTCGAACTGCTTGAGGATCCGGTAGGCGACGATGGGGGCGCCGGTGGTCGAGGCCGGCGGGTCGTCGCCCACGGCCTGGACGTTGTCGTAGCTGCGGTAGCCCACCAGCAGGTCCTCCTGGACCTCCCAGCGCACGCGCTCGAGCGACGACGAGGCGCCGACGAACGTCGCCGTCGTGCCGTAGGGCACGTCGACCACGGTGTCGAGCCAGTACCACTCCCCGTCGAACACGGTCTTGGCGACCACGTTCGGCTGGACGGTGTCGACGGTGGCTGGTCCGCAGGCGACCAGCAGGGCGGCCCAGAGGACCGCGAGACGGGCGTACATGGCGCCTCCTGTCGTGGGGGGAACGAGGAACGGGACGATCACCAGGCCCCCGCGAGGGCCACGCTGACGGTGGTGGTGGCCGGCAGCACGCGCAGGCGGGCCGTCGGGTCGTAGGCGAGCTGGGGGGCGGCGTTGGACAGGCCGGTGCGCACCACGAGGTGGTCCGCCACCGCCACGCCGACGCCGATCGACCACGGGAAGGACCACACGCTCGGGGGCGAGGTCGCCTCGACCTCGACGTCTCCCGACAGCGTCTGCACCGACGCCGCCGGCTGCACGCGCGCCACGTGCAGGCGCGCGCCGATCGCCACGTCCGTGGTCACCCGGTCGAGCGCCTTGCTGCCCGCGACACGCGGCAGCAGGCCGAAGACGCGGTGCCAGTCGGTCAGGGACAGGGTCGCGTCGGCCGCCCAGGCCGGATGCGACACCCCGGCCGCGAACGTGTCCTCGTAGGGCGTGGGGGCCACGGGCCCGGCCAGCGTGGCGACGGTGGACGTCCCGCGCAGGGGCACCCCGCAGCGCTCCCGCGGCGCGGCCGGGTACGCATGGAAGAGACGGTCCCCGCCCACCGACAGCCGCACCACGGTGCGTGTGGGCAGCCGCACCCAGGAGCCCACGCTGGCGCCAAGCACGGTGACGAGCGGGTCGCACACCAGGGAGGCGTACGACGCAGGGATCGTCAGCCGGCCGCCGACGGCCAGGTGCACGTCGCCCGGCCAGCCCGCCACCACGTCGTCGTCGGCGTAGGACAGGAGCAGGTCGCTGGTGTCGACCACGGTCGTCGACGTCGTGCCGCCCACGCCGGGCGAGAAGCCCTCGGTGGTGGTGTCGACGAGCAGCACGTCACGCCGGACGGACCACGCGAGCGACAGCGCGGCCTGGGCCCGCGTCCGGTACAGCGCGCGCAGCGCCAGCCCCACGTCCAGGCGTGGGTTGAACGTGCTGCCGAACGACCACGTGCCGTCGAGCGTCCGGCCGGACAGGCCGGGGTTCACCGGGCCGGCCACGAAGGCCGTGGACAGGATCGCCGCGCCGCCCCAGGGCGACCGGGGTCGCGCAGCGTCGGACGACGTCGTCGCCGTCTCCGCTTCCGCGTCGTCAGCAGGCGCGGCGACCGCAGTCGTCAGGCCGACCAGTACCCACAGCCACATCCCTGCACCCCGTGACGTCGAGGCAGGGCACGGCCCGCGCACCACCGTCCGGTGGACGCATTCGTCCGGTCCCACGCCCTGTTCCATCCGGCAGGTGCATCGGGAGGGGCCCGGTGCACACGTCACCGCGTGTCGCTGTGAGCGTCACCACATGTCACGCCCGGTCGGCGGGCGCGGCGGTGGGATTCCCTACCGGCGGCCGCCCAGCTCGTCGTAGCGGCGGCGCGCGAGCTTGAGGTCCTCGAACGACAGGCGCTTGTCGTCGGGCTTGCGCAGCAGGTAGGCCGGATGGAGCGTCGGGATGACGGGCACGGCGCCCAAGCGGGTCTCACGGCCCCGGTTGCGCAGGATGCCCTTGACCCCCAGCAGGTGCTCCAGCGCCACGCCGCCGAGCACCAGGATCAGGCGCGGCTGCACCGCCTCGATCTGGCGGAACAGGAACGGCTTGCAGGTGGCGGCCTCGACCGGCTCCGGGTTGCGGTTCTTGGGCGGGCGGCACTTGACGATGTTGGCGATGTAGACCTGGGACCGCTGCAGCCCCACGACGTTGGCCAGCATCCGGTCGAGCATCTGCCCCGCGGGACCGACGAACGGCTCGCCCTTGAGGTCCTCCTGCTCACCGGGCCCCTCGCCCACCACCATCAGGTCGGCCTCGGGGTCGCCCACCCCGAACACCACCTGCGTGCGGCCCGCGCACAGGCCGCAGCGCGTGCAGTCGCCGAGATCCTCCCGGATGCGGGCGAGGCCGGCCGCGCCGACACCGTCGTCGTGGTGGGTGGGCGTGCGGGTGCTCCGGGCACCCGTGGCGAGGGTGTCCCACAAGCCCTGGCGTGGTGGGGGCTCCACCTCCACCGCCGGTTCTGGCTCGGGCGTCACCTCGGGCGCTGGCTCCGGCGCGGCCGCAGCGGCGGCGTCGAGCGCTGCGAGCAGCGCGTCGTCGGCCGCGGGCTCGGCGGCATCGACCGGCTCGTCCACGGCACCCCGCGCCCGCTGCCCGACGAGCAGCGCGTGCAGCGCCGCCGTCAGCTCGGCGAGCTCGGTGTGGACGTCGGGCAGGGCGGGCTCCGCGTCGCGTCGGCTCATGCGGCCCGCCAGCCACGGGCCCGCAGCGCCCCCATCACGTCGAGTAGCGGCAGGCCGATGATGTTGAACCAGTCCCCCTCGATGCGCTCGAAGAGGAACACGCCGCGGCCCTCGATGGCGTAGCCGCCGGCGCAGCCGCTCCCCTCGCCGCCCGCCACGTAGGCGACCAGCTCGTCGTCGGTGACGTCGGGGCGGACCCACAGGTGGGTGAGCGTGTGGCCGTCGGCCGGGCCGTCGGGACCGCGCAGCGCCCAGCCCGTCACCAGCGTGTGCCGCCGCCCGCGCATCGCCTGCAACCGCGCGAGGTGGTCGCGGGCGTCGGCCGGCTTGCCGAACACCTCACCGTCCTGGTGCACGACCTGGTCGGCGCCGATCACCCACGCCTCGGGGCAGCGCGCCGCGACGGCGTCGGCCTTGGCCGCCGCGAGCGTGGTGGCCAGCACGATCGGGTCGTCGTGGACCACGGCGCGCTCGTCGACCCCGGGCGCCATCGGGCGGGCGTGCAGGCCTGCATCGGCGAGCAGCTTGAGCCGCCACGGGCTCGTCGAAGCCAGCACGAGATCGCGCACGGGGCGCTCCGCCTTGGGTTTCGGATCCTCGTGCCGATATACTCCCGCAGCCCGCCGGGCACCCCGGGACCCGTACAGGTCCCCGAGCGCTCCGCGGCCCCACGAGGAAGGAAGGCGGATGGCTTCGGCAGCGGTCGGGATCGATCTCGGTACCACCTTCTCGGCGATCGCCCACGTCAACGAACACGGCGTGCCCGAGGTGCTCGCCAACGCCGAGGGCGACCGCATCACGCCGTCGGTCATCCTGTTCGAGGACGACGACGTCATCGTCGGCACCTACGCCAAGCAGGCGGCCACGGTCTACCCCGAGCAGGTCGTCGAGTTCGTCAAGCGCCACATCGGCGAGGACGCCTACCGCTTCGTCTGGAAGGACCGCGAGTACAGCGCCGAGGAGCTGTCGCACTTCATCCTCGCCAAGCTCAAGCACGACGCCGAGCTGCGCCTGGGCGTGCCCGTCGACCGCGCCGTGATCACCGTCCCCGCCTACTTCAACGACAAGCAGCGCCGCGCCACCCTGCGCGCCGGGCGCATGGCCGGGCTCGACGTCCTCGCGCTGCTCAACGAGCCCACCGCCGCCGCGTTCGCCTACGGCCTGCAGAACCTGGGCATGACCGCCCGCGTGCTCGTGTTCGACCTCGGCGGCGGCACGTTCGACGTCACCGTCGTCGACATGGCCGGCAACAACATCGACGTCATCGCCACCAACGGCGACCACCAGCTCGGCGGCAAGGACTGGGACGACGCGATCATCGACCACGTCGCCCAGCAGTTCCTCGACAAGCACGGCGTCGACCCCCGCACCGACATCGTGAGCGTGTCCGACCTGCGCGCCAAGGCCGTCTCCGCCAAGATCAGCCTCACGCGCCGGCCCAAGGTCAACATCTTCCACGACTTCCAGGGCCACGTGCTCCGCACCACGCTCACGCGCGAGGAGTTCGCCGAGCAGGCCGCCACGCTGCTCAACCGCTGCGAGGCGCTCACCACCGAGGTGTTGCGCGACGCCGGGCTCACCACGGCCGACATCGACACCGTCCTGCTCGCCGGCGGCTCCACCCGGATGCCGATGGTGCGCGAGATGCTCGAGCGCGTGTTCGGCAAGGCGCCCGCCGCCGACATCAACCCCGACGAGGCCGTCGCCCTCGGGGCCGCGCTCACCGCCGCGCTGGAGTCCGCGCGCCGCGCCGGCGAAGAGGCGCCCGTCGACATCCGCACCCACGACGTCACGTCCCACTCGCTGGGCCTGGCGGTCATCCGCGGCGAGGGCCTCGCGAACGCCCGGATCATCGACAAGAACACCCGCGTGCCCGCCGAGCGCACGCGCGAGGACATCACCACGTCCTTCGACCACCAGACGTGCGTCGACCTGTGGCTGGTGCAGGGCGAGCAGGACGACCCGCTCGCCGCCACCGTCCTCGGCCACTTCGAGTTCTACGGCATCCCGCCGCGCCCCGCGGGCGAGAGCCGGCTGTCGATCACCTACCGCTACAACGCCAACGCCATCGTCGAGGTCGAGGCGATGGACCTGGCGTCGGGCCTGACGCTGCCCTACCGCATCGCCAGCGCCAAGGTCACGCTGCAAGACATCGCCGAGGGCCGCTCCCCGCGCCAGGTCATCATCGTCGCCGACTGCTCGGGCTCGATGTACGGGCCGGCGATGGACGAGGCCCGCCGCATCGCGCGCGAGCTCGGGGACGACCTGCTCGACCGCGCCCACCAGAAGATGGCCGTCGTGGCCTGCCCGGGCGGGGTCCGCCAGCTCCCCACGTCCGACAAGTCCCGCATCCACAAGGCGATCGAAGGCCTCGTCGCCATCGGCGCCACGCCCATGGCCGACACGCTGGAGCGCGCCAACGCGGCGATCGAGCCCGAAGCCGGCGTCGCCCGGTTCGTCATCGTCCTGTCCGACGGTCGCCTCGACGACGTCGAGGCCATCCGCCAGCAGGTCGAGACGCTGCGCACCCAGGGCACCACGGTGGTCACCGTGGGCGTGGGTCCCTCCCCCGATCTGGACGTGCTCGCCCAGCTGGCGTCGAGTCCCGATCGTTCCTTCGGCCCCCGCGACCGGATCGACTTCGGCGCGGGATATGCGAACCTCGCCACCTGGGCTCCCCAGGGAGGATGACGTCACGTGCCCGAGTCCACCGCCTACGACGCCAGCCGCCTGACCGAAGCGATCACCGACCTGCGGGAGACCGTGGATCGGCGCCTCGCCGAGGATCCGGTCCGTGAGGCCGCGTTCGACAAGCTCTACGCCGAGCTCAAGTCCTACAAGGACGGGTTCACCGACCAGGCCGAGAAGCCCCTGCTGCTCGACCTGCTGCTGCTCCACGACAGCATGAACTGGTTCCAGCAGACGCTGATCAAGGAGGAGATGTCGCCCGAGACCGTGGCCGACTCCTTCCAGTTCCTGATCGACGAGCTGCTCGAGGTGCTCTACCGCCGCGACGTGGTGCCGATGGAGGCCAAGGACGGCTTCGATCCGTCCCTGCACCGCGCCGTGCAGCTGCAGAAGGCGTCGGGTCCCGACGACGACAACCGGGTGGCCCAGGTGCTCAAGCGCGGCTTCCTCCGCCACGGCAAGCCGCTGCGTCCCGAAGAGGTGGTCGTCTACAAGTGGAAGGGACCGGCCGCCGCGTCGGGTCGGGACGGCGCGTAGCCTGATGGACCGGACGATCCTCGGCATCGATCTCGGCATCACCAGCCTGACGATGGCCGCCTTCGGCGACGACGGCAGGCCGCGCGTGATCCCCAACGCCGACGGCGAGGACGCCACCAGCGCGGTGCTCCACCTGTACGACGCCGACGGCGTGGTCATCGGGTCCGAGGCGCGCAAGATGGCCGCCATCGAACCGGAGAACGTCGTCGAGGACGCCCCCTGGCGGCTGGGCGAGGCCGACTGGCGCCCCACGATGCACGAGCGCACGTGGACGGCCCAGGAGCTCGTGGCGCTCGTGCTCCGCAAGATGCGCGAGGACGCCAACGAGCTGCGCGGTGGCGACGTCCGCAAGGCCGTGCTGGCGGTGCCGGCCTGGTACGACAGCGCGCGACGCAACGCCGCCGTCGACGCCGCGCGGATCGCCGGCTTCGAGGTGCTCAGCCTCGTCAACCAGCCCCTCGCCGCGGCGTTGGGCGTGGGTGCCCAGCAGCTCGAGGCCGACGGGCCGGTGGTCGTGTTCGACCTCGGGGGCCGCGATCTGGAGGTCACCGTCCTCCTCAAGGAGCGCGAGATGCTCACGGTGCGCGCCTCGCAGGTCCGCTACGACCTGTGCGTGCGCGCCTTCGAGCTGCGTCTGCGCTCCCTGCTCGTCGAGCGCTACCGGGCCGAGGCCGGCGGCTCCACCGAGACCGAAGACGAGATGCTCGCCCAGCAGGTCGTCGACGCCGCCCACAACGCGCTCACCGCGCTGGCCCACCGCGACGGCGCCACCACGCGCATCGCCTACGGCGGGGTCGAGGTCCGCACCACGATCGACCGCGCGACGTTCGGCCTGCGCACGGCCCCCCTGCTCGCCTCGGCCATCACGCTGATCGACCAGGTGCTGTCCGAGGCCGGCCACCGCGCCGACGACGCCATCGCCTGCATCGCCGTGGGACGCGGCACCCTCCTGCCCAACGTCCAGAAGGCCCTGCGCGAGCGGTTCGGCGCCCGCCTGATGCTGCCCGAGCACCCCGATCGGTGCATCGCGCTGGGTGCGAGCCTGCTCGCCGTGCTGCGCCACGACCGCAAGCACCCCGGGCTCACCGCCACGCCGCTCGAGCGCACGCGCATCGAGCCCACGCTCGACGACGAGACGCCCTACGGCGAGGCCGTGGCCGACGAGTCGATGTCGTCGTCGGCGATGCGCGCGATCATCGGCCTGGCCGACGGTGGCCACGAAGGCCCCCTGCCCCGCGCCCGCGACGCCATCACCCAGGACCTCGGTCTGATCGCGCTCGATCACGACCGGCGGGTGCGGGTGATCCCGCTCATCCCCAAGGGCACGCCCGTGCCCTGCGAGGTCAAGGGGCGGTTCACCTACGCCTACCACGGCATGACGGCCGTCCGCGTCGAGGTCACCGAGGGCCGGGGCACGCGACGGGAGGACGTCGCCGTCATCGGCGTGGTCGAGCTGCGGGGCCTCCCCCCACGCCCCGTGGGTACTCCGATCGAGATCCTCTACAGCTACGGCGTCGACCAGATCCTCAAGGTTGCCGTCCACGACGTGCAGAGCGGAATCCGTCAGGACGTGGAGATCGCGTACCGCGGGGGAATGTCGGCGAGCGACGTGCGGCAGGCTGCACGGATGTCCGATACCATGCACGTGAAGTGACGCATCGCCGCGTCGCCCACCCGAACGGGGTCCGCCCCGCGCGAGGTGCCCTCGGTGGCCCGCCCGACCATCCAGCGACACCGCCACGATCCCCTCCGCGTGCTCTGCCGCATCGCAGGCACGCCGGACATCGAGACCTACCTGGGGATCGCGCCCGGCATGCAGCCCAAGGAGGCGCTGGTGCTGCTGGAGCGCAAGCGGCGCGAGCTGGAGGCCGCTCTCTCGGATCCGCTGCGGGCGCGTGAGGCGGAGCTGTTCCTCGACATCTACGCGCTGATCCGCGATCGGATCGGGCGCACGGTAGCCGTCGACCGGGCCTTCGGCGCCGACACGCCGGACTACTACCAGGTGCTCGGCGTGCAGCCCGGCGCCACCTACGCCGCCATCGAGCGCGCGTGGCGCCAGGTGCAGCAGCGCGGAGAGGACGTCGATCCGATCGTCGCCCAGGCGTGGCGCGTGCTCGGCGACCCGCTCAACCGCGCCAACTACGATCGCTCGCGTCGCGAGTCGATCGACCCCCACGCCCCGCCACCCGGCGCCCCGATCGGCGTGGGCGCCTCGGGTCGATCGGCCCCCGACCCCGACGAGCTGGTCGACGACGACGTCGGCCCGTCGCTGCCCGGCCCGGCGCACGACCCGAGCACGGACGACCTCGCCATCCACGCGGAGCTGCCCGGTCCCGACGTGCGCGAGATCCTGCTCGACGGCCAGCAGACCGCGGTGCTGTCGATCCCGTTGGTGGTGCGCGGCAAGGGTCGCTGGCGCGCCACGCTGTCGGTCGACCACCCTGCCGTCACCACCCAGCCCGAGCGCATGGTGTCCGTCGGCCCCGGTCGTCACACGCTGGCCGTGCACGTCGACCCGCGCCTCGTGCGGCAGCACACGCTCACGGTCACGCTCACGCTGTCGAACAGCCACGAGCAGCACGTCATCCCGCTGCGGATCCGCCGCGCTGGCACGCCCTGGCACCGGCGGATCGAGACCGCTGCGCTCCTGGCCGGCGCCGTGGCGCTGCTCGCCACGGGCTGGCTCCTCGGCACCACCACCACCGTCACCGCCACCGCCCGAGGCCCGTCGAGCGTGGGGCACATCTCCCAGATCCCCACGGCCGCCGTGTGCTTCGAGGCCGCCTACGCCCCCTTGCCGAGCTACGTCGACGTGCACACGGATGGCCTCGGGCGCCCCACGGGGTTCTCGTTCGGCGGCGTCGGCTCCCCCGAGTCGGAAGCGTGCGTGCGGCAGGCGCTCGTCAACCTCGACTTCCCGCCCACCCGCGACGGCCTGCCGGCGCTGCACCGGTACACCATCCCCCCACCCCAGGGCACCCCTCCATGACGATGCCGCCTGGCTCCCATGCCCCCGATCCGGCCACCGAGGCGGATCTGCTCCATCAGGCCGAGACCGCGCTCGTCGAAGGACGCCCCGAGACCACCCTGGAGATCTGTCGCCAGGTGCTGTCGCACGTCCCCGATCACGCCGACGCCATGTTCCTGGAGGCCGAGGCGCTGCGCGACCTGCGCGACGCGGAGGAGGCAGAGGAGGTCTACCGGCGCGTGGTGCAGCTCGATCCGGCCCACTCCGAGGCGTGGAGCGGCCTGGGCACGGTGATGTTCGAGCAGGGTCGCCTCGACGAGGCCGGGCGCTGCCATGCGCGGGCGCTGCGCCTGCGCGACGACAACGCCGACGCCTACTATGGCCGCGCGATGCTGCGGGAGCGTCGGGGCGACGTCCTGGGCGCCCACCGCGACTACGTCCGCGCCTGGCGCCTGTCCGAGCGCTACCCGCTGCCCCGCGCCCTCGACGACGACGCCGTCCGCGCCTTGCTGCACGAGGCGGCCACCGAGGCCGGCGGCAGCGTCGCCGCATGGATCGACGCCACGCCGGTGGTCATCCTCGAGCTGCCCGAGCTCGAGACCTGCGAGGCCTACGAGCCGCCGGCGTCCCCGGCCGAGCTGCTCGGCCACGTCTCCTACCCGTCCCCGCCCGAGCTCTCGCCCGCGGGGGCGATGAGCGGGTTCCCCCCTGCGATCCTGCTCTACCGCCAGAACCTGGAGCGCTACGCCGACGATCGGCCGCAGCTGGTGCACGCGCTGCGCGAGAGCGTCGTGGCCCACGTCGAGGAGTGGCTGGCGGCGTCCGCCATCGGCGAGTGAACGCGACAGTGCGGCGCTTGCACGGGCCGCACACACGGTTAGAGACCGCCCGGCGCGGAGACGTGCCACTTCGGGGCATTAGCTCAGTTGGGAGAGCGCAGCATTCGCATTGCTGAGGTCAGGGGTTCGACTCCCCTATGCTCCATGTCCCCTTCCGACGCGATCGGACGCTGACCCCGGCCCAGGCCGGGGTCACGTGTTTGTGGGCGGCGTCCCCACGCGCTGCCACCGAGGACCCCGCCCGTGCCTGACGTCACCACCGGCTTCGCCCGCACCGACGACGGCCAGGAGCTGTACTACCGGGTGCTGGGCGACCACGGCCCGGTGCTGGTGTGCTGCAACGGCATCGGCGTGTCCACGTTCTTCTGGAAGTACGTGGCGCTGGCCTTCCGCGACTGGTGTCGGGTGGTGCTGTGGGACTACCGCGGCCACGGCCGGTCCACGGTCCCCCGCGACCCCGACCACACCGACCTGTCGATGGAGCGCAACGCGAAGGACCTGTTCACCGTCCTCGACGCGCTGCACGTCGACGAGCCGGTGGTGCTCCTCGGCCACTCGATGGGCTGCCAGGTCATCCTCGAGGCCCACAAGCAGCACCCCGAGCGCATCCGCGCCCTGATCCCGATGTTCGGCACCTACGGGCGCGCCATGGACACGTTCATGGACTACGGGCGTTCCCGCCAGATCTTCGACTGGGTCAACCGCATCGCGCGCCTCGGCGGCCGGTCGAGCTTCCGCTTCCTCCTGCCGCTGTACGCCTCACCCATCGCGTTCGCGTTCAGCCGCATGACCGGCATGGTCGACCGCTACTACGCGGCCCGCGTCGACATGGACCACTACATGGACCACCTCGAGCACATCCAGCCGCGGGTGTTCCTGGCGATGCTCGACCGGATGGCCAACCACGACCTCGAGGATCACCTCCCCGACATCCGCGTGCCGACGCTGGTGTTCGGCGGCGAGTACGACCTGTTCACGCCGCTGCGCTGCTCGAAGCACATGGCCGCCTCGATCCCCGACGCCGAGCTCACCATCCTCGCCGAGGGCAGCCACGCCGCGATCGTCGAGCACCCCGAGACGATCAACCTGCGGCTGGCGCGCTTCCTCGACGAGCGCCTCGACCTGCGCCCCCCCACCGTGGCGCACGGTGCGGATGCCGCCACCGGCTGACGCCGGTCAGCGACGCCGACGACGCCTGCGCTTCTTGCGCGCACCGCCCCCGCCGGCCGGCGCGTTGCGGGCGAACGCGGGCGGCAACGCGGCCTCCCCCATCAGTCCACCCCACGCGGCCTGCACGAGCCGCGCGACGCGAGGCCCGTTGCCTTGCTTGAGCCCGGCGTCCTCGGTGAGCAGGGCGTGAGCCTCGGCGCGCGCCGCGACGAGCAGCGGCAGGTCGGTGGCCTCGTCGAACCAGCGGAACGCCGGGCGCACCGGTGGCCCGCACGCCGCTGCCACCTCGAAGCCAGGGGCGTGCAGCGCGATGGCGTCGACGTCGTCGGCCCCCGCAGCCAGTGCGCCCACGAACGCCGCACCCACCGGATCGGGCTCGTTGCCCACGACGAGGTGGAGGTGACCAGCCGCGCCGACGCAGCCGCGCAGGGCCAGCAGGCGCTGCGGGTCGAGGCGATCGGCGTGCTCGACCAGGCCCGTCACCGGCCGCGGGAACGCCGGCATCTGCTCGACCGTGGTGGTGCAGACCAGCACCTGGGCACGCCGCTCCGCGAAGTCTGCCCACGCCTGGAGCCGCTCGCGGGAGGTGAGCGCGCCGTGGAAGATCGCCACGCGCGAGCCGGCGAAGACCTGCTCCTGCAGCGACGCGACGAGCCCCTCGACCTCACGCAGCGTGAACAGGTCGGCCGCGCCACGCCGCAGCGGGTAGGCGATGACGGCCTGACCGCCTGCGGCCACCGCCTCGCCGAGCGCCCGGTAGGCCTCCTCGCGCTGCCCCTCTCGCCACACCGTCCCGGAACCGACGGGCGCGTGGCCCGGCACCCACGACAGGTCGTAGCCGGCGTAGGCCCCCTGCAGCACCCGGGCCGGCAGCGGCGTGTGGGCGACGACCAGCAGGTCGGGACGCGGCGAGCGTAGCCCGCGGACGCGCAGCGCGACCTCGCCGTAGGTGGCCTGCTCGAAGGCGAGCACCAGGCCGAGGCGGCGCCACTCCAGGCCCTGATCGAGCACCGCCGGCGGCCCGAACACGACGCTGATCTCGCCACGGCGCAGGGCCTCGCGATCGGCGCGTCGGGGCTCCCCGGCCACGAGCAGCGGCGTGACGCCGTAGGTGCGCAGGACGGCCTCGAAGCGATCGTGGACGACCTGGGCAGAGGGCGCGTCGCTGGTGACCACGAGCACCTGGGTGCGACCCTCGGCGACCGTGAGCAGGGCGTGGAGTGCGACGTCGGCGACGGTGCTGGCGACGGGCCCGCAGAGCACGCGCGACATCGGCGCCGGACCGCGGAGGTCGCGCTTGATCGCCTCGAAGGCCACCTGCTGATCGTCGTCGAGCGGATCGGCGAGCTGCCGCAGCCCCAGCTCCCCGGTGTGCTGGTGGGGCACGGCGTGGCTGACCCCGCGCTCACCGGCTTCGGCGAACCGGGCCTGGGACAAGCCGAGCTCGACGACCAGGGCCTCGTCGAACGCCAGGCGCGTGCGCGCCGCGCCGTGGTCGCCCGGAGGATGCAGCGCCGACACCGCCTGATCGAGCCGCACCAGGCTCCGGCGGGTGAGCACCCGACCGGGAAGCGGCTCCTCCAGGTCGTCGACGGACGGGAGCATCCACGCGATGAGCTCGCCCACGTCGGCGTCGGCGTCGCCCAGGCCGTAGTGGGCACGCCACGCCTGACCGTTGGCGCCCACGGCGAGGCGCCCGTCGCGCAGCAGGCGACGCACGGGTGCACGGCGGACCACGGGGTCGGTGGGATCGTCGGCCGACACCGGCGGTGCGCCGTCGACCTCCAGCAGGGCGTCGAGATCGTCGACGTCGTCGATCGACTCCAGCACGTCGATCGCGTCGTCGGGCAGGTCGATCGCGTCGTCGTCGCCGTGGTCGACAGCCGCCGACGCCTCCACGGGCTCCGACGCGTCCTGCCCCTCGGGCGCTGGGTCGACGACCCCCGTGACCACCACCTTCTGTCCGACGACGAGGCGCTCGAGATCGGTGCCGCTGAACGGCCGGTGCCATAGGACGCGCAGCGGGCCGGCGCCCTTGAGGAGCACGGCGGGCTCCAGCGTGCCGTCGGGACGGCACAGCGTGGTGCGGACCCGCACCCGTCCGCCCACCGCGACCTCGCCCGCGGGCAACGAGCGTCCGGCACCGTGGATGGGCGACCAGGTGTCGTGGCCCAGCGGCGCGCGCGACAGCACGTCGAGCACCGTGTCGAGGCCGACGGCGCCGGCGGCTTCACTCAGGTCGTCGTCGACCTCGAGATCGGCGACGGCCGTGTCCCAGCGGGCGCCGGCGAGCACCTTGCGCACCGCGGGCGTGGCTGCCTCGGCGCGTGGGGTGTCCTTGACCACCACGGTCTGGGGGGTGCGGTCGCCGGTGCGCTTGCCGCGCAGGCGTCCCTTGCGCCCGCGTCCACGGCCCCGCCGGCCGGCGTCGTCCGCCGACGGCGACACGGCGCCTGCGGCCTCGTCGGGGGCTGCGTCCGGCGCCGGGTCGGCGTCGGGCGTGGGAGCCTCGACCGGCTCGGGACGGTCACGGAACCGGGGACGGCGTGGCGGCAGCGGCCACAGCGCCGCGTCGTCGAGCGGCAGGCCCAGGATGCCGTCGACCCGCTGGAGCACCTGCCACGCGCGGTCGAGCCGCTCGGCTCGCGCCGCCCCGTCCGCGTCGGCCTCGCCCAGGGCGTCGATCCCGTCGAACTGCGCCAGCAGCTCGTCGACCGAAGCGTCCAGCGGCGCGGGCAGCGGCACGGTCCGCAGGCGCTCGGCGAGGCGACCGCAGTTCGCCGCGAACATCGGCTCGGCCGCGGCGCGATCGGACGCGCCGCGCGCCAGCAGCCGGCGCAGCGGACGGACCACACGCTCGAAGGCGAGAACGTCGACGGCGACGGTGGGGTCCACGTCAACCTCTCCGGCTGGGCGCGACGCTGGCCTAGGCCGCGTCGGGGCCCTTGTAGTGCACTTCGACGATCTCCCAGCGGCGGGGACCGGCAGGCGTGGGGACGGTGACCTCGTCGCCTTCCTCGCGACCGATCACCGCCTTGCCGACCGGCGAGCGGTAGGAGATGCAGCCGCCCTCGACGTCGGCCTCCGTCTCCCCGACGATGCGCCAGCGCCGCTGCTCGCCGGACTCGGCGTCCTCGAGCAGCACCGTGCACCCGAACACCACGCGACCGTCAGGGTCGAGCTTGGTGATGTCGATGATGTCGGCCCCGGCGACCACGGTCTCGAGGAACTGGATGCGCGCCTCGCACAGCGACTGGCGCTCCTTGGCGTCCTCGTACTCGCTGTTCTCGCTGATGTCGCCGTGGGCACGCGCCTCCTCGATGTCGCGGACGATCGACGGGCGCAGGACCTCCTTGGCGTGGCGCAGCTCGGTCTCCATGCGCGCGTAGCCTTCGGGGGTCAGGGGGTGACGGGTCATGGCAGGACTCCTCAGACCGTTCGCAGCTAACGCGGATCGGGGGTTCCGTCGCCCCGCTGCCGACGTCAGCGCAGGAGCACACCGTGGGCGTCGACGCGGGCCGCGGACGCGAACGACAGCGTGTAGGGGTCGGCCGAGAACGGCAGGGAGACCTGCACCTCCCAGGCGCACGCCACCTGCTTGACCCCGTCGGCGTCCTCGGCGAGCGCGCAGTCCCCTTCGTCGACCTGGGCGCCGATGTGCTGGAGGTCGAGCTCGTACTGCAGCCGCTCGCGGGCCTTGTCCTCGCCGAAGTCCCGCCAGTCGAGCACGACGGCGACGACGATGCGGTCGAGCGCCAGGTCGTCCTCCACCAGCGGCGCGATGCGCACCGCGGGCACCGCGGCGACGGCAAGGCCCGTCAGCAGCAGCCCGAGCACGATGCGGACGACCCACCGCCGCACGGTCAGTCCTGCCCGACCTTGAGCACGGCGAGGAAGGCCTCCTGCGGCACCTCGACCGAGCCCAGCGCCTTCATGCGCTTCTTGCCCTTCTTCTGCTTGTCGAGGAGCTTGCGCTTGCGGCTGATGTCGCCGCCGTAGCACTTGGCGGTGACGTCCTTGCGCATCGCCTTGACCGTGGTGCGGGCCACGATCTTGCTGCCGATCGCGGCCTGGACGGCCACGTCGTACATCTGGCGCGGGATGAACTCCTTGAGCTTGCGGGCCATCTCGCCGCCCTTGTAGTGGGCCTGGTCGCGGTGGCAGATCAGCGAGAGCGCGTCCACGAGCTCGCCGTTGAGCAGGATGTCGACCTTGACGAGGTGGTCGCGGCGGTACTCGCGGATCTCGTAGTCCATCGAGGCGTAGCCGCGGCTGATCGACTTGAGGCGGTCGAAGAAGTCGAAGACCACCTCGGCGTAGGGCACGTCGTAGGTGAGCATCACACGGCTGGGCGTGGGGTACTCGAAGCCGACCTGGGTGCCGCGCCGCTCCTCGCAGAGCTTGATGACGTTGCCGATGTGCTCCTCGGGGCAGTGGATGGTCAGCCGCGAGATGGGCTCCTCCACGAAGTCGAGGTGGGCCGAGTCGGGCAGCTGGGACGGGCTTCGGATGTCGAAGCACTCGCCCTTCTTGGTGTGGACCCGGTAGAGCACCGACGGCGCGGTGGTGATCAGGTCGAGGTCGTACTCGCGCTCGAGCCGCTCCTGGACGATCTCCATGTGGAGCAGGCCGAGGAAGCCCACGCGGTAGCCCAGGCCCAGGGCGTCGGAGACGTCGGGCTCGATGCTGATCGCCGAGTCGTTGAGCTTGAGCTTCTCCAGCGCGTCCTTGAGGTCGTCGTAGTCGCCGGAGTCCACCGGGTAGATCCCGGAGAACACCATCGGCTTGACCTCGCGGAAGCCGGGCAGCGGGCTCGTGGCGCCGCCCACCGCGTGCGTGACGGTGTCGCCGACCTTGGCGTCGTGGATGACCTTGATGGACGCGATGATGAAGCCGACGTCGCCCGCCACGAGCTCGTCGCGGCCGAGCGCCTCGGGCGTGAACACGCCGAGCTTGGTGACGTCGTAGCGGGCGCCCGTGGCCATCAGCTGGATCTTCTCCCCCAGCTTGAGCCGGCCCTGGAACACGCGGACCAGCACGACGACGCCCACGTAGGGGTCGAACCACGAGTCGATGATCAGCGCCTGGAGCGGGGCGTCGCGGTCGCCCTTGGGCGGCGGGATGAGCTGGACCACGGCCTCGAGGACGTCCTGGATGCCGAGCCCGGTCTTCGCCGAGCACATCACCGCGCCGGACGTGTCGACGCCCACGCCGTCCTCGAGCTGCTGCAGCACGCCGTCGGGATCGGCGCCCGGCAGGTCGATCTTGTTGACCACCGGGACGATCTCGAGGTTGGCCTCGAGCGCGAGGTAGACGTTCGCCAGCGTCTGCGCCTCGACGCCCTGCGCGGCGTCGACGACCAGCAGCACGCCCTCGCACGCGGCGAGCGAGCGGCTGACCTCGTAGGAGAAGTCGACGTGGCCGGGCGTGTCGATGAGGTTGAGCTGGTAGATCTGCCCGTCCGCCGCCGGGTAGGTCAGCGACGCCGTCTGGGCCTTGATCGTGATGCCGCGCTCCCGCTCGATGTCCATCGAGTCGAGCACCTGGGCCTTCATCACGCGCGCCGACAGGGCGCCCGTCTTCTCGATGAGGCGGTCGGCGAGCGTGGACTTGCCGTGATCGATGTGGGCGATGATCGCGAAGTTGCGAACGCGCTCGAGGGGGATCAAGCGTTCTCCTTGGGGGCGGGCGGCGTGGCCGACGGATGCGGCGCGCCTGAGGCGGCGAAGGGGCGTGCGATGGGTCGGCCCATGCCCGCGTAGACGAGGCCCGCGCGCACGACCTCGGTGGGCTCGTAGAGGTTGCGGCCGTCGACCACCACGGCGCCGCGCATCGCCCGCGCCACCCGACGGAAGTCCGGGCTGCGGAACTCCTGCCACTCCGTGACGACCACCAGCGCGTCGGCGTCGCGCACGGCCTCCATCGGCGACGTGCAGAAGGTGACGTCGTGGCCGTAGCGATCGCGGGCGGCGTCCATCGCCTTGGGGTCGTAGGCGTGCACCACGCAGCCGGCGGCGAGCAGCCCGTCCACCAGCACCAGCGCCGGCGCCTGACGGATGTCGTCGGTGCCCGCCTTGTAGGCGAGGCCCCACACCGCCACCTTGCGGCCTTCGAGGCCACCGGGCACGAGCGCTGCGAGCTTGACCACCAGCGACCGCTGCTGGCGCTCGTTGACCTCGCGGATGGCGGGCACCATCGACAGCGGCACGCCCTTGGCGTGGGCGAGCCGCTCGAGGGCGAGCAGATCCTTGGGGAAGCACGAGCCGCCGAACCCGGCGCCGGCGAACAGGAAGTGGGCGCCGATGCGCTCGTCGGTGCCCACCACGTGCCGGACCTTCTCGATGTCGGCCCCGACGGCCTCGGCCACCCGCGACAGCTCGTTCATCAGCGACACGCGGGCAGCCAGCGCCACGTTCGCGGCGTACTTGGCGAGCTCGGCCGACCGGTTGTCCATGTGGAGCACGGGCTGACCGCTACGCACCAGCGGCGCGTACAGACGCTCCATGCGCGCCCCGCTGGCCTCGCGGGCGTAGCCGAGCACGATGCGGTCGGGATGCGTGAAGTCGTCGACCGCGCGCCCCTCGGAGAGGAACTCGGGGTTGGACACGATGTCGAGATCGCCGTGACCGGCGCGGGAGAGCCGCTCGCGGAGGGTGTCAGCCATGCCGACGGGCACGGTGGACTTCAGCACGATCAGGCCGTCGCCCGCCATCGTGCCCGCGGCGGCCAGCGCGACGCGCTCGACCTCGGAGGTGTCGGCGGTGCCGTCGTGATCGGGGGGCGTGCCCACGGCGACGAAGACGACCTCGACGCCGCGTGCCGCCGTGATCACGTCGTCGTGGAACGTGAGGCGTCCGCTGCCGGCCGTGCGCGCGACGATGTCGTCGAGTCCAGGCTCGAAGATCGGCACGCGACCGCTGCGCAGGGCCACCAGCCGTCGCACGTCACGCTCGATGCACCGCACGTCGTGGCCGAGGTCGGCGAGACAGGCGGCGACCACGAGTCCGACGTAGCCAGCGCCGACGACGGCAAGCTCCACGTAGCGCTCCTCCCAGGAGCGGCCTGCCTATCAAGCCCCGTCCCCCGGCGCCTCCCGCCCCCGGCCCGAGGCTTGACGGCAGGGCGTGGGTGGCGTTAACGGCGCGGGCCGTCCGTGGGACCGTCCCACGACCGGCGCGAGCCAACCCCGGCATCTCAAGCGGACCGCCCTCGCCCACGGGTGAACGGTCCCACGGCCCACGGGTCGTGCCCACCTCGCAGGAGTCCACGTCATGGCGCACCACAAGGACGCGATCAAGCGCAACCGTCAGAACGAGCAGCGGCGGATGCGCAACCGCCACTACCGCACGATGATGCGCAACCGCGTCAAGGCCGTGCGGGCCGCCGTCGAGTCGGGCAACGTCGAGACGGCTCAGACCGCGCTGCGCGACGCGATGTCGGTCATCCACCGCGTGGCCGGCAAGGGCATCATCCACAAGAACCAGGCCGCCCGCCGCATCAGCCGCCTGAACAAGGCCGTCAAGAAGCTGGCGCTGGGCGACAAGGCCTGAGACTGTCGTCCCGACGTCGTGACGGGCCGGGCCTGCGGCTCAGCCCCGCACGAGGTCGATGACGAGCGCCTCCAGCACCCGCCGGTCTCCGGAACGGGCGCTGTTCATCGCGCGGTTCGCGCGCGCGAGGCGTTCCAGCATCTCCGCCGCTCCGCGGGTGTCGCGCCCGACCGCGCGTCGCACCCGCTGGTACTGATCCGGTCGCATCCGCACCTCGGCGCGGATGCGGTCTTCGGGCGCCTTGTGGCGGACGAGCTCGGCCACCCGAAGCACGGTGCGCAGCTGCCAGCCGACGAGCGCCAGCATGTGGTGCGGTGCGTCGCCCTGCTCGAGCAGGCGGTGCAAGGCGCCGAGCGCTGCCTCGGCGTCGCGCGCGGCGATGCCCGAGGTCAGGTCCCACACCTCCTTCTCCGCCAGGGCCGAGCAGGCGGCACCGATCGCGGCGCCGTCGATCGGCTGTCCGGGACCGACGTAGAGCGAGACCTTGTCGAGCTCGCGGGCCAGGCGCCCGAGGTCGCGCCCGATGAGGTCGACGAGCAGTCGGGCGTCCTGCGAGGTGAGCGCGTGGCCGAGGTCGGCCGCGGCCTGGGTGACGAACCGGACGGGGTCGGCGTCGGCCGTGGCGTACTTGAGCACGATGCCCACGGCGTCGACCCGCTTGGGGATGCGACTGCCCCACGCCCGCCCCCCCTTGCGCACCGTGGGCCACCCGGTGCCGGCGAGCACCAGCGTGGTGGAGGGGCTCGGCGCCTCCAGGTAGCTCTCCAGATCGGTGAAGAAGGCGTCGCTGCCTTCGTGCAGATCCCGGACGACCACCAGGCGGCGCCCCGCCATCATCGGCAGCGTGCGCGCAGCGCCGAGCGCCTCGGCGGCGTCGGCGTCGCCCGCGCGGTGCATCGACAGGTTGAAGGCCGGGGGTCCGATCTCGGGGGAGACCGCGTCGACCAGCGCCGTGACCGCCCGTTCGACGAGCAACGCCTCGGCACCGACGACCAGGTAGACGTCGGCGATCGGGGCCTGCAGGGCCCGGGCCAGCGTCGGATCGTGGGCCACGTCGACCTCCCTTGCACCCCGTCGCCACCGCCTTATCTCCCCGTCACGATCCGTGTGCTAGGGTACCGACGTCCCGCTGGCGTGTCGGCCCACCGTCCCTCGAACCCCGGTCCGTTCATGGTCGTCGCATCCCTGCTCGCCCTGCTCAGCACCACGGCGCAGGCCCAGCCCCCCGACAGCCCCACCGACGACGACACGCGCACGGCCCTACAGCGCGCCACCGAGGCCGCGGTCGAGGCCACCGCCGCCGAGAGCGGCAGCGCGGCCCCCGGCAAGCGCGCCGCCAAGGGCAGCGCGCGCAGCGGCGACCGCAAGATCCGCACCGAGTTCGGGCTCCGCGGGCGCTACCTCATCCTGCCCCAGGGCATGATGGACATCTGGTTCACCGACGACACCGACGCGTTCCCCGAGTGGGCGCTGCGCAGCGACGGCCAGTACTGTCTCGACCACCCCGACTCGCTGGCCTGCGGTCGCGGCCGCCCGCTGATCCACGGGTGGTCCGGCGGTGTGGAGCTGGCGATCAAGACGAACCGCAGCGCCGCCGTGCTGTGGTTCGACTGGGTCGATTCGATGATGAAGGACGGCTACTGGGACGACCGCGACGACCCGCCGCGCCCCGACGACGGCGACTACCTCGTCCCCTCGTCCAACTTCGGCCTCGTGATGTTCGGCGTCGACTACCAGTTCGAGCTGCCGCTGGTGCCGCTGGAGCGCACCAAGGGCGCGTTCGGCTTCGACCTGATCGTGGGCACCGGCCTGGGCCTGGGCATCATGGTCGGCCAGCTCGATCGCTACGTGCCGGGCGAGAACGACGAGCCCTCGTTCGAGCTGTACGACAACGGCGAGCCCACGAACAGCACCAAGGCCATCCCCGACTTCTACCCGGTGCTCGACCTCAACCTCGGCTTCAAGTTCAACTTCGCCGACCGCGTGTCGCTGCGCGTCGAAGGCGGCCTGCACACGCTGCTCTACGGTGGCGCCGGGCTGGACTTCAAGTTCTGATCGCGCGGTAGCGCGCCCGCGACGTGTTCGCGCCTGTCGAGGCCGACCTCGCCGTCCGCGCGGGTGGCAAGCCGCGCGGGAACGCTATACATGCGCGGGTGCCTGTCGCAGGTGCACGGTGACGTGTGCCCGCACACCGCATCCGTCACCGCATCCCCCGGGGCTCCCTGCGAGCCCGCACCCGGAGCGGCCGTCCCTCTCACGTCCGGGCCCAGGCCCGACACCATGGGACCCCGCCCCCCTGCTTCCCTGGAGACCGACTTGATCCTCGTCACGGTTCGCGACAACGAGCCCTTCGACAAGGCCCTGCGCCGCTTCCGCCGGAAGGTGGAGCGCGAGGGCATCCGGAAGGACATCAAGAAGAACAGCTTCTACCTCAAGCCCGGCGAGCGCCGTCGCCTCAAGCAGCGCCTGGCCGAGAAGCGTCGCCGCAAGGCCCTGCGCCGCGCCGCGCGCCGCGCGTCCAAGTCCAAGTCCGCCCCGTCCCTGCGCTAGTCGCGCGCTCCGTCGTCGCACCGCGCGGGTTCGTGCCGCGCCGGACCGCGACGTTCCGCGCCGTCTCCAGGGTCGAAGCACACGAGGGATCGTCGGCAGCACGCCGCGGTCCCCTTTCGTGCTCAGGTCACGGATCAGTCGTGCTCAGCGGCGTCGTCGACCGGGAGCGCCGGCGCAGCGGCGAGGCGCGCCGACGCCGCACGATCCTCGGGCGTGGCAGGCGCTGCGCGCGGTGTCGCCCCAGGGCGTGACGCCAGGCCGCGGGCGGCGTCCTCGAAGCGGACCCACGGCGTGTCCTGGCCGCGGGCGACCTCCAGGAGCCCGGCCCGCGCCCGCGCCGCGTCCCCCTCCCCCGTGGCCGCCGACAGCGCGACGAACAGGGCACGCGCCCACACGGTCGCGGTGTGGTGCACCGGATCGGCCACCATGTCGCCGCGATCGAGGAGCGCGCCGAGTCCCGGCAGGTCCATCGTGACCGCACCCGGCTCGAAGGTCCACGCCCAGCGGACCCAGGCCACGCCCGCCCACACGGCACACGGACCGCGCGCCTTGGACACGACCCGCGCGGCGTCGGCCACCTGGGCCTGGGCCAGCGAGCGCGCCACCATCGGCTCGGCCTGGAGGCAGTGGATCGCCGTGCCGCGGGCCTGGGCGTAGGCGCGTCGGGCATCGCGGGGGAAGTCGGCGACCATGCCCTCGGCCACGCCCACCCGGACCCGCCGCCACAGCACCTCGGGGTGGTCCACGCGAGACGCCGGCACGCCGTCCAGTGCCCTGGTGACCGCGTCGAGACCCGAGGTGCCCCGCTGGGCCCACGCAGCATCGGCTGCCGCCAGCGCGGCGAGCATCGCCTCGTCGTCGGGGTTCGTCCGGGCCTTGGGGCAGCCGGCGAGCACCATCACGGCGACCAGCGTGGCGAGCGCACGACGCCTCACGCCACCTCCTCGCTGCGACAGGCGCGCTCCAGGTATCCCAGCGACCCGTCGCCGGCGTGGCCCTGCGCCCGCGTCGTTCCCGCGCCGGACGGTCGGGCGATCGGATAGGCCGGGACCATGCCGACGCTCCCACCTCCGCCGTCCGTGTCCCGGGCCTTGCGCCAGGCCTGGCGCGCGCTCGGGGACGACCCCGTGCGCCTCCTCACGGTGGCGATGGGGGGCCTGCTCGCCGAGGTGGCGTTCACGATGGTGGCCGTGGCCGTGGTCGCTGCCGCGTGGGGCCCACCCGGCGGCACCGGGGCGACCACGCTGCCGCCGCTCGCCCGACGCGCACCCATCCTGACGCTGTGCGTCGCCTGGGGGCTGCGGGCCGCGCTCGTGGCTGCCGTGCGGGTGGCGCTGCTCCGCCGCCCCCCACCGGCGCCCGATCCCCGTGCGTCCCTCACGGCCACGGTCGTCCGCCTCGTCGCGGTCGACGCCCTGACCGTGGTGCCCACGTGGGCGGGCGCCGCCGTCGCGGCTGCCCCCGCGGGCGTGCTCGTCGTCGCGACGGCAGCCCAGGGCTTGTGGCCGGCCGCTGCGGTGCTCGTCGGGGTGGCGATGACGACGGGGTGGCTCGGAAGCCTCCCCGGTCGCGCGTGGACGCTGCCCGCGGTGCTGGCGGTCGCCGTCGACGGCCACGCCCTGCCCGGCGCGTGGCGGGCGATGCGGCACGCGTCCTGGTCGACGTGGTCGTGGACGGTGCGGCTGCTGTTCGTCACCGACGCCGCTCGTCTGTTCGGGTCGCTGCTGCTGGTCGCGGGCGCGCTGCCGGCCTACCCGTTGCCGCTGATGGCCGCCCGCGAGAGGTGGCGTGGCACGGGCGCCCGACCCGCCTTGGAGACCTCGACATGACCGCTCGCCGCTGGACGCCGCCGCTGCTCGCCCTGCTCTTCGCCTGCTCGTGGCCGGGCGGCGAGCTGGCCGCCGCGCCGCCCGCGACGGCGCCGTCGTCCAAGGCGCCGTCGTCCAAGGCGTCGTTCGTCGTCACGCCGCCGGTGCCGATGATGGGCGCCGCGCTCGAGGCCCGCATCACGAGCAAGGCCGACCACGTCCGGGTGTTCAACTTCTGGGCCACGTGGTGCGGGCCGTGCATCGCCGAGCTCCCCGGCCTGCTCGCCTTCGCCCGCGCGCACCCCACGGTGGAGCTGGTGCTGGTCAACGTCGACCACAAGAGCCAGCAGGCCCGCCGCGTGGCCACCGAGATCGAGCACCGCGGCCTGCTCGCGGTCAACAACGTGCTCCTCGACAGCACCGATCCCAACGTCGATCTGAAGGCCCACGTCGCCGGCTGGCCCGAGTCGATCCCCACCACGCTGGTGATCGCGCGCGACGGCACACGGACGGCCATGCTCACCGAGGCCATCGTCGGCCAGGAGCTCGAGCAGGCCGTCGCCCGCGCCGACCACCCCTGACGCTTGCGTCCACGTTACGCTCCGCCGCCGCCCGGATGGTGGAACTGGTAGACACAGGGGACTTAAAATCCCCATCCCCGCGGGGAGTGCGGGTTCGACCCCCGCTCCGGGCATCAAGGGTAAACCGCTACTTTCGACGATACCGACTCCGCATACGACGCCTCCCGGACATACATACGGCCATACAGGGGGGCCCGGTTGATCGACCCCACGCGTAGGGGATCCTTGCCACGCACCACGGCAAGGAGAACGGCATGTGGAAGGCACAGAGGAGCAAGCGGCGGGGCCGCTGGTACGGGCAGGTGATCTGGTCGGGCGCCGGTCCGAAGGTGTCGGCGACGCTCGGCTACCTCGACGAACACGGCGACCCCGAGGAAGTGTGGGATCGGGTGAAGGCGTCCTGCGCCGACGCCCCAACCCCTGACCGGATCGTCGTCACCGTCGACGACCACCACGGCGTCCTCCCCACCGATCCGGTGGCCATCAAGGACGCCATCAAGGCGTGGGTGCTCGACGACACCTCGTCGTTCGTGGCGACCACCACGGAGCAGTGGGCGGCCGAGGACGCCCAGCGCAAGATCGACGCAGGCGACTACGCGAGCCTCACCCTGCGGGAGTACCACGCGAGGGTGTGGGCCCCCGTCCGGGAGCGGGACTACCCCGGATCGTGGAAGCGCGAGCAGCGGCTGTGGCCGCCCATCCTCAAGGGGCTCGGCGGCGTGAAGATGGGCAACCTCGACGCCACCCGTTGGCACCTGTGGATCGAGAGCCAGACCACGTGGGGAACGACGATGCGTCGCCTCGCGAAGAACGCCTACCGGGTGTGCCTGAAGCACGCGGTGTCCATCGGCGTCCTCGACGCCATCCACCCGATGCCCACGATCGTCCACGCCAACAAGCGGGAGCGGGACCCCCGCCCGTTCACGATGGACGAGATCGAACGCATCCTCGCCGTCATGGAGCCCCGCGACAGGGCCATGACGTGCGTGGGGATCCACCAGTGCCTGCGTCCCGCTGAGCTGTACCGGCTGCGGTGGGAGGACATCACGTGGGCCGAGCGTCTGCTGCACGTCCACGGCACGAAGACCGATGCCTCGGACCGCGTCTCACCGATCATGCCCGCCTCGATGGACGTGCTCCGTGGGTGGTGGGAAGACAACGAGCGCCCCACCCACGGGGTGATCTTCCAGCCCAAGGGCAAGGACACGCCCCTCAAGGCATGGCGGTTCAAGCTGAAGTATGCCTGTATGGCGGCAGGGATCGAGGGCGGCAAGGAGAGGGCGTACCCGTACCTCCTGCGCCACACGGGTGCCTGCCTCCACGCCGTCAACGGGCTCCCGAAGATCCTCGTCGCGTCCCTCGGTGGCTGGAAGATGGATTCGACCGTCCTCGAAACGGCGTACCAGCAGGTGGGCGGCAAGACCGCTCGTGCCCTGCTCGACCAGTGGCTCGCCACCAAGGGTGCCGCATGAACCCCACCGACATCCCGTTCGACGACCGCACCTTCCGCCTCGACGACGACGACCCCACCACCTACACGGGCGCCGAAATGGCCGAGGTCAACGAGGACGACGATGATGCCCTCGCCGCCATGGCCGCGCTCGCCGTGGGTGAGCAGGTGGCGATCGGCATGTGCGACACCGTGACCCGGGTGTCCTGAACCGACATCATCGGTGTAGCCTCCGGGGAAGAACGCCCCGGAGGTCACGTGGCATACCACTTCGCCCGAGAGAACATGCCGTCCTTGGCGTACCACCTGATGGTCTACGCCTACGCAGAATTGGACGACAACCTGGGTTCCGCATGGCAGCGTCAACCGGACCTACGGGAAGCCATCGCTGCTGGTCGTGTGAGCGAGGTTGCCTCTGAGACCACGTTGCTACAGATGGCCGCAGTCGCCCGAGCCCACGACGACTACCTCACGCGCATGGGACCGACGCAGACGGTCGCCAGTACGGCCGTGGGTGAGCTGAAGTTCGACACACCAAAACCAAAAGACCCAAAGTTCTTGTCTCTCCGAGAGGCATGCAACAAGGTTCTCCACGGACAGCAGCACTGCGTGCGCATCGAGAGCGACCCGCAGGTGCGGCCCTACTTCGTCATACTCGGAGTTTCGCAGGACGGCCGGCCATGGACAGCAACTATCGACGTTGAAGCCTTCGCCGATGCGGCCGTGAAGCTCGCCGCCATCGAGCCCAACAAGATCGACCTTCGGGATGCGCTCGAAGAACTGCTACCGGCAGACCGAGAGTAGCGTCACGGCCACGCCACCAGCGTGGCGTCCACCTACCCCTGACACCGATCCACAAGTCGGCGAACCTCACGCTCCCCCCGCACCCCGCCGCGGAACGCCTCGACGCCCCGTTGTCCGACCCTCGAATGCCATTGCTTGATCAGGATCTGGATGGGATGCCCCGGATCCTGATCGAGGCACACGGTCAGGGCGTACCGCACCCGCCCCTGAGAGGTGCCGTAGTAGCTGGCCACGCCGCTCTGCGAGGGCAGCCAGTAGTAGGTCGCCACGTACATGGCGTACTCGGACCGGACCCCGAGGCCGATGAAGTGATCGTAGATCGCGGTCGCATGGTGGTCGGGTAGGCGGGAGGCGACTTCCAGTCGTCTGGTGGCGGCGGCGCAACGCTCCGACACCGCTGGCTGCGTGAGCCCGAGGCGGTGCGCGATGCTCCCCTGCTGCTCGCCGCCGTACCACGCCAGCAGGACGTCGACGTCGGCCGGGTAGACACGGCAAAGCAGGGTCGCCAACCGGGCCCGATGTTTCGCTACAACCTCGGGCGACGGGCCGCTCGGCCACGACATCGAGGCCCTAGCCAGCACCGTCTCAAAGTAGGCGGGTGGCCCGAGGCTGCTCGCGAGCCTCGCCCCACCACACCACTTGACCTTGGTTCCGATCGCGGATTCAAGACCGTAAAGGCGGTCGATGATCTTCGCCTGCTCGGCGTCGGTGGGGTCGAGCAGGGCCGCCGACCCCACGTGGTCACGTGTCATGGGGCCACCTCGTAGGGATGCATGGCTTGGGGGCTCGGCGCCGCGAAGTGCTCTAGGACCATCCACGTGACCACAGCAGCCAACAGGTAGGCCAGCGGCCCTTTGACGGTGGTCCATAGCTCCGACGCCGCACCCAACGAGGCGGACCACACCTGGTCCTGTCGTCGGTCCTCGCGGTCTTCTCGACGCCGCATTTGCTCGGTCATCTGCACCAGCAGCTCGTTGGTTCGAGCCGACTCCCGTGAGATGTTGTCCAGGTGGGCGTTGCTGCTCTGCATTGCGGATTCCAACCGCAACATCCGGTCGTCGATAGAGGTTTCGAGGTCCCGGATGGTGCGCTCGACGAGATCGATGCGACCGTTGACGACGGTCAGGTCGCCGAACACCGGGCAGCTGGGGGCATCCACGACGTCACCGATCACGGCCAGATCTTGGTGAACATCAACTGCCCAAGATCACCGGCCAGCACGGGCGTGCCCTCGTCGGCGTACCCGCGTGCGTAGAAGTCGAACGTCGCGGTCTTCTCGACGCCGCTGTCGGCGGCGAGGGCCGTCAGCTTGTAGGCGACCCCGGCGGTCGGACCAACAGGGTTGCTGTCGGCGAGGATGGCGAGCTGCAGCACGGTGCCGTCGGTGAGGCCGGATCCCAAGAATTCGAACGCCCCCGAAGGCCCGGAGTAGACGGCGATCACCCCGCGGACAAACGTGTCGTCGGGTGGGGTCAGCGACGAGTCCCACGACAGGTAGATCGTGCTGTCGGTGTCCCCGGAGATGTGGCCGAAGTCCAACTGCCAGTCGCTGCCAACGTCCACCACGTCAGCACCATCGACGAGGAGGACCGGGTCATCCAGCTGCCCGTCACCGCCACCGGTGGCGTCGGGGAAGTAGCTGTCGGTGAGCGGGATGTAGCTGTCCGCCATGGGTCACTCCACGAAGGACACGGTGACCGACGTGAGGTTGGCGGTCTCGGTGCCACCTCCACCGGACACCTTGGCGAATAGGTAGACGACGGCTTCTCCGTTCGCATCGACCTCGCACGGGAACAGCGAACCGAACCCCGTCGAGGCGAAGTGGGCGGTCGCTACCGTGGTGGTGTCGACGCCGATGGCGAGCGTCGCCGACGCCTCGGGCATCAACGGCGCATCGTTGGCCTCGGTCCCCGACCACCGGACGGTCAGGGTGGTTGGGCTGTTCGCCACGTTCGCCAGCGTGATCACCGCATCGCACCACTCGCCCTGGATGTAGGTGGCCCCGCCAACCGTGCGAGCACGGATCCCGGTGGCCACCGGGATAGCGTCCGACCACCCTGTGTCGAGGGCCTCGGGACTGGAGAGGGTGGTGAGGCGGTGGGACCGCCCGATCTGCACTCGGCTCATTGATGAAGCTCCGGTCGATGCAATCCGTGCCTGATAGGCACGTTACCGACGAGAGCGGTCCCGAAGCTCGTTGACCACGGCCTTCTCGTTCAGGTTCGCTCTCTCTATGCGGGAGAGAGCGTTGGCCGGGGTCGCAACCCCCAACAACGCACCCATGGCAGGCAGGGTCCTCATGCGTGGATCCCGCTGCACCCGCTCCATCGTCGCCTCGTCAAGCAGGGGCCCGTAGGTGCGCAAGGTCCGCTGGATGCCCGCGGACAACATCGCGAGCTGCATGGCCTGCCACCGGGCACGGGAAGAATCCCGGACCTTCCAGACGGATCCCTCGTAGGACGTCCCCACCTTCCCAGGGTCGTCGTAGGGCTCGACCTCGACGATCGAGGTGAACACGTCCCACAACCCCACCTGTTGGATGGACGCCACGAGGCGGGGGTCGAGGTACGTCGACGGCTCGTTGTCCCACGTGTCCGGCGAGTACTGCATGGCGATGGCCAGGGCCTGCACCCCTGGGGCGGCGTTGCCGACCACCGTCTCCACGGCACCCGAGGTGATGTCGCCGGCGACGTCGATGCGGTCCTTGTCCGCAGGCGGGGACGCCAGCGACGCGACCAGTACGAAGCCGGACATCGCGTCGAGAAGCATGGTGAGCCCCGATGACAGGGGCAGGTCCGGCCCGTACAGGGCGTACCGCTCCCGGAGGTCGGGGTCCTCGATCAGGACCTTGTAGGCTCGCCCACGCATGTAGTCGGCGCTGTAATCGTCATCCTCGTACTTCACGTTGGGCACGCCGAGCCCGGTGAGGACGCCCGACAGATCCCTCCCGCCGAACCGGGACGCCGTGTACAGGCGACCGGGGTGGTCGAGCAGTGCCCTTACGGTGGAGGCGAGGAACCTCGATTGGAACGTCCAAAACCAAATCACGCGGTTGATCGTCGCCCGCTCGAACCCAGTGAGCCTGCCGTAGTCGAGGACGGCATCCCGGGCGAGCTGGGTAGCCACGTCCTCAGGCTCGCCCCGCTGCAAGGCGTCGATGAGGGTCCTCACGCGGAACTGGTTGTCGACCTCGTTGGCGACGCGATTCCAGATGTTGTAGCCAGTCGGGTCCAGGTGGCGGCCCACTGCAGCACGCTGCATCCGGCGCATCTCCTGGGCGAGCGTGCCCACGGACTCGGCACGTGCCTCGCCTTACGCAGCGAGCCGTACGCCCACCCATGTTCCGAGGCTGCAGTTGCGATCGACGCGGCCGGGTGCATGTCCAGCCAGAGCATGACGCCCTCGATCGGCGTCTTGTGCGGCTTGTCAGACACGTCTTCACCCGTGGCAACTAGTGTCACAGGTGACAGGGAATAGGCGGATCACCGCGTGCGGACAGTTTTTGGCCCTGCCCTCAGATCACGACCGGTAGGTGGGATCGCTGGGGATGATCCCAGCACGAGGAGCCAGCAATGCGGAAGGACGAAGTGGAGAGCATCGTGAAGTCTCTGACCTACACCCTGAGGAGTGAAGGTGCCCGACGTGGCATCGCACGCGAGTACATCGTCGACCCGATGACGGTGTGGCAGGAGCTGCGGAAGCGGCGCCCAGATGTCTCCGCTCACATCGAGCGGCACTACCACGGCGACGGCTACCAGCAGATCAAGGTGTGGGTGCCGAAGGTCTAGGTCTTCATCGGGGGCAGGGGGTGGAAGCGCCCCCTGCCCTACCGAGGCTGCCACACCGTGTGCTTCCCCTGCTCGCGGTGTGGCCACCCCACCTCCGTGAGGATGGCGTGGACCTCGTCGACGTCGGTGTGGGCGTCGACGGCCTGCACGATTGCCCTCGATGCGAACGGCACAGACATCGCCCCAGCGGCGTCGAGCACCAGGTCACGCAGGGTGGTGTCGGGTGCGTCAGCAGGAGCGTCAGCAGGGGCCGTGGGCGCGGGGTCGGCCTCGGTGGACGTCAGGGTCCCCGACGACACGAGGGTGGGCACGGGCTCACCAGCGGCCCCTGCACGGTGGCACTCGGCCGCCCACCGATCGAGGGCCCACCGGGTCACGAGATCGTCGGGTGTCGTGCCCTGTTGGGCGGCGAGGGTCTCGATGATGAGCAGGCCGACGTGGTCCATGGGGTCCGTCCTTCTGAGGTGGAGGAACGTACCCGTGATCGAGGTTGAACGAGCCCCCCAGCCGGATCGGTGCGTGTCGGACGGAAAACCAGCGCCGTCGCTCTCCGGACTGGCGGAAGGCTGGCTAGGTTGCTCCCGTTGCGGCCCCTCCCACACAGCCGCACATCGAGAGGTGTCGTGATGGATTCGGAAACAAAGCTCTACCTCGGCCGGTTGTTTGGCGAGGTATTCCGCATGCAGAAGCGGCTCGACCCAGACATGGTTCAGGTCAGTGATGCCAACATCTACGGCTTGCTCAATGGCATGGAGACAGCGTTCGACAACGTCTTCCGGGACTTCAACCCGATCACCGATGCCGAGTACACCGCCGTCGAAGATGTCCTCGACGCGGCTGACCGGAGCGGAAAGACAGTAGACTATTGGAATGATCTCGAACCCGCGTTGGGCCGCGGGAGGGATGGGAAGATGCCAATCGTTTACATCTGCCGGTTCATCTACAACGACAACCGATTCCATAGCGTGATCTCCGACATGCGGAAACCGGCAGAGCTGCACCGTATTGAACTACAAGAGGACGACATCTAGCCACGGCACGTTCGGTTGATGGCATCGGCTAGACCCTCGAACCGTTCGACGGCGTCGACCGTCAGGTAGACGCCGTCCTCGTCGACGAGCCTACGGCACCGGGGAAGTACACCCCCGCGCTTGAACGATCCCAGCCGTATCGGCTCAACCAGCCCGCTAGGCGGTCCATGTCCGCGAGTGCCACGCTGTGCTTGAACCTTTCTATCTGGAGATCCCGAGCGGGCTTTGAGAACGAACTCGTTGTCACAAGCATGCCTGTGTTGGCCTCATACTGCTCTCGCAGTCCAGCGATGGTTCGAACCATCCCCACACCGATCTTCCTGTCCGCCCGGTATCGCTTGCAGTCGATCACGGTCAGCGTGGGGTGAAGGGGACCACGCAGCACGGCGAAGATGTCAACGCCTCCGTCGTTCACCAGCCGCGTGAGAGTGACTTCGTACCCCATGTCCTCGATGATCCTCGCCACCAGTTCCTCGAACTTCCTGTCCGAGAGCTGGAAGGCGTCCGTCGGCCGCATGGCGAGGGCGGCCAGCAGCGCATCGTCAATCGTCTGCACCGTGACGAGGGTTTGCTTTTCCACCGGCACGCAATCGTAGACACCTTCAGGACCGAGGAGGTGCACCCGCCGGATGTAGGAGCCGGGGTATCCAACCGCGGAGAACTCAACCTCCACGTCTGTCTCCGACAACACCCGAACACTCGACACCTCCGTGAAGTACCTGCCCTCCATGGACTCGGCGAGGGTCACCAACCGGCCCCGGATTGCGTCCAATGTTGGCGGCTCGAAGTGTGGCGGTGGGGGGAGATCCGCGAATGCCTCCCCTATCCAGCCACCCATTCGTAGGGTTCGCCTATGGCGATCTCGGACTTCCCGTTCGTACGCTTCAATCGCGGGAGACCTGAGAATTGCCGTCTCAATTCGTTGGGCCAATGCCTGAACGCCGCCGAGAGCGACGACATCGCCATCCATGTGGCCAAGCCTGCCATCCGCGACACGGATGTCGCCCATTGTGTACTTGGTGTCTCCGTCAATGCGGATCGGAAAACCCCGCAGGTGAGCCATGTCCACACCTCCACGGCTCGCCTACCACGCCGCACTCCAAATCGACGGTCGTTTCCGGGTGAGCCTACCCACCCCCACCGTGGACGAGGCGCAGGTGGGGGACGCGGGTGGGTTGGCCGGCCCGCTGAGCCTTGGCCTCGGTGAGCCCGAGCAACGTAGCGGGGGCGTACAGCCGGAGCGGGGTCTCACCTGCCAGCGCACCGGCCACGTACGCCTTGACGCTGGGGTTGCCCGTCGCTCGGCGGGCGCACTCGCCCCAGTACCGCCACGCCGACGATCCGAACCGCTCGACCCCGACGACATCGTCACGTGACCACGTCAGAGCGTACTGCTCGGTCTGGTCGCAGAGCAGGAGGACGCCCTGCACCCACCAGTCCGGGCGGTAGGCAGGCTGCGGGCCGGACCAGTCCTTGCGGGTGCGCTTGCAGCCGGCCCGTAGGTGGGATGTCGCAGTCTTGGGGGCGGTGGCGGTCATGCCGTCCTCCTCGTCGGCACCGGTACGCCGATGTCGAGGTCGACGTACCCACCGTCAGGGGGTGGAGTGAACACACGGACGTGGGCCTCCTCGCCGTCCCGCTTGATCCGTTCGATCGCCACGTCCGGGGTGATCCGGCGGTCGTCGAAGGCCCAGATCGTCCGCTTGGCCCCCTTGCGGGCAACGACGACCTCGTCGATGACGTCGACATCGTGGCCCATCATGTTCTCGGCGATGTCGATCACGGTCGCCGTCGGCGTGTACGACACGTGCGACACCACGTCCTCCTGCTTGGACACCGAGCCACGGCCGAGCACCAGATCTCGCAGGGCCGTGATCCGCCGGGTGATCGTCGTCTTGGAGGCGATCAGCCGTGCGTCGCCGTCGTGCTCCACCCAGGCCATGCGGTCCGTCGACCTGATGCTCCCGCACACCGCGCGGATGACCTCGTCGGCCGAGTCGAGGCAGGTGGCGCCGTGCTCGATCATGAGCCCGTGGAGGCCTCGAGTGGGGCGTCCCGAGCGGGGGAACATCAAGGTCACCACCGTCCGATCCGGGGCCGGTGACGTGGCCACGTAGGTCCCGTTGCCGGCCTTGCGCCAGCGGCGGAGGGCCTGCCGCAGGGCAACGGGGATCCCGCCCACCACCTCGAACGTGTAGCCCTCCCAGGCACCGTCGAGGAAACGACGGAGCACGGTCCCCGCTGCCGCCTCCCACGCCGTCAGCTTCCTCGGCCCGCAGGTCGAGCAATCGTAGGACCCGCAAGGCAGCTGGGTCGAGCAGGCAGTGGACGACCCGCGCCGTGCAGCGTGGAGGTACGGGCCACGCGGGCACCACGCCGGGCCACCACCCAGCGCAGCGTGAGCCTTGATTGCTGCGTCGATCTCGGCATCGGACGGCTCGACGGGGGAAGCTCCCTTATCGTCCAAAATGTCACTGGGGTCGTCCAGGATCTCTCTACTAAGGCCCCCCTGGACGACCCCAGTGACATTTCCGGCGATTGTGACGTTTTCACCCAGATCGAGCCCATCGAGCAACGAACCAACGGGCACGGCCGCCGTCATCGCCGCTGGACCGTGCAGGCGCCACAGCAGACGCCGTGCTCTGGCGTCGGCCTCGTCCAGCTCGTCGGCAGGGTGCCCGTCTACCGCCTGCGGCGGTAGGACCGGCGCCTCGACCACCTCGGGCACGTCGTGGGCGAGGTCACCGAGCAGGGTGTCGAGGACGGCGTCCACGTCCGCCGGGGAGATGGCGTCCGCGGACACGACGTAGTGGTAGGTCGCCCGGCAGCCGCTGTGGCAGGACAGGGACACCTCCCCGCCTGCCCGGACCCGGAACGTCGCCGACCGCTCCGAGACGGAGTCGTGGTGTGGGCAGCCCGTCTCGTACTCGCCGGGGGCGAGGCCGCCCTCGATCACCGACGCGACCGCCCGCCCCGCCCACGGCCCGGTGGGAAACACGGCCTTGGTGGGGTCGGCGTCGACTTGGTCGTACCCACCGCGGGACACCCGATGCGCTGGCCCGGTCGAGGCCGTCCGGGCTGGCGCTGCTCCCCTCGCCCGCCGGCGACGCTCCTTGCCGGTGTCCAGCTCGGTCCGGAGCACGGCGTAGTCGAGGACGGGCAGCGACCACAGCATCTCCGGCGTCAAGTCCTCCACCCCGATGGGCCGCCCCTGCCAATGCAGGCGGTACGGCACCTGCGTCCGATGCACGGACCCGGCGGCGATGATGTAGGAATGGCAGATCCGCAGGTCGATGGGCGACGCACCATCCGTCGCCCGCCGGGGCGCATCGGGGCCGAGGACGCCGTTGGAGAGCTTGGGGATCCCGGAACGGTAGATGTCCACGCCCGGAGGTGACCGGTACAGGTGGTGCATCCCGCCGCCGATGCGGCCCGTGGACTGGGTCAGGGGCGTCTCCCCGAAGGTCTGCACGATCCAGTCGTGAACCGCCGGGTCGTCCTCATCGAGGGCGTGGAGGTGCGGCACGCCGGCACCGGGCATCGGGTCGCCGAGCAGTAGCAGGGCGTTCCTCGCACCCGGCATCCGCAGCCAGTCCGCCATCTCCTTCCGGGTCGGCTTCCGGCGGTCGGCACCGATGAACGGCTTGAAGCTCGAAACCGGAGCCTTGTACTTGTCCGTGTGCCAGAGCTCGCACGGGATCGCTGGGTACCCGAGCCTGAGCCACGGGGCTGCGATGTCTAGGTATGCTCTCACGTCGGTCACCTGCACGGGGTTGGCCCGACCGGCGTGTGATGCCACCGGTCGGGCCGGGCCTGTGCATGGGCGGCCCTTTCCCCTGATCCCCGTGCCATCGGGAGGTCATCACACCCGACCCGTCGCACGCTCTCTCACAATACCCACGGCCCGAGGAAACGGGACACGCGAGCACCTACGTAGGTGCAGGTATTGGCGTTCTACCGGGGCAAAGTGCACACGACAGGTCTGTGCCCGACTGAACCACCTTGATGCGGGTCACACGGGGTCACCCTGCGTCAGGGTCATGGAGCGGTTGACGATCTGTCGGACACAGTGCATGATGAAACTGCCTCCCTGCGGGGCCACCGACCGGTGAGGGCGTAAGCCCGCGTGGGCGAAAGCCTCGGTGGCACGGTAGGGTCGTCGAGCCAGACACGATGGGCACCCTACGTCGTGGAAGGAGTCGGTCGAAGCGGGCAGAGCAATCTCTCAGCCTCTGCAACCTCTCCGATTCCCACCTTCCGACGAAGGAGGCCACATGGCCACCGCTCCGATGCTGTTCCCCGTCTACCTCAAGCTCGTGGTTACCGAATCCCGAATCGCCCCCTTGGAACGCGAAGCGGAAGCCCTCCGAACACGCTTCCAACACGATGGGCTCTGCCCGCACGACGCGACCGCCATCGAGGACAGGCTGGACGCCCTCGAAGATAGGCTCTCGCACCTTTACCGTGAAAGGGATGATGCACAGGTGTGGCTAGCTGGCGGACGTTGATCTCCCCTACCCCCGGTCGGTTCTACCGACCGGGAGGGTCATCTCCATGCTCGCGACGATGGGGATGGTGTGGACGACGTCCTTCATCGGCCGGCCCGGCGGACCACGGAGGCGGCGATGTCCTGGACCAGCTCCTGGGTGGTCATCCCCTGCTGGCGGACGTCGTTCTCCGCATCCTCCACCCAGTCGGGCAGGTACTCCGACAGGATGAGGTTCAGCGCGCTCTTGTGGGTGATCGGCCACGACGAGGCCGCCGACAGCTCCACGTAACGGTCGAGCAGCACCCGGTTCTCGGGCGTAATACTATCGCAGATCATGTTGGTCACTCAAAGCCCAAGGGAAATGCTCGATGGCGGTCTTGGGCGTGGTGCTGGCCCCGGGGATCGAACCCGGCATCCCATGCGGGCGCCCCTGCGGCGTGCCTGCTCATGTCGACGGGCGTCCACGTCCCGATGACACGCCCAGCATGGCACGCCAGAAATCGCCGTGCAAGGCACGATAATGGCGATCAAGATTTACAGTCGCGAATCTCCAGCGTCGCAACTGCTGGATCGCGAGATCGGCAAGCACACAAAAAACGCCGGTGGTTTCAACCAACAACTCGCTTGCGTAGTAGGGGGTTTTGCCTGCAATCAGCCCCCGCACGGGGTTCAACGTTGAACCGGCAATGAACTTTCTTTTCGCCCCGAAACACAAGCCCAAACCGTCATTAACGACCGGTTCGGTTACGCTCGCAACGAATAATGCACCGGTGCGTGTTGACGGTGGCACACGGGGTGTGTAGGTTGTGGTCACCGATGGGCCGTAGTCCTCGCCCGTCGGCAATCGCCGCTCCCGGATCGGGGGCACACGGTGGCGGGATCGTCCCCCGCAGCGGCGACCACGCCCGAGAACGCCGTCGTGCGTCACCCCTCGGGCACATGAGGACCTGACATGCGCCGTATCATCGACCGTCTGATCTACGACACCGCCACCGCCACCGAGCTGGGCTCCGCCACCGGCGGGTCCCCCTACCACGACCTCGACTACTGGGAGGAGTCGCTGTACCGCACCCCCCGTGGCCGGTACTTCACGGCCGGCCACGGCGGTGCCCGCACCCACTACGGCTGGGATGATGGCCGCCAGGGTGGCGGTGGGAGCGGCATCACGCCGATGACCACCGAGGAGGCCATCGAGTGGGCCGAGGACCACGGCGTCGATTCCGTCGTGGAGCTGCTCGCCGAGGTGGACGATGCCTGATCCCCTCCTCCGCATCGACGCCCGAATCTCGACCACGATGGCCGAGGCCGTTGACCGTGCCGTCGAGGCCGAGCGTGCCCGCTTCCCGCACCGGACCACCTCGCGGTCAGACGTTTTGCGCCAGCTGCTGCAGCTCGGGCTCGATCAGCTGGCGCTGGCGGACGCCGATCGAGGTGCAGCATGAGCCGCCGCCGCCAGCAGCGCGTCGGCTCGGTCCTCGATTGGTTCTGCGCCCGATCGGACGCAGAGCGGTACCTCGCCTGGCTCGGCAGCCACGGCATCGACGATCTCGGTACCAGGGCGGTCGTCGACGAATCCGACGATGGTGTCGTGCTCACCCTCGACGACGGTCGGGTGCTCACGCACTCGTTCGAGACCGAGATCGACGATGATCGAGGCGAGCCGTGATCGCCCACCACGACCCCCTCAAGGTGGACGATTACACCCGCGAGTTGTATCGCATGCGGGCCCGCCGTACCGCACGCCACGAGGCGGCCCACGCCGTCGTCGGCGGATCGGTGAGCCGCCGCGTACATCCAGGACGTGGGTACATCAGCCACCGCATCGGATGGTCCAGCATCGAACTGCATCCGATCTCGATGGGCGGTGGTGGAATATGCACCTACGAGGGCGTGGTCAGGGTCCGGGATCGCACCACCACGTCCCTCGCAGGCGTGGTCGGCGAGTGCCTCGACGATCATGTCGACGAGGGGGGGACACTGGATGACTGGGACATCGACGACTGGCATGACAGGGTAGTCGACCTACTGCAGGACCAGGCGAGCACGTGGGATGGCGACGGCCCGGTGGTCGCCTAATGGTGGCTGCGCCACACCGGCCGATCCGAGATGGCCGCCCAGCTCCGGGACACGACGAGCGAGGACCCATGCACGTCGGATGAGCGGGTCTGGGGCATCTTGTGGGACGCATGGTGCGACGTCGTCGCCTCCCCCATGGTCGACGAGGTGGTGGCCACCCTGCGCCGATACAGGGCCGGATGGGACGCCCTGTCGGACTGCATCATGGCGACGTGGACGCCCGAGGACGGGGCCATCCTGCTGGCCCCACCCAAGGACGTGGTCCGCCTGCTGCCCCGGGCCCGCCGGTTTTCTGCGAGGTGAGCCACCGATCTTCGACGATGACGGTGGCCTGACCCCGACCTAGCCCTCCCCCGCACGGGGGATAGAGGGCCCCGCAACTGGCAGGGACGCCAGACCCCGGCCCCCATCGTCCACGTGACGGTGGGGGCCTTCTTGCGCCACGTGGCCACCGTGCAGGGGACGCGGCCCCTCTCCTGTCGTTTCATTTTGACAAGTCCACAGCATACGCCATATGCGGCGGGCCTCCTCGAATATGCGGCAGCGATGCCCAATCGGGCAACCATCGACCCGAAACGCAAAATCCATACCGGCATACTACGCCTTCAAAGCTAACAATCAAGGAGCGGGTGCCCCGCCGTCGGGACTTAAAATCCCCATCCCCGCGGGGAGTGCGGGTTCGACCCCCGCTCCGGGCACCGCACGGAAGACCTGCATGAGCGAGCCGCGTTCCACCCCACCGAGTGCGCCCACCCCCCTGCCCGCGGTCGGCAACCTGTCCGACGTGCTGCAGGACGCCCTGCGCCGTCTCGTGGCCGAGAGCCGCGACCGGATCGTCCGTGCGGCCGACGACGGCCGCGTGTTGCTCAAGGTGCGCGGCCTGCAGCGCGACCGCGACGCCCTCTGGATCCGCCTCGGCAAGATCGCCTACCGCCTCACCGAGTCGGGCGAGCTCGACCATCCGGCGCTCCACAAGGCCATGCAGCACATCGACGACCTCGAGGACGAGATCGCGCGCCTCCGCGTGGAGCTGTCGGCCTCCGGCGACGACGAGGCCGACCACGGCGACCACGAAGGCTGACGCCCCCCTTGCCGGTCGTCCGCGGCCACATTAAAGCGCCTGCGCTCTCGGGTGGCGTGCCGCCCGGGTCCCAAGGTGCCGCTCGCGACACCACCGCAGCTTCGGGGCTGTAGCTCAGTTGGGAGAGCGCTAGAATGGCATTCTAGAGGTCAGGGGTTCGATCCCCCTCAGCTCCATCGACGCCGCTCCGGTCCGCCGGGGCGGCGTCCTGCGTTTCGGGGGCCGACCAGCCTCCGCCGCGGCGGACGGCGCGACCCCAGCGCACCCAGGCGCCGTCGACCCACGCCAGCACGTCGGCCGCCACGGGCAGCGCCTGCTGTTCCACCATCTCGGCCACGCCCACGGCCATCGCGACGTCCACGTCGGCGCGCTGACGACCGGCCCACGCCACCGTGACGCCGACGTTGGGTGCCGCCACGAACAACGGCGCCGCGCCGAGGTGCCGCGCGAGCGGTTCGGGCGCGAGGAACGCGGCGGCCTCCCACCCCGTGCCGTCCGCGGCCAGCCAGTATCGGGCGTCCTCCATGCCCGCGATCGTGACGTAGCGCCCGCCGTCGCGCGCGTGCGCCGCGGCCCGCTCGCGCAACGCGGCCACCACCTCGGTCCAGGGCAGCCCCCAGGTGTCGAGGTCACGGCTGTCGACCCAGCGCTGCTGGCGTCCCTGCCGCACCTGGGCGCAGACCCGCAGCAACGGCGCCACGATGGTCACGCAGGGCAGCGTGGCGCCCGGACGTCCGTGCGCCTCGGCCCATCGGGCGTAGCGCTCCGGTGCATCCCACGGCGCGGCGACCGGACGCACCCCGTCGGGTACGGTCGCGGGCCGTCCCGCGTGCGCCCCCACCGGGAGCCACGCAGCGAGCAGGACCCCCCACGACGCCGCGCGCCGCCGCGCGACGCGCCCCTTCGGCCTCAGGCGGACGTCTGCCACGCTTCCACGAGCGGCCCGATCAGGGCGCTGACCCGGGAGTCGTCGACGGCACCGAGCACCTCGACGAGCTTGGACATCGTGCGGCGCTGGCGCTGCACGAGGTTGAGCGCCATCTGGTAGACGAGCTTGTAGGCGGCGAGGTTCCCGGCATCGAGCAGCACCTGGAGGTCCTCTCGCGGGAACCGGAGCACCGTGCTGTCGACCAGGGCGCGGACCGTGGCCGATCGCGGCGCACCGTCGAGCATCGCCATCTCCCCGAACGGCATCCGGGGCCCGAGCTCGAGGAGGCGCCGCGGCCCCTCCGCGGTGTCCTTGATGGCCTCGACGCCGCCGCTGAACACGACGAACCAGGCTGCGCCGGTGCGGCCTTCCTCGAAGAGGACCTGGCCGGCGCGCAGGTGCTGCACCTGCATGATGTGGACGAGCTGCGACAGCTCCACCTCGTCGAGTCCGCTGAAGGCGGGCGTGTCGAGGAGGAACGTGATGAGCTGGGCGAGGTTGAGCGGGCCGGACATCCGACCTCCGACGGTGGCGCGGCGACCTTACCACGCAGTGCGGATCCACGGATGCGGTTGGCGACGATGTGGCGACCGCAGGCGCCGCAGGGGTGCGTTACGCGACGTGGGCAGGGGCGCGTGCCGCCCGCGGAGGCCTGACATGGCGAGCTACCTGACCACGATCGGCGACACGAAGGTGCTCCTCGAGGCGCCCGTCGGCAGCGCCTTCGCCAAGAGCGACATCGAGGTCGCCCCCGACCCCCACCGCGCGATCATCAACATGATCGACACGATGCGCACGCTGGTCTCGTTCATGGGCACTGAAGTGGGTCCGGTGCTGCGCAAGACGGGGGCCTCGCTCGAGGTCAGCTTCGCCGTCCGGGCGGACCACCAGGGGCTCGTCATGATCTCCGAGAGCGCCCAGGCCGGTCAGTTCCAGGTCAGCGTCAAGTGGCCGGCGATGCGGCCCGCGCCGCCCACGAAGGCGCCGCCTGCCCTGCCCCAGCACGATCAGGACTGAGCGTCCGTCGTGCCCGAGCCCGTGCGCACCACGCGACAGGCCCCTGTGCCGTCGCAAGCCAGCGCCACCACCGACACCCAGCGTCGCGTGTTGGTGGTGGTGCCGGCGTCCGCCGTGCGCCACGCCGGCCCGGCCCAGCGCACCGCGCTCACGGTGCTCGCCGACGCACCGTGGCCCGCGCTCGCCGAGCAGGCGGAACGCGGGGTGCCGGTCGTGGTGGGCGCCTCCCCGAACCGCAGGCTCGCGGACGCCCTCGCCCGTGAGCTCACCACCCGGCACGATCTGCCCGTGGCGGTGCTCGACCCCACCGCGTCACCGTGGCTGCTCGCCGCATTCGCGATGGTGGCCGCCGCGGTCGCGATGCTGATCCTGTCGGGCCTCACCGCCGCCTTCGGCGCAGCCTGGGCGCCCGTCGTGCTCGTGTTCCTGGCGCTGGCCTCGGTGGGCGGCTCCGTCGGCGCAGCCCTGCGCTCGCGCGCCGCCGTGGCCGACGAGCGGGCCGCCCGCCACGGCGCCGAGGAGGTGGGTCGCGCCACGACGGCCTGGCCCGAGGTCTGGGCCCTCCTGCGCGATCTCCGCCACCGCTCCCTCGATCCAGCGCTGCCGGCCACCGCCGCAGCCGACCTCTGGTCCGCCCTGGATCGCGCCGAGGAGCGCCTGCTGTCCGGCGTGTCCCCCGACGGCGTCACCGAGGAGCTGCGGGCCGCCCGCGCCGCGCTGGCCGACGAAGGCGACCCCGGACTGACGAACGCCTCGTCGGCGCTCCGCACGGCTGCGCGCGCTGCGCGTGCTGCGCTCGGTGAGGTCGAGGGCGCGCGGCCGCGCCCCCCCCGTTCGACCGAGCGCTCGTGAAGCGCGCCGGGGCGGCCCGCCGCGACGCGCTCGTCCGCCTCTGCCCGGCCGCGTCGCTCGTCGTCGACGTCGGTGCCGATCACGGCCACGTCGCCCACGCGCTCGGTGCGGTCGCCACCGAGCGTCGCCCCCACCGCAGCGGCCGCGGCGACGTGCCGTGGGTGGTGGCCGATGGCCTGGCGCCCTTCCGGCACGTGCCGGTCGCCGTCATCGCCGGCATGGGTGCCCACACGATCGCCGGCATCCTGACGCGGGGTCCACGCCCGGACGTCCTCGTCGCCCATGCCCAGGACGACCCCCCGTGGCTGCGCCGATGGCTCGCCGCGAATGGCTGGCGCATCGACGCCGAGGCGCTGGCCCCCGAGGCCGGGCGGTTCGCCGAGGTGGTCCGCGCCGTGCCCGGCGCCAGCGACGCCGACGGCCTCACCCTCGCCTACGGTCCGCGCCTGCTGGAGGGCGACGACCCGCACCTGCGCGCCCACCTGCTCCACACCTGGCGCTACACGCGCCGCCTGCACGACGCCACGAACGGGCGGGATCCGGCACGCCACGCCACGCTCGGCGACCACGCCGCGTTCCTCGCCGACCACCTCGCCCGGCGTGGCTGGCTCCCCTGACGCGTGCCCGGGGCCTAGCCGTCGTCGAGACCGAGGGTGCGACGGTGGGCCGGACCGCCCCACACCGCCACGAACGGCTCGACCTGGGCGGCGGCGTCCTTGCCGTCGCGTGCCGCCGCCACCTGCGCCTTCACCGCCCGCACGCCGGCCGCCGGCTGGGCGAGCACGGGCGCGAGGAACGTGTCGAGCGCGGTCTCGACGTCGTCGGCGACCACGTCGGCGAACCCTGCGGCGTGTGCATCGCGCGCCCCGATCCGGGTCGAGGTCGTCAGCCACCGCGTGGCCTGCCGTGCGCCCACGATGTCCACCAGGCGTCGCGCGCCCCCCCAGCCCGCGGCCACGCCCAGCCGCGCCTGCCGAAACTGCGCCCAGGCATCCGTCGCCCACACGCGGTGGTCGGTGGCGGTGAGCAGCTCGGCGCCGCCGCCCACGGCCGGCCCCTGGACGAGGCTCACCGACACCATCGGCAGCGCGCGGAGCGCATCGAGCACCGTGGCCATCGACCATGCCATCGCCGCACCGCGCCCGCGGTGCACCAGGTGGTCACGGACCTGACCCAGGTGCCCTCCGGCGCAGAACGCCTCCGTCGAGGACGCCCGGAGCACCACAGCGGCGTGCGAGGCGGCGCGGAGTCCGGCGACGGCGACCGCGAGCTCCACCATCATCCCCGCCGTCAGCGCGTGGCGGGCCTCGGGGTGATCGAGCGTCAGCACCGCGACGGGACCGCTCACGTCGAGCCGCACCCGGCCCCCGGGGTCGTCCACCTCCTCCGACAGCGTGTGCAGGGCCTCGATGGCGTGGGTCAGCGCGTCGTCGTTCACGGCACCTCCCGGTAGACCCACAGGCTCGTGCCCCCGAAGCCACGCACCCGGTCGAGCGCCAGCGGGCCGGCGGTCGGCGGCGCGGAGCGTGACGCCTCGGCCTCCAGCACCAGCCACGCGGGCGCGAGCGCGCCGAGGGCGCCGAGGATCGGCGCCGGGTCGAGCGCGTACGGCGGATCGGCGAGCACGCCGTCCAGCGGACCGAGGGTGGACGCCACCGCGAGCACGTCGCCCACCACGACCTCCACCTGCGCCCCGAGCGCGTCGACGGCGGACCGGATCGCGCGGGCCACCCGCGGGCGTTGCTCGCAGATCACCACCTCGGCGCCACGGGACCACGCCTCGAGGCCCAGCAGCCCAGAGCCGCCGAAGGCGTCGAGGACACGCGCTCCCGTCAGGTCCTGGCCGACGATCGAGAACAACGCCTCACGCACGCGCGCCGACGTGGGCCTCACGCCGTCCAGCACCTTGCCCGGCACCGTCCTCCCGCGCGCTGATCCGCCCGTGATGCGCAAACGCCCTCCCGACCTGGCGCCACCTAGCGCGAGGGGGGAGGGCGTGCAGCGGCCCGGGTCAGGCCGCGCGGGACGCTCGGTCAGTGGTGACCGTGGGCCCCGATCGCGTGGACGTGCTGGTCCCAGGGGTGCTCGTCGAGCAGCGGGTCGGTGACGGGCACCGCGGGCACCGACGACAGCACCTTGCCGACCACGAGCACGAAGGCCCCGATCACGCCGGCCCACAGGCCGAGGTTGATGGCGAGGAACATGCCGGTGGGGAACGTGGCGCCGAAGTGGACCGACGGCATCACCAGGAGCGTGCGCTCCAGGAACAGGCCGGTCATCGACAGCAGCGCCAGGCCCACGAACGGGTAGCGCATCTTCTTCAGACCGCGCGACAGCAGCATCGTGAACGGCGTGATGAACACCAGCATCGCGACCAGGCGGGCCAGCCACGACCACTCGGGGAGCATCAGGCGCACCATCAGGAAGCCGGTCTCCTCGGGCACGTCGGTGTAGTAGATCGGCAGCAGCTGGGCGAACAGCGTGTAGCCCCAGAACATCGTTCCCGCGAGCATCAGCTTGCCGAGGTCGTGGGTGACGTTGGGCTTGAGCCACGCGCCCAGGCCGAGCCAGTCGCGGCCCAGCAGCGCGAACAGCGCGATGCCGCCCATGCCCAGCAGCACGGTGGACATGAAGATCCACCCGCCGAACATGTTGCTGAACCACCACGGGTCGAGGCTCATCACGAGGTCGAAGGCGAACATCGACCAGATGAGGGCATAGGAGAAGGCGAGGATGGGCACCAGCGTGTAGTTGCGCGCGAGTCCGACCTCGGCCGCAGCCTTGGCGTCGGTGGCGCTGCCGACGATGGCGTTGTGCCACCACGGCGACGGCGCGTCGGTGCCGAGGCGCGCCCGCATCGCGAGGATGTCGCCGCGCATCGAGTTGCGGACGAACGCCAGCGACAGCCCGAACAGGAACAGGCCACCGCCGAGCTGGCGCACGATGAAGAAGCCCGTGGACAGCCACAGCTCCTTCGAGGCCGGCGCGGTGCCGTGCGGCGCCAGCGACACGGGGTCGCCGCCGACGAAGTTCGGGTTCCACGGGTAGATGTTGATGCCGCCGAGCAGGAAGACCAGCAGCAGCACCCAGGCCACCGGCAGGAACAGCGCGAACGCCTCGCCGATGCGCTTGAGCGGACGGCCCCAGCGCGCCTGCGTGCCCTGGAGGATGGCGGCGAACACGAAGCCGCCCTGCGCCAGGCACATGATCCAGAAGACGGCCGACAGGTAGGCGCCCCAGGTCCACGACCAGTCCATCGTGAGCCCGGCGCCGAGCGCCAGCACGCCCCACGCGATGCCTGCGTAGGCCAGCATCGACACCATGCCAGGGAGCTTGCGCCCCTTGACCGCGTCGATCGCCGCGCCCACCTTGGCGTCGAAGTTCGAAGCGCTCATCACTGCTGCTCCTCGGCGGGGGCCGGTGCGGGCGGCTTGTAGGCTGCGTTCGGGAGGCTCGTGCGCATGTAGGCCAGCAGCGCCCAGATCTCGTCGTCGGTCATGGCGTAGCCATAGGACGGCATGAGCTTGGACAGGCTGCCGTTGCGCACCGTCAGGTAGACGTGGCCGTTGGTCTGGTTCTGCAGGCGCCCGTCGGCCCCCGCGAGCACCGCGACCGCCGGGTACTTGCCGCTCGTGGCGACGTAGCCGAGCTGCTCGCCGTCGCCGTGGCACGGCACGCAGTAGGTCGTGTACATCTTGGCGCCCACCGCCTGCACGGCCGGCGCGTCCGGGTCGAACGGCTTGCCGGTGGTGGTGGACTCGGGCCACGTGTGGCTGCCGTGGAACGTCGACGTCCAGCTGTAGTTTCGGCGGTAGGCCACCGGCGTCAGCAGGTCCGGCTGCGCCATGACGCCCTCGGGGAGCGTGCGCATGGGCTGCTCGTAGGCCTTGACCATGACCGCGTCGACGAGATCGACGTTCCAGGGAAGGGCCCAGGCCGCCGTCGACGCCAACGCCGCCCCGGCCAGCAGGATCCCCAGGCCGCGATGCAGGGCATCACGCATTGGGCACCTCGTAGACAGTGTCGTCACCGCTGGTGACCTCGATGGCGCCGGACGCGCGCAGGATGGACTGGATGCGCTCGACGTCCTTTTCGGACGCACGCAGGAACACGATGCCGAACTTGTCGTCGGACACCCGCGGATCCTGCAGCGCCTTGTCGAGCCAGAAGCCCGGCAGGCCCGTGTGGACCATCATGCCCATGCCCGTGAACAGCGCGCCGAGCAGGATGGTGCACTCGAACATGATGACGGCGTACGGGGGCAGCGGCACGTTCGGCTTGCCGCCCGGGTTGATCATCGGCCACTGGATCGCGGTCAGCGACGTCAGCAGGAAACCGATGGTGATGCCGGTGACACCGCCGGTGAGCGTCCACCAACGGACGGGGGACGGACGCCCCTCGTAGACCGCCTCGAGGATCTCGTGGCGCGGCAGCGGCGAGAGCACCTGGAAGCCGGTGAGGCCCTCGGCCTTGAGCTTCTCGATGCCGGTCAGCATGCAGTCCAGGTGGGCGTAGATGCCCTTGACCCGGGTGACGCTGCCAGACTTGACGGGCGTGCTCACGCGGCCTCCAGCGAGCCCTTCACGGGCGCAGCGATCATCTCCTTGATCTCGGCGATGGCGACGGCCGGGAGGACCTGCAGGAACAGCAGGAACCAGAACCCGAACCAGCCGAAGGAGCCGAGCATGACGCCCCACTCGATGGGGGACGGCATGTAGTACCACCACGTGGCCGGATCGAAGTTGTGGGCCAGCGAGGAGACGACGATGTTGAACCGCTCGAACCACATGCCGATGTTGACCAGGATCGAGACGCCGAACAGGATCCAGGGGTTCGTGCGCCAGGACCGCGGGTACCAGGCCAGCGGCGCGATGCAGTTGCAGAACACCATGATCCAGAAGGCCCAGGCGTACTCACCCGTGGCGCGCCAGGAGAAGATGGCCCACTCGAACGGGTTCTGGCTGTACCAGCCGATGAAGTACTCCATCCCGTACGCGTAGGTCAGGATGCCCGAGGTGAGCAGGCACATCTTGGCCAGCTGCTCGAAGTGCCACATGTTGACGTAGTCGTGCCACTTGAAGGCGTACGTCATCGGCAGGAGCAGCGTGATGACCATCGCGCAGCCCGAGTAGATGGCGCCGGCGACGAAGTAGGGCGGGAAGATGGTGGAGTGCCAGCCCGCCGTGATGGCCATCGCGAAGTCCCAGGACACGACGCTGTGGACCGACAGGACCAGCGGCGCGGCGAGGGCGGCGAAGAAGCCGTAGGCGCCCATGTAGTGGTGCCACTGCTGGCCGGTGCCGCGCCAGCCGAGGGCGAGCAGGCCGTAGAGCTTGCGGAGCAGGCCCTTGCTGTGGTCGCGCACGATGGCGATGTCGGGCACGAGGCCGACGTAGAAGAACACCGCCGACACCGTGAAGTACGTGCTGATCGCGAACACGTCCCACATGAGCGGCGACTTGAAGTTCATCCAGAGGTAGCGCTGGTTCGGGTACGGGAAGAACCAGTACACCTGCCAGGCGCGGCCGAGGTGGAGCACCGGGAACAGCAGCGCGGTCATGACGGCGAAGATCGTCATGGCCTCGGACGCGCGGTAGACGCCCGTGCGCCACCGGGACCGGACCAGGAAGAGGATCGCCGAGATCAGCGTGCCGGCGTGGCCGATGCCGACCCAGAACACGAACGTGACGATGTAGATGCCCCACATGTTGGGGTGCGTCACGTTCGCGACCCCCATGCCCCACGTGAGCTGCTGGTACCAGCACCACCCGCCGTAGATCATGGCGGCCGTGGACATGAGGAACAGCGCCAGCCACCCGACGCTCGGGCGGAGGAGGACCCGGATGATGTCGCGGTTTGCCGCCGCGTACGAATCCGGACGATTTGCGTCGATCGTACCCTGCACCGGTTCGTCCTCCTGCTAGTGGGCGGCCGCGTCGTGACCGGCGGGCTCGCCACCGTGCTCACCATGCTCGGCGCTGGCCTCGTGGCCCTCGCTTGCATGGCCGCCGGAGTGGTGGGCCGTCGGGTCGTCGTGGAAGTTCGCCTGGGCGAGGTAGTTGATGGCGCCGAAGACGTTGAGTTCTTCGAGCGGCATGTAGTTGCGAGCGGAGAGACGGCTCTTCGAGACCGCGCCCTCGGGATCCTTGAGGTTGCCGAACGTCAGCGCCTGCGTGGGGCAGGCCTCGACACAGGCCGGGACGCTGCGCCACTGCTCGTCGGGCACCACGGCGGTGAAGCCCTCGACGTTCTTGTACGCGCTCTTCTCACGACGCAGGCGCTGCACGCAGAACGTGCACTTCTCCATGACGCCCATCTGGCGCGTGGAGACGTCGGGGTTGAGCTGCAGGTTGAACGGCTCGGGCCACGTGTAGGTGTGGTAGTTGAACCGACGGACGCTGAACGGGCAGGCGTTGCTGCAGTAGCGGGTGCCGACGCAGCGGTTGTAGACCATCGCGTTCAGGCCATCGATGTTGTGGTAGGTGGCCAGGACCGGGCAGACGTTCTCGCAGCCGGCGTGGCCACACTGCTGGCACATCATCGGGACGAAGTAGACGGCGTCGTGGCCGCCGACGTCCTCCTCCCAGTACCGGTTGATGCGGATCCAGCCCATCTCGCGGCCTTCGCGCACCTTGGCCTTGCCGACGACGGGGAGGTTGTTCTCCGCGTAGCAGGCCACCGAGCACGCACCGCAGCCCGTGCAGGCGTTGGTGTCGACCGTCATCGCGAAGCGGTAGGTCGCGTGGTCGGGCGTGCCGTAGAAGTCGGTGATGTTCTTGTCGAGCAGGCGCTGGTCGAGCTCGAGGTGGTGGATGCCGGTGAGCTCGCCCGGGTGGTGGGCCTCGCCGTCGCCGACGTCGGCGAGCTTGTCGGCCGCGACGTGGACGCCGAAGTTGCGCTGCTCGTCGGACATGCCGAACTGCGAGAAGGTGGAGACCAGGTCGGCGCGCGCGCCGGTGGCCTTGACCGTGGCCGACATCGGGGCCCACTTCGTGGCGCCGTGGCCGTCCTTGCCAGCGCTGAACAGCTTGGCCGCGTTGGCGCCGACCGACGCGTAGCGGCCGGCACCGGTGTGGCCCTGGCCGAACGCCAGCGCGACCACGCCGTCGGCAGCGCTCGGGAGCACCTGGACGCCCACCTGGACGGTGCCGCCGTCGGCGGCGATCTCGACCTGGTCGCCGGTGACGACGCCGAGCGCGTCGGCCGTGGCCTTGTTCATCTCCACCCAGCTGTCCCACACCTGACCGGTGGTGGGGTCGGGGACCTCCTGGGCCCACGGCTGGTTGGCGTAGCGGCCGTCCTTGCGGTGCGGGTGCGTGTAGGTGACCAGCACGTGGGCGCCGCCCACCGCCGCAGCGGCCTCGAAGGCGTAGGACGTGGCCGCCGGCGTGGGCGCCAGGACCTGCACGGCCCCGCCGACCACGCCCTCGATGAGCGACTTCTCCCAGAAGGCGTCGAACGTGCCGCCGCCGTCCCAGACGTTGGCCTGCCACCACGCCTGGACGTACGCGCGCCAGGTGGTGGGACCGAAGCCGAGCGACGCGGGCGCGGCGGCGACCTCCCCTTCCCCGTCGACCGCAGCGGCCGGCGTGGCGAGGCCCGCCGCGCGGCCGGCGACCAGCAGGACGTCGCCGAGCGAGCGCAGGTCGTACAGCGCCGTCATCGACGGCTGACGCGCGAGGTGGACGCCCGGGCGCGGGGCCTCGGTGCCCCAGTCCTCGAAGGCGCTCGCCGTGGGCAGCACGAGGCTGGCGAGCGCGCTCGTCTCGTCGGGCTGCGACGACACGGACACGACGAGGCCGGCCTTGCCGATCGCGTCGGCCACACCGAGGTCGTCGGGGAGCGCGTACACCGGGTTGGCGTCGTCGAGCAGCAGCACGCCGACGCGACCGGCCTTGAGGTCGGCGACGAGGCGCTCCACGCTGTCGTAGCCGTGGATCGGGCCCTGGTAGCCGCCGAGGTGGAACAGCTCGGGCTCACCGACGGCGAGGTTGAGCAGGTAGGTGGCGACCGCGAGGTCGGTGGAGCCGTTCGCGCCGCCGGGCAGCGCGACACCCTTCATCGACGCGAAGTGCTGGGCGACGGCCTCGAGCGCGTCGGCGGCGATGCCGGACGCCTGCGCCGCCTCGTCGAGCGACACGTTGCCGATCAGCGCCACGAGCGACGGCGCCGCACCCTTCAGGGCGGCGACCTTGGCCGCCAGCGCGCGCGCGACGATCACCTCGGCGCCGGGCTTGCAGGCCAGCCAGTCGTCGGCGTTGACGCCCGTCTGGTCGCGGTGGCCGGAGACCAGCGCGAACCGCACGACACTGTGGCCGACGTTCGGGTCGCGGGCGAGCGCGTAGCGGTCGGCGAGGTCGGCGTCGCCCCAGCCGGACAGGAACGGCGCGCCGAACGACAGCACGTAGCCGGCCTTGTCGACACCGTAGAACGGCAGCACGCGCTGGCCGAACAGGGCCTCGGAGGCGGCGACGTCGGCGTCGTAGCCCAGGGGCTCCCAGTAGACGGCGTGGCCGTTGGTGAACGCGTCGAGCAGCTCGACGATGGCGCCGGACTTGTAGCCGCCGAGGTAGGCGACCAGCTTGCCGGAGGCCTTGGCGGACTGGACGGCGGCCGAGAGCTCCTTGACCCCGTCTTCCCACGACACGGCGGTGCCGCCCTTGGACGGGCCCTGCACGCGGTCGGGGCTGTAGAGCTTCTGCAGCTCGAAGAACTCGGCGGAGGTGACCGCCGGGCGCCCGGTGGCGAACCGGTTGTGGCTCACGAACACCACGCGCCCCTCGCGGTTGCGCGAGGTGACGCTGCGGGCGTGGGGGCCCGACAGGATGCTCGTGGCGAAGAAAGTGGGCGTGCCCGGCGTGATCTGATCGGGCTTGACCACGTAGGGCAGCACGTGCTCGATCGGCGTCAGGTAGCGGTTGTCGTCGAGCCCACAAGCGGACAGCGCGGACGCGCCACCGGTGATCCCGAGAGCCTTGAGGAAGTCGCGACGGTTCAGCTGCGGCACGGTCTCGGCTCCGGCTACTTGTGGCAGGTCCAGCAATCCTTCAGCTCGGCACGCCGAAGGGTCGCCTTCTCACCGTAGTTCTTGTCGACGGACGGGTGGGTCGCGTGGCAGTCGAGGCACCAGCCCATCTGCATCGTGGTCTCGCGGACCATGGGCCAGCGGACGCCGCTCTTGTCGACCCGCTCGCCGTTGTCGTCCACCTCGGTCCAGTTGGTGACCTGTCCCTGGAGCCCGACCTGGCCGTGGCACTCGGTGCAGTCGACACCGGCGCGGACGTGGCGGTCGTGGGCGAAGTTGACGAAGTCGGGGATGTCGTGGACCTTGACCCACGGGATCGGCTCACCTGCGTCGTAGTAGCCCTTGACCTTCTGGATCTCGGGGCTGTCCTTGAGGACGTAGGTGTGGCAGTTCATGCACGTGGCCGTCTGCGGGACGCCGGCGTGGATGCTCTTGCGGGCCACGGCGTGGCAGTACTCGCACTGCATGCCGGCGACGGTGACGTGGCGGTAGTGCGGGAAGGCGATCGGCTGCTCGGGACCGGTGCCCGTGATCGCGCCCGCGCCGAGGTGCCACGGCGTCGCGTTGGTGTCGAAGGGGCTGGGCGCCTCCGGCAGCAACGAGTGGGGGGTCCGCTGGAACTCGGCATCGCCGGGGTACTCGGACACCGGCGGGCAGCCGGCGGCGAGGGTCAGCGTGGCGACGAGGCCAGCGGCGGTCCAGGCGAGCTTGGGGTGTCGACGCATCCCGCCTCCGTTCGGGTCGGGCGTGGTGGGCGGCGCTTGTATGCCACGAGGTGTCGCGGGGTTGAGGCCCGCAACGACTCGCGGCACGCCACGAGAGAGACTCCCCGCGCCCTACCGGGGGCCACGAGGGGGGCCGGGATATTGCGCGCGGGGGACCCGGGTCAAGTCCTGTCACCGCCGATTGGCGGAAACTTCGGATCGTCCCGGGGAACCCAGGTTGCTCACGAGGCGCAGCACGTCGACCAGGCGCTCGGGCGTGGTGTAGCCGTCGTGGACGCCGCCGAGGCGCGCGAGGGCGATCCGCGTGTCCTCGGCGAACAGGGCCACCCCGGGCAGGTCGACGTCGACGCCGTCCCGTGTGGCGCGACGGTCGACGATCGCGTGCTCCCCTGCGTCGGTCTGCACCGTCAGGCGCAGCGCGCGCGCGTCCCCGACCGCCGACGACCACGTGCAGGTCCGACCGTCGGCCCAGGCGAGCGTGGCCGCGATCCGATCCGAGGTGGCGACATCGACGTCGACCCGCGCTGGCATGCCCAGCGCGGCGACCACGCGGTGCATCCGGGCCAGCTGGTGCCACGCGTGGTCCGCCCCGTCCGCCCATGGGGGACCCGGCCAGGTCCACGACAGGGCGGCCTGCCGCCAGCCGGACGTCGACACCGCGTCGGCCAGCCACCGCGTCGTGGGCGACAGCAGCTCGATGTGCTCGACGTGCAACAGCCGGCCCGCGGCGTCGGCCGCGGCGAACAGCGCGCCGGCCTGCTCGGGCGCGCGCGCCAGCGGGTACTCGACGATGACGTGCCGTCCCGCCGACAGGGCCCGCCGCACCCAGTCCCGGTGGGACGCGTCCGGGCTGGCGACGACCACCACGTCCACGGCCGCGAGCAGGGCGTCGGCGTCGAGCTCCGGCACCCCGAGCTCGCCCGCGAAGCGCCCGCGGTGCACGGCGACGAGCCGCGCGCCGTCCACTTCGGCCAGCGCCCGGGCGCGCGCCCGACCGGCGATGCCGCAGCCCACGATGCCCACGCGCCAGCCGTCGGCGGGCACTGGCCAGGCTGCGGTCATCGGCGCCTCACACGGCTCACGCGCCGAGCTCGGTGCCGACCGACCGGGCGACGGCGACGAGCGGGCCGTCGGGGTCGACGAAGCGCTGCACGCGCACGGCCTCGGCGAGCGGCACGCCCACGATCTCCCCATGACGCAGGGCCACCATCTCCCCCCAGCGGTCGGCCGCGACCAGGTCGACCGCACCTACGCCGAACCGCGTGGCCAGGAGCCGATCGAACGCGCTCGGGGAGCCGCCGCGCTGCAGGTGGCCGAGCACGCAGGTGCGCATCTCGACGGGGAGCCACGGCGCGAGCGACGCCATCGCGATGGCCGCTGCTCCTCCACCCTCCTTGAGCTGACGGTGGCGGGCGGCCTCGTCGACCGGTGCGCCCTTCGGCAGCGCGCCCTCGGCCACCACGACGATGCTGAACGTCAGGCCCTTGGCGCGCCGCACCAGGATCTTCGAGGCCACACGCGCGGGGTCGTAGGGGATCTCGGGGACCAGGATCACGTCGGCGCCCCCGGCGATGCCCGCGTGCAGCGCGATGTGGCCCGCGTCCCGACCCATGAGCTCGAGGAACATGACGCGGTCGTGCGACTCGGCGGTGGTGTGGAGCCGATCGAGCGCGTCCGTGGCGACGTCGACGGCCGACCAGAACCCGAACGTGGTGTCGGTGGCGGCCAGATCGTTGTCGATGGTCTTGGGCACGCCCACCACCGGGACGCCCTGCTCGGTCATGAGCCGGTGGGCGATGCGCTGTGTGCCGTCGCCTCCGATGCAGACCAGGCCCTCCAGCCCGAGCTCGGCCATCGCCTCGGGGATCTGCGCCGCCCGATCCTCGACGACGCCGCCGTGGCGCGGGAAGGCGAACGGATCGCCGCGGTTGGTGGTGCCCAGCACGGTGCCGCCGCGGCCCAGCAGGCCCTTGCAGTCGCGGACGGTGAGCGGCTGGACCCAGCGCCGCTCGGCGAACAGCCCGTTGAAGCTGTCCTCGATGCCGAACACCTCCCACCCGAGCTGGCCGACGGCGCGCTTGACGAAGCCGCGCAGCACCGCGTTGAGGCCCGGCGCGTCGCCGCCACCGGTGAGGATCCCGACCCGCCTGCTCATCCGACCTCCGCGCCACGATGTCGGGTCGCGTATCCATCCCTCCCCTGCCCTTCACGCGACGTTCGGTCGGATCGTCGGTCTGGCGCGCCCCGGTCCGCCGCCCCGGTCCGGCGTGCTACGGTCCGGATCCCGACCTGCCCCGAGGAGCCCGGATGACGGTGGCCTGCCACGACGCGCTGACCGTGGTCACCCTCGGATCGGGGTCGAAGGGCAACGCCACGTTCGTCACCGACGGCACGCGCGGTGTGCTCGTCGACTGCGGCCTGTCCACGGCGCAGATCCTCGCGCGGCTCGACGCCGTCGGTCTCGGCGACGTCCCCATCGACGCCGTGCTGATCACCCACGAGCACGGCGACCACGTCAACGCCTGCGCGGTGCTCGATCGTGCGCTGCGCAAGCGGCAGGGCACCGAGGTGCCGTTCCTCGTCACCGCCGGCACCCTCGCCCGCATGAACCCCAAGGTCACCCCCACCCGCACGGTCACGGTGGCGGCGGGCGATCACGTGCCGTGGCACGGCTGGACGCTGGAGTCCTTCGCCGTCCCCCACGACACGGCTGCCCCGATCGGCTGGGCCATCGAAGCCCACGGGGTCCGCGCGGCCGTGATCACCGACCTCGGCCACGCGCCGCGCAACGTCGCCCACCAGCTGTCCACGCTCGACGTCGCCGTGCTGGAGTTCAACCACGACGAGGCGATGCTGGCCGATGGGCCCTACCCGCCCGAGCTCAAGCGCCGCATCCGCGGGCGCCACGGCCACCTGTCGAACGCCCAGGCCGCCCAGCTGCTCACCACCTGCGACCTGTCGCGCCTGCGCCACCTGGTGCTCGCCCACCTCTCCGAAGAGAACAACACCCCCGAGCACGCGCTCGTCGCGGCCGAGGCCGCGTTGCTGCGCGCCGGGGTCTGCCAGGTGACGATCACCCTCGCCGAGCAGCGGCAGGCCATCCCACCGGTGACGGTCCGGGCCCGCCCCCGGGCCGTCGCGCGCGCCCCCGAGCCGGTCCAGCCGTCCCTGTTCTAAGGGTGGGCTCGCGTCACGCAGCGCGACGCCGCGCCACGGCCCGCGCGGCGAGACGACGCCGACGCACCTCGCCCACCCGGCCGGCGAGCAACGCCGTGGCCAGCGGCATCCAGCTCCACGACGCCACCAGCGCGAACACCGGGAGCCAGCTCCAGCCGCCCGGAACCCAGCTCGCCACCTGGAGCGCCCCGACGAGCCCCGCCGTGGCGAGCGCGTGCCACACCGCCCAGGCCCGCGCGGGACCGGGGCGGCCCGCCATCCCCTCGGCGATGGCCAGCCCCACCGTCAGCCACGTCAGCGCCAGGTGGGCACCGATGGCGAGCCAGGACGTGCCCGCCGACAGGGACAGCGGCACCACCAGGACGCCCAGGAGTCCCGCGAGGACGGCGAACAAGCGGCGCATCCGTCGTCTCCTGGGTGGGCTCGGGCGGTGAGAAGGTCAGGCCGTCAGCGCGTCACGGGCCGGACGGCAGCTTGAGCTGGAAGCCCGGCGGCACCGCGCCCTCGGGGGCCTCGGTGGTCAGCGCCTTGCGCGGCACCCAGCCGAAGCGCTCGGCGGTGAACACGCGCACCTGGCCGTCCTGCTCGGCGAGCACGGTGAGCCGGGTGCCCTCGGTGAACGTGGGCCCGGGCGTGCGCTCGCCGACGAACCGCACCGAAGGCGTGTCGCCGGTGACCCACACCGTGTCGCCGACGTCCTGGGCGAACGCCGTGCTGCCCATGAAGCAGGCCACCACCATCCCGAACCACGCTGCGCGCATCGCGTCTCCATCCCGGGCCTGCCGCGGACGGCGGCCTCGCCGGAGTCTACGGCGTCGCAGGCTCGGGCACCACCTCTTCGGGTCGCACGCGGATGAGGATGCCCTCCTCGCGCAGCAGGCGCCGCAGCTCCCACTTGTCGATCGCCGCGAAGTTGCCGAGGACCGTGCGCAGGTCGGCCCCGACGCCGTCGAGGTCGCCCAGCAGCGCGTCGCCGTGACGGGCGAGCGCGCGGACGTCCGCCAGCGTCTGCCGCGCCTCGGCCACCGTGTCGTCCAACGGCGCGACCGCGGCGGACAGGTCGTCGAGGGTGGCCGTGCCCTTCGCGATCGCCGGACGGAGCTCCTCCAGGCGACGATCGAGCGCGCCCGCGGCCACGTCCACCCGGTCCAGCGTGCGGTCGGCGTGGTCGAGCAACGCGGGCAGGTCGCGGGCGGCGGTCGCGCCATCCGCCAGCAAGGTGTCGGCGTGGTCGAGCATCCGGCCCAACCGCTCGGGATCCGCGTCCAGCGCGTCGGTGACCCGTCCGAGCAGGTCCGAGACGGCCTCGAGGTCCACGCGGTCGACGAGCGTGCCCAGCGTGGTGAGCAGCTCATCGATCTCCACCTGGTCCCCGGGCAGCTCGAGCACGTCCCCGTCGGCGAGCAACGGCGTGGGCGCCGTGCCGAGCGACAGCTCCACGTACTTCTCGCCCAGCAGCGATCGGGACCGGATCCGCGGAGTGACGTCGCGGGGCAGGTGTGCGGACGTGGCGATCGCGAGGTGGGCCTCGGCCTGACCGTCGACGAGCTCGAAGCGCTCGATCGTCCCCACGCTGACGCCTGCGACCTGCACGGCCGCGCCCTGCTGGAGGCCCGCCGCGTCGCGGATGCGCAGCACCACGTGCACCTGGGGCTCGAAGCTGCCGATCGCACCCACCTTGATCGCCATCCACCCGAGCAGGGCCAGCGCGAGCACCATGAGCAGCCCGACGCCGATCTCCTGACGGTGCGAGCGTGCCATGGCGACCTCGTGGGAGACAGGGGAACGCACCCCGGCGGCGACGCCGCGCCGGGCGCGCCAAGGGGGGACGACCTAGGGGTTCGAGCCGTCGTCGTCGAGCTCGGCGTCGGCAGCGGCTCCGGGCGACGTCGGGGAGGCCACGGTCGCCGCCCGGGCCGGACGCGCCTTGTCGCCGCCGGGATCGCCCGCGGGACGGGGCCGCGGCGGCGCGGACGCGGACGCCGGTGACGACGCGACGGCATCTGCCAGCGGCTTGAGGGACAGGGACAGCTTGACCTCGAGGCTGTGGCCCGTGATCAGCTCCTTGAGGTCGTCCTTGAGACGGAGCTCCTCGAGGTAGTTCCGGACCTCGCGGGCCACCATCTTGACCATCTCGGTCTTGGCGCGGTCGGACGTCTCGAGCACCGCCGCCATGACGTCCATCGCATCGCCCGACAGCTGCCTGGGGTTCTGCAACCGGCGCGCGAGCCCCGACAACAGCCGCCGACGGGCGTTCGGCAGGTCGCCATCGTCGAGGCCGTGGCCTCCGTCGGCGCGATCCCGCTCGTCGGACTCGTCGGCGTCCCTGGCCATGCTGCCCCCGCGACCTCGCGGGCGCGTCGCACGCCCGGAGCTGCCGCAGTATCACACCGACGTGCCCGCCCGGCATGCACGACGCGGAGGACCGTTGGACGGCATGACCACGAGCCTCGTCGGTCTGGCCCGGTTCGGCCGCCACGCGTCGGCCGTGTGCGTCCGGTCGGTGACGCCGCCCTGGTCGGTCGCCGACGTGGCCCACCACACCTGGCTGCTCGCGACACGCTGTGCCCTGCCCGTCGTCGCCGTGGTCTTCCCCGCCGGGATGGTGATCGCGCTGCAGGGCCTGCTCGTGTTCGAGGCGTTCGGCGCCGAGCGCCTCCTGTCGTCGCTGGTGAGCGTGGCGGTGTTCCGCGAGCTGTCCCCCGTGCTCGCCAGCGTGCTCGTCGCCGCGCAAGGTGGCAGCGCGTTCGCGGCGGAGCTCGGCGCGATGAAGATCCGCGAGGAGCTCGACGCCACCGCCGTCATGGCCGTCGACCCGGTGCGCGTGCACGTCGTGCCCCGCTTCCTCGCGGCGCTGATCGCCACGCCGATGCTGCACCTGGTGGGCTGCATGGCCGGCGTGTGCGGCGCGTGGCTCGTGGCCGTCGGGTTCAAGGGCCAGACCGACGGCGTGTTCTGGGCCAACCTGTGGGGCCTGTCCCGCCCCGTCGACCTGTTCGGCAGCCTGCTCAAGACGGTCGTGTTCGGCGCCCTCATCGGCCTGATCGCCACCTACAAGGGCGTGCAGGCCAGCGGCGGCGCCGCGGGCGTGGGGCGTGCCGTCAACGACACCGTCGTCGTCGCGATCACGTCGTTCATCGTGGCCAACTACTTCCTCACGTCGGCCCTGTTCGGAGCGCTGCGATGAACGCGCTCGCCACGTTCGGCCGCTTCGGGTGGTTCGTCGCCGACGTCGTCGCCGCGAGCCTGCGCCACCCGCTCCCCTGGCGGCGCACGATCGAGGAGGCGTGGCGGATCGGCGTCCGGTCGCTGCCGATCCTCGTCACCATCTCGTTCTTCGTGGGCACGAACCTCGCGCTGCAGGGCTACGCCGCGTTCGCACCGATGGGCGGGCAGGCCCTGCTCGGCATGTTCGTGGCCCTGGCGGGCGTGCGCGAGCTCGCCCCGATCATGGTCGCGGCGATGGTGGCGGCGAAGGCGGGCACCGAGATGGCGTCCCAGATCGCCGTGATGCGCATCCGCGAGCAGATCGACGCCCTGGAGGTGATGGCCGTCGACCCGCTGTGGTTCCTGATCACGCCGCGGGCGCTGGGCATCGTGCTGGTTCTCCCCGCCCTCACCGTCGTCAGCATCTTCACCGTGATCGCGTCGTCGGCGTTGGTGGCGGTGGTGCAGCTCGGCGAGCCCGGCGTGCCGTTCCTGCAGCGGGTGTGGGCCACGACGAGCGGCCTCGACCTGCTGGTCTGTTCGGTCAAGGCCGCGGCCTTCGGCACCTTGATCTGCCTCGTGTCCTGCTACTTCGGCTACACGAGCAAGCCCGGGCCCGCCGGCGTCGGCAGCGCCACCAACGCCGCCGTCGTCGTGTCCGCCGTGGCGTGCGCCATCCTCAACTACTTCATCAGCGAGCTGGCCTACGGATGAGCGCCCCGACGCCCGACGCCATCATCCGGCTCGAGCACGTCCACAAGCGCTTCGGCGACCTCGTGGTGCTCGACGACGTCTCGCTCCGCATCCCGACGGGCGCCACCACCACGATCATCGGGCCGTCCGGCACCGGCAAGTCGGTGCTGCTCAAGCACATCGTCGGCCTGATGCGACCCGACGCCGGCGCGGTGTGGGTGGGCGACGTCGACATGGCCACGGCCAGCGAGGCCGACAAGTTCCAGGTCCGCAAGCGCTTCGGGATGCTGTTCCAGGACGGCGCGCTGTTCGACGACCTGTCGGCCGGGGACAACGTCGCGTTCCCCCTCGTGCACCACACGCGCATGTCGGCCGACGAGCGCCGCGCCGTCGCGGAGGCCAAGCTCGCGATGGTGGAGCTGGAGGGCGTGTACGACCGGCCCACGGCGGCGCTGTCGGGGGGACAGCGCAAGCGGGTGGGGCTCGCCCGCGCCATCGTCCTCGAACCCGAGGTCGTGCTGTTCGACGAGCCGACGTCCGGTCTCGACCCGATGACGTCGGCCACGATCGACGCCCTGATCGGTCAGCTCAAGCGTCGGCTCGGCCTGACCTTCGTGGTGATCACGCACGACATCGTCAGCGCCGTCGGCATCTCCGATCGCATCGGCATGCTCTACGGCGGCAAGCTCGTGGCGTGGGGTCCGACGGCCGACGTGGTGCGATCCACCGAGCCCATCGTGCGGGCGTTCCTCGAGCGCAACCTGGTGTGGGCGCCGGACGGCCGCGCGAGCCTGCCCCACGCCGACCGCCTGCTGGAAGGAGCCGCTGCGGAGGCGCTCAAGGGCCCGCAGCCCAGGTGAGCACCACGAGGTCGACGGAGGCGTCCGACGACGCGCCTCCGACCTCCACCCAGCCGAGGTGGTCGCCGCCCGCCCACCGGCCGATGGCGTTCGCCCAGCGGACGTCCCACGTCGTCTCGCCCAGGGCCGCGGCCGGGGTCCAGGTGCCCGTCGTCGGCGCCAGCGGCAGCGCCGCGAGCAGGACGGCGTCGCCCGTGGACGTGGCGACGACGTGACCGAGGGCCGCCAGCGACAACGCCTCGTCGGTGGTCCTCAGGGTCAGCGACGCGTCGAACACGAGCTGGTCGGGGCAGTCCCCGTCGACGTCGGCCTGCCCGTCCGCGCGGGCGCGGGCCTCGAAGCGCACGGCGCGCGGCGTCGTCAGGCGCAGGGTCACCCCCACCGCGTCACCGGCGTCGGACCACTGCCCGGGCGACGGTGTGGTGGGCGAGAGGGCGGCGACGAGCGCCGTCGTGCTCACCCCGAGCGGCGTGGTGGCGTCAGGCGCGAGGTCGGACACGACCGCGGTGCACGGCAAGAACGGGCCGTGGTCCCCGGCGAGCCCGAAGGGATCGGTGTCGTCGAACGGGTCGGTGTCGACGTCGGTGTCGCTGTCCGTGTCCGTGTCGACGTCGTCGGTCGGCACCGCACCCCCACACGCCACCAGCATCGCGATCCCGCACCCGTGGAGCCACCCCATCGCGCACCTCCCTCTGGAGGCATGCCACACCGCCGTGCGGCGCGCGAACGCCGGGTGTCAACCGAGCACGGCCTCCGCCGCCAGCTCGGCCGCGTCCAGCCGGGCCTGCGCCCGCGCGGCGTCCGCCATCGCCGCGAGACGGTCGGGGTCGTCGAGCAACGCCTGCACCCGGGCGACGGCGTCGGGGAGCGACCACCCCTGCTCCACCAGCACCTCCGCCGCGCCGACGGCCTCCAGGCCGCGGGCGTTCTCCTCCTGGTGGTTCTCGGTGACGTTGGGGCTCGGCACGAGCAGCGACGCCTTGCCCACCGCGGTGAGCTCGGCCAGCGTGGAGGACCCGGCGCGGGCGACGACGAGCGCCGCGATCGCATAGGCCTGCCCCATCCGGTCCTCGTACGGCACGAGCGCGTAGCCAGGAGGCAGGTCCGGCAGCGCGGTGCGCACCTCCTCCTCGTAGCGAGGCCCGCACAGGTGCAGCACCTGGAACGTGCGCCCGGGGAGCCGGCCCACGGCCACCGCCAGCTCGTTGATGCGCGCCGCGCCGAGCGAGCCGCCGACGAGCAGCACCGTGGGCACGTCGGGGGACAGCCCGTAGCGATCGGCGGCCTCGACGCGGTCGCCCGCGAGGACCGCGGGGTTGACGGGCACGCCCACGACGACCCGCGGCGCGGTGCCCGGCAGGCGCCCCGCCGTCTGCGGGTAGGTCAGCAGCACCTGGTCGGCGACGCGGGCACACAGCTGGTTGGCGAGCCCCGGCACCACGTTGGCCTCGTGGATGACGGCCCGCTTGCCGAGCGTCCACGCGGCCAGCACGGTGGGCGCTGCGATGTAGCCCCCCACGCCGAGCACGGCGTCCACGCCGTCCTCACGGAGCATCGCGCGCGCGGCGACGACGCCTTGGAGCAGGGAGACGAAGAACCGGAGCCGCCCCACGAGCCCGCCGCGGGGGAACTGGGCCGCCTCGACGGCGCGGAACGGGTAGCCGCGCGCCGGCGCCACGCGACTCTCCAGGCGCGCCCCGTCACCGTAGTACAGCACCTCGTGGCCGCGCTCGCGCAGCACGTCCCCGATCGCGAGCGCCGGGTAGACGTGACCTCCGGTGCCACCGCCCGCGAGCACGATCGTCGCCATCCGCCGCCTCCACCCGGGCAGGTCTACCCGCGCGGGTCAGCGACCGCACCCACCCGGGGAGACCGGCGCGATCAGGTGCGCCGACGGCGCGCCAGCCACACCGGCACGAAGACGAGGAGCAGCGCGCCGCCGTTGGTGCCGCCGTTGGCGCACCCGCCGCTGCAGCCGCTGTCACACCCGCCGCCGCAGCCGCCCGAGCTGTCGCAGCCCCCGGAGGCGTCGCCGTAGGTGACCGGGCCGAGCCCGGCCTCGGCGCGCAGCCAGTCGCCCTGCGCACCGCCCGGCCCGAGGTCGATCATGTCGAGGCCGAAGCCACCGAAGTTGGGCAGCGCGAAGCCCAGATCGCCCAGCAGGCTGTCGAGCAGCGTGCTCAGCAGCGTGTCGAGGATGCCCTTGAACGAGTTGGCGATGCTCGCCTCGGTGCCCGGCACCAGCACGTCGCCCGAGGTGCGGATGGTGAAGTCGTCGGCGCCGATGCCGACGTCGACGCCCAGCAGCCCCGTGGTGGCGTCGAGGTTCAGATCGACACCGGCGTCGACGTCGAGCTGGACGTTGAACACCCGCGCCATGCGGCCCTCGATCTGGGTGTAGAAGCCCAGGTCGAACTCCCGCAGCTGGATCTCGATCGGCTGCTCCCCGGTGTAGTCGACGACCGGCACCACGTTCGGATGGGTGCGGATGAGCAGCTCGCCGGGCGGATCGGGGAGGATCGCGCGGTAGCCCTCGCCGCCGAGGATCGGGATGAGGCTCGCGTCGAGCGGGATCGGCGACGAGCTGCCGACGAGCTCGTCGTCGACGTCGATGCACAGCAGGCCACCGCTGTAGGCGGCGTACAGGGCCTGGTTGACCATGTCGTCGGACACGTACGCCGCGATCTGGGTGAGCGCGGGGTTGGACGCGATCGCGGGGATGGCCGTGGGCGTCTTGAGGCTCGACAGCGGATCGTCGTCGGCGACGCAAGGATCCGTGGCCGCCTGGAAGTGGGAGCTGTAGCGAAGCTCGAGGCCGTCGGGCGTGGTCAGCGTCTGGTTGGGCTCCAGGTCGACGTACAGCGTCTTGCCGAGCACCTCGAAGCTCTCGTGGATGACGGCCGCCTGCAGCGCCTCCTCGATCGTGGGCTCCAGGTCGTCGAGCACCGGACGGATGAGCGGCACGACCACGGCGTCGGCGATGACGTCGGACAGGGCGTTCGCCGAGCCGCCGGCGAGCCAGTCGCAGGCGCCGTCGAAGTTGAAGTTGCCGAAGACGATGGCGTTGTTGGCCGGCAGGACGACGTTGACGTCGAACGTCTTGTCGCCCATCGGGCCGGTGACGACCTTCATCTGGACCAGCGCGTTGATCGTGATCGCCGTGGGCTGGAGGCGACCGTCGCCCTCGCACAGGTTGAACAGCGCGTCGACCGACAGGAAGTACGGGCTCTCGGTGGCGTTGAGCGACAGGAAGCCACCGATCTGCATCAGCATCTCGGCGCCGACGCCGATGCCCGACGGCGTGCGCGGCGTGATGTCGATGCTGCGGATGTCGATGCCGGCGCGGACGTTCCTGAGCGTGATGCCGAAGCCGAGCGCCCCCTGATCGATGTCGGGAATCGCGAGCAGATCGGCCGGCAGGAGCCCGGGGATCGCCTGGATCGCCACGGCCTCCAGCGCCTCGAAGCCGCGGTCGGTGACCTGCGCGCTCAAGGCGTCACGGACCGACTCCTCGGCGAGGTAGTGGTCGTCGGCGGCCACGGCGGACGTGCCGAGGAGCAGCGAGGGCAGGGCGATCCAGAGGCTGATGCGGGACAAGCGTCCCTCCTGGGGCGAGGCGGGCGCACTATACATCCCAGGATGTGAGCGCGGCCACCTTGGCGAACACTTGGCGGAATCCTCCCCGATCTGCAGGATCGTCGCCGGCCAACCGACCATGTCCCGGAGTCCCGCGTGTCCTCCCCGCCCCTCGTCCACGACCGACGCCCGGACGCGTCGGCGCTCGTCCCGCTCTACGACGCCGTGGGCTGGACCGCCTACACCCGGGATCCCGACGCGCTCGCCCGGGCCGTGGGCGCCTCCCACCACGTCTGCACGGCGTGGGACGGCGACACGCTGGTCGGCCTGTGCCGGTGGCTGTCGGACGACGTGGCCATCGCCTGGTTGCAGGACGTGCTGGTGCTGCCGACGTGGCAGCGCACCGGCCTGGGCCGCCGGCTCGTGGACGACGGCCTCACCCGCTACCGGCACGTTCGAAGCATCGCCCTGATGACCGACGACCGGCCCGCCCAGCACGCGTTCTACGCGGCGATGGGCTTCGTCGACGTGCGCGACCGCCCCCCGCTGCACGCCTTCGTGCGCCTCCGTCCGCCGGCCTAGCCGCGGGCCGCCGGCGGCCCGAGCAGGCGACGACCGACGCGGGCGGCGTGGCCGTCCGGCAGCCGACCGGCGTCGGTGTCCCGCACGAGCCGCTGCAGGTCGGCGAGCTCGTCCACGTCGAAGCCGTCGGGCCCTGCGCCCACTGCGCCAACGACGTCGCGCAGGCGCCCACGCGTGGCCCACGCCGTGCCCGGCGTGCTCCACGGCAGCCCGGCGAGCAGGCCCTCGGGCACGGTCGTGAGCCCGATCGCCCAGAAGCCGCCGTCGTCGCTCGGCGCGATCACCGCGGCGTGACGGTCGAGGCCGTCCGCGACCGCGCGCAGCCGCGCAGGATCGAGCCCCGCCGCGTCGGCGCCGACGGCGATCGCGCGGCCCCGCTCGGCGACGCCACGCCGCAGCACGCGCTCCATGCGGGCCCCGAGATCGCCCGTGCCCTGGTCCCACGCGGTGACGGCCCCCAGGCCGTGGTCGACCGCGGGCTCTGGCGTCGCGAGCACGGGCACGGCCCATCGACACGCGGTCACCGCCGTCCAGGCGTCGAGGAGCAGGGCGTTGGCGACGTCGGCGGCAGCCACCGGCCCGAGGTCCCGCGCCAGACGGGTCTTGGCCTGCCCGGCCACCGGCGGCTTGGCGAACACGGCGACGAGGACAGGCTTCATCGGGTCTCCGGCGCCGACGTGTGCGTGCCGGCCCCCGCTCCGCGATACCCGACCGGGACGCTCAGAGCCGGTGATCGATGACGTCCTCCCCGTCTGCCCCGCTGTCCTTTGGCGGTCAGCTCCGCCACTGGCGCCACCTCAGGGGCCTGTCCCAGCTCGCCCTGGCGCTCGACGCCGAGACGACCACCCGTCACCTGTCCTACCTGGAGAACGGCCGCTCGCGCCCAGGCCGCGACCTCGTCCTCCGGCTCGCCGAGGCCCTCGACCTGCCGCTGCGCGCGCGCAATGACCTGCTCGTCGCCGCCGGTCTGGCTGCCGAGTTCCCCCAGCGTCCCCTCCGGAGCCCGGCCCTCGGTCCCTACCGCGACGCCATCCAGCGCATCCTCACGGCGGTCCACCCCTTCCCCGCCTTCGTGCTCGACGGGCTGCTCCGGGTGCACGACGCCAACGACGTCGGTCGTCGTCTGCTGCCGGCGCCGCTCGACGACGGACCGGTGAGCCTCGTCGACGCCTGGCTCACGCCCGGACCGGGCCGCGACCAGCTCGTCAACCTCCCCGACGTCGCGTGGTCGCTGCACGCGCGCTTCCTCCGCACGATCGCCGGGCAGGTGGCACCGCCGGCCGAAGCCACCGACGTGGCCGCGCGCTTCGCCGCAGCGCTGCGCGACGTCCCCCGCCCCCTCGTCGACGCCAGCGACGAGCCCGCCGTGTGTCCGACGTTCCGGATCGGCGACACGGTGCTGCGCACGATCGGGATGACGATGCGGTTCGGGCCCACACGGGACATCACGCTCGAGGAGCTCGGTGTCGACGTGCTCTGTCCCCGCGACACCGCCACCGAGGCGTTCTTCGCCGCCCTGGCCTCGGCCCCCTGACCCGGAATCTCGCGGCGATACCCTGCGCGGGTATCGGCCCCGCCCGAGCCGGGATGCACGATGGGGCCATGACGAACCCCACCTCCACCTCGCCACCCGTCGCGTCCCTCGGACGCGGCGACCTGTTCCCCCGCCGCGTGCTCACCGACCGCCACGGTGCGCCGGTGCCAGTGCCCGACCCGGACGGTCGGCTCGTGCACCTCCAGCTGCGACGGTTCGCCGGGTGCCCCGTGTGCAGCCTGCACCTGCTGTCGTTCGCGGCACGCCACGACGCGATCGTCGCGGCAGGCGTCCGCGAGGTGGCGGTGTTCCACAGCACCGCGGACGAGCTGGTGCAGGCCCAGCTGACGATCCCCTTCGCGGTGATCCCCGACCCCGACAAGCACCTGTACGCCGAGCTCGGCGTGGGCACGTCGGTTCGGGCCCTGCTCGACCCGCGGGCGTGGGGCGCGGCGACGCGCGGCCTGCTCACCGGCGCGTCCGCCAACCCCGCGCTCGGACAGGGCGGTGGCTCGTTCGGCCTGCCGGGGGACTTCCTGATCGCCCCCGACGGACGCATCGTCGACGCGCGGATCGGCGCCCACGCCGACGACCAGTGGTCGGTGGACGACCTCCTGGTGCGGGTCGCGGCGGTGGGCCGATGACCCCCACCCTGCTCCTCGGACTGCAGATCACCCTGGGGTTCGCGATCGCGATCGAGGCCGTCCGGGCACCGTCGGTGCGCGCCTGGCTCGTCGGGCCCCCCGAGCGTGTCCTGCCGGGGCTGCTGTGGGTGCACGTGGGCCGGTTCCTGCCGCTGGGCATCCTCGCCCCGGGTCAGGTCGACGGCGCCGTGCCACGCGCGGTCCTGCACGTCATCGCCTGGGGAGACGCCATCAGCGCCGTGCTCGCGCTGGCCGCGATCGCCCGCCTGCGCGCCGGGGCGGCCGACGCGCGCGGCCTCGCCTGGGCCTTCGCGCTGGTCGGGAGCGTCGACATCGTCGCTGCGCTCGGTGCTGGGCTGGGTGCAGGCATCCAGCACCACGCGCTCGGTGTCGGGTGGTTCGTGCTCGTCGGGTACGTGCCGGTGGTGTGCGTGGCCCAGGCGCTCGTGGTGTGGACGTTGATGCGCGCGGGGGCCGGGGTGCCCGCCGCTACTCGTCGGCCGGTGTAGCGCTGCACCGGGTCGGCAGCGCCCACGTGCACGTCGGTGCGGACGCCGACCCGTCGAGGGCGGCCCGGAGGAACGCGAGCTGCTCGGGCAGCGACCACAGCGTGGTCTCCGCGTGGCCTGCGTCGGCGCACTGCAGCGCCTGCAGCGACCAGCCCTCGCCGCACATGCGGTCGAAGTCGGCGTGTTGCAGCTCGGGGACGACGATGGGATCGTCCTCGCCGTAGACGAGCAACGTGGGGTGGGTCCCGAGGGGGGTGACGTCGGTGGAGGTGAGGCCGTTGGCGTCGAGGAAGCACGACCACGGCTCGGCGTCCTCCCACCGCCCCGACGTGACGGCATCGACGAAGCCGTCGGCGTACACGTCGGCCACCGTCTCGGCCTGCACCTCGACGTCGACCGCGCAGGTGTCGCCCAGCTCGGTGAGGGCGGCCTCGACGGTGTCGGCGAGGTGCTGCGGCGGGTCGTTGGCGATCAGCCCGTGCAGATCGTCCGGTTGGCCGTACCAGCGGCGCATGCCCACGAAGGCCAGGGCCGACAGCCCCGTCGCGTCCGACCACGCGGCCACGGCCGCCTGCACCACGGCGCGCAGGTCGTGGGCCGGCGAGGCAGCCACCACGGCGACCACGTCCTCGTCGGGCGCCAGGTACGGCGCGGTCAGGTCCGCCCACAGCGCGCCGTGACCGCCCTGCGACGCCCCCCAGATCACCAGATCGTCCCGTGCGCTCCCCTGCAGCAGACCGGCTGCGTCGCCCCCGAGCAGCTGCCGGCTGGCGCGCACCGCGTCCCAGGCGCCGAACGCGAGCTGCTCGCCCACCAGCGGCGCGTGCGGCGACGTGCTCGGGGCGCCCGCTCCCTTCAGTCCGAGGTAGTCCGGCGCGATGGCCACGAAGCCGTTCGCCGCCAGCAACGCCGGCAGCGCGGGACCGATGAGGGCGTCGGCGCTCGGGGCGCAGGCGTCGGACACGCCGGCGAAGCCGTGCAGGAGCAGCGCCACCGGCCACGGCGCGTCGGGTGCGCCATCGACGGGCTTGGGCAGCCCGATCAGGCCCGTGGCCTCGACGACCTCGCCCCGGTCCTGGGTGACGTAGGTGAACCGCAGCAGCGTGACGCCATGGGGCACCGGCGTGAGCTCCTCGAAGCCGGCGAGGGTGAGGAGCGCGTCGAGGCCGCCCGGGGACAGGTCCCAACCGGGCGTGCGCCCCCAGTCGGTCACCGTGCCCAGCCGCGCGTCGGTCGACACGGTGTAGGGCGTCATCCCACACCGCGCTACAGGCAGCGACGGGGGCGCGGCGACGCTGTCGGTGTCGGTGTCGTCGGGGGGCGACGCCTGGAGAGCGCAGGCTGCCGCGAACACCAACCCCAGCCCTGCCCACCGTCTCACGTCCCCTCCGCGCGGCGTCAGGGTAGCATGCACGATCGACCACGGAAGGCCGCCGAGACCTCGACCGCGGTTGACGGTCCTGGCCGGCGGCGCCTAGCGTGGCGTCATGACGACACGACGCACCGCCCGCGCCCTCCTCGGTTCCGCCACCCGTGTGGGCACCCTCGTGGTGATCGGGGTCGCCGAGACCGCCTGCAACCTCCAGATCGGCGACATCCGTCGGGACACGTCTCCTCAGGCGCCGTTCCGGGACTCCGGAGACACGGACACCGACACCGGCGACAGCGCCCTGTCCGACTCGGGCACGGACACCGACACGGACGGGGTGGACACGGACACCGACGCCATCGACACCGACACCGACGGCATCGACACCGATCCGCTCCCGGTTACCGCCGGGTCGTTCCCCTGACGGGGCGGCACGGGCTGGACGACCTCGTCCCGTTCACCCTCGAGATGTTCGGCGGCGGACCGGAGCAGCGCTACCGCGTGGCCCGTCCGGAGGTCGAGGCGATGCCCTGGGGGTCGTTCGATCCGGACCTGTACGACGACGAGGTGCGCCTCGCCGCGCGCATCGCCTGGACCCGCGCGGCGTTCCAGGAGCACCGCACCGCGGCCGCCACGAGCCTGTCGGTGCGGGTGATGGTCGAGGCGCGCACGCCGCTCGACCTCATCGCCCAGGCCACGCGGTTCCCCCTCGACGAGCTCGTCCACGTCGAGCTGTGCGCCCGCATGGCCGAGCTTCTCGGTGGCGGCACGGAGATCCTGCACAAGCCCGACGAGCTCATCCGCGATCCGGACCCGCACCTGTCGCCGCTGATGCGCGCCGCCGACGTGGTGGTGCGCCTGTACTGCGTGGGGGAGGCGCTGAGCATCCCGCTGCTCCAGGCCGCGTGGCACGCCGCGAAGCACCCGTTGCCCAAGGCGATCCTCGGCACCATCGTCCACGACGAGGCGGCCCACGGCACCTACGGCTTCGCGTTCCTCGACTGGGCGCTGCCCCAGCTCGGCGCCACCGATCGCGCCGTCCTCGCGGACGCGGCCGAGCGTGCGATGGCGCCGATCCGGGCGCTGTGGCGCGAGATCGAGGGTGCCTCGCCCCAGCCGGACTCCGAGGCGCACCCGCTGGGGTGGCTGCGCAGCGAGGCCTACCTGGAGACGGCGCACGCCTCGCTGCGTCGCAACGTGGTGGACCCGCTGCGGGCCCGCGGCATCGACGTGGTGTGGCGGATCTGAGCAGCGCAGGCGGCGCTTGAGGAGGCCCCCGATGGTCGAGCTCATCCACGACGTGTGGTCGATGGGGCGACGCGGGGGTGGGCTGCTGCTGGCGTTCGCCGCCGCGTGCTTCGCGATCACCGCGTGGCAGATCCACACGGGAGAGGGTTTCTTCGTCGTGTTCCCCGTGGTCGGTGCCACGGCGGTCGTGGTCGGCGTCGCCCGGCTCCTGGCACCGGACGCCGGCATGCCACGTCGCGGCACCGCGCCCGCCGTGGTGCTGGACGAAGCGCACGTCGACGCCCTGTACGCGCACCCGCGCCCGTTCCACTTCTGCACGCGCTGTGGCCTGGTCTCCTCGTGGACCACCTGCGACCCCTGCGGCAGCACGGCGGACGTGCTGCCTGTGTGGACCGAGGACGACGTGTACACCGTGCTCGTCGCGATGGGCGCAGACCTGCCGGACCGGACGGGCTGACCGGGTCACCCGTCCACCCACAGCGCCATCGACACGTCGTCCAGGTAGGTGTCGCCGAGCTTGATCCGCCGCCGGAACACGCCCTCGTCGACGAAGCCGACCGACGCGTACAGCGCCCGCGCCCGTGCGTTCGTCGCGCGCACCCGCAGCTCCAGCTTCTCGATCGCCGGATGGGCGCGCGCCCGGTCGACGACGGCTTCGAAGAGGGCGCGGCCGATGCCCCGCCCCTGGAAGCCCTCGTGGACCACGAGCGACAGGTGGGCCACGTGCGCGGTGACCTCGGGTCCATAGCGCTCGAGCCAGGCGTGACCGACCACGGCGCCGTCGAGGACGGCGACGAGGTAGGCGCCCCGCGCGCCGTCGGCGAGGGCCTCGATGTGGTCGCGGACAGCGTTGTCGCGGATCTCGTGGGGCCGGGACACGATGCCCCTCGGCGTCTCGGCCACCTGGCGCGCGCCCGCGGCACACGCCACCGCGTCTGCAGCGGTCGCAGGGCGGATCACGACAGGGGCGGGCGGCGGTCGGGACATGGTGGCTCCAGGCGGCAGGCGCGGTGCAGCGGGTGACGGACCGTTCACGGCACCAGGATCGCCTCGTACCGCGTGGTGCCCGCTTCGGTGGGGAGCGCCGTGAGGTGCTCCACCGACAGGCCTTCCTCGCGGGCTTCAGCGGCGGCGACCGCTTCGAACACCTCGACCGGCGCATCCTGGCCGCACACCCACACCACCCGCGTCCCCTCCCCGCGGTGGAACACGTTCGCGACGGCCGTCGCGTGCGGCGCCCAGCGTCGCCCCAGCGGCGCGTCCACCCGCAGAGGTTCTTCGCCGATGCGGTAGAACCACAGCGTCCCGCCCGCGCTGCGCGTACAGGCGATCGACGCCGCGGGCGCGTCGACCGGCAGGTGCGCCGGATCGGTGGGGTCGACCGGTCCTCCGTCCGGCGGGGGATCGAGCGTCCGCACCGGCCCGAGGAAGAGCAGCGCGCGTGGCAGGTCCTGGACGATCCACGCCCCGCACAGGCTGTGGGCGTACACACGGTAGTTTCCGCTCGCCAGCCACACGCCCAGGCCCATGGCCACCAGTGCAGGTGCGCGTCGTCCCGGCCGACCGAGCAGCGCCAGACCACCGAACCACCCGGCCGCCGCGACGAGGCCCGCGAGCAGCCGGGACGCATTCGACAACCGGAGCTTGGTGACCACCATCGAGCACCCGAGCAGCAGGTCGAGGTCGGCCTCTTGGTACAGCCACTCCATCCCACCGAGGGCTGCGGCGAGCGTGACGACGTGCAGCGACAGGGCCAACCGCTTCGTCTCGGGTGGACACCCCGCCGCCTGCGCGACGACCGTGGCGGCAACGGCCACCCCGCCGGCCACCCCAGCGGCGAGCAGGGCGCCGAGCGAGGCCAGCGACCCGAGCGGCGCGTGACCGGTCGCGAGCACGACCCCTGCGGGCGCGAGCGCGACATAGCCCAGCCCGACCACCCCCCGAACGACACGGTCCGTCCGGGACCGTGGGGCCTGCGGACGTCCGGGAGACGAGGACGGCGATGCCTCGGCGGGCGGGGGCATGACGGGACGCTAGCATGCGCGGCGCGCGGGTCCGTTCTGCCCGACGCGGACGTGTCGCGGTCCCGGGTCGCCAGGCGCGTGGGTCAGTCGCCCGCGTCGTCCGACGGCACGTCGTCGCGCAGCAGCTCACGCATCGTCAGCTCGGGCCGGGTGAGGACGGCGTTCGTGACCT
>JACKEP010000011.1 GCA_020632915.1 Alphaproteobacteria bacterium | reverse complement strand
GACGAAGGCGCCGCCGTGGTTGGAGCGCTTGCCCGGGCTGCCGGTGGTGGTCACCTTCGACCAGGTGTCGGTGGTCAGATCGAGCGCCCAGGTGTCGTCGAAGACCTTGTAGTCCCCGCTGCTGCCGCGGCGGAACTTGCCGCCGTGCAGGTAGACGGTGTCGCCGCCGTCGGGCAGGCCGATCGCGTAGCGGGCGCGCGCGCTGGGCCCGTCGCCGGTGAACTGCTGGAAGGCGCCGCAGTCCTCCCGCCACGCCCAGGTGTCGGCCACGTAGTCGGTGGACCCGGGCTGGCAGTCCACGGGCACCGCCTCGTTGCCGGCCACGACGATCAGCCGCTGGCGCGGGGCGTCGTAGACCGCGCTCACCTCGCCCCGCGGCGTAGGGACCTCCAGGCCGAGGGTGTCGCACGTGGCGGTGTTCGGGGACGTGCCGCAGCCGGCGAGCAGGCCGCCGAGGACGGTCCCGACGAGGCGGCCGGGGCGGGAGAAGCGGACGGGGGGGATCATGGGGACTCCGTGCTGACCAGCGGGTCGACGATGTGCAGCGCGAGGGTGTCGGCGAGCGAGGTGCCGTCGCCGGGGTCGAGCGTGGCCGTGACCTGCACGTCGCGCTCCGCGAGATCCTCGGGCTGGGCGTCGAAGATCAACCGCAAGCCCCAGGCCACACCGCGCCCGGCGTCGCGGTCGCACAGGAAGGTGACGTAGGGCGCCGCGTAGGCGAGCTGGACGCCATCGACCACCCCCGTGAGCACCACGGGCAGGCGCTCCTGGGCCCCGAGGCCGTCGAGCGCGAGCGACAGGTTGAGGTGAAAGCCCCCCTGCGGACCGTGCACGAGCGTGGCGTCCTCGCCCTCGGTGGCGGCGACGAACGCGTTCTCGCCGACGCCGAGCTCGATCGCCGGCGCCACGTCGTCGGCAGCGCAGGGATCGGTGGACGCGCAGCCGGCAGCGCCCAGGGCGGCGACCGCCGCCACGACATGGCACCCTCGCACGAGGTCTCCTGGATCGGGTGTCCCACCGTTGTACCCGATGCGGCGCCGCGCCGGTCTACTCCGCGGCGTCGTCGCCCGGCTCCTCCTGCTCCACCCACCACAGCTTGGTGCCGGGGATCGCCTGCACGCGCCAGCCCACCGGAGGCGTGCCCCCGGCGACCGCCTCGCGGATGCCGCTGACCACGGCGTCCTCGGCGTCGCACCACACGCCGAGCCCGGCGCGGTTGCCGAGCACCACGCTCGCCTCGGCGTCCAGCAGCAGCACAGGACCCGTCAGCCGGTCGACGACGTGCAGCAGCACGGCCCGGTCGCCCGCGGGTGGCGCTGCCACGGGGCGCTTGCGCGCGAGCGTGCGGTCGAGGACGCGGTTGATGTTGGTGCCGAGCCGCACGGTCTCCACGGGACCGTCGAGCGGCGGCACCCGGCGGTGGGCGTCGCCGCCGGCCACCTCGCGCAGGGCGAGGTCCATGTGCACCAGCGGCAGCACGAGGCGCTGCGTGAGGCGTCGGTAGAGCAGCACGCTGACCAGGAAGCCCACGAAGCCCAGCATCGCCGCGGCCCAGGCCCCTGCGGCACCGAGCCGGCGGGCGCGCTCGTCGGACCGCTGCATCGAGGCGCGGTTGACGTCGGCCAGGTCCTGCAGCGCCTGCACCACGCGGCGCCGCGCCGTGCGATCGCCGGTGAGGGCGGCGGCGGCGTCCTCGCGGACGATGTCGAGCAGCGGCCCCTCCTCGTCCTCGGTGACGTTGCCCTCGGCGCGCTCGAAGGCCCGCTGGAAGGCGGCCTCGTCGTCGGGGCCGAGCACGCCCGGGGTGGTGAAGACCGTGAGCATGTCCTCGACGGCCTCCTCCGAGTAGACGTTCTCCTCGAGGATGCGCTCGACCGCCGGGCTCACACGCGCCAGCAGGCCGATCGCCGCGAGTGCGGTGAGCAGCTGCAGCGCCAGGAGCGCGCCGATGCCCAGCGTGGTCTCGGTGGTGATCTTCACGTCACACCCGCTCCGCCAGCGCCTGGGCCGCCCCGTGGGGGGCCACCAGCACCAGCACGTCGCCGGCCACCAGCACCTCGGACGCCGTGGGCATCACCAGGCCGCCCTTGCCGTCGTTGTCGCGCCGGATGGCCACCACGGTGACCTGGAAGCGGCGCGGCAGCTGCAGGTCGTTCAGGCTCCGGCCCACGAAGGCCCGGGGCACGACGAGCTCGGTGATCACCAGATCCTCGCCCAGCGGCAGGCTGTCGAGGATGCCGCGGTAGGACATCCGCGCCGCGAGGCGCTCGCCGTAGATGCGCTCGGGGTTGACCACCTCGTGGGCCCCGACGAGGTGCAGGATGCGCTCGTGCAGCTCGTCGGTGGCGCGGGCCACCACGCGGGGCGCCCCCATCTGGCGCAGCAGCGCCGTCACCACGATCGACGCCTCGCGCCCGTCGTCGCCGATGGCGCACACGCAGATGTCGCGCCGCGACGGCCCCAGGCGCGCGAGCTCCTCCTCGTCCATCGCGTCGAGCGTCATCGCCTCGGCGGCGAAGGAGGCGGCGAGCTGGGCCCGCGCCTCCCGCCGGTCGACCGCGACCACGTCGACGTCGTTGGCCGCGAGCGCGCGCGCCAGCGCCATGCCGAACTGCCCGAGCCCCACCACGATCGCCTGCTGACGCGCCATCGCCTCTCCTCATCCCACCGGCACGGCGGCGTCGGGGTAGCGCACGGCCCCCGAGTGCCGTCGGTCGGCGAGGAACACGAACAGGGTGAGCGGACCGACGCGGCCCGCGAACATGCACAGGATGATGATCATCTTGCCGACGTCGTCGAGCTCGCCGGTGGCGCCGAGCGACAGCCCCACCGTGGCGAGCGCGCTGACCACCTCGAACAGGCCCATCCGCAGGGACAGCGTCTGGGTCAGCTGCAGCGCCAGCAGGCCCACCACCACCGCGAACACGCCCACGGTGACCACGGCCACGGCCTCGAGCACGGTGCGGTGGTTCAGCCGCCAGCCGGCGACCTCGACGTCGCCACGCCCGCGCACCGTGGCCGTCACCGCGAGCAGGAGCACGCCCATCGTGGTGGTCTTGACGCCACCCGCGGTGGACCCGGGGCTGCCGCCGACGAACATCGCCACGATCATCAGCGTCCACGTGGCCGGCTGGAGCTCGGCGTAGTCGACCGAGTTGAACCCGGCCGTGCGCAGCGTCACCGCCTGGAACCACGCGTTGACGAAGCGCTCGCCCGACGTCAGGCCCTCGAGCGTGTGGTCCCACTCCAGCACCAGGTAGCCGAGCGTGGGCACCACGAGCAGCAGCGCCGTCACCACCAGCACCAGCGCCGTGGCCAGCGGCACCTTGCGTCGCCGCACCACCGCCGGCAGGTCGCCCACCACGGCCGGCCCGAGGCCGCCCAGCACGATCAGCGCCGACACCACGACGAGCACGGCGCCGTGGTGCTGGTAGGGGATCAGGCTGTCGGACTGGAGCGCGAACCCGGCGTTGCAGAAGGCCGAGATCGACGTGAACACGCCCCGCCACAGGGCGCTGGCCGGGCCGTCGCCGTCGACGGCGAACATCGCCGCGAGCACCACGGCACCGGCCGCCTCGGTGGCCCCGGTGATCAGCAGCACGCGCCAGAGCGCGCCCCGCAGGTCGGCGCGCGCCTCGGACCCGAGCATGTCGGCCGTGGCCCGCTCGTGCTTGACCGACAGCCGCGTGCCCATCCACACCATCGCCGCCGCGGCGAACGTCATGATGCCCAGGCCGCCGAACTGGATGAGCAGGGCGATGCCGGCCTGGCCCAGCAGCGAGAAGTCGTGGGGGGTGTCGAGCACGATGAGGCCGGTGACGCACGTGGCGCTCACGGCGGTGAACAGCGCGTCGATCCACCGCACGCCCTGCCCGCTGGCCGACGCCGCCGGCAGCGCCAGCAGCACGCTGCCGCCCACGCACAAGGCGGCGAAGCTGACCACCAGCATCCGCGCAGGGCTCGCCAGCACCAGCTCGGGCAGCAGCGCCAGCGCCGGCGGACGATCGCGCAGCGCCGACACCACCAGCACCGCCATCGGCACCAGCACCGCCCACCCCGGCGGCAGCGGGGCCGCACGCACGGCGCTGATCCCCACCAGCAGCAGGCCCGCGAGCACGCCGCCGATCGCGGGCGCCGCGCCGTGGCCGTGGCGCTGCACGTCCCGCAGCGCCGTGAACACCGGCAGCAGCGCCACCACCACCACGAGCAGGCGCTGCAGCGGCTGGGGGGCGCCGTGGTGCAGCGCCAGCAGCAGGCCCACCGTGGCCACGGCCGCCGACCCCGGCGCCACCGGGCGCTCCGCCGACGGCGCCTGGGCCCCGGGCAGCACCGGCGGCGGCCACAGCGGCAGCACGACGAACGTGCCGCCCACCATCAGCGCGAGGCCGTAGCCGGGCGACCCGAGCGCGTGCAGCAGCACCCAGCCCACCCCCAGCGCCACGCCGCTCATCGCGAGGATGCGCGCCAGCAGCGCCACCCATCCGGGCAGCGTGGACGCCGCGAGCAGCGCCGCCGCCACGAACGGCACCACATCGCCGGGGAGCGCCAGCGTGCCGTGCTCGCCGAGCCCGGGCGCCAGCACGATCGGCAGCAGGGACGCCGTCAGCAGGATCCCGCGGGCCCGGTCGTCCCGCACCCGCCGCAGCGCCGTGCCCTGTGTCGGCTCGTCGGACGGGTTCATGGCGGGCGCGGCCTCCGGGGACGCGACGCGCGTGGCGTCGTCCCGCTCGGACGGCGCGCACGGTGAGCGCACGCCCGGCAGCTAGCGGACCGCACGGTGCTGCACCAGCGGGATCCCGCCGTACCAGGTGGTGACGACCCCCTCTCGGACCATCCCCAGGCGCTCCGTCACGGCCAGCGACGGGGCGTTCTCGGCCCGCACGACCGCGATGACGCTGTCGAGGCCGAGCACGTCGAAGGCGTGACGCAGCAGCGCCCGCCCCATCTCGGTGGCCAGCCCGTGCCCCCACCACGCCGGCGCCAGGTGCCAGCCCACCTCGATCGTATCGGACAGCGTGCCGTCGGCGAACGGGATCGGCTTGAGCATCCCGGTGCCGACGATCGTGTCCGTCGCGCGCAGCCGCATCGCCAGCGACCCGGTGCCATCCGGGTAGGCGTCGTTGCGCCCGATCACGGCGTCGAGCCAGGGACCGACGGCGTCGGGCGAGGCCAGGCGCGCCATCCCGGTGTACCGCGTGACCCGGTCGTCGCTGTACAGGTCCCACACCGCCTGCACGTCCTCGGCGCTGCGGCTCCAGGGACGCCCGTACATCCTGTCCGTGTCGAGCGCTGCGAGCATGTCCCCCTCCCCCGCGACGGCCGTCGCCCGGCCGCCCGGTCGATCCGCGCGGCTTTGGGAACGCGCGCCGCGCTGTGGCGTTGTACAACCCGGAGGACCCATGGCCGCGAACGTCTACCCGTTGTTTCCTCCCGCGCACGAGGACGAGCCCGACGACGCGCTGATGCGCCGCGTGCGCACCGGCGACACCGACGCGTTCGCCGTGCTGGTCGACCGGCACAAGGACGGCCTGGTGTCCTACCTCACCATGCTCACCGGCAACCGCGTCAGCGCCGAGGACCTGGCCCAGGAAGCCTTCGTCCGCGCCTTCACCAAGTGCCACCAGTACGTCGAGTCCGGGCGGTTCGCGGCCTGGCTCTACCGGATCGCCACCAACCAGCTGCGCAGCGAGGCCCGGCGCCGCAAGCGCTGGCTGGAGCGGGTCGACCGGGTGCGCGTCTGGATCAGCACCGGCGGCGAGCGGGCCCCCGACGCCGACCTCCAGGGCAGCGAGGAGCAGGTCGCCGTGCAGCGCGCGCTGCAGCGCCTGCCCGAGGACTACAAGGCCGCCATCGTCCTGCGGGAGATCGAGGGCTGGTCCTACGCCGAGATCGCGTCCACACTCGACATCCCCGAGGCCACCGCCCGCAGCCGTGTCCACCGCGGCAAGGCCCTGCTGCGCACCCACCTCGAGGGCTTCTGGACGGAGGGAGACCATGCACGATGACGATCCGATCGGCCGCGCGCTGCGGGATCTGCCGCGCGCCAGGGCCTCCGAGGACTTCACCGACCGCGTGCTGACGCGCGTGGCGGACGCCGTCGACGCGCGCGACCCGCTCGCCGGTCCCACGCTGCCCACCCCGGCCAACCGCCCGATGCCCGGACGCACCCTGATGGCGGCCGCGGCCGTGCTGCTCGCCGGCCTCGGCACTGGCGTGTGGTGGCAGCAGGCCCAGCTGGCCGAGCACGCCCAGCAGCTCGAGCTCGCGCGCCTCGCCGCCGAGCAGGCCCGGCTCGACGCCCTCCACCGCCAGGAGGCCGCCCAGCGCATCGCGGAGGACCGCGCGCGCCTCGACGCCCTCCACCAGCGCTACCAGCAGTACCAGCAGGACCTCCAGCGCCTGTCGGAGGGCCACCGCAGCCCGTTCCTGGCCCCGGGCACCGTCGGCTTCGACCTCGACGGCCGCGCCCGCCTGCTGACGCCCGGCGAGCTCCCCCAGGGCAACGACTACGCCCCGGTGGGTTACCGACCCGCCGGACCGTGACCACGGCCGCGGGCCGCCGCGCCGCCCGGGGGACCGCCTGACCTCAGCTCGCCCGTGGACCCCCGAGGTGCCCGTGGACGCAGCGCGCGCCCGGGTGCTCGTCGACCGTGCGTGGCCCTCGCTCGCGTCGCTGCCGCTGCAGCCGGCGGGCGCTGGCTGGGACAACGTCGTGTGGCGCCTGGGCGACGCCCTGTCGGTGCGCTTCGCCCAACGGGCGCTCGGCGGCACGCTGCTGCTCCAGGAGTCGCGCTGGCTGCCCGGGCTCGCCGAGGCGCTGCCGCTGCCGGTGTCCACGCCGCTCGACACGATCGCGGCCACGCACGATCACCCCCTGCCCTACGCGCTCTGCCGCTGGGTGGCAGGCACCACGGCGTGCCGCGTGGACGTCCCCGACGCGGCGTGGCCCGACCTCGCCCGCGCGCTCGCCGCGTTCCTCCGCGCCCTGCACGACGTCCCCGTCCCCGACGACGCGCCCGGCGACACGATCGGCCGGCAGGACTGGCCGCGGAGCGTGGCGCGCATGCCGGCGCTCGTGGCGGAGCTGGACGGGGTGGACGCCGACCTCGCCCGCGCCGCGCTCGAGCGCATCACGGCGCACGTCGACCTGCCACCCGACGACGGTCCGCGCCGGTGGGTCCACGGCGACCTGTACGCCCGTCACGTCACCCTGGACGGCGGGGACGCCCCCGGCAGGCCGCTGCGGATCGCGGGCGTGATCGACTGGGGCGACCTGCACGCGGGCGACACGGCGCTGGACCTGTCGATGGCGTGGGGGTGGCTGCCCCCCGAGGTCCACGCCACCTTCCTCGACGCCTACGGTCCGGTCGACGACGCCACCTGGGCACGGGCGCGGCAGCGCGCCACCGTCCACGGCGCGCTCGTGCTGCACTACGGTGTGGTCGCCCACGACGACGCGCTGCGGACGGCGGGCCGTCGCGCGCTGCACCACACGGTCCACGGCCGGTCCGCTCCTGCGGCGCTGCTGGCCCTGCCCGCGGGCTCCGGCTACCCCACCTCACCCCCCGACGGAGGTGCTGAGTGATGCGCTGGCCGGCCCTGGCCGCCCTCGCGCCGGTGCTGCTCACGGCGGGCTGCCTGTGGGGCGGCCCCGGCGCCGACGATCCGCTGGTCATCCTGGTCAGCATCGACACCCTGCGCGCCGACCACGTCGGCCTGCTCGGCGCCGAGCACGCCACCACCCCGCAGATCGACGCCTACTTCGGCGACGCCACCGTGTTCACCCAGGCGAGCACGTCGGCGCCGTGCACGATCCCGGCGGTGCGGCAGTTCCTCTCCGGCGGCCACGACCTGGCGCCGGACCGGCCGCGGCTCGCCGAGGTGCTCCACGACCACGGCTTCCGCACCGTCGCGTCCACGAGCCAGCACATGTTCGTGTACGACGCCGACGGCGGCTACAGCCGCGGCTTCGACCGCTTCGAGACGCAGGGCCGCGACGAGCTCGACGCCTACGGCATGTCCACCCGGTCCGGCGAGGACGTCGTCGACCGCGCGATCGCGCTGCTGCACGGCTGGCCGTGGCAGGGCGGGCCCACGTTCCTGTGGGTCCACCTGTTCGACCCCCACGACCCCTACGAGATCCACGCCGGCTACCCGTCCTTCGACCAGGGCAACACCTCCACCCGCTCCGGCGACCGGCGCGCGGCGCTGCAGGCCGAGCGCCCCAACGAGAAGTGGGCGTGGATGGAGGCCGGCCACATCTTCACGCCCGAGGACGTCGCCCACCTGCGCAACCTGTACGACGGCGAGATCGCCTACGCCGACGCCCAGCTGGGGCGCCTGTTCGACCACCTGCAGACCACGGGCCTCGACCGGCAGGCCATCGTGGTGCTGATCGCCGACCACGGCGAGTGGCTGGGCGAGGACGACGCGTGGGACCACTGCCGCACCCTGCACGGCCGCGAGCTGCACGTGCCGTTCTTCGTGCGCGACCACGGCGGTCGCCTGGGGGGCATCGGCCGCAGCGACGCGCCGGTGAGCACGCTCGACGTGCTGCCGACCGTCCTGGCGCGGCTGGGCATCGACCTGCCCGCAGGCAGCTACCACGGCACCGATCTGGCCCACGAGCCCGCGCCCACCCGACCGGTCGTGAGCATGTGGCGCAGCCGCAAGGCGGTCCGCGACGGCCAGTACAAGCTCGTGGTGCGCGACGACGTCCCCCACGCCCTGTACGACCTGACGGCCGACCCCGACGAGGCCCACGACGTGTCCGACGCCCACCCCGACGTGGTGGCGCGCCTGCTCGACGCCCTGCACGCGGTGCCCGAGCTCGAGGACCGCGTCGGCAAGGAGAATGAGGACACGATGGGGCTGCTGGAGCTGCTCGGCTACGTCGACGACGCCGAGGCGAAGCGGGGCGCCGACGACGCGACGGAGCCGTCCGAGGCGCCCTCGCAGACGCCTCCACCCACGTCGCCGTAGCCGCCCCGGGTGCGCCCGCGTGACGCCGCCGCGCACGTGCTAGGGTGCGCCCCGCTGGAAGGGAGCCGATGGCCGACGACACCGCCACCGAGGTGGCCGATCTGAAGCGCAGCCTCAACCTGTACCGGGTGCTGCTCGTGGTGGCCGTCGTGGCCTACGTCTGGACCGTGCGCAGCATGACCGGCACCTACCAGGTGGGCGAGTTCGGCGCGGCGGCCCAGGTGTGGACCGTCGACCTCGCGGCCCGCTACGCCTTCGTCAACCAGGACAAGGCCCACCTCGCCGACTTCTCCGAGACCTACTTCTCGAGCCCGGGCGCCTCGGTGCACGGCCACTTCATGGGTCACGGCCAGATCACGCCGCTGCACCTGCACCCCGACAGCTACGAGGCCACCGTGATCGCCGGCGGCAGCGCGGTGATCGACAACTACTGGGGGGAGGACGGCGTCATCACCCACCGCTCGGCCACCTACGGCCTGGGCAGCGTGGTGTCGTCCCCGCCCCTCGACGCCCACGAGTGGCGCAACCCCGACGACACGCGCTTCCTCGCCAACCTCGTGTTCACGCAGCCGAAGTTCTCGGGGAACTTCTACGTCAAGCCCGACGACCCGCGCATCCTCGGCGGCGGCGCCCCCTACGCCGGCCACCCCGCCGACGACCTGCCCGCCTTCGCGGCGTCGGGCGACGCCCACGCGCTCACCCCCGTGGCGATGGACGGTCACCTCTACGAGCTGCTGCTGCGCGACCGGTTCACGGTGCCCGCCAACCTGTCCCATCCGGTCGTGGGCTACGTCTTCGCCGGCCAGGGCACGGTGCGCGACCATCCGCTGCGCGAGCAGGTCCTCGTCCACCTCGAGAACGACACCGAGATGGTGATCGAGGCCAGCCCCGGCGCGCCGCTCGCGATGGTGCTGTTCGACCCCTACGGCGCCCTCGACGCGGTGCGCTGACGGCGCCTCACGGGCTCCTGGGGCGGTCGGGTCGGTCGGGTCGGTCGGACGGGCCCACGTCGAGCTTGCCACGCAGCACCAGGTCGTCGCCCTCACCGAGCAGCTTGATCAGCCGCACACGCACGTCGAGGTCACCGACCTCGGCGGTGTGACGGGCAGGCACCGTGGCCGTCAGCCGGGTGGCGAGCGCCCCGAGCACCGCCCGCGCCGCCACCCGCGCCGCCTCGTCGAGCACGCCAGCGTCGTCGGACGCACCCGCGGCGTCCAGGCCCGTGGGCGTCAGGCTCACCGTCGGACCGTCGAGCGTGAGGCGCCCGGTGACGACGTCGTCGCGCCACCACGTGCCGCCCCCGCCGCAGCCCCCGGGCACCGGCACCCAGGTGCGCACCCCGGCGGTGACGGTGTCGCCGTCGACCGCGAGCGACCGCGGCTCGACGATCACGCCGGCCACTGGCCCGCGCGCCAGCGCCTCCCGCGCCGCCAGCCCCACGAGGGACGCTGCGCTCGCGCGCACCGTGAACGACGTCGGTCCCGCGGCCGGCGTGGTCACGGGCGTGGCCGTCGGCGAGGTGGTGCGCACCAGCACCTCCACCCCGCCCTCCGCCCCGACGGCGCGCGCCCGGGCCACAGGCAGCGCAGCGTCGTCGAGCCGGGCCACCTGCACCGGCGGCAGCGCCTCGAGCACCTGCGCGCGCGCCAGCCGGACGAGCGGATCGCGCAGCGCCGCCGTCTCCCGCAAGCCGCCGAGCTCGACGCCCACGTCCGACACGTCGAGCAGGCGCGCCGTCACCACCAGGGCGTCCCCGTCCCGATCGACGTCGAGCCCGACGTCGACGTCGGCGTGCACCGCGGCCGTGGCCGACAGGTCGAAGCGCGTGCCCTGCACCGTGCCCAGCAGGGCGATCGACAGCGGCACGCAGGCCGGGCAGGCCGGCGTCCGGTCGGCCACGTCGAGCCGCTGCACGTCCAGCCGCGCCTGGAAGGCCAGCGACCCCGCCGCCAGCCCCTGCGTGATCGGCCCCCGCGCGTCCAGCGCGGCCCGCACCAGCGCGCGCAGCGTCCCCGACGTCACGAACACGCGCACGTCGGGGCTCCAGCCCGCCTCGGGGACGTCGACCGGCGCGGTCAGCCGGGCCGACGTGGCGTCGAACGCCGCCTGGCCCGCGCCGCCGCCGCACCCGACCTGCGCCACGGCCACGAGGCCCGCCAGCGCCAGCCCCGCTCCCCTCGACCCCGGCATCGCTGCTCCCGTCAGGGCGCCGACGCTAGCACGGCGGCGCCGGACCGCGTCGCGCGGTGGTCGGCGGCACGGCGCGCGGATACCGGCCGGCCATGTCGCGTCTGCCCCTCCTGCACGTCTCGCTCGTCACCGCGCTCGCCGCGTGTGGCGGTTCCTCCACACCCGCGCCCTCCGACGAGGCCGTCCCGGCGGCGCTCGACGAGGCCGCCCCGGCGACGCCCGACGGTGCCGCGGCGGACGCGGCCGAGGGCGACGGTGCCGCCAAGGCCGGCAAGGGGAAGGGCAAGGGCAAGGCGCCCCTCGTGCTGCCCGACGCCGACACCGTCGACGTCGTCCTCGTCATCCTCGACACGGTGCGGGCCGACCACACGAGCCTGTGCGGCTACGCCCGGCCCACCACGCCGTTCCTCGCCAAGCTCGTCGCCGACTTCCACGGCACGTTCACGTGCGACGGCCGAAGCCCGGGGGCGTGGACGCTGCCCACCCACGCCACGTGGTTCACCGGCGTGCTGCTGCCCGAGCACCACTACGACAGCATGAACGTGCCCGACTGGTCCCAGACGCCCACGCTGGCCGATCGCATGGCCGCCAAGGGCTACGACACGGTGCTCGTCACGGCCAACCCGGTGCTCACCCGCGCCCGCGGGCTCGACAAGGGCTACCGCATCGTGCGCTCGGCCGAGGAGATCGACGAGTGGCGGCGCGAGGTCGTCGTCGACGAGGTCCGCACCGCCCTGCAGGACGCCGACCTCGACAAGCCGCTGTTCCTCACGGTCAACATCATGGACGCGCACGACCCCTACCCGGCCGTGCCCGACGGCCTCGACTGGGTCCAGAAGCGCAAGGCGATGGACTTCAAGGTCAAGGACCGCGACCACGAGCACCCCTACCACCGCTTCCTCAAGGGCGAGATGGACGCCGACGGCGAGCGCAAGTTCCTCGCCGCGCTCACCGACGGCTACGACTACGGCATCTCCCAGGCCGACACGACGCTCAAGGAGGTGCTGGGCGTGCTGGCGCGCCGCGGGCGCGTGGGCCACGGCCTGCGCCTGGTGGTGGCCGCCGACCACGGCGAGTTCCTGGGCGAGCACCACCTGCTCCGCCACGGTGGCTGGCTCTGGGAGCCCGTCGTCACCGTGCCGATGGTGGTGGTCGACACCCGCGAGGGCCACGCCGCCCCGCCGCTGCCGACCGGTCCGCTGTCGTCGGCCCACGTCTTCGACCTCGTGCTCACCGGCGAGCTCCCCACCACGCTGCGCGACGCGGTCGCCTTCAGCAGCGCGTCGAACTTCGCCGAGAACCCCGGCGTGAACTCGGTGGCGATGTGGTCGGCCGACGCCGACAAGCTCGTGTGGACCAAGGACGGCGTGGTCCGGTACGACCTGCCCGCCGACCCGGCCGAGGAGCACCCGAAGCCGGTCACCGCCGACCCGATGATGTCCACGCTGCAGGGCCACGTCGCCGGCTACAAGACGCAGGTGGCGTGGCGCGAGTCGCAGCACGCCTCGGCCGAGGACCTCGCGGCGCTCGAGGCCCTCGGGTACGTCGAGAAGGCGGCCCAGTGACGCCGCGCACCGTCCGCGCCGGCGCCGCGATCCTCGGCCTCGCCGCCGCGCTCGGCCTCACCCTCGGGTGCGGCGAGGGCGCGCCCGACACCCCCGCGCCTGCCCGTCCGTCCGCCGGCGACAAGCGCCCCGAGCGCGGTGAGGCCGGTGAACACGCCAAGGGCCGCAAGGCGCCGTCGGCGCCGCCCACCCCCGTGGCCGCCAAGGGCAACGGCGCCCCGCGCACGGTCATCTTCGCGGTGCTCGACACGGTGCGCGCGGACCACACCAGCCTGTGCGGCTACGCGCGCCCCACCACGCCCACGCTGCAGAACCTGGCCGACAAGGGCGCGGTCCACACGTGCCGCGCCTACAGCCCGGCCCCGTGGACCCACCCGAGCCACGCGAGCTTCTTCACCGGCAAGCCGGTCAACGAGCACGCCGCCATCTGGGTGACCGCGTCCGAGGTGGCGATCAACCCCGTCACCCGCGTGCGCCCGCTGAACGACGCCTTCGACACCGTGGCCGAGGACTTCGCAGCCCGCGGCTACCAGACGGTGGCGGTGTCGGCGAACATGATCATCACCGAGCCCAGCGGCCTGCTGCAGGGCTTCGAGACGAAGGTGGTCACGCCGTCGTCGTTGGGCCTGCGCGGGCCGAAGCTGCGCAAGAAGTTCCGGGAGGTGGTCGACGACCTCGACCCGGAGCGCCCGCTCTTCCTGTTCGTCAACATGTACGACGCCCACGACCCCTACCCGGAGGTCCCGGAGAAGGTGCCGTGGCTGCCCACCCAGCCGCGCACCGACCTGCTGCCCAACCAGCACGACGACGCCTCGCCGTACTACCGCTACGTCAAGGGTCTGGCGTCCCAGGACGAGGTGGCGCCGTTCCTGCGCAGCGTGGTCAACGGCTACGACTGGGGCATCCACGAGGCCGACGCCAACCTCGGCGCGGTGCTCGGCATGCTCGCCCAGCACGGCTGGCTCGGCGACGACTTCCGCATCGTCGTCACCGCCGACCACGGCGAGATGCTCGGCGAGCACCAGCTCCTGCGCCACGGCGGCTACCTGTACGAGGGCATGGTCAACGTGCCGCTGCTGTACTTCGACGCCACCGCCGACGCGCAGCCCACGTTCCCCGAGCCCGTCTCGGGCCTGGTGGTCCACGACCTGCTGCTCACCGGCACGCTGCCCGATCTGCCGGTCACCACGATCACCGAGAAGAACGACAACGACGTGCTCGTCGGGGTGATCGGCGCGGCCACGTGGGACGGCACCGACAAGGGCTGGTGCGTCGACCACGACACGGCGCTGTTCCACCTCGCCACCGACCCCGGCGAGGAGCACCCCGGTCCCCTGCCCCCGCAGAGCGGCCTCGGCCAGTCCCTGGCCACCACCTGCGAGGCCGTCGACCGCATGATCGCGCTGCCCGCCCCCAAGGCCGACGACCCCGATCTGGTCGAGGCGCTCAAGGCCGTCGGCTACATGGAGTGACGGGCGCCGGTCCGGCGGCCCGCGCGAGGCGTGGATGAGCGACGGCGACGGCATGGCGAGCTGGCAGGAGCAGGGCGGCGAGGCCGCGTGGCGCGTCGCGACCACCACCGGCGCCACCACCATCCTGCTGCTGCGCGACCGCCTGTCGCCGTGCGACTTGTGGTGCCAGTTCTGTCCGAACGCGATCTGGCCGTGGCCCCGCGTCCCCGTCGACGACGAGGCCACGTTCGCCCGCATCGAGGCCGAGCTGCGCACCCACCTCACGGGCGTGCAGTCCCCCACGGTCACCCTGATCTCGGCCGACATCCTCGCGTACCCGCGCCTGTTCGACCTGCTCGACGCCGCCGTGCAGGCCGGCCGCAACGTCGTGCTCAACACGCCCGGCCTGCGCCTCGCGGATCCCGCGTTCACCGCCCGGCTGGCGACCTACCCGGTGTCGCTCGACCTGACGTGGCTGGCCAACAGCCCCGAGCGCTACGCGCGCATGGTGGGCCACGACGGCGCCCACGACACGATCCGCGCCGGCATCGCCGAGGCGCGCGCCGCGGGCATCCCGCTCAAGGTCTCGGTGGTGGTCACCGCCGACAACGTCGACGAGCTCGACGCCCTCGTGCTGCGCATCCGCGACGAATTCGGCTGCGCCCGCATCGACCTGCGCCTGTTCTACCCCGACCTCAAGGACGCGCCGGCGTCGTACTACGCGCTGTTCCCCGACTTCGGCGCCGTGCAGGCGGCCTTGGAGCGCCTCGACCGCGACCACCCCGACCTCGACGTCCAGCTCGACGTGGGCAACGCGCCCCACTGCCAGCTCGACCTGCGCGCGCTGACCCACCTCGACGTCGCCACCCAGCTGCACCACGCCCACCAGAACACCTACGGCACCGACGGCCTGCCGGTGTGTGCCACCTGCGAGGCCGCCGACCGCTGCGTGCGGGTCCACATCGGCTACGTCCGGCACCACCAGGTGCGCACGCCCGACGTCGCCGTCATCCGCGACAACCTCGCCCGCGCGGAGGCCCGCGCGGAGGCCCGCGCCGCGACGCCGCCCCCCGGCCCCGTGCTCGACCACGTCCCCGAGGGCGCGGTGCTGCCCACCGACGGCATCCCCAAGGGACAGGGCATCCCCAAGGGACAGGGCGTGCCGAAGGGTCAGGGCATCCCCAAGGGACAGGGCGTGCCGAAGGGACAGGGCGTCCCCCGGGATCAGGGCACGCTGCCCGACGGCGGCGCCTCCGGGGGCTCGGCGTCCGACGGCTGATCGACGGGCGCGTGCACGTCGAGCCAGCGCTGGACGTCGGGGGCGATCGTCGCCTCCCACACCTCGGCCAGCGCCGCCTGTCCCTTCGCGTTGAGGTGGACCGGGTCGAGCGCGAGGTCTGCGCTGTCGTAGGCCGCCAGGGCCTTCCACAGCTCGACGTTCTCCAGGCCCCGCTCGGCGATCCAGTCGCGCCACGTCGACGCTTCCAGCGCGATCGCCGACGGCTGATCGTCGAAGGGCGACGACAGGCGCGCGGGCATGAAGGTCACCACCCGGCCGCCCCAGCCCTCCACGGCATCCACGAGGCCGTCGACGAGCGGTCGGTGCGGCGTCAGGTCGAGGCGGCACGGCCGGCAGTCGTCGGGCATCGCGACGAGGGCGTACTCGTACAGGCGCGAGTGGGCGAGCAGCGCGGCGTTGAGCCCGCTCGGCAGGTGGAACGGGTTGGCGACGCCGCGCTCGTCCCGCGCGAGCCCGCGGAAGAAGTAGATGCTCGACCCGACGTGGGCCGGCTTCTGGGGCGCACCGCCCCACAGCTCCAGCAGCACGACGTCGGGGTGCCAGGCGTCGAGCGTGTCGGTGGCCTTGGCGATCGACTGGTAGAGGGAGAAGCCCGGCACCGCCGCGTTGAACACGCACACGCGCAGGCCCGGGTGTGCCGCCTCCAGCCGGTGCTTGAGCACCACCGAGCCCACCTCGGCCGACGGCACGGACACGCCGTTGAAGATGGAGTCGCCCAGCACGACGACGGTGAACGCGCCGTCCGGATCGCAGCCGCGGTCCTCCAGGAGGCGGGGCCGCGGGATCGGGCCGAAGTCGTCGTCGGGCCACAGCGGCATGCCGTGCACCTCGGTGAACGGCCCGATCTTGCTCTCGCGGAAGATCACCCGACGCGGCGCCGGCTGGACCACGCGCAGCGCGACCTCGGCGACCAGCACGAGCAGCACGAGCCAGATCAGCACGTAGGCGAAGTCTTGGCGTCGTCGGCCCATGCGGCTCCCACCGAGGCGGGCAGCCTACCCCGATTCGCGCAGCGGGCGCGGCCCGGGGCCGTCAGCCCCGCCGATCGGCCTGCACCCGCGTCCAGCCGGCCTCGAGGATGGCGCGGAGCAGGTCGGCGTAGGTGCCGCCCTCCTGCTCGACCATCATCGCCATCTTGCCGTCCCAGCACCAGCCGGGGTTGGGGTTGACCTCCAGCAGCTTGACCACGCCGTCGGCGTCGGCACGGAAGTCGAAGCGCGCGTAGTCCCGGCAGCCGAGCCGCTCGAACAGGCGCATCGACGCGTCGACGAGCGTGCGCTGGACCTCGTCGCTGGCCTCGGTCTCCCGGTAGTGGATCGCGGTGACGTAGGGCGAGTCCAGCTCCCACTTCGACGCGTACGACAGGATGCGCGGCAGCTCCGGCGGCAGCTCGGAGTAGTCGACCTCGAGGATCGGCAGCGCGCGCAGGCCCATGCCCGGGTTGCCGACGAGACCGACCGTGAACTCGGCGCCGGTGAGGTACTCCTGCACCAGGATGGGGATCTCGGGGAACGCCGCGCGCAGGCGCTGCATGGCCTCGACCGCCTGCTCCGGCGAGTGCACGACGCCCGCCTCGGTGATGCCCACGCTGCTGTCGCCGAGTGCCGGCTTGAGCAGCGCGGGGAACACGGTCGGCAGCGTGCCGGCGTGGTCCTCGGCGCCCACGTAGGTCTCGTGGGGCACGGCGATGTCGAGGCTCGCGGCGATCGCGCGCACGAGGCTCTTGTCGTAGCAGAGGCCCAGGCACGTGGGCCCCGCCCCCGTGGTGGGGATGCCGAGCAGCTCGAGCAGCGCGGGGACGTGCAGCTCCTTGTGGGGGTCGTTGGCGAAGCCCTCGTCGAGCAGGTTGAGCACGAACGCCGGCGGATCGCGCCGCAGCCGGGAGAGCAGCTCGCCGTGGTCGTCGAGGTAGTCCACCTTGAGGCCGGGGATCGAGGCGAGCGCGGCCTTCATGCGCCGGACCGTGTCCAGGTCGTCGGCGTTGAACTTGCCCTCCAGCTTGACCGGGTCCGGCAGCTTCGGGTCGCCGAGCAGCACGGTGATCGGCGGCAGGGCGGGCCCCGGGGGCTCGGCACGGCTCGCGGGCGTGCGAGCGGTGACCACGATGCGGTGGGCCATCATCCCGAGGTCCTGGTTGCGGGAGGACGACGTGGCGAGCTGGCCGTGCACGGTGATGTCGTGGAAGCCCGCGGCGGTGAGCGAGCCACGGATGCGGGCCTCGGTGTAGAGGCGCTCGGCGTAGAACTGGTCGGCGATGACGCCCTTCTCGGCGTCGACCACCACCTCGCGGCTGATCAGGCGCTCGCCGTCGGCGGCGAGGCTGCGCTCGCGGCACACGAAGCGGTTGGCGTCGATCCACTCCCACGAGCGCTTCTCGAAGTGGTCCTGGAGCCAGGTGCCGTCGGCGAGATCGAGGAGCACGGTGCCGCCGGGGGCGAGCGCCTGCCGGATCGCGACGAGGACGGCGTGGTCCTCCTCGGGCTTCTCGAAGTAGCCGAACGAGTTGCCCAGCACGAGCACGGCGTCGAAGCGGGTGCGCAGGGCGGCCACGCGGCGGGCGTCGCCCTCGCGGAAGCGCACGTCGAGGTTGGCGCCGCGCGCGCGGCGCCGGGCGAGGCGGACGAGGTAGCGGGACCGGTCGAGGCCGGTGAGCGCGCGGTAGCCGCGGCGCGCCAGCTCCAGGGTGTGACGGCCCTGGCCACAGCACAGGTCGAGGATGCGATCGTCGGGCGACAGGCCGGCCGCCTGCTCGAACACGTCGACCTCCTGCCGCGTGATCGCGGCGTCCTCCACCACGTCGCCGTCGGTCTCGAGGTAGAGCGCGTCGAACAGATCGCGCCACCAGTCCGCGGGGAGGTGGCGCTCGAGATCCGAGACGGGGCCGAGGGTGGATCGGGGAGGTTGGCGACGGGACATGGGCCCTCCAGGCGGGGCGGCGGTCCGGTGTGGATGCGCGGGACCCGACCGCACTACCTTGGTGGTCCCGACACGCGAGAATGCCGGTGTCCGCACGGATCGATCCGGGCGGACGCGTGACGATTCCACGCTGAACCTCATCGGACCAACGCCGAGGATCGCAGGACCGTGACGGAGTGGATGCACATCGGCGAGGGCAGCGCCTGGGTGTTGCAGCTCCCGCACGGGATCTGGCTCGCCGGCCTGTGCGCCCTGGGCGCCAGCTGGTGGCGCCACCACGCCGAGGATCGGCGCGCGATCGTCCTCGCCGCGATCGCCTTCGGGGTGTGGACCCTGGCGGCGCTCACGATCGGTCCGCGCCTGCCCGTCACCGCCCTGCAGCCGCTGCGCGAGGCGTTCACCGCCACCTACCTGCAGCACCTCGCCGGGCGGATGCTCGACGTGGGCCCGATGCCGGAGCGCGTGTGGCGTCCGATGCTCACCGGCGGGCCCGACAGCCTGCGCGAGGCCGTCACCGCCGGGCTCGTGGTGGCGGGGTGGTGCGTGATCGGGGTGGCGCTGCTGGTGCGTCGCGTCGTCCCCGATCGGGCGTTGGGCGCCGCGGTCGTCGTGGCGTTCGCCCTCAACCCGGCGTGGCTCGACGCCGCCACCGGTCCGCTCTACGCCCCCTACGTGGGCCTGTACGTGCTCGTCGGCGCCTGGCTGCTCGCCGCGTGGCGCGACCCCACGCTGCCGACGGGCCCGAGGGCGCTCGCGCTGGTGCTGCTGTTCGCCTGCGGGGTGTGGCTCGTCGGGGTCCGCGACGAGCTCGCTGCCGTCGCGCTGGCGACCTGGGTGGCCGCGCTGGTCCCGCGCCGCGTCGAGGATCGCTGGGCCGCCGTCGGCCTGCGGATCGCGCGCGGGCTGCGGCGCCGATGGTGGGCGGTGCTCGTGGCCCTCGCCGCCTGGGTGTGGGTCAGCGACACCTGGCGGCTCGGCGCCACGCCGCCGCCGTCGTGGGGACAGTGGCGGTGGCTGGCCGCGGGCCTGCACCCGGGCCACGTCCACGGGCTCACGCTGCCGCTGGTGCTGCTCGGCATGATCCCCGTCGGCGCCGTGCTGCTCGCCCTGCGGGGCGCGGCGGTCGTGCTCGTGCGTCCGGCCCGGTGGGCGTTCGTGCCGGTGCTGCTGTGGGTGCTGTTCGTCACCGCGCGCATCGCCGCCCACGGGCGCGTGGAGGTCGACGGCCAGAACCAGGTCGCTCCCTACGAGCTCTACCGCTACGTCACCCTGCTGCTGCCGCTGGTGTTCGTGCTGGTGGTCGCCGGCGCGCGGGCCTGGTCCGGGCTGCGCGGCCTCCCGCGGGCGCTGCTGGTGGCGTCCTGCCTGCTGCCCGCCGTCCCCGAGGTCACCCGCCTGCTCGACGTGGCTGGCGGCCCCGGCGCGGCCTGGCCCCGGTTCTACGGCTTCGACCTCGACCCCCAGGGCGAGATCCGCTTCCTGCAGGCCCGGATGGACGCCGCCCCCCACTGCGGCATCCTCACGCTCGGCCACATCTGGCGGGGCAACCCGGGCCCCGAGAGCTTCGCGTGGACCGCCCTGCGGCCGGTGGACCACGGGTGGACGGTGGTGGCGTCGGCGGCGCCGACCGGAGCCGACGTCGACGGTGTCGCCCGCGACCTGCTCCACGACCTGCCGTGCGCCGTCGCCTACCGCTCGGTCGACTGCTTCGAGGCCCACGGCGACCACTGCGTCGCGCTGGACGGGCTCGACGTGCTCGCCGAGGAGGTGCGCCCCCACCGGCGCTTCGTGCACCCGCAGCACGGCGGCAGCTGGCAGGGCCCGCTCCGGCTCGCGCTGCTCGCCCTGCCCGGCTGGCCCGTGGACGAGGGCGACGCCCCGGCGTCCGACCCGCGCGCGCCGTCCGCGGGTCAGGGGCCGACGAGCAGCCAGGAGACGGCGACGGCGCCCACGCCGTAGCCCACCCAGTCCCACCGCCAGCCGGCGAGGCCGAGCCGGGCCGGCAGCGCCGCGAGGCCCGTCGCCGCGGCGAACACGGTCGCCGAGGCCACGGCCACGCCCACGAGCACCCCAGGGACGGTCTGGGGCGTGGGCGCCACCACCGCCAGGGCGGGGGCGGCGGCGAGCCCGTTCAGCACGCCCAGCGCGGCACCGACGCCCACGCCCGAGGTCGCCGCGCCGGGAACGACTGCCGCCCGATCCCGCACCACCACCTGGGTCGCGAGGCCGACGAGTGCCATCAGCGCGACCGACCCGAGGATCGGCAGCGCCGGCACCCCGAGGCCCATCGCGACGCCGAGGGCCAGCACCTGCCCCACGACGAAGGCGACGCCCACGCCCCACGGCCGCACGCGACCCCGCCCCAGGGCCAGGCACACGCCGGACAGCACGGCCACGGCGTCGGCCAGCGCGTGCACGACGCCGAGGCCCACGAAGCCGTGGCCGTCGACGCCTGCACCCGCCAGGTCCACGGCCGCCTGCGCCGTGAGCACCCGACGGACCGTGCCGGCCGCGGTCGTCACCGACACCACCGTGCCCGGCAGCGCGCCCGGCACGATCGCGAGCGCAGACGGCAGCGGCGCGCACCGCCACGTCGACACAGCGCCGGCATCGGCCACCTCCTCGCAGCCCTGCGGGCGCGCGACGCTCGCGGTCGCGGCCGTCGGCGCCCGGCCCAACGGCGCGCGACGGCTCACGAGCACGGTGTCGCCCACCACGTCGATGTCGACGGCGTCCGGACCCGGGGGGTGGGCGGCGGCCACGGTCATCCCCACCACCAGCAGCGGCCCGATCACCGGCGCACCACCGTGACCGGCCAGCGCGCGGCGAGATCGTCCAGGCGGGCCCGGCGTCGCGCCGGTGCAGTGCTCCGCGACCAGTCCATCTGCACCTCGGCGCGGATGGCGTCCAGCGCGGGCACGACAGGGTCCGGGCGCGCGACCACCCGGACGAGGTCGACACCCCGGGCGGTGGGGACGGTCACCCACACCCCGACCGGCGCGTCCGCCAGGGCGTCGGCCACCGCGCCACCCCACAGGCTCGCCACCCGCGTCCGGGTCTGGCGGTCGGTGGGTCGCAGCCCCGGCAGCGGGTCGCCGGCCACCGCCTCGCCAGCCTCGAGCGCGGCCTGCACGCGGGCGACGGTCGCGTCGAGATCGTCGCCATGCAGCCGCGCGAGCACCACTCGGTGCTCGAACGTCACCGGCGCCGGACGCGCGAAGCGATCGCCGTGGTCCGCGCGCCACGCCTCCAGCGTCGCCGTGTCCGGCGCCGTGGCGGGGGCCGACAGCACGGCGTCGACCCGGTGCAGCAGGCGCTCGCGCACCAGCGGATCGTGGACGTCGAGCCCCCAGGCACGCGCAGCGTCCGCGGCCTGCCCGACGTCGCCCAGATCCGGATCGACCCACCGCGCGCCCGCGGCCAGGTGGCGGCTCAGGATCGGGTCGGTGCGCGCCCACCCCAGCGTGTCGGCCAGCGCCAGCATCCGCGCCTCGTCCACGGCACGCTGCACCGCCACGTCGGTGGCGTCTGCCGCGACGTCGACCACGAGGGGTGCCGGCGCCTGCAGGGCCGCCCAGGCCAGCCGTCCCACGCTCACCACCAGCCCGAGCGCGACGATGCGCGCCAGCGCCCCGCCTGGGCCCGGCCCGCGCCTCACGGCGGCGTGTACCAGATCGGCGAGCTCCAGGCGCGCTCCTGGATGACGGGCTCCACGCGGCTGTCGCAGCAGCCCTTCCAGGCGTCGTCGTCGGTGGGGCACGTGATGCCGGCGGCCGCGCACTGCATCGTGGTCCAGCGGCAGCTCGGATCCTCCACCGCGCGGGCGTACCAGAACGCGGGCACGGTCGGGTCGAAGTCGTCGTCGACCCACACGCCGCAGAGGTCGCCGGCCCCGCGCGCGTCGACCGCGCAGGTGGCGGTGTCGACCGTGGACCCGTCGTCGGCCGACCCGGCGACGTCGACCACCCGCACCTTCACGGCGTCGCCGTCCAGCCACCCCTTCACGATCTGGATCCGCTGCAGCGGCAGACCGGGGTGGGCGGTGGTGCCGGCGTCGGCGAGCGCCGACAGCGCGAACCGTGGCGCGGCCCCGCTGCTCGCGGGCAGGTCGCCCCCCATCGGCACGCCGCCGTCGTAGCCGGTGCCGGCGAAGTCGGCGTCGTCGCACATCGCGGCCGGGTAGTCCCAGCCGCCGAAGAAGCGCAGCACGATGCGGGGTCCGCTGGTGCCGTAGGCCTCGCCCCGCCGCATGGCGCGGAACAACGCCTCGCGGGAGTTCTCCTCGGCCCACAGCACGGCGAGCCCTCCGGGGTTGAACGTGGCCGCGTCGGGCAGGCCCTCCGGCAGCGCGTCGCGGTTGCCGCGGCCCGCGCCGCCGTGGCCCGGGTAGCCGGCCTCCGACACCGCCCCCGGCGCGCCCAGGTGGGAGTCGGAGCTGGCCACGATGCCGTAGCGGTAGGGGTTGACGCCCGTGGCCTGCTGGTAGCGCAGGCCGAAGCCGAGCACGTCGCGCACGAAGTCGGCGGGCACCGGGTCGCCCGCCAGATCGAGGTTGGCGCCCGCCAGCGTGTTGTTCGGCAGCTTCTCGAAGCTGCACAGCTCGTCGGCCAGCGGTGAGCCGGGCCAGCACTCGCCGTCGCCCTTGTGCTGGAACACCTCGACCAGCGGCTCCATCCGCTGGCGCCGCGCGGCCTCCTCGGCGGTGAGCGTGACGTCGTCGGGGCTCACGAACATCAGGCCGGTGGACAGGTTGGCGTTGTGCGGGATGGTGACCACGTCGCACGGCGCCTGGCCGAGGCAGTCGTCCTCCAGGCGGTCCCACAGGCCGTCGACGAAGCTCTCGTCGAAGTAGCCGACGGGCAGGTCGGGCACGGCCTCGTTGCGGAAGATCACGTTGCGATGCAGGTTGCGCGTGGACGGTCCGCCCGACCACTCGTAGCCGACGAAGCTCGTGAACGTGCACGCGTCGGTCCGGTCGTAGGCGGCCTCGGCGGCGGCCTGGACATCGGCCCACACGTCCATGCCCGCCTCGGTGCACAGCGCGCCGCCGTCACCGCAGAGCTGGGGCCACTGGGCGTTGCCCTGGGCGGCGGACGTCAGCCCGTTGAGCGACAGGAACGCCAGATCGGGGCTGTCGCGGAACGTGCGGCACTCGCTGTGGTCGTAGGCCGGCGACGCGGGATCGGAGCAGAGCGCCACGGTGCCGAGGTACTCGGCGTGATCGGAGACGACGACGAAGTCGAGCGGGCGCTCGAGCCGGAGCGTGCGCAGCGGCTGGCCCTCGGCGTCGAACGGCTGGATGCCGAGCGGGGCGCCCTTGGCGAAGGCGTAGGCGTCGGCCGGCCGCGCCCGGGTGCCCTGCAGGTTGGCGTCGAGCGACAGCGACGTGTGGACGTGGGTGTCGCCGAAGAAAGGCTGCCGCAGCGGGTCGGACACGGCGCAGCGCGGGAACGCCTCAGTGGCGCGATCGGTGTCGGCGGGGTCGGTGTCGGTGTCGTCGGTCGTGTCGGTGCCGCCGGCGCACGCCGCGAGCACCGTCACCCATGCCACCACCACGCGTCGCATCCCGCCTCCCGCTCCCCGAGCCTGCCGAGCATAGCCCGCCGGGCGGCGTGCACGCGCCGTCCCCACGGGCCGGGCCGCGGATGGTACGAAGGGCCGCCGAGGTGACCCCCGCCATGCTCCGACCGTCCCTGGTGACCGGCCTGCTCGCCGCGCTGCTCGCGGTGCCCGCGTCGACGGCGCACGCCCAGGAGACGTTTTCGCTCGACGCCGTGGTCGTCACCACCTTCGAGACCGACGATCCGGGCCTGCGCGCCGACGCCGACGCCCTGCGCGCCCTGCTGGAGCGCCGGCTCGCCACCGACCACGTCGTGCTGCCGATGGCGGAGGTGCCGCCGTTCCGCGCCTATGGCGCCGACGTCTACCTGCAGGCCTGCCCCGCCGGCCAGTACCCCGACTGCGCCTTCGTCGTGGGCCAGCGCGCCCAGGCCGACTGGGTGATCGCCGGCCAGCTGCACGCGGCCACCGGCGCGCTGGTCGTCACCCTGTCGTTCATCCGCGTCGCCGACGCGTTGCTGCTCGTGCAGGTCGACGTGCCGTTCGGCGGCGCCGACGACACGGCCGTGGCCGATCAGGTGGGCGCGATGTTCGACGGCCTGATCGCCGGCGAGGCCACCACGGTCGATCTGCGGCTCGACGCCGACCGCGCCCTGGCCGAGGACGACGTCGACCCCGTCACCGTCGAGGCCGCCGCCGCGGAGCTGGAGGCGCTGGAGTCGGAGCAGGGCGAGGCCGAGCGGGGCGCGCGCCACCGCGGACGCGCACGCCGCCTGACCCGCGCCGATCTCGCCCGCTACGAGGACAGCGAGGCGACCGCGCCGTGGGTGCCGCTCGGCATGACAGAGGGCGCGTGGCTGCGGTTCCAGCACAGCGGCCTGTCGCTGCCCGACTGGCGCTACCGCCAGCGCGGTCACTTCGGGGAGCTGACGCTGGGGGCGTCGGCGCTCACGCTCCAGCAGGGCCCGTGGACCCAGGTGTACGAGGGCTGGTACGCGATCGACGGCTTCGACCTGCAGCTCGCCGACCAGTACGTGATGCACGATCTCGCGCCCGGCCTGCTGCGCAGCTGGGAGCTGTCGCTGTCCGGGGGCGTGCTGCCGTGGCTCGACGTGGGGGTCTACGGCGGCCCGCGGGTCACGACCTACCGCTGGCGGGTGCAGCGCGTGGTCGAAGGCGACGAGCCCGTGATCAAGGAGCCGGCCGACAAGGCCGTCACCACCTGGCACGTCGGCGGGCGCCTGCTGTTCGCGCCGATGCCCACCTTCCCGGCGCGCCCCACGGTCACCGTCGGGATGCACGGCTGGTGGGGCACACGCCGCGAGGACGCGGTGGAGGTCAGCGAGGACCTGGAGTCCCTGCCGCGCTCGTTCCTGCTGCTGCTCCACCTCGCGCCGGGCATGGAGGTCGACCTGGGCCGCTACGTGCGGCTGTGGGCGCGGGCCGACGTCGAGGTGCCCGTGATCCGTCGGGTGGCCGACCCCGCCCGGCTCGGCGGCGCGCTGCTCCCCACCACGCCCACGCCCGACGCCACCGACGAGAGCGTGTCCGTCGGCGGGTCGATCGGGCTGACGCTGCGCCTGCGCCTGCGCCCGAAGCTGCGCACCTGGCCCGGGGGGCCCCGCGTGGGCACCGATGGCGGCGCCCGGGGCCTCCCGTCGCGCAACGGGGCGCGGTGACGGCGCCTTCGGTGGTAGAACCGTGGGTGTTTCCCGACCGTTCCGTTCGCGTCTCCTGTTCGTCCCACCGCGCCGCCTGCGCGGTGCCTCGCGGAGCCTGCATGCCCCTGCGCTCGTCCCTGCCCGTCCTCATCCTGGTGGCCGCCTGCACGGAGCCGGTGTTGTCGAAGACCGACGACCCGCCCGCGGTGGTCATCCAGCAACCCGACGACGGGGCGGTGTTCGCACAGGGCGAGACGGTGGCGTTCGTCGGCCGGGTCAACGACGACGGACCGCTGTCGCAGGTCGAGGTCACCTGGCTCGACAACGGCCGCGACCCGCTCGCCGCGGTGCAGACGCCCGACGACGACGGCTTCGTCGGCCTGAACACCGCCGACCTCGCGCCGGGCAACCACGCCGTCACGCTGCGCGCCGTCGACGCGTCCGGCCTGTCCGCCGACGTCGCCGTCAACCTCACGGTCGAGGCCGTCGACGACACCCCCACGATCACCGTGGTCCACCCCACCAGCGGCGAGCGCGGCCAGCAGGACGCGAGCACGCTGTTCGAGGCGGCCGTCGCCGACCCGCAGGACGCGCCCACCGACCTGACCGTGGAGCTGTCGAGCGACCTGGACGGCTTCCTGTGCACGCTGGTCGCCGACGCCCAGGGTGAGGCCGTCTGCCGCGCCACGCTCACCACCACGGGCGACCACCGGCTGACGTTCTCGGTCACCGACACCGACGGCCACGAGGCCCACCGCAACGTGGTGTTCCCCGTCGACCCGGTCACCCAGGAGCCGCTCATCCAGGTGGTGCTGCCCACCAGCGGCAGCCGCCTGCGCCAGGGCGTGCTGGCCAGCTTCGAGGCCACCGTCTCCGATCAGCAGGACGCCCCCACCGCCCTGCTCGCCACGGTGCGATCCGATCGCGACGGGGACGTGTGCGTGATGGCGGTCGACGCCGGCGGCGGCGCGTCGTGCTTCGGGGCGCTCACCACGCTGGGGGCCCACTTCCTCACCTTCGAGGTGGTCGACCCCGACGACAACGTCGGCACCGCCCGCATCGCGGTCCAGGTCAGCGACGGCACCGACATCGACGACGACGGGGACGGCCAGACCGAGCAGCAGGGCGACTGCAACGACGCCAACGCCAGCGTCTACACGGGCGCTGCCGAGCAGCCCAACGGGGCCGACGACAACTGCAACGGCGTCGCCGACGAGGGCACGGTCCGCTACGACGACGACGGCGACGGCTACTGCGAGTCCACCACCGCGCCGTGCACCGACGGCACGCTCCAGGGCGACTGCAACGACGCCGCGAGCACCGTCCACCCCGGCGCCACCGAGGTGTGCGCCAACGGCGTCGACGACAACTGCGTCAACGGCGAGGCCGACATCGGCGCCCAGGGGTGCACCACCTGGTGGTTCGACGGCGACAACGACACCTTCGGCCTCGCCGGCGACACCCGCTGCCTGTGCAGCGCCGCGGGCCTGTACCGGGCGCTCAACGGCAACGACTGCGACGACACCCAGGCCAGCGTGTTCCCCGGCGCCACGGAGCTGCCCAACGGCCGCGACGACGACTGCGACCACACCGCCGACGAGGGCACGTCGCTGTACGACGACGACGGCGACGGCTACTGCGACAGCACCGTGCAGGCCTGCACCGACGGCAGCCAGGTCGGCGACTGCAACGACGGCAGCGCCGCGGTGAACCCGGGCGTGCCCGAGGTGTGCAGCAACGGCGTCGACGACAACTGCTCGGGCGTGCAGGACGAGCCGGGCGCGAGCGGCTGCACCCGCTACTGGGTCGACGCCGACCACGACGGCTACGGCGACGCCTCCACCGAGAGCTGCGCGTGCACGCCGCCGGGCAACGCGGTGTTCAACGGCGGCGACTGCAACGACGCGTCGGCCGCCATCCACCCCAACGCGCCCGAGACGCAGGACGGCGTCGACAACGACTGCAACGGCGCCGCCGACGAGGGCACCGGGGCCTACGACAACGACGGCGACGGGTACTGCGCCAACGCCACGTGCACGCCCCAGCCCGGCGGGCAGACCTTCCTCGGCAACGACTGCAACGACGCCAACACCGCCATCCACCCCGGCGCCCAGGAGCGCTGCGGCAACAACGTCGACGACGACTGCAACAACCAGCAGGACGAGGGCCAGGACGCGCTGGGCTGCGTCGACTACTACCGGGACGGCGACAGCGACGGCTACGGCTTCGGCGCGCCCCGGTGCTACTGCAACGCCACCGGCGCCTTCGTCACCACGACGCCCGGCGACTGCTACGACGGCAACGCCCAGGCCCACCCCGGCCAGACGCTGTTCTTCGAGAACGACCGTGGCGACGGCAACTTCGACTACGACTGCAACGGCACGCCCGACGCACGCTGGCCCGACGCGGCGATCTGCGAGTGCATCTTCCAGTTCGGCCCGATCCCCATCACCATCGACAGCTTCGAGGCGGGGTGGGTCAACCGCGTGCCGGCCTGCGGCAACACGGCGTCCTGGTACACGTTCTGCGAGGCGATCGACGTGTCGTCGGGCGGCTTCCAGACGTGCATCGGCGCCGGGTTCACCATCACGGGCACCACGCAGTCGCGCGTCCAGAAGTGCCGCTGACGGCTACTCCGCCGCGTCGACCTCGCGGACCTCCGGCGGTGCGGGCAACGCCCACGCGTCCCCGACGCCGAGCCGCAGGAAGGCGCGCACCGTCGGCGTGCCGTAGCCGCGCGTGAGCCCGGGCCCCACGCCGGCGGTGAGCCACACCGGCAGGTCCGTCGGCCGCCACGACCCTGTCGCCACCAGCTCCATCGCCGTGTGGGCCCACGGATCCCAGGCGTCACCGACCGCCGCCCGCCCGGCCGGGTCGAGCACCGAGGCGCCGGCCCACTCGACCGCCACCTCGCCCACACCGGCCGCCAGCGGCACGCCCAGCGCCACGCCGTAGCGGAGCGCGTCGTCGGCGAACAGGCCGAGCGCAGCGCGCGACGGGGTGCGCGCCTCGTAGCCGACCATCGCGCTGAACCGGAACGACCGCCAGCGGCGCGCCAGGGCCACGTCGCCCCCGAACGTCCACGCGCCGCCACCCACGAGCGCGCGCGCCGCCCCCGTCGGGAACACCACCCGCGGCACGAGCGACAGCGACAGCGGCGCGCCGTCGGCCTGGCGCAGCGGCGCGAAGCCGAGCGTGACGCCGAGGTCGCCGAAGCCCACGGTGCGGGGCGTGTCCACCAGCGTGGTCATCACCTCCGCGCCGTCGGGCGCGGCGTGCACCCACTGCACGACGGGCAGGTCGACCCCGAGCTCGAACCACGACACCGGCGTCAGACCGAACGCGAGGTCGACGCCGACGAGGTGATCGACCACCACCAGGCGCGACGACGCGTCGGCGAGCACGAGGGGCGCGAGGCCGTAGCTGACCGCGACCTGCGCCCCGAACGCCCCCACCGGGGCGGGGGCCCCGTCGCGCACCAGCGTGAACGTGCCGGGCTGGGTGGACGGGCGGAAGCGCTGCAGGTCGATCGTGGGCAGCTCCGAGGCGTCGGTGCCGTCCTGGGCCGCGGCGGTGCCCGGGACCGCAAGCGCCAGCGCGACGCTGCGTCGGCGGCGCCGCACGACGGCGAGCAGCGCAGCCACCAGGGCGATCCAGCCACCGGTCCCGCCGCCGCTGCTGCTGCACCCGCCACACGCCGAGCCCCGCAGGCCGGTGGTGGCGGTCGGATCGGTGCCGAGGCCGATCTCCACGGCGTCGTCGAGGCCGTCGCCATCGCTGTCGGCCAGCGTCGGGTCGGTCTCGCCAGGCCCCACGGCCCCGTCGTGATCGACGTCCTCGTCCCCGTCGGCGAGCGTGTCCCCGTCGGTGTCGGGGTCGAGCGGGTCGGTGACCGTGGTGGGATCGGCGTCGCCGACACACGTCCCGGGTGCGGTGTCCGCGCCCTCGGGCGCTGCCACGCCCACCTCGACGCCGTCGTAGAGCCCGTCGGCGTCGCTGTCGGGGTCGAGCGGATCGGTCTCGGCGGGGCCCTGGGCGCCGTCGTGGTCGGCGTCCTCGCTGCCGTCGAGGAGGCAGTCGTCGTCGGTGTCGTCGTCCAGCGGATCGGTGACGGTCGTCGGGTCGGCGTCGGGCACGAAGCGGCTGGCGTCGGTGTCGGCCCCGCCGACGGTCAGGCCCACCTCGGTGCCGTCCTGCAGGCCGTCGCCGTCGGTGTCGGCCGACGTCGGGTCGGTGGGTCCCCACGGGGCGAGCGGCCCGGTGCCGGCGCGCTCGACGCCATCGTCCAGGCCGTCGTCGTCGGTGTCGGCGTCGAAGGGATCGGTCTCCCCCGGGTCGAGGACGCCGTCGCCGTCGAGGTCCTCCTCGGGGTCGAGGAGGCCGTCGCCGTCGCTGTCGGGGACGTCGTCGGCGCCGACGTTCGGGTCGGTCTCACCAGGGTCGACGCGGCCGTTGCCGTCGACGTCCTCCGCCCCGTCGGGCACGCTGCCGTCGTCGGTGTCGGTGTCGAGCGGGTCGGTCGTGGTGGACGGGTCGGCGTCGCCGTCGACACCGCGCTCCAGGCCGTCCGACAGGCCGTCGCCGTCGGTGTCCGGGTCGGAGGGGTCGGTCTCGCCGCTGCCCGCGGTGCCGGTGCCGCCGATCGTCGCCGTCCACGCGCCGTCGCCGTCGGCGTCCTCGTCGCCGTCCGACAGGCCGTCCCCGTCGGTGTCGGCGGACGTCGGATCGGTGGTGGACGTCGGATCGGCGTCGCCGTCGCGGCCGACCTCCAGGCCGTCGTCGTCAGGCCGTCGCCGTCGGTGTCGACCCCGTCGGTGACGAAGCGGATGCCGTGCCGCGCACCTCCTCGCTGCCGTCGGTCAGCGTCGTCGCCGTCGGTGTCGGCAGCGAGCGGGTCGGTGGCCGGCGCCCGCGCGCGCCGGTGACCTTGTCGCCGTCGGAGCAGGCGTCCTGCGTCGCTGTCCGGCGCGCCAGGGTCCGTCTGCGCCCGCCGACGCGCCGTCGCCGTCGCCGTGCTCGGCTGCGCGGCGCCGTCGCCGTCGCTGTCGTCGACGTCGTCCGGGTGGTGGTGGCCACGGTCGGCGTCGCCTCGCGGCCGCAGCGCCGCGCGGCCGTCGCCGGCCGGCCGTCGACCGCGGGCGTCGGCGGTGACGCAGCCGCCGCGTCGTCGCCGTGCCGGCGCTCAGCGTCGACAGGCCACGCCGCGTCGGCGTCGCGTCGTGCCGACGCGCTGGTCGGCCGCTCGCACGGTGCCGACGCCCGACGCGATCGGCGTCGTCCGCACGTCGGCAGGCCGCGCCGTCGGTGCCGGGCACCGTCGGATCGGTGGTGCGCGCCGGTCGCCGTCGCCCGCCCGCCCTGTCCAGCGTCGTCGCCGAGGCCGTCGCCCATCGGTGTCGGCGGCCGTGGGGTCGGTGACGCGACGCTGCAGCGAGCGCCCGAGCGCCCCTCGCCGTCGGTCAGGCCATCGCGGCGCCGTCGGTGTCGCGGTGCGTCGGTGGTGGGCCGGCGCGGCGGGCCTCGGCGCCGTCGGACAGGTCGCCGTCGCCGTCGGCGCGCCGTCAGCGGCCGGTGACGAAGCGCCTGCGCCGGTGCCGGCCGCCTCGCCGTCGCGATCGCCGTCCGCGATCGGTGTCGGCGACGTTCGATCGTCTCGCCGGTGCCGACCGCGCGTCGTGGTCGGCGTCCGAGCTCGGACGGGCCGGCCGCCGCCGTCGGTCGACGTCGTCGCGATCGGTGGTGGACCGGTCGGTCACCCGCGCGCCGCCTCCAGGCCGTCCGCAGCCGTCGTCGCCGAACCTGTCCGGGGGCGCGCCGTCGGTCGACGAAGCCACGGGGCCGGTGCCGAGCCTCCGCCGTCCGTCGGTCAGGCAGGCGCGTCCCCGTCGGTGTCGGCGACCGTCGGGTCGGTCACGACGCCACGCCGCCAGCGAGGACCTCGTCGCCGTCCGACAGCGCGTCGCCGTCCGTGTCGGCGACCGTCGGTCGGGATCCGGGCCGCGGTGCCGAGCACCTCGGCGCCGTCCGACGGCCGTCGCCGTCGGTGTCCGGGTCCGCGGGTCGGTCGCCTGCCAGGTCGACGATGCCGTCGCCGTCGCGGTCCTCGTCGGCGCCGCGCCAGGCCGTCGCGTCGCTGATGTCGCCGTCGGCCCGCACGAGCGGGGTCGTGCGTCGCCGGAGACCGACCGCGCGCTGTCGGCGCGTCGGCGATGCCCCGCGTCGGTGCCGGTGGACAGCGGGTCGGTGGTCGCGACGGGTCGGCGTCGCGTCGACGCCACGCTCCAGCCCGTCCGACAGGCCGTCGCCGTCGGTGTCGGGGTGCGGGGGTCGTGTCCGCCGCTGCCCGACGCCCGGCCGCCGTCGGGTGCCGACGGCCAGGCGTCATCGCCGTCGGCGTCCCCGGATGCCGTCGCCGACAGGCCGTCGCCGTCGCTGTCGGCGTCGTGGGGTCGGCGTGGTGGCTGGGGCGCGTCGTCGTCGCGACCGACCTCCAGCGCCGTCGGACAGGCCGTCGCCGTCGGTGTCGGCGTCGCGCGGGTCGGTGGCGAAGCCGCCCAGGCCCGTGCGCTCTCCTCGCCGTCGGTCAGCCCGTCGTCGTCGGTGTCCGGTCGCACGCGGTCCCGCCCGGCCCGAGGATGCCGCGGCGCGTCGTCCTCGTGCCGGCGCGACCGCCGTCGCCGTCGCTGTCCTGGTCGTCGCGCGCGCGGACGTCACCGTCACCGCCGCTCGCCACGTCGCCGTCCAGATCGGCAGCTGGGCGGCGGGGATCGGCGACGCAGCCGAACGACGGCTCCCCCCAGCCGTCGATCGCGCGGTCGACGCCGTCGTCGAGGCCGGCGCGATCGACGTCGAGCCCCGACAGCGCCGGTGCGCCACGCTCGACGGCGTCGGGCACGCCGTCGTCGTCGCTGTCCAGATCGACGACATCGGCGTCACGCCGTCGGTCGAGACCGGGAGGCGCCACACCGGGGGGATCGGCGTCGTCACCGCCGTCACCGTCCACGTCGAGGCCGAGCGGCAGGCGGCACCGTCCAGCGCCGGCTGGGCCTCGATCAGGTCGGGCAGGTCGGCGCTCGCGCGCTGTCCAGATCGAGCGACGCGGGCAGGCTGTCGCCGTCGAGATCGGCAGCCCCTTCGACGAGGGGGTCGGTGCCGGTGGTGAAGTGCTCCGTCCCGTCGGGGACGCCGTCGCCGTCGGTGTCGATCGGATCGCAGACCGACAGCGCGAGCGGGCCGAGGAGCTCGAACCGGGTGTCGCGCTGGCTGAAGGCGTAGAAGCCGAACCGGCCGTCGAGCACGCGGTCGGGGAAGGGCCCGGGGACGTCGAGCTGGGGCACCCCGTCGACCGAGACCACGAGGTGGGTGGCGTCGAGCGCGACCTCGAAGGTGTAGGCGCGGTTGTCGGCCCAGCCGGTGGACCCGAGGGTGGCCGCGCTGGCGAGCTCGGTGACCGCGCCGGTGTGGGCCCACAGGTTGGCGGTGGTGGGGATGCCCTGGACCCGCGACAGGCGGATCCCGGCGTCGGCCGTGCCCAACGCGGCGAGCGTCTGGGTGGCCTGCTTCCAGTCGAGCAACAGGAAGTCGGCCGAGGGCGAGCTGGCATCGCCCGGCTCGAACCCCAGCGTGAAGCCGACGAAGTCGTCGTCGTCCGCCGTCTGCACCTCCACCTCGAACCGCACCGGGACGCGCGCGGTGGGGACGGAGCTGACGTAGACGGAGGCGTAGCTGTTGACGGACTGCGTGACGGTGGTGCCGGCAGCATCGAGCGACCACGAGGCGGGCGCGTGCAGGGTGTCGACCCAGGTGTCGGTGCCGACGAGGCCGAGCCGCAGCACGTCACAGGTCCATCCGGGCTCGATCGTGCAGGAGGCGTCGCAGCCGTCGCCCGGCAGGAGGTCGCCGTCGTCGCACCCCTCGCCCACCGTGACCGTGCCGTCGGCGCAGGTGGCCGCTGGCGCGAACGACACCGGATCGGACGCACACGTCGCCATGCTGACGGTGGCCCCATCGTCGCAGCCGGCGAGGTCGCCGGTGAGCGCGTGGCCGTTGGACGACACCCCGCCGACGACGCGCACGGGCTGATCGAGCACGCCGAGGGACCGGACGACGTCGAGCGGGAAGGCCACGTCGACGAACCAGTCGGGCGTGCCGCCGAGCGCCGTGTCGGCGTCGCGCACCCAGACGTCGCCGTCGGGCGCGTAGCGCGCAGGCTGGGGGTAGGGCGGGACGTCGGCCTCGGCGGGGTCGCGCGGATCGCCCCCGACCGCCTGGCTGGTGTTGCGCGCGATCGCCAGCTCGGGTCCGGAGCCCGACGCGTCGAGGATGAGGCTGACCTCCCAGTCGGAGGGGTCGGCGTCGGTGTCGAGCACCACACCCCACGCGAACGGCGACAGCCGGCTGCCGCCGGAGGAGCGCGGATCGGCGTCGACGCGGAACCTGAGGAAGAACGAGGTGCCGTCCTGGTACCAGAGCACCGCGGCGTGGTCGTCGTCGCCCACCAGCTCGCGCCCGCCGGGGCGGCCGTCGGTGTCGACGTCCCCGTACCCGACACCGGTCTGGAGCAGCGGCATCCACAGCGCGGCGTCGGGGAACGTGGCCGCGTGCCTCGGTGCTGGCCACCAGGGCGATCACGGCAGCGACGGCGATGTCGACCCGCAGCGGTCGCTCCATGACCCGGTACTCCTCGGCCCCATCCTATGCCGACACTCGCGGGCACGCGCAGCGGGAAACGGTGCCCCCGGCGCGCTACGACACCGACGGGGTCCGCGTGCTTCCGAAATCGACCGCGCCCGCTGAATCTGCAGCCTCCGTGACGGCCTGGGCGACCGCCGCCGTGCTGGCGTGTGTGGCTGTGACCCTGGCGGCCCGATCGCCCGACGCCGCGGTGGGTCCGGATGCCGCCCAGTACCTCCGTGCGGCCCGGATCCTGGTCGACCAGGGCACGTGGCTCCAGCCCGACGTCACGCCGTCCGGGACGTCGCCCTTCGCCGTGTGGCCGCCGGGCTACCCGGCGCTGGTGGCGGTGCCGGTGGCGCTGGGCCTCGATCCGTGGTGGGCGTCCAAGCTCGTGGGGGCGCTGTCGTTGCTGGCGTGCGTGCCCCTGCTCCAGCGCCTCGCGCCCGAGCGGCTGGTCCCGATGGTGCACGTGCTCGGCGTCGCCTCGGTGCTGTGGCTGTTCGCCTGGTCCGCGTCGGAGGGTCCGTTCCTCGTGGCGCTGGTCGCGCTCGCCGCAGCGCTCACCGCCCACGCACGCGCGCCCACGTGGCGCACGGCGCTCGGCGCCGCCGTCGCCGCCACCGCAGCCTTCTACCTGCGCTACCTCGGCGCGATCGGCGTGGTGGCGCTCGTGGTGGGTGCCGCGGGCACCGCGTGGCGTCGGCGCCCCGGTGCTGCCGGCCTCGCCGTGGCCGCCGGCACCACGGCGCTGCTCGACGGCGCGTGGCTGCTGCGCAACGCGCTGGCCACCGGCCACCTCACCGGCCAGGGGCGCCTCCCAGCACCCGAGGGCTGGACGAGCCTCGGCGTCGATCTGGTCCGCGCCGGTCTGGCCGAGCTCATCCTCGGCGCCCGTCACCTGTCGACGGCGCCGTGGGTGCTCGCCGCCGTGGTGGCTGCTGGGACGATCCAGCTGCTGGGCGTCCTCCTCGCCCTGCGCGCCGTCGGGTGGCGTCGACCGGCGCTCGACGCGGCGTGGGCGTGGCCCGCAGGCCTCGGCGCGCTCCACCTGGGCGCGCTGGTGACGCTGCGGTTCACCTACCACTTCGACCGCTTCGGCTGGCGCCTGCTCGGCCCGGGCACGGCGCTCCTGGCCCTCGCCGCCGTGGTGGCCGCCGGGGGCCTCGGCCCCGCGGTGCGCCGTCGACTGGACGCCACGCTGGCGCTGTCGGTGCTCGCAGGCGTGGTCGTCGCGCTGGCCACGCCCGCCCCCCAGGGCATCGCGACGGCGTCCACGACCCTGGCGCGCACCGTGGCCCGGTACGCCGAGGTCCCGCCCGGCTGCGTGGTGGCCCCGCACGACGTGGCGCTGCCGTGGCTGCGGCCCGACCTCGTGCCGGTCACCCCCCACCACACCCCCTACGACCGGGAGGCCGAGTCGGTGCCCGCGTTCCTGTTGCGGGTGGCCGACACGCCGTGGACCTGCCTGCGCCTCGACGTCCGCGACGACCTCGATCCGCGGCGCTTCGATCCGTCGTGGAGCGCGCTGGCGGCGGAGCATCCCGTCGGATCGCTCCAGGTGGTACGGTGACCTCCCCCTCCGCCCTCCCCCGCCCCGGAACCTGCCGCATGACCGCTCCGGCCCGCCTCCGCTTCGCGCTCGCCGCCACCCTCGCGCTCGCCGCCTGCGGAGGCCACACCGGCCCCAAGGCCGTGCTGCAGACCTACCTGGAGGCGGAACAGTCGGGCCGGTTCGAGGCGGCCCACGCGCTCCTGACCCCCACCGACCAGCAGGCGCGGTCGCTGGACGCCTACGTCGCCGAACACCTCTCCGCCGGGCCCATCTGGCTCGCCGTCGCCCGGCGCACCCAGTTCACGCTCGGCGACGTGAGCACCCACGCCGACCACGTGGTCGTCGACGTGCGCGCGACCCACGAGGACATGAAGGCCGTCGAGGCCGGCCTGGGGGGCGTGCCCACCGACCGCATCGACAGCAGCCCCGATCCGGCCGCCGCGATGTACGCCTACGTGCAGCAGACGCTGGAGGCGCAGGCCTTCCCGCGCGTCACCGAGGCCATCCCCTACGCCCTGCGCGAGGAGGGCGGCACGTGGCACGTCTGGCTCGGTCTCGACCGCCAGGACGCCGCCATCGCGCTGGCCCGCGAGGCGCTGGTGGCGATGGACAAGGGTCAGGACGCGGCTGCCGTCGCCGCGTGGACGAAGGTGCTCGACCTGCCGCCCGACCCGTCGGGGGTGGTCGCCAACGTGCAGCAGCGCGCCCGCAACGCGCTCGCCGACCTGGACGCCCGGGCATCGGAGCACACGGCACCGCCCGACGCGACGACGCCGTAGCGGCGCGCGCCCCCGATCAGGGCGTCAGGGCGTCAGGGCGCCTTGGCGTCGATCAGCCGGACGTGGCCGTCTTGGGCACCGCGCGGAGCTCGACGATGTCGATGCTCGCCTCGGTGAAGTCGGCCGTCTGCATCTTGACCTCGACACCGTCGTTGTACTCGAGGCGCAGCTCGGGGTCGGCCGCCGCCATCGTGTCGAAGGTGTTCTGGGTGATGAGGCGCCGCTCCTCGGAGTCGGGCGTGACGAGCGTGCCGACCATCGTGACGCCGTGGGCGGGCACGATGCCGTCGACCTTGAACTCGACCTGCTCCAGCTCGTGGCCCTTGGCGTCCTTGATGCGGGCGACCATGACGAGATCGGTCATGTCGTAGTCGGACTGGTTGCGCAGCATGAACTGGAAGACCGTGATCTGCTCTTCGGTCTGCTCCGGCAGCTGCATCCACCCGGCGTTCTGGATGACGAGGTAGCGATCCGGGTTGTAGAGCGGATCGTACTCCTTCATCACGTCCTGGCCGCCGATCCGGTACATCGGCATGACCTGGTCGACCGGGACCCAGCCCGTGGCGCCGGTGCGGTCGTCGCGCGTCTTGTAGAAGTCGCCTCGCTTGGCGAGCAGCTCGAGCACGGTGCCGTCGGACACGCTGCCCACGGTGGACGCGCTGCGGTCGGGCTCGGCGACGAGGCTGACGCCCTTGCCGGTGACGACGAGCTGGCTGAACGAGATCTGGTCGAGCAGCGACACGTTCGTGTCGGACATCTGCTGGCTGTACGAGTACATCGCCGCCCCGCCCCCGGCCGCGACGGCCAGGAGGAGCGCGATGAGCGCGTAGCGGGCAGCGCCGCCGCCGCGCGCGACGTCGAGGTCGTCGTCGCCGTGGCCGCCGTGGTGCTGCAGGTGCTCCTTGAGCTCGTCGATCTCGACGGCGTAGAGCCAGTCGGTGGCACCCGGGGGCTGGATCATGTCGCCCGGCCCGAGCTTGCCCGCGATCGCCATGTCACGCAGCTCGGAGAGCCCGTTGACGGCGAACTGCGTGTCGTTGCGATTGACCAACCATCGGGCCATGGGTCCACTCCCCGCGCCGTCGTACCCCAAGCGTGCTCAGCAGGGCAATCGGGGCCCGCCCAGCCTGACGGCCCTTTTACGGGGGTCGGAACAGCGTTGACGCGTAGCGGACAATCGGCCGCGGGCCGAACCGGTACCCGTCAGTGGTGGTGGCGCGGGTTGGGATGGGCGATCTGCGCGAGCCGGACGAGGTTGTCGTCGGACGGACAGACCTCGGCCTCCTTCTTCGCGCACGCGCCGCAGGCGATCACGTCGCCGTCGCCGGTGACCAGGTCGCCACCGCCGCAGGACCGCTGCAGGCCACGGTTGGCCACGATCAGCCCGATGCCCAGGCCGACCATGCACAGGGCGAACAGCACCAGGGTGAGCAGCAGGGTGGTCATGACGCCTCCGTCTCCTTCGTAATCACGGTGTGGCGGCGTCACCAGCCGCAGAGGGAGGCTGTGACACGGCCGCGGCAGGGGCGTCGGGGGGCACGTCGCCGTGGGTGAGCGGCCCGAGCGTGGACGTCGCGAGCCAGCGGTTCATCCCCGACGACGCGACGGCGCGACGGCCGCGCCCGTCCTCGACCACCAGCCAGGCGTCGAGCTCGGGGCGCGCCTCGATGAGCGGCAGGCCCTGCTCGGGGCCGAGCACCATCAGCGCCGTGGCCCAGCCGTCGGCGGTCTGGCAGTCGGGCGCGACCACCGAGGCCGACAGCACCGGCGACGCGGCCGGCAGCCCGGTGCGCGGGTCGAGGGTGTGGTGGACCTCGCGACCGTCGACGCGGTAGCGCTGGCGGTAGTTGCCCGAGGTGGCGAGGGCGGCGTTGGCGAGGTCGACGGTGGCCACCAGCTCGGCGCCGGGATCGTGCGCGCCGTTCGGCGCGTCGATGCCCACGCGCCACGGCGTGCCGCGCGGTGACGCCCCGGCTGCCCGCACCTCGCCCCCCACCTCGACGAACCAGTCGGCGACGCCCAGGGCCGACAGCGCGAGGCCGACCCGGTCGACGGCGTGGCCCTTGGCGATGGCGGACAGGTCGAGCGCCGTGCCCGCGGCGTCGACCACGGGCAGCCCCTGGCCGTCGCGGCCGAGGCCGACGCGGTCCCAGCCGACCTGGGCGCGCGCGGCGTCGAGCTCGGCGTCGGTGGGCCAGGTGGTGCGGGGCGCGCCGTGGAAGCCCCACAGCTCCACCAGCGGCTGCACGGTGGGGTCGAAGGCGCCGCCGGTGGCCTCGGCGAGCGCGAGGCCGGCGCGCACCACGTCGGCCGTCTCCTCGCGGACCACGACGGGCCCGTGGCCAGCGCGCACGCGCGCGAGGTCGCTGTCGTCCCGCCAGGTCGACATCGCCTCGTCGACCTGCCGGAGCGCGTCGACCACGGCGACCTCGACCGCGGCCGCGGTGGCACGCGGCGCGGCCGACCACTGGACGTGCCAGGACGTGCCGAGGGCCTCGCCCTCGAGCTGCTGGTAGGCGGGCGTCGCGTCGGAGGCCGACGTCGCGTCGCCTGGCGGGGCCGCAACCGGTGCGCCGCAGCCGGCGAGCCATGCGCCGAGCACCCACCCGGCGACCGGCACACGGGCGCGCAGGTCAGCCGCCGAAGTCGTCGAAGTGGATGTCTTCCTTGGCCACGCCGACGTCGTCGAGCATCTTCATGACCGCGTTGACCATCGGCGGGGGCCCGCACATGTAGTACTCGCAGTCCTCGGGCGCGTCGTGGTCCTTGAGGTACATGTCGTACAGGACCTTGTGGATGAACCCGACGGCGCCGTCCCAGTTGTCTTCCGGCATCGGCTCCGACAGGGCGAGCACGAAGCGGAAGTTCGGGAACTCCTTCTCGATCGCGGTGAAGTGGTCCCAGTAGAACATCTCGCGCAGGGAGCGCGCGCCGTACCAGTAGGACACCTTGCGGTCGGTCTTGAGCGTGTGGAACAGGTGGAAGAGGTGGGCGCGGAGCGGCGCCATGCCGGCACCACCGCCGACGTAGATCATCTCGCGCTGGGTGGGCTGGATGAAGAACTCGCCGTAGGGCCCGCTCACCACCGCCTTGTCGCCCGGCTTGAGGTTGAAGATGTAGGAGCTGGCCACGCCGCACGGCACGTCCATGCCGCGGGGCGGCAGGGCGATGCGCACGTTGAGCATGACGATGTTGCCCTCGGCGGGGTGGTTCGCCATCGAGTAGGCGCGGAACACGCCCTCCTCGTCGTTGGCGCCGTGGTAGCGCCACAGGTCGAACTGGTCCCAGTCGCCGCGGTACTCCTGCTCGATCGCGAAGCCCTTGTAGTCGCAGCGGTACTTCGGGATGTCGATCTGGATGTAGCCGCCGGCCTGGAACTCGAGGAACTTGCCGCCGTCGATCTCGAGGACGAGCTCCTTGATGAACGTGGCGACGTTGTCGTTGCTGCGCACGGTGCAGTCGAACTTCTGGATGCCGAAGATCTCGTCGGGCACCTGGATCGACATGTCCTGCTTGACGCGCACCTGGCAGCCGAGGCGCCAGTGCTCCTTGCGCTCGCGCAGCGACAGGTGGCCCATCTCGGTGGGCAGGACGTCGCCGCCGCCGTCGATCACCTGGCACTTGCACTGGGCGCACGTGCCGCCGCCGCCACAGGCGGACGGGATGAAGATCTTCTCGCCCGCGAGCGTGGAGAGCAGCGACGAGCCGGGCTTGACCGCGACCTTGCGCTCGCCGTTGATCGTGATGGTGACGTCACCCTGGGGCACGAGCTTGTTGCGGGCCACCAGCAGGGCCGCGACGAGCGCCAGGATGATCCCCGAGAAGACGAGGGTGGACAGACCGACGAGCAGGAACATGGGGGAGTCTCCTGTCTACCGGATCGTGCCGGCGACCGGACGGAGGGTGCCGATCAGAGCTGGATGCCCGCGAACGCCATGAACGCGATGGCCATCAGGCCCGTGGTGAGCATCGTGATGCCCAGCCCGCGCAGGCCCGCAGGCACGTTGGAGTACTGCATCTTGTAGCGGATGGCGGCCATCGACACGATGGCGAGCGCCCAGCCCGCGCCGGACGAGAAGCCGTAGACCAGCGACTCGGAGAAGGTGTACTCGCGCTCGACCATGAACAGCGAGCCGCCGAGGATGGCGCAGTTGACCGCGATCAGCGGCAGGAAGATGCCGAGCGCGTTGTAGAGCGACGGGCTGTAGCGATCGAGGATCATCTCGACCAGCTGGACCATCGCCGCGATGACCGCGATGAACGCGATGAACACCAGGAACGACAGGTCGACGTCGGGCAGGCCCGCCCACGCCAGCGCCCCGTCGCGCAGCAGGAAGTGGTTGATCAGCCAGTTCGTGGGCACGGTGATGACCTGCACGAAGATGACCGCCGCGCCGAGCCCGATCGCCGTCTCGACCTTCTTGGACACCGCCAGGAAGGAGCACATCCCCAGGAAGTAGGCCAGGAGGATGTTCTCGACGAAGATGTTCTTGATCGCGAGACTGACGAGGTGGATGCCCCAGTCCATGATCAGGCCTCCGTGTACCCGGTCCAGGTTCGCTGGGCCCAGATGAGCAGGCCGAGGATGATGAACGCGCCGGGCGCGAGCACCATCAGGCCCATGTTGACGTAGCCGAGGTCGTAGACGGCCTGGGGCACCACGTGGAAGCCCAGCAGGGTGCCCGAGCCGAGCACCTCGCGGAACACCGACACGATGAGCAGCACCATGCCGTAGCCGAGCCCGTTGCCGAGGCCGTCCAGGAAGCTCTGCCACGGCGGGTTGGCCATGGCGAAGGCCTCGGCGCGACCCATGAGGATGCAGTTGGTGATGATCAGGCCGACGAACACCGACAGCTGCTTGCTGATGTCGTACAGGTAGGCCTGCAGGAACTGGTCGACGCAGATGACCAGCGACGCGATGACCGACAGCTGCACGATGATGCGGATGCTCGGCGGGATGATGTTCCGCATGAGCGAGATCACCACGTTGCTGCACGCGACGACGACGATGAGCGCCGCCGCCATGACCAGCGCGCGGTTGACCTGGATGGTGACCGCCAGCGACGAGCAGATGCCGAGCACCTGGACCGTCACCGGGTTGTTGTCGATCATCGGGTCGCCGATGATCCGACGCTCCTTCTTCCCGAACGTCAGCAGCGGCGCGCGGGTGGGGGCGATCTCGGTGGCAGGAGAACTCATCGGGTCCTCACTTGTGCAGGCGGGTGAGCGTGGCGGCGTAGTCGTGCTCGATGCCGACCTTGACCATCGCGTTGACGCCGCGGCTGGTGATCGTGGCCCCCGACACGCCGTCGACCCAGTGGTCGAGCTGGTCGGGGTGCTGGTCGGCGGCGTGACCCTTGGCCACACCGATGGCGACGGGCTTGCCGCCCTCGAAGATCTTCTTGCCCTTCCACTGCTCCTTGAACGGCGGCGACATGATCTCCGCACCCAGACCCGGGGTCTCCTTGGGGGCGAAGAACGTGACGCCGATGATCTCGGACAGGTCGGGCGCGAGCGCGATGTAGCCGGACAGCGGGCCCCACAGGCCGGTGCCGTAGACCGGGAAGGCCCACGCGCCCGTGGCGTCGCCATCGACCCGCTTGTACAGCGCGAGCAGCGGCGGCGTGGTGTCGGGCTTGCCCTTGACCTCGGCGCGGGCGGCCTCGGTGTCGAGCAGGTCGACGACGCCGTCCTTGTTGAGGTCGTTGGACAGATCGGACGTGTCGACCGGGGCACCGTCGGGCTTGACGATCACGAGCTGGACGCGCTCGTCCCACAGCCGGTCGATCTCCTCGCCCTTCGCGCCGCCCTCGGGCAGCAGCTGCAGGGCGTCGAGGATGTTGGCGTGCAGGTCGCGCTCGCGGTTCAGATCCTGCTTGTCCTTGAGGGCCGTGGCCACCGAGGACACCGCGAGGCTGCACACCACGCACACCGTGGCCGCAAAGCCGAAGATGTAGGTGTTGGAGAAGGCCATCAGCTGCTCCCTAGGCCGTCGCCATGCGGGCGACGCGGCGCCGGGTGGAAGCCTGCACCACCCAGTAGTCGATGAGCGGCGCGAACACGTTCATGAACAGGATCGCGAGCATCATCCCCTCCGGGTAGGCGGGGTTGACCACGCGGACCAGGGCGCACATCGCGCCGATGCCGAAGCCGTAGATCCAGCGCCCGGTCTTCGTGGCCGCGGCCGACACCGGGTCGGTGGCCATGAACACCGTGCCGAACGCGAAGCCGCCCATCACCAGGTGGTACCAGGGCGGCAGCGTCATGAGCGGCAGGGACTCGGGACCGGCGAGCACGTTGAACAGGCCGGTGACGGCGAACAGGCCGGCCACGCAGCCCACCATGATCCGCCAGGACCCGATGCCGGTGGCAATGAGGAACAGCGCGCCGAGGCCGATGGCCAGCGTGCTCACCTCCCCCATCGAGCCCGGGATGGCGCCGAGCGCCATGTCGTTCCACGACCAGCCGAACTGGCTGGTGAGGATGTCGACCGCCTGCTGGCCCCGCTCGCCGCTGGCCACCGCGAGGAGCGGCGTCGCGCCGGTGTAGCCGTCGATGGCCGCACCGGTGGCGGTGAGCGGGTTGGCGGTGCCGGTGACGTCCCACACGTTCGTGCCGGAGATGGCCGCCGGGTAGGTGAAGAACACGAAGGCGCGGGCGGTGAGTGCGGGGTTGAGGATGTTCATGCCGACGCCGCCGAACACCTCCTTGCCGATGATCACGCCGAACACGATGCCCATCGCCACCATCCACAGCGGGATGGTGGGCGGCAGCGTGAGCGGGAACAGCATCGCGGAGACGAGGAAGCCCTCGTTGATCTCGTGCTTGCGGACGACCGCGAAGATCAGCTCGGCGATGCCACCCGCCGTGTAGGAGACGAGGATGACCGGCAGCATGTGCCAGCCGCCGCGCAGGATGCAGTCGACGATGCCGACCTGGTCGGCCATGCCCTCGTAGGCGTAGGCCCGCGCGCCGACGTTGTACCAGCCCGCGAGGATGGCCGGGACCAGCGCGTAGATCACGAAGACCATCAGGCGCTTCATGTCCATGTGGTCGCGGACGTGCACGCCCTTGGTGGTCTTGGTGCCCACCACGAGCAGGAACGTCTCGAGGCCCTCGAACACGGGCCAGGCCCAGTGCAGGTCGCCGCCCTCGTCGAAGCGCGGACGGAACCGATCGAGCAGCCCTTCGATGAAGTGCATCTCAGGCCTCCTTGGCGTAGAGCTCGAGGCCCTCGCGGAGGATGACGTCGTAGTCGATCTTGGAGGGGCAGATGAACGCGCAGAGCGCCGCCTCCTCCTCGCTGATGTCGAGCATGCCGAGCTTGATCGAGTTCTCGAGGTCACCGGACAGGATCGACTTGAACAGGAAGGTGGGCAGCACGTCGGGCGTGGCGATCACGTCGTCGTGGACGCCCGTGGGCACGATCGCGCGGTGGCCGCCGTAGAGGCCGGGGCGCAGGTCGAACGCCTTGGACGGCTTGCCCCATCCCTTGAGGAACGCCCGGTGGAAGCTCCACATTCCCGTGGACGGCAGGGCCCAGCCGAGGATGGTGCGCTCGACGGTGTCGGGCAGCACGTGGACGCCGCGGGTGTGCCAGCCGGCCCACGTGTCGGCCTCGACCTTGGTGCCGGTGAGCACCGAGCCGCGAATCCACCGCTGGGGACCGCTGGCGACGGCGCCGACCACGTGGGCGAGCGGGGCGCCGACGAGCGTGCGCACGAACCGCGGGGTGGCGACACCCGCGCCGACGGCGGCGTAGACGCGCTCGGCGTCGACGCGACCGGACAGGAACGTGCGGCCGATGGCGACGGCGTCGGCCGCCGACACGGTGAGCACGCGGTTGCGGCCTCGCGGCGGGCAGACGTGGCTGACCTGGACGGCCATGTCGCCCGCGGGGTGGGGCCCGGAGAAGGTGTGGACCTGGGCGCCGGTGAGGCCCTGGAACGCCGGATGGCTCTCGCCCTGGGCGTGCGTGAGGTGGACGGCGCCGTCGGTGATGCGGCCGAGCACGTGGATCGCGGCCTGCAGCGCCTCCTTGTCGGAAGCGCGCAGCAGGGCCGCCGGCCCCGGCATCAACGGGCCGGTCTCCATGCCGCCGATGAGGACGTCCTGCGGGACGACGTTCGGATCGGCCAGCCGATCGAGCGGCCGGGTGCGCAGCAGCGTCCACAGGCCGCGCGTGAGCAGCCCGTCGAGGGCCTCCTCGCGCGACAGCGACGCGAGCTCGCCCGGGGCGTAGGCCTTCCAGGGCAGCGCAGCGTCGCCCGAGGGCTCCAGCACGAAGGCGGTGATGACCCGGCGGGCGCCGCGGCGGATCTCGGCGACCCGGCCGGCGACCGGCGCCACGACCTGCACGCGCTGGTCGAACTTGTGGAAGAACAGCGGCTGCCCGGCGGCGACCGTGTCGCCCTCGCGGGCGGCCAGCCGCGGGATCATCCCCCGCAGCTCGCGCGGATCGATGCCGATCGTGGGCGGCGGGGGCAGCACGACCGGTTCGCCGGATGCAGCTCCCGCGATCGGGATGTCGAGCCCCTTTCGGATGCTGTGATGTGCCATCGGTAGATCTCGCCGAGCGCTTCGGTGTGAGGACCACCGCCGCCGAGGGCTTCTCCGTGTCCCCGGGGCGTTTGGCCGAGCCTCATAACCATCCGCGCGGCGCGTGCACCGAATCGAACCCCATACCGATCGGTCCACGATACTATCGGCGAACGTCGCCCGTTCCCGGCTCTTTCCACACGATCACCTGACAACGCGGGCGGGGGTCGGATCGCCCGATGCGGCCGCCGGGGCTCCCGCCGCGCACACGCCGGTTACGGCCGCTCCCCGTCCCAGGGACCGTGCGGGAGGCGTGGATGCGGGTGCTGGGGATCGACGAGGCCGGCCGGGGCTGCGTGCTGGGCCCCCTGGTGGTGGCCGGCTTCCTCACCACCGCCGACGACGCCACGCTGCGGGCCGCGGGGGCCGGCGACAGCAAGGCGATGTCGGCCAAGCGCCGCGACGCCGCGCGTGCGCGCCTGGCCGAGCTGGGCACCGCCGACGTGCGACCCATCTCCGCCACCGCCATCGACGCGGGCAACCTCAACACCCTCGAGCACGACGCGATCCTCGACCTGATCCGCACCTGGCGGCCCGACCGGGTGATCGTCGACGCCCTGGGCCACCCGCGCACCCTCCCCGCCACCGTCGACGCCTTCCGCGCACACCTCGCCCGCGACGGTCTCGCGCCCGAGATCGTCATGGTCCCCAAGGCCGACGCCACGTGGCCGGCGTGCGGCGCGGCGAGCGTGTTCGCCAAGACCACCCGCGACGCCCTGCTCGACGACGTCCGCGCCGCCCACGAGCCGTTCGGGTCCGGCTACCCGTCCGACCCGGTCACCCGCGCCTGGCTCGCACGCCACCACGCCTCCGGCGCGCCGTGGCCGCCGTTCGTGCGCACCCGCTGGGGCACCATCCGCGACCTCGAGGCCGCGGACTGACGGCGGGCCGTGGCCCGGGCGCGACCCCGAGGGTCAGGTCCACCGGACGAAGGACGCGCCGGTGACCCCGTCGTTGGCGAGCGCGTCCGCGGCCTCGTTGCCGTCGATGCCCGCGTGGCCGGCGACCCAGTACACCGTCAGCCCCGGGCGACGCTTCAGGCGCGCGCGCAGGCCCGTGATCAGCTCGGTGTTCGCCTTGGCCTTCCAGCCCTTGCAGAGCACGCCGTGGCCGTAGGACGAGTCGGTGAGCAGGGCGACCGGCGCATCCGGTGCGACGCCGGCCTCGTCGAGCAGGTCGAGCGCGATGCCGACCGCGGTGAGCTCGGCGACGTTGTTGGTGGCCGTGCCCAGCGCGCGCGCGGCGTCGGCACGCCGACCGTCGGGCAGGCGCAGGCTGACGCCCGAGCCGGCGGGGCCCGGGTTGCCCTTGCACGAGCCGTCGGTGAACGCGACCGCCGTGTCGGCGGACAGGCCGGCCAACAGCGTGCTCGCGGCCTGCGCCGCCGCGGCCGCCTGGGCCTTGGTGCGGCTGCCGGCGGACCCGAACCCGCTGCCCCGGGAGGCACCGGTCTTCGGTGCGGCGTCGGCGGACACCCCGTCGGGCAGCTCCGTGACCGGACCGGACAGGTCGGTCACGTTGGCCGCGCCGGCCCCGTACAGCCTGGCGCCCTCGGCGTCGCTGTAGCGCATCGCGACCCGCCCGCCGCGCGCGTCGAGGGCCCCCTCGCCGGTGCACGCCACCCAGACGTCCTTGCCCTTGAACCGCGCCCGCCTCCAGCCCATCGCGACGACCTCCGAGACCGCGCGGCGCGCGACCCGCCGACCGGCTAACGGTTCGCGTGCCGCCCCGCCGACCCACGACGCCAGCCGAACTCCTCGCCCTCGTGCGCCGCGTCGCGCCCGACGCCGACGTGGACGATCCCGACCTGCTCGCCCGTCTGGAGCGCGCCACCGACGCCGACCCCGTCGACGCGGATCGCCGCCTGGCCCTGCTCGCGGTGCACGCGCGCGCCACCGCCGACGCCGGCCTGCGCCCCGTGGTCGCCAGCGTCCAGCGCGATCTCCTCGTGCGCTGGGACGACACCTCCTCCACGTGGACGGGCACCGACGTGCGCACGGGCGGGCCCGGGATGGTGCGGGTGCTGCGCCCCCACGCCGCCCGCGATCCGCTGCTGCGCCGCCAGCTCGTGCGCGACGCCCGCGCCCTGGGGCGGGTGCTGCCCGACCTGCGCCACGACGACGAGGCCTCGGCCATCGCGCTGCCGCTGGCCGGCCCCGTGCTCACCCCCGGTCCCGACGTCGGCCAGGCGGGCGACAACGCGCTCGTGCGCCTCGTGGCCCGCACGCTGCACCACCTGGTGCGCTGGGAGCAGGCGGGCCTGGGCCTGCCCGACGCCGTCGACGAAGAGCTCCGCGACGCCGGCGACCACCTCCAGCTCGCGTGCCTGACGCCCACGCCGCCGGGCGACGCCGGTCCGCTCATCGCGCGCATCGCGACGCTGCTGGAGGCGTGGTGGCAGGCCCACCGCGAGCACCCGGTCGCCGACCTGCTCGAGGGCCTCGCCTCAGCACCGCCCGAGGCCGCCACCGACGCCGCGGAGGCCTGTCGCGCCGCGCTCGCCGAGACGCTCGCCGCCACCCGCCACACGCTGGTGCAGAGCCGCTTCCTGGTCCACGCCGCCACGCGCCGGGAGCGCCTGGCCCGCGCCGTGGCTGCGCTCGACATCGCCGTCGATCCCCCTGCGGGCGCGGCCGCCCTCGGTGTCGACCTCGACGGGCGCACGCTCGTGGTGCGCAGCGATGGCCAGCAGGTGGTGTGGGGCGTGCCCGGCGCCGAGGGCGAGGTGGTCTTCGATCTCGACGACGGCTTCGACGTCCCGGCCGCCCGCAGGCTCGTGCGCGTCCGCGGCAGCGCCCCGGTGAGCGCGCGGCTCAACGCCGAGGTCGGCGGCGATCCGCTGTTCGCGGACCGGATCACCCGCTGGACGTCGGCTGCCCTGCAGCTGCGCACGGTGCGGCTGATGCTCGAGGCCACGCTGTAGGTCCGCCGCGTCGGCGCCGGTCTCCCTCCGGCCTGCCTGTGTTACGTCCCCGACCCATGATGCACGCCTCTGCCGCCCTGACCTGGATGCTGCTCGCCCTCGCCGCGTGCTTCGGCGGTGGGTCCTCCCCTGCGACGGACGGCCCGACCGCCACCCGCCCCGGCGTGCCGCCGCAGGTGCGCACCCGCGGTCCCGACGCCGACGACGACGGCCTGTCCGATCCCGAGGAGGCCCTGCTCGGCACCGATCCCACCCGGCCCGACAGCGACGGGGACGGCATCCCCGACGGCCAGGAGGTGGTCGAGGACTACACCGACCCGCTCGACCCCGACTCCAACCTCGGCAGCAAGCCCAAGAACGGCAACGCCAAGGGCCCGAACCCGCCCGAGCAGTACCAGTGCACGCCCGACGCCCCCGACGACCAGTGCTGGCTGCACGTCGACGGCGGCACGTTCCAGATGGGCGCGCAGGCCACCGACCCGAACGGCACCCACTACGACGCGGCTGCGCTACCCGACGAGGCGCCCGTCCACACCGTCACGCTCGACCCCTTCTGGATCATGATCGAGGAGGTCAAGGTCTCCACGTTCCTGCGCTGTCTCGAAGGCGGGGCGTGCAAGGAAGACGACGTGTCGGTCGGGGGCTTCTCCACGTTCGACAACGACGGGACGGCCAACGTGGGCTCGCCGCTGACCGGCATCACCTGGGACGCTGCCGACCGCCTCTGCCGGTTCCTGGGCGGGCGCCTGCCCACCGAGGCCGAGTGGGAGTTCGCGGCCCGCGGCACCGACGGGCGGCGGTTCCCGTGGGGCGACGAGCCCGGCTGCGGCGTGGCCGCCCAGACCGGCTACGACGAGCGCGGCGGCCGCCTCGCGCCGGGCCAGATGCAGAAGGGGCCGTGCAGCAACGACGGTCCGCGTCTCACGCGCGACCTGATGGGCAACAGCCCGATCGGCGCGTTCGGGATGGCCGGCAACACCTGGGAGTGGGTGGCCGACTGGTACGCGCCCGACGCCTACGCCCACGCCGCCGCGAAGAACCCGCGCGGTCCCGACAGCGGCGCCCAGCGCGTGCAGCGCGGCGGCGGGTGGACGTCGATCGACCCGCTGGAGCTGCGGTCGGCGGCGCGCATGGCGATGCCGCCCGAGGTCAAGGTCAACGACGTCGGCGTCCGCTGCGCCTGGGGTCCGCAGGATGGCGGCTAGGGCGGTGACGGTCGGTGCCCGCGCCCTGCCCGGCCTCGTCGCCGGGGCGGTCGTGCTCGCCGTGCCCGCGTGGGCCGGCGCCGACGGCTGGCGTCACGGCGGCACCGCGACCTACCCCGACGCCACGCCTCCCCCCTCGCTCGACGTCTCCGCCGCGGCCTGGTCCGCCACCCTGCCCGCGTGGGGCAACGCGAGCCCGGTGCTGTTCGGCGACATGGTCTGCACCACGTCCGAGCCGGCCACGGTCACCTGCCTCGACCAGGCCACCGGCGCCGTGCGCTGGACGGCGACCAACCACCGCATCGACGCCGTGCCGCCCGACCAGCGGGCCAAGGAGCAGGCCCGCATCGACGCCGCGCCCCAGGTGGAGGCACGCATCCAGGAGGGGCTGCGCGAGATGTCGGCGCTTCGCCGCGACGCCCGACGCCCCGACGCGCCCGCGGACCTGCCCGAGCGGCTCGCGAAGCTGTCCGCCGAGCTCGACGCCGCCAAGGCCGAGCTCGACGAGCTCACCACCTACCTGATGCCCGCCGACCTCGGGATGATCGGCTACGCCTCGGCCACCCCCGCCACCGACGGCACCACGCTGTACGTCACCACCGGCAACGGCGTCGTCTCCGCCTTCGACCGCGCGGGGGCCCGGCGCTGGTCGGTGTGGCTCGGCACCGACGTCAAGCCGATGAAGGGCTTCGACTACGGCTCGGTCACCTCCCCCCAGCTCCACGGCGACCTGCTGCTGGTCGGCCACCGCCACCTCGTGGGCCTCGACGCCAAGACGGGTGCCGTGCGCTGGCAGGATCCGGCCCTCTGGGACCACTACGGCACGCCCCCCATCGTCGACGTCGGCGGCCTCGCGGTGGTGCTCACGCCGGACGGGCGCATCGTGCGCCTGTCCGACGGACGCCAGCTCGCCGAAAACCTCGCCCGCATCTACTACATCGCCCCCGTGGTCGACGGCGACCTCGCGATGTGGATCGGCGGCCGGGGGGTCAAGGGCGACGCCGGCTCCAACCGGGCCACCGCCTGGCGCCTCGCCCGTCAGGGCGACACCGTCACCACCACGAAGGTCTACGACGTCCCGCTCCCGGTCCTCGAGCGCGTCTACACCGTGCCGCTCGTGCTCGGGCACCGGGCCTACTTCGTGTCCCTCGACAACCAGCTGGTGGTGCTCGACACGGCCACCGGGGCGCGCAAGGGCGCGCTCGCCCTCGACGCGCCGGTCGCCGAGGCCGGGCGCAAGATGGCGCCGGTCGCCTATGCCCAGCCCACGGCCGTGGGCGACCACATCGTGCTGGGCTGGCAGTCGGGCGTGCTCGCCACGATCACACCGGGCGACACGCCGCGGCTGGAGGCCCTGGCCGTGCTCCCGGAGCCCTCCCGCGCCACGCCCACCTACGACGGGGCCCGGGTCTACATCCGCTCGCTGGAGCACGTCTACCGGCTCGGGCGCTGACGGCGCGGGCGGCCGACGCCGCCCCGTTCCGTCGGCGTCCACGCCGCGATCAGGGGTCGCCGCAGCCGTCCACCGTGGGCGACACGCAGCCGCCGGCCGGACAGGTCTGGATGACCTCGCCCGTCTCCAGGAAGTGCCACAGCTGGTCCTGGGCCTCCCGCTCGCGCCGCACGCACTCGTGTGGGTCCAGTTCGCGGCCGTCGTCGTAGACCGTGCCCTCGATCAGGCTGTCGTCGGCGGGCGGGATCGGCAGGAAGGGCTCGTCGGGCAGGCTCTCGTAGCGCCACTCGACGATGGCGTTGCCGGCGCGGCCGGCGCCGACGTCGACCTCCTCCACCCCCCAGATGGGCCGCACGGCGTCGGACGGCGTGAACGCGCCCCACGCGCGCGCCCCGATCTCGGCACCGAGCGTGCTGACCTGGTTGTCGTAGATGGCGACCTGGGCGAGCACGGCCTTGTCGGTGGTGGCGTCGCGCGCCAGATCCCAGCTCCAGCCCGCCCCCTCGGTCGGGTCCCAGAGCTGCTGCGTCAGCCCCGCCACGAACAGCATGATCTCGCGGTGGTCGGCGTACTTGTTCTTGAGCAGCAGGAAGAAGGGGTCGAAGTCGTGGCTGCGCGGCAGCAGCAGCGAGTACGGGCCGCCGCCCACGCCGAGCACAGCGCGGTGGATGTCGGGGGACATCGCCACCAGCGCCGCCCCCATGATCGCCCCCTGGGAGTTGCCGTAGAAGTAGGGCCGGCTCGGGTCGAGCACCTTGACGCCCTCCAGCGTGAACGCCGGGTCGTCGACCATCGCGGTGGTGAACAGGCGCGTCGCCAGCACCTGCTCCATCATCCCCTGCACGGCCCGCTCGGACACGATGCCGAAGTGGGAGGCGTTGACGTTCTCCTGCTTGCTGGCCGACAGCATGAACAGGATGCCGGTCTCGTCGCCCTCGGCGAAGCCCGTCCAGTCGAGCGCGAGGATCACGAAGCCGTCGCGGTCGGCCATGCGCGCCAGGTAGCCCCCGCGGGCCTCGGACTTGCTGCCCAGCAGGCCGTGCCCGTACTGGACGATCGGCGCCGAGGCCGCGACCGGGCCGTTGCCGTCGGCCCCGTGGGCCACCGAGCATGGGATGCGGGCGAGGAAGTCGGCGGTGGTGGTGCCGTTGCGGTACGGCATGCCCTCGTCGTCGCGCGTGAGCAGCGCCTCGATGACGCCGTTGTCCCAGATCTCGGGGGTGTCGGCCTCGGTGTACAGGGGCACCGTGAAGTGGCCCTCGATGTCGACGGCGATGGACTCGCCCTCGTCGCAGGTGTGGGGCTCGACCTTGGTGAGCGTGTAGTCGAAGCCGCCTTGCTCCCCCACCCACGCCAGGGCGTCGTCGAGCACGAAGTCGACGCGGCCGAGCGTGTTCTCGCGGGAGGCGGTGTGGAAGTCCCAGGCCAGCTGCAGGTCGGCGCGCGCCACGCCGTCGGCCTCGAGCACGGGGAACACGTCGTCGTCGAAGTGCTGGCGCCGCAGGGCGACGTCGTTGTCGGTGATCTCGGTGGCGTCGCGCAGGGCGGCGAACGCGGGCGAGCTCGGGATGAGGCTGCCGCCCGCGTCGGCGAGGCCGCGCACGCCGACGACGTAGGTGGTGTCCCACTCCAGCGGCACCGCCGGCCGGATCATGACGAGCCGGACGTCGTCGCTGGGCGCCGTGGCGTCCATCTCCACCCAGTGGGGCACGCGCTCCCCGGTGGTGGTGTTGATCACGACGGTCTTGGCCTCGGCGGCGGTGTAGGCGCCGATGTCGTCGTGACCGACCACGCCCTGCAGCTGCACGCCGGGCAGGAAGAACAGCATCGGCGAGTTGATCGAGTAGCCGTCCCGCTCGTTCCAGAGCTCGGGCATGGTCTGCACGCCGTCGCGGTTGAGCGGCAGCGTCGTGGGCCCGAAGTTGACCCGCACGCCGGTGACCGCGGTGTCGTCGGCCACGAGGAAGTGCGACGACGGGAACGGCAGCGCGCACACGCTCGGATCGAGCGGGTCGCAGCCCGACAGCTCGCCCGTCGGCGTGTCGATCGTGGGGTCATCCTTGGTGCACGCGACGACCAGGGTCGCGAGCATCGCCAGCGTGGTGGCGCGCATGGGGGTCTCCGTGGCAGGGCCCGGAGTCATACACCAGGGCGACGCCGATGCGCAGGCTCCGTCGACACCGGGACGTCACACCCCTACCCGGGATCCTCCGCCAGCCGCAGGCCCGTGGCCACCCAGGTGTCGCGCGCCCACCAGGCGCGGAGCACCACGCCCTTGAGCAGCGTCGACAGCGCCACGGCGGCCCACACCCCGTCGATGCCCAGCCCGAGGCCGACCGCGAAGGCCCACGCCATCGGCAGCCGCGCCGCGGTGAGCGTGCCGCTGATCCACAGCGGCGGCCGGGTGTGGCCCGCGCCGGTGAACGCGCCCTCGTAGACCACCTCGAAGCCCATGAACACCCACACGGCGCACTGGAAGCGGTAGTAGACGACACCGGCCTCGATGATGCGGGGATCGTCGGAGAATGCACGGTAGAGCGGCTCGGCGGCCACCCAGCCGAGCGCGCCGCCCACGAGCATCACGACGGTGCACCACCGCGCCGCGGTGCGGGCGGCCTCGCGCGCGCCGGACACGTCGCCCGCGCCCAGGTGCTGGCCCACCATCGTGGCCGCCGCGACGCTGAACCCGACCGACGCCAGGTAGGTGAACGACTCGAGGCGATGCCCGACGCCCAGGGCCGCCATGTGGTGCACGCCGAGGCTCGTGATCAGGCGCCCGAGGATCACGTAGACCAGGCTGAAGCCGATGCCCATGACCGTGATCGGCCCGCCGATGGCCACGATCCGACGCGCGGCGCGCACCGCCCCCGGCGCGAGCACAAGCACCATCCCCTCCCGCGCGAGCACGACGGCCCCGACCACCGCGCTCACCAGCGCCGACAGGCCCGTGGCCCAAGCCGCCCCCGCGAGCCCCATCGCCGCCAGCGGACCGCCGCCCCAGATGAACCACGGGTCCAGCGCGGTGTTGAGCACGAGGCCCACGACGGTCATCCCCAGCGCCCAGCGCGTCTGTCCGAGGCCCCGGAACACCGCAGCCACCACCGCCTGCATCCCCAGCCCCACGGCGCTGACGGCCGACACCACCAGGAACGGCGCCGACAGGTCGTGGACCACGCCCTGGGGCAGGTCCATCGCAGCCAGGTAGGCCCGCGACCACCACGGGCTCGACGCGGCCACCGCCGCCCACACCACGAGGCCGACGAGCACGCCGTGCCCCGCCAGCGCACCCAGGGACGACCGGCGCCCGCCGCCCTCCGCCTGCGCCGACAGGGCGTGGACCCCGGTGGCGGCGAGCTCCCCGCACTGGTTGAGGATCCACCACGCGAAGCTCGTCACCGACAGCGCCGTCAGCGCGTCCGATCCCAGGCGCCCCACCCACCAGGCGTCGGCCACCAGGTACAGCGATCGCACCCACCCGAGCGCCACCATCGGCCACGCCACCGACAGGATCGCGCGCCCGGGCGGCAGGCGCAGGAGCGGTGCATTCGCGGCGTCCAAACGAGCTCCCGGCGTGGCGCTCCGGCGGTCCGGCAGCCCGCCGACCTACCCGTCCCCCCACGGTCACGCCACGCGTGCTTGTGTCCCGATTGTTGAAAGCGCCTGCGAGCGTCTCGCGTCCGCGCCATCCTGATCCTACATCCGCCCCCAACGACGAGGACGCCATGCGGATCGCCGCGGTGGGCACTGCGCTCCCCCCCCACTTCTACGACCAGGACACCCTCATCCGGGCCTTCGAGGCGCTCTGGACGAAGGAGCACCACAACACGGCCCGGGTGCGGCAGCTCCACGAGGCGGTGCAGGTGGGCGGGCGCCACCTGGCGCTGCCGATGGAGGCCTACGCCGAGCTGAAGGACTTCGGCGACGCCAACGACGCCTGGATCCGCGTCGGCCTCGACGTCGGGCAGCAGGCGCTCGAGCAGGCCCTGGCGCTCGCCGGGCTGACGCCGCGCGACGTCGACGCGCTGTTCACGGCCAGCGTCACGGGCGTGGCCACGCCGTCGCTCGACGCGCGCCTGTTCCACCGCATGGACCTGCGCCCCGATCTGGTGCGGGTGCCGATCTTCGGCCTGGGCTGCGTGGCCGGCGCCGCGGGCCTGTCGCGGGTCCATGACTACCTCACCGCCTGGCCCGACAAGGTCGCCGTGCTGCTCAGCGTCGAGCTCTGCTCGCTCACCCTGCAGCGCCAGGACCTGTCGGTCGCCAACCTGATCGCGTCCGGGCTGTTCGGCGACGGCGCGGCGGCCGTGGTCTGCGTGGGACGGGATCGCGCGCGCCGCCTGGGCCTCGACCACGCCCCGAAGGTGGTCGCCACCGCCAGCCGCCTCTACCCCGACTCCGAGCGCGTGATGGGCTGGGACATCGGCCCGCGCGGCTTCCGTGTCATCCTCGACAAGAGCGTGCCCCAGGTCGTGCGCACCTACCTGCGCGACGACGTCGACAGCTTCCTCGCCACCCGACAGCTGACGCGCCGCGACGTCGACACCTGGGTGTGCCACCCCGGCGGACCGGCCGTCCTCAAGGCCTTCGAGGACGTGCTCGACCTGTCCCCCGGGGCCCTCGCCGTCACGTGGCGATCGCTGCGCGAGGTCGGAAACCTGAGCTCGGCGTCGGTGCTGTTCGTCCTGCGCGACACGCTGTACGACCACCGCCCCGCCGCCGGGTCGGCCGGCATGCTGCTTGCAATGGGCCCGGGGTTCTGCTCGGAGCTGGTGTTGATGCGATGGTGACGTCGACCGCGCTGTACCTGGGCCTCCTGGCGGCGACCGGTGTCGAGCGCCTCGCCGAGGTGCGCCTGTCGCTGCGCCACGCGGCGTGGAGCTTCGCGCGCGGCGGTGTGGAGCACGGCCGCGGCCACTACCCGGCGATGGTCGTGCTGCACACGGGCTTCCTGGTGGCGTGTGCCGTCGAGGTCGTGGCGCTGCAGCGGCCCTTCCTGCCCTGGCTCGGCCTGCCGATGCTCGCCGTGGCAGCGGGCTGCCAGGCGCTGCGCTGGTGGTGCATCACCACGCTCGGCCCGCGGTGGAACACCCGCGTCATCATCGTCCCGGGCCTGCCGCGCATCACCGGCGGCCCCTACCGGTGGCTGTCGCACCCCAACTACGTGGCCGTGGTCCTGGAGGGCCTGGCCCTGCCGCTCATCCACACCGCCTGGATCACGGCGCTGGCGTTCACCGTGCTCAACGCCCTGCTGCTCACCGTGCGCCTGCGGGTCGAGAACGCCGCGCTCGCCACGCTGCCCCCCGCTGCACACCCCGAGGCTGCATGACCGACGACGTGCGCGCCACGCTCGACCGCCTCGCCGCCGACACGCTCGGCTGGCAGGGTCCGCTGCCCGACGGCGACCTGTCGGAGCACCTCGACAGCATGGACCGGCTGGCGCTCGTCGTCGCCATCGAGGACCACTACGCCATCGCCTTCGACGCCGAGGACGACGCCGAGGTGCGCACGGTGGACGACGTGGTGCGGCTCGTGCGGGCCAAGCGCGACGACCAGGCCGAGCCGGCGGCCGGCGACGCCCGCGGGGGTGCCGATGCCTGAGACCATCGGCGACCACCTCGACCGCGCCGCGGCGCTCGACCGCCCGGGCACCGGCCTGCGCTTCCTCGACCGCCACGAGCAGCCCACGCTGCTGCCGTGGCCCGAGGTGCTCGGACGTGCCGAGCGGGCTGCCGGCGCCCTGGTCGCGCGCGGGATCGCGCCGGGGGAGCGCGTGGCCATCGTGCTGCCCACCGGTCCGGCGTTCTTCGACGCCTACTTCGGCTGCCAGCTCGCCGGCGCCGTGCCGGTGCCGCTGTACCCTCCGGTGCGTCTGGGCCGCCTCGACGAGTACGTCGACCGCACGGTGGCGATGCTCCAGGCGACGTCGGCCGTGGCGCTGGTCTCCGAGCCCCGGGTGGCCCGCGTGCTGGGACGCGTGCTGGAGCGGGCGCGCCCGCGCCTGGGCCTGATCGACGCAGCCACGCTGGCGACAGGTGCCCCGCACCGCGCCGACGTCGGCCCCGACCAGCTCGCGATGGTCCAGTTCAGCTCGGGCACCACGGTCGATCCCAAGGCCGTGGCGCTCACCCACCGCCAGGTGCTCGCCAACGCCAGCCGCATCCTCGACGTGATCCTGGCCACCACACCGCTCGACGGCGACCCGAGCGCGTCGGGCGTGTCGTGGCTGCCGCTCTACCACGACATGGGCCTCATCGGCTGCGTGTTCCCGGCGCTGATGGCGCCCGGTCCGCTCACCCTGATCCCGCCCGAGGTCTTCCTGGCCCGCCCCGCCGTGTGGCTGCGCGCGCTGTCGACCTACCGGGGCACGGTCTCCCCCGCGCCCGACTTCGCCTACGCCCTGTGCGTGGAGCGGGTGCGCGACGAGGACCTGGAGGGCGTCGATCTGTCGACGTGGAAGATGGCGCTCGACGGCGCCGAGCCCATCGCGCCGGCCACCCTGGCCGCGTTCGCGCAGCGCTTCGGTCCCCACGGCTTCGATCCGGCCGCGATCATGCCTGTGTACGGCCTGTCCGAGGCCTCCCTGGCGGTCACGTTCACGCCTGTGGGCCGGGGCCCCCGCGTGGAGCGCTTCGACCGCGACGCGCTGGCCTGCGACGGCGCCGCCCGCCTCGATCCCGACGGCCTGCGCGTGGTCAGCGTCGGGCCGCCCCTGCCCGACTACGCCATCCGCATCGTGCGCGACGGCGTCGCCGTCGCCGAGGGCAACGTCGGTCGCATCCACGTCCGCGGTCCCAGCGTGATGCAGGGCTACCTCGACCGCCACGACCAGCCGTTCGTCGACGGCTGGCTCGACACAGGCGACCTCGGCTTCCTGCGCGACGGCGAGCTGTTCGTCACCGGACGCGCCAAGGACGTGATCGTCCACCGCGGGCGGAACCACGCCCCCCAGGAGCTCGAACGCGCCGTCGATGCCGTGCCGGGCGTGCGCACCGGGTGCAGCGTCGCGGTGGCCGACGTCGGCGAGGACGGTGAGCGCGTGCTCGTGTTCGCCGAGGTGCGCGAGCGCACCGAGGGTCAGGCCCAGGCGGTGGTGCAGGCGGTGAAGGCGGCGACGGGGATCACCCCCGACCTGGCCGTGCTCCTCGATCCCGGCACGCTGCCGCGCACCAGCTCGGGCAAGCTGCGCCGCAGCGAGACGCTGGCGCGCTGGCGTGCCGGCACGCTCACGCCACCGCGGGCAGTGACGCCGTGGATGCTGGCCGGCGCGCTCGCCGACAGCTTCCTGGGCCACCTCTCCCACCTCACGGGACGGGTGCGGAGGGCGTCGTGATCGACGTCCTCGTCGCCGGCGCCGGACCGTCGGGCCTGGCGGCGGCGATCGCCGCAGCGCGCCGCGGCATGCGGGTCACGGTGGTCGACCCCCACGCCGGCGTCATCGACAAGGCGTGCGGCGAGGGGCTGATGCCCGGCGCCGTCGACGTGCTCGCCACGCTCGGCGTCCAGCCCGCGCGGTCCCGGCCGTTCCACGGCATCCGCTACGTCCGCGGCGACGTGGTCGCGCGCGGCGCGCTCGAGGCCCCCGCGCTCGGGGTGCGGCGTACGGTGCTGCACCAGGCCCTCCTCGACGCCGCCGACGCGGCCGGGGTGGTGCGCGTGGTCGGCCGCGTCACCGAGGTCCGCCAGGACGACACGGGCGTCCGCGCCGCGGGGCTCCACGCGCGCTGGCTCGTCGCCGCCGACGGGGCCCGGTCGCCGATCCGCCGCGCGCTCGACCTCGACGTCCCCGTGCGCTGCGCCCCCCGGTTCGGCATCCGCCGCCACTTCGCGGTGGCCCCGTGGTCCGACACCGTCGACGTGCACTGGGCCGACGACGCGGAGGCCTACGTCACCCCGGTGGACGACGCGCTGGTGGGCGTGGCGATCCTGTACGGCGCGCGCGCACGGGACGCCGAGGCCCACCGCCCCGGTCGCCCGTTCGATCGCCTCCTCACCCACTTCCCCGAGCTCGCCGAACGGCTGGTCGACCCCGCCAACGAAGCCCGCGGGGCCGGTCCGTTCGCGGTCGCCAGCCGCAAGCGCGTCGCCGGCCGGGTGCTCCTGCTCGGCGACGCCGCCGGCTACGTCGACCCGCTCACCGGCGAGGGCATCAAGCTCGGCGTCCAAGGCGCCGTCGCGCTCGTCGACGCCTTGATCGCCGACGCACCGGCGCGCTGGGAGGCCGACTGGCGGCGGCTGTGGCGGCCCTACGCGTGGAGCACGTGGGGGCTCCTCGGCCTCACCGCCGTGCCTCCGCTGCGCCGCGCCCTGCCCGGCGTGCTCCGCCGGGCGCCGTGGATCTTCGACCGCGCGCTGCGCGTCCTGGCCACCTGACGGGGACGAGGTAGCCAGGACCCGTGGAGGTGCCGATGGAGGCCCAGGAGATCATCGACCTGCTCGGGCTGCAGCCCCACCCCGAGGAGGGCGGCTGGTTCGTCGAGACGTGGCGATCCCCCGAGCCGTGGGGCCCCGACCCGCGCTTCGCCAGCACCTGCCTGTCGACGGCGATCTACTACCTGCTGGCCCCGGGCTCGATCTCGGCGATGCACGTGCTGCCGGGCGAGGAGGTCTTCCACCACTACCTCGGCGACCCCGTCCACACCTTGCTCCTGCACCCCGACGGCCGCCACGAGGTGGTCACCCTGGGCAGCGACCTGCGCGCCGGCCACCGCCCCCAGCTGGTCGTTCCCGGCGGGGTGTGGCAGGGCGCCCTGCTCGCACCCGGCGGCCGCGCGGCCCTGCTCGGCACCACGATGGCGCCGGGCTTCGCCTACGCCGACTACGTGCACGGCGACATCGACGATCTCGCGCGCCGCTGGCCCGACGCCGACGCAGCGATCCGCGCGCGGGCGATCCCGGCCCGCCACGTGTAGGCGCGCGGGACGCCTACCAGCTGTCGCTGGTGACGCCCGCCTGGGCCGCCACCGTGAACGGCGCGCTGGTGACGGTGTTCGCGCCCCCGGCACCGTCGGGCACGTCGACCTTGATCACGTAGCTCCCCGGCGTCAGCTCCACGCCGCCGGCGACCGGCTGGCGCACGGGGATGCGGAACGTCCACAGGAAGCGGCGGTCGGCGCGGTCCTCGTCGGCGTAGGACGGCTCGACGGCCAGCGACACGTCGAAGTTGTAGTCGTCGGAGTCGACCCGCACCGTGTTTGGTCGGGTGACCGGCGTGCCGTCGGTGGTCTCGACCCAGGCCAGCGGGGTGCCGAGCCAGGGGTCACGCCCGGCCACGGTGACGGTCAGCACGTCCTCGGGCCCGACGTCCGTGGCGCCCTGGGTGACGACGACGTCGGGGGTGAGCGCCGTCTCGGGCGCGTAGGCCGTGATCGTGTACGGGAAGGGCTCGAGCGGCGCGGGCTCGGCCACGTCCGGGCACGACTGCTCCGACCACGTCGTGTAGGCGTCGCGGGCCCGGGCGATGAGGTACTCGCCCTGCTTGGGCCCCCACAGCGACCCCGACGCCTCGTAGCCGCCCTGCCACCAGTCGTCCTCGAGCAGCGCGTAGCCGAGGTAGTCCTGGGCGTAGCCCACGAACAGGAAGGGCCCGGCGTCGGGGTGGTCGGCGACGATGCCGTCCATCAGCGCCTCGCCCACCTCGGTGGTGGCCTCGCCCGGCCAGGTCACGAGCGTGAAGTCGCCCACCGTGCCCACGGTGAAGCTGGTCTGGCTCGGCGCCGGGAACTGCTCGTTGAACGGCAGGCAGGCATCGTCGAGGTCGGGGACCGTCGTGGACGGGTCGCAGTCGTCGAACGGCTCCTTGCTGCAGTAGACGCCGCCGTACGGGAAGCGCTCGAACACGTCGTCCGGGTAGCCGATGTGGGAGCGATCGATCGGCAGGCGGTGGGTCTCCAGGGAGATCTCGGGGGCGTCGGTCCAGGCGGCGTCGTCGAGCGCCGCGGTGACCGCCTCGGCCATCGCCCACCCCACGCGGCGCACGTCCTGGAAGCCGCCCTCGATGAACGCGGCGTCGAGCTCGGGCACGTCGGCGGGGTGTCCCGGGGACATGTCGCCGCCCCAGCTGTTCATGCACAGGACGTCGACGGGGTGGTCGAAGCGGTCCTCGATCATCTCCTCGATGGCGCCGTGCACGTCCTGCGTCAGGTACAGGTCGTCGATGCTGAACACCGTGCCGTGGATGGCGTAGGACACGACGACGGCCTCGACCTGCCCGTCCTTGCGCACCGCCACGACCGGGATGGAACCGTTCTCGTAGTCCTCGCCGTTCTCGCAGCGGCGGTCGTTGTGGGCGTCGCCGCTGTAGCCCTGCGCGAAGCCCACCTCGGCGGGCTCGGCGGTCTGCAGCGCCTCGACGACGGCGTCGGCCGCGGCCTGGGCGAAGCGATCGTAGAACTCGGGGAAGAACTTGTCGGCGATGAAGTCGAAGAACGACGTGTCGGGGTTGCCGGTGTTGACCACGCGCCCGGGGCCGGAGTGGGTGTGGGTGGCGCCGATGATCAGCGCGTCGTCGAGGTCGCGCCCCATGGCGGCGCTGGCGCGGGCGACGATGTCGTTGCGCAGCTGGCTGAACATGCCCACGGCGTCCACGCGCAGGAACACCACCTCGTGCCCCTCGCCGCGGCTGATCGCGACGGCCTTGAGCTCGGGGTGGCCGTGCAGGTGCTGGGTGCCCGGGTAGATCTCCTGGAACGGCGTGGGCGACGAGGGCGCCCCGAACGGCCCGAAGCCGGCCGTGCCGATGCCCAGCGGCGCGGGAATGCGCCGGCGCGCGTAGCCGGCCACCAGCGGACCCGGCGCGGGCGCCTCGGTGCGGGTGTAGGTGGTGCAGCCCGGATCGGTGTCGTCCGGGTCGGTGTCGGTGGGCGCGCCGTTGCAGGCGGGCAGCAGGAGCAGGGCGAGCGCGAGGGAGCGGGTCATCGGGCACCGGGTGTCAGGAGCGCGCATCCAACACCCCCGACGGGCGACCGTCAAGCGTGAGCGCGTCTGCACACCTGCGCGCGGCGGTCCGGTGTGGCGGGGCGGTGTCCGGCCCGTCGAAGATGCGTGAGGACGTTGGCAATCGTTCGTCAATGGGCGGCGACCCGCGCCGACCACGGAGTAGGAAACCCCCCATCGAGGAGGCGCCATGATCGTCGCGCTGCTGCTGTCCCTGGCCCCCGTGTCCGCCCAAGCCGCCGACGCCCCCAGCGCCGACCCGTCGTGGAGCCACATCGTCCACGGCAAGGACGTCAGCGGCAACCGCTTCCCGTCCGCCGTCGCCATCGGCTTCGCCGCCGGCGGCTTCGCCCAGGCCGACTGCAGCGCCTCGCTCATCACGCCCCGCGTGCTCCTCACCGCCGCCCACTGCACCGAGGAGCTCGGCATCCCCCGCCAGTACCTCCTGCAGTACGGCGTCGCGTTCGTGGGCAACGAGGTCGACGGCGCCGCCTACTACGGCTTCGAGAACTACAAGCCCAACCCGAACTACGCGGGCGGTGGCCTCCAGATCCGCAACGACATCAACGTGATCGTGCTCGAGGAGGACATCCCGGGTGCGGTGCCCACGTGGTTCAACCTCGGCAGCGACGCCGACTGGGACATCGACGGCCTCGTCGACGCCGATCAGGCCGTGGTCACCTCGGTCGGCTACGGCATCACGAGCTCGGCCAGCCAGGACAGCTCGGGCATCAAGCGCTTCGCCGATCTGACGATCGACACCACCGACAACCAGTTCCTCTACTCCGACGCCCAGACCAACCCGAACCAGGCGGGCGTGTGCAGCGGCGACTCGGGCGGTCCGCAGTACTTCGACCCGTCGTCGCTGCCGGCTGCGCGCCTTCAGACCGGGCTCGACAACGGCCGCAGCGTGCGTCCGCAGCAGTGGGGCGTGCACTCGTTCGTCTTCCTCGACAACAACACCGGCGCCAACGGCGACCCGTGCAAGGCCGCGTCAGGCTCCACCCGCGTCGACCGCTTCACCGACTTCATCCTCGAGCAGGTCGACGGCGTCTACGGCACCACCGACTTCTGCGCGATCAACGGCTGGTACACCGATCTCGTGTGCGACCCCGGCTGTGACGAGCCCGATCCCGACTGCGTGATCGACACCAACGACGACGGCGTGGTCGACAGCGAGGAGTTCGACGTGGTCGACCGCAACCACGACGGCGAGCTCGACGAGCGCGAGATCGCCCGCATCGGCGGCTGCGACCAGTCCGGCGGCGCGCCGCTGTGGCTCGCGCTCAGCGGCCTGCTCGCGATGGGTCTGCGGCGCCGCCGCGCCTGACCGTCGACGGCGCCCGCCTACCCGTCCACGGCGCCCGCCTACCAGTCGTCCGCGCCCGCGTCGGGATCGCCCGCCCGACGCGCCAGCTCCGGCAGCGCGGCCCGCAGCGCCTCGCCGCCCTTGCGCCAGCCGATCCAGGCGGCCACGCCGACGCCGCCGGCGATGACGCACCACGCGACGACCTCGGGCGGCGACACCGCCGCGCCCTGCACGGCCCGCGCGACCATCGCGCCGGCCGCGAGCACCATCGTCGCCCCCCAGAGTGCGAGCAGGACGAAGGCGAAGCGCGGCGCCTCGAAGCGGCCCTGCAGGCGCGTCCTGCCGTCGCCGGTCGCCACGAGGTCGAGGTGGAGCACTGGCGCCAGCCGCGCGGCCTGCAGGTTCGACAGCCGGGGCCCGAGCTCGATCGTGCCCTCGGTCGGGCCCCGCAGGAACAACGGGTCGGTCGACCGCGCCCACGCCCGCTGCTCGGCGAGCGACGTGAACCACAGGCTCCGGATGCGCAGGCAGCTCGCCACGATCCGGGCGCGCACCTGGTCCGGTGCCCCGTCGACCTCGGCGTTCCAGTGACGTCCGGGCGCCATCGCGCCATGCTCGGGCATCGGCCCTCCGCGGTGCGCGCGCCCTAGCGCGTGACGGGAGAGGTTGCAGCCGTGGCCGCAACGGGCAACAGCCCCTCGGGGTCCCACCCCCCTCGTCGGAGAGCACATGAGCGGCGTCGATCGCGTGGTCCACCTGCTGTCGTCCACGGGCGGCAGCGCCATCCGTCCCGGCACCCCCGCCGACGACGCCATCCTCGAGCTCCTCGTGCACATGGCGTCGTCCGACGGCGTGTTCGACGACAGCGAGATCGAGATGCTGGAGACGGTGCTGCCCACGTGGAACGCCACGCAGATCCGCGCGTTCATCGGCAAGGTCAGCGCCACGGAGTTCGATCTCGACGCGTTCGCCGCCGCGATGACCGACGACGACCAGCGCTGGACCGCGCTGCGCTTCGCCGCCCGGATGGCCTACCGCGACGCCCACCTCGACGACGCCGAGCGCACCTTCCTCGAAGACCTCGCGGGCCGCCTCGGCCTGCCCGACGGTGCCCTGGAGCGGGTGCTGACCGAGAGCGTGGGCCTGCCCCCCGAGCTGCTCGCCCCCGACGCCCTGCGCACGCTGGTCGAGGCCTACCCGTGGGAGTCGGTGGACTTCGCCGACGGCGCCGTACAGAGCGCCGACCTGCTGGCCGTCGTGCCCCAGGGCGTCACGCCCATCCTGCGCGTCGGCGTCGACGCGGCCGAGGTGATGGGCATCTACGCCGAAGGCATCGTGGTGCGGTTCGGCGAGGGGCCCGCGTTCCTGCCGTGGCGCACCATCGTCGGCTTCTCGCGGGGCACTGGCCTCGACACCGCCGTCCGCATTCACACCGAGGACGGCCGCTACTGGTCGATCGTCGACACGCGGATGAGCGGCATCGAGCGGGTGATCGACCGCCTGTACCGCAGGGCGATGAAGCTGCGCCCGGGACCGCCGCCCGAGGTGGTGGCCACCGTGTCGCGCGACGACACGTGGGACGGGGATCCCGCGTGACGGTCGCGTTCTTCGACCTCGATCGCACCCTGATCGACGTGAACTCGGGGAGCCTGTGGCTGCGCGAGGAGTGGCGTCGGGGGCGGTTGCGGCCGAGGGACGCCGTCACCGCGGTCTGGTCGCTCACCCGCTACACGCTGGGCGCGGTCGACCTCGATCGGGCCATGGCCCACGCCGCCAGCGTCTACCGGGGGATGCCCGAAGCCGACCTCGCCGCCGAGGTCGACGCCTGGTTCGACGTGGCGGTGCGGCCCAGGCTCCGGCCGGGCGCGGCGCGCGCGCTCCAGGCCCACCGTGACGCCGGGGATCGCACCGTCGTCGCCACGTCGTCGTCCCAGTTCGCCGCGGCCTGTGCCCGCGTCGCCTTCGGGCTCGACGACGCGATCAGCACCCGGGTCGAGGTGCGCGACGGCGTCCTCACCGGCGGCGTCGAGACCCTCGCGATCGGCGCCCACAAGCTCACGGCGTGCGCGGCCTGGGCAGACACCCAGGGGGTCTGCCTCGCCGACGCCACCTTCTACACCGACAGCTACAGCGATCTCGCGATGCTGGAGGCCGTCGGCCGTCCCGTGATCGTCGACCCCGACCGCCGCCTGCGACGCACGGCCCTCGCCCGGGGCTGGGAGATCGTCGACTGGGGCACGTCGTCGCCATGAGGCACGTCCTGGAGGCGCGCCGCGCGGTGGTGCCCGACCCGGTGCACGGGCTGGCGATCCGCCACGCGCGCGTGGTGGTCGAGGGCAGCCGCATCGCCGAGGTGGTGATCGACCCGACCGATCCCGCCCCGCCCGGCACCGACGACGTGGGCGACCTGCTGCTGACGCCGGCGTTCGTCAACGCCCACACCCACCTCGCGATGTCCGGCCTCCGGGGGCTCGACGTCGCCGCGGGGGCGGCCGGCAACCTGGTGGAGTCCCTGTTCTTCCGGGTCGAGCGGGCCATGACCGCCGACGACGTCCGCGCGCTCGCCCGCGTCGGCGCGATGGAGGCGCTGCTGCACGGCACCGCCGTCGTGTGGGACCACTACTACTTCCCCGACGCCCTGCTCGACGCCTTCGACGACGTAGGTCTCGCCGGCATCGTGGCGCCGCCGCTGCAGGATCTGGCCGGTCCGGGTGCGGACGGCTGGGAGGAGGCGCTGGCGACCACGGCGCGCCTCGCCGACACGCCCGACCTCGCCACGCGCGGCCACGGCGTGGCCGTCGGTCCCCACGCCACCGACACGGTCTCCGACGCGCTGTGGGTGCGCGCCGCCGCGCTCGCCGACCGCCTCCACCTGCCGATCCACGCCCACCTCGCCCAGTCGATCGACGAGCTGGAGCGCGCCCATGACCGCGCCGGCACGACCCCGCTCGGGCTGCTCGACCGCCTGGGGGTGCTCGACCAGGGCGCGGGCTGGCTGCTGGTGCACGGGCTGTACCTGTCCGACGCCGACCTCGATCGCGTCGACCCCGCGCGCCACACGCTCGTCGCCTGCCCACGCGCCCACGCGCTGTTCGCCTGGCCGGTGGACGTGACCCGGTGGACCGACCGCGGCGTGCCGTGGGTCGTCGCCACCGACGCCCCGGTCTGCAACGACGCCGTCGACGTGCAGCGGGAGCTGTCGGCGCTGGCCCGCTACCGCACCGACGCGGTCGCCCACGGTGCGGCCCACGCGGCGTTCCGCGCCTCCGGCAGCGCCGACGACGGCCGCGCGGTGTGGGAGGCGCGCACCACCGCGTTCCACCGCCACGCCGCCCTGCAGGATCCCGTGCAGCTGCTCAAGCGGGTGTGGACCCGGCCCGGCGCCCTGCACCCGGCGCTGCCGTGCGGAGCGATCGCCGCCGATCGGGTGGCCCACCTGGCGCTGTGGGACCTCGACCACCCGGCGTGCTGGCCCGGCGACGACCCGCTGCGCACGCTGGCCCTCGGCGCACCGCAGGGCGCCCTGTCGCAGCTGATGGTCGCCGGCCGCTGGCGCACGTCCCGCGGCGCCCACGCCACCGAGCTCCTCGCCAACCCGGCCTGGCGCGAAGCCCGCCGGGAGGCCACCGCCCGCCGCACGGCCCTGCTCGCGCGCGTCGGCCTGTAGCTACGGCTGCGGGAGCGTGTCGAGCCCGCCGATCCGGTCGCCGGTGGTGACGCCCTTGGCCGCGAACCAGCCCTTGTTCACCTCGAGCGCGTAGCGCGCCGGGTACAGGCTGGGCGTGCCGTCGGTGGTCAGCGGCGCCATGTCGGCGATGCGCACGATGGTGCCCTCCTTGTCGATGAACGCGATCGACAGGGGGATGCGCGTGTCCTTCATCCAGAACCGCCGCGGGGCGTCGTCGTCGTAGACGAAGATCATCCCGCGCTCGGCCCCCAGGCTGTCGCGGTGCATCAGGCCCTGGGCCCGCGTCTCCTGGCTGGCCGCCACCTCCACCGTGAGGCTGTGGCCCTTGACGTCGATCGTGGCGACCGGCAGGCGGGAGCTCGACGAGCACGCGACCACCATCAGCGTGGCGCAGAGGCGCAGGGCATTCACAGCAGGCTCCCTTGGGCGTCGTCGTCGGGTGGGGCGGGCATGCCGATGTGGGCCCGTCCCCGAGACGTCAGAACCCGTCCGCGCGGCGTCCGCATCATGAACCCCTCCTGGATGAGGTAGGGCTCGTAGGCCTCCTCGATGGTGTGGCCGGCCTCCCCGATCGCCGCCGCGAGGGTGTCGAGGCCCACCGGCCCGCCGCCGAACTTGAAGCCGATCGTCTCCAGCACGCGCAGGTCCATCTTGTCGAGGCCCTCGACGTCGACCTGGAGCCGCTCCAGCGCCACCCGCACCAGCGGCAGGTCGACGGTGCCGTCGCCCTCCACCTCGGCGAAGTCCCGCGCGCGGCGCAGCAGGCGGTTGGCGATGCGCGGCGTGCCCCGGGAGCGCCGGGCCAGCTCGGACGACGCGTCCGGCGTGACCACGAGGTCGAGCCGACGGGCGGAGCGCCGCACGATCGTGTCGAGCTCGGTGTGGGTGTAGAAGTCGAACGTGCAGTGGATGCCGAAGCGGGCGCGCAGCGGGGCGGTGAGCATGCCCGAGCGCGTGGTGGCGCCCACCAGCGTGAACCGCGGCAGCGGGAGCTTGATCGACTGGGCCCCCGGCCCGGCCCCCACCACCACGTCGATCTCGAAGTCCTCGAGGGCCGGGTAGAGCACCTCCTCGACGGCGCGGTTCATGCGATGGATCTCGTCGATGAACAGCACCTCGCGCTCGCCGAGGCTCGACAGGATGGCGGCCAGATCACCGCCCCGTTCGAGGGTGGGCCCGGCCGCCGTGCGCACCTCGACGCCGAGCTCCTCGGCGATGATGTAGGCCAGCGAGGTCTTGCCCAGGCCCGGCGGACCCGACAGCAGCACGTGGTCGAGCGACTCGCCGCGCTGCAGCGCTGCGCGGATGTAGACCCGGAGGTTGGCCGTGATCGCCGCCTGGCCCACGTACTCGTCGAGGTTGCGGGGCCGCAGCGCCGGGTCGGCGGCGTCGTCGCGGGGGTCGTCGAAGGCCACCGGTCAGCCCCCCGACAGGATGCGCAGGGACGCGCGCAGGCGCTCGGCCACCGGGGCGTCGAGCGGCACCCCTTCGGCCTCGAGGCCCTTGTGGGCCCGAACGATCTCGGTGCGGGTGTAGCCAAGGCGTGCGAGCGCGAGGTCGAGCTGGTCGTCCTGCGGTGCGCGCTTGGGCGGAGCCGCAGGCAGGTCGGCGACCTCGAAGGTGCCCACGAGCTTGCCCTTGAGCTCGAGCGCGAGGCGCTGGGCGAGCTTCTTGCCGACGCCCGGGATCCGGGCGAGCGACGTCACGTCGTCGCCCGCGATCGCCTTGCCGAGTCCGTCGAGGCCGAGGGTGTCGAGCGCGGCGAGCGCCAGCTTGGGCCCCACGCCGTTGACCTCGCGGAGGCGCTCGAAGGCGACACGGTCGGCGTCGGTGGAGAAGCCGAACAGGGTGATCGCGTCCTCGCGCACCTGCGTGGAGACCCAGACCACCACGGCCTCCTCGGCGCGTGCCCAGCGCTCCACGTCGCGCGCCGGCCCCCACACCTCGTAGCCGACGTCGCGCACGTCGAGGATCGCGCGGTTGCCGTCGCGTCCGACGAGGTGGCCCACCAGGCGCGCGATCACCGGGCCTCCTGGACGGCACGTGCCAGGCCCCGCGACCGGGCGTGGCTGCAGTGGGTGATGGCGATGGCGAGCGCGTCGGTGGCGTCGGCCGGCAGGTCGAGCCGCACGCCGAGCAGCACCTGGACCATGCGCGCGACCGACGCCTTGTCGGCTCGGCCGTGCGCACCGACGGACTGCTTGACCGTCATCGCGTTGTAGGGGAAGGCCTCGTGACCACACGCGGCCGCCGCGAGCAGCGCGACCCCGCGCGCCTGACCGAGCCGCAGGGCGCTCTCGGCGGACTTGTGGTGGAAGATCGCCTCGATGGCGACCGCGTCGGGCGCGTGCCGGCCGATCGCGGCGACCAGGCCGTCGTGGATCGCCTGCAAGCGGCTGCCCATGGGGCTCGACGACGCGGTCTTGATGCACCCGGCGTCGACGAAGCGGTAGCGCCCGCGCTCGGTGGACACGACGCCGTAGCCGGTGACGGTGGAGCCGGGATCGATGCCCAGGACGATCATCAGCGCACCGGGTGTCGGGGAGACGGGGGGAGGGTCGGGTGCAGGCGGGCGTGCATCGTATCGGAGGCGCCCGGCGCTGGCGAGCCCCGGCCCGGTGCGCCCGTCGCCCGCGTCAGCGGGGCTTGACCGCGGCGACCTGCCAGATCCGGTGGAGCGGCGCCCACACGGGGTGGGCGGCAGCGGCGGCCTCGAGGTCGAGGCACGTGTCGAGATCGGGCACGCCCGGCATCACCTGCTCGAGGGGACCGTCGAGCACGTAGTGGGAGGGGATGAGGGCCTGGACGTCGAGGCCGGCGTCGGCGAGCAGCGCGCGGATCTCGTCCCCTTCGTAGGTCTTGACCCAGCGGTCGCCCGGCAGATCGACGAGGCCGTCGCCGACGAGCGCGTGCGCGATGCCGCCCTCCGGCGCGTCCGCCGCGACCGCCCAGCCCCACCGCGCCTCGACGCTCGCGAGCAGCACCCCGCCGGGCGCGAGGCGCTCGACCGCACGCGCGATCGCGCCGACGACGTCGGGGACGTAGCACCACACCTCCGCGGCCAGGACGACGTCGACCTCGACGTCGGGCAGCGCGTGGACGCTCGACCACGACAGGTCGAGGTGGCCGGCGCGCCCCGCCGCGTGCCACGCACAGCGCCGCAGGCTGTCCAGGTCGGCGTCGACCCCCCACACGGTGGCCCCCTGGTCCAGGAGCCGGGTCGTGAACCGGCCCACACCGCAGCCGATGTCGAGCACGCGACGCGGCGCCTGCAGCCAGGGCGCCCAGTGGTGCAGGTAGAGCCCGGCCTCCACCGCCTTGAGCTCGAAGCACGGCGACGACGGGTGGAGCACGTTCATGTAGCCGGGCTCGTCGACCCAGGCGGCGCGGGCGTTGTCGAGGTAGGCGTGCGCGGCGTCGCCGGTGCCCTCCACCCACGGGTCGTCCGCCGGCAGGTCGAAGTACACCCCGCGGAGGGCTTCGAGGTCGGTCGCGCGAAACGGCGGACCGCCGGGGAGCGCGACGGGTGCGCCGTCAGGCAGGGTGGCACGCGCCAGACTCACGACGACCTCCGCGGACCCACGCCGCGTCCGTCGGCCGCCCGCGGCCGTTCGGGTCGGTTAGGTAGCCCGCGCCCGCGAACGACGGGACCGAGGAGCACGATGCGCGCCCTGATCCTGCTGTCTGCGCTGCTCTCCGCCTGCGGCCAGCGCACCTGCGACGCCGCGGCCTGCGCCGAGCCGTGCGCCGAACAAGGGGTGCCCACCCAGTCGATGCCCGAGTCCGGCCGCGCGGCGAACGTCCTGACGCCCTACGAGGCCGCTGCCCTCGGCCCGCACCTCGCCGCGATCCGTCAGGGCGCCCAGGCCGCCAGCCCCGGCATCGAGCTGTGTGCCGGCACCGACCGGTGCGAGGCCTTCGCCGGCGGCGACAAGGCGCCGCTCGCGCCCGGCACCTACCACCTGGAGATCCCCTACACGCTGACGGCGCTGGCCCACCCCAACGACTGGACGGTGAAGGCCGCGGAACGGTGCACCGTCGAGGTGGTCGACGACGACGGCCACCGCACGATCGTGCGCCAGCGGGTCGATCCCGAGGGCGAGGCCTTCCTGGCGCCCGGCGGGGGCACGGTGCGGCTGCTGACGGTGGTCAGCCCCGGTGACGAGGCGCGCACCTGCGCCTGGCGGGTCACGTTCTCGGGTCCCGACGGTCGGACGACGAGCGCCGAGGGCACCTACCGCCTCCCCCGCCGCGATCCACCGCCGCAGGTGCCCGCGCCTCCGACCGACGACGGCGCGCCCGCGCCCGACGACGGCGCGCCCGCGCCCGACGACGGCGCGCCCGCGCTCGACGACGGCGCGCCCGCACCCGACGGCGAGGCGACGCCGCCGTCACCGGCCCCCTGACGCCGCACCCGGCCCGCGCCACGGCCGGGAACGACCACGACCGCCGGCGTGTTACCCGCGCGACCTCCCCGAAGACCCATGCACCGCCTGCTCCTCGGCCTGCTGCTGCTCGTCGCTCCCCTCGCCCATGCGGGCAGGGTCGACGACCTGCTGAGCGCGGGGAAGGTGGCCGAGGCCATCGAGACCGCACGCCGCGAGGCGCGCGGTCACCCGGCCGACGTGGCGCTCCAGGAGCAGTGGATCGACCTGCTGCTGTCGGTGGGCCTGCCGGACGAGCCCCAGCGCGTCCTGGCGGAGCGCGCCCGCACCGCCCCCGACGACCCCGACGTCCACTACCTGGTAGGCCGCGCCGCCACCTCGATCGCCGACAGCACCGCAGCCTACGAGCGCGCGCTGCGTCTGGACCCCGACCACGCCCGCGCCTACATGGGGCTCGGCGCCCTGGCCCGCGCCCGCGGTGCCTGGCGCGAGGCGGCGGAGCTCTACCAGCGCGCGCTGAAGCTCGACGCCACGCTCGCCGAAGCGTGGGCCGGCCTGCTGGCCTCCGCCGTGGCCGGCGGGGATCGCCCCACCGCCCTGCAGGTCGCCCAGGCCGCCTGCAAGCAGGTGCCCACGCTCGCCGAGGCATGGCTCGCCCGCGCCGCCTACGACCCGGCGAACGCCGGCGCCACGCTCGACGAGGCCGTCCGGCAGGCGGGCCAGGACGCGCGGGTGCACGCCGCACGCGCCGAGTACCTGCTCGGCACCGGTCAGGCCGCAGCCGCAGCCCGGGAGGCCGACACCGCGCTGCGCCTGGACCCGCTGCACAGCGGCGCCATCCTCGCCCGCATGTTCGCCACCTCGATGGCCGCCGGCACGCTCGACGTCGCGGGCTACCGTGCGCTGGTCGACGCACGCGCCCTCGAGGCCACCGACGCCGCCGGCGCCCGCACGGCCTACGACGGCCTCATCGCGCGCTACCCGCGCACGCCGCTGACGTGGATGGCGCGGGCCGGGGTGTTGGCCCCGCGCGACCCCACGGCCGCCCAGGCCGATCTCGAGCGCGCCCTGGCCCTCGACCCCGACAACGACGAGGCCACCGCCGCGCTCGGCATGCTGCTGCAGGGCCGCGACCCCGCGCGCGCGGCCACGCTCCTGGGCACCGTGCTCGCGCACCGCCCCTACGACCCCACGCTCACCCGCGCCCACGCCCTGGCGCTGGGCAAGGCGGGCGACGTGCCCGGTGCCGCCGCCGCCGCCGCCGCCGGAGAGAAGCGCTTCCCGTACGACCTGCAGCTCGTGCTGCTGCGCATGGGCTACCTGGTCCAGCTCGGCGACCGCGAAGGCGCCTGGCAGGCCGGTCGCGCCGCGCTCGAGCGCATGCCCGATCCGCGCGTCACGCTCGCCGCCGCCGCCGCCGCGCGCGACGCCGGTCACCTGCGCGACGCCGCGGACCTGTTCGACCGCGCGGCCACCCAGACCGGCAAGCCCGCGTTCGCCGAGACCGCCAAGGCCCTGCGCCGCCAGGCCGCGCAGGCCGAGGCCGTCCCTGCCGAGGCCAACCCTACAGGCGCCCCGCGACGTTGAACGACTGGGGCACCACCCAGACCTCGTCCCCCGGCAGGTTCAGCTGCACTGAGCACTCCAGCGGCGGCTCCCCCTCGGGCGCCGGCCGGAAGTGGAGCTTCTGGAGGACGCCGAGGTCGACCGTGCGAAGCTCCGGGTAGGGTCCGAGCGTCAACGTCCGCCGGGTGATCGGCGGCTCGTCGGGCTTGCGGTGCACGCAGTCGAACACGTAGGTGACCTCGAACGTGCCGAGCTCGGGCACGTCGAGGCTGCCGACCGCCACGTAGTCGCCCGCGGGCAGCACCTCGGGCAGCGGCGCCACCAGCGGCTCGTCGCACCGGTCGACGCCCTTGCACAGTCCGATCGCCCGGTCCTTCGAGGGTCGGATGCCGCGGCGGTAGGACCAGAGCTCCTGGTCGAGGATCGACAGCTCGTAGGCGGTGAGGAGATCGCCGCCCTCGGGCACCTGGGCCTCCCGCTCCGCCTCGATCGCGGCGCACACCGGGGCACACGCATCCGCGTCGCAGGGGCGCCCGCAGGCGCTGGCCGTGGCCGCCACCAGGAGCACGCCGAGGGTCACGCTGCGCAGCCCACACCTCCCGCCCGGCACGTGCCGGACCCGTGGTGCATACCCCGCCAGGTCGTCCGCGACAGGCGCAGCCCCCTCCCACGTGCTCCGCCCGCGCCGCCTCAGCGCGCCCCGGGCGGCGCCATCACCACGCTGACCGAGCGTCGTGCGCCGGGCTTGAGGCCAGACACCGTGCGGGTCTCGTTGGCGAAGCCGACCCGCTTGAACGTGACCACCATCGACGCGGGCGAGGTGTCGAGCACCACGCGCGTGGGTGTGCGCCCGACGAAGCGACCGTCGAGGAGCACGTCGGCCCCCAGCGGTCGACTCTCGAACGCCAGGGTGACGGGCGGGATCTCCTCCTGCACGTCGAGCGTGGCCTGCACGCGGGTGACACCGCCCCGGGTGACGACGACCTGGCGCGACCACGGGACGTGGCCCTTGGCCTCCAGCCCGAGCGTGTAGGCCCCGGGGAGCACGTCGGGCAGGCGCACCTGCTCCCCCTGCCCCTGCGCGCGCCCGTCGAGGTAGATCGCGGCCGCCGGATGCACCGACACCTCGATGGCACCGGTGGTGGCGACGTCGACCGCTGGCGGCGCGTGCTCGATCGCCATCCACGACACGGCCACCCCCGCCGCCGCCATCGCCGCCAGCCCGCCGATGAGGACCATGCCCATCATCCGCCCCCGGCGCGCCTGGCGGACCCGCGCCTCGGCCAGCTCAGCGACCTCGGCCGCCTCGGCCGCCGCCACCCGGGTGAGCGTGTCGGTCAGCCGCGCGCGGGCCGCCGCGAGCTCGTCGGCGAGCTGGGTACGCACCCACACCCCGAGGGCGTCGGCGAGCTGGGCGTCGTCCTGGCCCGCGAGCGCCGCCCACCGCAGCTCCTCCCCCAGCGCGCGGGCCGACGCGAACCGAGCGTCGACGTCGACAGCCATCGCCTGGTGCACCACGGCCTGCAGCGCCGGCGGCAGCGCGGGGTTGAGCTGACCGGCGGCCGGGAGCGCGTCGCGGGCACCGTCCGCCCGCGCCAGCTCCTCGGCGAGCGACGCGCCGGACAGCGCCTCGAACAGCACAGTGCCGAGGCCGTACACGTCGCCGGCCGCGGTGGGTGGCACGGTCGGCAGCGCCTCGGGTGGCTGGTAGGGAACATGCGCGTCGGGCACGTTCGCGCGCAGCGCGCGACGGACGGCGGCCAGCGCGCCGCCTCGGACCACGACGTCGCCCCGCACGCCCACCACGATCGCGTGGGGCCCGAGGTCGCCGTGGACGAGGTCGAGCGGCGCGCCATCCTCGCCGCGGCGCCGGTGGAGGTGGTGGACCCCTCGGCACGCCTGCACCAGGGTGTAGGCCGCCAGCGCCGTGGGCATGCGCGTGCCCCGCGCCCGCAGGCCGTCGAGGATCTCGTGGAGGCTGCGACCGTCCACGGTCTCGGCCACCACGATCAGGTGGATGCCCACCCGCTCGACGTCGACGACGTGCTCCAGGTGGGGATGGGCGAAGGCGACGTGATCCCGGAGGGCGGCCAGCACGGCGGCGAGGCGGTCCGCTGGCGGCGCAGGCACCCGGTAGAGGGTGACGAACGCCGCGCCACGCTCCGGCACCCGGGCAAGGAAGACCTCGACGTCGCCGTCGACGCCGACGCGGTCCACCAGCTCGTAGCGCCCGCAGGCCTGGGTCTCGAACGGCTCCAGCGCTCCTCCCGTGCCCGCGTCCCGTCTCGACGTCGTAGGTACGCGACGAAGCCGCGCGTCGTCAACGCCCGTCGACGAGCGCCACCCGCGCCAATCGGCCGCGCCTACAGCCCGCCGAGGTCGCGGTACAGGTTGAGGTCGTCGCAGCTCCACTCGCGGCGCAGCGCCGCAGGCGACGCGTAGTCGCGGCACGTGGCCAGCTCGTCGCCCGACGGATCCGAGAACGCCGACACGCACGCCTCGACGTCGACCTCGGTGAAGCTGTTGCCGCACTCCTCGTTGCCGAAGTCGGCCATGTTCTGGCACATCGCCTGGCAGGCGTTGTCGCAGCCACCCGCCAGCACGGCGACGGCGGTGAGCAGGACGTGGACTCGCATGCGTGCCTCCCGGCGACCGCTCCCGGACGCCGTCGTCGCGTTCTACCCCGAAGTGCCCAGCACGTCGCGGACGTCGTGGCGGCCCGGCGTGCGCCCGCACAACCACCGCGCACACCGCAGCGCCCCGGCAGCGAAGGTGTCGCGGGACGTGGCGACGTGGCCGAGCAGCAGGCGCTCACCGGTGCCGGCCAACCACACGGTGTGCTCCCCGACGACGTCGCCCAGCCGCAGCGCGTGCATGCCGATCCCCGGGCCCCGGGCGTCGGTCGTGCCGTGACGCCCGTGCACCACCACGTCGTCGAGCACCTGGCCGCGCGCCGACGCCACCGCCTGCCCGAGCAGGCGCGCCGTGCCGCTGGGTGCGTCCACCTTGTGGCGGTGGTGCGCCTCGACGATCTCCACGTCGTAGTCGGGCAACGCCGCCGCGGCGCGGGCGACGAGGTCGGCCAGCACGTGCACGCCCATCGCGAAGTTGGCGACCTCCAGCACGGGGCTGGTGCGGGCGGCGGTGTCGAGGAGCGCGGCGTGCGGCGCCCCGCCGCCCGTGACCCCGCAGACGAGCGCGCGGCCCTTGAGCTCGGGGACCACCGCCGGCAGCGCCTCGGGCAGCGACACGTCGACCACCACCTCGGCGTCGGCCAGGCATCCGGGCCCCAGCGCAGCCACGGCGACGCCGAGCGGCCCGCAGCCGGCGAGCCCACCGACGTCGGCCCCCAGCGCGGCGTGGCCGGGCCTCGCCACGGCGGCGACGACGGTCACGTCGGCGTCCTCGGCCGCCAGCGCCACCACCCGGCGTCCGAGCCGGCCCGTGGCCCCGACGACGGCGAGGCGGATCACCCGAGCAGCCCGAGGTCGGCGAGGAGCGGGCGGGGGCTCGCCCCGTCCCACGGCGCCAGCGGCAGGCGCATCGCCGGCCCGCACAGGCCCAGCGCCGCGACCGCCGCCTTGCACGGCACCGGGTTGGAGTCGGCGAACAGGAACTCGAGCAGCGGCCACAGACGGCGCAGCGCCGCGGCGGCACGGGCGTCGTCGCCAGCGCGGTGGTGGCGGAGCACGTCGACGGTGCCCGCCGGATCGACGTTGGTGACCACCGAGATGCAGCCGACGGCGCCCTGGGCCATCAACCCGAGGAAGCTGAAGTCGTCGCCGGAGAGCACCGGCACGTCGGTGCGCGCCATGAGCGCCGTGCCGTAGCGCAGGTCGCCCGTGGCCTCCTTGATCCCGACCACCCCCGGCGTGGCCGCGAGCTCGGCGAGGAGCGGCGCAGGCACCAGCTGACCGGTGCGGCCGGGCACGTGGTAGAGCACGAGCGGCAGGCCCACCCGGGCCACCTCGGCCACGTGGGCGCGCAGGCCGGCGGCGTTGGGCTTGTTGTAGGCCGGCAGCACCAGCAGGCCGGTGTCGACGCCCAGGCGCTGCACCCGCGCGGCGTTGGCCACCACGCGCCGCGTGCTATTGTCGCCGATGCCCGCCATGACCGGTGCGCGGCCCGACGCCACGTCCAGGGTGATCCGGAGGAGCACGTCCTGCTCGTCGTCGGTGAGCGTGGGGGTCTCGCCGGTGGTGCCACACGGCACCAGGCCGTCGATGCCCGCGTCGAGCTGACGGACGCACAGCCGCGCGAACGCGTCGGCGTCGATCGAGCCGTCGTCACCGAAGGGGGTGACGAGGGCGGTGTGCAGTCCCTGCAGGGCGGTGGCTCCCGGGCTCACGCAGCACCTCAGAAGTGGACGCGCGCGATGATCTGGCCGCCCACCGCGACGTCGTTGAACCCCGAGTACGTCTCGTCGAGGTACTTCGTGTAGAACGCGCCCGGCACGAACACGCCCAGCGTGGCGCCAACGGTGAGGTGCTCGATCGCCTCGACCCGCAGCCCGGCGTCGATCTCGACACCGTAGGAGCCGTTCCGGCCCTGCGCCTTGAGCTCCTCGCTGACCTTCGCCGTCCACGCCGCGATCAGCGCCGCGTCGAAGAAGAAGCCGCGGGTGATGCGCACCGACCCGTTGGGCTTGAGGTAGCCGGCGTTCGACACCGCGTTGCCCGACAGCGTCTGCGCGTAGCTGCGCGCCTCGCCCGGCACGGCGGACTCCAGCACCGGCATCGGCTGCTCGAACATGAAGATGCCGAGGTTGTAGTCGCGGTCGAACGTGAACGTGCGCAGGTTGGTGTCGGTGGGATCGCCGTCGCCCGTGGCGAGCCCGCCCTCGAGGTGGAAGCCGACGCGGTCGAGCTCGATGGACGCGTCGAGCGCGAAGCCCGCCCCGAACAGCCGAACGTCGTTCAGGCCGCCGTCGAGGTCGCCGTTGCCGAGCTGGAACACGCCCTCACCGCGCACGCCGATGATGCCGAACTTCAGATCGAACGCCGGCGAGAACGTGAACAGGTCGAACTTGCTGTCGGCCGCGTTGCTGTGGCGGTACTGGAAGTTGAGGCCGCCGTCGATGCGCTCGGTGCGGTAGGCCGCCGCGAGGTTGATCGACCACGTCTGATCCGTCTCGTTGACGAGGCCGGCGGTGTTCAGGTCGAACGCGGCGCGCACCCAGATGTCCTGGATGAGGTGCTCCCAGGAGACGCGATCGGCGGTGTCGCCGTACTCCTTGTTGAGCCCGATGCCATCGTTCTGCCACAGGCCCATGCCCCAGTTCAGCGGCTGACGGCCGAACTTGAACGTGCCCACGCCGGTGTGGACCTCGGCCCAGGCGCGCCACAGTGTGAGGTCGAAGCGCGACTGGGTGGGGTCGGTCTCGGAGACGGGCGGCCGCAGATCGTCGCTGAACAGCGTGGGGACCGCCACCTGGGTGACCGGGTCGATCCAGGCGACGGGCTGATCGCCGAAGAAGACGTTGTCGAGCCCGAGGATGTCGACGAACAGGCCGACCTTGTCGGTGACGTAGAACTTGGGACGCAGCCACAGGCGGTGCTGGAACGTCCACGAGAAGCCCTCGTTGTTGTCCAGCGTGCGATCCAGCGACAGGGTGTCGTACAGCCGCGCGCGCGCCTGGTAGGCACCCTCGAACTGCACCTCGGCGGCCTGCGCTGCGTGGGTCACCGCCAGGGCGGTGAGCGCGACGGTCCAGGGCTTCAAGGGGTCTCCCGGGAGGATGGGCGGGTCTATCACACGCGTCCCCCCCCGCAACCGCAGGCGCCGGCGGCGTCTGCCTCCTCACAACCCCCGGACGCACGCCGCGGATCTACAAGGTCATCGCCACGCCCTCGACGCCCTGGACGGCGCCGTAGATGTCGAGGACGTGGTCGGCGGCTTCGACGTGGACCTGCACATGCAGCCCCACCCATCGCCCGGCCCGGGACGGGCGCTCGCCGACGTCGAGCACGCTGCACCCCGGGGACAGGGCGCCGTGGACGGCGTCGAGCACCGCGCCGCGGCGCTCGGGCGGCACGATCACGCGAAACGTGTACGTGCCGGGAAAGGTGTGCTGATCGACGAGCAGGGTGCGAGCGGTCTCGCGCTCCATGGGCTCCTCCCTGGCCGGGTCCGGGTCCGACGCGGTCGTGCCGCGCACGGGGTGGACCATCCACCTGCGGACCGGCGTCCGAAAAGCTACGCACCGATTGCCGCCCGAGGAGGTCCGCGTGTCCTGGCCGCCCCCCCTGTACCTCGCCCACGACCACCTGCCGTGGACGATCGACGCCACCGCCGCGCACGTGGCACCCGAGGCCCTCGCCGCCCTGCCGTGGGACCGCGCGTGGCGCGACCTCGCCGCGACCGAGGCCGGCGAGGTCGTCAACGTCGACGAGGGCCGTCCGGTGGGCCACACGTGGCTGCGCGCGCCCGAGACGGCGCCCACCGTCGGCCTCGCCGAGGCGATCACCGCCGCGGTCGACGCCACCGCCGCCTTCGCGGCCGACGTGCGCGCGGGCCGCGTGACGAACGACGCCGGCGAGCGGTTCACCGACGTCGTCCACCTCGGCATCGGCGGCAGCGCGCTCGGTCCCCAGCTGCTCCTCGCCGCCCTCGCGGACGACGCGGCGGGCGCCCCCCGCGGCCTGCCGGTGCACTTCGTCGACAACACCGACCCCGACGGCACGGCCACGCTCCTCGGGCGTCTCGGCGACCGCCTGCGCACGAGCCTCGTGGTCATCGTGTCCAAGTCCGGTTCGACGGCCGAGCCCAACCGCGGGCTCGAGCGGGTGCGCGACGCCCTGCAGGCCGCCGGGGTCCACGCCCCGGGCAGCCTCGTCGCGGTCACCACCGACGGCAGCCTCCTGCACCGCACCGCCGCCGCCCAGGGATGGCTCGCCACCCTGCCCTTGTGGGACTGGGTCGGCGGCCGGTTCAGCCTCACGTCGGTGGTCGGCCTGCTCCCCGGCGCCCTCGCCGGCGTCGACGTCGCGTCGATGCTGGAGGGCGCCCGCGACATGGACGCGTGGACCCGCAGCCGCGACCCGCTCACCAACCCGGCCGCCGTGCTCGCGGGCGCCTGGCACGTCCTGGGGCATGGCCGGGGGGACCGCGCGATGGTGGTGCTCCCCTACGCCGACCGCCTCGACAAGCTCGGCCGCTACCTGCAGCAGCTGGTGATGGAGTCCCTCGGCAAGCGCCTCGATCGGCAGGGTGCCGTGGTCCACCAGGGCCTCACCGTCTACGGCAACAAGGGCAGCACTGATCAGCACGCCTTCGTGCAGCAGCTGCGCGACGGCCGCGACGACACGCTCGTGGCGTTCGTCCAGGTGCTCGAGCCCTCGCCCGACGATCCCGTGCAGCACGACGGCGTGCGCGCCGGCGACCACCTCCAGGGCTTCCTCCTCGGCACGCGACGGGCGCTCGCCGCATCCGACAGGCCGACGATCACGCTCACCGTCCCGCGCGTCGACGCCTACACGCTCGGCGGCCTCGTCGCGCTGTTCGAACGGGCGGTCGGGCTGTACGCCAGCCTCGTCGACCTCAACGCCTACCACCAGCCCGGGGTCGAGGCGGGCAAGAAGGCGGCGGGCGCCGTGCTCGCGCTGTCGGCCGCCCTGTCGGCCCACCTGGCCGCCGGTGGGGCGGGCGACGTCGCCACGCTGGCCGCAGCCCTCGACGCCGACCCGGTCGAGGTCCACTACCTGTTGCGGCGCCTCGCCGCGGTCGGCAGCGCGAAGGTCCGCGGCCCCACCACCACCGGCACGTGGACGGCCTGACCGGGCGACGCGCCCCGGAGGCGATCAGCGCTCGGGGACGTGCACCGGGAAGCTGGCGACCTTGCGCACGCCGCTGCCGTCGTCGGGCTGGACCCACACCTCGGCGGTGGCGTCGAAGGCCGGACCGGCCGGCGCCACGAACGCCCCTTGGAGGTAGAACCCCTGGGTGGGATCCGCGGACCAGCCGACGCGCTCCCGCGTGCCCGCCCCGACCTCGGCCTCGGCCCACGGCGTCGCACCGGCAACGAGGCGGACCCAGGTCCACCCCGCCACGCCCGGGTTCACGCGCGCGCGCACCGACAGCAGCGCCGGTCCCGGGCTGTCGATGGTCAGGCTCGTCGCCTTCGCAGGCTCGCCGGCCGGCAGCGGCATCACCGCGGCCCCCATCGACGCCACCCCGTCGGCGACGGCGATCACCCGCCACACCTCGTCGGTGATCTCCTCGAGGGCGGCCACGGTGCGGGTGACGTCGCGACCCGACCCGAGCTCGTAGATGTCGAAGCCGAGGTGGTCGCCGTCGGCCGACAGTGCGATCGCCCGGCGGCCATACCAGGGCTGCTTCTCGACGCCGAACGCCTTGACGTGGACCTTGGCGTCGTCGGGCGCCATGCGCACCACCGACGGCGACGTCGCCCAGCCCGACGCGTCGCTCCACGGGGCGAAGCGCACCGCGATGCGCCACGCGTCCTGGGGCGTGGCGTGGAAGCCCGTGCGGGGCACCGACCAGATGCCGACGTCCTCGTCGCGCCGGAGCGCGAGCACCACCCCGTCCTCCTCGGTCACGCGCCAGCGCGGATCGGCGGCGAGCGTGTCGCGCATGGCCCGCGCCACCCGGTCGTCGACCTCGTGCAGCCAGGTGTTGTCGAGCGACAGGTCGAACGTGACCTTGCTGCGGATCATCGTCTCGATGTCGAGGGCGTCGTCCGGCCCGATCAACGGCAGGCGGCGCAGCTCGCCGTCGAGCGGCGACACCACCGGCGGGGGCGCGGGGAGCGCAGGCGCCGCAGCCGCCTTCGACGGCTTGCCCTTGCCCTTCTTCCCGCCCTTGGCCGCCGCGTCCGACGTCGTCGACACGGCCAGCGCCAGCACGCCCACCACCGCGACGAAGCGCCCCCAGCGTCTCCACCCTGACGTCCCGCGCACCGCTGCCTCCCGACCCGCCCGCACCCGACGACCGACCTATCGGCACATCGCCGCGCCGATGTCGCCGAACCCCGATAGCGCGCCACGTCGTCCCGTCGACGGGTACCGAATGGATCGGCACCACCTGTCCTACAGGGCAAAGCTCGTGAACACAGACTCCGCCACTGGGTCCAACGAGGTCTTCATCAGCCGCGGGAACGGCGAGTGGCCTGTGGTCAACGCCAGCCGACCTGCGAACAGCTCCGTGGGGACGCCGCCCGGGTAGGTGCGGTCCCCTGCCCGACCGTCCCACGTCAGGATCCACGGCACCCCGCGCGACGACAACCGGTCGAGCGTGGCGAACAGGCCGTCGGGGTCGAAGCCCTCGGCCTGGTAGCGCCCGCGGGTGTGGCGGTAGGGAGGGTCGAGGAACACCACGTCGCCCGGTCCCGCGTCCGCCAGCGTCGCGCGGTAGTCGCCCGCGACGAAGGTCACGTCGGCCACCGCCCGCGACCAGGCGCCGAGCACGGCGGTGAGCCGGTCGGGGTGGATGCCCGGTCGGGTGTGGTGCAGGCTGTTGTTGAACGCGCCCTGGCGGTTGAAGCGCACCAGCCCGTTGACGCACCACCGCGTGAGCACGAGCAGGTCCAGGCCGTCCCGGTCCGCGTTGAAGCGCGCGCGCACCTCGTCGTAGACCACCGCGCCCCGCGCGGCGCGATCGTGCCAGCAGCGCGCGTAGTGGTCCGCCACACCGTCGGGGCGATCGCGGATCGCCTCCCACAGGGCGACGAGCTCCGCCTGGAGGTCCCCCGCGACGGCGGCGGCGCAGGGACGGCCCGGCAGCATGGACCCGCCGCCGACGAACGGCTCGAGGTAGCGGCGCGCGGGCCCCGGCCACAACGCGTGCAGCTGCGCCGCCACGCGCCGCTTGCTCCCCGCCCACTTCACGACCGGCTCGCCGAGCCAGCGCGCGTCGTCAGCTCGCAAGGGCCGAGCGTCGACGGGGCACCTCGCCGACGATCACCACCGCGGGCGGCACGTTCGCCCACTGCACCGGGGTGCGCCACACGTGGTCGAACCAGCGATCGAGCTGCTCGCGGAAGCGTCGTCCGCCGGACGACAGCTGCGCGTTGGCGTAGGTGTAGGTCAGGAAGCGCCCACCGGGCCGGAGCACCGAGGTGATGCCGTCGAGCACCTCGTCCTGCTCGGCGGTGGACCACATCGTCCACGGCAGCCCCGAGATCACGCGATCGACCTGGGCGTGCCCCCACCGCCCCGTGACCCGACCCAGGTCGCGATCCGCGTAGGCCTCCTCGACGGTGACGCTCGGGAAGCGCTCGCGCAACAGACCGGCCAGCCGCGCCGTGGGCTCCAGCGCGAGCAGGTGGGCCGACGGGTGCTGCGCCACCAGCTCCCGGGTGATCGGGCCCGTGCCCGGACCGAGCTCCAGCACCACGCTCCCCGGTCGGACCTCGGCCGTCTGCACGACCTTTCTCGCCAGCGCACGGCTCGACGGCGTCACCGACCCGATGCGGGTGGGGTCGCGCACGAACTCACGCAGGAACGTGAACTTCTCCACGCCGGAGCTCCTCCGAGCCGAGTGCGTATCGAACGCGACGACGACCCTCAAGCGACACCCGGGGCCACCGATGATGTCCCCGTTCGGACCAGGATCCTCCGCGCTGCGAAACCCGTTGCGCACGCCCTCGCCGGACCCGGTCACGCGTCGCGCGGCGGGGTCGTCACCGAGGCGGGGTCGCCAGGCACGGACCCGTGGCACCGCCGGTCCTTGCGTCCAGCCCGCCCATGGGAGATCATGCCGCCGTCCGCCGGCTCCCCCCGGCCAGGAGATTCGCGTGAAGCACGTCGTCATGGCCCTCGCGCTCGCAGCCACGCTCTCGGGCTGCACGAGCGGTTCCGCCGATCCCGCGACCCCGAGCTCGCCCTACGACGCGTTCCTCATGCGGTACGCCGCCGAGGTCACGCCCGCGTGGACGCGCTGGCGCGACGCGGAGTGGCGCACCCACACCGCCGTGGTGCCGGGCGACACCACCAAGGCCGAGCAGGCCGTCACCGCCGCCGAGCAGTGGCGCGCGCTCGCGGCCGACGCGAAGTGGGTCCGCGAGAGCCGCGAGCTCATGCGCACCACCGAGGCCGTCCAGCCGCCCACGCCCGCCGAGAAGGCCGGCATCGACGCCGTCGGGCGGTTCACGCGCCTCTACCCGGCCACCGACGCCGACCTGATCCGCAAGATCGCCGACAAGGAGGGCCTGCAGGCGCGCTTCCGGCGGCGCTCCATGCCCACCCTCGACGGCGTGCCCGTGCACCCCGACGAGCTGGCGCGCCGCTACGCGGCCACGATCGACACCGCGGAGCGCAAGCTGCTGTGGAAGGCCGCGCTGTCGCCGCCGTCCGACCTCAAGCCCGGCTTCGCCGAGCTGCGCGACCTGCGCAACGAGCTCGCCCGCAAGGGGGGCTGGTCCAACTACATGGACGCGCAGGCCGACGTGTACGGCATGTCCGCCGACGAGCTCGCCAACCTCATGTCCGAGGTCGAGATCGCGCTGCGGCCGCTCTACCAGGAGCTGCACACCTGGGCGCGCTCCGAGCTGGCCCGTCGCTACGACGTGCCGCCGCCCGACCTGATCCCGGCCCACTGGCTGCCGTCCCCCCTCGGCGACGACTGGAGCGGCCTGCTCCGCGTCGACCACCTCGACGTCGAACCCGCGCTCCAGCAGGTCGGCGCCAAGCAGATGCTGCGCGGCGTCGAGGACTGGTACGTCTCGGTGGGTGTGCCCGCCCTGCCCCAGACCGTGTGGGACAACTCCAGCTTCTACCCGCCGGCGCCCGACGCGCGGGTCGGCAAGACGCAGGGTGCCGCCACGTGGGACGTCGACCTGCACGGCGACATCCGCGTGCTGCTCAACGCCCGGCCCACGTCGTCGTGGATGTCGGCCTCCTACCGCGAGCTCGGCTTCGCCCACGCCTACGCCCTGCGCGACGGCGCCGACATCCCCGACGCCGTCCGCATGCAGCCCCCCCACGCCGTGCTCGGGGCGCTCGGCCTCTGGGCCGATCTCGCGGCCAGTCGGCCCACCCACCTGCAGGCCCAGGGCATCCTCGATCAGGCCCCCGATCCGATGCAGGCGCTCCTGTTGGAGGCGCTGTCGTGGGTGCCCTACGTCCAGTTCGGCGTCGGCGCCGTGGTGCCCTTCGAGTACGAGGTCTACGCCGAGGGCCTGGCGCCCGGCCAGATGAACAGCCGCTGGTGGGGCCTGCTGGCGCGCCACCAGGGCCTGTACCCCCCCGAGACCCGCACCGAGCGGTGGGGTGACTTCCTCGCCGTCGACGCGCTGTCCGACGCACCGGGTCGCTACATCGACGACGTCGTCGCCGTGCTCCTGGCCTTCCAGCTCCACGAGAGCGTGTGCAACGAGGTGGGCGTCGACCCCCGCACGGCCGACATCACGGGCCAGGCGCGGTTCGGCGAGCGCTTCACCCAGGTCGCCCTCGGCGCCGGCGTGCAGGACTGGCGGGCGCTCACCCAGGCGTCCACGGGCGCCGCGCCGTCCGCCGACGCCATGGTCCGCTACTTCCAGCCCCTCTACCTTTGGCTGCAGGAGCAGAACGCGGGCAAGCCCCCCACGCTGCCGAGCGTGCGCTGACCGACCGGATGCGCCACGGCCGGGTCCACCCCGGCCACCATCGGACGCCCCGCCTCCAGGTGCTCGTGCGCACCGAGGCGTGGGCCGTGGTGGCCAAGCCGTCCGGCATCGCCGCCCACCGCAGCGATCTGGTCCGGGAGCGCGACACCCTCGCCGACCGGGCGCGCCACCGCTTCCGGGCGCCGGTGAGCCTCGTCCACCGCCTCGACCGTCCGGTGTCGGGGTGCCTCCTGCTCGCGTTCGACGCCGACACCGCGCGCCGCCTCGGTGCGGCGATGCGCGGCCCCGACGCCCACAAGACCTACGTGGCGATGGTCCGGGGCACGTTCCGCTGGGACGATCCGGTGACCGTGACCACCGAGGTCGCCAACAGCCAGGGCACGAAGGGCCCCGCCCACTCGATCGTCCGGGTCCTCGGCCGCAGCCGCGACCCGCGCTGCTCGCTGGTGGCCGTCCACCCCACCACAGGCCGCTACCACCAGGTGCGGCGCCACCTGCGCGACCTCGGTCACCCCGTGCTCGGCGACACCTCCCACGGCGACAGCCGCGAGAACCAGGACTGGCGCGCGCGGGGCCTGTCGCGCCTGGCCCTGCACTGCCTGGCGCTCGACGTGCCCGTCGACGCCGGGTCCGACGTCCACGCCTGCTGCCCGATCCCCCGCGCGCTGGCCGGGTTGTGGCGCACGATGCCGTGGTGGGACGAAGCCTGCGCCGCCGAGCCCCGGTTGGCCCTGCCACCGATGGCGCTCGAGGCGAGCGACCTCACCGACGGCTGACGCACGACGCGCCGCAGCGCGCGGTGGCGACGACCGTCCCCGTGTCAGCCTCGTGCCAGAGCGCCGGCCGCCCCGGGGCCGCTGCACGGATCGCGCACACCGCTGCACACCGACGCGTTGCCTCCGCGGCGCAGACGGCTAGACCGGCGGTCCTGCTCTGGAGGGCACCATGCCCGCGACCCCGCCCCCCCCGGGCGCCGACCTCTGGCACCCGGGCACGCGCGCACTCCACGAGGGCATCGACGCCCACATCCGACGCCTCGGCGTCCCCGTGCTCCACCCCGACAGCATGACCATCCTGTACGACCTCATCGGTGCCGAGCCGATGGTCGCCTGGCAGGAGGGCAAGGCCCGCCACGCGTTCCTGCAGGAGACCTGCTGGTCGGAGCTTCCCACGGTCTACGCGCGCTACGGCACCGACGCCGCGCGACGGCTCCTGGTGGCCATCCGCGCGCTCTACGGCGCCGGCGCAGCCGTGGTCACCGACTGTGGCGCCCAGGCCGTGGCCCTCGCGGTCGACGCCGTGCTCCAGCCCGGGGACCACGCGATCCTCGGCCGACAGATCTACGGCAAGAGCCGCACCTACCTGGAGTGGGCCGCGTCCCGCCTGGGGTGCGAGATCACCGTCGTCGACCACGTCGACGCCCCCACCCTGCGCGAGCACGTCCGCGACACCACCCGCCTGGTGCTCACCGAGACCTACTCCAACCCGCTCACCCGTGCGCTCGACCCCGAGGCCGTCTCCGACGCCGTGGAGTCGCTGCGCGCCGAGCGTGCCCCCGAGCTCACCGTGGTGATCGACGACACGATCGCCACGCCGTGGGGCCTCAAGCAGCCGCTGCTGTCCCACGCCGGCCTGCACGTGGTGGTAGGCGCCGGCACCAAGGCGCTCGGCGGCCAGGACCGCGACACCCTCGGCTACATCGTCTCCCAGGACATCCCGCTGATGAACCGCGTGATGGACCTGCAGGCCATGCGCGGCGGCACCGTGTCGTGGCGCGCGGCGGAGGTGATCGCCGACGATCTCGACGAGGCCTGTCGCCTCCACGCGCGGCGGTGTGCGAGCGCCGAGCCGATCGCCAAGACGCTCGCCAGCCACCCCGACGTCGAAGCGGTCTTCCACCCCTCGCGCCCCGACCACCCCGACGCCGAGATCATCGCCCGCGCCTACGCGCGCCCCGGCAGCCTCATCAGCTTCCGTGTGCGCGACCTCGACGAGGCCGCCACCCTGCACCTGTGCAACGTGCTCGCGATGACCATCGTCATCCGGTACGGGCTGTCGTTCGACGGGCTGGCGACCAAGGTCAACCACCACCAGTCCGTGTCCGAGTTCTTCACGCCCGCCCCGCGGCTGCGCAAGCAGGGCATCGACCGGCTGGTGCGCCTGTCCGTCGGCGTCGAGGACACCGAGGACATCATCGCCGCGCTCCAGTGGGGCCTCGACCACCACCGCGCGATCTCGCCCGAGGAGGTCCGACGGTGGCAGACCCACCGACGGGCCGACCTGGGTCTGCCGGCCGTGTAGCCACGCCCGCGGGTCGATGGATCGGCCCGCGCGCCACCGTGGCCGACGGATCCACGGGCTGCGCAGACCGCTACACACGTGAAGTCCCTGCAACGGACCGGCGACCCGTCCTGTTCGCACGCGGATCCTTCCTGTTCGTCATCGAGACGTCACTGATCCGCCGCTGGGATCGCGGCGCCGCGCGTCGTAGCTTCGCGCCGTCTCGACGGATCCGTCGAACGCCCTCCCTCAACCTCAGCAGCGCTCCCGCCAGCGGGATCCTACGCGTGCGTAGGATCCGAGGAGCGCAGTCCAGGTGCACCCCATGCCGATGATCCCGCGCGTGTCGCTCTTCCTGCTCACGGGCGCGATGGCTGCTCCCGCCGTCGCCGCCCCCACCCCCGCGCCGTGCGCCGTCGGCTACCAGCGCCTCGACGGCCCGTACGACGCAGCCACCGATGCCAACGTCACGGTGGCCCCGGCCGCCACCGGCGACCACATCGGTCGCGCCGTGGCGGTCGGTGACTTCGACGGCGACGGACAGGACGACCTCGCGGTCTCCGCCGAGGGCGAGGACACCAACGGGCGCAACGCAGGTGCCGTCTACATCTGGTTCGGGCCGCAGCCCTCGGTGGCCGCGCTCGACGCCGCCACCGCGGACGTCGTGCTCTTCGGCGAGTCCTTCGAGGACAAGTCGGGCTGGGCGCTCGCCAACGCCGGCGACGTCGACCTCGACGGCACCGACGACCTGCTCGTGGGCTCGCTGGTGTTCCTCGGCACGTCGGGCGGCGCGGGCATCACCCACCTCGTCAGCGGCAGCACGATCTCCAGCAACAGCGTCGTCGACCTCGCCACGCAGAGCACGGCGCGGTTCTTCGGAGAGTTCGCGGGCGACGAGTTCGGCTCGGCGGTCACGGGCGGCGACGTCAACGGCGACGGCTTCAGCGACGTGATCATCGGCGCGCCGAAGTACTCCGGCGTCGGCTACCTGCGCGGCGCCGCCTACCTGTTCCTCGGCCCGCTCACGGGCGACATCGTCGCCTCGTCCGCCACCACCCGGTACGACGGCGCCCTCGACGTCTCCTCGTTCGGCATCAGCGTCGCTGCCGTGGGAGACCTCGACGGCGACGGGCGCTCCGAGGTCGCGATCGGCGCGCCCCGTGACGACACGGCCGACAGCCGCGCCGGCGCGGTCTACCTGTTCCGCAGCGCCTCCCTGCCGACCACCGTCGCGGCCACCGCCGCCAACCTGCGGCTGTACGGCCGTCGCTACGACCGCGCCGGCGCCTCCCTGTCGGCCGCTGGCGACCTCGACGGCGACGGCACGCTCGACCTGTGGACCGGCCTGAAGCAGCTCGGCGGCACCAAGGTGGGTGCGGTGTTCGCGTTCAGCGGCACGCTGCCCGACGGCGCCTACGCGATGGACGCCAACGCCCTGCACCGCGTCTACGGCGCGGCCGCCAACACCCTGCTCGGCACGTCGATCGTCGGCAACGTCGACTTCGACGGCGACGGCATCCCCGACCTGCTCGCCGGCGGCGAGCGCGGCCCGGGTCAGGCGATCGGAACGGGTGCGGCCTACCTCGAGCACGGCCCGTGGACCGTGGGCGGTGCCCGCGACATGTCCACCTACGACGCCTGGTTCCGCGGCGCGGTCTACCAGGACTTCCTCGGCGCCGCCGTCGCCGCCGGCGACCTCGACGGTGACGGCTACGCCGACGCCGTGGTCGGAGCGTGGCGCAGCAGCGACGCCGACTACCGCTCGGGCGTGGTGGCCGCGTTCTACGGTGGCGACCAGCTCGTCGAGCCCATGACCGTGTGGGCCGACGGCGACACCGACGGCTACGGCGACCCGCTCGTCGCCCTGGTCGACCAGTGCGCGGTGCCCGTCGGCTACGTCGACAACGACGACGACTGCGACGACAGCAGCGCGCTGTACCACCCGTCCGCCGTCGAGGGCTGCAGCGACCCCGACTACAACTGCGACGGCGCCACCGGCCTGTCCGACAACGACGGCGACGGCGTCGCGGCCTGCGAGAACGACTGCGACGACTTCGACGAGACGGTCAACCCCGCGGCGGACGAGCTGTGCGGTGACGGGGTCGACAACGACTGCGACGGCCTCATCGACGACGCCTCCGCGATCGACGCCACGGACTGGCGCCCCGACGTCGACCACGACGGCTACGGCGACGACAGCGTGGCCTTCCGCTCCTGCGGCGCCCCGCCGTTCGCCGGCATCGCCGCCGACGGTGACTGCGACGACAACAACGCCGCGATCCACCCCCTGGCCATCGAGGTCTGCGACGCGTCCGACAACGACTGCGACGGCATCGTGGACGAGGGCGACGCCGCCGACGCGACCGCCTGGTACGCCGACGTCGACGGTGACGGCGCCGGCAACCCCTTCGACGCGGTCCGCGCGTGCACCCAGCCCATCGGGTACGTCTCCGTCCGCGGCGACTGCGACGACGGCAGCGGCGCCTCCGGCCCGTCCGCGGTCGAGACCTGCGACCTCGTCGACAACGACTGTGACGGCATCCACTACCTCGGCGGCACCCAGCGCCTGGGCGACCGCACGTTCCTCGAGCTGCTCGGCAGCGTCGACGGCGCCCGCCTCGGCGCCACCGGCGTGGCCGTCGTCCCCGACCAGGACTTCGACGGCACCGACGAGATCCTCGTCCTCGACCCGTCGTCCGACCTGTCGGCCACCGACGGCGGCGCGGCCTTCCTCCGCCTCGGCGGCGTGCAGGGCGGGCCGGTCGTGTTCAAGCCCGACGTCGGCACCAACGGCGGCGCCTGGCAGGCCCGCATCCTCGGCACGCGCCGCGACACCCGCCTCGGCGCCTCGGCGGCCTTCGGCGACGTCAACGGCGACGGCATCGCCGACCTCGTGCTCGGCGCGCCCGGCGCCCGCTTCCCCAACGTCGAGCAGGGCGCGGTGTTCGTGTTCTACGGCCCGATCGCGTCGGGCGACATCGACATGACGTCGGCCGACGTCATCCTCCGCGGCCAGGTCGGCAGCGCCCAGACCGGCGCCGTCGTGGCCGTCGGCGACGTCAACGGCGACTTCTACGCCGACCTGCTCATCGGCGCGCCCAAGCTCGGCGAGGCCGGCGTCAACAAGCGCGGCAAGGCCTACCTGGTCTACGGCGGCCCCAGCCTGGCCGCCCAGATCGACCTCGGCGCCAGCGCGGACGCCTCGCTGCTCGGCGTCGACGTCGACGACGAGACCGGCAACAGCGTGGCGCTGGCCGACCTCGACGGTGACGGCTTCGACGACCTCGTCGTCGGCTCGAACCGCGCCCAGACCCTCGACCGCGGCGCGGTCTACGTGGTGTGGGGCGCGGCCGCCCCGCTCACCGGCGCGCTCACCGCCGACGTCACCCTCGCCGGCGGCTCCCTCGGCGAGCGCTTCGGCCAGACGCTGGCCACCATCGGCGACATGGACGGCGACGGCACCGACGACGTGATGGTGGGCACCACCGCGAACGCCGCCTGGCTGCTCTCCGGCAGCACCACCCGCATCGCCAGCGCCGGCATCGCCAGCGTGGCGCGCGTGAAGTTCCTCGGCTCCTTCGGCGCCCAGGCCGGCCGCGTGGTCAAGGCCGGCGGCGACCTCAACGGCGACGGCCTCGCCGACGCCCTCATCGTCGCCAACGACGACGACTACGCCGGCCGCGACGCGGGCGCCGTGTACGTCGTCTACGGCCGCGCCGGCTGGTACCGCACGCCGACGGGCACGTTCCTCCTCGATGCCCTCGAGAGCTACGGCCGCGTGCCCGTGGGCGTGTTCCCCACCTACAGCGCGCTCAACCTCGCCGTGTACGAGGGCGCCCGCATCGTCGGCAACGCCGCGTTCGACGGCCTGGGCGCCTCCGTGGCGGTCGGCGACATCGACGGCGACGGCCACCCCGACCTCGTGCTGGGTGCCCCGGGCACCGACGGCGCCGGCACCGACCGCGGCAGCATCACCGCCGTGCTGGCCGGTCCCTACGGCATCGACCTCGGCGTGACCGACGGCTCCGAACAGACCTGGTACGCGGACGCCGACCTCGACGGCTACACCGACGACAGCGGCGTGCCGTTCACGGCGTGCCCGATGCACGTGCCCACCGACCTGGTGCGCCTGCAGCTGCTCGCGCAGTCCGCCCCCACGCCGGCGCTGGACTGCGACGACAGCGACGACGACGTGCACCCGTGCGCACCCGAGACGAACGCCGACGGCGTCGACAGCAACTGCGACGGCTCGGACGACATCGTCGCCGACTACGACGGCGACGGCCTGACCTACGCCCAGGAGCGGACCTACGGCACCTGCGCCGAGCTCGCCGACACCGACGGTGACGGCGTCACCGACGACGACGAGGTCTACCGTGGCTCGGATCCCACCGACCCCGCCAGCTACATCCTCGGCGTCGAGGACCTGACGGCCGGCGACCTGCTCGTCACCGAGTTCATGGCCAACCCCGACCTCTGCTCCGACGCCAACGGCGAGTACGTCGAGATCCTCAACACCCTCAGCGTCCGCATCGACCTCGGCGGCCTGGAGCTGCGCGACAACACCAACAGCACGTTCCTGTCGGGCCTGCTGGTCATCAACCCCCACGAGCGCATCGTGCTGGGCATCAGCTTCACCGGCTACACCACCTGCTACGGCACCACGCCGTTCGCCTCGTTCGGCTTCGGGCTGGGCAACAGCGGCGACTCGTTCCACATCTACGCGAACGGCAGCCTGGTCGACGAGATCGACTTCAACAGCGGCTCGCCCTACGCCGTGATCGCCGGCGTGGCGTGGGAGCGCGACGACTTCGACCCCAACACCTGGTGTGAGTCGGTGGGCACCGCCCCCAACGGCGACACCGGCACCCCGGGCGTGCCCAACGGCAGCTGCACCGGCGGGTCCGGCTACCCGGGCATCGCCACGCTCACGCCCGGTGACCTCGTGATCACCGAGGTGATGGCGGATCCCGACGCCTGCGCCGACGAGGGCGGCGAGTACGTCGAGGTCCTGTTCCTCGGCACCCAGACCAGCGACCTCGCCGGCCTGGTCGTCACCGACAGCACCGGCAACACGGTCACGCTGTCGTCCACGGTGGTCACGCCGGGCGACCGCATCGTGCTGGCACGCGTCGCGGCCCAGTTCCTCGCCTGCTACGGCTTCCCGCCCGACGCCGCCTACGGCTACGGCCTCGACAACGCCGGCGACAGCATCACGCTGTCGTACGGCGCCACCACGTTCGACAGCTTCGACTTCAGCCCCTACACGCTCACCCCGGGCACGTCGTTCGAGATCGACGACAGCGACCTGACGACCTTCTGCCTGGCCAACACCCTGGCCAGCAGCGGCGACTACGGCACGCCCGGCACGGCCAACGGCACCTGCGTGCCGAACGACTTCGACCGTGACGGCCTCACCGACGCCGAGGAGCCCTGCCGCAACACCGACCCCTACGTCGCCGACTCCGACGGCGACGGCATGATCGACGGCGTCGAGGTCACCAACGGCACCAACCCGCACGGCGACCCGAGCGGTGTGGACGCGCGGACGTGGCGCTTCAACGTCGACACCACCACCCGCTACCAGGTCCAGGTGCCGGCCACCGATCCCTCCGCCACCGGTGGCTGGGGCGGCACGCTCACCTACGACCCGTCCACCGCCGACGGCGACACGGCGTCGGCCACCCACGGCCTGTACGACCTCGCCAACGGGACGTGGTCGCTCGACGTGTACGCGGGCACCGTCCACCTGACGTCGGCGGCGGCGACCGCCCACACGATCGACGTCACCACGGCCGGCGCCCTCAACGCGACGTTCACCGCCGCGGTGGACGACGCCGGCACGCCGGTCAGCTCGTTCAACCTCGCGCTCTCCGCGATCAGCCAGACCTTCGCCACCGACGCGATCCCCGGCCCGATGACCATCGTCGAGGGCACCCCCGGCGACACCTACGGCGAGCTGCGCATGACCTACGCGGGCGGCGGCTTCGTGTGGTTCGAAGGCGCCGCGAGTGACTGGGCGTCCGACGACGACCTGGACGGCGTGGCCAACGACGACGAGGAGGTCCTCGGCACCGACCCGTGGTCGGCGGACTCGGACGCCGACGGCCTCAGCGACGCCGACGAGATCATCATGGGCACGCTGGCCTGCACGGCCGACACCGACGGCGACGGCGCCTCGGACGGCGTCGAGGACACCCTCGGCACCGACCCGACCGACCCGCTCAGCCACCCGCTGACCCCGGCCGACCTCGTGCCGGCCGACCTGACGGTCACCGAGTTCCTCGCCGACCCGGCCGCCTGCTCGGGCACCGCCGGTGAGTACATCGAGGTGCTCTACACCGGCGCCATGGTGGCCGCGCTCGACGGGCTGGTCATCGCCGACGACGGCAACGTCCACACCGTCAGCAACGGGCTCGTCGCCTACCCGGGCGACCGCATCCTGTTCGCCCGCGACGCCGGGTTCACCGCCTGCTACGGCTTCGACGCCGACGACGTCACCGGGCTGGGCCTCGGCGGCTCGGGCGACACCATCACCCTGTCGTTCGGGGCCACCACGCTCGACCACGTCGACTTCACGTCGGGCTTCTTCCTCACCGCCGGCGTCGCCAACGAGCGCGACGACAGCACCACCACGTGGTGCCAGGCTGACACGGCCAGCAGCAGCGGCGACCTCGGGACGCCGGGTGCAGCGAACGGGGCGTGCCCGCCGCCGAGCTCGAACCGGAGCATCGACGAGGTCGCGCCCGGTGAGCTCGTCATCACCGAGGTGATGTCGAACCCCAACGCCTGCGGCGACGCCGACGGCGAGTACGTCGAGGTGCTGTACACCGGCACGCTCGACCTCGAGCTCAACGGCGTGCAGCTCTGCGACTCCGGCTCGTGCGCCACGTTCAGCGGCACCTACGTGATGAGCCAGGACGACCGCGTCCTGTTCGCCCGCAACGAGGTCACGCTGTCCAGCTGCTACGCGGGTGCCTCGGTCAGCGGCATCCTCGGCTTCAGCTTCGGCCTGACGGTCACCGACGTCGTCCAGGTGCGCAACACCACCGGCGGCGTGCTCGACAGCGTCGACCTCACCAACGACACCCCCGGCGAGACGGCCGGCCAGTCCGTCCGGCTCGACGAGTCCGACGGCACGACCTGGTGCTTCTCGTCCACCCCCATCGGCACGTCCGGTGACTTCGGCACGCCGGGCGCCGCCAACGGCAGCTGCCCCGTGGCGCCGAGCGCGCCCAAGCTGCTGATCTCCGAGGTGGTGGACTGGGGTCCCAGTGCCAGCGGCCGCTACGTCGAGCTCTACAACGCCGGCGACAGCAGCGTCGACCTGTCGACCTACCAGCTCCAGCGCTACGCCAACGGCGGCACGTCGCCGACGAACATCTCGATGACCGGCACTCTCGCGCCCGGCGACACCTTCGTGATCGGCACGTCGGGCACCTTCGACTTCGCGGGCACCTTCGGCGCGGCGCCGGACATGCAGAGCGGCACCATCAGCGGCAACGGCGACGACGTCTACGCCCTGGCGGTGTCCGGCACGGTGGTCGACGTCTTCGGCGTGATCGGCGTGGACGGCACCGGCGAGGTCTGGGAGTACTCCGACGGCATCGCCACCCGGAACTGCTTCGCGACCGAGCCCACCGCCACGTTCGACATCACCGAGTGGTCGATCACCGCGCCGAACAACACCACCGCCCACTCGCTCGGCAGCCACCTGGCCGCGTGTGTGGAGGGCTCGTGGACCGGCACGGTGAACCTGACCTTCACGACCGGCGGCGTGCCGTACGCGTGCCCGGGCACCGCGACCGTCACCTACGACGACGCGGCGTCCACGCAGATCTCGGGCACCGGGTCGTGCGTGATCACCACGTTCAGCCTCCCGGTCGCGTTCGGCATCGAGGGGTCGGTCGACCCGTTCACCGGTGACATCTCCGGCGACATCACCGACGGCGGCACGCCCGTCACCACGTGGACCGGCGCGTTCGAGGACGTCGGCGCCGGCCCGCAGCTCGCGAGCGACCCGTGGTCGTTCAGCTACAGCGGCCTCGGCACCATCAGCGGGAGCTTCACGCTGTACCCGAACTGACGTCCGCGGCCCGCCGTCGTCGACGTCTCCGGACCGCGACGACGGCAGGGCAAACGGACGCCTCGGCGCGACGACCGTCGCGTCTCGCCACCTCCCGACGGCCGCCCCGACCTCGCGTCGCGGGCGGCCGTCCTGCGTGATGCCGCCGTGGATCCACGGAGGATTCACCACCCGGATCGGGCCGCGTGCCAGGACTGCAACGAGCGTGACTCACTTTCGGGTCACGAAACGATCCGCCTCAAAACAGCGACATCCCGCAACCGAGCGTCGGTACGCACAACGATTCGCCCCGCCGGGAAAACATTGCGCGTAGACTTCCCGTGCTCTCGCAGGTCTCGCGGCCGCCACACGCCGGCAGTGCCCGCGCTTCGCCGCGCCTGCGACGGAATGGGGAGTCGTCATGCCTCAACGTGTGTCCGTGCCCGTCGCCGCCGCGCTCCTCGCGGTCGCACCCGCTGCCCTCGCCGTGCCCGACAGCTGCGACCTCGGCGTCCAGCAGCTCCAGGGCACCTTCGATGCTGGCGCCGACAGCAACGTGCTGGTCGGCCCCGCCGTGGAGGGCGACCACATCGGTCGGTCGATGGCGGTGGGCGACTTCGACGGCGACGGCATCGACGACCTCGCGGTCGGCGCCGAGGGCGACGACACGAACGGCCGCAACGCCGGCGCGGTCTACGTCTTCTTCGGCCCGCTGGGCACCAACCCCACGCTGGATCCGTCGCTCGCCGACGTCACGCTGCTGGGTGAGGCCTTCGAGGACAAGACCGGCTGGGCGCTCGCCAACGCCGGCGACGTCGACGGCGACGCCAAGGACGACCTGCTCATCGGCTCGTTCGTCTACGTGGGCGCCTCGGCCGGGGCGGGCATCGCCCACCTCGTGAGCGGCGCCACGCTCACGAGCAACGTGTTCGTCGACCTCGCCACCCAGTCCACCGCGCGCTTCCTCGGCGCCGTCGCCGGCGACGAGTTCGGCACCGCCGTAGGCGCGGCCGACGTCAACGGCGACGGCTTCTCCGACGTGATCGTCGGTGCGCCCAAGCAGTCCGACGACGGCAACAAGCGCGGCGCCGCCTACGTGTGGTTCGGTCCGATCACCGGCCTGCAGTCGGCCACGACAGCCGACGTGCGCTTCGCCGGCGCCTCCGACACCTCGTCGTTCGGCCTCACCGTGGTGGGCCTGGGCGACCTCGACGGTGACGGCGACGACGAGGTCGGCATCGGCGCCCCCCGCGACGACACCGCGGCGAGCCGCGCCGGCGCCTTCTACGTCTACGACGGCGCGCCGTCCCTGCCGTCATCGCTGGCCACCACCGCGGCCCGGCTGTCGCTGTACGGCCGCCAGTACGACCGCGCCGGCTCGTCCGCATCGCCCGCGGGCGATCTCGACGCCGACGGCCACCCCGACTTCTGGGTCGGCTCCAAGCAGCTCGGCGGCACCAAGGTGGGCGCGGTGTTCGCGGTCTCCGGTGCCCTCGCCAGCGCCACCGGCGCCCTCGACAGCTCGTCGCTGCACGGCATCTACGGCTCGGCCGCCAACACGCTCGCCGGCACCACCGTCGTCGGCGGCCACGACTACAACAACGACGGCTACGCCGACGTGCTCACCGGCGGCGAGCGCGCGCCCGGTCTCGTCGCGGGCGCCGGCGCTGCCTACATCGTCTACGGCCCGTTCCTCCCGGGCAGCTCTTCGCTGCTCGACGCGAACGCCTGGATGCGCGGCGCGGCCTACCAGGACTTCGCCGGCTCCGCGATCGCCGCCGGCGACCTCAACGCCGACGGCTACGACGACGCGGTGATCGGCGCCTGGCGCGCCAGCGACGTCGCGTTCCGCTCCGGCATCGCGGGCGTGTTCCTCGGCGGCGACGACGTGGCCGACGAGGCCGTGTTCTACGCCGACACCGACAGCGACGGCTTCGGCGACGCCGGCAACACCCTCGTCGCGTGCGCCGAGCCGCCCGGCTACGTCAGCGACGCCGGCGACTGCGACGATACCAACGGCCTGATCCGCCCGTCCGCCCCCGAGGCCTGCGACGGCACCGACTACAACTGCGACGGGCACACCGGTCCCGGCGACAGCGACGGCGACGGCTTCCCCGCCTGCGGCGCGGTCTCCGACTGCGACGACGGCGACGAAGACGTCAACCCGAGCGCGGCCGAGGCCTGCCTCGACGGCATCGACAACGACTGCGACGGCCTGGTGGACGACGCGTCGGCCTTCGACGCCACCACCTGGTACGCCGACGTCGACGGCGACGGCTACGGCGACCGCAGCCTGCCGTTCGTCGCCTGCGAGGCGCCCTCGTTCTTCGACGCCATCACCACCGGCCTCGACTGCGACGACGGCGACCCCGCCCGCAGCCCCGCCGCCAACGAGGTGTGCGACGGCCAGGACAACGACTGCGACGACGTCATCGACGAGGGGTCCAGCGTCGATGCGTCGACGTGGTACCGCGACACCGACGGCGACGGCACGGGCAACCCGTTCGACAGCCTCCGCGCCTGCACCCAGCCCCCCGGCTACGTCGCCAGCCACGACGACTGCAACGACGCCAGCGCCGCAGCCGGCCCCGGTGGCGTCGAGGTCTGCGACTTCACCGACAACGACTGTGACGGCCTGTACTACCTGGGCGGCAACCTGCCGGGCACCAGCCGCGCCTTCCTCACGCTGCAGGGCCCGGTCGCCAACACCCAGCTCGGCGCGGGCGGCCTGTGGTTCGTCCCCGACCAGGACCTCGACGGCGACGACGAGATGATGATCGCCAACCCCGGCTCCAACGAGGGCGCCATCGAGGGCGGCGCGGTCTACATCCGCTTCGGCGACGACGAGGGCGGCACGCTCACGCTCGATCCCGCCCTGGCCGGCGGCGCCGGCAACTGGAACGTCAAGATCGTCGGCACGCGCCGCAGCACCCGCCTGGGCGCGTCCGCCGCGTTCGGCGACGTCAACGGTGACGGCTTCGCCGACCTCGTGCTCGGTGGTCCCGGCTCCCGCGTGCCCGACATCGATCAGGGCGCCGTCTACGTGTTCTACGGTCCCCTCGTCAGCGGCGAGCTCCAGTCGCTCAACGCCGACGTCATCCTCCGCGGCGAGCGCGGCAGCGGCTACACCGGCGCCGGCGTCGCGGTCGGCGACCTCGACGGCGACTTCTACGACGACATCGTCATCGGCGCGCCGCGCAACGGCGAGGGCGGCCAGTCCCGCCGCGGCAAGGCCTACATCGTCTACGGCGGGCCGTCGCTCGCCAGCCAGATCGACCTGGTCAGCGCGGCCGACGCCACGATCCTCGGCACCGACGCCAGCGACGAGCTCGGCAACAGCGTGGCGGTCGTGGGCGACCTCGACGGCGACACGTTCAACGACGTGGTGCTCGGCGCCAACCGCGCGCTCGACCTCGAGCGCGGCGCGGCCTTCGTGCTCTACGGCGGCAGCACCCGGCGGAGCGGCGCCCAGTCGCCCGACGCGATCCTGCGCGGCGGTTCGCTCGGTGAGCGCTTCACCTGGTCGATCTCGCGAGCCGGCGACGTCAACGGCGACGGCCTCGCCGACATCGCGATCGGCACGTCCGGCAACTACGCCTGGCTCGTCGGCGGCAACGCCACGCGCTGGACGGGCACCGTCAATGTCGGCACCGTGTCGCTGGTCAAGCTCACCGGCGCCCTGGGCGCCATCGCCGGCCGCGTCGTGGCTGGTGTCGGCGACGTGAACGCCGACGGCTTCGACGACATCGCCGTCACCGCCGCCGACGACGACCAGGTCGGCCGCGACGCCGGCGCGCTCTACCTCGTCTACGGCCGCCCCTCGTTCACGGAGGTGCGCGACGCCGGCGGCGCGTTCTTCCTCGGCAAGCTCGAGAGCTTCGGACGCCTGCCGGTGGGCGTGTTCCCCACCTACTCGGCAGCCAACTTCGACGTGATGGAAGGCGCCAAGATCCTCGGCGACATCGCGTTCGAGTCGTTCGGCCTGACCGTCGCCGGTCGCGGTGACATCAACCAGGACGGCGTGCCCGACCTGATGATCGGCGCGCCGCGCGCCGCGCCGGGCGGTCTGACGGACGCCGGCCGCGTCCTCACCCTGCTCGGCGGCCCCTACGGCACCGACGTGCGGGCGATCGACGAGGTGAGCTGGTGGTGGGACCGCGACAACGACGCGTGGACCACGGCCGTCAGCTTCGAGTCCTGCGCGATGCACGTGCCCACCAGCTTCGCCGTGCCGTCCGCGCCGTTCCTCGAGGCCGACCCCGTCCAGACGTCCCCCGAGGACTGCAACGACCTCAACGCCGCCATCCACCCCGGCGCCACCGAGACCCCCGGCGACGGCATCGACAGCGACTGCGACACCTTCGACAGCCCGCCCGTCGACACCGACGGCGACGGCCTGACCGACGCCGACGAGACCGGCGTCTACGGCACCGATCCCAACGACCCCGACACCGACGGCGACGGCGCCGACGACGGCGAGGAGGTCGACCGCGGCTCCGACCCCACCGATCCCGGCGACACGATCTTCGGCGTCGAGGACCTCCTCCCCGGTGACATGACCATCGTCGAGTTCATGGCCACCCCGTCCGCCTGCGCCGACACGGCCGGTGAGTACTTCGAGGTGGTCTACAACCGCAGCGACCGCGTCGACCTGTACGAGCTCGTGCTCGACAACGACACGGCCACCTACACGCTGCCCGTGCGGCACGTCGCCTACCCCGGCGACCGCCTCGTCTTCGCCAACAACGGCACCGGCTACACCGCCTGCTACGGCGCGGCGGCCGACCTGACCTACAACCTGCTCCTCGACGACGCGGGCGACAGCCTCACCGTCTCCTACGGCGCCACCACGGTCGCCAGCGTCGACTTCAACAGCTTCACGCTGCTCGACGGCGCGGCGTTCGAGCTCGACGACGACGTCGGCCCCACCTGGTGCTACGCCGACACCGACGCCGGCTCGGGCGACTTCGGCTCGCCGTCGCTGGCCAACGGTGTCTGCCCCGACACCCTGGCCGACCTGGTGCCGGGCGACCTGCTGATCAACGAGATCATGGCCGACCCGAACGACTGCGCCGACAGCGCGGGCGAGTACGTCGAGCTGATCTACAGCGGCACGAACCGCGTCAACCTGATCGGCCTGGGCCTGACCACCAACAGCACGTCGTCGACGCTGGCGGTGCCCGTCTTCGCCGACCCCGGCGACCTCGTCGTGGTCGCGCGCAGCGCCGCCGGGCTGTCGACCTGCTGGGGCCTGACCGCCGACGCGGTGGCCACCGGCATGGTGATCGCCAACGCCACCGACGTGGTCGGCATCGACGACGGCGTCGCCACCCTCGACAGCGTCGACCTGTCCACGCTCACGCTCGCACCGGGCGTGGCCCAGGAGCGCGACGAGGCCACCGGCACCGGCTTCTGCCAGGCCGACGTGCCCATCCCCGGCGGCGTCGACCTCGGCTCGCCGGGCCAGCCCAACGGCACGTGCGCCTTCGACCCCGACCGCTGGGACGGCACCTACCGCGGCGACTTCGTGGTCGACTTCGACTACACCGCGTTCGGGCTCGGCCACGTGATCTGCTCGGGCGCCGCCCGCGTCCTCGTCGACAACGACGCCGTCCAGCAGATCGACGATCCCAACAAGGCCACCACCGGCGTCAACGCCGTGTGCTCGATCGCCAACCCGTTCCTCGGGTCCTACGACGTCAGCTTCGAGATGCTCGGGTCGTTCAACCCCGCCACGGCGGTGGCCAGCGGCACGCTCGACGACGGGTCCACGCCGGTCACCTGGACGGGCAACTTCCTCGAGATCACCGGCGACGACCACCTGCAGGGCGGCTTCGGCCCGGCGGGCGTCTCCGGCTTCGTCGCCACCGGCTACTTCGACCTGATCAAGATGGTCGACACCGACGGCGACGGGCTGTTCGACTACGACGAGACGAACATCACCGGCACCGACCCGAACCTCGTCGACACCGACGGCGACGGGCTGTCTGACGGCGACGAGATCTACGTCACGTCGTCCGACCCGCTCGACTGCGACACCGACGGGGACGGCTACCCCGACGGCTACGAGGTCAATGTCGCCGGCACCGATCCCGCCACGAACGAGGGCGAGGTCACGATGTTCGTCGACATGGACGGCGACGGCAACACGTCGGTCAACGCCAACGAGGGCGTGATCCAGACCCAGTCCGGCTACCTGTCCTACACGGCGAACAGCACCGCCACGATCCCCACGGCCGACGCCAACCAGGACTTCACCGATCCGCTGGGCACCGGCGACAACGTCAACCAGCGCGTCACGTGGCCCGCGGGCGCCAGCACCGGCCGTGCCTACGACTTCGGCACGACCCAGCCGGCGATCTCGGGCATCTACGCGTCCTACAACAACCTGCTCCGCGACGGCTACCACACGGCCGCGCTGAACAACACGATGCGGTTCACCCTCGACCTGCCGGTCGGCGAGTACACGATGACCACCCTGCACCACGTGGCGCAGGACGGCTTCGCCACGCCCACCGGCAGCATCGCGGTCGACGGCGTGTCGAAGGGCACGGTCACGATGACGTCGGGCACCACCAACGTGGTCTCCGTCGCCTCCAAGACGTTCACGTTCAGCGTCACCACCGCCGGCCCGGTGAACATCGACTTCACCCAGACGACGGCCACCGGTCGCTTCGGCGTCAACGGCTACCAGCTCACGCGCACCCCGCCCGACACCGACGGCGACGGCCTGCCGGACGACAGCGAGATCGCGTACTGGGGCACCGACCCGAACCTGTACGACTCCGACGGCGACGGCCTGTCCGACGGTGAGGAGACGCCCTGCGGCACCGCCACCGATCCGCTCGATCCCGACACCGACGGCGACGGCATCTCCGACGGTGACGAGGTCGCCACCACGATGACCGACCCGACGGTGGCCGACACCGACGGCGACGGCGACGGCATCGCCGACCTCGGCGAGACGCTCGTCTACGGCACCGACCCGGGCGACGTCGACACCGACGGCGACGGCATCCACGACGGCGACGAGGTCTGGGGCCACGGCACCGACCCGCTCGACCCCGACTCCGACGGCGACGGCATCGACGACGGCGACGAGGTCACCGACGGCAGCGATCCGCTCGTGTCGGCGTGGCGCAGCGCGATCACCGTCGACGGCGACGCCTCCGACTGGCCCGCGCAGGCGATGTTCGACACCTCGAACGTCGGCTTCAACCCGTCGAGCCAGCAGGTCGTCACCTGGGACAACGACAACGTCTACTTCGGCGTGCGGGAGACCGACGTCGGCTCCGGTGGCAACCAGACCTGGTTCGTCGCCCTGTTCGGCAACGGCGTGGACGGCGGTCGCGTCGGCAGCCAGCTCAACACCCAGCTGCCCGGGCTCGCGTTCAAGGCCACCCACCTCGTGCGCTGGAAGGCGGACGACTCGTTCGCCGAGGTGCTCGCGTGGGACGGCGCGGCGTGGCAGGTGCTGTCGCAGTCCTTCGACGGCTCTGGCGCGTTCACGACGCTGGGCGGCGCCCAGGCCGAGAACAACGCGAACAACGTCGTCGAGTTCATGCTGCCGCTGTCGGCGCTGGGCCTCGACCTGCGGGGCGACCTGCTCTACCACGGCACCTTCGTCTACGAGGGCGCGGGCTTCGAGTCGTCCTACTCGGTGGTGCCCGACACCTCGTTCCCGAACGCGCTCTACGACCCGGAGTACACTGCGTCGCTGACGTTCGACCTCGGCAGCCCCGTCGACCCCAACAGCGTCGCCGCCTTCCGGGTCTACACCCACCAGGTCTTCTCCATCGACGGCGACCCGGCCGACTGGAACGCCACCGACGAGGGCTTCGCCTCCACCGGCGGCACCAACTACGTCACCTGGGACCTGTTCAACCTGTACGTCGGCGTCAACCACGGCGACATCGGGTCGGGCGGCACCCAGCACTGGGTCCAGATCCTGGTGGGCGACGGCACGAGCGGCACGTACACGGCGCCGTTCGCGATCGGCACCCAGACCGCCACGACGAACTTCCCGTTCACCGACGTCATCTGGTGGAAGATGGACGACGGCTTCGCGATGGTCTGGCACTACGACGGCGCGTCGTGGAGCCAGTCCGACAGCGGGTCCCCGGCGGCCGACGGGCTCGACGGCGTGGGCATCCTCCACGCCGAGAACAACGCCAACAACTTCGTCGAGTTCAAGATCCCGATGGACCTGATCGGCGCGTCCACCTTCCCCGGTGACGGCGTCGCCCAGGCCCTGGTCCACGTCAACCTGGTCTACGAGGGGGCCGGCTTCGAGTCGACCTACGCGCCGACGCCGGCCGTGTCCCACGCCGACGGCTACGCGCCCACCTTCGCCGAGGCGCTCCTCTGCCCGCTGCAGCAGGTGGACGTGCCCACGACCGCCTGCTTGCTCACGCCGTAGCGCGCAGGTCCTCGGCGCATCGCGGGGCGGCCACCGACGGGAGGCCGCCTCGCCTCGCTCAGGCCGCCCGCGACGCGGTCGACGGGAACGTCGCCACCACGTAGTAGCGCCCGGGGCCCCAGGTCAGGCTCGCGCCGCGCTCGGTGAGCCAGGACGCTTGCAGCGGCGCGACGTGGAACGTACGCAGCCAGCGGGTCAGCGCGTCGGCCGCCGGGCGCGGCAGGCCCCGCAGGTCGCCGAAGTCCACCACCACCACGCTGCCCCCGGGGGCCACCTGCGCCCGCGCCTGCCGCAGCGCGCCGTCCGGGTCCTGGATCATCGACAGGCTGTACGAGAACAGCACGCGCTCCACCGGCACCCCGAGCAGGTCCGCGTAGGGCGCGGACTCCGCGAAGCCGTGCACCAGCCGGGCGTCGGGCAGCCGCGTCCGCGCCAGCGCCAGCATGGCGTCGCAGGCCTCCACGCCGCCGAGCACCGCGTCCGGCCGCAGCCGCCGCAGCGCCACGAGGTTGCGCCCGGTGCCCGGTCCGATCTCGACGAGGCCGCGCCACGGCTCGGCGGCCAGCGCCCTCAGCGTCCGGTCCCGCCCCAGCAGGTAGTACTTCCGGGTCAGGTCGTAGATGGGCCGGCTCCACCGGTAGTACCGGTTGAGGAAGTCGCGGTGGGCGTCGTCGTCGACGGCGTTCACGCCGTCACCTGGTAGAAGTTGACCTGCCGGTACTGGCGGCTGCGGTCCTGCTCCGTGGCGGCGTCGGACACCGGCATCCGCTCCAGCCACCGCGAGATGCCCAGGCGCTGGGGCAGGTCGACGTCCTCGACGCTGCGCCACAGCACCACGGCCCCCGGGCGCGCGGTCCGTCGGATCTCGGCGAACAGGCGCTGCTGCACCGGCTCGGGCATCCAGTCGACCGCGTCGCACAGGGTGTAGTGGGACCACGTGCGGGCCCCGGCGCCCCCGAGCACGTCGAAGATGTTGCCGTGGTGGAAGGCGAGCTCGGTGTCGGCCTCGACGCTGCGCGCCCAGCGCGAGCGCCGCAGGTACGGCGGCACGGCGTCGGGGTCGTCGTGGTTGAAGTGCCCGGCGGCGCCGTACCAGGCGAACCAGTTCCGCGCGACGTCGGTCTGCGCGAGCCGGACGAGGTGGGTGACGAAGTACTCCACCATCGTCTGCTGCTCGGAGGCCACGAGACGGTCGCGCTGCTGGAAGTTGATGCCCAGCGCCAGCAGCTGCACCGGCGAGCCCAGCACGCAGCGGGCGCCGGCGTTCGCCGCCAGCGGTGCGAGGATGTCGCGGACCGCCTGCATGCGGTCGGCCTCGGGGAGCAGCGCCACCGAGCGGAGCCAGCTCGCGTCGAGCCCGGCGTGCTTGCGCACCGCGCGCAGCATCTTGGCCGTCAGCCCCTGGTGGTACAGCGTCCGCTCGAACCGGTGGTCGTGGCGACGCCAGTAGCGGGCGTACCGGGCGGGCAGCGCCTCGGCGACCCGGCCGACCACGCGCTCGGGCTCCACGTGCCAGCCGCGGCCCAGGAGGTCGTAGAAGTCCTCGTAGCTGTCGAGCTCGCGCGCCGCGGTGGCCTTGAGCGCGGCGAGGGCGAGGTGGTGGTGGTTGATGTCCACCGCGTCCACCCGCCGGGGGTTGGCCGACACCATGCCGGCAATGCCACAGCCCGCGCCGGAGATGCCGAGCACCGTCGACGTGGCGTCGAGGCCCAGGTAGCGCTCGTCCACCTCGGCGTCCTCGAACAGGATGTTGTAGACGAACGTCTTCGAGAACACCCGTTGAAACGTACGATCCCGCATCACCATGACCACCTCCGCGAAGGAGGCATCATCGCCCGCTGCCGAAAACCACCCGCGACGCACCGGTGCCGACTGTGCGGCTGCGTGCGACGGTTGCGCGCGTGCGGATCACCTGGAGGTGTCGTCAGGTGACGACGCGATCCCCGGGGGCAGCAGCCCCTCCAGGCTGCGCGCCGCGGCGTGACGCCCGTCAGCAGGTCGCGGGCCGTCCCGCACGATGAGGGTGGTCTGGAGGCCGGCCGCCGCAGCCGCATCGAGCTCGTGCACCAGGTCCGACAGGAACCACGTGCGCGCGGGCGCGACCTCCAGTGCCGCGCAGATCGCCACGTAGCTGGACGGCTCGCGCTTGCTGCCCGTCGTGGTGTCGAACCAGCGGTCGAACGCGCCGCGCAGGTCGCCGGCGGTCGTGTGGCCGTAGAGCAGCTGCTGGGCGTGCACCGACCCCGACGAGTACACCGCCACGCGCCACCCGTGGGCCCGCCAGCGGCCGAGTGCGGCGACGACGTCCGGATACACCGGCGCGCGCAGCGCACCCGTGGCGTACCCGTCCTCCCACACCCAGCCCTGCAGGGTCTTGAGCGGCGTCACCTTGGCATCGGCGGCCATCCACGCCTCGAGCTGGTCGACCACGGCCGCCAGACCGCGCCCCTGCAGCCCGGCCTCCCGCCGCACGTCGTCGACCACGGCCCGCACCTCGGGGGCGCTGGCGTGCTCGGCCAGCCACGTCCCCATCCGCGTGCGCGCGTAAGGGAACAACCGCTCGTGGACGAACGCGACCGGCACCGTGGTGCCCTCGATGTCGACGACGACCGCGTCGATCACGCCGGGCCCACGGGCACGGTACGCGCGAGCTCGCGCCCGGTCGCCGCCGCCACCCACCCCTCGGGGCGGGTGAACAGGCGCACCGCGGTGAAACACGGCGCGTCCCCGGCATCGAACCAGTGAGGCAGGCCCGCCGGCAGGGAGAGCAGGTCGCCCCGCTTGCAGTGGAGCCGGAGCACCTGTCGGCCCGGGTGCAGGAAGAAGGTCCCCTCGCCCTCCACGAAGGCGCGCACCTCGGCGTCGTCGTGGGTGTGCTCGACGAGGTAGCGTTCCCGCAGCGCAGCCACGTCGGCGTCGTCCGGACGCACCGACAGGACGTCGACGGTGGTGTAGCCGCGCGTCGCCTTCCAGCGGGCGATCGGCGTCGCACACGCCGCCAGCACGTCGTCGCACGGCAGCTCCGGTGGGAGCCACCGCTCGAGGACCACCCCCACCGCACGCAGGACCGCGACGACGTCGGCCCGTCGATGCAGGACGTCGATCACACGGTGCGGCGGCACCTCGGTCATCACGGCCAGATGGGTCACCGGGCCCTCCGACGGAGCTCACAGTCGAACAGGAAGCCGAGCGCCTCGACGTGGCGGGCGGCGTCGGTCAGGGTCGGTCCCCACGTGTACAGCCCGTGGCCGCGGATCAGGTAGGCGACGCTGTCGGCGGCCAGCCGACGGTCGACCGCGTCGGCGAGCGCCGGCACGTCCTGGTCGTTGTCCACCACGGGCACCACCACGGGGACGTCGTGCCGCGTGACGCCGTGCAGCGCCTTGGCGAGCTCGTAGCCGTCGAGCACCACCGCCGTGTCCGCCGCCATCGACAGCACGGTCGACCCGGCGTCGTGGGTGTGGACGACGGCGCCGCAGGCTCCGTCGCGGCGGTACAGCGCGGCGTGCAGCGCGGTCTCGGCCGACGGACGCCCCGACGTGGCCGCTCCCGCCGTGCCGAGCACCTCCTGGGTGTCGACGTCGACCACGAGCAGGTCGTCGGGCACGAGCGCGCCCTTGTCCCGCCCGCTGGCCGTCACCAGCATGGTGCGCGGACCGAGGCGAACGCTCAGGTTGCCGCTGGTGGCCGGCAACGCGCCGCGTCGGTGCAGCGTGCGCGCGACCGCCAGGAGCCCTGCCGTGTGCGCGTCGAGCGACAACGGATCCTCCTCGGGCGCGCCGCTGTAGCGCCCCGCAGGCCGCGATCCGGTCGGTGTCGCGCAACCTTCGCGGTTCCGCCACGCGGTCTCACGGGCCCGTTGCGATCAGCGCGCCGCGGTCGTCGGGTTGGCACCGTAGGGCGCCAGCTTGTCCTTGAGTCCGAGCAGCGGCGCCTCGATCGTCCGGTAGACGAGCGTGGCGACGGCGACCGACGCTGCGACCACCGCGACCTGCGTGAGCACGCCCTGCACCGGCCCGGCGGTCGGATCCAGACCCAGGCGCGGCACGACCGCCGCCGCGGCGACGAGCACGATCGGGTGGAGCAGGTAGATGCCGTACGACACCTTGCCCACGTGGGCGAGCGGCGCCCACGACAGCAGGCGCCGCAGCGACGGCGCACCGCCCGAGGCGAGCCCGAGCACCACCACGGTCGTGAGCCCGGCGACCACGCTGTAGCCGACGACCGCCCACGTCTCGTCCTGGTTGTCCATCCACCCCGACAGGGCCAGCGCCACGCCCCCCAGCGCCGCCGGCCACGCGAGCACCTGGGTGGCGCGCACGAACCCCGCGACGCGGTGGTGCCACGCCAGCGCACCCAGCGCACCCAGCGCGAGCGCGTCCATCCGGCACCACGTGTACATGTAGGCGGCGAGGTCGTCGGGCGAGAAGACCTGCGCGCGGAGCCACGGCGCCACGGCGACGGCCGCCACCGCCACCGCCACCAGCGCGCGGCGTGGCAGCACGGCCACGAGCAGCGGCCACGCCAGGTAGAACTGCTCCTCGATCGACAGCGACCACGTCACGTCGAGGGCCAGGTCGGTCTGCGGACCGTGCGCGATCCAGAAGTTGGAGACGTAGGCGTACAGCGACCACCACGGCATGCCGATCGGCAGCCCGGCGAGGAGGCGGGGCACGACCACGAGGGTGACGACGCCGTAGTACAGCGGGAAGATCCGCAGCAGACGCCGGACGTAGAAGTTGCGGAAGTAGTGGGCATCGCCGGCGGTGCGCACCAGCACGCCGGTGATGAGGAAGCCCGACAGCGTGAAGAACAGGTCGACGCCCGACCACCCCATGCGCGCCAGCGCCGTGAGCCCCGGCAGCGCGGCCGGCAGGAACACGCCGTTGGTGTGGAACAGCACCACCAGCAGCACGGCGAGCGCGCGCAAGCCGTCGAAGCCCTCGATGTGCCGCACCTCTTCCGGCCAACGCAGCGTCGTCGCGGGCGCCTCGTCCGTCAACCGTCCTCCGCCCGTGCAGGCCGGCCGATGCTATGCCAGCGCCGCTCCGGACGCGACCCCCGGCCCGGCGGCGGCGTGACGGACCGCCGAACCCCTGCGCCTTCGCCACGCACGATCCCGTTCCAACGCACGTCGTGAGGCGGGCCCCGTTGTCACCTGAGTCCGGACTCAGCTGGTCAGCGTCCCGTCCACCCCTTAAGTGCCCGCCACGTCGGCCGTGCGCACCGCACCCGCGCCCCGCCCCCCGGAGCCCGTCCATGCCCCCACGCCGTCGCGGCACCCCGAAGGATCCGGAGCGCGCGCGGGAGGCGATCCTCGACGCGGCGCTGAAGCGCTTCTCGCGCAAGGGCTACCGCGGCACGCGCGTCGCCGACGTGGCCGCCGACGCCGGCTACTCCGAGGCCCTGGTCTACTTCCACTTCAAGTCGAAGTCGGAGCTGTTCCGGGAGGTCGTGAACAACATCGATCGCGAGACGAAGTGGTTCACCGACGACCCCACGGCCGACGAGCTGGTGCAGCAGATGCACGACGGCGAGCTCCAGTACCACCGCGACGCGCGCTGGCGGGCGCTCGACCGCATCTGGGCCGAGGCCCTCGCGGGCGAGAAGGACCTGCTCGACCTGCTCAAGCCGCAGCTCGAGGGCACGCTCACCAACCTCGACGCGCTGCTCGCCCGCTACGATCGGATCGACCACCCGCGGCGCGCCACCCTCGCCCGGTTCATCATGGCCGTGTCCTACGGCAGCCGCGTGATGCGTCGCTACGACCCCGGGGCGGTGTCGCCGGAGGAGGCCGCCGACGTGCTGGCCTTCGCCACGAAGGTCGCGCTCGACGCCCTCGACGGTGGCGGTCCCCCGCTCGACGGCGTCGCGCTCCCCGAGGCCTGAGCACACCCCCGATCGTGGGGTTCTCCTCGCGCATCGCGGAAAAATCGCGACACGATCGTTGACGGACGTCTGCGCATCGCGTACTAAGTCGACACTCAATTGAGTCGCGGCTCAAAACACCGCCACTTCATTGAGTCACGACTCAGCCGAACCCTTCACCCGGACCCCCCGGTCCAGCGTCCCGGAGCCTCCCATGACGAAGTACCTCGCCCTCGTCGTCCCCTTCGCTTTCGCCGCCTGCGACGCCGCGCAGCAGGCCGACCTCGACCTCGCCGATGCGGCCGTCGAGCAGGCGCCGGTGCCGCTGGGCTTCCCGGCCATGGTCGTCAGTGAGATGTTCGGCGGCGCGCCCGTCCGCCTCACCTGGGCCGACCTCGCCCCCGGCACGCAGGTCCGCTTCGCCGTCACGCTGCAGGGCGAGGGCGCCGGCCCCTGCCCCGCCGCGCTCAACGGCATCTGCATGGACCTGCTGCCGCCGGTCTACCAGGCCACCACGGCCGTCGCCGACGCCAACGGCGTCGCCACCACCACGATCAACTACCCGGCCTCCGCCAGCGGCACGGCCACGTTCCAGGCCTTCGGCTTCCACCCGTCCACGGGCGTCGTGGCGTCGAACACGTTCATGCGCCGCATCGGCCCGGGCATCTGCTCGTTCATCTTCCGCCCCGTCTGCGGCATCGACGGCAACACCTACAGCAACGACTGCCTGGCCTACACCGCCGGCTGGCCCGTCGACTACGAGGGCAGCTGCCTCTGATCGGTCTCCCCACCGGGTCCGGTCGTCGCGCTCCCCCCTGACGCGACGACCACCCCGCCGGCGCGCCCGCGACCCCCATCGCGGCGCGCCGGTCCTGCTCAGGGGATCAGTCGATGCGCATCGCCCGGATCGCGTGGTTCTCGGTGTCAGCGATGTACAGCACCCCGTCGCCCACGTTCACACCGAACGGCGACAGCAGGTGGGCCGACGTCGCCGGGCCGTCGTCCCCGTCGGCGCCCGCCTCACCGCACACGCCCGCCACCACGTCGATGGTGCCGGCCGCGTCGACGCGCCGGACGCAGTGGTTCAGCGTGTCGGCGATGTAGATGTTGCCGTCCTCGTCGCCCGCCACGTCGGCCGGGAACGCCAGCGGCGCCGTGGCCGCCGGGCCGCCATCCCCGCCGTAGCCGGGGATCAGGCCGGTGCCGGCCACGTGCTCGACGACGCCTGTGTCGAGGTCGATCTTGCGCACGACGAAGTTGTAGGAGTCGGCCACCAGCAGCGTCCGGCCCATCTTCGCGATCCGCCCGCCCGGGTAGCCGCGCTGTCCCCAGCCGAAGTTGAACGTCGCGGCCGACGCCTGCCCGCCGTCGCCTTCCCAGCCGAAGCGCCGATCGGTCTGCCCGTTCGACAGCAGACCGGGCGGCGCCGTGCCCGCGAAGGTGGTGATGGTGCCGTCCGGGTCGATGCGGCGGATGATCTGGTTGGCCGTGTCCGACAGCAGGATCGCCCCGTCGTCGTCGAACACGAGCGACGACGGCAGGTCGAGGATCGCGTCGGTCGCCGGCCCCCCGTCGCCGCCGTAGGCGCGATCCCCGTCACCGGCGATGAACGTCAGCGTGCCGTCGATCAGGTCGAGCGTCTCGATGCGGCTGTTGTGCCACGCGGCGATGTAGAGCAGGTCGGGGTCGTCGGGGTGGAACGCCACGTTGGTCGGGTGGTTGAACGACGCCGACAGCGCCGGACCCTCCGGACCATCGCCCAGCGTGCCGTTGCCCGCGAGCGTCTGGATCGTGCCGTCGAGCTCCACGCGCCGGATGCGGTGGTTGTTCCAGTCCATCACGTACAGGCGCCCGTCCGGGCCGAGCGTGGTGTCGACCGGCAGGTACAGCTCGGCGCCCGCGGCGCGCACGCCGTCCGGCGACAGGCTGGCGATGCCGAGCTTGCCCACCACGGTGCACAGCGTGCCCGGCTCGGCGTCGGCGTCCAGGCACGACGCGGTGGCGCCGTCCCCGGGCGCACCGCACGCCGACACGAGGCTCGTCGCACAGATCGAGGGCAGCAGGAGGCGGAGCACGCGCACGGAGCACCTCATCGGTAGATGACGCGGAAGCGATGGTTGAAGGTGTCGGCGACGACGACGTTGCCGTCGAGATCGAGGTCGACCCCGAACGGGCGGAAGAACGTGGCGTCGAGCGGATCCCCGCCGTCCCCGGCGAGCTCCTGGCCCTCGCACACCACCACGCCGGACGACGCGTCGGCGCCCGGGCAGGTCGCCTCGCCCGTCCCGGCGAACACCGAGACCTGCTCGGTGGTCAGGTCGATCGCCTTGATGCGGTTGTTGTCGGTGTCGGCGACGAACAGCGTGTTCGTGTCGCGGTCGAGGGCGATCGACGACGGGAAGCTGAACCGGGCGTCGGGGCCCGCGCCCACGGCGTCCCCGGCCACACCGGACGCGCCGGCCAGGATGCGGATGTGCCCCGTGGTCAGGTCGAGCTCGCGGATCGTGTTCGCCTCGCTGTCGGCCACGTAGAGCAACGTCTCGTCGGCGTTGAGCTGGATGGCCCCACCCGGGATGGGGTTCCAGCTGTCGGGGAAGGCGAAGCAGGTCTGCAGCGCGTCCTCCGACGTGCAGTCCACGCCGCCGGTGGACGTGCCCGCGAAGCCCTTCTTGCCGCTGCCGGCGATGGTCGAGATCGCGAAGCTCGACATGTCGAGCTTGCGCAGGCGGAGGTTGCGCATGTCGACGATCCACACGTCGCCCTTGCTGTCGATCTCCACCCACCGCGGCTGGTTGAGCTCGGCACCGACGGCCGACTGCGGCGTGCCGGGCGGATCGCTCTCGGGCGGCGAGAAGCCGTAGGCCCCCCCGATGATCACCCGGCCCACGTGCGTGATCGGGTCCCAGATCCGGAGCTTGTGGGTGTGCCACGACGCCGACAGCAGCACGCCGCTCGGGAAGTAGCGCTGCTGGGTGGGGTGGTTGAGGTTGATGTCGGTGCCGGCCGCGCCCTCCACGAGGTCCTGCCCCTCGAAGTCGCCGTCGCCGATGAACGACGTGCCCATGATCGTGGTCAGGGTGCCGTCGTCCTCGAGCATCCGGAGCTTGTGGTTGTTCCAGTCGGCGAACACGGGCTTGCCGTAGGGCGAGATCTCCACGCTCATGGGCATCGAGAACCAGCTCTCCAGCCGGTCGAGGCCCTCGCCGTTGAAGCCGTTCACGCCCGTGCCGGCGAACGGGCAGATCGTGCCCGCCACGGCCGGGCAGTCCCGGAGCACGACCCGCGTGAGCGAGTCGGGCAGGTCGGCGTCGGGGTCGTCGGCGCAGCCGCCGAGGGCGAGGCCGAACGCGACCCCCCACCCGATCGTCGTCGAAGTCCTCAGTCGTGCGCGCACTGGATCATCCCCCGTGCTGGTGGTCGGACAGGTGCAGCTGGAAGCGCTGGTAGGGGCGGCTGTCGACCACCCCCTCACCCTGTCGGATGTGGACGATGCTGTCGGTGGGGACGCCTGTGACGACTTCCGTCGCGCCGCCCGGCCACTGGATCTCGACGGAGGTGACGGTGTCTGCGTCGCCCAGGGTCTGCTCGACCTGCAGGCTGTTGCCACCGAACGAGCCGCGCTCGCCGATCACCGTGTAGAACGACCGTAGCGGCGTGGTCACCTTGACCCGGGCGCCGATGGCGCTGCGGTTGGCCTGCACGCCCTCCAGGCGCAGCGTCACCGCGTGGTGGCGCACCTCGGTGTCGGTGTTCGTCGGGTTGCCGAAGAAGGCCGACGGCGACGGATCGCCGCGGAACGCCCCGCCCATCTCGACGTACATGTCCTGGTCGCCGTCCTCGTCGACGTCGCCGAACGACACCCCGTGGCCCTTCTGCAGGTGCCCCATGCGGATGTCGGTGGTCACGTCGAGGTACCGGGTGCCGCCGTCGTTGAGGTAGGCGGTGTTGGGCTCGAGCGCGTCGTACTCCGGCGCACCGGTGGCCATGTACAGGTCGACGAAGCCGTCCATGTCGAAGTCGCCGACCGAGAACCCCATCGTCGCGTGGATGTCGTCGAGACCGGACTGCACCGTCCAGTCCTCGAAGCTGCGGCCGGTGTTGCGGTACAGCTTGGCGGTCTCGCTGAACAGCGGGTTGGCCGGGATGCCGAGCTTGCTCGCGATGTAGGACTCGGCCGACTGGAAGTAGGTGGGGTCGAGCGGGCCGCCGCCGCCGTAGTTGTTCGTGAACGCCGCGGCGACGATGTCGAGGTGGCCGTCCTGGTCGAAGTCGAACACCGCCGTCGGGAACGACTTGAACGGGTCGACCACCTCCAGCGCCTGCCCCCGGTCGACGAACGTGCCGTCGCCGTTGTTGCGGTAGAGCCGGTTGCGGCTGCGCAGCGACGAGACGTACAGGTCCTGGTCGCCGTCGTCGTCGAAGTCGATGAAGCTCGCACCCTTCACGAAGCCCGACGACGCCACGCCCGCCGACACGGCGATGTCGAGGAAGGTGCCGTCGCCGCGGTTCCAGTACAGGCTCGAGGGGAACCGCGCCGTCACGCTGTCCTCGTCGTCCTCACGACCGACGAACAGGTCGACCCAGCCGTCGTTGTCGATGTCGCCCCACACGCTGACCTGGGACGGGCCGGAGATGTTGGTCAGCCCCGCGGCCACCGCGACGTCGGTGAAGTGACCCTGGCCGTCGTTGCGCAGCAGGCTGGGGCGGATGACCCCCTGGCTGCGCATCCACGACCCGCGCGGCGTGAACAGGTCGATGTCGCCGTCGTTGTCGTAGTCGGCGAACGAGAAGTCGAGGATGCCGGGGTACGCCGACAGGCCCGACGCGTCGGACGCGTTGCAGAACCGCCCGTCGCCCATGTTGAGGAACAGGTCCATGCCGACCTCGGGCTCCATCGAGCTGACGACGAGGTCGAGGAGGCCGTCGCCGTCGATGTCCTCGAGGGCCGAGCCACCGGCGAGCGTCGCCTTCTTGATGTCGACGTCCGGCGCGTAGTTGTGCCACGGCTCGACCGTGCTCTCCGAGCGCAGGAACGTGTCGGGGAAGCGCCAGCCCACCTCCACGTCGTCGGGCCAGGTGCCGCGGGCCATGAAGGTGACGTTGTAGAGCCACTGGGGCGTCATCGTCCCGGGGTCGTCCTCGGTGAGCAGCCGCCGCAGCACGTCGGCGGCGTTGGACATGCCGACGGGATCACCGTGGATGCCCTGCTCGTTGAACGGGATGATGCAGGCGTGACCGCTGCCGTTGGTGATGCAGTTGTCGGTCTCCGCCTTGCGCATCCACGCCACGGCAAGCATCTCGCGCGCCCGGCTCCGCCACTCGGGCGCACCCGCGATCGCGTCGGTCTCGGCGATCGTGAGGTCGTCGATCGCCCCCTGGAGGTCGCCCAGGCGCAGGCGGTGCCAGCCGCGGTTGATGCGGTTGGGCACCGACTGGGTGGGCGTGGCCCCGAGCTCCTCGCCCGCAGCCTCCAGCGCCTGCCACTCGGACTCGCCGAAGTAGCGGTTGCGCGACGCCTTGACCGAGTCGGCCCACGCGAGGAACTCGGCCGGCACCTCCGGAGGTGCCGTCAGCGCCACGTTCTCCAGGCACAGGGGCCGGAAGTTCGTCGTGTCGATCGGCCCGTCCGTGTCAGGGTGCAGGTGCGTGTCGGTGTCGTCGAGCGGATTGCCCGTCCCGTCCGTCGACGGGTCGTCGACGTCGACCGTCGCGCACCCAGCCGACAGCGCTCCGATCCCAGCGAAGACGCCCACGAGGAGGGGCGAGAGCGCACCCCTCCACACCACGCATGCCATGTGACCCCCACGCGCGTTCCTTGCGGTGTTCTCCGCTAGAGAACGCTCAGGAGGTCACGTCCCGTCAACAGGAAAGTGCGACGTGGTGCCACACCCACCCGATCAGGGTGTCCACACCGGGACCGTCTGGCGGCCGCCGTACACGATCACACCCTGCGACAGCGGCAGCGCGGTGATCGCGCCGCCGACGGCCCACACGCCGCCTTCCGGATCGATCCAGGTCGCGTGCAGGTCGAGGAACGTGGCGCGTCCGCGCGGATCCTCCTCGAACGCGCCGTCGCCGTGCTTCCACCACACCGCCCCGGTGCGGCCGGCCACGGCGACGTCGTCGCCCCGCACGTACACGCCGTTGAGCTCGGGCGTGTAGCGGGCCTCGACGTTGGTCCACGTGGTGCCGTCGAAGTGGACGATCTCGGCGTTGCCGGAGCCGCCCACGGCGTAGACGTTGTCGGGGCCGTCGCCCGCGACCGTGAGCAGCGTGCGCTCCGTGGCGGCGTCCACCATCCCCCACGCCGTGCCGTCGTAGTGCGCCACCACGCCGTTGGCGCCGCAGATCCACACGTCGTCGGCCGCCGCGCCCCAGACCTTGAACACCGCCGTGAGCGCCGCCGCGGCCGGCGGCAGCTCCTGGCGGGTCCACGTGTCGCCGTCCCAGTGGAACAACCCGGCCACGTCGACGCTGCCGGTGACGTCCCCCCCCACGGCCCACACGTCGTCGGGAGCGGCGCCCCAGATGCCGAACAGGGTCAGGTCGGGGTCGGTGACGGTCTCGGTCCACGTCGTCCCGTCGAACGCGAGCGCGCGACCGCCGGCCCCCACCGCCCAGGCCTGCACGTCGCCGGTCGGCGGCAGCCAGATCCACCACAGGTCGCCGGCGCTTCCGACGTCCACACGCTCCCAGGCGCCATCGTGGAGGTGGCCGACGAGCGGTCCATCGCCCGCGTCGGCCCCCACGGTCCACACGTCCCCCTCGGCCGTCCCCGTCACCGACAGGAGCGCAGGACCGAGGTCCGACGCCGGGGTCTGCCACGTCGCCGCAGCGCCGTTGCACCCCACACACCCCACCACCACCGTCCACCACACCGCGCGCATGACACCACCCTCGTGAAGCGTGGGAGCCATGGCACACGACGTGCGCCCGACGCAAGCGGGTGCCCCGCTCACGTGAGGCGAGAAGCCACGGCCTCCAGGGCTTGTGGGCTGACGACGAGGCCGGCGTGCGAGCAGGTGAGCGCCACGTGCTCGACGTGCGGATGCCACGGATCGACGCTGGCCTGCCAGGCCACCACCGCGTCGGACGTGCTGTAGATGGACGTGACCGGCACGGTGAGCGGATCCTCGAGGTTGCGTGCCGCGATCCGCGCCTCCACGGCGTCGAGGTCCGCGCCCATCCACCGCTCGAACACCCCGGCGAACGCCGTGTACTTGGCGCCGCCGACGATCGGCGTGCCGAGCGTGATCACCCGCCGCACGCGCGCCGGCGCGGCCCGCGCCACCTCCCGCGCCAGGACGCCGCCGAGGCTCCAGCCCACCAGGCTCACGGTGGTGCCGGAGCGGTCGGCGAGGCGCGCGACCGTGGCCTCGAGCTGCGGCAGCAGGCGAGGCACGTCGCCGCGGTTGAGCCCCAGCCCCCAGCCGTGGACGCGGTGACCCCGGGCGGCCAGCGCCCGACGGAGCGCGACCGTGTGCAGGTCGGTGCCCAGGAACCCGGGGATCACGAGTACCGGGTGGCCGTCGCCGTCGTCCGGGGCGGTGAGCTCAGGCCACGCCCGCGCCAGCGCCACGCCAGCCTCGACGAGGCGGCGGCGGTGGAACGGCCACGGGCGGGGGCGCGGGATCGTCTCGGTCATGTCCCCCAGGAACACGGCATGGTGCGCGCGTCACCCGCGGGGCATGCTGCGCGGGCAGCACGAGGACGTGAGATGACCGACGACGTCGATGCCTGGCTCGCCGAGGGCGACGCCCCCGAGGCCGACTGGGGCAGCCACCTGCTCGCCCTCGCGCTCGCCGACGGCCTCGGGGCCGCCGACGGGGACGGCGACGCCGAGCTCCTCCTCGATCTGCCCGCGCTGGCGGCCCCGTTCGCCTGCCGTCCCCACACCTGCACCCCCGGACGCCGTCCGGCCCGCGCGCGGTCGTGCTGTGCCGACGTGCTCGTGCAGCCCACGCCTGGCGAGCGCGCCGCGATCACGCGCGCCCTGCCCCACGTCCGCGCCTGGATGACCGAGCACGACCACCGCTGGGCCAACGGGCCCCCGACGCTGTGGACCGACGAGGGTCTCGCGCGGCCCCGCGGCCGCTGCGTGTTCGCCTCGGAGGAGGCCGACGGCCTGCGCTGCGGGCTCCACGTCGTCGAGGATGCCCAGGGGTGGCGTCGCGGCACGATCAAGCCGATGCCCTGCCGCCTCTTCCCGCTCGTGGTGGTCGACCTCGGCGATGGCCGACGCCTGCTCACGGCGGTCACCCCGCGCACCGCACGAAAGGTCGGCCTCGCCAGCGCGAAGGTCTTTCCGTGCCTGGGCGACCCGGTGCTGCGCCCCGCGCTCTACCAGAGCCAGCGCGACACGATCGAGGCCCTGTGGGGACCGGCGGTCTACCGCGCGATCGGCCGCGGCGTCGGCGCCTGGAGGCGTCGCCAGACCGCATGACGCGACGCCCATCCCCCGCGGACGAGGCCCGGAGAACCCTCGACCCCTGAGGGGTTTTCCACATGGCCCCTGGACGCGTCAACACCACCTGACCGCCCGATGTCTGCGGAACAACCTGCCTCGCTGCGCCACCCGTCGCGGCGGCGCCGTGGCCGTCCACAGGTTGTCCACAGGCTCACCCGTCGACGCCGTCGGACGCACGTGTCACCATGGGCGTGCGATCCGGAGTGCGCCGCTGTCCGACCGCCCGAGCCACGCTCCTGCCGCGCTCCCCGCCCGCGCCGCCCCCCTGGTGCCGGGCCTGCCGCTGCTCGGCAGCTCGCTCGACGCCTTCGTCGACCCGATCCGGTTCTTCGCGCGCTGCCACACCGCCCACGGTCCCGTGTTCCGGATCGTCTACCCGGGCCAGCAGCTGACCATGATCGCCGGCATGGAGGCCAACCGGCTCTTCGCCACGCAAGGGACCAAGCTGTTCAGCGCGGCCCGCACCTACGCCCGGGTCACCCGCGAGCTCGGCTCCGACCGGATCCCCAACGCCCACGACGGTGACGTCCACAAGCAGCTGCGGCGCGCCCTGGCGCCGAGCCTGTCGGCCCAGGCGGTCGACCCCTTCCTGCCCGAGGTCCACCGGCAGGTGCAGGAGCGGGTGCTCGCCCGCCGCGCCGGTCGACCCGAGCCCATCCGACGCTGGCTGTCGACGCTGGTGGCCGACATGGTGGGCCTGTGCACCGCGGGTGCCCTGCTCGGCGACCCGCTGGCCGATCACGTCGCCCGGTACGGCACGATCATGGGGGTCGTGGGCGTGGGCGGAGCGTTCCCCGAGTGGACGCTCTACACGCCGCCGATCCGCCGTTCCCGACGGCACTTCGAGGCGTGGGTCCGCCAGGCGCTCGACCACCACCGCGCCGCGCCGCCCGGCCTCGACCGCCAGCCCGACGTCCTCGACGCCCTGCTCGCGCTCGCCTCGGAACACCCCGAGATCGACGAGCGGGCGCTGGTGGCGCTGGCGATGCTGCCCGGCAAGAACGCCGGCATCTACCTGTACCGCCTCGTCGGGTTCGCGCTGCACGAGGTGCTGTCGCGCCCCGACCTGCTCCAGCGTGTCCGCGACGAGCTCGACGCGACGTTCGCCGCCGGTCCTCCCGACGCCGCCTCCCTCAAGCGCTGCCTCGCGCTGCAGGGCGTGCTGCTGGAGACGCTGCGGCTGCGGCCGATGGCCGTCGCGCTGCCGCGCGTGGTGGCCCAGCCGTTCACCTTCGGGGGCCACACCTTCGACGCGGGCGACACGATCTACCTCGCCGGACCCACCACCCACTTCCTCGACGCCGTGTTCCCCGACGCCGACCGCTTCGAGCCCGACCGCCACGGCCACGGACGCCACGAGCACCTGCGGCCTCACGCGTTCGCCCCCTTCGGGCTCGGTGCCCACGCGTGCATGGCGCGCGGCTACGCGACCACGCTGGCGGGCGCCATCCTGGCGGGCCTGCTCCACACCGCCGACCTCACGCTCCCCGAGGCGGGGCCGCTGCGGGTCCGCGCGATCCCGAGCCCGATCCCCGAGGCCCGCTACCGGCTCACGGTCCACGGGCGCCGCACGCCGAGCGCCATCACGGTGATGCCGCAGGCCCTGCCTGACGCCGGGCTGTTGGCGGGGCTCACGGCGAGCCAGCGCCGCGCCGTGCTCGCCGACCTCGACGAGATCGTGCTCCCCGCACGCACGATCCTGTTTCATCAGGGCGATCCGCCCGACCGCTTCTACCTGGTGCAGGAGGGCAGCGTCGACGTGCACGTGGTCGACCCCGAGCGCGGCCGGCGCACCGTCGCCACGCTCGGTCCAGGCTCGGCGGTGGGCGAGATGGGCCTGCTCCAGGGGGTGTCCCGGTCGGCGACGGTCCAGGTGTCCGACCGCGGTCCGGCCACCCTGCTCGCCCTCGGCCGCGACGCCTTCTCGGTGCTCGCCGTGGACTGCGATCTGACCGCGACGGAGCTCGCGGGGCTGATGACCCGGCGTCGCACGCTCAACCAGCTCGCGCGCGGCATGCCCGCCGTCACCCGGGGCGCGTTGAGCTCGCTCGGCTCCGGCGTCACGCAGCGCGCCTTCGTCGACGGCGACGTCATCCTGCGGCAGGGCGACAAGGCCAGGACCTTCTACGTGCTGCTCGACGGCACGGTCGAGGTGCTCGCCGAGCCGCCCCAGGGCGAGCCCATCGTGGTGGCCACGCTCACGGCCGTCGACACGTTCGGCGAGATCGGCCTGCTCGAGCGCCGACCCCGCACCGCGACCGTGCGCGCCGTGGGCGACGTGAGCACCCTGGAGCTCGACGCGACCGCGTTCGACACCCTGCTCAGCGGTTGCAACCTCACCGCTGCCACGCTCACGGTGCGCGCCCACGAACGGCTCCTCGACCTCGCCCGCAAGGCGTGAGCCTCACGACCGACTCACGCCGTCGCGCCCACCGACCACCGCTCCCCCACGCCGGGCGCCACGGCCTGGGGCGTGAGGCCCCGTGAGGCCAGCGCGGCGGGCACGTCGTCGCAGCGGGTGGCCTTCGACACGGTGGCGATGAAGCCGCCCTCGGTCTTGGCGCCGTCGTGGGTGCTCACCAGGAACCGCGGGCGCAGCCGCGCCGTGAGCCCGAGCGCCGCCTCCCGGCCGAGGTTGGCGATGCCGCCCAGGTAGAACGGCAGGTCGAGGAACGTGAAGCTGGTCATCACGACGTCGAGCCGGCCCTGCGTGAGCTGCTCGACCGCGCGCACGGTGGCCCCGGGCATCAGGCCGTGGGGCGCGTAGAGCACCGTGGCGCCGCTGTCGGCGCCACGGATCACCACCCCGTTGTGGGTGGGATCGAACAGGCTCGCCGCCCGCAGGTACCACACCTCGGCGCGCCCGATGCGGATCGGCGCCGGTCGCGCACCCCGCGCGGCCTGGGCCGTGACGTCGGGGAGCGCGGTGACGCGGGTCAACCCGCCCACCCAGCGCACCTGGGTCGTCGCCACGCGCGGCGCATACGCCGGCAGGTCGCGCGGCAGCTGGGCCAGCGTGTCGCGGTGGAGGTGGTCGGGGAACGGGTGGGAGATCAGCAGCGCGTCGACCTCGGGAAGCGCCGACGGCGCCACCGTCGGGCCGGTGTGGTGGGCGATGTGCAGCGACGGCACACCGATCACGGCCGGTCCGTCGAGCCAGGGGTCGACCAGCAGCCGCGTGCCGTCGACGGTCATCACCCAGCTGCTGTCCTCGTTGAGCCGGTGCAGCTCGATCCCGTGCATCGCCCCGTTCCTCCCCCGTCCTCGCAGCGTAGCGCCACGCGGTGCCCCTGCCCCGCCCGCGACAGCAGGTGACAACGTCGCCTGCACCCCCTACCAGTCGGCCACCTTCGCGAGCGGCACGACGTCGGTCTTCGCGGCCTCCTTCAGGAGCCCCTCGATGCTCTCGCGCGGCCACGACTTCTGGACCGAGTTGAACAGCCACGCCGGCAGGCTCCCCTCGGGGTCGACCATCGCCACGGCCTCCACCCGCGTGGTGCCACCGGGCTGGGCGGTGAACCGCCAGAACGAGCCGTAGTCGGTGGCGCGGACGTACGTGTCGGTGACCGGGTACCGCGGGTCGTCGATCGACGTGTAGCGGATGGTGACCGTCTTGCGCTCCGGCTCCCACGTGACCGTGCGCTTGAACACGAACTCCCGGTCGGCGACCGGCCACGGCATGTCGTAGATCTGGCGCTCGATGGCGTCGTCGGTGCCCGCGACCGGGTGCTCGTCGAGCTGCACCAGCAGGTCCACCCAGTCGGTGGAGCGCTTCGTGTCGAGGTAGACGCCCATCAGCCGCGCGATCGGGACGTCGACGGTGGACACGCCGCGCATCGCCAGCACCTTGCTCCCTTCGAGCGCCTTGCTGTACGAGACCACCGCGTCCTTGTCGGCGTATTGGACCCAGCCGTCGTCGGCGTCGCCGGCCCAGGCCACGCCCACGCCGATCGCCGCCACCAGCAGCACCGCCCCGCGCTTCATCCGGCCTCCCCTGCCCGCTGGCGGGCCCGTGGCCCCGCAGTGTACCGCCTGGGGTGCGCCGTGGGTCAGGTTCGCAGGCGATCGACCACGGCCACCATCGGATGCAGCGCCGTGGCCCCCATGCGCAGGCAGCGCGCCGGGCTCCAGCCGTGCACCGCGTCGGGCCTGTCGGCGTTGTCCTTGAACGGCATCTCGAGCGTCATCGACAGGCAGTCGAAGCGCTTGGCCACCGCCGCCGTGCACATGCTCAGGTTCGCGCCACCCGGCGGGTCCTTCGGGTAGCCGTGCGTCGTCTGGAAGTCGGGGTTGGCGCGGACGTAGGCCGCGAGGAAGCGCTCGAGCAGGTCGGCCTGGTGCGCCGTGTACCCCGGGATGCCCTCGGCACCGGCGATGAACGTGTAGGGCAGCGCCTCGTCGCCGTGGACGTCGAGGCACAGGTCGACGCCGCTGGCGTCCATCGCCGCGCGGGTGTGCCACACCTCGGGCGACCGCTCCAGCGTGGGTTCGGCCCACTCCCGGTTGAGGTTGGCGCCCGACGCGTTGGTGCGCAGGTGGCCGCGGAAGCTGCCGTCGGGGTTGATGTGGGGCACGACGTGCAGCGTGGCCTTGTCGCGCAGCGTGGCGGACAGGGCGTCGTGGGTGTCGAGCAGGCGGTGCAGGAAGCCCTCCATCCACCAGGACGCCATCGACTCGCCCGGGTGCTGACGGGCGATCACCCACACCACCGGCACGTCCCGGTCGGGATCGCCGATCACGAGCCGATCGACCTGCCGACCGTCGAGCGTGGTGCCCACCGGACGGCTCGCGACCCCGGGCTGTTGGGCGGCCCAGCCCACGAGGTCGGCCACGCGCGTCAGGTCGTAGGGGGCGAAGTACGCCACCCACAGCACGTCGGCGTCCGGGGTGACGGTGATCGTCAGCGTGTGGCCGTCGAAGGCGGTGTCGGCGCGGGTCCACGAGATGCGGTCGGTGGACACGGCCGCGCGGTAGCCCGGCCAGCCGTCGAGGTAGGCGGTGCGCTCCATGTCCACGAGGCGCAGCGTGAGCGCGACGTCGCGCACGCCGTCGATCCGGAAGTGGAACCACTGGGCGAAGCGCTTGACCCCGTCGGGCGTGTCGGTGGGCGGATCCGGGCGGATGCGCAGCCGCACGTCGGACGGGTCGTCCGCCGCGAGGACCTCGATGTTCCCGCTGTCGAAGGTCGACGACACCTGCATGGCACCCTCCGGTCGTGCCCAGGCCGTACCGCGCCGCCGACGCCGACGCCGCTACTCTGCCGGGACGAGGCCCCGATCCCGCATCAGCGCGTCGATCGACACGTCGCGGCCACGGAAGGCCCGGAAGCCGTCCGCCGGATCGATGGTGTTGCCCACCGACAGGACGTCGTCGACCAGGCGCTTCGCCGTGGCCGCGTCGTACATCGACCCGGCCTCGACGAAGGCCTCCGCCGCGTCGGCGGTGAGCGTGTCGGCCCACAGGTAGCTGTAGTAGCCGGCAGAGTAGCCGTCGCCGGAGAACACGTGACCGAACTGGGGCGTGCGGTGCCGCATCACCAGCTCGTCGGGCATGCCGAGCGCCGCCAGGGTGTCGCGCTCGAAGGCATCGGGGTCGATCGGCGTGTCGCCGGCGAGGTGCAGCTTCATGTCGATCAGCGCGCTCGCCAGGTACTCGACGGTGCCGAAGCCCTGGTTGAACGTGGACGCCGCGTGGAGCTTGTCGATGAGCGCCTGCGGCAGCGGCTCCCCGGTCTCCACGTGGCGGGCGAAGCGCGACAGGATCTCGGGCGTGCCGAGCCAGTGCTCGTGCAGCTGCGACGGGAACTCGACGTAGTCGCGGGGCACCGACGTGCCGGCCACCGTCGGGTAGGTCACGTCCGACAGCAGGCCGTGCAGGGCGTGGCCGAACTCGTGGAACAGCGTCTCGGCGTCGTCCCACGACACCAGCACGGGCTCTCCCGGCGCGCCCTTCACGAAGTTGGCGTTGTTGGACACGATCGTGGTGACCTCGCCGTGGAACCGCTCCTGGTCGCGGTAGGCGTTCATCCACGCACCGGAGCGCTTGCCCGAGCGGGCGTAGGGGTCGAAGTACCACAGCCCCACCAGCGCGCCGTCGCCGTCGGTGACCTTCCAGACCCGCACGTCGGGGTGGTAGACGGGCACGTCGGTGACCGCCGTGAAGTGCAGGCCGTAGAGCTCCCCGGCCATCCAGAACATCCCCTCGCGCAGGTTCTCGAGCTGCAGGTAGGGACGGAGCACGTTCTGGTCGAAGTCGTAGCGGTCCTTGCGGACGAGCTCCTGGTAGAAGTGGTAGTCCCACGGCGCGATGGTGATCCCGTCGCCGCGGGCGTCGGCGATGGCCTGCATGTCGGCCACCTCGGCGTGCACCTTGGCCACGGCCGGACCCCACACCGCCTCCATGAGCGCCATGGCGCGCTCGGGCGTGTGGGCCATCGACGGCTCCAGCCGCCAGTGGGCGTGGGTGGGGTAGCCCAGCAGCTTCGCGCGCTCGGCCCGCAGGGCGAGGATGCGGGTGATGATGGCGTTGTTGTCGGTCTCGCCGCCGTTGTCGCCGCGGTTGACGAACGCGCGCCACACCCGCTCCCGCAGGTCGCGACGGGACGACTCGGTGAGGAAGGGATCGACGCTCGACCGCGTGTTGACCACCACCCACTGGCCGTCGAGCCCCCGCTCCGTGGCGGCAGTCGCCATCGCGGCGCGCGTGGACGCCGACAGGCCGGCCAGATCGGTCTCGGCCAAGGTGATCGCGGTGTCCTCGTCGGCGAGCAGGTGCTTCGAGAACTGCGTGTACAGACCCGCGAGCTCCTGGTTGATCGCCGACAGGCGCGTCTTGCTGTCGGCGTCGAGCTTGGCCCCCTGGCGCACGAACCGCGTGTAGACCAGCCACACGAGCCGCTGCTGCTCGGGGGTGAGCCCCGCCTTGTCGCGCCGGGTGTACACGTCCTCCACCCGCGCGAACAGCGCGTCGTTCTGCGTGATCGCGTCGAAGAACCCGGCGAGCTCCGGCTCGAGCTCGGCCTCCACCGCCTGCACCGCGGGCGAGGACAGGTTGGACGTGTAGATGCCGTAGACGGCCATCACCCGGGACAGGGCGCGACCGGCGTCCTCGAGGGCGGCGATGGTGTTGTCGAACGTGGCCTTGCCTCGCGCGTGCGCGATGGCGTCGATCTCGGCGCGGTACATCGCCATGGCCTCGCGCAGGCCCGGCGCGAGCTGGTCGGCGTCGATGCGGTCGAACGGGGGCACGCCGCCGTAGGGGCCTGTCCACGGTGCGAGGACGGGGTGGGTGGACAGGGCGGTCACAGAGGCCTCCGTGGATGACGGTGAGGAGGGGCCCGAGCGGCCCGGCCTGCGCGCGAGGGCGTCGGGCTGCGGCAACGCCACGAGCAGGGCGGCGGTGATCAGCACGGCAGGACGGGACATCGGGGCTCCGGTGCAGACGGCGTCGTACCCTGACACGCCGACCCGCGTCCACGCACGCGCGGTCCCGACGTTCCCCGCGCGGGGCGCCCACGGGGTCGACTCGCGCGCGCACGGGCCGGCGGCTAGGAGTCCCCGTCCTCGCCCCGGCGCCGTCTGCGCAGCGGGCGACCGCGGGCCCCACCCGCGCCACCTGAATGAGTCCACCCCAAGGAAGCTCCATGGGACGCATCTTCGAGACCCGCAAGGCCACGATGTTCGCGCGCTGGGATCGCATGGCGAAGGCGTTCACGCGCGTCGGCAAGGAGATCGCCATCGCCGTCAAGGCCGGCGGCCCCGAGCCGGCCAACAACCCCGCCCTGCGACGCGCCGTCCAGAACGCGCGCGCCGTCAACATGCCCAAGGACAAGGTCGAGGCGGCCATCAAGCGCGCGCTCGGCAAGGAGGTCGAGGACTACCAGGAGCTCCTCTACGAGGGCTACGCGCCCCACGGCATCGCGGTGCTCGTCACCACCGCCACCGACAACCCCACGCGCACCGTCGCCAACGTCCGCATGCACTTCAACAAGGGCAACGGCAACCTCGGCAACAGCGGCAGCGTCGGGTTCATGTTCGACCACCTGGGCGTGTTCCGCCTCGATCCCACGGGCCTCGACGTCGAGGAGCTCGAGCTCGAGCTGATCGATCACGGCCTGCAGGAGCTCGGCGAGGGCACCGGCGACGAGGGGGAGCCCCAGCTCGTGCTCCACTGCGCCTACACCGACTTCGGCACGATGCAGGAGGCCATCGAGGCCCGCGGCCTCACGCCGATCTCCGCCGGCCTGGAGTACCTCGCCCAGAACCTCGTGGAGCTCACCGAGGAGCAGGCCACCGAGGTGCTGGCGCTCGTCGACCGCCTGGAGCAGGACGACGACGTGCAGAAGGTGTTCCACAACCTCAAGTAGCGGCGCCGTCCCGGCGATCGGCGCTCCCGCGCATCCTGGGCGTCCCGCCCCCCGCGCGTCGGTCTCGACGCCGGCCGTGGCGGGCGCGTCGCGGCGTGCTACGCTTGCCGCGTCCCGCAGTCCTGGAGGGATGATGATGACCCTGCCCCCTGTCGCGCACGTCGCCATCTCCTCCGTCGTGGGTCTGCGCCGGTAGGCGTCTCCAGGAGCTCCTGGTCACGTCCTCGGTCCGCGCGCCGCGCGGCTGCGTCCCGGTCTCGTCCGGTGCGCGTGCCCTGCCGTGCCCTCGGATCCGCGTCGGAGGTCGTCCTCCGCATCCTCGGGTGCGGCGTTCGCTCCCTCCTTCACGGAGTCTCCCGTGTCCCTTCTCGATTCCCTCGGGTGGTCGGCCTTCGTCGCCACCCTCGATCCGTCATCGTCCCTGTTCGCCGATCACGTCCCCGCCCGCGTCGCCATCGAGCACAAGGGCCGCTTCGAGGTGCTCACCGAGGCCGGTCGCCTCGTCGTGCCCGCCCCCACCGCTCCGGACACCCCGCCCAAGGTGGGCGACTGGGTCCTGCTGTCGCCGGGTGACCCGCCGACGGTGCACACCGTGCTGCCGCGACGGCGCGCGCTGATCCGCAGCGCGCCTGGAGGGCGTGGACGCCAGGTCCTCGCCACCCACGTCGACGAGGTGTGGATCCTCACGTCGGCCAACCGCGACTTCAAGGTGCGTCGGCTGGAACGCTACCTCGCCGCCACGCTGGCGGCGGAGGCGACCCCCGTCGTGGTGCTCACCAAGATCGACCTGGCGATGGACGCGATGGGACGCCTCGTCCGGGCCGCGCGCGACGTGGCGCCGGGCGTGGACGTCCACGCCGTGTCCACCCTGCTCGATCTCGACGTCGACACGCTCCAGGCCCGGCTACAGCCCGGCCGGACCGTGGCGCTGGTGGGCTCCTCGGGCGTGGGCAAGTCCACCCTGCTCAACCGGCTGCTGGGCGACGAGGCCGCAGCCACGGGCGCCATCCGCGACGACGACGCGCGCGGTCGCCACACCACCACCCACCGTCACCTGCACCTGGTACCAGGGGGCCGGGGCGCGATCGTCGACATGCCGGGGCTGCGTGAGCTCGGCCTGGCGGACCCGGCCGGTCTGGCGTCGGCCTTCGCCGACGTGGAGGCGCTCGCCGAGGCGTGCAGGTTCCGCGACTGCGCCCACGACGGCGAGCCGGGGTGCGCGGTGCAGGCCGCGGTCGACGACGGCACGCTGGACGCCGCGCGCCTCGCGTCGTGGCACAAGCTGCATCGCGAGGCCGAGGCCGCCGCGCGCCGCGACGACGTGGCCAAGGCACGCGCGTGGGCGCGGCAGATCGGGGCGCGGAACCGCCGCATCCTGTCGGCCAAGAAGGAGCGGGGCTGGTGAGCCGCCCTACGCCGAGGCTGGTGCGTCCCCACCATCGGACGGGGCGGACTTGGCGGGCGCGCGGGCCGCCAGCAGCCGCGCCTGCTGGGCCTGGCGGACGGCCACGGGCTGGCGCTTCCAGGCCGCGGCGTCCATCGCGCGCTCGGCGGCGGACAGGTTGCCGAGCGCGAGGTGGGCGTCGAACACGGCGCCGGCGACCGCCGGGCTCGGGCGGGCGCGCCGCGCCACCCGCAGCACGTCGTCCCAGTCCTGCTGGCGGGCGTGGCCGAGCGTGATCAGCTCCCAGGCCTCCTGGTCGAGCGCGTCGGACAGGCCCGCGGTGGCGCGCACCTGGTGGCCCACCCGGATCGCCTCGGCCGGGTCCGCATCGAGCACGGCGCGCCCCTCGTCGAGCCGCGTCCGCTCCACGCGGAACTGCCGGTAGATCGGTCCGCTGCTCGCCTCACCCATCAGCACGCGCAGGTTCTGCCAGGTGAGCAGCCCCAGGATCACGGCGAGGAACGGCGCGCCGAGCCCGAGGCCCACCACGGTGCCGACGCCGCCCAGCGCCACGCCCACGCCGTGCACGATGCGCTCGGCGCGCTTGGGCTCGGCGACCCAGCGGTGCATGTACAGCCGGAACAGCTGGCCGCCGTCGAGGGGGTAGAGCGGCGCGAGGTTGAGCACGCTCCAGATCACGTTCACCACCACGAGCAGCAGCAGCAGGTGGTCGAGGTTGGGCACCAGATCGCCCAGGCCGAACAACGACGACGTCACCAGCGCGGCCAGCGCCACACCGCCCAGGAGCAGACCGGCGGCCGGCCCGGCGGCAGTGATGCGGATGGCCTGGTCGTCGCGGGTGGGGATCTCGTGGGCGCACAGGCCCCCCCAGGCGTGCAGCAGGATCCTCGGGTTGAGGCGGTAGTGGCGCGCGACGAGGCCGTGGCCGAACTCGTGCACGAGCAGGCTCACGGTGGCGGCCACCACGAACAGCAGGCCCTCCACCAGGCCGCCATGGTAGGTCCACCACCCAATCAGGACGAGGTACCAGGGCGACACGAACACCGGGATCGAGCCCGCCTCGAACAGGAAGATCGCCTGGGGCACGCCGGCCTCCTCACCGAGCGGCCGCGCCCCCGTGGGCAGGCCGTGTCCGTGAGGCTAACGTGCACCGGGCACAGGAGGTGACGATGCGGGGATGGATGGCGTGCGCGGCCGTGGGCGTGGCAGGGATGGCGCTCGCAGCCTGCGGGGCCGACCCTTCGATCGCGGGCTGCGCGACCGCTGCCGAGCAGGACGCGACCATGGCGCTGGGCACCGGCGAGGGCGCGTTCGTCGCCGTCGCCGACGACGACACCGTCCCGTTCGTGATGGGGCCGCAGGGCGGCTACCACGTGTTCGGCAGCTTCCAGGCCACGGGCATCTGGCCCGGCACGTCCTCCACGTTGGCCGACGACACGACGCCGCTGCTGTCGTTCACGGCCACGGCCGACACGTTCACGGGCGGCTTCACCGACGTGCCCCGGCCGCTCACCGAGGTCGCCACCGACACGTGGGGCCTGATCGGGGAGCTCGTCATCCTCACGATCACCGACCCCAGCGAGGCCGACGGCAAGACGGCCACGCTGTCCGTGAGCCTCACCGATGCGTGCGGCACCACGGTCACCGACAGCCACGACGTCACGCTGCAGTTCTTCCAGGCTCTGTAGACCAACTGCGACAATCTGCAGCAGGATCCAACCCGATCGGGTCGTGTAGACAGTGTGTTCTCCGGGAGAGAACATGCACCGCACCCCACCGCTCCTGCTCGCGCTGGCGCTCGCTGGCTGCCAGGCCGACGTCCCCACCCTCACCTTCGGCACGGCGGCCAGCCACGAACGCGCCGCGTTCCTGTCGGTCGGTGGCACCGGCCCCGACGACGTCTGGCTCGTCGGCGCGCAGCCGTCGGCCACGGAAGGCCCCGTCGCGCTCCACGTCACGCCGGAGGGCACCACCGCGGTGGCCACGGGCCAGCTCCACGACCTGTGGTGGGTGCAGGCCTTCGAGGGCGGCCCCACCTTCCTCGCGGGCGGTGGCGCCACGGTCCTGCGCGTCGACGGCGACACCGTCACCCGCACGCCCACGCCCCACTTCTTCGGCAACACCGTGTACGGCCTGTGGGGCAGCGCCCCCGACGACGTGTGGGCGGTCGGCGGCTTCGCCGGCCGGGCCGGGTTCGTCTGGCACTACGACGGCGCCGCCTGGACGGGCGCGGAGCTCCCCGACGACCTGCCGCGGTCGTCCACCGGCGAGATCCCGTCGCTGTTCAAGGTGTGGGGCCGCAGCGCCGACGACGTGTGGGTTGTCGGCGGCCTCGGCACCGTCCTGCACTACGACGGCACCGCCTGGACCCTCGTCCCGTCCGGCACCGACGCCCAGCTGTTCACGGTCTCCGGCACCGACGACGCGGTCGTGGCCGTCGGCGGCGACGCCACCGGCGTGCTGATCCGCGGCGGCCTCGACGGCTTCACCACCGACACCCCGCCAGGCGCCCCCCTGCTCCAGGGGCTCACGGTCGACGCCGACGGCGTCGTGTGGGTCGCGGGTGCCGACGGCTTCGCGGCGGCGCAGGCGCCAGGGGGCGACTGGCAGGCCGTCGACCTCGGACTGACCGACGCGCCCCAGTCGATCCATGCCCTGTGGTCCGACGGCGAGGGCCAGGTGTGGGCCGTCGGCGGCAACGTGCTCACGCCCACGCTCGACGCGGGCGTGGCGGTGTCGTCCGCGCCCCCCGACCCGTGGGGCCCGGATCCGGTCGTGCCCGGCTCGGTCACCTGCCCCACCGATCCCACCGACTGGTACGCCGACAAGTCCATCGCGCGCCGGTGGATGGAGCAGCTGCTCGACGCCGTGCGTCGCGACATCCCGAACCCGCCCGTGCACGCCCGCAACCTGCTCCACACGTCGATGGCGATGTACGACGCGTGGACCGTCTACGACGACGTCGCCGACGGCGTCTTGAACACCCAGCGGCTCACCGGCGACGACACCGATCGGCAGACGGCCATCTCGTACGCCGCCTACCGGGTGCTCACCCATCGCTACGCCAACGCCGTGGGCGGCGCGAACTCGCTGGACTGCTTCGCCGGCTTCATGGACGCGCTCGGCCTCGACCCCGACGACACGCACACCGACGGCGACGACGCCGTCGCCGTCGGCAACCGCATCGGCGCGGCGGTGATCGACACCTTCGCCGACGACGGCGCCAACGAGGCCAACGGCTACACCGACACGACGTCGTGGGCGGCGACGAACCCGGTGATGGTGGTCGACCGCGTGGGCACGAACGTCACCGACCCCGACACCTGGCAGCAGCTCAACCTGGGCACGGCCGAGACGCAGAACGGCATCGTGCTCGACACCAGCGTCCAGCCCTACATCGGCGCCCACTGGCGGGGCGTGACGGCGTTCGCCGTGCCCGTCGACGGCACCACCGGCCTGCACGGTGATCCGGGGGATGGCTACCCCAGCGTCAACGATCCGGAGATGGTCGACTGGGTGGTCGAGATCATCCGCAAGACCGCCGAGCTCGACATCGACGACGGCGTGATGATGGACACGAGCCCGGCCAGCGTGGGCAACAACCCCCTCGGCACCAACGACGGCCAGGGCTACGCCACCAACCCGGTCACGGGCGGCACCTACACGCCCCGCAGGGTACCGCGCGGCGACTTCACCCGCGTCGTCGCCGAGCTGTGGGCCGACGGTCCCAAGTCCGAGACGCCGCCGGGCCACTGGGCCGACCTCGCCAGCGACATCTCGGACCGCATCGACCCCGACGATCTGCGCCCGTACGGGCAGGGCGAGCCCGTCGACCGGCTGGCCTGGGACGTCGGCATCTACCTCGCGGTCACCGCCGCCACGCACGACGCCGCCATCGTGGCCTGGGAGCTCAAGCGCGACGGGCTCGGACCGCGCCCGATCACGCTGGTGCGCTGGATGGCACAGAACGGTCAGCGCTCCGACGCGAGCGCCCCGAACTACAGCCCGGACGGCCTGCCGCTCGTCCCCGGCCTGATCGAGCAGATCACCGCCGCGTCCAGCGCGCCCGGCGAGCGCCACCACGACCTGCGCTGGTACGAGGGCGAGATCGCCATCCGGTCGTGGCCGGGCGAGCCGGGCGATCGCCTCCACGACCACACGCCGCTGCAGTGGATGCGTGCCGTCGACTGGATCCCCTACCAGCGCCGCACCTTCGTCACCCCTGCGTTCCCAGGCTTCATCTCCGGCCACTCGACGTTCAGCCGCGCGGCCGCCGAGGCGATGACGGCCTACACCGGCTCGCCGTGGTTCCCGGGCGGCCTGCACGAGTACGTGCTGCCCAAGGACAACTACCTGGTCTTCGAGAACGGCCCGAGCGCCGACGTCCACCTGCAGTGGGCCAGCTACTACGACGCGGCCGACCAGGCGGGGCAGTCGCGCCTGTGGGGCGGCATCCACATCTGGCCCGACGACCGCGTGGGCCGTATCAACGGCAGCCACGTCGGCATGGTCACCAGCGCCCGTACCCAGGCGCTGTGGGACGGCACGGAGCGGTAGACGTCCGCGCCGGGTCGACCGAGGTCACGGCAGCGCGATCTCGGCGACCTGCACCGGTGGGTTCGGGTCGTTGATCGCGTCCCACCGGCGCCACGCCCCCACGGTCGCCGCGTCCGGGGCGTCGACGTCGACCGTCACCCGGTAGGCGCAGTCGCAGGCGGCGACCGCCCCCGGGTGCATGTCGATCGGCTGCACGAGCACGTCCGCCCGGTCGCCGTCCACGCGGAAGAACCCCTCGACCGTCTGGGCGCACCGGAACGCCACGGGGTCGTAGACCAGCGTGATCCGCCCGGCGTCCGTCGTGGCCGTGGCGTCCTCGTCGAAGCCGGTGTCGTAGGGGGAACCGTCACAGTCCGACTGGGTCAACGCCGCGACGGGGACGGCGTCCTCCCAGCCCGAGGGCAGATCGACGCAGGCGCCGGCGAGCGCCAGGACGGCGATCGTCTGCAGGGTACGTGGCACGAGACCTCCAGGGCAGGGCTGAGGGACGTGCAGCCGCCGTGCCAGGAGCCATCACGGACTGTACCGCGTGCTGCCCGCGACGCGTCGGCCGCGGTACGCTCCCGGTTCGCGATCCAGGAGTCCCCATGTCCGGACCGATCCTCGCCGCCCAGCACCTCGGCCCCCCGCCGTGGCCCACGCTCGACCCGTTCCTGTTCTGCGTCCACCACGACGACGCCTACCCGGCCGGCAACGACCGCCTCGGCCCGGCCGCGTCGCTCGACGGTCGCAACCTCGGCTCGGACTTCGCCGGCAAGGACGGCTGGCGGATGTACCACGGCCACGTCGTGCCGGGCTTTCCGCGTCACCCCCACCGCGGCTTCGAGACGGTCACGCTGGTGCGCCAGGGGTTCATCGATCACTCCGACTCGCTGGGGGCCACGGCCCGGTTCGGCCAGGGCGACGTCCAGTGGATGACGGCGGGCAAGGGCATCGTCCACGCCGAGATGTTCCCGCTGCTGCGCGCCGACGCGGGCAACCACGCCGAGCTGTTCCAGATCTGGCTGAACCTGCCGGCGGCCGACAAGATGGTCGACCCGTACTTCACGATGCTGTGGGGCGAGAAGATCCCCCGCCACACGTTCCGAGACGCCGACGGCCACGCCACCGAGGTGGTGACCGTGGCCGGCTTCCTGGACGGCAAGGGCGGCCCGGCCGCGCCGCCGAGCTCCTGGGCCAGCCGACCGGACGCCGACGTCGCGATCTGGACGCTCCGCCTCCAGCCGAACGCGCGCTGGACCCTCCCCGCTGCGAAGGCGGGCACGCTGCGCGCGCTGTACGCCTTCGACGGCAGTGGCCACGTCCACACCCTCGACGTGCAGGGCACCATGGTGGTGCAGGTCCAGGCCGACGTGCCGGTCGAGGTGCGGGCCGGTGCCGACGGGCTGCAGCTGCTGATGCTGCAGGGTCGCCCGATCGGCGAGCCGGTCGCGCAGCACGGGCCGTTCGTGATGAACACCCGCGCCGAGCTCGAGCAGGCCTACAGCGACTACCGCGCCACGCAGTTCGGCGGCTGGCCGTGGCAGGGCGACGGCAACGTCCACCCGCGGGACGCCGGCCGCTTCGCGGTGCACGCCAACGGACGCCGCGAGACGCCCGTCGGCTGAGCGCTGGGCGGCCCGACGCCGCTCAGCCCTTGAGCGCCGTCATCGCCACGCCGGGCACCTTGAACCAGCTCGGCGCGGCCTCGAAGCGGGTCATGATCCGGCCCAGCGCGAGGTTGTTCTTGTGGTCGGTGAACCACGCCGGCGTGGGCGCCATCACGAACGGCGCCCGCACCACGGACTTCTGCGGGTGGTCGAGCAGCAGGCCGTTGTGGACCACGCCCTTGCCGGACTGGATGTCCTCGGGCGGGTGGCCGGGGAAGGCGCCCCAGGTGGCGTTGACCAGCCCGTAGTTCAGGCCGGTCCAGCAGTTGATGCCGATGCCGCCGTAGCGCAGGTCGGCGATCGCCTGATCGAACCGGGCGCCCAGCGCCTTCTCTGTGCGCGGGTCGACCAGCACGTTGATCGACAGCGTGCCCCAGCAGCGGTCGTTGGCGAACGGCACGGCCGCGTCGAGGTAGGCGGACGCGTCGTCGCCGACGTCGAGATCGACGAACGACATGATCCCGCACCACGGCTCGTGGGCCAGGGCGAACTCGCCGTCGTCGGGCGACACGCCCTCCAGCAGGGTCCACGGCAGCGCCGTCGGGTCGGACACGGTGCCGAGGTCGGCGTGGTGGGGGTAGGCCTCGGTGAACCGCTTCCACGTCGCCTGGGCCGTGGGGTAGTACGCCTTGCGCGTGGGGGTGCCGTCGAGGCAGGCCCGCACGGCCTCCTCGAAGCGGGCGCGCAGGGCCCACCCCTTCGCCACGACGATCAGCCGGGCGCCGTTGCAGTTGAAGCCGCAGTTGTAGGCCAGCATCGACGCGACCTGCCGGGCCTGGTGGGCGAGCTCCTTGTCGGTCCACGCGCCGGGCACGACGAGCACCGGCGACACGCACCCGAGCTCGGAGGAGATCTCCTTGTGCAGGCGCGGGGTGCCGGCGGCCTTGTTGGCGCGGCCCTCCTCGCCCGGGCCCCACAGGATCGCGTCGTGGGCCGCGGCCGAGCCGGTGATGTGGATCGACGTGACCGACGGGTGGTCGGTGAGGTGCTTGCCGACGTCGATGCCCCCGTAGACCACCCGCAGGAAGCCGGCGTCCACCAGCGGCTGCAGGGCCTGCTCGATGACCGGACCCAGCTGCTCGTTGACCGGGTTCATCTTGAGCAGGCAGACCTCGTCGTCGACGACGAGCTTGTAGAGCACGTCCATCGGGGGGATCGACGACTGGTTGCCGGCGCCGAGCACGACGCACACCCCGCCGTCCCCGCCCTTGCCGGCGCGCTTGTCGCGGTAGATCCGCCCCTGGGTGGGCTCCTGACCGGGCTCGATCCAGATGTCGCAGGTCACGCCGGTGAACAGCACCTTGTCCATCAGGCCCTGCGGGAACACCTGGGCCACCCACTGGCCGTCGGCGCGGCGGGTGACCTTGGGGAGCGGGGGCGTGCCGCCCGCTTCGAGCGCCTCGGCGAACAGGCGCAGGTTGCGCATCACCGCGAGCGTGCCCCCGAGGTACTCCTCACCGTGCCCGTTGCTGCCCTCGGCGTAGCCCTTCACCTTGCAGGCGGTGCTGGCCCACGCGTCCGACACGGCGAGCGTGGTCTCCATGCAGCGGCGCAGCAGCGCAGCGCGCTCCGACGTCGACAGGGCCACCCACCTCGGCCGCGCCGCCACGAGCTCGGCGAGCATCGCGTCGCACGTGGCGATCGGGGTGGCATCCATGGCGGGGAGCGACGGTGGGAAGGCGTTCATCGTGACCTCCGGGGGCGGCGGTGGGGACGGCGCGCGCACCCTATCCCATGCTGGCGTCACCGTGGGAGGGCAGTCCGAGCCTCGATGAGGTAGCGTGCGCGCATGGGTGGTCCAGAACCGAGCCTGCGCTTCGGGGAGTTCGTCCTCGACCCGGCCCGCGCCGAGCTGCGCCGGGGCGACACGGTGGTGTCGCTGCAGCCCCAGGTGTTCGACGGCCTGACGTTCTTCGCGCGCCACCCGGGCGTGCTGCACACCCGCGAGGCGCTGCACGAGGCGCTGTGGCCCGGCGTCTTCGTGGCCGAGGACGCGCTGTCCCAGCTCATCCGAAAGATCCGCGTCGGCCTCGACGACACGCCGACGGCACCCCGCTACCTCGAGACGGTGCCCCGCCGGGGCTACCGGTTCATCGCCGACGTCGTGGCCGACGATGTCGCGCCTGGCGGCTCCGACACGCCCGCGGTGCTGCACGTGCTCGCGCCGGTCGCCACGCTGTACGGCCGCGAGGAGGACCTGGCCGCTGCCACCGCCGCCCTCGCCGCCGAGGGCGCGCTGGTCACGGTCACCGGCACAGGCGGCCTCGGCAAGTCCCACCTCGCCCGCGCCGTCCACGACGCCTGGGCCGACCGGGTGGACGACACGGCGCGGGTCGACCTGCAGGACGCCGCCGCCACGGATGCGCTCCTGCTCGCCGTCGCGACGGCCCTCGACGTCCCGCTCCAGGGCGACAGCCCCGACGACCACACCGCCCGCATCGGCCACGCCCTCGCCGCCCGGGGCGCGTGCCTGTGCATCCTCGACGACCTCGACCAGCTGCACGAGGTCGCCCCGACGCTGCTCGCCCGCTGGCGAGCCGTCGCCCCCCGCGTGCGCTGGCTCCTGACCGCGCGCCGCCCCCTCGGCGTGGTCGGCGAGCAGGTCGTCGAGCTGCAGCCGTTGCCCCGCGCGGGCAGCCGCGACCTGTTCCGCGCCCGCGCGCAGAGCCTGGGCGTCACCGTCGACGCCGCCGACGACGTGCTCGACCAGCTCCTCGACCGCCTCGACGACAGCCCGCTGGCGATCGAGCTCGCCGCCTCGCGCACGCGGGTGCTCGGGGTCGCCGATCTGGTCCGTCGGATGGACGCGCCGCTCGGCGTGCTCCGCGACCGCCAGGGCCACCGCCACGCGCGCCACCAGAGCCTGCAGGCCTGCCTGCGGGCCAGCTGGGACCCGCTGCCCGCGCCCCACAAGCAGGCGCTCGCTGCCTTGTCGGTGCTCCCCGCCAGCGCGCCGCCCGCCACCGCAGAGGCCCTGCTCGCCGCCTGCCTGCCCGACGAGGACCCGCTCGATCTGCTCGAGGACCTGCGGGCCCACGCCCTGCTCCACGCCGACACCCGCGTCGAGGGCTTCGTGCTGCTCAAGGTCCTCGACAGCGTCGGGGCCTTCGTGCGCGCCGAGCCGGAGGCGCAGGCCGCCCGCGCGCACGCGTCCGCGGCGGTGGTCCCGGTGCTCGTCGACCGGGTGCGCGCCCTGGCCCGTCGCGAGCCCACGAGCCCGCTGCACCGCCAGGACCGCGCCCTGCTCACCGGGCTGCTCGACACGATCGCGCGCCCCGGCGACCTCGTCGACGCGCTGGCGGTCGGGGCCCGGTGGCTCCGCGAGGCCGGCCCCTACGACGTCGCCCGTCGCGCGGTCGACCGCGCCCGGGCCGCAAGCGCGGTGCTCACCCCCCAGCAGCGCGCCACCCTCGCCTGGGCCGAGCTCGAGCTCACGCGCGACGGCCACGGCGACGTGGCGCGGCTGCAGCAGGCCGCGCGCGACGCCGCGGACGCCGTCGGCGACGCGACGCTGAAGCTCGCCGTCGACCTCGACGTCGTGGAGCGCCACCACCCCGGCGAGGACGTCCAGCAGCTCCTCACCGAGGCCGAGGGCGTGCTGGCGCGGGCGCGCACCCACGGTGACGCCCACCTCGTGGCCACCGCCGTCCGCCGCATCGCGCGCCTGCTGATGGACGCGGGGCGCCTCGACGAGGTGTGGACCCTGATCGACGGCGCCCTGGTCGGGCTGCCGGACGGCCCCGACCGCGCCGGTCTGCTCGACGCCCGGGGCCTCGCCGAGGCCTTCCGCGGCCACCCCGACGCCGCCGACCGAGCCCTCGAGGAGGCGCTGGCCATCTACGGCCGCCTGGGGTGGACACGCCGCATCGCCGTGCAGCACGCCAACCTCGCCGGCCAGCTGGTGATGCAGGGGGACCGCGCGCGGGCGCTGCAGCACCTGGAGCGCAGCGGCGAGGTCGCGGCCCGCATCGGCGACCACATGGTCGAGGCCACGGTCCTGATCAACGCCGGCGTCCAGCACCTGTTCGAGCTCGACGGCGACGCGGCCGAGCACGTGCTGCAGCGCGCCCGGCGCATCGCGCCCAAGGTGCACGCCTCCACGGTGTGGCTCAACCTGTCGACGGCCGCGTGGCTGCGCGGCGAGCTGCGCGAGGCGCTCGCGCGGGCCGAGGCCGGCCTGGAGGTGGCCCTCGGGGCGTCCGAGGCCCGACCGGCCGCGCTCAACCAGGCCTGGCGCGCCGCCCTGCTCGCCGCGCTCGACGCACCCGACGACGCCGAGCAGGCCCTCGACGCCGTCCCCGGCATGCTGGAGTCGCCCGACGCCAGCGTCGACGACGTCGCGCGCCTCGTCGGGCTGCACGTCGCCGCGGCCCGGGGGGCCACGGTGCGGGCCCCCGCACCGCCGCACGCCCCTCGCACGCTGCTGTTGCTCACGCTGCTGGCGCGGCGCCGCGGCGCCCTGCTCGCAGGCTTCGTCGAGCGATCAGCGCGTGATCAGGACGCGGTCAGGCGTCCGCGGGGGGGTCCTGCGTAGGTGCTGGTGAGCGCGCATCCCGCGCCACCTCTGGGGAGGAACCCATGCACCGCACGCTGATCGCTTCCGCCGTCGTCACCGCCGCCCTCGCCGCGGTGCCCGCCCACGCCACCACCCTGCGCGTCGCCACCGGCTACGCCGAGGGCAGCGCCTTCGCCTCGGCGGTCCAGGCCCTCGACCACGACGACGTCGGCATCGCCGCCTGGGCAGTCGACCCCGACGGGGAGTGGATCGTGGTCGGCGACGACCAGAGCGTGGCCTGGTCGGCCGGCTTCGACCAGGACATCGTCTACGGCGTGGTGCTCAACCAGTTCTTCGGGCGCACCATCGAGGGCATCGACTGCGCCCCGAACGGGCGGTGCATCCTGGTGCACAGCCGCGGCTACGTGGCGAACGGTCCGATCCCGTCGGCGCTGGGCCAGCGCATCACGAGCTGGCACAACGCCGGCATCCCGATCCGCGACGTCGAGCTCACGAACACCGGCTGGCTCGTGCTGGGCAGCGGCAGCAACGCCGCCTACAGCGGCCTGGATCCCGACCTGTCCGCCGCGATCTACGACCGTCGCCTCTCGGGCCGCACGATCCGCGACGTGTCCATCGGCCTCGACGGACGCTGGCTCCTCTACGCCGACAGCGCGCCCGTGTACGAGGGCCTCGACGTGTACACGCAGACCTGGGTGGACGGACTCGCCGAGCTCGGCTGGGGCTTCGACCACGTGCTCCTCGGGCCCGGCAACAGCTTCGTGATGGTGCAGCCGGACGACCAGCGGTGGGCCGCCGATCTGGCCGACCCCACCGAGGCCGTCGAGTTCGGGCTCGCCGGCAACCGCACGATCTGGCAGCGCATGGACGACTACGGCGTGGCCGGCCTGTCGATCGCCATCGTCCGCGACGGCCGCGTGGTCTCGTCCCGCGGCTACGGCACCCGCACCGACGGCTTCCAGCAGCCCGTCCTCGGCTCGACGCCCTTCGATCTCGCGTCGCTGTCCAAGTACGTCGGCGCCGTGACCACGCTCGCCGCCCTGCGCGACCAGGCCCCCTCCGTGTCGCTCACGGCCGACCTGACGACGATGCCCGGCCTGCCCACCATCATCAGCTGGATCCAGCGGGGACAGGCGTCGCCCGCCGACCAGGGCTTCGCCTTCGTCAACACCCCGAATATGCCCGCCATCACGCTCGAGCAGCTGTTCTCCCACACGGCGGCGATCTCCACCGGCGGCTCCACGCCGATCCCGTTCTGGCTCCAGGACGGTGTGGCCTCCACGCTCGACTACCTGTCGGGCTGGGCCTGCACGACCTGGAGCTGCGGCTGGGCGGGCGCGCAGACCGTCTGGTTCGACCCGAGCGTCGGCGCGGGAGGCTTCGGCGGCACGCCCGGTGCCCAGTACGCCTACTCCAGCCACGGCTACCTCGTGGCCCAGGCCGCCATCGAGGACCTCACCGGGTCGTCGGCCACCGAGCTCGTCGAGGACTACGTGATCGACCCCATGGGCCTGGCCGACACCCGCGCCGGCTGGCCGTGGGACAGCGCCTACAGCGCGCGCATCGCCTCGCAGCACGACGAGGGCGGTGCGGTGTACCGCACGTGGTACCCCTGGATCTTCGCCGGCGGCATCACCAGCTCGGCGCGCGACTACGCCGAGATCCTCACCCTGCTGCTCAACGACGGCGTGGCGCCCAACGGCACGCGCATCCTGTCCGTCGTGGATGCGGCCAACATCCGCCGCGCGCGCACGATCGCCAACCGCACGTTCAGCTACGGGCTCGGCGTGGACTTCGATGGCACGCTCGGTGCGAGTGTCAACAACGGCGAGGCCTTCTACCACTCGGGCAGCCACCCCGGCCGCGCGAACACCTACATGTGCGGCCGTCCTGCCGATAGCAGCGGCATCGTGATCCTGATGAACACCGACGACCTCAACGGGTCGACCACCGCCTTCCGCAACGAGATCCTCGCGGCCTTCGTCGCCGCGATGGGTTGGACCGACACGAACTGCACCTGAGCGTTCCTGCTCACCCCGGAGGAGACCATGTCCCGACGCCTCTTCGCCACCGTGCTCACGGCCCTCGCCGTCACCGCCTGCAACGGCACCGACGACAAGGACACCGACACCGACACCGACACGACGGCCGACACCGACACCGACACCACGATCGACACCGACACCACCGTCGACACCGACACCTGCGCCGGCGTCGTGGACGACTGCGGCGTGTGCGACGGCGACAACGCCGACAAGGACTGCGCCGGCGTCTGCTTCGGCAGCGCGGTCGAGGACGCCTGCGGCACCTGTGACGACGACGCCACCAACGACTGCGTTGCGTCGTTCAGCACGTCCGGCGCCTGGTCGTGCAGCGGCAGCCAGAGCTGCCAGGACGTGTTCCCGCTCACGCTCACCGAGGGCACGGTGCTCGATCTGGCCGCCACCAACATCACGGGCAGCTCCGTGGTCCGTCTCGCCCTCTTCGCCCCCGGTGACGGCCTCGACGGCACCAACCTGCTGACGAACCGGACCAACGACTACCGCTGCGGCAACCAGAACGCCGCCACCGTCATCGAGGGCTTCGTGGTCCCCGAGGACGGCGACTACCTCGTCGCCATCGGGCGGGACTGGGGCTCGAGCGCGGGCAGCACCGGCAGCTACGACTTCACCATCGACGCCAGCCCGGGCCTCGTGGCCGGTGACCAGACGGTCGAGGACGGCGTCTCCGAGGCCACCGGCTCCCGCTGCGGCTTCGTCGACGGCATCGACGCCGGGTGGGAGTGCGCGGTGTCGACCTCGTGCCAGGACGTCTACGACGTCGACCTCGTCGCCGGCACGACGGTCGACCTGACCGTGTACGCGGTCAGCGGCTCGAGCGTCGTCCGGCTCGCGATGTTCCCGCCCGGCACCGCCCTCGACGGCACGAACGCGCTGCTCGGCGGCACCTACGACCAGATGTGCTGGACCCAGAACACCTCGGCGCAGCGCAGCTCGTTCCACATCGACACCACCGGCACCTGGCGCGTCGCCGTCGGACGCGACTGGGGTGCGAGCAGCGGGACCGGCGGGACGTACACGTTCGAGCTGAACCAGCACGGTAGCTGGGCCACGTTCACGCCCACGGTCGACGACGAGGCGTCGCAGGCCACCGGCGGTCAGTGCCCCATCTGACGGACCGACCGTCACCGCTGCACAGCGCCGTGCGGAGCTGCACGGCGCTATCCATCGGCAAGATTTTGCCGACGGGTGCAGCGCTCGCTACGATGCGACCATGGAGGGTCCCATGAAGACCGCATTCCCGCTCGTGGTCGCCGCTCTGCTCGCAGGCTGCGCCACCCCGGACGACGCCGACCCCATCGACACCGACACCGAGGCCACCGCCTCCGAAGAGGCCGACCTGATGGCGTTCGCGGCCGACCTCGCCGCGCCGCCGCCCGTGTCGCCCCCCCGGGTCAACGGCTGCTCCGACATGTTCGTGTACGGCGCCAACGTGGCCGACACGATGGCGCTTCGCGTCGTGGCGAACGGGCTCGTCGCCGGGGCCACCGGCACCCCGGAGACGTTCACCCTGCCGTCCACCGACGTCGAGGTCCGCTTCGAGCGCGGCACCGATCTGACCGTGGACTTCTGCAACGACGTGTTCATGGGCACCACCGTGGTCACCGCCACGTGGGTCGCCGACGGCGGCACGGCCACGATCACCGTCACGCCCACGAGCGCGATGGAGGGCTACGCCACCGTCACGCTCACCGACCTGGTGGTCCGCAACACGCGCACGGGGGTCACCCACACGCTGCCCGAGATCGTGCTCGCGGACGTCTACGTCGGCTGGCTCCCGGGCTGACCCTTCTGGCGGATCTGCACGGATCCGCCCAAGATCAGCGGACGGTATTCCCGGAACCGACAGGACGCTGGCCGGGTCCCCCAGGTACCTTGCCGGCCTGGAGGTCCCATGCCGACCGCGCCACGTCGCGTCCACGCCGCACTCGCCGCCGCCCTGGGGGTCGGCTGCGCCTGGGTCCCCGGCACGACGCCCCCGGTCACCTCGGACGACGACACGGCCGGCACGTCCCTGACGGACGACACCGACGTCGACGAGACCGACGTCCAAGACGAGACCGACGCCGACAGCGACCTGCAGCCGTCGACATGCGGCCTCGAACCCGCGGCCGTGAGCGATCCCGACCCGCGCACCGTCGTGGCAGGCGTCGCCGACGTGGACGCGTTCGTCGCGGACCTGACCGCGTTCGGGCTCGCGGCGTACCGGGCCGACGCGCCGAGCGACGTGAACACGATGCTGTCGCCGGTGAGCCTCGCGGCGTTCTTCGCCGCCGCCGGACTCGACGCCCAGGGCGACACGCGCCAGGCGCTCGACGACGCGCTCACACCGACGACCGACCTGTCGGCCTGGACGGCCACCCTGGGCACCTGGCTGCGGGACGTGCCCGCGCCCCCCGCCCACCGGCACGCGCTCATCCAGCGCGGTGCCGCGCTCTTCTACCGGCGCGACCACCCGCCGGGGGACGCGTGGTCGACGGCGTCGGCCCTGATCGACGAGGAGGCGTTCCCGCGCGCCTTCGACGACGTCGACGCCGTGCGCGCCGAGATCAACCACTACGTCGAGCAACACACGGCCTGCCTCATCCCGGAGCTGTTCGGCGAGGGGGACATCCACGCCCACACGCTGCAGGTGCTCGTCGACGCGCTCGCCGTCATCGCGGACTGGCGCGCCCCCTTCGAGCCCGGGGCCACGTCGCCCGCGCCGTTCCATCGCGCGGACGGCACCACCGTCTCGGCGCCCACGATGCGCGGCCCGCAGCGCGTCGGCCTCGGCACGGTGACGGTCGACGGCGTCGGGCTCATCACGGTCCTGCGCCTGCCGCTCGCCGATCCGACGCTGGCGGTGTGGATCGCGATGCCCGACGACGCGGCGCACGGCCTCGACGGCCTCGACGCCGTGCTCGATCCGGGGGTGCTCGCCACGCTGCTGGGCGCCGTCGAGGACACCCACGCCGCGCTGTTCCTCCCACGCTTCGCCATCGACCACCGCCCCGACGTGATGGGCACCGTGGTGCCCGCGGTCGGCCTCGCCACGCTCACCGGTCCCACGGCCGACCTCGGCAGCCTGTGCGCGGGCTGCGGCGGCCTCGCCCTGGTGGTGCACCAGGCGACGTTCGAGGCCGACGAGCAGGGCATCCGCGCCGCCGCCGCGACAGGCGGCACCATCGACGACTCGGCGGCGCCGCAGCTCGACGAGGTGCACGTCGACCGGCCCTTCCTCGTGCTGCTGCGCGACGAGGCCACCGGCGTGCCCTGGTTCGTGGGCCACGTGGGGGATCCCACTGCGCCGTGAGCGCCTTCCCCCGCCGACTCACGGCGGTTCATCCGTCGGACGGCGGGGCCTCGATGCCGTGACGCTGCACCAGGCGGTACACCGTGCTGCGCGCGATCCCGAGCGCCCGCGCCGCCGCGGACACGTTGCCGCGCGCGGCCCGCAGTGCCCGCCGCACCGCCTCGGCCTGGGTCTGCGCGAGCGCGGGCGTGGCCGGCGCGCCGGGCGGGGGCGTAGGCCGCGCGACCGGCTCCGACGCGTCGTCGCCGCGTCGCGACGGGGTCGGCGGCACCGCCCCCGGGAGGTGGTCAAGGTCGACCACGTCGGCGCCGTCCGCCATCACCAGCGCGTGGTGCAGCGCGAGCCGCAGCTGGCGGACGTTGCCCGGCCACGGCTGGCGCGCGAGCCACTGCAGGGCCGGCACCGACAGGACGGGCGGGCCGGCTCGCGCCTGGAGCTCGGGGTGCGCCTCGCCGAGCTGAGCCACGAGCACGCCCGCCAGCAGCCCCACGTCGTCGCGCGCGCGCAGCGGCGGCAGCGTGAGCGTGGCACCGCAGAGGCGGTGGTAGAGGTCGGCGCGGAACGTCCCGTCGGCCACCCGCGTCGGCAGGTCGCGACAGGTGGCGGCCACCACCCGCACGTCCGCGTGCCGCGGCCGATCGTCGCCCACGCGGTGGTAGGTGCCGTCGTCGAGGAAGCGCAGCAGCAGGGCCTGGAGCACCTCGGGCATCTCGGCGAGCTCGTCGAGGAACAGCGTGCCCCCGTCGGCGCTGGCCAGCCGCCCGGTGCGTCCCCCCGGGTCGGCGCCCGTGAACGCACCGCCGACGTAGCCGAACAGCTCGGCGTGCAGGATGGCCGGGCTGAGGGCCCCACAGTTGACGGCGACGAACGGGCCCGCCGCCCGGCCGCTGGCCGCGTGCACGCCGCGCGCGAGGAGCTCCTTGCCGGTGCCGGTCTCGCCCTGGATCAGCACCGGGAGCGTGGATCGGGCGAGGCGGCGGGCGCGATCCCGCACCGCCACGAGCGCGGCGTCGGTGCCCACGAGGGCGCGGAACGGGCCGTCGTCCGCGGGCGGCGTCGCCCTCGGGGCGACCGAGGCCGGTGGGACGCGTTCCTGCGGTGTCGCAGCCGGTCCTCCCACCAACACCACGAGCCACGCCGCCACCCGGCCGTCGACCGCGTGGACCGGCTCGACCTCCAGGTCGGGACGGGGCGAGCGACGCGTGCCACACGTGGCCAGCGCGTCGACGTCGAGGCCGAGCACCTGGTCCACCCGGGCGCGCGTGCGCACGACGTCGGCACCCGCCGGGAGCGTGCGGCCGAGCGTGAGCCCTCGGGCCACGGCCAGCGCGTTGGCCGCCGTGACCCGACCGTCGGGGGCCACGAGCAGGGCCGGATCCCGGAGCCGTCCGAGGAGACGGTCGACCAGGGTGCCCTGGGCCCGGGTGAGCGTCGCGATGCGCAGCGCCTCCTCGAGGGCGCGGGCCACGGAGACCACCGCGGCGCCCGCCAGCGGATCGGCACGCACCACGAAGGACGTCGCGTCGAGCACCCCGACGATCTCGCCCCACGGGTCGTGGACCGGTGCGGCGTAGCAGACCAGACCGTGGTTCGGACGGGCGAAGTGCGCAGCCCCGCGGACGGCGACCGGGCGCTGCTCCACCAACGCCGTCCCGATGGCGTTCGTGCCCCGGGTGGGCTCGTCCCACGCAGCACCCGCTTGCAGGCGCACCGCCCGCGCGGCCTCGGCGAAGCCGCCGCCCGCCCGCTGGTCGACGATGAGGCCGTCGCGGTCGGCGAACAACAGCGTGAAGTCGCGAGCCTGGAACACACCCAGGCACGGCGCCAGCACCTCGTCGAGGAGGCGAAGCACCCGGTCGAGCGGCTCGCGGTGGGCGCGCAGCGTGCCGTCCGTCACGATCGGGTCGGAGCTCGGCCCGTCGACCGAGACCCCCGCGCGATGCGACCGGATCCAACAGCGATCCAGCGGAGAAGGGGCGGCCTCCGGGCGCGCGGCGAGCCGCTCCCAGTCCGTGTCGTCCGTCAGCGCCAGGTCCAGCCACGACATGCCCTGAGCATGACGGACGCCGGGCCGGTCCACAAGGGGCCGCGACACGTGGGGACGTCGCGGGACGCGACAGGGTGACGCCGCGCGCGACGGTCGCACCTGTCGCAGGATGCGACACCGTCACGCTCGAAACAGTGTTCTCGCCAGGTCCAGCGTGGAACGGGGCTTGCTCCCGTGCACGAGCCACCCCGAGGACCCGCGCCATGATCCACGCCCGCCCCAACACCGACGGCAGCCCCGTCCAGTTCAAGGCCCGCTACGGCAACTACATCGGCGGCGCCTGGGTCCCGCCCGTGCGCGGTGCCTACTTCGACGCCATCACCCCGGTCACCGGCCAACCGTTCGCGGAGGTGCCGCGGTCGACCCACGAGGACATCGACAAGGCGCTCGACGCCGCCCACGCCGCGTTCGTCACGTGGTCGAAGACCCCGGTCGCCGAGCGCAGCGCCGTGCTCATGCGCATCGCCGACCGCATCGAGGCCAACCTCGAGCGCCTGGCGGTGGCCGAGACCTGGGACAACGGCAAGGCCGTCCGCGAGACGCTCGCCGCCGACCTGCCCCTGGTGGTCGACCACTTCCGCTACTTCGGTGCCGCCATCCGCGCCCAGCAGTCGGAGACCGGCGTGCTCGACGGCACCACGGTCGCCTACCACTTCCACGAGCCCATCGGCGTCGTCGGCCAGATCATCCCGTGGAACTTCCCGCTGTTGATGGCCACGTGGAAGCTCGCCCCCGCGCTGGCGGCCGGCTGCTGCGTGGTGCTCAAGCCGGCCGAGCAGACGCCGGTGTCGATCCTGATGATGATGGAGCTGATCGGCGACCTGCTCCCGCCCGGCGTCGTCAACGTGGTCAACGGCTTCGGCGTCGAGGCCGGCAAGCCGCTGGCCCAGTCCGACCGCGTGGCCAAGGTGGCGTTCACCGGCGAGACCACCACGGGCCGGCTGATCATGCAGTACGCGGCCGCCAACCTCATCCCGGTCACGCTCGAGCTCGGCGGCAAGTCGCCCAACGTGTTCTTCGCCGACGTCTGGGCGGAGGACGACGCCTTCCGCGACAAGGCGCTGGAGGGCTTCACGCTGTTCGCGCTCAACCAGGGCGAGGTGTGCACGTGCCCCTCGCGGGCCCTGCTGCACCGCTCCATCGAGCGGGACTTCCTCGACGCCGCGGTCGCCCGCACCCAGGCGATCCGGATGGGCGACCCGCTCGACACCGACACGATGATGGGCGCGCAGGCGAGCTCCGACCAGCTCGCCAAGATCCTGTCCTACCTCGACATCGGACGGCAGGAGGGGGCCGAGTGCCTCACCGGCGGCGCCCAGGCCGAGATGTCGGGCGACCTCGCCGGTGGCTACTACGTGCAGCCGACCATCTTCCGCGGCCACAACAAGATGCGCATCTTCCAGGAGGAGATCTTCGGCCCGGTCGTGTCGGTCACCGCGTTCGGCGACTACGACGAGGCGATCGCCCTCGCCAACGACACGCTGTACGGCCTGGGCGCGGGCGTGTGGACCCGCAACGTGAACATCGCCTACCGGGCGGCGCGGGCCATCCAGGCCGGTCGTGTCTGGCAGAACTGCTACCACCTGTACCCGGCCCACGCCTCGTTCGGTGGCTACAAGCAGTCGGGCATCGGCCGCGAGACCCACCTGATGATGCTCGAGCACTACCAGCAGACCAAGAACGTGCTCGCCAGCTACGACGAGAACAAGCTGGGCTTCTTCTAGGCCGCCGCGGAGGGGACGCCATGGACGGCAGCGCACCGGGTCCGGATCGCGTGGACGCCACCGAGGCGGCCCGCGCCCTGATCCGGTCGCTCCGCGACGAACACGGCCCGCTGATGTTCCACCAGTCCGGCGGCTGCTGCGACGGCAGCGCGCCGATGTGCTTCCCCGACGGCGAGTTCGTGCTGAGCCCGCGCGACGTGCGCCTGGGCACCCTCGAGGGGTGCCCGTTCTACATCGACAAGACCCAGTGGGCGACGTGGTCCCACACGCGGCTGGTCATCGACGTCGTCCCCGGTCGGGGCGCGGGGTTCAGCCTCGAAGCGCCGCGCGGCGTGCGCTTCCTGACCCGGTCGGAGGTGTGCGGGCTGCCGGGAGGGGACGCCGGGACCGACGCGGGGTGATACGACGGCGTCCGCTCCTGACGTGAGGTCGCCCATGAACGCCACCCCGACGCCCGCCCTCGACGACGCCAAGATCGACAAGGCCCTGGCCACGATGCGCCGACCCCTCGCGGTGTGGGGGTTCAACCTCGCGAAGATGCCGCTCGGCGTCGCCGCCGGCCTCCGCGTCGACCACATCGACGCCACGTCGTGCACCGTGAGCCTGCCCGGTGGGTGGCGCACGCAGAACCCGTTCAACTCGATGTACTGGGCCGCGCAGGGCATGGCCGCCGAGATGGCCACGGGCGTGCACGGCTACGTGCTCACCCAGGCAGCACCTGTGCCCGTCCGCATGATCCTGTCGGGCTGCCAGGGCGAGTTCACCCGCATGTGCAAGGGCCGCGGTCGGTTCGTCTTCGAGCAGGGCGCGCTCGTGCGCAGCCGGATCGAGGAGACGCTGGCCACCGGTGCCGCGCTCACGTGTGACACCGAGGTCATCGGCTACGACCCCGGCGGCGAGCAGGTCTCCCGGTGGACGTTCACCTGGGCGTTCCGCGCGCGCCTGGAGCAGCGGAGCCGCTGAGCCCGCGCTAGAGTCCCGCGGGGCCGGAGGACTCCATGCGCACCCTCACCCTGCTCCTGCTCGTCGGCTGCGGCACGCCCGCGGCCGGCACATTCACCTGCGGCGGAAAGAGCGTCCAGACCGTGTCCGCCAGCGCCGTGTGCGACGGCGTCATCGACTGCTGGGGCGGTCAGGACGAGCGTCAGGCCGACTGCGCCACCGAGGTGGCGTACTGCGACCAGCCCGAGCCGCAGGCCGTGCTGGCCGCGCAGGTCTGCGACGGCACCGACGACTGCAACGACGGCTTCGACGAGTCCGCCTGCGACTGACGCCGCCGGACGGTCGACGTCAGGTCAGTAGGCCACCTGGTCCCAGTAGGCGCCGACCCACGACAGGTTGGCCTCGGGGTAGATGCCGGCGGGCTGGTAGGCGCCGCCCCACAGGGTCTGCCAGGCGCCGCCGTCCCAGGCGAGCATGACGTCGGCGGTGCGCCCGTCGGGCAGCGTGTGGCCGGCGTCGAACGCCCAGATCGTGGGCCCCGACAGCCCCTGGAAGCCACCGGCCGGGAAGAAGGCATCGAGCGCTGCGGTGCCGCCCCCGCCGAGATCGCTGCGGCAGTCGCCGTAGCCCCAGGTCTGCTCGACGAAGCCCGGCGCCGTCTCGGCCTGGAACACGAACTCGCAGTCCGGGCAGGGCGGCGCCGCGGCCGGCGAGGAGAACACGACGTCGGTGGCGGCGATGCACACCGGATCGGGCGGGCCGCCGGCACCGTTGGGGTAGTTCGTGGCGTCGAGGGTGAACTGCACCGTCTGCGTGCCCGAGGACGGCACCACCTCGCCGGGTCCGAAGAACCCGCGCCACGACGAGAACACCGTGCGCAGCCCCGAGGCCGCGTGCACCACCCGCACCAGCGTGTTCGAGATGCCACCTCCCGGCATGAGTTCGACCGCCTGGAAGCCGTGGTAGCCCAGGCCGAGCGACCGCGGCAGCCGCACGGTGCGACGCGCCACGCCGTCGCTGCCGGCCACCGCGGTGCCGACGAGCCAGATGCCCTGGGCGGGATCGAGCGTCAGGCACGTCGGGGCGATCTGCCACGGGCAGAACGACCCGCTGCGGTAGGTCCACGCGTTGACGGCGATGCCCACCTGCTGGCCGGGCTGCGCCCCGGCCACCTCGAACGCGATCTGGCCCCCGGGCTCGAGCGCCCCCAGGGCCGACAGCGTCAGCGCGGGGGGCGGTGCGGCGTCGACGGGCAGTCCGCCCCCTGCCCCCACCGGATCGCACGCCGAAACCGCCCACAGACCCACGCACACTCCGCGCACACCGACCCGCATGCTCCCTCCCACCAGCGCCGTCGCGCCGAACCCACCGCATAGCCCGGCGCGCGCGGTGGTCGCGTGCCGAACACGTGCACGCAAGCGATCAGCGCGCCGCTGCACGCACGACGACCCGCGGGGGGTAGGCGTACAGGTCCAGGACGTCGGCGTCGAGGTCGTCACCGACGAGGAGGCGGTAGTGCACGTGCTGGCCGGCCCAGTCGGGCGCGGCCGGCGCGAACTGGCTGCCAACCACGGGCACCACGAGGTCACCCATCCCCTGCCCGCCCGTGCGCCGCCCGTCGTGCCAGGGTCCGGGGCCCCACAGGGTGCCCAGGGGCGCGAGCAGCGTGTGACCGCCCTGGGTCTGCAGCGGCAGGAACGCCATCGACGTCCGCACCGAGGTGTCGTGAGCCACCGACAGCGCGACGCCGTCGCAGGTCACGGCCGCCCAGCCGTCGGCGGCCTGGCCGTTCCACGACGCCACGGGCGCCCGCATCGGACGGGTCTGCACCTCGCCCGCCATCGTCGGCCACGCCACGGCGCTCGCCTCGACGGGGCACAGCAGCGGCGACAGCACCACGCTCTGCAGGCCGCCGTCCAGGCCGACGTCCGCGACGTCCGCGACGACGTCCACCTCCACGCCCGGCAGGCCGTCCCACCGGCGCAGCGTGTGCGTCACGGTGGTGAGACCGCCGCACACCGTGCCCTCCCACGTCCGGACCAGGCCATGGCTGACCGCGCCGGGCGCGTCGACGGGCGTACCCGCCGGCGCCAGCGTGGTCCGCTCGCCGTCACAGTCCAGGAAGGGTGCCTGCAACGCGTCGAGCGCCGGCACCGGCACCGTCGCAGCGCCCGCGACGTCGTCCGTGTCCCACCGCCAGTGCCACGTCGTGTCCGACCGACCGGCGACCTGCGCCACCCACGCCACCCGCACGCGCGACGGTGCGCCGTCCACCACGTCGAGCACCTCCGCGTCGTGATCGACACCGTCCGGATCGGTGACCACGATCCGCCCGCGCTCGGCGTCGAAGGCATCCACCAGCAACGAGGCCTCCAGGCGCGCCGGACCCGATGCGTCTCGAGGCTGGACGACCCGCAGCACGTCGACCGCGGGGGGATCGCCGAGCGCGTCGGCCAGCATGGCGTCGGCAGCGTCGCGGGCCGCCTGCGCCTGGGCGGCGCCGCTCGCCACCCGATCCGGGTGCAGCACGGGCATCGCGAGGCCGTAGTTCGTGGTCGACAGGGCCAGCAGGCGCTCGGTCAGGGCCGCCTCAGCCGACGGGTGGGCGTCGTCCACACCCAGGAAGCGCGCGAGGTCCTCGGCCCGTCGCGCGGCGATCACCTCCGTGAACAGCCGGTGGTTCCAGTCCTTCTCCGCCCAGCTCTGGAAGCCGTCGCCCGTGCCGTCGGCCTGGTCGCCGCGCGCCGTGACCGTCGTCACCGGTGCGTGGTCGTCGAGGTAGTCCTGGATGTTGACGTAGTGCAGGAACGGCAGGCCTTCGACGGCGTCGAGTTCGGCACCGAAGTTCTCCCAGCTCTCGCCGTCGGCGTCGAAGTGGACCACGAGCAGCGTGTCTTCGGCGTAGGCATCGTGCAGCTGCTGGGCCCAGCCGCGGAGGCCCCCGTGCTCGAGCACGTCGGCGTGGTGGTAGACCGGCACCCACGTCATCGACGCGCTGCCGTCGGGCGCCTCGAGCGTGACCGGGTTGGTGGCGTCGGCACCGGACAGGGTCACGTCGAGCCGGTTCGAGGTGAAGCCGTTGGCCGAGTAGAACAGCGTGATCCAGTCGATGCCGAGGTCGCGGTACCAGCCCAGGTGCGCCGGGCTGAACATGTTCTCCTGCGGCTGGACCCCGGGCACCCACGCACCGAACGCCGCCGCGTTGCTGGTCTTGGCGCGCCCGATGGCGGCGTCGAACTCGGCGCGGGTCATCGAGGCCATCGCGCCGTTGTTCCACGACATCAGGCGGACGTCGTCGCGGCCGTCGGCCACGCGGGCCCGGATGCGCGCGAGGATCCCGGGGCTGTAGGCGGGCATCCAGTCGTCGGTGCTGAACGCGTTGTCGATGTCCCACTCGGCGTGGACGTCGGGGTGGGCGTCGAGCCAGTCCAGGCTGGTGGTGATGACGCGGATGTCCTTGCCGAAGCCGTCCTCGTCGGCCGTGTCGCCCCGGTAGGAGTGGTAGTAGTTGCCGTGGAACGACAGGGCGAGGTGGACCTGCCCCCCTGCGGACGCGGGCGCAGGCACGACGCTGCCCCCCGCCACGAGGTCGACCAGCGTGCCGTCCACCAGCGCGAGGTGGCCGCCGTGTCCGCCGCGGACCGGGCCCTCGCCCACGGCGTGCCACGCGCCGTCGACCTGCTGCCACGCGCCGCGGCTGGCCGAGCCGACCACCAGGGCGCCGTCGACGCGATCGAGGCTCACGACGTCGGACGGGCTGCCGTCGACCGCCGTCCACGTGCCCCCCGACCACGTCCACACGCCCCGGTCCAGGGTGCCGACGTGCACGGTGGTCCCGTCGACCGCCACGGCGGACACGAACCGGCTGGGCAGGTCGGCGCCGATCTCGCGCCAGCTCGCGCCCCCGTCGTCGGAGACGAACACCACGCCCTTGAGCAGCCCGGCGTAGGCGCTGGGGATGATGCTCTCGGGCAGGATCGCGCTCGCCGCGAGGTGGAGGCCGTCGACGGCGACGTCGGTGAACAGGATGTTGGTGCCGCCGCTGGTGGCCGTGGGTGCCTGCGTCCACGTGCTGCCGTCCCCCCGGAACAGCCCACCGGCACACGCGAGCCAGACGGTGCCGTCGTCGGCGACCGCCAGGGCCTCGGGCACCGGCCGCGCGTCGGGGTTGAGCAGTCCGAGGATGGCGCTCGACAGGCCGACGTCCGCGCGGGTCCACGCACCCGACGATCCCCGTCGAAACAGCCCTGTCCCCTGGACCCACGCCCAGGTGTCGTCCCCGTGCACCGCGAGGAACGGCGTGGCGCCGTCGGGCAGGCCGTCGCGGTCCAGCGTGGTGTCAGGCAGCTCGACCAGGGTCTCGCCCCGGCTCACCACCGTGCGCGTCCCGTCGGTGGCCCACGCGTCCATCGGCGCCACCGTCGCGGTCACCTGCAGCGTGGCCGGGCCCTCGTCGACCGGAGTCTCCTCCGTCCCGGTGCACCCGAGGACGAGCAGCGCGACCAGGCAGGAGCGGACGTGGGCCATGGGACCTCCAGGGCCGAGGGCTATCACCCGCACCCCGCGCGTCCGCCCGTGACGTTGTCCCCACGCCCGCGTCCCCACCGCCGGACGGCGAGCGGTTACGGCCCCCCCAGCCCTGCCCGGAGGCTCTCGTGACCCACCCCACCCGCGCGCTGGCCGTCCTCGGGCTGATCGGTGTGACGGCGTGCACGTCCGCCGACGACGCCGATCCGGTCGACACCGACACCGACACCACCCCGGTCGCCTACGCCGACCCGGGAGCGCCCGGGCCCTACCCCGTGGGCCTGCGCACGATCACGCTGCCGGACGTGGCCGGCTACGCCGACGTGCCCGTGGAGGTGTGGTACCCGGCGGTGGCCAGCACCGGGGGACCGAAGGGTGCGTACACGTTCCTCGGTGTCGACTTCCCCGCGGAGGCGTGGCGCGACGCGCTGCCCGACCCGACCGCCCCGCGACAGCTGGTCGCGTTCAGCCACGGCCTCGGCGGTGTGCGGCAGCAGAACTACACGATGTGCGAGCGCCTCGCGTCGTTCGGCTTCATCGTCGTCGCCCCGGAGCACCCCGGCACCACCACGCTCGAGTACCTGTCGAGCTTCGGCAACCTCGGCCCTGCGCTCGTGCGGCGGCCGTTCACCGTGCGCGCCGCCGTCGACGCCGTGATCGACGGCGCCATCGACGGCCTCGTGCCCGCGGATCCCGACCACTACGCCGTCATCGGCCACAGCCTCGGCGCGCTCACCGCGATGGCCGTCGCCGGCGGTCGGATGTCGGGCCCCGGCTACGAGGCCGCGTGCGGCGCCGACGACCCGCCGAAGGCCTGCCGGCTCATCGGCCCGCTCACCTACGACGCCGCCGACGTCGACACGTACGCCACCCCCGACGATCGCGTCGTGGCCACGATCCTGCAGTCACCGGGCGGCTTGTACGGCTTCGAGGACGGCACGCTCGCGGCGCTGCCCGAGCCCCTCGTGTTGGGGGCCACCCTCGACACGGTCCTCGACTACGAGGACGAGACCGTGCCGGTGTTCGACGCGCTCGCCGCCCCGACGGCCATGGCCACCTTCGAGGGTGCCGGTCACTACGGCTACACCAACATGTGCGACCTGTCGGTGGCCTCGCTGTTCGCGCCCGACTGCGACGGCGCCGACGCGGGCTTCGTCGACCCGCTGGACGTGCGGGCCAAGGCCAACCGGCTGGTGGTGGCCTGGATCGGTGCGACGCTCGGTCAGAACGCGGCGTTCGAAGACGATCTCGTCGCGTTGGAGGGCGTGGACTGGCAGACCCGGTGACCGCCGTCGACCTCACGCGACTGGCACGCTCGCTGCGGCGTGCCCGGTCCCCACGGAGGTCTCCATGCGCACCCTGCTTCCCGTCCTGGTCTTCCTCGCCGCCTGTGGCGGCTCCACCGTCGACGCAAGCCTGCTCACCGAGGGCACGCTCGCCGTCGAGCGCCTGCCCGACGCCGTCGTGCTCGACGACGAGCTGCCCGCACCGGGCGTGACGGCCACCGAGGTGGAGGCCGCCATCACCACCGCGCTCGACGACGCGCTGCAGAACCTGGACTACGCCACCATCCTCGGCACCGTGCCGGTGTCGGCGCTGCCCGCCACGGTGGTGCTCGCCGACGACCCGGCGCTCGGCGGCGTCGCGGGCGACGTGCTCCCCGACTACAGCGACGTGGTCACCCTCGCCGACACCAGCGCCGTCGAGCTCGCCTCGGTCACCGTCGGCCCCGCCGTGCACGGCGTGACGTTCACCGCCCAGACCACGATCGAGAAGCCGGGCAGCACCACCGGACGGTACGAGTTCACGCTCCGCGCCGAGAGCTGCGCGGGGACGGCGGTCGGCTTCGCCATGTGGCGACCGGGCACGGTCACCCAGTCGTACAACGCCGACAGCGTCAGCGTCGTGGGGTTCGCGACCGACGTCGACGTCGCCACCACCTACGTGTTCTGCGGTCGCAAGTTCGACGGCTCGGCCCCGGACGCGTCCGTCGGCCCGCGGGGCCTCATCGCCCACTGGTGACGGGGCGCCCCCTCACCACCCGCCAGTGCGGGTGGCGAGGATGGTGCCGAGGTTGCCGACGGCCCAGGCGTGGTCGAGGTCGACGGCGTCGACCCCGGCCAGCAGCGGGTAGCCGCTCGCCGCCTGCATCGACCACGTCGTGCCCCCGTCGTCGGTGGCCAGCACCACGCTGCCGCCGGTGTCGCCACCGACCGCCCAGCCGTGCTGCAGGTCGACGAAGTGCACGTCGACCAGCCCGGCGGTGGTGCCCGAGACCTGGGACGACCACGACACGCCCCCGTCGTCGGTCACCAGCACGAGGCCGTCGCGCCCGACCGCCCAGCCGTGCAGCGGATCGAGGAAGTCCAGGTCCGACAGCTGGAGCTGGGTGCCGGTGGTGGCGGGCGACCAGGTGGCGCCGCCGTCCGTCGTCCGCAGCAGCGTGCCCAGCGATCCGACGGCCCAGCCGTGCTGCACGTCGACGAAGTCCACCGCAGCGAGCGGCGACATGTTGTTCTCGGACAGCTGCGGCACCCAGGTCTGCCCGCCGTCGTCGGTGTGCACGATCACCCGCGTGGGCGGCGAGAAGCTCGCAGGCCGACCGCCGACGGCCCAGCCGTGCTGGTCGTCGACGAAGGCCACGCCCGACAGGTCGGCGCTGGTGGCCGCGTCCTGGTAGGCCCAGGTGCGACCGCCGTCCGCGGTGTGCAGGATGTCGCCGAGGCCGCCGACGGCCCACCCCTGTCGGGTGTCGACGAAGGCCAGGTCCGCCACGTTGATCGACGGCGGCGCGCCCGTGTCGTACCAGTTGTCGCCGCCGTCGTCGGTCCGCAGGATGGTGTCGCGGCTGCCGGCAGCCCAGCCGTGTCGGGTGTCGACGAAGTCGACCGCGGTGAGCACGGACGTGGTGTCGGTGGGCTGCGCGAACCAGGGCTCGGCCTGCGCGAGCTTGTCGATGCCGAAGTCGTCCTCGGACCACACGTCGGTCGGGCTCGACCCCACGGCCACCCCGTAGGTGTAGTGCCCGTCGGGCAGACCAGCGGGGATGCGGGTCGAAAGGTCGACGGCGGCGCGCCATCCCGCCGGCAGCGTGACGACCTGGGGCCCGATCAGGGGCCCGGCGATGGCGCCGCTCGGTCGCTGCGCGAAGGTCCAGAACTGGAAGGTCTCGGCGGTGGTGCTCCGGTTGTGGACGTCGACACGGTAGTCGACCGTGCCTCCGGACGGCTGCACCACGACCGGGCTGGCGTGGGGGGTGACGTGGACGACGACGTCGTCGGCGTGCGCGATCCCGCAGACGCCGAGCAGGGCGAGGGCGGGGACGAGCACGGCGACGGCGCGCGTGCGGTGGGAGGCGCGGGACATGGCTCCACTCCGGGTTCGAGGTTCAAGGGCGTTGTGACATGGGATAGGTCGCGCACCGCCGAACGGTTACCGGCGCCGACCGCGGCCCGGTGCGCAGCGCGGAACGCACCGGTCCGGCGTCCGGGTTAGAGGGCGACCTTCCTGGCGACCCGCGCTCCGGCGTGCCCGCCGGGTGCCCGTGGAGGTCGCGTGTCCTGTCGTTCGCCGTCCCTGCTGCTCCTCGCCAGCCTGGCCGCTTGCACCGCAGGCACCGACGACGCCGCGGTCGACAGCGACAGCGACGCCCTCGACGTCTGCGCCGCGCAGGGCCTCGACACCGTGGCGTTCGACGCCAGCGCCACCGGCACGCGCCTGGGCGAGGTGGCGGGCGACTTCACCGCCCCCACCACCGACGGCACGCTCACGCTGTCCGAGGCCTGGACGGGCTGCACGTCGTTCGTGTTCTTCGTGCACTTCCCGGGGGTGTCCGACACCCTGATGGGCACCGCGATGGACGGCCTGTTCGAGGACGGCCCCGAGAACGTCCACTACGTCTTCCTCAGCGACGAGGAGGATCGCGACGCCCGCAACGCGGTGATCGACGACCTCGTGGCCAACATGAAGGACTCGCTCAACAACGCCGTCCGCGGCAAGGACGCCAAGGCCGCCTGGCGGGAGCGCTTCCACTTCGTCACGCAGCGGGCGTCCAACGTCGACGGCAGCGTCGGAGCGTTCATCGCCCACATGGCGGAGCTGTCCTCCGACCCGAGCGCGCGCGTCGACCTGGGCGACCGCGGCATGGCCCCCGTGCCCCTGCCCGAGGTGTTCGGCATCGACCGCGACCAGCGCTTCGACGCCGGCGGCACGCTCAGCCCCTACGTGGGCTCGCCGCGCGACGAGCTGTCGATGGGCGCCTACCTGCCCCAGTTCTACAACTACCGCCACGACCTCGACGTGCGCATGGACGACACGTCCGGCGTCACGGTCGTGCCGCTCGTCGACGCCGTCTCCACCGACCGGTTGTTCCACGTCGACGCGGCGCTGCCCGACGCCGCCACGATGGCCGGCTTCGACCACCTCGAGGTCGATCTCACCGTCGACTGCACCGCCGAGAACCCGTTCGCCTGCTCGGAGTGGGACCGCATCGGCACCGTGTGGTGGTGTGCCGACGGCGAGGCGTGCACCGACCGGCGGGAGCTCGCCCGGTGGATCACGCCGTACTGGCGCCGTGGGCGTCAGCGCTACGCCCTCGACGCGAGCCCGATGCTGCCGATCCTGGCCGCGGGCGGCAGCCAGCACGTGTTCCTCGAGCTCGGGCCCGGGTGGGAGCGCGCCACCGAGTGGCACGTCGCGGCCTCCCTGCGCTTGAGCGACACGGGCGGCCCCCGCCCGGTGGCGCTGGTGCCGGCGTTCACCGGCGGCAACTTCGACGCGTCCTACAACACCCGCGACCCGATCGCGTTCACGCCACCGGCCGGCACCACCCACGCCGAGCTCGTCACGCTCATCTCGGGCCACGGCCAGGCCGACGGCAACAACTGCGCCGAGTGGTGCGACCACCGCCACACGTTCAGCGTCGACGGCACCGACCTCGCCACGATCCAGCACGACGGCGCCTCGATCGGCTCCGGGCTGGGCTGCGCCGACCAGGCCGCGCACGGGGCCATCCCCGGCCAGTGGGGCAACTGGGCGCCCACCCGCGCCTACTGGTGCCCGGGCCTGGCGGTCCAGCCCCAGCGCATCGACATCACGTCCCAGGTCACCGCGGGTGCCGAGAGCACGCTCGGCTACCGCGGCACGTTCGGCACGGGCGAGCCGGCCGGCGGCAACATCGACCTGTCGTCCTACGTGGTGTTCTACGCCGACCGGTAGCGGGCGCCCCACGCCGAGCCGTCAGGTCGACGCGGGCACCGCGTCGGGGGCGGCCAGCGCGCGGCTGCCCAGCGCCACCGACGCCGCGGCACCGAGGGCACACGCCAGCATGACGGTGCCCATCGCGCTGCCCGTGCCGTCCGACAGCGCGCCCACCGCCGCCGAGCCCAGCGCGGCCAGGGTGTACTGCAGCGCGCCCATCAGCCCCGACGCCAGCCCGGCGCGCTGACCCTGCCGGTCCAGCGCCAGCGCCACGGTGTTGGCGAAGGTCAGCCCCATCAGCGCGAGGAAGCCCACGAGCGATGCCTCGATGGCCCACGTGCCGGCGTCGAGCCCGGTGGTCAGGCGCGCCGCGGTGGCCACGGCCACCAGGGCCACCGACGCCACGCGCACGATCGCCAGCGGGCTGAACCGGCGGAGCAGGCCGCGGTTGATCTGCGACGACGCGATGAGCGCGAAGGCGTTGGCGCCGAACACGATCGCGAACACGGACGGGTCGAGGCCGAGGTGGTCGATGAACAGCGCGGGCGAGCCGGCGATGTAGGCGAACATGCCCGCTTGCGCGAACGCCAGCGCGAACGTGAAGGCGACGAAGACCGGGTCGCGGAGCACGCCGAGGAGCACGTCGCGACGGCGCTGGGCGACCGGTGCCGCGGGCGCGCCGACCGCCGGAAGCGTCGTCGCCACCAATGCGATCGCCGCGAGCGCGGCCAGCCCGAGGAAGCCGAAGATGCCGCGCCAGCCCACGTGGCCCAGCAGGGCGCCGCCGATCGACGGCGCGAGGATCGGCGCCGCCCCCATGATCAGCATCATCTCCGACAGCACCTTCGCCGCCTCGCGGGTGTCGAAGTGGTCGCGGATGATGGTGCGCACCAGCACGATGCCCGCGGCACCGCCGACGGCCTGGACGAAGCGGGCCACCAGCAGCAGCCCCATCGACGGCGCCACGGCCGCGAGCAGCGAGCCCGCCAGGTGCAGGCCGAGGCCCACGAGCAGCGGCCCCTTGCGCCCGAAGCGGTCGGCCACCGGCCCCCACACCAGCTGGGAGGTCGCGAGGCCGAGGAAGTAGGCCGACAGCGTCATCTCGACGTCGAGCGCGCCGCCGCCGAGCTGCTGGTCGATGGTGGGCAGCGCCGGCAGGTAGGCGTCGATCGACAGCGGCCCGAGCGCGGACAGCATGCCCAGCACCACCGTCAGCCGGGTGCGGTTCAAGGGGGCGGGAGCGGTCATGGGTGCCTCCGCCGCACAGGCCGTGAGCGCCGGTCCGCGGGGCGACCGGGCACGTCACCCGGTGTGGGTCGCCGCGCGTGTATCGGGGACACGGTGGGCGTACAACGGGACCGCTCGTGACAGGGCCCTGCGCCGCTGCCCCGACCGCACCACCCACCTGCGCCACGGGCATCGGTTTCACGCCCGGCGACCCCTTCCCGGTGGCGCCCGTCCGCGTGAGTTACCCGAACCCGACGACGCGAGCGCGCATGGCCATCGACTACGACGCACTGGCCACCCAGGTGGTCGTCGAGCTCCAGGGCACGCAGCCGGCGCGGGCCGTCTCCCGCCGGCTCGGCCGCTCGGCCGCCACCGTGCACCGCTGGACCCAGGGCAGCCGACCGCCGCCCGCCGACGACGTGCTGCTGCTGGCCCACCTCAAGGGTCGCGACGTGCTCGGTGCCGTCTGCAGCCTCACCAACCTCGCCGCCGACACCCTCGGCGACGCCGAGCCCCGCGATCCGGCGTTCACGGCCCGCATCGTCGAGGCCTACGCCGCCTCCTACACCCAGGCCGGCGTGGCCGAGCGCACCGGCCTGTCCCGTCACCAGGTGGGCCGGATGGCGCGCGGCGAGACCCGCATCCGCCTCGCCGACCTGCTGCGCGTGCTCCAGGAGTGCAACCGCGCCCTGGTCGACTTCCTCGCGGTGGTCTCGGACCTGACCCAGCTGCCGGCGGTGGAGGAGGCGTGGCTGGAGCGCGACCGCATGCACGCGCTCTACCGGGACATGCCGCTCATCGGCTCGCTGCTCAACGCCCTGTCCCGGCCGGCCTACCGCGCCCTGCCCGGCCACGACCCGGCCTGGCTGGCCGAGCTGGTGGGGCTGTCCCCCGACGACGTCACCCGCGCCCTGGCCCGCGCCGAGGGCCTGTCGCTCGTGCGCCGCGAGGGCGCCCACCTCGTCGAGACCATCCCCCACACCGACATGCGCCTCAAGCTGCCGCCCACGCTCGCCCGCGAGGTGGCCGCGAGCCTCACGCGCGAGGCCGCCACCCGCCTGGAGCAGCACACCGCGACCTGCGCCTGGGCGGTGCTGATGCCCAAGGACGAGGACATCCCGGCGATGGCGCACGCGCTGTCGAAGGGGCTGGACGAGGCGATGCGCGTGGGGAACGCCGGCGGCGGGTACCGGCTGATGTACGCGATGGTGCACCTGGTGGCGGTGGACGGGACGCCGGTGATGGTGCGGAGCGAGGGGTAGCGGGGGGCGGGTGCGCTGGGGCCGACTCGGTCACGATGGCTCGCGGAGCCGACCGTCTGCACCCAGCACGACCTCTCTCGCGCCGGCGGCGCGAAGCACATCGACGGCCTGACCCAGATCGAGGTGGCCGTCGTAGAAGAGCATCTGGACGGAAGACCCCTGCCCCGTCGCGAGGCTGACGCGACCGCTCGGGAGGCGAACGAGCACGACCTCATGGAACGGGACGTCCAATGCGTCCACGACCGCCTCGATCGACGGGCGCTCGGACCGGCGAGCCACATCGACCTCCGGGAACCTCGCGGGTCTGCGTACCACGCGGATGCCGAGCTTCGCGTCGGAGTCCCATCGAATGCGCGCGATGGGCTTCGTTGTCGAGGCGGCCCCAGTGCGTACGCTGTCTGGTTCCAGAAGCCCCGCTCCCCCAAAGCCCAAGCCCAAGCCCATCCTCCACGTCGTCACCAGGAGGAGGTGCTCGCCGGGGTGGCGCGCACGGTGCCCTACAACACCGAGGCCGCGATGAAGCAGCGGGGCGCCCGCTACGGCACGGCGCTGCTGCCGTTCGTGTCCCACGTGGTGACCGACGGGCGGCGGGTCACCGGCCGGAACCCGGGGTCGGCCAAGGCCACGGCGAGGGCGATCGCCGCGCGGCTGTAGCGCCACCCGCACGCGCCATCGCGGAGCACGTCGCCGGAGTGGCAGTTTCTGCCACATCCAGCTAACCCGGCGCCATGACCCGCCCGCCCGAGCTGCCCACGTTCCCTGCCCCCGCCCGCCGCGACCGCGCCGTGCTCGCGGCGTCGCGCGACGTGCTGGCGCTGTACCTGCACGCCGGGCACACGGGCTTCTCGATCAAGGAGCTGGCCGACCACACCGGTCTGTCCGAGCGCACGTTCTACCGCTACTTCCCGCGCAAGGAAGACGCGCTCCGTCCCTACCTGGTGGCCGCGCTGGAGCACGTCGTCGCCGGCATCGCCGCCGAGCCGGCCGACACGCCGCTGGTCGACGTGCTCGCCGACGCGCACGGTCCCCTCCTCGACCTCGCCGTCGACCCGCGCGCCGGGCGGTTCTTCGCGCTCGTGCGCGGCACCGAGCGGCTGCACGCGGTGTGGCTGGCGCTGGTCGCCGACGCCGAGCTCGCCTACGCCGCCGTCCTCGCCCCACGGCTGGGCGTGGCGGCCGACAGCGTGCGCGCACGCCTCGCCGCCGCCGTCACGCTCGCCGCTGCGCGCCTGGCGCTGGAGGCCGCGAGCGATCCCGACGACCCGCGCCTGCCCAGCCGCGTCTACACCGACGGGCTCGCGCTCGTCGGCCCCGACCTGTTCCACGTCCCCGCCCGCCCGTCGCGCCCCGTCGCGGCCCGCTGAGGAGCCCTGCATGCGTCCGCCGACCGTCGGTGCCCTGTCGTTCGTCCGTGGCGTGAGCCGGCACGGCTTCCTCGACTTCGTCGGCCAGATGTGGCGCACCCACGGCGACGTGTTCGCGGTGCGCATGGGGCGTCGCACGATGGTGTTCGCGATGCACCCCGACGCCGTGTCGTACGTCAACCTCAAGAACGGCCGGAACTTCGACAAGGTCGCCAGCTACGACGGCGTGCGCGACTACCTCACCGGCCAGGGCCTCGTGGCCAGCACGGGCGAGCTGTGGAAGCGCCAGCGCAAGCTGATGGCGCCGTTCTTCACCCCCAAGGGCGTCAAGACCTACGCCGACCTGATGCTGCGCGACACCGCGCGCCTCGCCGAGCGGTGGGACGCGCTGGCCGCCGCGGGCACCGAGGTCGAGATCGCCGAGGAGATGACGCTGGTGACGGCGTCGATCATCCTGCAGGCCATGTTCAGCGCCAGCACCACCGAGGCCATCCACGGCATGAAGGACGCCGTGGAGACGATGGTCGGGTACGTCAACCGGCGCATGGTGGGCGGCGTGCTGCCGCTGTGGGTGCCCACCCCGATGAACCGGCGCTACCTCGCCGCGCGCACCCTGGTGCACGACACCATCGCCGAGGTGATCGGCACCCGCACCGCGCTGGACCCGGCCGCGTGGCCCGACGACCTGCTGTCGCGGCTGATGCACGCGCGCGACGAGGAGACCGGCGAGGCGATGTCGGAGACGCTGCTGCGGGACGAGTCGATCACGACGTTCTTCGCCGGCCACGAGACCACCGCCCGCACGATGACGTTCACCTGGTACGCCCTGGCCGCGAACCCCGAGGCCACCGCCCGCCTGCACGACGAGCTCGACCGCGTGCTCGGCGACCGCGCCCCCACCGTCGACGACCTGTTCCAGCTCCCCTACACGCTGCAGGTGGTCAAGGAGGTGCTGCGCCTGTACCCGGCCGCCCCGTTCTACGTGCGCGACGCCCTGGCCGACGACACGATCGGCGGCTTCGACGTGCCCGCCGGCACGCCCGTGATGCTGTCGCCCTACTACACCCACCGCCACCCGGCGTTCTGGCCCGACCCGGAGCGCTTCGACCCCGATCGGTGGACGCCCGAGCGCGAAGCCGCGCAGCATCGCCATGCCTACCACCCGTTCGCGGCGGGTCCGCGCACCTGCATCGGCAACAACTTCTCGCTGCTCGAGAGCCACCTGCTGCTCGCCGTGCTCGCCCACCGCTTCGCGCCACGCCTGCGGCCCGGCTACCGCGCCCGCTGGGAGACCCAGGGCGTGCTGAGCCTGAAGGACGGCCTGCCGATGGTCATCGACGCGCGGCACCCGGCACCCACCGCGACGGCCGTCCCGGCGTAGCCCCGGTACCTGCGTCCGGCCGGCGCCACACCGTCCTGCGCGCACGCACGTTTCCGTCGCACGCCGCTTCCGGTACGATGCCCGGGGATCGTCGCACCGTCCGACCGCGCCGTCGTGCTGCCCGTCCAGGCCGCACGTCGACACCACCCGCGGCAGGCACGGACGGCGCAGGCCTCGGATCGGGAGGAGCGACGGGTGCAGATCGGCGTATTGAAGGAGCCGGAAGGCGAAGCACGGGTCGCGATCGTCCCAGGATCGATCAAGAAGCTCGCCAAGGCGGGATTCTCCGTGGTGGTGGAGGCCGGTGCGGGCCTCGCCGCCCAGCACACCGACGCCGAGTACGAGGCGGCGGGCGCGTCGATCGCGCCGCGCGCCACCGTGGCCACGTCGGCGGTGCTCGTCGGCGTCCGCTTCCCCGACGACCTCGGCTTCGCCGAGGGGCAGATCGTGGTGTGCGTGGCCGATCCGTTCCGTGAGCCCGCGCGGGTGCGCCGCTGCCTCGCCGACAAGGCCACGCTGCTGTCGATGGACATGATCCCGCGCCGCCTGTCGCGCGCCCAGTCCATGGACGTCAACTCCAGCCAGGACAACCTCGCCGGCTACAAGGCCGTGCTCCTCGGCGCCTCGCTCACGCCCAAGGCCATCCCGATGATGACGACGTCGGCGGGCACGGTGCGGCCGGCGAAGGTGGTGGTGATGGGGTCGGGCGTGGCCGGGCTGCAGGCCATCGCCACCGCCAAGCGCATGGGTGCGGTGGTCTACGCCTCCGATGTGCGCCGCAGCGCGGCTGAGCAGATCGCGTCCGTCGGCGGTCGGTTCATCGAGGTCGAGGGCATGGACGACTTCGAGGACGCCAGCGGCTACGCCAAGCCGCTCACCCCGGAGTTCATCGACACCGTCAACCGCACCGTGTGCGAGGTCGCCCGCGACGCCGACATCGTCATCACCACGGCGCGCATCTTCGGCCGCCCCGCGCCGGTCACCGTGCCGGCCAGCGCCGTCGCAGGCTTCAAGCGCGGCGCCGTCGTCGTCGACATGAACGCCGACGTCGGCGGCAACTGCGAGGCCACGGTGCCCGGGCAGATCGTCGTCACCGACAACGGCGTGACCGTGGTGGGCACGGTGAACCTGCCGGGCACGCTGTCGACCACGGCGAGCATGCTGTACTCGAACAACCTCACCACGTTCCTGACCTCCCTGGTCAAGGACGGCGGCATCGTGCTGGCCGAGGACGACGACATCCTCGTGGGCGCCCCCGAGGGCAACCCGCTGCACGTGCCCGGCATGGGCGGCGTGTGGATCTGCCGCGCCGGCGAGGTCCACCCCCGCCAGACCCGACTCGGAGGCGTCCTCTGATGGAACCGGTCACCCTCATCAGCAGCCTGACGATGTTCGCCCTGGCGATCTTCCTCGGCTTCGAGCTGATCAACAAGGTCCCGCCCACGCTGCACACGCCGCTGATGAGCGGCGCGAACGCGATCTCGGGCATCAGCGTCGTGGGCGCGATCATCGCGGCCAACGTGGCGTTCGACGGCGGCCACACCCGGCTGTCCGGCGTGCTCGGCTTCGCGGCGGTGGTGCTCGCCACCATCAACGTCGTCGGCGGCTTCGCCGTCACCCACCGCATGCTGATGATGATCGCCGGCCGGTCGCGCAGGAGCTCCGAGTGAACGCCCAGTGGTTCCAGCTCGGCTACCTCCTGTCGGCCGCGCTGTTCATCTTCGGCTTGAAGGCGCTGGGCCACCCGCGCACCGCCCCGCGCGGCAACCAGCTCGGCGCCCTGGGCATGCTCGTCGCCGTGATCACCGTGCTGCTCGAGGCCGGCCTCGTCTCCGACCCGTGGCTCATCTTCGGCGGCATCGCGCTCGGCACCGCCATCGGCCTGTGGATGGCGATCCGCGTCGAGATGACCGGGATGCCCGAGCTGGTGGCGCTGTTCAACGGCTTCGGCGGCGCCGCGAGCGCGCTGGTCGCCGTGGCCGAGGTGTACGCCGCGGTGGAGACCCAGGCGTTCCCGAGCGGCCTCGAGCGCTTCGTGGCGTGGATCGCCGTGGGCCTGTCGTCGCTCGTGGGGTGGATGACGCTGACGGGCTCGCTGCTCGCCTACGCCAAGCTCAAGGGCGGCTTCCAGATCTTCGGCGCGTGGCGCCGCACCCCCACGTGGGGGCCGCCGTGGCTCAACGGGGTCAAGGCCGTGCTGCTGGTGGCCTCGGTCGTCCTCATCGGCGCGTCGGTCGAGTACCCCGACAACCTGCAGCTCGCGTGGGCCCTGATGGTCACGTCGTCGCTGCTGGGCGTGCTGATGGTGCTGCCCATCGGCGGCGCCGACATGCCGGTGGTCGTGAGCCTGCTCAACTCCCTGTCGGGGATCGCGGCGGCGTTCACCGGCTTCATCATCAGCAACAGCGTGCTCATCGTCGCCGGCTCCCTCGTGGGCGCCAGCGGCCTCATCCTGACGTTCCTGATGTGCCGCGCGATGAACCGGCGCCTGATCGACGTGCTGTTCACCTCGTTCGGCGGCAGCACCGAGCAGGCGCTCACCCGCACCAAGGCCGGCAGCGACGCCGACGAGGTCGCGATGGTGCTCGACGGCGCCCAGAAGGTCATCATCGTGCCCGGCTACGGCATGGCGGTGAGCCAGGCGCAGCACGCCGTGCGCGAGCTCGCCGACCTGCTGCACGAGCGGTACGGCACCGAGGTCAAGTACGCCATCCACCCCGTCGCCGGCCGCATGCCCGGTCACATGAACGTGCTGCTGGCCGAGGCGAACGTCCCCTACGAGCAGCTCGTCGAGATGGACGAGATCAACCCCGAGATGGCCGACGCCGACGCTGCGATCGTCATCGGCGCCAACGACACCTGCAACCCCGCGGGCCGCGGCACCGAGGGGCCGCTGGCGGGCATGCCGATCATCCAGGCCGACATGGCGCGCACCGTCATCGTCATCAAGCGCAGCCTGTCCGTGGGCTACGCCGGCGTCGACAACGACCTGTTCTACCTGGACAAGACGATGATGCTGTTCGGCGACGGCAAGAAGGCCCTCACCGCGCTCACGCAGGCGATCAAGGAGAGCTGACGGCCACGCCGTCGGCCTACTCCTCGACGACCTCTTCGGCCTGCTGCCCGCTGAGCAGCTCGTAGGTGATGCGCACGATGGAGCCCTGCGGCGGCACCCAGCCGAGCAGCGTGGCGGAGTTGCGCGTGGGGTCGTAGCGGAAGCCGAAGCACGGCGCGTCGCTGTCGCGGGCCTCGCAGGCCGCGTCGACCTCGGACAGGTCCTGGACTTCGACGCCGAGCCAGCCGTCGTCGCCGTCCTTGACCCGGATGCTCACGCTGCCGGGCACCGGCACCTCGGTGAGGAAGTACTCCTCCTTGAGCTGGGCAGCCTGCAGGCCGATCGCGGCGAGCACCTCGCTCCAGTCCTGCGTGCAGATCGACCAGTCGATGCCGCCCACGAGCTGGGTGACCTCGAGGTAGCGCGTGCCGGCCTCGGCGCTGGAGTCGGGGAGGAGCCCGCCGCCCGAGCGCGTGCAACCGCCGGGGTCGTCGCCGACGATGGCGTTGAACGTCACCGTGGCGAACTCGTCGGTCTTGAGGTTCTGCAGGAACGACGCGACCTCGTTGACGCTGAGGAGGTGGCCCGCCCGGTCGTCCTCGTCGCTGATGACGATGATGTGCAGGCTCGCGTCCTCGCGCAGGAAGCCGGCGTTGGCCTGCTGCACACGCGCAGTCGGCTGCGCGATCGCGCGAAACGCGGCGAGCAAGCCGGTCTCCTCGGACTGGCCGTTGGCCCCGACGCGCACGCCCAGCGAGAACAGCTCGGCGGCCCGAGGGACGTCCTTGGTGAGGTAGCGGTAGCCGGCCATCGGCACGAGGGCGCCGGCGTCGGCGGCCACGTTGGTGTCGTCGGTGCCGCCGATGCCGGCCTCGACGGTGGTGATGCCGATGTGCCAGTCCAGGCCCGACGAGAAGAGCTGATCGGAGAACGCCGGCAGGTTGAGCGACAGCTCGTCCTGCTCCTCCAGCATCGACCCCGAGTTGTCGATGACCCAGAGGACGTCGACCTTGCGGGACAGCGTCTGGCGCACCACGTCGGTCTTCGTGGGCGTCTGCAGCGGCGGCGCCTCGCCACGACCGGTGTACCGACCGAAGTCCTGGATGGTGTACTCCTGGCAACCGACCAGGAGCCCGAGCAGCGCGAGGAGAGACAGGGAGCGGTTCACGGCGTGTCCCGGGTCAGCGTGACGTCGAGGAGCTTGAAGCCGAAGGCGATCGGGCCGATGCGCTCGATGTCCTCGTAGGTGAAGCCCATGGTGTCGCCGTCGACCTCCACCGCGATGCCCTGGGCACTGTAGGTGGACATGTTGGGCGCCCCGACGGAGATGTCGAGCGACAGGGGCGTGAGGTTCGCGGGGTCGAGCGTGGCGTAGGCGATGCCGAACAGGTCGCGGTAGGGGCGCGAGGCGATGCCGCCCCCGTTGGGGTTCCAGTCGCTGCACGCCAGATCGGCCACGACGTGGCGCGGCGCCGTGGGATCGACCGTGAGCACGATGGTGCCCTCGCAGCGCGGGTTGCGCCCGAGGAGCGCCACCTCGACGAACGTGAACGTGCCCCGCCACGTGCCGTCGAGCGCCGTGGGCGCGATCGGGTCGTCGGTGGCCTTGAAGGGCGCGGCGGGCACCACGGGGTCGTCGGTGTCGACGTCCCACAGCCCGCCGGTCTCACCGGTCTCGGCCGTGACGTCGGTGTCGGCGACACCGTCGGAGTCGGTGTCGGCGTCCTTGGTCGTGGGGTCGGTCGCGCACGCGGCGGCGACCAGCAGGAAGGCCCAACGCACGCGGGGTCCGGGTCTGGAGGCGCGGCTACCCTAGCACCGGGGATCGCGACCTGAAACCGGGAGTGGCACCGGGTGCCGGCAGGTGGGGTGCGTCGCCGCGGACCGGCGATCGGCGCGGTTCACGGCACGGGGCGACAGAGGCGGAAGCTCAGGATCAGGAACCGGTTGACCGGCGCGTCTCCGTCGCGCCGCGCGAGGCGCACGTACTCTTCCCTGCCGAACCAGAGGCCCCCGCGGGTCACCCGCGGCGTGTCGGGATCGGGATCGTGGACCGGCGGATCCTCCGGCCGGTGCCAGGTGGTGGCGGTCCAGTCCCGCATGTTGCCGCCGAGGCCGCGGACCCCGTACACGCTCACGTCCGTGGGGAAGGCGTCGACCTCGACAGGCAGCTTCCGTCCCTCGTGGCTGTCGGTCATGCAGCACCACGACGGGTCGAACGCGTCGCCCCACGGGAACGACCGACCGTCGACCCCTCGCCCGGCCTTCTCCCACTGCAGCTCCGTCGGCAGCGCCCACGCCTGCGACGTGCGCGCCGACTGCCACGCCGCGTAGGCCTCGGCACACGCCAGATCGACCATGGCCACGGGCCAGTCGGGCAGCCACACGTCCCCGTCCGCGTCGGCGGCAAGCTCGAAGGTGCCGTCAGGTCGCCGACCGTAGATCATGACGCCCGGCTCGCCGGCCTTCGCGGGACGAGCGCTCGGCACCCAGGCCCGTGCCTCCGCCTCCCGACCGTTCGCCACGAGGTCGTTCAGGAACGCCAGGTAGGCACGGTTGGTCACCGGATGGCGCGACATCACGAAGCCCGGAAGCCACACGTCCTGCCGGGGCAGGCTCCGCCCGGCCTGCGGATCGCCGCCAGCCTCGAACCAACCGGCCGGCACGTAGCAGGCGTCCGCACCGACGGCGCCCACGGGGGGTAGCCAGATGGGGTGGGGCTCGGCGGCTCCGGGCGCGACGCCGTGCCAGTGTCCACTGCGCGGCACGCGCACCGGGTAGCGCACCTCCTCCCGCCCTTCGGCCAGGATCCGCAGCTGGTACGACCCCATCGGCACCGAGACCGCCCGCAGCGGCGTGCGCCCGAGGACCCGGACAGGCTCGGGAACCAGCCTGCGGTCGCGCTCGACGAAGCGCTCGAGCACCACCTCGGCCCCCGGAGGATCGGTGACCAGCGTGATGGCGCCGTCCCCGCGCAGGTACGTCGTGCAGGCGACGCGAACGGGGTGGTCGTCGGGTAGCGCGGCGACGTGCTGTCGCAGACGACGCTCCGCTCGGGCGGCGCCGAAGCGATCCCGCGCCACCTCGGCCACCTGGTGCGCCGCGCGCCGACGCTCGGCCAGCGCGGCGTGGGCCTCGGGCAGCGTCGTGTCGGTGCGCAACGCCCCCTGCAGGCCGTCGTCGAGCGCCAGCTCCTCCAGCTCTGCCTCCAACTCCAGGGCCGCGGCGTCGTCCTCGAGGGCCCAGCCCTCGACCTTGGCATCGGCGGGAGCCCACGTCGGCACCGCCTCCAGGCACGCACGGGCGGCCTCGCGCTTGTCGCGTGCCGCCCGCCGGAGCGCAGCCGCGCGGGGCCCGTGAGCCTGGGCCGCGTCGACGACGGCCAGCGCCTGTTCCCGCCGACGGGCGCCTTCGAGCCACGCCATCAGCTCAGCGGCCAGCAGCGCCGCGGTGGCGAACCGGTCGTCCGGGGCCCACGCCATGGCCCGCTCGCACGCCTCCACCAGCTCGCGCGGCAGGTTCGCTGCACGCGCGCCGGCGGCCGTGGGTCGCGCACCCGCCCGCAACGCAGCGATCACGTCGGGCGGCGACGTCTCGGCATACGGCGCCTCCCCGGTCAGCACCTCGTAGAGCATCGCGCCGAGCGCGTACACGTCGGTACGGGCGTCGATCCGGTCGACCTCGCCGCGCGCCTGCTCGGGCGCCATGTACGCCGGCGTGCCGGCGACGGCGCCGACGCGGGTGGCCCACACGGCATCCGCCGACCGGCCGGTGTGCACGGGATCAACGCCTCCGGGTGGCGTGACGCGATCCACGCGGCCCAGGACCTTCGCGAGGCCCCAGTCCAGCACCATCACCTCGCCGAAGCCACCCACCACCACGTTGTCCGGCTTGAGGTCGCGGTGCACCACCCCCCTGTCGTGGGCGTACGCCACGGCCTCGCAGACGCGAGCGAACGCCTCCACCAGTCTGCGCAGGCTCCACGCTTCCGCCCCGTGCGTGGGCGTACGCCGGGACGGGTGCGCCACCGCGAGGACGTCGGACAGCGTGCGCCCCTGCACCAGCGCCATGGTGAAGTACGGCCGCCCGTCGGCGAGCGTGCCGAGCTCGTGGACGGGGACGATGCCGGGGTGCACGAGCTGGGCTTGCGCCTGGGCCTCCTCCACGAAGCGGGCTGCCAGCGTGGGGTGCCCGCACAGGTCGGCGTGCATCACCTTCATCGCGCGCACGGCGTGGAGCACGCGGTCGCGCACCCGCCGCACCTCGCCCATGCCGCCGACACCGATCAGGCCGAGGTCTTCGTAGCGGGCGGGGAGGACCAGGTCTGTGGGCGGCGCCGCGGGAGCTGCGTCGCGCGTTCCAGCGAGCGTCACCGGCGCCATCGACCCGAAGGCCTGAAACGTCCTGGCCTCGTGGGCGTCGAACATCGCCCGCACGGCCGGCCAGAGCTCGGGCGGCACGCCGTGGGCTTCGGCGAGGGTCTCGAAGGGTCCCAGCATGTGTGCTCCCCGGCAGCGTTCGATCCCGCGCCCCGAAGGATAAGCGCTGGGGTGCCACGGAGCCTGCACGTCGCGCCGTCGCACCCAGCGGGTGGCGTAGCAGTCGTGACCCCACCGGGGCGGCCCGACTGCATCGTGCGCCGCCGGTCAGGGCGGGCGACGCGCCATCGCAGGCGCTGGTGGTGACCCGGGAGGAGCGTCCTCCCGGTCCACGCCGAGATCACCGGTGAGCGCTCCCTCGACGGTGACCCGCCCGTGTCTCGCTTCCAGGGCTCGCTCTCCTCGACCTCCAGGCCGTCCGCACCCGGGGTCGCGAAGATCCACGGGCCTTGGTGGAGCACCATCGAGGGGCCTCGCGCAAGGTGCGGGACCACCTCGCCACCTACGCTGCCGACCTCGTCCATCGGCTGGCCAGCGTGCTGGCGATCACACCCCCAGGCCGATCGGACAGCTCACCCCCGTCCCGCCGATCCCGCAGTACCCCTGCGGGTTCTTGTGCGGGTACTGCTGGTGGGAGTTCTGGAGACGCAGGTGGTAGCTGGCAGATCGGCGGGTGGTGGCCACAGATCGCGGGAACGTGGTCACACCATCACGCGTTGGCGCCCACGGATCCCCGACGATATACTTCGCAAAACCGGAAGTGCCATGGCCCTCCAGTCCGTCGATCTCGTCGTCGCCCTCGCCGCCGCTCGGACGGAAGCACGCCAGGGTGACTGGAAGCCCGCAGACGTCCAACGAGCGCTCGACCTCCCGTGGTCGACGTTGGATCGGTCCCTCGCCCGTCTGCGCCGCGCGGCGATCCTTCGCGGCGCCCACGTCAGCCGCGTCGCGCTGGCCTCCCTGCTGCCTGTCCTTCGGTACCTCTTCCCCCTCGAGGTCGACGTGACGCGCACCGAGGTCGGCGTGCCCACGGGATACGCGAGCGCCGCCCTC
>JACKEP010000010.1 GCA_020632915.1 Alphaproteobacteria bacterium | reverse complement strand
CGATCGTGCTGGAGGTCTCGTGCGACGCGGAGCACGTGCACCTCACCGTGATCGACCAGGGGCCCGGCGTGCCGGAGGCCATGCGGGAGCGCATCTTCGAGCGCTTCGTGCAGGCGGACGCCTCGGACGGTCGGGCGCGGGGCGGCACCGGGTTGGGGCTTCCGATCAGCCGGGGCCTGGTGGAGCGCCAGGGCGGCACGCTCACGCTCGAGCCCGTGCCGGGACGCACGCGGTTCGTGGTCACGCTGCCGTCTGTGGGGAAATCGACACCAGTCCTGTGACCGACGGGCCGATATCGCACTACCCGTGGGGGCGGGGTGCGACACCGGATGGTCGGTGCGCAGGCCCGTCGTCCCCGGAGGCGTGGCCCGACACGCCGCTCACGAAAGGTGGATCATGCGTACGACCCTGCTCCTGTCGGTGCTCCTCGCCAGCACCGCCGCCCACGCCGCGCTCGTCGACCAGGACGACCCGATCTACGGCGTCGCCGCCGTCACCCTCGACACCGACACCGGGCTCGTGTGGCTCGATCTGCCGGCGTCGTCGAACTACTCGTACGTCGACATGCAGGGCGAGCTGCTGACCGGCGGCGGCTTCGAGGGCTGGCGCTACGCCACGCCGGCCGAGGTCGACACGCTGCTCGCCCACGGGGGCTACAACGCGTTCGACGCGGCCACCGTCCGCGCGGCGGCCATCGAGAACCTGATGAGCCACATCGGGATCACCTACACGGTGAACGCTCCGGGTGCGTCCTTCTACCGCCGGTCGACCGTGGGCATGTACGACGTCGCGCAGGGGCTCGGTCGACAGCTCGGCGACATGACGCTCGACCTCGACGCGAGCTTCAACGTCACCTACGCCGTCGCTGCGTCCTTCACGGGCAGCACGTCCGACACGTTCGCCAGCGACACGGGCCACTGGCTGGTGCGCGATGTCTGCACCGGCTCGCCCGACAGCGACGCCGACGGCGTCTGCGATGCGCTCGACCTCTGCTACGGCGACGACGCCAACGGCGACGCCGACGTCGACGGCCTGTGCGAGCCCGTGATCGACCCGGTCGCCTCGGTCACGCCGGGTGCGGTGGCCACGTTCACCGTGCACGGCGGTCCGCCGGGCACCGAGGCCGTCGTGCTCGCGACCATCCACGGCATCGGGGCGGGCGGGTGCCTGCCCGCGTTCGGCATGTGCACCGATCTCGTGCGCGCGAGCATCGTGGGCCGCACGACGTTCGACGGAAACGGCGACGCCAGCGTCTCCGCCACCGTGCCCACCGGCGCGCGCAACGGCACGCCCGTGTTCGTGCAGGCCGCGTTCCTCGACCGCACGCTCTTCGTCGGCGAGACCTCGACGGTGATGCAGACGCTGGTGTCGACCGTCCCGTAGGGGCGGCGAGGACGCGCGCCCGTCGACCTCAGCTGTCGGCGGGCAGGCGCGTGACCAGCACGGGCTTCGGGCAGAAGCGCACGATCTTCTCGGCGACGGAGCCGAGCCAGAGGTGCGTCAGGCCCGTGCGCCCGTGCGTGGCCACCATCACGACGTCGTAGGCCGGGGCGCGCTCGAGCACGACGTCGGCCGGCAGACCCGACACGCACGCCGCGTTGCCGCGCACGCCCATCGGCAGCTGGTCGAGCAGGGCGTGGACGCGACGGGTGTGCTGCGCGAGCAGCTTGTCGCGCTCCTCGACGACGATGGCGCGCACGTTCGGATCGCCGACGAACACGGCCGCGTCGGGCGTGTCGTCGACGTAGACGAGGTCGACCACGGCGTCCATGCGCTCCGCCCAGCGGGCGGCCTCGGCCACGACGGCCTCGGGGCGGGAGGACAGATCGATCGCGACGAGCAGCTTCATGGCAACCTCCGGGGAGCGCGAGCGCGTGGTCGCAAGGTGCGTGCCACGGGTCAGGTGTCGGTGTCGGTGTCGGCAGGGTCCGTGTCGGCCCCGTCGGTGTCGGTGTCCAGGACCTGCGGCGCGCACACGTCGACGCAGATCGCGGGCAGGTCCCACGCCGTGATGTCGGCGGTGGGGCACGTGCGGGCCTGCCCGCGCAGGCGCTGCACGCACGACCACGCGGCGTCGCGGTCGAAGGCGGTGCACACCGGCTCGGCGTGGGCGGCCACGGCGGCCTCGCACGCGGCCTGATCGACGTAGGTGCCGAAGCAGTCGACGTGCAGGTCGCACAGGGCGCGGTTGCGGGCCGTCAGCCAGTCGTCGACCTGCCAGGTGCAGGCGGACAGGAGCACGGGCAGCAGCAGGCGGAAGCGGTGGTGCATGCGGCTCGCTAACCGATGGCTGGCGCGTCCACGCGGCGACGTGCAAGGGTCGCGTCGGACCCGTTCGCGGGGCGGACCGGCTACGCTTGCGGCGAGCGTGAGGGGAGGACGACCGATGGACCTGATGCTGAGCATCGTCGCCGTGGCCGGTGGCATCCTGGTGGACGCAGGCTTCGTGGCGGTCGGTGCGTTCGCGGTGCGCCGCACGAAGACCGCGGCGTCTGTGCTGCTGCTGCTGACGGCGCTGGCCGCCCTCGTCGGCGGCATCGTGGAGCTCGTCATCGTGCCCACCGGCACCGTCGGCGGCATGGACGAAGCGCAGGCCCGGCTCTACGCCCACGGTGCGCGGCTCGTCGCCGTGGCCGGACGCGGTGGGTTCGCGCTGGGGCTGTGGTGGCTCATCCAGCGGCTGTTCCAGGCGCCCGGTGCCGTGGCGGCGGCGTCGGCGGCATCTCCGCAGGAGCCCGCAGCGCCGTGATCCGCTGGCGTCGGTCGCCCGGTCGGGGGTACGTGACCCCCTGATCTGGAGCCGCGATGACCGAGCTTGCCGCGCACCTCGCCGCCTTCGACCGCCTCGCCCGACCGGGTCCGTGGAACTACAGCCGCGCCCACCACCACGACGGCGGCGTGCACGGCTTCCACCTCGTGTTCGGGTCGATGGTCCACGGCGACGAGGTCGGCAGCCTGCCGGCGATGGTGCGGGTGCTGCAGGAGCTCGCCGACGGCACGCGCACCTACGGCGGCCGCGCCACGTTCTTCGTCGGCAACCCCGAGGCCGGACGGGAGGGCCAGCGCTTCCTCGAGTCCGACCTCAACCGCGTGTTCATGGACAACCCGCCCGACACCCACGAGGGCCGCCGGGCGCGGCTGCTGCGCCCGATCCTCGACACGGCCGACGTGTTCCTGGACCTGCACCAGACCATCGAGCCCACGCGGCACGCGTTCTACATCTTCCCGTTCCAGGAGCAGGGCTGGCTCTGGGCCCGCGCGCTCGGCACCACGCCGATGTGGGTCACGCGCCACCCGGGCACGGCCTTCACCACCGGGGCGATGTGCGCCGACGAGTACGTGCGCGCGCTCGGCCGGCCCGGCATCACCATCGAGCTGTCGGAGAAGGGCTTCGGCCACGGCGGCGAGGATCGCGCCTACCAGGCGATCACGGCCGCGCTGGCGCTAGCCGACGCCGTCGACGCAGGCACCACCACGCTCCGTGCGGCGGCGGAGGCCCAGCCCGAGCTCACGTTCCTCGAGACCGTGCACCGCGAGCGCTTCGTCGACGACACGCTCGCGCTGCGGCCGGGCATCGTCAACTTCGACACGGTGCGCGCCGGCGACGTCGTGAGCGCGGACGGTACCCCCGAGCTGGTGGTGCCGAAGGACGGGATGATCCTGTTCCCGAAGTACCCGCCGCGGGTCGACGGCACCTACAAGCGGCCGCTCCCTGGCGAGATCTACCGGGTGGTCGCCCCGCTGCAGGGCCACCCCCTCGAGCTGTACGCCGACGCCGATCGGTAGGCAGCGCGTCGGGCGCCCGCGGTCAGGTCCGGAGCGACGCGGGGAGCACCGGCTCGCCCCGGGCGTCCACGGCCAGCGGCGTGGTGGTGACGACCGCGTCGTGCGGCAGTGGCGCGTACAGGTGGGGGAAGCGCGCGCCGCCGCGGGAGACCTCCCACCGCAGCGTGCCCGGCGGCAGGCGACCCGGGTCGATCGCGAGCAGCAGCAGGTCGGGCTGACCCGCGAAGTGCTTGCGCAGCGTGCCGTCGACCTGGTGGGCCGCCGAGAAGTGCACGAAGCCGTCGGCGAGGTCGACGGGCGCGCCGGGCCACGGATCGGGCGCGGTCTGCCAGGTGGCGCGGTCGACGAGCTTGTAGACGTGGGGATCGGCGCCGCCGTGGGCGCCGAGGTGGTCGAGCAGCGCGGCGTTGACGGTGGCGGTGTGGGTGATGTGGGGCCAGTGGCCGCCGCCGGGCACCCACGCGATCCTGCTGTCGGCGACCCTGGTCAGGCTTGGCGCGGCGAGCTCGTCGCCGAGGGCGCGGTCGTTCGTGCCCCAGATCAGCAGGGTGGGCGCGTCGATTGGACCCGTGGGCAGCCGGTCCGTCAGGGCCGCCTTGTACCAGCGCACGGCGGCCGCCATCGCGTCGCGCGTGGCGGTGGCCTCCACCGCGGCGATCTCGTCGGCGGTGAACGCGTCGCCCGCGCCCCAGGCGTGCATCTTCGCCATCGCGCCGCCGCGCGACAACCACCACGCGGGCAGCCACGGCAGCTGGAAGAACAGGATGTACCAGCTCTTGGCCAGCTGGCGGGGGTTGGACGTGAGGCACGCGCGCAGCACCTCGGGGCGCGGGCAGTTCAGCACCGTCAGGCTGCGCACCCGGGCCGGGTGGAGCGCGGCGACGGCCCAGGCCACGCCCCCGCCCCAGTCGTGGCCGACGACGTGGGTGGGGCTGCCGTCGCAGAGCGCGTCCTGCAGGGCCACGACGTCCCGTGCGAGGTGTTCGAGCCGGTAGGACGCCGTGGACCGCGGCTTGTCGGACGAGGCGTAGCCGCGCTGGTCGGGGGCGATCACCCGGTAGCCGGCGGTCGCCAGCGCCTCGATCTGCCGCTGCCACGTGCCGGCGTGGTCGGGAAAGCCGTGCAGCAGGATCACCGGTGCGCCGTGTTCGGGACCGGCGATCGAGACCTGGACGTGCAGCGGACCGACGACGCCGGTGGTGCGCAGCGCGACGCGGACAGAGGCGATCGGCATCGGGGTCTCGTCGGGCATGGGACCTCACCCCCGCGTGCGGACGGCACGGGCGCCGTGGTGTAGCGTGTCGGCACGGAGGGTGGCGTGTTCGGCTTCCAGGACGGGGTGGTGCGGGTGGCGCGCTTCGACGGCGCGCCCATCTTCGTCGGCTGGAGCACGCTCGTGCTTGCGCTGGTGCTGGCGGTGTTCGGCCCGTTCACCGCCCACCTGATGGACGTGGTCACCGCCTGCCTGTACGTCGCCATCGTGCTGCTGCACGAGATCGGTCATGCCGTGTTCGTGCGCTGGCGCGGGCTGACGGTGGTGGCGCTGGAGGTGCACCTCGTGCACGGCCGCTGCGTCTACGAGGGGCGCGAGATCACCGCGCTCGACCACGCCGTGATCGCCTGGGGCGGTGTGGTCGCCCAGCTCGGTGCGGCGGCGGTGGCGGCCGCCATCCTGGTGGCCGTGCCGTGGGTGATGGCGCTTCCGGTGGTGGGCACAGCGCTGCTGTTCGCGGTGTCGACGAACGTGATGGTCGCGTTGTTCAACCTGCTGCCGGTGCCGGGCCTCGACGGTGCCGTCGCGTGGACGCTGTTTCGCGAGCTCGACCGGCGCGGCGAGACGCTCGGTCGGATCTACCGCAACCGCCGACGGTGATCTTTAGCGGGTGGCGGCCTCGGTCGACGGGGGCGACGGCTTGCGCATCGACACGTCGAGGCGCGCCCCGTCGCGTGTCACGGCCAACACGCAGGTGATGCCCGGCCGCACGCGGTCGAGCAGGCGCTCCAGGTCGGCCTGGGAGGCGACCACGTCGCTGTCGACGGCGGTGATCACGTCGGCGGGGCGCAGGCCGAGCTCGAAGCCCAGGCTGGACGGGAGCACGGCGTCCACGTGGGCGCCGCCACCCTGGTTCGACAGCAGCACGCCCAGGACCGGGTCGGCCGGGCGGACGTCGGGCGGGGGGTTGATCGTGGGCACGGCCCCACGCGGCAGCTCCTGGCCGGCGCCGTGACCGAGACGCACGCCCTCGGCGTCGAAGGCCTCCACCGACCACTCGAGCAGGTGCTCCTGGTCGGGCTCGGGGTCGAGCGGGATGCGCGGCTGGTTGAGCGTGAGGTGGACGGGGCCGCCCTCGGCGGTGCCGTCGGGCCAGGTGCGGCGCTGCAGCGTGACCGCGTAGCGCTCGGCGCCGGCGACCGGATCCCAGGCCAGCGCGATCTCCTCGCGGGCGCGGGACAGGCGGGCGTAGACGATGCGCTGGGGGGCGAGGGCGCCGCAGTTCGTGAGGCACTGGACGGTGGCGTCGGCGCCGACGAACAGCTCGGGCCCGTCGATCGGCCACCACGGCGCGCCCTCGCCGATCACCGTGGCGCGCACCCACCAGCTGCCGGGCATCACGTCGGCGTCGAGGTCGTAGCGGCCGTTGGGCCCGGCGAGGGCCCGGTCGGCGAGCACGTCGCCGGCGACCAGGCGCACGTCGAGGTTGCGGGCGGGCGCGCCGCGCCAGTCGACGTTGCCGCCGACGTGGACGTTGACGGGATGGATGGCGTCGTGGGGCGTGCGCGCGTGGGCGCAGGCCACCAGGGCGGCCGCCAGCAGGGGGGGCCTCGGGTTCATCGCGTTCCTCCGGGCGCGCACTAACGCGCCCGATCGCGTGCGGAGATCGGCATCGCGCGGGCGTTCTTGCGACCGATGCACGTGGCCTACGCCGGAGGGCTCCCGAGCGCGCTGTCCTGGATCGTGTCGTCGCTGTGGGACGACACACTGAACGAGACCGACGTCACGCCGGTGGCGTCGCCGCCGAGGAACACACGCACGGCGTCCACCGTGAACCCGGCGCCGACGTCCAGCTCCGCGGAGGTGAACGGCAGGGGCCCATCGGCGGTGGAGCGCTCCCCGGTGAACGACCACACGAGCCCGGCGTCCGCCGTCTCGGACGCGGTCGTGTGCCCGACGAACACGGTGCCGTCGAGCCGTCCGTCCGAGGAGCTGAGCGTGGCGGAGGCCTCCTGCTGCACCGTGTCGGGCGGGCACGCCAGCAGCAGGTTGTAGGTGGTGTGGCACGCGGGCACGCAGTCGGCGCGGTTGACCTTGCGCGCGGTGTCTGCCGAGACCGTGAGCGTGCCCGACACCGTGGTGTCGCCGCCGAAGCGCCACACGACCGGCAGGTCGGGCACCGGCGCGGCGGCCAGCCCGATGACGTCGTTCCCGGTAACGCCGCTGACCACGGCGTCGTCGGCCACCTTGACGTTGGCGGCCGGGCAGGTGCCGTTGCACGCGGCGGCGCCCAGCAGCCCCCCGAGCGCCACCGCCGAGGACCACGTCGTCATCGTCACCTCCGCACCGCGACGCGCACTGTAGCGGCACGTCGCGCCAGGGGCGACCGCTAGGAGTCGTACCCGTGGATCGTGGTGAGCACGACCACGCGGCCGGTGGCCGGCCACCAGAGCACCGTCTTGTCCTGCCACTCGTGGCAGTTGGGGCAGGGGATCTCCGAGGTGCCGAACCAGGCCTGCACGCCGTCGTCGTCACCGCCGTAGGCCATCACCGCGCCCAGGAGCGCGGGCCCGTCGCTGCTGTAGGTGGCCGTGAACGGGAACCGCGCGGCGATGGCGGCGCGGCCGGTGAGCACGGTGCCCCAGCCGTAGCCGTAGCCGGACAGGTCGCGGTCGAGGAACGACACCTCGTCCCAGATCGCTGCCAGCCCCGTGCCGCCGGGCAGGCACAGGTTGACCTCCCACGTGGTGGGGTCGTCCTGGCTGCACCACGTGCCGCCGTTGAAGCACGCCGCGTCCCACGCGGTGGTGGCGGGCACCAGCACCGACGGGTCGGTGTCGGACAGGTCGACGTCGCCGTAGCCGTCGAGCAGGCACGGCCGCGCGTCGACGCAGGTGGCGACCTCCAGGTAGCTGCCGCAGGCGGCGAGATCGGGCCCGCCCGGATCATGACCGATGCACGCCTCGACCGCCGGCGCACAGGTGGGCGCGGGCCAGGCGACGGCGGGGTCGTCGTCGGTGAGCTGCAGGTGGGTGACGCCCAGGCCGAGCGGCAGGTCCTGCGTCTCCAGCACGCCGTTGTCGACGGTCACGAGTGCTGGCGGCGGCGCGGGGTGGAGCAGGGCGGCGCCGACCTCCGACAGCGTCCAGTCCACGACCCAGTGGCTCGGGGACAGGTCGGTGACGTCGGGATCGCCGACGGGCGCCACCACGGCCACCGACGTCACCGTCGTGGGTGTGGACAACGTGGCGCGCAGCCGGAGCGGTGCAGCGTCGCGGGCGTAGATGGGGGCGAGCCAGGGCGCGACGATCGCCGCGCCGGTGACGGGCACGAGCCGGGCGGACGGGGCCACGACCACCTGGGCCCAGCGCGCGTCGTGGGTGGACTGGACGTGCAGGCGCAGGGGTGTGCCGGCGAGCAGGGCGCGCGCCTGCGCCGACGTGCGCACCAGCACCTCGAAGCCGCGGGATCCCGTGAGGACGACGTCGAGCGCCACGCCGTCCACGGTGGCCGTCACGGCGGAGAGCGGCTGCAGGCTGCGCCCGGTGAGCACGAACGCGCGGCGGGGGACGTCGCGCCGCAACGCGGTCTGCACGGCCACGCCCTCCTGATCGAGCGTGGCGCCCAGGAGGGATCCGGAGGCGGCGCCGTCGACGACGGTGGCGTGGGCGGACAGGGGGGCCACCACGGCGAGCGCCGCGGCGAGGGTGAGGGGACGCATGGGACCTCCGCGTCCAGCCAGCGTGGCCCGATCCGCCGCGCGCGCCAAGGGTCGACACCCGATCGTCATCTCGCGGGCGCGGTCAGCCCAGCGTGACCTGCCGGACCACGCCGCGCCGGTTGTAGTGCGACCCCATCACGTGCCCGTAGGCGCCGGTGTTCTCGACCAGCAGCACGTCACCGGGTGCGGTGATCGGGAGCACGCGGTCGTGGCCGAGCACGTCGCCGGTCTCGCAGATCGGGCCCACCACCTCGGCGACGATCGTCGGCGGTTCACCCCAGCGGCTCAGGTTGTGGATGCCGTGCCACGCGCCGTAGAGCGCCGGGCGGAGCAGGGCGTCCATGCCGGCCGCGGCGCCGACGAAGGTGACACCGCCCTTGTCGCGCACCTGGGTGACCGGCAGCAGCAGCACGCCGCCCTCGCTGACGAGGTAGCGCCCCGGCTCGATGCGCAGCTCCAGGCCGTCGAGACCCTCGACGCCGCGCAGGGCGACGGCGACCGCGTCCAGGTCGAGCGCGACCTGGCCGGGGCGCTCGACCACCCCGAGGCCGCCGCCCAGATCGACCCAGCGCAGGTCGGGGAACCGCGCCCGCAGGCCGGCGAGCGTGCGGGCGGTGCGCGACCACGCGGTGGGCTCCAGGATGCCGGACCCGACGTGGGCGTGCAGGCCCACGATACGGACGTCGAGCGCGCGGGCAGCGTCGAGCACGCGGTCGACGTCGTCGATCGGGTGGCCGAACTTCGTGCGCGCGCCCGCGGTGGTGACCTTGGCGTGGTGGCCCTGGCCGCCGCCCGGATCGAGGCGCAGGCCCACCGCGCGCCCGCGGAACGTCGCCGGGGCCTGGTGGAGCACGTCGGGGCCGTCGAGCACGACCTCGGCGCCGGCGGCGAATGCGGCCGCGTACTCCTCCACCGGGCAGAAGTTGGGCGTGAACAACAGCGGGACGGCGTCGCCGCACGTGGCGCGGGCGTGGGCGACCTCGGCGGCTGACACGCACTCGAGCCCGAAGCCGAGGTCGACCACCGCGCGCAGGACGTCGGGGTGGTCGTTGGCCTTCATGGCGTAGAACCGGGCGCCGATCTGGGGCAGCGCCGTGACCAGGGCCCGTGCGCGTTCGCGGACGACGGCCAGATCCTGCACCCACACCGGGCCGTCTGCGGCCAGGGAGAGCAGCGCGTCGCGGCGCGCGACCCACCACGGCGACGGACGCGCTGGCACGGCCTCGGTGGGCGTGGTGAGCTCGCTCCACGACGGTCCGAGCCACGGCGCCTGCACGCCGCCGCCGAGGAGGTGGGCGTGCAGGTCGCGCACGAGGCGCGGTGCGTCGTCGGCGTCGACCACGAAGGACAGGTTGAGGTCTTCGGACGACGCGCTCACGAGGTGGACGCCGCGCTCCTCGAACGCGGCGAACGATCCGCCGAGCCGCGGCAGGACCGTGCGGATGTGGCGTCCCACCATCGACACCACGGCACACGCCGGCCGCACGGTGACCGTGCCCAGGGCCTCCAGATCGGCCAGCGCCGCCTGAAACGCCGGTCCGCCGAGCCCGCCGGGCACGTGGTCGAGCGTGACGGTGAGTGCCGCCTGGGAGGTGGCGACGAGGTCGACGCTGATGCCGTGGGTGGCGAACACGCCGAACAGCCGGGACAGGTAGCCGGGCTGGCCCCACATGCTGAGGGTGTGGAGGCTGACGAGCGGCACGCCCTGGCGGTGGACGACCGCGAGCACGGCGGGCTCGTCGTCGCCGTCGGCCTCGATGCGCGTGGACGGCCCCTGCGGGTCGGCGGTGTTGCGCACCTCCAGCGGCACGCGCGCCTGGGCCACGGGCCCGAGGCAGCGCGGGTGGAGCACCTTCGCGCCGAGCGCAGCGAGCTCTTCGGCCTCGCGGTAGCGCAGGCGGGTGAGCAGACGGGCCGACGGCAGGAGGCGCGGGTCGGTGGTGAACAGGCCGTGGACGTCGGTCCAGATCTCGCACCGGTCGGCGCCGAGGAGGGCCGCGAACAGGGCCGCGGACGTGTCGGACCCGCCGCGCCCGAGCAGGGCGGTGTGACCGTCGGCCGTGGACGCGATGAAGCCCTGGGTGATCACGACCCGCGCCGCGCCGGCGGCCGCGGCGGGGCCGTCGGGGGCGGTGCGCGTGGGCACCCGCGCTTCGAGGTAGCGGGTGGCGTCGGGGGTGGCCGGACCCGCCTCGGCGCGGAGCAGTCGGCGGGCGTCGACGCGGGTGACGTCCAGGCCCGCTCGCCGCAGGGCGCCCAGGCCCAGCCAGGTGCTCGCCAGCTCCCCGAACGACAGCACCCGTGCTCGGAGGCGCGGGCTCGCCTCGGCCGTCAGCGCCACCCCGCGCAGCAGCGTGGCGAGCTCGTCGAGCAGCGCGCGGACGGGCGCCCGGTCGGCAGCGTCGAGGCCCAGGCCGTCGGCGAGCGCCTCGTGGCGCTCGGTGAGCCACGCCACGCTGGTGCTGGCGTCGCCGGCCACCGCCTCGTCGAGGGCGCGCTCCAGGCGGTTGGACACCTGGCTGACGGCGCTGACCACCAGCCACACCCGGTGGGTGGTGGCGCAGGCGGCGACGCGGTCGGCGATGGCGGCCCAGCGCTCGGGGGTCGCGACCGAGGTGCCGCCGTACTTGAGGACGACCCAGGGCACGGTCATCGTCAGCCGCCGTCGTCGGGCTCGATGAACCAGGTCCAGGTGCGCACCGGCGGCGTCTGGTCGTCGGCGTCGGCGGGCAGGCAGGCGATGTCGACGACGAGGCAGTCGACGTCGAACAGCTCGAAGCGCTCGCCGGCTTCGAGTGTGATCAGCGGATCCCACGCCTCGCCCAGCGACGGGCAGTACTGCGTGTCCTCGTAGATCTCGCAGCGGAGGTCGAGGCCGCTGCGGTTGACCACCAGCAGGCGGGACGGCGCGATCACGTGGTCGACCGGCGGCGACAGGAACACGCCCGTGCGCGCCGGGTCCTTCGGCAGCTTGTGGTCGTAGGTGTAGCCGTCGGGCGTGTCGCGGCCGGACGTGAGCTGATCCTGCAGCGTGGACGTGGTGCACGCGGACAGGCAGAGGGCGGCGAGGGCGACGCGGTGGGTCATCGCCGCGTGGCTAACCCGGATCGTGCGGCTCACGCGACCGCCGGCAGCGCGCGCGTGGCCTGGCGCTCCATCCCCGCCATCGCCACGAGCAACCGCCGCGCGCCGCGGTCGAGCTCGGTGAGCGCGGCCCCGTCCCCGGGCGTGATCTGGCTGCGGGCCAGGCGCTGCAGCTCGGCCTTGAGCGGCTTGTAGTCGTCGACGAACAGGGCGGCCTGCGGCAGCTTGCGCAGCTGCAGCACGGCGGTGGTCCAGCGCTCGGTGCCGTCGCCGAGGTCGTGGATGCCGGCCACGATGCCGTGGAGCTTGTCGACGCCCGCGTTCTGGATCTCGATCAACGTGACGAGGACGGCCAGCGTGGTGCGCAGCATGCCGAGCTCCCAGCCGAACGGCAGCGGGGCGGCGTCGGGCTTCTTGAGGTCGACGCGGCCCCACAGCCCCTGGCGCAGCGCGCGGGACCACGGCTCCCAGGCGGCGGGGACGGCCGGTCGGGGCGGCAGGTCGAGCCCGTGGGCGCGCGCGATCGTGTCGGCGAGCACCACCAACGGGCCCACCGCCGCGCCCTCCTGCTTGAGCGCGGCGAACAGCCTGTCGCGGTAGGCGGCGACGGCGTCGTCGGGGTGCTGGGCGAGCTGGGCCACGAGCATGACGCGCTGGAAGTAGGCCCCGGACCACGCCGCGTGGTGGGCGGCGAGGAACAGGGCCCGCGCGCTGCGGGGATCGAGGTCGACGGACGTCACCCGAGGATGCCGCCGGGATCGGCGTCGTCACCCTGGTCGAGCGACTCGCCGTGGGGCCACATCGGGCGGACGTCGCTGCCGTCCTCGGCCACGCAGCCGAGCCACCGGAACGGGTCTTCCAGCACGCGGCAGACCGACTCGATGCCGTAGTTGGCGTTGAGGCCGTCGGAGATGCGCTCGTCGTAGGAGAAGCGCAGCGGCAGCATCTTGCGGATGACGACCTCGCCGTCGACCACCACGGCGCGCTCCTCGAGGGCGCCGCACATCAGGAACAGCGGGCACGACCCGAACTCGTACAGGTGGTGGTAGCCCGCCCCCATGCCGAGGGAGCCGAGGTTGGCGATGAACATCGACGTGTACATGCCCTCGCCCTCGATGAAGAAGGCGGGGAGGATGTTGTAGTAGTCGAGCCACGCGATGAGCTTGGCGGCGAGCTCGATCACGGGCCGCGGGAACAGGCCGAACAGGTCGTATTCCTTGTCGGCGTTGGTCTTCTCGCCCGACCGCTCGACGCTGATGCCGGCGTTGATGCGCTCGGTGAGCTCGCGGAAGGTCTCGCCGTCCTGCATCTGGAGCTTGACCGCCGACAGCTTGGCCTTGCGGTTGAGCTTCTTGCGCTTGAGCGAGAAGGTGAGCCAGCGGCCCTTGCGGGCGTAGAGGCGGCGCCCCATCACGAACTGGTTCATCTGCGGGTTCTCGGCGAGGCCGATGTTGCAGGCCGCCACCAGCAGGTGGGTGAGGTTGCCGTCGAACCGATCCTTGGCCTGCGGCAGGTAGGCGAGGAGGTTGGTGGCGTCGATCGGCCGGTCGAAGAACACGATCGACTCGTTCCGGCCGGGCATGATGTACTGCATCATCCGCCGGTACTGGGGCAGCGGCTTGACGAGGGTGCCGTCGGGGCGGCTCGTCTTCGCGCTGAGCAGCGCCCAGACCACGAAGATCACCAGCAGCACGTAGATCATGGCCCCTCCAGGGCGGCGCGGCACGCGCAGGGGAGGCGAGGCTATCACCCCGGCAGCGCACCTGGGGAGGTCCTGACCGGTACCGGACCGTTCCGGTGACCTTGGCGCGCCCGTGCGGTGACGGAGGGGACGACGATGACGCGCAGCGTTACGGCGCGGGCACCGCTGGAGGCTTCCATGGCCGGGCCCGACGAGACCGAGATCGACGTCTTCACCCTCACCGACGAAGACGGCAACGAGGCCGACTATGGCTTCCTGCTCCTGGTGGAGCTCGAGGAGGGCCGGTTCGCCGTGCTCGCCCCGCTCGACCAGCTCGAGGGCGACGACGACGGCTCCGACGACCCCGACGGTCCGGGCCTCGACCTGTACGCCTTCGCCTACGTCGAGGAAGACGACGGTGTCCGGCTCGACGAGGTCGAGAGCGACGACCTGCTCGACCGCATCTTCGAGGTCGCCGAGAAGGCGCTCTTCGAGGGTGGCGACGAGGAGTAGGGCGCCCTCGGGCGGTCGGGCCTCCGGGCCCGGCGTCAGTCGGCGAGCACCAGGAAGTGGGCGGTGGCGGTGGCGACCGGCTCGCTCGGATCGTCCTGCCAGGCCTCGGCGCGCACGTTGATCACGCGGCGCCCGTGCTTGGTGATGATGCCGCGCGCCCACGTGTCGACCGGCCGCGCCGATCGCAGGTAGTCCACGGTGAGGTTGATCGTCTTCGGGATGACCAGCGCCTCGGACGACCACAGGATCTCGGCGATCGCGGTGGCCTCGAGCACGGCGCCGAGGGCGCCGCCGTGCAGGGCCGGCAGGGCCGGGTTGCCCACGTTGGTGTCGCGGAACGGCAGGTGCCCGAGGACGTGGCCCTCGCGCACCGCGAAGCCGACCCCGAGGAAGGTGAGGAACGGGACGGCGGCGCACAGGGCGGTGCCGTCGCCGTCGCGTCGGAACGCGTGCAGGGCCTGGGCGACGTCGGTCACGTGGCCTCCGCGGGGCGGATCGTGCCGCGCTTGGTGCCCACCATGAACGCCCCGGCGCCCGTGGCGATGAACGCGTCCGGCTCCTCGGCGTGGTAGGCCTCGCAGCGCACGAACGCGACGTTGCTGGTGACCTTGTAGCAGTGGGCGTGCGCGAGCACGTCGAGGCCCGCACGGGCGGCGCGCAGGTAGTCGATGCGCAGGTCGAGCGTGGCGACCGGCACGGGCTGGTGCAGCGCCATGAACACGGCCGCCCCGCAGGTGGCGTCGATCAGCGCCGTGATCACGCCGCCGTGGATGACGCCGGTGTGCGGGTTGCCCACGAGGTGGGGCGCGTAGGGCAGGCGCATGACCCCACCGTCCGCCGGCAGGTCCTCGATGAGGATGCCCAGGGCGATGTTGTGGGGCACGCGGGTGAAGAACTGCTGGATGAGGGCGCGGCGCGCCTCCAGCGGCGTCGGATCGGTCATGGCGGCCGCTCTAACGCGACGCTTGCGTCCCGCCCCGACCCGCTGTCCTGCGAAGTCTCGACGAAGTAGTCACGAAATGGTGAGCAGGCTGCGGGTCCCCGGCTCGGGTGGCACTCCAGGACCATGGAGGGTTCATGCGAACCACGCGACCGGGTTCCCGTCCCGGTGCCTGCGCGTCGGAGGCGTCGGTGACCGACGACCCCGACGACGTGGGGCAGACCCTCTGGCCGTGCCGGGAGCGTCCGATGTTCGTCGAGGAGGTCCGCGCCATGGAAGCCGCAGGGGACGTTCAGGGGCTCGCCGACGCCGAGACGTGGCTGCGCCTGGCCGCGATCGAGTGCCACCTCGACCACGACCTCACCGGCAACCGCGCCTCGGCCGAGGCGGCGCTGTCGGCCTACGGCTGCCACGGGGTGCTGTTCGCGGGTACGCAGGGCGCCGAGATCACGGCGTCGCTGCGCACGGCCCTGGAGCGCGCGCTCGACGGGGGCGACGCCCACTGAAGGCACCTTGGCGGCCGGGGCAGCAGGCCTCGGCGGACCCGGTCAGGCGGGATCGGTGTCGGTGTCGACCGGGGTGTCGGTGGTGTCGTTCGTGTCGGCCGACGCACCGGGGTCGTCGACGTCGGCGGTGCACGTCAGGTCGGTGCCGTCCCACGTGACCGTGAACGTCAACGCCACGACGGACGGGCTGAACGCGGCGCTGCACGTGCTCGTGCGCAGCGGCACGCTGTCGATGCCCATCCCGATGCCCCAGGTGTGCTCGCTGATGTCGTAGACCGCGCGGGTGAGCGTGCGCGTCTCGCCGGGATCGTAGGTCTGGTCGGGGCCGACGATGTCGGGGCGCACCCAGATCTGGACGTAGTCGTCGCTGGTGTTGGTGACCTCGAACGTGGCGTCGATCAGGCGACCGTCGTCGCACTCGACCGCGAGGAGGACGGGCAGCGCGATCAGCAGGGCAGGGAGGGTCTGACGCATCGGGACTCCTGGGCGCGGGCATCCTACCCCGCCACGGGTTGCAGCGGCGTGTCCAGTGCTGGCCACTGGCCTCGTCATCGGTCAACCTCGTGGGACCTGGAGGTCGGTCGTGCCCGCCAACCCGTTCGAGGCCCCGACGCATCCCGCCGTCGCGCCCGCGTGGTCGCACGACGAGCTGGTGGCCACCACGCTGCGCTGGCAGCGCGCGGCGGTCGTGCTCGTGGTCGGGTGGGCGTTCGGGTCGATCCTGGTGGTGGGCGGACTCTCCGCCTGGCGGCTGACGGCGGGGGCGATCCCGGCCACGACGGTGTTCGGGCCGTCGGCCTCGGTGGCGCTCACCGTGCTCGCGGCGGTCCTGTTCGCCCGGAGCGCCGCCTCGCGGATGGCCGCGGTCGCGCGGGCGCGGCCGTCGCGCGATCGGGAGGCCTGGCTGACGCGCGAGCGCTCGCGGTGGCGCTTGGGGGTCACGGCGGGCCTCGTGCTGCTGACCGTGGCGGGTGCCGGCATGTCCGCCGTCGCGGTGGCGCTGGCCCGCTGACCCTGGTGCAGGCGACCGGGTTGCGCACCGGGCTCGCGTCGGCTTACGCCCGGCGCTCACTCTAGGGGTGGCCTCACGGGGAGGCCTGAGATCCGCTCGTCGCGTGTGCGACCCGGCGGGGACCCTCTGAACCTGATCCGGTTCACACCGGCGTAGGGAAGAGTCATGACCCGATCCGTGATCCCGCTCCTGGCGGGCCTGTGCCTCGTGTCCACCGCGCGCGCCGCCGAGCCGTCCGACCCGTCGCCCGGCAACGTGCCCGAGGACGCCGCCGCCCCGGCCGCTGAGCCCGCCGCCCCGGCCGACCCGCCCGCCGACGCAGGCGACGCCTACGAGGTCACCGTCTCGGCGGAGCGCTGGGAGGCGTCGGCCCAGGACGTGCCGATGTCGGTGTCGGTGGTGCGGGGCGAGACCATCGAGAACGCCGCGATGACGCACGCCGAGGACGTCATCAAGCTCACGCCCAACGTCGACTGGGTGGGCGCCTCCAACCGTCCGCGCTGGTTCCTCATCCGCGGCGTGGGCGATCTCGGCACGGGCAACCTCGTCACCAACCCGAGCGTCGGCCTCCTCGTCGACGAGGTCGATCTGTCCGGCGTGGGCGCCACGCTCACGATGCTCGACGTCGAGCGGGTGGAGGTGCTGCGCGGCCCCCAGGGCACGCTGTACGGCGCCAACGCGCTGGGCGGCCTGATCAAGGTCGAGAGCCGTGCGCCCACCGCAGAGCCCGACGCCCGGGCCGAGGTGCGGCTGGGCAACTACGACACGCGGTTCGTGTCGGTGGCGGGCGGCGGCGCGGTGGTGCCCCACAGCGACGTCGTCACCGTGCGCGTGGCCGGTCAGCTCTACCAGACCCGCGGCTTCATGGACAACGCCACGCTCGACCGGCACGACACCGCCGGACGCAACGAGCTGTCCACCCGCCTGCGCATCCGCATCCAGCCCACGCCCCAGGTGCGCATCGACCTGATGGGCGCCTTCGTCGACGTCGACGACGGCTACGATCACTGGTCGATCGACAACACGCGCACCAGCTACGCCGATCGGCCCGGCAAGGACGCCCAGACCACCGGCATGGGCTCGATGCAGCTGCGCGCCGACGTGGGTCAGGTGCGGTTCGTGAACAACACCTCCGTGTCGTCGAACCGCTGGCTCAACACCGCCGACTACGACTGGTTCGGCGTCGACACGCCGGCACCGGAGGGCTCCCTCGCCGCCGACGACTACGTGATCGACCTGTTCAACCACCAGGACACGCGCCAGGACGGCTTCACCGAGGAGCTGCGGCTGTCGAGCCGTCCGGACCTCGGGCCGTGGGGCGACCGCGTCCGCTGGCTCGTCGGCCTGTACGGCACGGGTGTGCAGCAGGACATGTCCACCGTGCTGGACTGGTTCGGGGAGCCGCTCGAGGGCACCGACGTCGACAGCACCTACCGGCGCCTGTCGCTCGCGGGCTTCGCCCAGGTCGACGTGTCGCCGGTGCGCCGGCTCACGCTGTCGGCGGGTGGGCGCGTCGAGCACGCCTGGCAGGACTACGAGGACTCCACCGGCTTCGACGACGCCGAGAAGCGCTTCCTGTTCGGCTGGAAGGCCTCGGCGCGCGTCGAGCTCGCGCCCGAGGCGTCGGTGTACGTGTCCGCGTCGCAGTCGAGCAAGCTGGGGGGCTTCAACCTCGCGCCCGACGCGCCGGTCAAGCACTACCGCCCCGAGCTCGACCGGAACTTCGAGCTCGGCCTGCGCACCCAGGGTCGCGACGGGCGCTGGCGGGCCAACGCCACCGGCTTCTACATCCAGCGCGTCGACCAGCAGCTGTCCGAGTGGGTCCAGCGGCCCGGCGGCACCAGCGCCGACATCTTCTTCTACACCGACAACGCCGACAGGGCCTACACCGTCGGCGCCGAGATCGAGGCGGCTGGCGTGCCCGTGCACGGCCTGACGCTCGAGGCGGCGCTCGGCTTCCTCGACGCGCGCATCGCCCAGTGGTCGTTCGGTGAGGGCGAGGGCGCCATCGACTACAGCGGCAACCGCCACGCGCACGCCCCGTGGGCGCAGTTCAGCCTCTCCGCCACCTACGAGGCGCCGTTCGGCCTGATCGCGCGGGTCGGCGTCACCGGCGCGTCCCAGCGCTACCTGGCCAACAACGACGCCATCGAGTGGCCGGCGTACGCCCTGCTCGACGCGCGCCTCGGCTACCGCGCCCGGTACTGGGGCGTGAGCATCTGGACCCGCAACCTCACCGACACCACCTACGCGGCCGCCGGGTTCGGCCCCTACTTCACCCCCAACGACCACGTCCCCTACGGCAACTTCTACCGCTACGGCGATCCGGCGACGTGGGGGGTCTCGGTCGAGGCCACGTTGTAGGCGACCGAGGTCGTACGGGGATAGTCCGGTCGGGATGACGACCGACCCCCAGATCCTGATGCAGGCGTTCGCGGCGAGTGTCCAGCGGGCGGCGCTGCTGTGGTCGGCCGGCGGGTTCCTGGTCGGGCTGGTGCTGGGCGCGGTCGCCACGCTGGCCCTGGCGTCCACGCGCCTGCTGCGGCGCGACGACGGCAGCCTGCAGCCGGTGGTCACCGCGCTGGCCGGCGTGTGGATCGTGGGCACGTGGGCGCTGGTGGGCGGCAGCGCCGCGGGAGCGCTCGGCGGCATGCGCGCCGCCCTCGACGGCATGGCCGAGCTCGCGCAGGACCACCCCGAGCTTGCGATGGTGCGGGACCGCGCGCCCACGGTCGTGGCCGTGGTGCTGTCGGTCGGCGACCAGCTCGCCGGCGAGACCGCACCCGAGGGGGGCGTGGTCGACGCGATGACCCAGCGGGGCTGGGAGATGCCGGTGCCGCGTGCACGGGCGGCGGTGCGCGCGCTCGCCGCAGCGGTGCGGGCCGACCCCCACGGCGACGCCGTCGACGCCCTCGGCGACGCGATGGCCGACGCCTTCGGTCCCGACGGGGGTCAGGTGGCGCGCGGCGTGGCCCAGGCGTTCGGCGACCCCAAGCAGGAGCTGCCCGTGGCGTTCGACGCCGAGATGGCGTCTGCATTGGCCGAGGTCGCCGGACAACACGGCGACACCGACGCCGTGGGCACGGCCGACCTCGACGCGCTCCTCACCACGATGCTGGGCAACGTCGCCCGCCGCGTGTGGTGGCTCTGGTTCCTCGTCGTCACGCTCGGCACCGGCGCCGCGCTGGCGGGCTTCCTGGGCGTCGCCGCGATCTTCGCGCTCGCCGCACGCACCTTCGTCACGCCCCGTGGTGCGCAGCCGTCTGCGCACGTCGTCGTTGAGGGTGACGGGTCGTTGGGCTAGAACACGTTCCACTCAGGAGGTGCCCGTGCGCGGGAGCCTGATCCTCTACGCAGCGCTGGCGGCCGTGGGCTGCGCCACGGGCGAGGTGCCCGACGACGGTGACACCGACACCGTGGTCGATCCCGGCCCCGAGCCCACGTTCGACGGCGCGTTCACCCCGGGCCCGGCCACGCTCCGCCGGCTCACGGCCGACCAGTACCGCCACGCGATGCGCGACCTGCTCGGCGACGTCGTGCTGCCGTCGGCGCTGGAGCCCGACGTCGCCGTCGACGGCCTGATCGCGGTGGGCCAGTCCCGCACGTCGATCAGCCAGCGCGGCGTCGAGCAGTACGAGACCGCCGCGTTCGACGCCGCGCGCCAGGCGCTGGCCGACGCCACCACCCGGGCCTCGCTCGTGCCGTGCGAGGCCGCCGGTCCCGTCGACGACGTGTGCGCGGCCGACGCGCTCGAGCCCTTCGCCCAGCGGGCGTGGCGCCGTCCGGTGGCATCCGACGAGCTGCAGCGGCTGGTCGACGTCACCGCCACGGCCGGCGGGGTGCTGGGCAGCTTCGACGACGGCCTGGTCTACGGCCTCGCCACCGTCCTGCAGTCGCCGAGCTTCCTGTTCCGCGAGGAGGTCGGCGTCCGCGGCGACGACGGCGTGCTGCGCTACACCGGCGTCGAGCTGGCCTCGCGCCTGTCGTTCCTGCTCTGGGACACCCTGCCCGACGACGCGCTGATGGCGTCGGCCCTCGACGGCACGCTCACCACCGACGACGGCCTCGCCGCCCAGACGGCGCGGATGCTGGCCGATCCGCGCGCCCGCGACGGCGTGCTCGCCCGCTTCGACGACGTCTACCAGCTCTACGAGCTGCCCAAGCTGTCGAAGGACCCGTTCGTGTTCGAGCACATGTCCGCCACGCTCGGCAGCGCCGCGCGCGAGCAGACGCTGCGCGACCTCGGCTGGCTCATCTTCGACCAGGACGCCGACTTCCGCACGCTGCTCACCACCCGGTCCACCCACCTCGACCCGGAGCTGGCGTCGGTCTACGGCGTGCAGGCACCGTCGCGCGACGGCTTCGCCCTCGCCGAGCTGCCTGCCGACGACGAGCGTCGCGGCCTGCTGGGCCAGATCAGCTTCCTCGCGCTGCACGCCCACCCCACCACCACGTCGGCCACGCGCCGCGGGCGGTTCATCCGCGAGGCGCTGCTCTGCCAGGAGATCCCGGATCCGCCGGCCGGGGTGAACACGTCGATCCCCGAGGCCGACGCCAGCGCCCCCACGCTGCGCGACCGCCTCAAGTCCCACCTCGAGAACCCGTCGTGCGCGGCGTGCCACCTCATCACCGACCCGGTGGGGCTCGCGTTCGAGCAGTTCGACGGGCTCGGGCGCTGGCGCACCACCGAGGCGGGCACCACGATCGACCCCAGCGGCGACGTCGACGGCACGGCGTTCGGCGGGGCGGCCGAGCTCGGCGAGGTGCTCGCGGCCGACCCGGCGATGCCCGACTGCGTGGTGTGGGAGCTCTACACCGCCACGATGGGCCGCACGCCCGAGATCGGCGAGGCCGACCTGCTCGCGTTCCTGCAGAAGGACTTCGCGTGGTCGGGCTACCGCATCCAGCACCTGCTCGCTGCCATCATCGCCAGCCCCGGCTTCCGCGAGCTGGGCGCGCCGGAGGAGTCGCCATGAGCCGCACCCCACGCACGTCGCGTCGCGCGGTCCTGCGGGGCCTGCTGGCCGGCTCGGCCGTCACGGTCGGCCTGCCCTGGCTCGAGACCTTCGCCGGTCGCGGCAACGCCTGGGCCGTCGACGACGCCTTCCCGCGCCGCTTCGGCTTGTTCTACTGGGGCAACGGCAACCTGCCCGACCGCTGGATCCCGTCCCAGACGGGCTTTGGCGACGACTGGGCGCTGTCCGAGCAGCTCGCGCCGCTGGCCTCGGTCAAGGAACAGCTCACCGTCGTCACCGGCCTCGACGTCAAGGTGCCCAACGTGGGCCCCCACCTGTCGGGCATCGTGGGCATGCTCACGGGCATGACCCCGCCCGACGGCGAGGACGACGGCGGCTACCCCGGCCCCACGCTCGATCGGTGGCTCGCCCAGCGCATCGGTGGCACCACGCGCTTCCGCTCCATCGAGGCCGGCGCGGGCTCCGACGGTCGCTCCTACGAGGGCGCCCACCAGCAGAGCCCCGCCGAGAACTCCCCGTACGCGCTCTACCAGCGGCTGTTCGGCGCCGGCTTCTTCGAGCCCGGTGAGGAGCCGATCATCGACCCGACGTGGGCGCTGCGCCGCAGCGTGCTCGACGCCGTGGCCGCCGACGCCGACCGCATGAAGACGCGGGTGAGCGCCGACGACCGCCAGCGCCTCCAGCAGCACCTCGACGGGGTGCGCGAGCTGGAGCTGCGCCTGGCCCGCCTGGAGGACGATCCCCCCGACCTGGCCTCCTGCCGGCGCCCCGACGCGCCGCTGGCCGACTACCCCGACCTCGACGGCCGGCCCCAGCTGCGCGAGAAGAACCGCGTCATCAGCCAGCTGCTCGCGATGGCGTGCGCGTGCGATCAGGTGCGCGTGGTGTCGAACTGGTTCTCGAGCCCGGTCTCCGACCTGCTCTACCCAGGCGCCACGATGGGCCACCACCAGCTCACCCACGACGAGCCGGGCGATCAGGCGCAGGTCCACCAGATCGTGATCCAGATCATGCAGTCGTTCGCCGACATGATCGAGGCGTTCCGGGCCATCCCCGAGGGCGACGGCACGCTCCTCGATCACATGGTGATCCTCGGCACGTCCGACGTGTCGCTCGGCCGCACCCACTCGATCGAGGACTACCCGATCCTGCTCGCCGGCTCGGCCGGCGGCCGCTTCCACACCAACCAGCACGTGCGGTCGTCGGGCGGTGAGAGCGTCAGCAAGGTCAACCTGTCGATCATCCGGGCGATGGGCCTGTCGGAGCCTGCCTGGGGCACCAACGACAACCGCGTCACCGACGGGCTCACCGCGATCGAGACCTGATCCCGTCCAGCATGCGCTCGGCCGTGCCGCGGGCAGCGTGCACGGCGCGGGCGAGGTTGGCCTGACCGCGGGCGCGCACGAGGTTGTGCTCGCCGGCGGCGGGGAAGCGGTCGGCGTCCCAGCCGAAGTAGCGCTCGTTCAGGGCGTCGGCGGCGAAGCGCGCGGCCAGCTCGGTGGCGATGCGCTCCACGCTGGGCACCACCGCCCGCCACTCGTCGGTCGTGGGGCCCCAGGCCCCGGCACCGCTCGCGTAGCCGGTCATCGCCGCCTCGAAGACGTCGAGGTCGAACGTGGCGTCGGTGCGGTCTTCGCCGGCCGTGCCGCACCAGCTCCGCAGCGCGTCGCCGAGCTCGGCGCCGAGCGTGTCGCGGGCCAGCGTGTCCAGGTCGATGAGCGCCACGGCGGTGTCGCCGTCGAAGCGCACGTTGGACAGCTTGAGGTCGCCGTGGACCACCCGCACGGGCAGGTCGGCCGGCAGCTCGGTGGACAGGGCGTCCCACGACGCCAGGATCGATGCGGCGAGCGGAGCCACCTCGCCATGGAGGCGGTGGGCGGTGTGGGTGTCGACGGCCTCCCGCAGCACGCGCATGTGGCGCGGCGTATCGTGCACGCCCACGCGGACGTGCTGGAACGTCCAGTCGAGGTCGGCGACGGCGGCGTGGAACCGCGCCACGAGGGCGCCGGCGGACCGCGCCTGCGTAGGCTGCTCCACCTGGGCGAGCGTGCGGGTGCCCACCACGGTGAGCGCGCGCCAGACCCCGCCGGCGCCGTCGTCGTGCCATAGGGCGCCGCCCGCGGTGGGCACGAGCCGCGGCGTGAGCAGGCCCGCGCGGGTGAGGTGGGCGGTGACGGCCTCGATGTCGTGGTGGACGCTGGGCTGGAAGATGCCGGTGTTCAGCCGCTGCAGGATGGCGAGCGGGCGACCGTCGTGGTCGACGCGCCACGTGGGGTTGATGAGGCCGCTCTGCAGGCGGGTGGTGGTGACGTCGGCGGGCCACGGCCACGCCCCCAGGACGGACGACGGAACGGTCACGGAGGCTCCGGGGGCGGGGTGGCGAGCCCGAGGGCCAGCACGAGCTGGGGGGCGAGGCCGTCGGCGGCATGGTGCCAGTCGTCCAGGGCGCGCGCGAGGTCGTCGTCGGCGTGGTCGCCGTGGGCGGTGCGCGCCGCGACCACGGCGTCTGCGCGCACCTGCAAGGTGTGGCGCGCCATGCCGAGCGCCACGGTGAGGGCCACCGCACCCATGCCGAACGACACGACGGCGCCGCGCACCGCCGCGCCCATCCACGCCGCTTCGTCCAGGGGCTCGTCCTCGTCCATGGGCCCGACCTAGCCGCCTGGGCCCGGGGCCTACAACCCGCCGAAGTCGACACCGGTGAGCGTCACGCTCGTCTCCCACAGGCGCCGCTGGTCGTCGCGGTCGTGGCTGCGCGCGTTCGAGTCGACCTTCGTGGGCCAGCCCTGCATCTGGAACCAGCCGTCGGGCCCGTAGTACGACCCGGAGGCGACCTCGGGCATCGTCGCGGCGTACAGCTGCGGGAGCGCGCCCTTGGTGGCCGGCTGCGCGAACAGCGCGTTGCCCCAGCCCGACAGGGTGGCCATGATCGACGAGCCGTCCAGGCGCGGACCGACGTACTGCAGGTCGGTGTCGCTGTAGCCGGGGTGCGCTGCGGCCACGACGACGCCCTCGCCTGCGGCCTCCAGCCGCCGCGCGAGCTCGTAGGTGAACAGCAGGTTGGCGAGCTTGGACTGGCCGTAGGTGGACCAGCGCTCGTAGGACCGCTCGCCCATCAGGTCGTCCCAGCGCATGCGGCCGGTGCGGTGGGCCTGCGACGAGACGTTGACGATGCGGCCGGCGGGCGCCTTGGTCACCAGCGGCAGCACCTGACCCGTGAGCGCGAAGTGCCCGAGGTGGTTGGTGCCGAGCTGCATCTCGAAGCCGTCTTCCGTGGTGCGGCGCGGGATGGCCATCACGCCGGCGTTGTTCATCAGCACGTCGACGTGGGGCAGGTCGGCGAGCAGGCCGTCGCTGAACGCGCGGATCGACGCGAGGCTCGCGAGGTCGAGCGCGCGGACGTCGAGGTCGGCATCGGGGGTGTCACGACGGATGCCGTCGACGGCCTCGGCGGCCTTGTCGAGGTTGCGGCACGCCATGACGACCTTGGCGCCCCGGGCGGCGAGCGCGCGGGTGGCCTCCAGGCCCAGCCCGCCGTTGGCGCCGGTGATGACGTAGGTCTTGCCGGTCTGATCGGGGATGTCGCTCGCGGTCCACGGCATCAGCACCTCCTGCGCCGCCCCTGTAGGCACGCCGAGGCCCGGCGGCGACCCCTGTCGACCGGTCGCGACACACCCGCCGGACGCGTGCGTCAGGCCAGGGCGCCCCCGCAGGAGCTCCCCGCGCCGGCGGTGCAGCCGAAGCAGTGGTCGCCGGTGACCACCGGGCGCAGCAGGTCGGACACCTGCAGGGTGTCGATGCGCAGCGGGACACCGTCGTCGCCGCACACCGGCAGGTCGAGCATCTGGTTGAAGTCGCAGTCGTAGACACGTCCGTCCCAGCCGACGCTGACGAGCGTGGTGCACATCACGTGGGGCACGGCGTCGGGGTTGTGGGCGTCGGCGAGCAGCGCCTCGTACTGCTCCAGCCGGCCCTGGTGGACCAGGTCGGCGCGGAACCGGGCGATCGGCATGTTGGTGAGCGTGAGCAGGTCGTGGAACACGACGCCGTGCTCGGTGGCGAGGATCCGGGCGTAGTCGGCGCGCAGGGCGTCCTGGGCCGGCGGCAGGAACGGGCCGCCGGGGTTGTAGACGAGGTCGAGCCGCAGCGCGCTGCCGGGGGCGCCGTAGCCGAGCGCGTTGAGGCGCTGCAGGCCGGCGATGCTGCGCGCGAACACGCCCCGGCCGCGCTGGGTGTCGACGTTGTCGGCGGTGTAGCAGGGCAGGCTGCTCACGACGTGGACGCCGTGGTCGGCGAGGAACGCCGGCAGGTCGTCCTGGCCGGGCTCGGACAGGATGGTGAGGTTGCACCGGTCGATGACGTGGACCCCGGCCGCCCGGGCCTGCGTGACGAGGTGGCGGAAGCTCGGGTTGAGCTCGGGCGCCCCGCCTGTGATGTCGAGCGTGTCGGCGCCGCTGCGCGCGAGGAACGCGAGGACGGCGTCGGCCGTGGCGCGCGTCATCGCCTCGGTGCGGAAGGGGCTCGCGTCGACGTGGCAGTGGCGGCAGGTCTGGTTGCACACCCGCCCGACGTTGACCTGCACCGTGGTCACCGCCGTGCGCGTCAGCTGCTGACCGTCCGCCCGCAGGCGGGTGTCGAACGCGGTGGGCGCGGTGGCGTGCACGGTTCCTCCGGGCATGAGGGGGCAGTCGGTGGTACGAAGCAGGCGCGTCCTGGGTTACCCCGTGGGGTGACCACCCGGAGGTCGAGTTGACCAAGCAGGCCCGTCTGATCCTGCCCGTACTCCTCGTGTTGGCGCTCGTCGGCGCCTGGTTCGTCACGTCCAGTGTCGACACGGGTCCCGAGGTCGGGGAGCGTCCCGTGCCGCCGCCCGCGCCGGTGGCCGCCGTGGTCACGCCGCCGCCCGCCGCCAGCGACACCGACCTTCCCGCGCGCACGCTGCGGCCCCCGCCCACGCCGCGCCCGATGCCCAGCGCTGGCGGTCAGCCGCCGCCGATGAAGGGCGTCGACGTCCTCGCCAACCGCGACGGCATGGACAAGTTCACCGCCCCCGACTGGTCCGGGAAGGACATCGAGCCCGGCTCGCCCGAAGAGCGTGCCCTGCAGGCCTCGATCCGCACCACCGAGCGCCGGGTCGACATGATGGAGAACATGTTCCGCGTGGCCCAGCTCGCCGTGCCCGAGGGCGACGACCGCACGTCGGTGCGCGGCGTGCTCGACGACACCCTGTCGAAGATGCGCGGCGTCGAGGACGAGGTCCGCAACGGCAACCTGTCCTACCGCGACGCGAGCACCCAGCTCGACGACATCCGCGACCAGGCCGGCAACCAGATCGACAACATGCTCGACCCCGACGACGCCGACGCCGTCAAGCTCCGCATGGGCATCCGCCCCCCGCCCGACCCCAACGAGATCCAGGAGTGGGAGGGCGTGCCCTTCGAGGAAGCCTTCAAGGATTGGAAATGACCGGCCGCGTCCCCCCACCACGGTGACGCCCCGTTCCCGTTCCCGTTCCCGTTCCCGCTCCCGTTCCCGCTCCCGCCGGCCTCCGCCCGCTCAGAAGTCCAGGTCCGCGTCGTCGCCGAGGTCGACCTCGCGCTTGCGGTCGCCGTCCGCGTCGGTGGGCACCAGCTCGCCGGCACCGCGACGGGCGTTGTCGGCGTAGTCGTCCCACACCGTGGGGTCGATGAGCGTGATGTGGTCCATCACCGACTTGTACCAGGCGAGCTGATCGGGGTGCTCCTCCTGCCAGCGGGCGCGGCCCTCGTCGAGCTCGGCGAGGTGGGCCTCGATGGTGTCGGGGGTGAGCAGCACGCCGAAGCCGGGCTCCCAGTCACCCTCCTTGCCCACCATCCCATCGCGGATGCGCTCCAGCGTGGCCTTGCCGAGCAGCTGGGACTGGTGGGACATGTCGGACCACCACGGGTTGGGCTTCTCGACCGGGGTGGTGGGCAGCGTGGACCGCGCGGGGCTGTGGTAGGTGGCGAAGTCCCAGAGCGGGATGCCGCGACGAGCCATCTCGGCGGTGAGGAAGCGCCGCCAGTCCTTGTTGACCTCCCACAGGCCGGCGTCGCCGAGCGCCTCGAGCTGCATGGCGTGCACGGCCGGGATCACGGTGATGATCTTGATGTGGTGGGCCTCGGCGACGTCGAGCAGGTGGACCAGGCGGGCCTCGGACTGCTCGGGCCCCTCGAACACCCGGTACATGTTGGCGCGCAGCATGGTGGACTTGAGCATGCCCCGCGTCTCCATCGACGAGGAGCGCATGGGCTTGGGCTGCTCGAAGAACGGCAGCCACAGGCCGGCCAGCTTGGTGCTGTACTCGAAGGCGTCCAGGCTCGTCAGCGACCACAGGTAGTAGGTGAGCGCGGTGCGATCGGGGTTGAGCCGTGACTGGGCGAAGTCGTGGTTGGTGCCGCGGCCGTCGTGGAACATGTGCAGGTCGAGGAACAGCAGCACGGCGCCGATCTTCGTCTCGTCGGCCATGAAGTCCATCTCGGCGTCGATCTCGGTCATCGACGTGCCGCCCAGCGCGCCGTTGCACAGCTTGCGACCGTTCCAGCGCGGCAGGCGCACGCCGAAGCCGAACACCACGCGGGAGCTGCCCACCAGGGCGACGTCGCAGTCGTCGTCGAGGCGCTCCGCCGCGGCGATGCGCGACCAGGTGAGCGGCGGGCGCGGGGCGTGGGGCACGCCCAGCCGACGCCAGATGCCATACGGATCCATGATCATCAGGAAGCCGCCCAGCACGAGCATGCCGAGCGCCGCCGTCAGCAGGAGACGGCGCGTGTAGCGGCGGAAGTCGGCGGGGCGGTCGTCCATGGGCCTAGAACTGGAAGTAGATGAACGGGTCGGCGCGCTCGAGGAACGGCAGGCACAGCACGGCGAGCACGCCGAGCACGATGCCCCACCGCAGGGTGGGTCGCCACGTGAGCGGGGCGGGCCAGCGCAGCGTGTCGTAGAGCTCGCCGAGCACGGGCTCGTAGCGCTCCAGCCACCGCTGCGACGTGGGGGCCAGCTGCACCAGCGCGAACGTGGCCAGGAACAGCCAGGGCACGCTGCTCGGCATCGAGCCGATGCCCGAGTGGTCGATGCCGACCATCGCGGCGTGCATCGCGACGGCGTCGTCGAAGCTGTCGGCGCGGAAGAACACGGCGGCGTTGAGGAAGCCGAGCTGGGTCAGCGTGCGTCCGACGAGGAGCACGCGACGGTCGGTGGCGGGGCCCCCGTTCACGGCGCGCCACGCGTGGTTGAGCAGCAGGTAGCTGCCGTGCAGGAAGCCCCAGAACACGAACGTCCAGGCCGCGCCGTGCCACAGGCCGCCGAGCACCATCGTGATGAACAGGTTGGCGTAGCGGCGCGCCTTGCCCGCCCGGCTGCCGCCCAGCGGGATGTACAGGTAGTCGCGCAGGAAGCGCGACAGCGTCATGTGCCACCGCCGCCACAGCTCGATCATGCTGTCGGCGCGGTAGGGCGCGTCGAAGTTGACCGGCAGCTTGATCCCGAACAGGCGGGCGAGCCCCACGGCCATGTCGGAGTAGCCGGAGAAGTCGAAGTAGACCTCGAAGTAGAACGCGATGGCGCCGGTCCACGCCATCAGCACGCTCGGCAGGTGGCCGCTCGACACCACGCCGAACGCGTGGTCGGCGTGGATGCCCATCGTGTCGGCGATCAGCACCTTCTTGGCCAGGCCGATCACCAGCATCGTCAGGCCGACCGCGCGGTCTTCGCTGGTGGGCGCCTTCCCTTCCCGGAACTGCGGGATCATCTCGCTGTGGTGGACGATCGGTCCCGAGATCAGCTGGGGGAAGAACGTGACGAACAGCGTGTAGTCGAGGAAGTCGTAGGCACGGGCCTGACCGCGCCACGCGTCCACCAGGTAGGCGATCTGCTGGAACGTGAAGAACGAGATCGCCAGCGGCAGGGCCACCTGCACGAGGCCGAGGTCGACCCCGGTGAGCGCCAGCACGTTGGCGTCGAAGAACGCGGCGTACTTGAACCACGCGAGCACGGCGAGGTTGGCGGTGATGCCGGCGGTGAGCACCGCCTTGCGCAGCCCCACCGACCGCGACTCGGCCGCGACCACCTGGCCCACGCCGTAGTTGGCCACCATCGACGCGACGATGAGGAGCACGTACGGCGGGTACCAGTACCCGTAGTAGAACAACGACGCGGCGACGAGCCACAGCCACGCGCCCCGCAGGCCCCCACGCCGCAGCAGCAGGTGGTGGCCCAGCAGGCAGATCGGCAGGAAGCCGAACAGGAAGTCGTAGCTGTTGAACAGCATCGACGGCGGCTATCCCGCGGTCCCGACGGTGACAGCCGGTGACCCGTGGGAATCCTGTGGTTCCTGGGGACGGCGATCACGTCGCGCGCAGCCAGTCCTCGTCCCGTGCGCGGGCCTCCCGGAGCACGCGCAGCGCCTCGTGGTAGCCGGCGGCGTGGATCGCGTCGTAGACCTGCGGTCGACGGTCGACGAAGCCGAACGAGGCGAGCGGCGGCTCGACGAACAGGTCGGCCGCAGCGCGCACGGCGTCGGTCGCGAGCACCGTGGGCACGAAGTAGGCGCGCATCACCATGTCGTGCAGCATCGGGTCACGGTCGGGCGACAGGGGGTTGAACCGCCGCGCCCACCCCCGCAGGGAGCGCCGGCGGGCCCGCACGAACACGGGGTCGACGGTGGGGAGCACGTTGACCGCGATCACCCGGCCGGCGCCCAGCTCGCGACAGAGGTCGGCGGGGAGGTTGTCGACGAACGCGCCGTCCACCAGCAGGTCGTCGCCCGATCGCACCGGCGGGAACAGGCCCGGCAGCGAGCTCGACGCACGCACCGCCTCGTCGACGCGGCCCCGGCGGTGCACCACGCGCTCGGCCCGGCCGAGACTGGTCGACACGCACGCGAAGCGCCGCCACAGGTCCTCGATCCGCACGCCACCGAACAGCACGCGCCCGGTGCGGCGCAGGAAGCGGCCGGCCAGCAGGGAACGGACGGGCACCGTCAGCTCGAACGCGGCGCGATCCGTCCACGCCTCCTTGGTGCGCACGAACACCTCGTCGGCCGTCGACCCCATGGCGTGCTGGGCGCCGACGATGGCACCCATCGACGTGCCGCAGACCACGTCGATGGGGATGCCCTGCTCCTCGAGGGCCTGGATGACGCCGATGTGCGCGATGCCCCGTCCGGCGCCGCCGGCCAGCGCGAGGCCGATCGCCTCGCCTGCCATGAACCGTGCCACGCGGGCGACGTCGTCGGCGCGGCCCAGGCGCACGTGGTGGTGGGCGTCGGCGCGGTAGCGATCGAGCCACGGGGCGGTCCCGCGCGGCACGCGGGTGGCGGTGCCGTGCAGGAGCACGAGCTCGGTCGGCTGGGCGCGGGCAGGCCGTCGCACGTGCAGCGGGGTGCCCGACACCGACGCGGTCAGCAGCGTGCGGTCGGCGTTGCGGCGCACGGCCCGCGACCAGCGGTCGTCGGCCTCCCCAGCCACCAGCACGAGGAACCGGCAGCGGGCCTCGCGGCCGTCGAGCCAGCGCTCGAGCGCGCCCGGCGTGGCGTCGTCGAGCGGACCCAGCGCGCGCGTCGCGTCGTCGAGGCCGAGCACCCGCACCGACCCCCACGCCGACAGCGCCTCGCCCAGCGCCTCCCCGAACACCCGCGCGGCGACCCCGCGGCTGGCGGGCACCACCGCCAGCACCTTGACGTCGGGCTCCTTGGACCGCGGCTCGGCCAGGCGTCGCACCGTGAACCGGGCGACCGCTTCGAGGAACGACGGGGTGCTCGTCACCAGCGCCCGGAAGTCCGACACGTCGAGGCGTGCGAGCAGGGCGTCCCGTCGCACCCGCACGGTCGCGCGCCGTGGGTCGCCGGTCAGCATCGCCATCTCGCCGACCCAGTCGCCTGGGGTGACGTCGGCCACGTGGCGCAGGACACCGCGCGGATCGCGCGCCACCACCTCCAGCCGTCCCGACACCAGCCGGTACAGCGCGTCGCCGGCCTGTCCCTGCTCGAACAGGACGTCGCCGGCACGCGCGCTCACCAGCGTCAGGCGCCCGTGCAGGTCGGCGCGGACGTCGGGCGCGAGGTGGACGAGCAGCTCCGACGGGGGGAGGGCGTCGAGCAGGTCGAGGGGCGCCGGGCCGTTCAGCGGGCGCAGCATCGGGTCAGCTGCCGTGGACGACGACCGCGCCCTCGTACATCCCCATCCCACACGTGAACGCGAGCTTGCCCGACGGCGGCGTGGTGACCGCCACCTCGACCTTGGTGCCCACGGGCACGGTGTGGCGCTCGCCGGTGGCGGGGAACACGACCTCGCCGCCGCAGTTGTTCTCGTCCATGCGCTCGAACACCAGCGTGAGCGCCTCGCCCGGCCCCGCCTGGATGGTGTCGGGCGTGTAGCCGTCTCCGGAGATCTGCACGTCGATCCGTCGACCGTCGGCGGCCGGGCTCGCGGCGGGCGTGGACGGGCTGCTCCCGCACGCTGCGAGGGCGCCGAGGAGTCCGGTGACGAGCAGGAGGCGGGAGACGAGCGGGCGCATGGAACCACCGTGGTTGAAGAACGGCGGTGTATTCCAGCGACCCGGCACGGGCCCGGCCGGCTCGGTCACCTTCCGCCTGCGGCACGGCGCGACACGCGCGTAGCACCCACGCCCCGCACGGCACGCTCCCACGCCCGACCGAAGGCCCCGGGCGTCGCGCGCGGTGCGACCATCGCGGCCCGCAGGGCGTCGTCGAGGGCGGTGCGGTCGGCGTCGGGAAACAGGCCCCACCAGCCGTCGCCCGCCGGCTCCAGGTCGCAGCCCAGACCCGCGACCAGCGACCGGGCCAGCGCGGGATCGACGCCCGAGAGCAGGGCGGCGCCGTGGCCGCCGGCCCACACCGGCACCAGCGGCAGGGGCACGCGCACCAGGGTGCGGCCGGACAGCGCGGCCACGCGGCGCACGAGCTCGGCCGCCGTCACGACCTCGGGCCCCGGCAGATCGTAGGCGCCGCTGCCCCGGGCCGGGTGGTCCATCGCGAGCGCGATGCCCTGGACCACGTCGTCGATGCCGATCGGGGCCGTGCGCGCCCCGAGCCACGCCGGCGCAGCGAGCACCGGCAGGCGCAGCGCCAGATCGCGCAGCAGGTCCCAGCTCTGGGAGCCGGCGCCGAGGATCATCGCGGCCCGCAGCTCCAGCGTCGACACCCGCGACGCCCGCAGGGCCTCTCCCGTGCGCGCGCGGGCCAGCAGGTGGGGGGACGGGTGGTGGGCCGGTGCGGGCGCCCCCAGGTACACGATGCGCCGGACGCCGTGCCGCTCGGCGGCGCGGGCGAGCCGCGTGGCCGCCGACGCCTCGCGCGCCACGAGCTCCGGGCCGTGCGCGTGCAGGTGGTGCACCAGGTAGACGAGCGTGTCCACGCCCTCCAGCGCCGGGTCGAGGGTGTCCGGGCGATCGACGTCCAGCGGCACCCACGGCAGCCACGGCGTGTCGCGTCGGCGCAGGTCGGGCACGCGCGTGCCGAGGCGCAGCGGCCAGCCCTCCGTGCGCAGCCGGCTGACGAGGTGGCGGCCGACGAACCCGGACGCGCCGGCCACCAGCACGCGCCGAGGCGCGCTCACGACGTCACCGCTGCCTGGAGCGCGCGCAGCGCCTGGGTGATGAACCGGTGCTGGATCAGGCGGGTGAGCGGACCCAGCGCCTTGGTCAGCAGGTGGTGGGGTCGCGAGAACTGGAAGATCTCGAACACGACCTCGTCGGTGTCCTGGTTCCAGGACACTCGGAAGCGCTCCTCGCCCGAGAGCGTGTGCGGCCCGACGGTGCCGTACGCGAAGCCGTGGTGCCACACCGAACCTTGGCGTTCGTCCTCGACATACACGATCCGACACGCGTTGACGGCCCACACGCCGAACACGCGCGCGCCGTACACGACCGTGGCGCCGGGCTCGGGGTGGGGCGCTTCGCGGAGCTCCACCCAGTCCAGGTCGAACATCCGCCAGGTGTCGAGCGCGTGGATCGCGGCGTTCCATGTGGACGATCCGTGTCCGAGCACCACGCTGGCGCGGTCGATGCTCCAGCCCTTCGGCGGCGTGCCGCGCGTGGCGCCGACGTCGGGGTAGGTGAACGCCCCCCGACCGAAGGCCATCGCCCGGTCGAGTCGCTCGGCATCGGGACGACCCAGCTGGAACGGGGGTCGTGGCCTGTCGTGGTGGGGGTCCAGGGAGAGTCTCCGGCGTCGCTGCGCAGGTTCTGCGCCGGCGGGTGGATAGCGCATCCCCAGGGGGGCGGTCCGCCCCACCGCGACGGAAATCCACGGACAACGACGGAAGCTGTCGCCACGTGGGCTTAGGGATCGATCACGGGAGGACACCATGGAAGACCTCGGACGACGTCGCTGGCTGGACGCGGTCCGTGCGGTGGACCTGCGTCGCGCGGTGCCGGCGTGGGCTGCGGCCCAGGTCGGCGTCGGCGTGCTGACGGGTCTGGCGACCGCCACGCTGGTGCTCAGCGAGAACTGGGCGTTCCACTGGGCGCTGCTCGTCACCTGCGCCGCGGCGCTGCCGCTGGTGCCGGTGAGCGCGTGGCTGGTCTACCGGACGCTCGGCGTGCTCGCGCGGATGGCGGCCACGGCCCGAGAGGCGATGATCGGGGTGGGCGCGCTCGTGGGCTTCACGCTCACCGCGCCGCTGGTGCTCGTGGCCACCTCGCTGGGCCTGGGTGTCGCCATGGCCGTGGCCTGGGCGCCGGATCTGGTCGGCCATGCCTCCCCCGACGCCGTGCTCCGCGCGCGCCTCGACGAGCTCGCCACCGTCGGCCTGCCGCCGTGGGTGCTCGCGACGGGCAGCCTCCTCCTGCTCGGGGCCGGAGCCGTGCTCGCCGTGGCGTGGACGTTCATCGCCCACCGCGTGCGCAGCGGGCGCTGGGCGCACGGCACCGTGGCGCTGGGTGCCGTGGGCACCCGTCGCGTGCAGGTGCTGGCGGCCGTGGTCGGGGGCCTGTCGATGGGCTGGCTGCCCGCGCTGATCGCCGAGCACCTCGCGTCCAACGCGGCGTGGCTGGAGCGTGTCGACGCCTTCCTGCCGGGCACCCAGTCCCAGTCCCTGCCGTGGCTCCAGGACGCGCTCACCCGGGGCAGCGGCGCTGGCGCGGCGCTGATGATGCTGGTGGTCGCGGGCGTGGGCCCGCTGGTCGAAGAGGTCGTGTTCCGCGGCTTCCTCTGGGACGCGCTGCGGCGTTGGCTGCCCGCGGGGGTGGTCATCGGCGTCACGTCGGTGCTGTTCGCGCTGGCCCACCTCGACCCCGTCCACACGCCGGCGGTGCTGTTCATCGGCCTGTTCCTGGGCTGGCTGCGGTGGACGTCGGGCTCGATCTGGCCGGGCGTGGTCGCCCACGTCGTCAACAACGGCATCGGCGTCGTGCTCGCGACGCGCGGCTTCGGTGGCGTGGACATCATGCGGCCCGAGACCGCCTGGGCGCTGGGCGCGATGACCGTGGTCGTCGCGGCCGCCGCCTACGTCGCCGGTCGCGTGCCGCGCGCCGTGGTCCCCGGTCGCGACCTCGCCGCGTCCTAGACGCGCCAGGGGGCGTCAGCTCCCGGTGGCCAGCCAGACGAGCGCGCGCTGCACCAGCTCGGCATCCCAGTCCTTCTCCAGCACGGCGCGGACGCCGCCGTCCGCGTCGACGATCACGAGCGACGGCACGTCGACCACGCCCATCTGCTCGACGGCCGACACGGAGACGAGAAGCTGGGGCAGGGCGATCGGCAGGTCGTACTTGTCCTCGAAGCGTCGGATGCGCGCGCGGGTGGTCGAGGGGCCCTCGGTGCCGAGGTAGGCCAGGGCGAGCCAGGCGGCCTGGTCGCGGGTGGCCTCGGCGCACGCGAACACGGTGGGGAACTGATCGCGGGAGGACAGCGTGCCGGGCGCCCACACATACAGGGCCGCCGGCGCCCCGCGCAGCTTGCGGGTGGACAGGCTCTTGCCGTCGACGGCGGCGAGGCGCTTCGGGACGGGGGCCGAGGCCTCCGGCGACAGCAGCGCCACCGCCTCGTCGCGGATGCGCTGGGCGCGCCGTTCGGCTGCAGCGGTGACCAGGGCGTCGAAGCGCGGGTCGTCGACCAGCGGCGCGAACCAGGCGTCGGCGCGCAGGGCCGGCAGGAAGTCGGCGGGCAGCGGGGTGGCGTCGACGGCCTGCTGCAGCGCCTCGAGGGCGGCGAGCGTGTCGCCCGCGAGCACGTGGGCGCGGGCCCGCCCCACGGCGAGGTGACGGCGGTCGGTCGGCGTGTCGAGCGTGGCACCCGCCGCGTCGTACAGCCGCAGCGCGTCCTGCCAGAGGACGGCGACGGACGCGTCGCGGGCGGCGGGATCGTCGGTGGGCGTGTCTCGCATCTGGCGCGCGGTGTCGAGCTCGGCGTCGGCGCGCGCCGCCATGTCCGCGGGCGCCTCGGCCCTTGCGACGGGCGCGACGGCCACGGCGAGCGCGATCAGCGTGGAGCGGACGAGGGAGAGCGGGGTGCGCACGGAGCCTCCATGGACGGCCGTTCGCGGGTCCGTCACCGAACCACCGGGTAGCGCGACGGCAGGGGGGGAACACGCGCGACCCTCCCCACCGTTCCCGTAAACCGCCCCGCCGACCCCGCGTACACCCAGGCCCAGGTCACCTCCGGAGGGCGCATGGGTACCTGCCGGCTCCTCGTCGCCGCGCTGCTCGCGGCCAGCGCGTGCCGGACCGTCGACGTGCGTGTGCGCACCACGCTCGACGTCAACGACGGGCAGCCGGTCGCGCTGCACCTGCACCAGCTCCGCAGCCTGCCGGCCGGGCTGGGCACGCTCGGATGCGCCGACCTGCGCGACGGCGGCCCCGTCGACACCGCACGCGTCGGTGACCCCGCGATCGTCAGCGCGCTCCCGGCCCGCACCACCACGATCGCGGTCGACCGCCAGCCCGCCGCGCGCTGGATGCTCGTGGTGCCGGAGTGGTCGTCGTGCGACGACGCCGACGCCTGGGCGCTCGTCCCCCTGGCTCCCGCCGCGCGCGCGGTGCGGCTGTCGTTGGCCGGCGACGCCGTCGGCCTGCCGTGGGATCGACGGCCCGACACCGACGACGGCCGACGCTGGCACCAGCGCGGCTACGTCGACGGCCAGCCCTTCCACGTGGTCGCGCGCCGTCCGCGCGCGCTTCGCTGAGGTGACCATGGCTCGCTGGACCGGCTGGCTACGCGCTCGGCTCGCGCGCACCGACGACGTCGGCGCGACGGCCCAGGCCGAGGTCGACGCCTGCGTGCGCGCGGCGCTCGCTTCGGGTCTGGGACGTCGACGCTGGGTGGTGGTGGTGGACGCGGCCGACGCCGGGCTCCGGGCCTCGCTCGGCGGCGGGGACGGTCGGGGGCCTGCCGTGGTGGCCCAGGGCGCCGACGTGCTGGTGTGCCCGGGCACCGTCGACGGTCGCCCCGCCGAGGAGGCGACGTGGACGGCCTGGGGCCGACGTCTCGGCCGCCGGCTCGGCACACGTCGGGTGCCGACCGTGGCGGGCGTGCTCGTGGGCGTCGCCGCCGACGACCTGCTCGGGCGGGCCGACGCCGAGGTGGCGGTGCTCGCCGAGCGCCTCGCCGACCGCTTGGGCCGGTTGCGCCTGCCGCCGGACGCGCCCGTCCACCTCGTGGTGGGGCAGGCCCAGGCGCTCGCCGGCATGGACGCGCTCACCGACGCGCTCGACCCCGAGCTGCGCGCGGCCCCGCTGGGGCGTTGCCTGCCGTCGCCGTCGATCGACCCGGTGGTCGACGTCCGGCGCGCAGTGACCGCCGTGGCCGACGGCCTGCTCGCCGTGGTGCAGGGCGCGGCGCGCGGCGCGCGCACGCCGTCCGCCCGCGCCGACCTGCTCGCGCTCCCCACCGAGGTGGCGGACCTGTCGGCGCCGCTGGGCGCGCTCGCGGCCACGCTCGCCGCCCACGGCGTGGCGCTGGCGGGGCTCTGGTGGGCCACGGGCCACGCCTCGGCCGCCCGTCGCGGGCCCACGGCGCTGGCTGCGGCGCTCGGTGTCGCGGCCACGCGGCGCTCCCCGCCGGCCACCGGTGACGGTCCGGCGTTCGCCGCGCGGCTGGTGCCCGCGGTGCTCGGCGCGGTGGCGCCGCCGCCCTCGCTGCGTCCCGCGCTGCTCGGCGCGAGCCTGGCGCTCGTCGTCGTCGGGCTCGCGTTGTTCGCGGTGACCCGAGGCGCGCTCGACCGGCTGGACGGGTGGACCGTGCAGCTCGGTCGCCTGGACGCGATCGCCGTCGCGGCCGCCGAGCGCCCCGACGCCGATCGGTGGCGACCCGTCGCGGAGGTCGCCGCTGCGCTCGGCCGACAGGCGCGGCCCGAACGGTTCGGGGCGGCCGCTGCGCGCTGGCTCCCCGGCACCGCCACCGCGGTCGGCGCCGTCGACCGCGCCCTGCGCGCCGCCAACCGCGACGCGCTGGTCCCCGCGCTCGCCGATCGCGTGCTCGCCGACGCCCAGGCTGCGGTCACCGGGCTCGACGGGCTCGACCCGCGCGGCACGCGCGCCGGGCCGGAGGACGCTGCGGCGATGAAGCTCGCGCGCGACACCCACGCGCTCGTCGCGGCGTGGCGGGGCCTGGGCAGCGTGCCCGCGGGCGGGTGCGCGCCGGCCAGCGTCGACGACCTCGCCCGGCGCCTCGTCGCCACCCGCCGCGACCCCGACCCCGTCGTCGATGTCGACCGCGTGGTCGCCGGGTGGTGGCCGGAGGTGGCGGCCCCGAGCGCGCCCGTGCTCGACCGCCTCGCCACGCGCGTGGCCCAGCTGCCGCCCGAGGTCGTGGCGCTGCACGCGCTGCTCGCCCAGGTGGCCGCCACCACCCCGGCGTCGTCGCCTGCCGACGGCCTGGACGCCTCGGCGTGGCGCGTGCAGGCGCGCGACTGGACCCCCGACGGCCTCGACGCCGCCGGGTGCCTCGCGGTGCAGGAGGGGTTGCGTACCTGGGACGCCTGCGGGCTCGCCGAGGCCGATCCGGCCGCCGTGTTCCGCCGCTACGTCGACCACGCCGACGATCAGTGGCGCCAGTGGTGGGCCGGCCTGCGCGTGGCGGACGTCCACGAGGATCCGGACGCGACGCCGTCCGACGTGGCCGCCGAGCTGCGCCGGGTGCTCGGCGCCGGGCGTGACCTCGACGTCGTGCTCGCCCGACTGGGTCGCGGCGACGGCGACGGCGGCGCGTGCACCGCGGACGACGCCCCGGCGGGGTGCTGCGCGTGTGCGTGTGCCCGCAGGCCGTGGCGCCTGGCCGCCACGCTCGGCAGCGGCGGCACGGAGGCATGGGCCGCGGTGCACGCCGCCTCGGACGCGCTCGCCACGGCGATCGACGGGGTCGACGGCCCGGGCGCCGAGGCGCTGGTGCAGGCCACCTGGCGCGGCACCGGCCCGTTCGTCGGGCTGCACACCGCCCTGCAACGTGCGCTCGGCGCGATCGTGCCGCTCACCGACGACCTGCCGCCCGGGTGTGGCTGCGAGGGCGCGGTCGACACCGTCACCGAGGCCGAGGTCCGCAGCCGCGTCGAGGCCATCGTCACCCTCGAGCTCGCCCGTGCCTGGGATCGCACGCTCGCCGTACACGTCGACGGCCTCCAGCGCCGCTGGGCCGACCAGGTGGTCGCGCCATGGGCCGGGCTGCGCGGGAGCTTCCCACTCGATGTCGGCAGCAGCGCCGACGCCGACCCGGTCCAGGTCGCCGCGTTCCTCGGCTGCGACGGCACCCTCGGCGCCTTCCTCGACGCCCATGTCCGCCCGCTGCTCGACCGCGATCCGCCCGGATGGGGGCGTGCGTCCTCGCTGGCGTGGGCACCCGAGCTCACGCGGCTCGTCGCGGGGTTCGACCGCGCCTGCCGGGTGGCCGACACGCTCGACCAGCCCCGCAGCGCCACCTTCGGCATGGCCTACGACCGCGGGGCCACCGACGACGTCGCCGGCATGCGCCTGGAGATCGACGGCCAGGCGCTCACCTACCGCTTCGGCCAGGCGCTGCCGGTCTCGTCGGTGCGCCGCGACAGCGTCGTCCGCGTGGAGTCGGTGATGGCGAGCCGGCGGGCGCGGGGCACGTCGTGCGCGGTGCCCACCGGGCCGTGGGCCGGGTGGCGCGCGCTGGTGGCGCCGATGGTGACCGCCACCCGGGCGGCGCCGCCCTACGATCGCGGCGGCCTCGCGTTCCGGTTGCCGTCAGGGCCGGGGTGCCCGGCCGGCACGCTGGGGGCGCACCGGCTCACGCTGCGGGAGTCCGGGGACGGCCCGGCGGCGGCGGTGTGGGCGCTCCAGGCGGTGGTGCTGCCCACGCGCCTGGTCGCGGTCGACCGCCCGAGCTGACCGCGGGGCGATCAGTCCTCGTCGCCGTCGTCGGCCTTCGGGGCCACGTCGACGAGCGCCATGTAGGCCTTGTGGGCCTTGGCGCTGGCCGGGGTGAAGCCCTCGGTGTCGAGCCCGAGCGCCGCCGACACGCTGCCCACCGGCTGCAGGCGCGCCGCGAGGAACAGCGGCGTGATCGGCGAGGCGACCACCTCGAAGGCCACCGACCGCTTGGTGAGCACCTGCAGGCCGGCGGTGACGTCGGCGATGTCGGTGAACGAGGCCTGGCCGCCCACGACGTACTCGCCGTCGGAGTCGCCGGAGAAGGCGATCGTGCCGCGGCCGGCCACGACCGTGTGCACGATCACCCAGCGCTTGGTCCACTCGCCCTTGATGTACAGGCGGGTGACCTCGGCCTCGACGGCCGCCAGGTTGTCGATCGTGCGCTGCGTGGCGTCGTACAGCTCGAAGAACAGGGCGTCGCGGCGGTTGAAGCCCACCTTGAAGCCGGCCGAGCCCTGGGGCACCTGCGGGATGCCGGTGCTGACGGTCCCGGCGAGCTTGAGCTCGAAGCTCACGCCGCTGGTCGACGACAGCTTGAGCGTGCCCATCGCCATGTCCGGCGTGGGCCGGATGTCGATGCCGAAGTCGGCGGCGAGGTTGCCCTTCTTGGTGAACGTGCCGTCGCCGGCGAGCAGGCCGTAGTCGCCCAGGGCGAAGGTCTGCAGCGGCAACCAGGCCGGGTAGAACGCGGTCTGCTTCTGGGCTTCACGGATGTAGCGGCGCGCGAGGCTGGCCATGGGACTCTCCGGACCTCGATGTTCCCTGTCCGCGACGCGTGCCGCGGCTCCCGTGGATCGAGGTCACCCGAGCCCTACCCATCCCCCGGACGGGCGGCACGCTGTCTTGCATCCAGGACGACCGGTCCGGACCGCGGGCGTCTACCCGGCGACGAGCACGGCGACGCCGAGGAACACCACCAGCGCCGTGGCCATGCCGATCAGGGCCATCGGGGTGGCCCGGTCCCACGTCGCGCCACCGCCCGCGCGCTGCCAGCGGTCGCGGTCGTAGACGAAGCCGACGACGAGCTCGGGACCGGTGTCGCGCCCGAGCTGGACCACGTCGCCCTCCCGCAGCGCGTGAGGGGCGACGACGGCGCGGCCGTTGACCAGCGTGCCGTTCGTGCTCCCCGCGTCGGTGAGCTCGTACCAGCCGTCGCGGAAGGTGATGCGGGCGTGGCGGTCGGAGACCACGGGGGACGCGGTGTCGGCGAACGACACCGTGGCGCCCGCGGCGCGGCCGAGGGTGACCGACGCGTCGGTGAGCTGCCACGTGCGGCCGCGGCCGGGGCGGGCGGGCGAGAGCGTCAGCATCGTGGACCTCCGGGCGACGCGGGCCCGAGCGTGAGCCCCGTGCGCGTCAGCGTGGCCGCGTCGTGGGGGTGGACCTGCCAGGACGTGCCGTTCCACGTCAGCCGGACCAGCACCGTCCGACCGTCGCCGCCTCGGGCGGTCAGCGTCCACTGCACGGGCGCGCCGTCTGCGGGCGCGGGCAGCGTGAGCATCCCGGGGAGGGGAGCGGACACGGCGGGCGACGGGTCGTCGTGCTCGACGATCACCGTGCCACCCCGCCGCACCGACGAGGGCGCGATCGCCTGCGTGCGGGCGACCACGGGCACGGGCACGTTCGGCGTGCGTGACGGGCGCGGGGGCATCGACGGACCGGTGGGGCGTGGCGCCGGGAGTGCGAGCACGGGCGGTGTCGGGGTCACCGACACGGCCACCGGCGGCGGGGGCGGCAGCGGCAGCGGACGGGTGGGCGCCACCGGCGGCGCCACCGAGGGCCCGTCGTCGGGTCGGGTGGGCGCGGGCGCGTGGGCCGTGGCGCCGGCGCACGCGGGACACGCCGTGGCCCAGCGCTCGATCACCTGGGCACCGCATCCCGGACACAGCCGGAACACCCCTCGCGGCTGGCGCGGGTCGGCCACCGGCCGTCCCCACCCGAGCCGATCCGTGAGCCAGTGGCCCATGTGCCCCTCCGTCGCCGTCGGACACTCCACGTACGCGTCCCTCCGCCACGGGCTTTCCGGCGCCGCGCGGCAGCTCCGGGGCTATGCTCCCGGCGGAGACGGCATGCAGGTCACGCTCTACATCCTCGACGGCGCGCTCGGCGGACAGCGGGTGCCGCTCGAGCCGCGCGGCACCGTGGTGGGCCGCGACCCGAGCCCCGACATCCACGTGGCGCTGCACGAGCCCCGCGTCAGCGGTGTGCACGCCCGCCTCTGGCGCGACGACGCCGGCTGGTGGATCGAAGACCTCGGGAGCACCAACGGCACGTTCGTCGACGGGGAGCGGATCCTCGGCCCGTCGCCCGTGCTGCCGGGTTCCGTGGTGGTGTTCGGCGAGGGCTGCTCGGCGGTGCTCGACGATCCGAACCCGGCGTCCGCGCTGGCCCACGCCGCCGTGCTCCGTGAGGTCACCGACCCGCTGCCGCCGCCCACGCTGCCGCCCCATCGCGGCCTCACGGCGCCCGACGCCGCCGTGCGTGAGGCGATGGACCTGTTGGGCTCACGCCTCACGGACGCCCGCGCGTTCGTGGACGCCCTGCGCGCCGTCGCCGACGAGCTCGCCGTCGCCGCGCGCGCGCCCGAGGCGGAGGCCGCACGCACGGCGGCCCGCCTCGGACGTCCGGGCGGGCCTGTGGCCGAGCTCGTCACCGACCTGGACGAGCTCCTCGAGGGGCTCCAGGGTGCGGTGCGCTGGCTCGACGACACGCTCGACGACGGGCCGCCGTCGTCGGCGTGAGGCGGAAGCGTCGTCTCAGACCGGCGTGTTCCAGTCGTCGACGAACGTGATGCCGTCGGGCTCGTAGGTCAGCTCGATGCGGCGGTAGGCCACCTGCATCCGCTCGAGCGGCGGGTAGCCGGCGGTGTCGGGGTCCTTCACGAACGGCAGCGCGCTCTTGAACGAGACGAGCTGGGCGCCCTCGAGCGTCATCGTGTAGAACTGCTCCTGCGCGCCGCTCCCGTCCGGGTTGAAGCGGTAGAACTGCAGCTTGAGCGTGAGCTCCTCGGCGCGCACGAGCGCCTGCGCCAGCATCGGGCTGGACCGGTCGATCTCCTTGCAGATCTCCACCGGGGCGTGGAAGCGCTGCCCGATGATCCGGCCGGACTGCTTGTCCTTCGGGATGTCGATGGCGTGGTCGATCTGGAACACCTGGATGGTGTCCTCACGGCCCTCCTGCTGGCTGCACTTCTCGCTGATCAGGCCCTGGGACTTGCCCTCGACCGACATGTGAACCACGAGCGCCATGGTCTCGTCCTCCTTGTCCATGACTGGGACACCAGGATCTACGCGGGACTCACGCGTCCCTTACCCTCCGGTTCGCGACCTTCCGAGCAGGGTCAGCCCGCTTCCGCGCCGCGCCGATCGGGGCACTGCTCGGGACCTGTCGAGCACGCCACCGGCGGCGGCGGCACGAAGCCGTCGGCGTCGCACGTGGGCAGCGGCAGCAGGTCGGGCACGCGCTCGCGGGCGATCGTCAGCGCGAGCTCGGGGTGTTCCCCGAGCAGCCACGACGCCACGAAGCGGGGCACGTACTCGGTGGTCTCGGCGTGCAGGGTGCCGCGCTCGTAGAACGGGCGGAAGTCCCACCCGCCGCAGACCGCGTCGGTGTCGACGTGGGCGCACGAACGGCCGCCACCGGTGTTGTAGCCGGCGATCGCGAGCAGCGGGTGGTCGTCGCCACAGCGGTCGAACAGCCGATCGAGGTAGTGCCACGCGGCCGTCGTCGACGCCGACCAGTCGCACCGGTCGTCGCGTCCCGGACCGACCACGAGGTCGAACGTCCGCGCCGTGGCGGGGAGGAACTGCCACATCCCGCGTGCCCCGGCGACGCTGCACGCCTGGGCGGGCTCGTAGCGGCTCTCGACCCACGGCAGCCACGACAGCGCCCGGGCCCTGGACACCGGCTTGCCCTCAGCCCGCGCGAGGTCCTCGAGGTGGGCCGCCACCACGGGCTGCCACTGGCGGACGCGGCACGTGTCGCGACCTGACGACAGCACGGCGACGAGCTCGTCTTGCACGTCCTGGAGGAACAGCTCGGGGATCGGACACGCGCTGGGTGCGCCGGACAGGTCGCTGACGAGCGCGCGGACCGCGGCCGGGAACGGCGGCTCGGCGAGCGCGTGGCGGCCGGCATCGCGGCGCGTCGACCCCGCCTCCGGCAGCGCTGAGGCCGGGGGGGACGGCGTCGGCAGCGGCGTCGCGGCGTCCACCGTCGTCGCGGACGCACGCCAGCCGCCCGCCGTGACGATGCCCGTCAACCCGACGACGGCGAGGCCGGCGGTGAGGGCCACGGAGCGACCTCGGGCGGGTGCGGACGTGGGTGCCGTGAGCGCGACGGTCAGCGTGAGGTCGCCGAGCGTCAGCGTCGCGCCGTCCGGCACCTCGGTGGGGCTGCACACCCTTCGACCGTCCACGAACGTGCCGCGGGCGCTCCCGAGGTCGTCGATCCACCAACGACCGCCGCGCCGCGTGAGGACGGCGTGCTCGCGGCTCACGGTGTCGTCGTTGGCGGCGACGACGACGGCGCACCGCTCCGGGTCGCGGCCGATCCGGGTGGTGGCCGTCAGCGCGACCTGCCGCCCGGGCTCGGCACCGTCCTCGAAGCGCAGGCGCAGCATCGGCGTCAGTTGTGCTGGATGGACGGGGCCTTGACGGCCACCTTCGACGTGCCGCTCAGCGCGAGCGTGAGCCCCGACATCGTGGCCTCGCCCTGGGACGTGACCTCCACCCGCATGCCCTTGAGCGTGATGTCGGCGTCCTTGGCGCGCAGCCCGTTGTGGCCGCTGCCGGCGTGGACGTCGGGACCGGTGACGTCCACCGACGACGTCCCCTCCACCACCACGTCCGTGGCGTGCAGCGTGATGCGGTCCTTCTCGAGCGTGAGGCGGCTGGTGCCCACGACGAGCTCGAGGGTCTGCTCGGCCTCCAGGCGGATGGTGGTGGCGAGCACCGTGGCGGTCCCGCCCACGTTGTGGGTCTGGTCGGCGCCCACGGCGACGTCGTGGCTGCCGCCGATCGTGGTGGTGCGGTCCGCGTCGACCGTGAGGTCCTGGTTGCCGCGGACGGTGGTGCTGTCGTCGCTGCTCACCGAGCGCGTGGCCGTTCCGTCCACGGCGACGTCCATCGCCCTGTGGGCGTGGAGGTAGAGCTGCTCGCTGCCGTGTTTGTCCTCGAAGCGCAGCTCGTGGGCGCCGGACCCGCCGTCCGTGGATCGGGACCGCACCACGAAGCGTGAGGCGTGGTCGGGCAGGGCGTCGGGCGGCGCGTGGGCGCCGTCGTACAGGCAGCCCACCACCAGGGGACGGTCGGGGTCGCCGCCTTCGAACTGCACCACGACCTCCTGCCCGACGCGGGGCCACGCGGCGATGCCCCAGCCGTCGCCGGCCCACGCCTGCGCGACGCGCGCCCAGCACGAGCTGCGGGCGTCGGTGAGGCCGCCGTCGACGAACGGGAGCCGCAGCTTGATCCGTCCGAAGCGGTCGACGTGGAGGCCGCCGTCCTCGGGGCCCGTGACGCGGGCGGTGACGGCGCCGTCCAGCCGCGGGCGTGCCGTGACGCCCGTCAGGCGCCACGGGGTCTTCGCCGGCACGGCGGTGAACCGGTTGCGGTAGTGGCCCACGGCGTCGTCGGCCCACTCGGGGGCGTCGGCCGGAGCCTGGCTGCCCTCGTGCACCACCGACACGATCAACAGCTCGCCGTCGAGGCGCGGATCGGGGTGACCGTCGACGGTCACCCGGAACCCGGGGCGCAGCGTGGTCACGTCCGACGTGCCTGACAGGACGGTGCTCGTGGCCCGTCCGGACTCGACGGCGAGGCGTGCCAGGTCGGTGTGGAGGGTGCGGTCGAGGCGGTCGCGGGGGTCGGTGGGGTCCTGGCCCAGGCCCGCGCGCTCGTCGGGGACGGCGTCGCCGTCGGCCTGGACGTCTCGGGTGACGTAGGCGCCCGGGCTGGTGTCGAGCTGGAGGGCGTCCTCGGCGCCGACGGCGGCGATCGGGCCGGTGGTGCCGACGTGGACGTCAGCGACCTCCTTCGCGCCGCGGAAGTCCCAGCTCCGCGTGGCGGCCTGGTTCGCCGTGAGCCGTCGCGACACGGTGAGGCTGCGCACGGCTGCCCCTGCGCCCCCCGCACCCTGGTCCGGTGCGAACCGCACCGTGTCGCCTTCCGGGAGCGCGCCGTGGATCATCGGGTGGTCGGTCAGCACCAGGGTCCACGTGCCTTCGCCGTCCTCGACGTCGGCGTCGTCCTTGCGCCACGACCGGTAGGTGTACAGCCCGTCCTGGGCCATCAGGCGGCGGACGAAGGCGGCGTTCGTCTCGTGCAGCTGCACGCAGTGGTCGCGCAGCGGCAGGTCGCGGTCGAGCGAGACGGCCAGCGCGTCCGGGTCGAGACCTGCCTCCTCCAGCACCGCCTGCACGATCTCGGCCGTGGTCATCGCCTGGAACACCCGGCAGCGCTCGGCCTGGAGCGCGGGCCACTCGGGCGGGCCGACGACGAGCTCGTACACCCGCCACCCCCGCCGCTCGCCGCCCAGCGAGGCCTCGACGATCACCCCGGGGAGCACGCGCCCGGCGACGTCGTCGGCACCGATGCGGAAGCGGACGCCACAGCCGACCAGGTCGTGGACGCTGGGATCCGGCGCCGCGGGATCCTGGCGGTGGACGGCCGTGAGCGTGAGCGTGTGCAGGGCGCCCATGGCCTCGTCGAGCGCGAAGCGCACCGGCACCAGGGTGCCGTCGTCGAGGCCGTCGACGTGCAGGTGGAACGCAGGTGCGTCCGCAGCCGCGCGCCGCAGACCGAGCGTGGGACCGCGCCCGGCCCGAGGGGCGCCCGGTGTCGGTCGGGCAGGAGACGACGACGTCCCGGTCGGTGCGCCGCCGTCCTGAGCGCCCGCGCGGTTGCCACGAGGGCCGTCGCGGCGTGCGTCGACGGCCCGGTCGATGGCCCGCGTGAGGCTCGCCGCGGCCGTGGTGGCGGCCTGGGCCACGGGTCCCACCGGCGCGGGGAGGGCGCCGGCCAGGGGGGTGACGGCGTCGAGACCGTTCGCGAGGTCGTCGCCGACGCCCTGCGGGTCCTGGACGATGTCGGCGACCGCGCGTGCGGCCTTCGCCGCTTCCCGGGCCAGCGCCACCGCCTGGTCGACGGCATCCGGTGCGTCGGCGGCGTCCGCCAGCGCGTCCGCCGCCTCCAGCGCCGCGTCCGCCACGTCCAGGGCGGTGTCGACCCCCTCGTCCGTCCGGGCCATCGCTCCCTCCGCGCGCATCCGGTCCCGGTGGATCTACGCGGCCGGGGGCGTCGCCCTTTCCCGTCGTGACCGGAGGAACAACCAACGCTCACGCGCTTCCGGGCTCGACGGGGCCACGCTCACGCCGCCCGCGTGACCGGCTGGCCGAGGGCGTCCACGTCGAGGTGGAGCCGGTCGGGGAGGTCCTGGCGGACCATGCCGGACAGCAGCTGGCGCGACAGCACCGGCAACAGCGTGCTGCGCAGGAGGTGGTCGATGTGGCGCGCGCCCGCCTCCACCTCGGTGCACCGGGCGGCCAGGGTGTCGGCGAGGGCCGTCGACCAGGTGAGGCGGACACCGTGCTGGGCCTGGATCCGGCGTGCGACGGCGCCGATCTTCAGATCGACCACGCCGCGCAGGACGTCGGCGGGCAGCGGGTAGTAGGGCACCACCGTCATCCGGGCGAGCAGGGCGGGCTGGAAGTGGCGCGACAGGATGGGGCGGATGCGGGCGACGACCGTCTCCGGGTCGTCGGGCACGCCGGTCTCCAGCAGGCGGGTCAGCGGCTCGGTGGCGAGGTTGGACGTGAGCAGGATCACCGTGTTTCGGAAGTCGACGAGGCGACCCTCGCCGTCGGCGAGCGTGCCCTTGTCGAACACCTGGTAGAACAGCTCGAGCACCTCGGGGTCGGCCTTCTCGCACTCGTCGAGGAGGACCACCGCGTAGGGCTTGTGCCGCACGGCCTCCGTGAGCACGCCGCCCTCGCCGTAGCCGACGTAGCCGGGCGGGCTTCCCACCAGCCGGCTGATCGTGTGCTTCTCCTGGAACTCCGACAGGTTGATCGTGATCACGCTGCGCTCGCCGCCGTAGAGCAGGTCGGCGAGGCCGAGCGCGGTCTCCGTCTTGCCCACGCCCGACGGGCCGACGAGCAGGAACACGCCGCGCGGGCGACACGGGTCGTGCAGGCCGGCGCGGGCCTGCCGGATGCCCTCGGCGATCACCGACAGCGCCGGGTCCTGACCGCGGATGCGGGCGCCGAGCTGGGCCTCCAGCGTGTCGAGGGTGGCCAGCTCGTCCTGGACCATCCGCCCCACGGGGATGCCGGTCCAGGCCGCGACGACCTGGGCGATGGCGTCGGCGTCGACCTCGGCGTGCACCAGGGGCGTGTCGTCCCGCACGGCGTCGAGGGCCGCGACGGCGTGGTCGAGCGCGGCCCGGTCGGAGGCGTCGGTGGTGCGGGCGTCGAGCACGGCGCCCACGGCGTGGCGCTCGGCCTGCCAGCGGTCGTGCCAGGCGTCGCGGTCGGCGCGCGCGGCGTCCACGTCGGCCTGGAGGTCCGGACGTCGGTCGGGCACGGCGGCGGAGGCGCCCTGGAGGTCGGCGACGTGGGCGGCGAGCGCGCGCTCGGCGTCGGCGAGGCGGGCGCGGGCGTCGAGGAGCGCGGCGGGCGGCGCGTCCTGACCGATGCGGACGCGGGCCGCCGCGGTGTCGAGCAGGCTCACGGCCTTGTCGGGGAGCTGACGGCCCGTCAGGTAGCGGTGCGACAGCTCGACGGCGGCGACGACGGCGGCGTCGGTGACGTGCACGCCGTGGGCGCGGGCGTAGCGTCCGGCGAGGCCTCGCAGCATGCCGATCGCCACCGCCGGGGTGGGCTCGTCCACCGCCACCACCTCGAAGCGGCGCGTCAGCGCGGGGTCCTTGTCGAGGTGGGTCTTGTACTCACGCCACGTGGTGGCGGCGATGGTGCGCAGCTCGCCGCGGGCGAGGGCGGGCTTGAGCAGGTCGGCGGTGCCGCCCGCCTGGGCGCCCACGAGGGTGTGGGCCTCGTCGACGAACAGGATGATCGGCGTGAGGCTCCCCCTCACGGCGCGGATGACACCGTCGAGACGGCGCTCCAGCTCACCGCGAACGCCCGCTCCGGCCTGCAGCAGCGCGACGTCGAGGGTGCGCAGGCTCACGCCGCGCAGGGCCTCGGGGACCTCGCCGGCCACGATGGCCTGCGCGAGCCCCTCCACCACCGCGGTCTTGCCCACGCCGGGCTCGCCGACGAGGATCGGGTTGTTCTTGCGGCGGCGGGAGAGCACGTCGATGACGCGCCGGATCTCGGCCTCCCGACCGAAGATCGGGTCGAGCGTGCCCGCGCGTGCCTGGGCGGTCAGGTCCACGGTGAACCGGGCGAGGGGACCGTCGCCGTCGTCGGCGTCGGCGGCCGGTGTGGGAGCGCCGAGGAGCTCGGGCAGCGCGGCACGCAGGCTGTCGGCGGGGACGTGGGCCAGCGCGGTGCCCACCTGGTCGCCGTAGCGCGCCCGACGGAGCACCACGGTGGCCAGCAGCGCAGCCCCAGACAGCGTGGTGGCGCCTGCCTCCACCGTGGCCACGAGCCAGGCGTCCTGGAGCCACTCCACCAGCAGGGGACTGAACACCGGGCGGCCCCCGTTGCCGGTGCGCAGGCCCGACAGCGTGCGCTCCAGCGATGCGCGGAGCCGGTCGGCCGGCACCGCGAACCGGTCGAGGAGGGCGTGCACGTCGGCGTGGTCGCTGCCGAGCAGCTCGAGCAGGACGTGCGCCGGCGTGACCTCGTGGTGGGTACGGGCGAGCGTGGCGCCCGCGGCGGCGTGCAGGGCCTGGGTGGCCGCAGCGTCCAGGCGGCCCACCAGGGCCTTGAGGTCGACCTCGATCACGGAACACCTCCGGGAGCGTGCGTGCGCGCCGGCCGGGCGTGGAGGGCGGCGACGTGCGGTGGGCGCCCGAGCCAGGTGTCGACGCCGAGGCGGCTGGTGCTGCCGAGGCGTGCCGTGGGGACCGCCTCGGCGGCGAGCCACACGACCAGGGACCATGTCAGGGGCGTGTCCCTCCATGCGTCGACGGTGGCGGCGATCTTTCCGTGGAGGGCGCCGCCGGGGGAGCAGGCGTCGAACGTTTCCCGGTCCACCGGGCCCAGGCGCACCTCGAACCGACCCGTGGCGTCCCACGCGCGGTCGCCGAGCACGGTGTCGTGGCCCAGGGCGCACGCGGCCTTCCCCAGCCGCAGGCGCTGGTCGTCGGGGATCGGCACCTGCTGCGGCACGCACCCCACCACGTCGACGGACACCCCGGGCAGGATCGCCGCGACGGCCTCGGCGAGCCCCTGGGGGGTGCGGGCGCCGCGCCACCGGAGCGCTGCCGTGTCCCAGGCGGACGCGCCGGCGTCGAGGGGGTCGACGAGCGCGTGCAGGGCGCGACCCACGGGGGTGTCGGCCCACCGCGCGCCGGCGGCGTGCGGGCGTGTGCGGGCCCAGGCGCGGTAGCGCAGGGCGAGGGCGCGGTGGTTGAACACGTCGAGGAAGTCCCGGGCGACGGTGTCGTCGTCCCGCAGGAGCGCCTCGGTGTCGTGCGGGGGCAGGGGCCCGTCGGTGCCGTAGAGCCCGTGGAACGTCACCGTGAGCCGCGTGCGCGGGCCACTCGGGGTGTCCACCCGGTCGACCGCGTGGACGTCGCGGGTGGGAAAGCCGAGCGACGGGTGCGCGCGGAGCCGGACCACCTCGGCGGCCACCGGGCCGTCGCCGCCCAGTGGCGTGGCCTGCGGCGCCTGCGCCTCCAGGGCGCGGACCAGCTCGAAGAACGAGGCCCGGGGCGCGGCCTCGCTCACGCCAGCAGGTGCTGTCCGATCCGGGCAGGCCATCGCAGGTCTCCATGGGCGCCGTCGACGTCGTGGACGACGAGCTGGCTGAAGGCGTTGATCGCGGCGCGACCGGCGAAGACGCGGTCGAGGACGGCGCCGAGCATCCAGCTGCCGCCCTCGCCCTCCAGCGCCGTCGATCCGACCGACAGGGCCACCCGGGTGCCGCGGCACATCGCCATCGCGGCCGGCGGCGCGCGGCGATCGGCCCCGGGGAGCTGGCGAACCGGCACCAGGCGGTCGGCGGGCACCGGATCGAGCGCGCGGAGCGCGGAGAGGCGTCGCCGGTGGACCTCGACGTCGCGGGCGTCGCCGGACGCGAGGCGGTGGTTGTGCAGGCTCACGAGCTGGCGGAGCGCGCCCACGTCGCTCAGGGCGCCCGCCGCCGCGAGCAGGCCCACGAGGCGCCACGGCAGGGCGGTGCCCACGGGCGGGGCGAGCGACGGGGTCGGCGTGTCGAGGTTGCGGGTGCGCACGCGCGCGCTGCTGCCGGTCACCTCGTGCACGTCGCCGGGCCGCAGCGCCGCGGGCAGCGCCCCGTGGGAGCACGACAGCGTCAGGCTGATCCGCTCGTCCTGGTCGGGTCGGTCGGCCGGCGACAGCACCAGCCAGGTGGTGGTGGCACGGCGCGCGGGGTCGCGGCGCAAGCGCAGGTCGAACCACGGCTGGTCGCCCACGCCGTGGGTGGCCATCGCCTCGTGCAGCGGGCGGTACGCCACCGCGGCGCGCGCGCCCTGCCGCAGCCCGGTGACCTCACGGACGTCGAGCACCTCGTAGGCGTCGTGATCGCGTCCGGAGGGCAGGATGCGGTGCTCCGGGCGCAGCGGCAGTCGGCGGATCGGATGGGCGGCGCGCTCGAAGCGGTTGACCGCGGGTGTGGCGCCGAGCACGAGGTGGGTCGCGCGCACCCGGTGGGCGTCCCGGAACGGTCGCGTCAGGGGGAACGCCACGGTGAACCGGTCGTGGTCGCCCAGGGTGGCGAGCACCTCCAGGCCCGCGATCTCGAAGAACAGCAGCTTGCGGGGAAACGCGAGGTACTCCGTGAGCAGCCGCAGGCCGGGCTCGCCCGTGGCTTCGAGGACCCCTTCCCCGGGCTCGAAGCCGACCGGGCGAGCCGGCGGCAGGTGACGACGGACGCCCCCCACGGTGAGGATGGGACGGGGCGCGGGCCCGGTGCCTCCGTGGGTGAGGTGGGCGACGATGGCGGCGGCGAAGGCGGCGTCGACGTCGTGGACGTGGATCCGCAGGCGATCGAGGGGGCTGCGGGCGAGGTCGGACAGCACCCGACCGGCCGGCATCGCGAAGGTCAGCTCGAGCGTCTCGTGGGGACCCGCCGGGCTCACGGTGACCTCACGGAGCGTGAACGGGGGCACGGTGACGTCCCAGGCGGTGTCGAAGGTGCACGCGATCGCGGGCGTGCGGTCGTCGAGGCGCACCGGCAGGCTGCGCACCCGGGTGCCGGCGGGCACGAGGGCGGAAGCCCCGAGGTCGGCGGCTTCGAACGCCTGGATCACGACGGGGGGGAGCGGACGCAGCCACCCGGGGAACAGGGTGCGCAGCAGCGGGTAGGCCACCTCCGGCAGCTCGTCGTCGATGCGCTCGCGCACCCGGGCGTTGAGGAAGGCGACCCCCTGCAGCAGCCGCTCCACGCTCGGATCCGCGCCGCTGCCGGAGAGCAGGTGGGCGGCGTCGGGGTGGGCGGCGGCGAACCCCGCCCCGAGCTCGTGCAGGGCGGCCAGCTCGGCGTCGTACCAGGCGTGGGTGTCGCGACCTGCGGTCACGGGAGCCTCCAGGTGGGGGTACCGGTCGCGCCGGACCCGGGCGTGGGGTTCAGTGCAGGACCTGGAGCCGCTGGTCGCGCAGGGCGGCCACGAGCCGCCAGGGCGCCACGGGGTGGCCTTCGTGCAGCAGCTCACCCTCGAGCTCGAAGCGGATGGCGAAGGGGTCGCCCGGGTCCGAGGCCGCCTGCACCCGGAGCAGGCGCAGGCGCGGCTCGTGGGTGCGGATCGCCTCGGCGATGCGGTCGCGCACGCGGCGCACGCCGTCCTGCTCGGTGTCGGCCAGCGGCCGGTCGAGCCCCGCCACGAGGCCGCCCAGGTCGGGCAGGCCGTAGGTGGGGTCCGCCGCGGCGGCCCCCTGCCGCGTGGTGAGCAGGTCCTCGAGGTTGTCGCGGACCGAGGCGGCCAGGGCGCGGATGGCACCGTCGCGGCCTTCGGGCCGCCAACCCGGCGGGCCGTGCAGGCGCTGCAGGAGCGTGCGGGGGTCGCGCATCGGATCAGCCCTTGGGCTCGATGGTGCCGACGAGCGACAGGTCGAAGTACGAGCCCTGGTACTTGAAGTGCGGGCGCAGCCGCATGTTCACCGCGTACCACCCGGGCTCCCCGGCGATGTCCTCCACCGCGAGGTGCACCTCACGGAACGGGCGGGAGGCCATCACGGCCGGCGACGGGTTCTCCTGGGCCGACACGTACTGGCGCACCCACTTGTTGAGCTGCTCTTCCATCGTGCCGCGGCTCATCGCCGAGCCCAGGCGCTCGCGCTGGAACATGCGGATGTGGTGGGCCAGGCGCGTGACCATGAACAGGTAGGGCAGCTGGGAGCCGAGCTTGAAGTTGAGCTCCGCGGCCTTGCCCTCGGGGCTGTGGCCGAACACCTTCGGCTTGCGGGCCGAGCACGCGCTGAAGAACGCGGCGTTGTCGGAGCCCTTGCGCCACACCAGCGGGATGAAGCCCTCCTGGGCCAGCTCCAGCTCGCGGACGTCGGACACGGCGGCCTCGGTGGGCGCCTTCGTCTCCTGGCCGCCGAGGCTGTCGTAGACGTGGAGCGGCAGGTCCTCCACGGCCCCGCCGGCCTGGGGTCCGATGATGTTCGCGCACCAGCGGTAGCGACCGAAGCTGCGCGTGAGGCAGGACGCGAACGCCGCCGCGGCGTTGCCCCACAGGTAGCTCTCGTGGCCTTCCGAGACGTCCTCGGCGTAGACGAACGAGCCGTCGCGGACGGGGTGCTCGATGGGGTCGTAGGGCTGGCGGAGCAGGAAGCGCGGCAGCGTGAGCCCGACGAAGTTGGCGTTGGGCGACGTGCGGAACGCCTGCCACTTCTTGAGGGCGTCGGTGCTCACCGACGTGCGATCGGGCAGCTGGTCGTAGCTGTCGACACCGAAGAACCCCGCACCGGCCGCCGCGACGAACGGGGCGTGGGCCTGGGCGGCCACGTTGGACACGTGGCGCAGCAGGGCCATGTCGGGCGTGGACGGGTCGAAGCTCATCTGCCCGATCAGCGCACCGTAGGGCACGCCGCCGAACTGGGCGTAGGACCCCTCGAAGACCACGCGCGACAGACGGCTCTCACGCAGGGTCGGCGCCATGTCGAAGTCGTCGGCGAGCTCGGCCTTGGTGGCGTCGAGGTACTCGACGAGGACGTTCTCCTTGGGGTCGGCGTGGTCGACCACGTACTTCAGGCCGCGCCAGGCGCTCTCGAGGGCCTGGAACCGGTCGTGGTGCAGGATGGCGTCGACCTGGCGCGACAGCTTGCGGTCGATGTCGGCGATGAGCCGGTCGATGGCGGCGACGTCGACCTTGCCGCGCTGGGCGGTGTCGGCGAGGACGCCCTCGACGAGCTCGCCGAGCGCGAGGCTGGAGCGGGCGCGGTCCTCCTCGGGGAGGCGTGCCGACGACAGGATCTCGTCGAGCAGGGTGGGCGCGGTCGTGGGCTCGGTGGCGGCGATGGCACTCATGGTGGGCCTCTCGATGCGTCGCAGGGCGGTGAGGAGACAGCGTGGGGTGACGGCGCGTCAGGCGCCCTTGACCTCGGCGAGCAGGGCCTCGGCGCGGGACGCGTCGGCGACCAGCTCGTTGATGCGGCGACGGAAGTCCTTCTCGTTGAGGAAGGCCGTCTTCAGGCCCTCGAGGGCCTCACGGACGTCGCGCAGCTTGCGCAGCGCCTCGACCTGGTCGATGACGCGGTGGGGCTCGAAGTCCTCGAGCTTGCGCACCTTCAGGCTCACGCCGATCTGGCCGGCGTCCTCGCCCTCCGTGAGGCGGTCGTCGACGGACAGGTCGAGCGTGAGGTCGGACTCGGCCATGCGCTGGTCGAACGTGTAGGGGTCGACGGCGAGCGGCCGGCGGGCCTCCAGGTCCTCACGGTTGGACCCGGCGGAGAAGTCGCCGACCACCAGCAGGCGGAACGGGAGCTCCTGCTCCTCCTGGGCCCCGTCGAGGGCGTCGCGGTAGGTGAGGTTGACCCGGGTGTCGGGCAGCTTGTCGTTGGCCATGGGGCAACTCCGGCGTCTCAGACGGCGAGGTGGTCGAGGTGACCCAGCCGGGCGAGGCGCCGCTGCAGGGTCTGCACCGTCCGTTCGTCCAGTGCGTCCGGATGTACGCGGGCCACCGTGAGCACCTTTCCCAGCAGGGCGGAAGCCAGATCCGGTTCCCAGACCTCGATCTCGAACCGCTGGATGTCTTCGTCGGACGACGTCAATGCCGGGATCGCCAGGCGACCGTGGCCGGCGTCGAGCAGGGCCTGTGTGGCGGTCACCGTGAGACGGATCCGGTCGCGGGGGCTCACGGCGCGTGCCGCCCGACCCCACGCCGCCATGGCCTCGGCGAGCGCGTTGCGGGCGAGCGCGTCGGTCATCGGGGTCAGATCGAGCACCGACGTGGCGTCGGTCTGCGCGTGGGGTTCGGGAGATCCCGAGTCCGGCGTTCGGCTGGGGGCCGCGGGGGCCGTGAGCCACGCGCGCGTGGCGGCGTCGGCACACGGGACGGGCGCCGGCGGGCCCACCGTGCCGTCCGGGCGCTGGACCACGGTGTCGGCGGCGTAGTGCAGGTCGAGCAGCCCAGGCCAGCGGCGCGCCCAGCTGCGCACGGTGTCGGTGACGGCGTCCGCGGCGTCGTGGTGGCCGAGCGCCCGCAGGCTGTCGGCGACCACCCGGTGGGGATCGAGCCAGAGCAGGTGCCGACGCCAGGCGCGTTCGGCGGTGTCGAGCCGGGTGGCAGGATCGGGTGCGCGGGTGAGCGCGGCCACGTCGGGGAGGGCGGGCGTCGGGACCCGCGCCCCCGCGGGTGGGGCGAAGGCGGCGTAGGCGAGGTCGCGGGGCAGGCGCCACGCCTCGGGGCGCGCGGGGGCGGCGCCCTGCAGCGCGTCGGACCACGGCAACGCCGCCGCTCGCAGCTTGCCGAAGCCATCCTTGAGCCGGGCCGCGTCGGGCGTGGTCGGCACGTCGGGGACCGGAGGCGCTGCGACCGGGATCGGCCCCGCCGGGGCGCGCGGCGTCGGGTCGGGACGGGCGGCGGTCGTCACGGGAGGCGGCTCGGGCGCGGCGGGCGTCGTCGGAGGTGCCACCGGGGCGTGCTCCGCGGCGATCGCCGCGAGACGGTCGAGCCAGCGTCGGTCGACCGGCACGTTGGTGCCGAACCGGTCCGTGAGGGCGACCACGACGGCGTCGCCGTGCGCACAAGCGGCGTGCACCGCTGCGGCGTCGGGCCCCACCTCGGGCAGGTCGTCATCGCCGTTCGGTCCAGCCTGATCGACGGCGGTGACCAGCCAGCGGTGGAGCGTGTCGACGAGGCGTCGCGAAGGTCCGACCCGCAGCGCGGCCCGCGCCGGGCCCACGTCCTCCCAGCGGTCCGTGAGGGCGGTCTGCCATGCGGCGAGGCCGTCGGCCAGACCGGACCAGCCGCGCACCCGGAAGGACGCCAGCGCGCCGAACGCCAGCACCCGCAGGTCCGCGCCGTGGTCGGTGACCAGCCCGCGCGCGAGCTCGTCCGCCCGTCGCCAGTCGAGCAGGTGCTTGTTCGCGAACATCTCCTGCAGGTCGGCCAGCCGCCCGTCGTCGTCGGCGTCACCGGCGAGGCCGCTGCGGGCCGCGAGGGCCGCGGCGAGGGTGCGTGGGGGCGTGGCGTTCACGGCGTGCTCCGCAGGGCGTCGAGGTGGGCGACGGCGGCGTCCGAGGCCTGCTCGACCCGGGTGCCGGCGTGGTGCACCAACAGGCCGAGCGTGAGCGCGAGGGCGGCGAGGACGCCCGCCGCCGTCGCCCACACCTGCGCCGCCGTGGTGGCGGGCGCGTCGACAGGCACCGCCGGGGGAGGTGCCAGGGCGTGCCGCGCGGCGGCGGTGGACAGGCCCAGGGTGTCGTCGATGCGCCGCAGCAGGCGGTCCTGCGCCACGGGGTCCAGGCCGTCGCCCTGCAACCCCCCCAGCAGCGCGAGACGGTAGAGCGGGAGCGCGTCGAGGTCGCGGCGCTCCAGGGCCGCGTGGAGCCGACGGGTCAGGTCGTGGCCCGCCGTGGCGCTGCCGAACAGCTCCAGCTCGAGCGGGTGGTGGACGGCGTGGTGGCCGGCGGCGCCGGGCAGGGACGCCAGGGTCGCGTCGAGCAGCGCCACGGTGGCCCAGGTGGCGTCGTCCACCGACGCCCGCGGGATGCCGGCCTGCTCGGCGCGCCGTCGCGCGAGGGCGAGCTGGCGGCGCAGGCGATCGTGGAGCACAGGCGGGCTGACGTCGGGTACGGCACCCGCGCGCAGCGCGAGGCCAAGCCAGGCCAGGCCGCCGAGGTAGCGCAGGATGTCGTCCGGACGGCTGGAGAGCTCCGGGACGGCCTCCTCGGCGGCGGGCACCTCGATCAGGACCGTGCGCGCGGGCCTCATGGGACGGCCACCAGCTCGACCTCGCGGGCCTGGAGCGACGCGGGCAGGTGGACGGCGATCGCCCCCTCGTCGGCGATCCGCCGCCAGGTCAGACCGCTGGCCCGCAGGCCGAGGTAGCGGACGTCTGTGCGCCGCGGCGCACCGCGCGGTGGGTCAGCGAGCTCGGACAGGGTGACGCCGACGAGCTTCATCCGCACGATCCGGTCGATCTCGTCGGGCGCGGCCACCTTGATGGCGCGGCGCGCATCCTCGGACAGCGGCTGGTCGGGCGCGTCGCCGCGCAGCAGCAGGTACCAGTCCGCCGTGGCCGTGCGCAGGGTGGTGGGGAGGTCGGCGCGCCACACCCCCTCGTGCAGCGCGAGGCTCACGGGCACGTGGGCGCGGGCGACGCGCGCGTCCAGCGCGGCGTCGATCGCCGTGAGCACCTCGTGGAAGGCCCCGTAGGCGTCGTCCGGGCGCCACGTGGGCAGGGAGGCCTGGAGGCCTGGACGGACGGCGAGCAGGCCGCCGGCGAGCCCCAGCAGGGCGTCGAACCAACGTTCCGGGTCGGCCCCGTCGAGGTGGCGGACGTGCTCCAGGTGCGCGATGCCCGACCCGAGCGTCGACAGCGTCACCAGCGCCAGCATCGTGGCGCCCGTGGCGTCGCCGGCGTCCGTCGCGGCGAGCTCGGCGGCCAGGTGGGCCCGTCGGGCGTGGAGCCGGGCGATCCCGTCGTCGACGCGTCGACGCAGCACCGGGTCGGTGCTCGCGCGGAGACGACGGGGCACGAAGGTAGGCGACAGGGTCCAGGCCCCGTGGGCATCGCGCACGACCTCCGCCACCGTGAGCCGCACGAAGCCCTCACCGGGCTCACGGTCGAGGTGCAGGGCAGGGCGCAGGCGGCCGACCTGGAGCGTGCGGGCGTCGCCGTCGCCCAGCGTGTCGTGCACGACGGCCTCGTCCACCGCGTACCGGGCCGTGGCGACCGGCGCGTCGTCGGTGCAGAGGACCAGGCCACGGGCGCGGTCGGCGGGCACGGCGAGGTGCACGCGGACAGGACCCGAGGTCGTGGCGCCGCCGTCCGGCAGCGCGCGCTCGAGGATGGGGTCGTCCGGGCCCCAGGCCAGCCGCGTACCGTCGGGCAGCACCACGTCGATCGCCCGCAGGCGCACCACACCCGCCGCGAGCCGGCCGGGGTCGAGCTCGACGTCGAGCACGCCCCACGTCGCGCACGGCAAGGCGTCCACCCGGGCGTCGCGCTCGGCGGCCACCTGGCGCTCGAAGGCCTGCAGGTGGTGCGGCGTGAGGAACATGCCTTCGGTCCAGAGCACCTTCACGTCGGCTCCCTCGGGCGGCGCCGCGGGGTGGTGCGGTGCGCGCTCGGTGTCGATCTACGTCGCCGGTGGGGCCGCCTTTCGTGGCGTTCGTGAGGCGACGAGCAGCTGGGTCGGCCTTCCGCCTGTCGCCCGCCGATCGGCGAAAGCCGGGCGCGTGAGCCGGCGTAGGGAGGGGGTGACCAGAGCGGTCGACGTCCTGGAGGGCACGTGTCGCGAACCCCCGAAGCGCCCCTGTGGGCCACGGCCGTGTCGGCAGGGCCCGGCCCGTCGGCGCCGGTCTGCACCGTGGCCGAGGTCCTCGACGCCTGCCACCCCACCCTGCTCGGACGGGTCCAGGTGCGGCGGGGGTCGGTGGTCGCGTGGGTGCCCACCCTGCAGGACCTGCCGGTGCGCGCGGGCGACCGTGTGCTCGTGCTCCAGCCCGAGGCTGGTGAAGCGGTGGTGGTGGGCGTGGTCGACGGCTTCCGACGCCGTCCCGAGCCTGTCGCCCGCGCGGGGGTCCAGGTGAGCGTGCTCGCCGACGAAGTGGTGGAGGTGGCGGCCCACGATGGCACGCCGCTGGTGCAGGTCCGCCGTGGCCCCGAGGGTCCGGTGGTGCGCCTGTGCACGTCGGCGGTGGCGCTGGAGGTCCCGGGCACCCTCGACCTGTCGGCCGAGGCGCTCACGCTGCGGGCGCGCTCCGGTCCGCTGCGCGTGGAAGCCACCGACGACGTCGTCGTGCGCGGCGAAGTCATCCGGTTGAACTGACATGGAGCTCGTCCACGGCACACCGCTGGCCGCCCGCGTCACGGTGGCGATGATCGACGGCTCCGCGTGGCGGCGCGGGGTGCTCACCGCGAAGGCGACGTTCCGGGTGGACGACGTGGGGGCGGTGGTCCTGGACGCCGACGACCCGATCCCCGTGCTCGACGAGGACACCCCAGGCCCGTCAGGGGTGCTGCCGGCCGACCGCGTCCCGCGCGACGACGACGCCCTGGACGTCGTGGTGCTCGGGTGGGCCCACGGGCGTGGCCACACGGCGTGCGACGTCACCGCCTCCGTCGGGGCCCACACCCGCCGGCTGCGCGTGACGGGCGACCGGGTGTGGCTGGGGGACGGACGCGATGCGCGCATCGGGCCCGCCGAGCCCTTCGACCGGATGCCGCTGACGTGGGATCGGGCGTTCGGCGGCTCGGCGTCGTGCTGGCTGGATGCGCACGCGCCGCACGTCCTCGCCGATCCGGTGAACCCCCACGGGCGTGGCTTCGACGCGGCCTCCCAGGCGCGCGACCTGGGCCGCGCGCTGCGGGCGCCCGCCGGCTACCCGCGGCTGGACGACCCGGTTCGCCGACTCCCGAACCTCGAGGATCCGGGTGCGCCGGTGCGCCAGCCGGAGGACGTACCGGCGCCGGTGTGCTGGGCGACGGTGCCCCCCACGGTCCCCCTGCGCGCGCTGGCACTGGCCGAGCAGGCGCAGACGCGTGGGACGCCGCCCGCGCCGGCCGAGGTCGGTCGCGCGCTCGCGCTGCGGGGCCACCCGTGCTGGGAGCTGCCGGCGCAGGCGCCGGGCACCGCCGTGAGCCTCACGGGCATGACGGCGCAGGGCTGGTGGGGCTTCTGTCTGCCCGACCTGCGGCTGGAGGCCGACTACGTGCTCGGCGACCGCCGGGGCACGCGCGCGCTCACACCGCAGGGGCTGGTGCTGCTGCCGGAGGAGGGCCGGTTCACGCTGACGTGGCGGATGGTGTTCACGATGGCGCCCGAGGCGGGCGAGGAGCGCTGCCTGAGGCTGCGCTGCGAGGGGGACGTCCCATGGCCCGCGTGACCCACCACCTCGATCTGTGCCTGCCGGTGCCGCTGATGTGCCTGCACGACTTCACGCCGGTGCCGGGTCCGGTGCCCCCGCCCCAGCCCGGCCTCGCCGGAGGCACGGCGGTGGAGATCCCCGTGCCGGCGGGGTGGGGTCCGGGCGTGGCGCTCGACGCCTGCAAGCTGACGACGTCGGTGTTCCTCGGCGCCTTCCCGATGTGCCAGGAGGAGCACGACTGCGGCGCGTTGATCCCGCACGTGCAGGTGGTGCCGGCGCCGGCGAACCTCGACACCATCGGCCACGTGGTGAACAGCGCGCGGACGGCGCGGTTCAGTGCGTCGACGGTCAAGGCCGACGGCACCGCGCTGGCCTGCATGAACCTGATCGGCTGGCCGCCCGCCCCGATGAGCTGCTGCTCCGACCCCACCGATCTGCCGATCGGGTCGGCGCTCACCAACCTGCTGAACACGGTGGAGGTCGGGATGACCTTCGGCGACGTGCTCGCGGGCTGGGTGGCGATCGCGGCCGACGCGCTGGTGGACGCGGCGTGTGAGGCGCTGGGCGGCGGCGAGGGGGCCGACGGCCCCGACGACCCCTGGGCGTCCGTGCTGGCAGACGTCGTCGGCGACGGCGTGCCGACGGATCGTGCGGATCTGGTGGCGGTGGGTCTGAAGGCGGCGGTGTCGGTGGGCTGCGGCCTCGTGAAGATCGCCGCGACCGGCGAAGGCGACGCCACGGCCGAGCTCACGGTCGGGGGCCCGTTCCTGGGCCTGTCGGTAGAGGTGGGCGCGAGCCGGGAGGACGGCGCGTGGGGCGGGGTCGTGAGCGGCGAGGCGACCGGAGGTCCTCTGCACGCCACCGTGGACCCCGGGGGCATGACGGTGGCGGCGGGCGACCCGTTCGGCTTGTCACGAACGTCGGTGACCACCGACCTGTCCGGCCACAGCACCGAGACGCGGAGCACGATCACCGAGGACTGGGGCCGGTCGACGGTGGTACGCGGCGCAGACGGCACGCGGGTGGTGTCGGCAGGCGCACCGATCACGTCGCTGCCGGGTGCGCTGTGAGTCGGTCGCCTCACGCCCCCCACCTCGACGCGGTGGTCGACCTCGACCGGAACGGACGGTGCGCGTGGGTGGTGGTCAAGCAGAGCTGGAGGCTGGTGCCGGGCGGTCTGGTGCCGACCGACGTCGTGCCGCTGGTGGGTGCCCCCGGCGACGACCCCCGCCCGCCGCTGGCCCCGGGCAGCGATCTGGTGCTCGGGCGACGTCGCACGGACGTGGTGGTGCAGGGCAGCGCCTGGGCCGCTGGGGGGCACCCCACCCACGTGCGGGACGTGAGCCTCACGGTGGGTGCGGCGCGCAAGGTGGTGCGCGTGTGGGGCCGGCGCGAGGTGGTGTTCACCGGCGCGGGGCCGCGACCGGGCCGCCCGGAGCCGTTCACCGAGGTGCCGCTGACGTGGGCGCGCGCGTATGGCGGCGTGGACGCGCGGGTCGCGGCGCCGGCGCCCGAGACGGTCGCCGACGTCATGCGTGCCGAGGCCGACCACCCGGGCGTGTACCCGCGCAACCCGTTCGGCGCGGGCTACCTCGTCGATCCGTCACCGGTGGACGGGGTGGTGATGCCCCAGCTCGAGGACCCCGCGCGGCCGCTCGGTTCGCACAACCTCGTCGTGGGGGACCCCGCCGCGTGGTGGCGCCAGCCGCTTCCGGTGGGGTTCGAGGCCGTGAGTCCGATGGCGTGGTCGCGGATGGCCTGGCTGGGCGGGCTTCCGTGGCACGTGCCGCCCGACGACGCCGTGCTCGACGAGGTGCGGATGGGGTGGCTCCCCCCCGCGTGGCGTCGCCTGCCGTCCTGGACCCGGCGCGGCAGCCCCCCGGCGGCGTGGTTCCAGGAGGCGCCCGGGGGACAGGTGTTTCCGTGGCTGGCGCCGGGCACGCCGATCGGCGTCGAGGGCATGCACCCCGAGCAGGCCGTGCAGGCCTTCGCGCTGCCGGCGCCGCCACCGGTGGCGATCGTGGTGGAGGGCGACGTGGCCGCGGTGCAGCCACGGCCGACGCTCGTGGTGGTGGCGCCGGGCGCTGGCCGCGTGAGTGTGACGTGGCTGGCGGTGCGGACGTCGATGCCGCGGGTGTTCCTCAAGGGCGTGCACGGTCGCATCCCGCTGGAGGCGCGGATCGGCGGGGCGCCGGCGGTGCGGTTCGAGGCGCCGGTGCCGGTGCGGGCCCGGGTGGCCGCCGGGTGTTGACCCCAGGGTGCGCGCTGCCGTACCCTCGCGCGCAGGGAGGGTGAACCATGGGTTTCTTCGACAAGGTCAAGGCGTTCGCAGGCGGCTCCACGATGGTGGAGATCGCGTTCACGAGCATCGAGAAGCAGCCGCCCGAGACGGCCTCGGTGCCGATCGGCGACAGCGTGATCAAGGGTCGCTACCGCATCACGGCGAAGAAGCCGTGCACGGTGCTCCGCCACGTGGCCGAGGTGCGCACGCGCATGCAGGACAAGGACGGCTCGGTCGGCACGCGCCGCGCGAGCGACGTCAACGACGAGGCCCACCAGGTGATCGGCGCGCCCTACCAGTTCCCCTACGACATGCAGCCTGGCGACACGATGGACGCCGGCTTCCTGGTCCACCGGCTCGACCTCGCCAGCTACTACGAAGCCTACGGCGTGGCGCCGCTCGACCCGGCGGTCGAGGTCTACATCAAGGTGATCGTGGACGTGAAGGGCTCGCCGTTCGACCCGAGCGCGGAGACGCCGATTCGGGTGGTGTGAGCGGAGGGGGCGGCGTTTCGGTGATCTGACAAGATGCGTCGATCGGTTCTACGGTGCGCTTTCGTTCGAAAGATGCGCGGCGCGGTTCGGGGCTCGCCCGTTGTTGGGGCCGGCGAGCAGTTTCGCGAGTTGGTGGCTGGACAGGTGTCGGAGCGCATGGACAACCAAGGCGAGGGCTGGCGGTTCCACCATCGCTGCCACTGACTCGGGTTGATCGTGATGCCAACTGCCGCGGCGGTCTCGGTCCGGAGGGTCGACAGCGCCTGCGTGCTCGTCGTCGCTCGGGGGAGCGAGGACCAGGCAAACGTCTCGAAATTGTGTGCGTTCGAATTGCGTAGTAGATGGCAAGCTCGCCACCACGGCAACTGGCCATGCGGCCTTCGGCGCGGTGGACTGTCGTAGCAACCCACTGGACCACGAAGCCCCGGGCACTTGTCGAACGGGTCCTTGGTCAGGGCGAGTTGAGATCAGCCGCGGTTGGCCGAGCACCAAGACGCCCTAGGGCGGTGTAGGGGGATCGAGGACACCCCGGTCTTCTACGCCCCAGCACTCAACGGTACCGTTGGACCGGATCGCACAGGCATGCGCAAAGTTCACATCCAACGCGACGAAGTCGTGTGTGACAGGAGCTTCGTCGATGACCTCGCTGTTCGGCGCTGCGGATGTTCCACCCCAGCACACAACCTCGCCGGAGAGTTTCAGGGCGCAGGCAAATACGTGACCCACGGCGAGTCGCCACACCTCGTCCAGATTTGGAGGAACCCCATCCACGATGCCCGGCTCCGAGCCGTCGCAGACAACCGTGCGCTCGGGTGTGATCACGCACGCTCCCCCCGGACCCACGTCAACATCGACGGCCGGTGGTACCGAGTATGAAAAATCGCCGAGCCGTTCGGACGAGCCCCAGCACTGAACGCCGTCGGTGCTGTGTAGTGCGCACACCGTTCGATATCCGATGCTCACCTTCACCCAACCCGAACCTGTCGGAATGTCGCCAGCATTGGCCCGGTAACAGTGCAGAGCACCGTCGGTGTCGATGCCACAGGCGCCGCTGCCATCGGTGACGCCACAGTCAAGATCGACCCACGAGTACGGCTCGGCGGCCATTTCGAACCCGCCAAGAGTGTAGCTGTCCGCCACCGGGAAAAACAATCCCGGCTCGCCTCGGCGAATGGCCATGGGGGAAAGCGCCTTGTTGCAGATGACATCAAACGGACCTTGGTCCATATCGCGGAACACATACTCTCGGTTTCCCCAGCAGAATGCCTTGCCTTCCTCCTCGAGCGCGCAACCATTCTGGTAGTCAACGTGCACCAAGGGTGGCCTCCTCGTCGCCAGCGCCACGGCATCGAGGGGTTCGGGTCCTGGTGGGGTGTCGGCTGGGTCGGTGTCGACGGCGATCGGATCGTATGCGTGGGCCACGCTGGGTCCGTCCCAGCCGCTCGCTGCGGGGACCGCGTCGACCGCGCTGCCGTCGATCCCGCGGCAGCCGAACGCGCTGGCGAACAGCGCCGCTCGGGCGATGGCGTTGGACGTGGAACGCGACATGCGGAGCCCGTTCGGCGCGGTGGGGCGGGGACGCGGCCCGGACACGCGTCCAGGTCCACGCGCTAGCTGTAACGCGGTTCAGTGCGCCATGAACCGCTGTCGTCCGACCGTTCGATCGACGAGGCCACGTCGGACTGGCGTCCACCGCAGCGCCGGCCGGCGATCGAGCGCCCGAGCAACGCACACGTGAATGCGCAGTCGACAGGGACCGAGACCTTCGGTCCCGCGCGTCGTCGCCGCGCCCGCCCCCCACCACCCGCGCCCTGCTTCCCCCACACCGCGCCCCAGCGGCCCGTCGCGGTGCTATGACGCTGGCGTCACGAACATGGGACGGGGCCAGCAGGGATGGCGTGGCAGCCCGAACGCGAGCTCGACGAGGCGCCGGCGCTGCGGGAGGCGCTGCGGGCCGTCGTGGATGCGGGGGAGCGCGGGGTGCCTGCGGTGCTGCCGCGGGTGGGTGGCATCGACGACACGGTGCTGCTGCGGTGGCTCTACCGGGTGTGGCTCGGGCAGCGGAGCACCTGGGGGCCGCTGATCGTGGTCGACGGGCAGTTCCTGGGGCGGTCGGCGCGGGACGCGCTGGTGGATGCCCTGCGGGAGGCGCGCGACGGCTGGCTCGTGCTGCTGCGGCCGCCCTCGGGGCTGCACCTCGACGCGCTGGCGCGGTCGGCGCGGGAGGTCCACGCGCACATCGTGGTGCTCGCGGAAGACCGGGTGGCCCACGTGCCCGTGCGGGTGCTCCAGCGCCTGCAGCACGCCGACGTCTTCCACGTCATCGAGTCCGACCCGGCGCTGTCCGACCTGCGGCGTAGCTTGCTTTCCCACTGCCGCTCGGCGTCGGTGGTCCACCTCACGGGGCCACCGGGCACGGGAAAGCGGGAGCTGGCGCGGTGGGCCCACGCGCGGCTGGGCGACCGGATGCTGTCCGAGGTGGGGCGCGACGCCGACACGCGGCCCGTCGCCGGGCAGTGGGTGCTCTACCCCGAGGTCAGCGAGCTCGACCCCGACCGCCTCCACCACCTGCGCGCCCAGCTCGAGGCCGGGCGGGCGGTGATCCCGCCGCCGCCGTCGGAAGCAGCGGGTCCCGCCGAGCGGCCGTCGCTGCAGGCCTTCGACCGTATCGTCGGCTCCTCGCCGGCGCTGGTGCGGGTCCTCGACCGGGCGGCGCGGGCGGCGCGGTCGCCGCTGCCGGTGCTCATCCTCGGCGAGTCCGGCGTGGGCAAGGAGCTGTTCGCCCAGGCGATCCACGAGGCGTCGGGGCGCCGCGGGCCCTACCACCCGGTCGACATCTCCACGCTGTCGCCGTCCCTGGTCGAGAGCGAGCTGTTCGGCCACGCCGCCGGCGCGTTCACCGGGGCCACGTCCCACCGCAAGGGCGCGGCACGCACGGCGGAGCGCGGCACGCTGTTCCTCGACGAGCTGGGCAACGTCGAGCCGAAGATCCAGGCCAAGCTGCTGCGCCTGCTCCAGGAGAAGACGGTCCAGCCCGTCGGCAGCGACGAGGTGGTCAAGGTCGACGTGCGCTTCGTCGCCGCCACCAACGCCGACCTGGAGGCCATGGTCCGACGCGGCGAGTTCCGCGGCGACCTGCTGTCGCGCCTGGAGGCGATCACGCTGCACATCCCGCCGCTGCGTGCGCGAGGCGACGACGTGATGGTGCTCGCGGCCAGCTTCTTCGCCGAGGCCCGTGGCCTGAAGGCCGCCCCCGCGGGCTGGTTGTCGGACGAGGCCGCCGCGATCCTGCAGCGCCACCACTGGCCCGGCAACGTGCGCGAGCTGCGCCAGACGATGCTCGTGGCCGCCTTCGAGTGCGAGTCGGGCCCCGTCCGCCCGGAACACCTCGGCCCGCTCGCGCCCGCCAACCGCCACCCCGTCCCGCTGATCACCACCCAGAGCGTCGACGAGCGCGGCGAGCGCCCGGAGTGGGGCCTGCCGCGCACCCTCGGCCAGCGGATGACGATGGTGACGATGCGGGTGCCGTCGCTGGCCGATCGCGGTGACACCAGCGTGCGCCACGCGATCCTGTCGGCGCTGGAGGGCCGGCCCATCCGGCTCGACGCCCTGGTGGCCCTGTCGCGGCGCACGTGGGCGGGCAACGTCCCCGAGCTGCAGGCCGACGTGGCCGCGCTCGTGCGCAGCGTCGACGGGCCGATCGACCTGCCGGCCGTGGCGCGCCACCTGCCCCACCTGCTCACCTCTGTGACCAGCAAGCCCATCCAGGTGCTGTGGAACCCGGTGGTCGACGGCGGTGAGGTGGTGGGTCTGGAGCGCACCTTCCGGTCACGGGCGCTCCTCCTCGGCCGCGTGCGCAGCGTGGCCCACCTCGAGCAGGTGGCCCGGGTGGAGGAGCCCGAGGGACGCGGACGCCTCTGGGACCAGCTCGCGGCGGTCAAGGCCGCCTGCCACGAGCCGCCGGCCTGCCTGCCGTTCGTGCACCTGCCCCACCTGTCCCGCGCCCACGTGCTGATCACGCTGGACGACCAGGGCTTCACCGTCCACGCGCTGCCCGGCGTGGCGCTCGCGCCGTGGGTCAGCGACCTGACCTCGGTGAGCGGTCGGCTCCGTCCGGTGGAGCCGGGCCGCCCTCAGGGGTGTGGGGAGGCGGTCGAGCTGCGCCTGCGCGACGTGGGCGGCCGCGAGGACCTGCAGCTGTTCCTGTTCGCCGGCCAGGTGGCGCGCGTCGACCACGGGCCCACGGCCGTCACCCGCGCGGTGGGGGAGCAGGCGGCGGTGCGGCTGGAGGGCACCCGCGTCGTGGGCGTGCCGTCGTCGGCGCCGAAGGAGGCGGCCCCGAACCGGCCGTCGACGCCGTGGACGCTGTCGGCGGCGGAGCGCGAGCTGCTCAACGACGTGGTCGTCCGCTACGAGGGCGGCGCGTTCAGCGCCCACCTGCGCTCGGAGCTGGGCACCCACCGGGGCCACGCCGACCTCGGCGCGCTGGTGGGGTTCGTGCTCGACGTGCGGCCCACCCAGTACTGCGCGCTGCTCTACGAGTTCGACGGCAACGGGGCGCTGCGGGACGAGCTGTGCACGCGGGCGGCGCGCAAGAAGGACCGGATGGCGTGGCTGGAGGCCCTGCCCAAGGGCATCCGCGAGGCGATCGAGGACCGGCTCACCTGATCGCGTGGGTGGTGGCCGCGCAACGGACGGGCGCGCGGATCAGGCGACGGCGGCCTCGGCGACGGCGCGGGCGACCTTGCGCAGGCGGCAGCGGCGCACGTACAGCGCGCCCTGGGACAGGCCGTGCTCGGCGATCAGCTCGTCGATCTCGCGCTCCTCGACCAGCAGGGCGTGGAACAGCGCGGCGTCGCGGGGCGACAGCGAGGCGGTGACGCCGGCGACGATGGTGTCGAACAGCTCCTGGCCGGCCACGTCGCGCTCGGGCGAGGGGCGCTGGCAGGCGTGGACGCCCATGTCCTCCGGGGCGGCGGCCTGCTCGGGGCTGGCGCTGCGGCGGGGGCTGCGCAGCCAGGAGATGACGATGCGCGCGGAGATGCGGTCGACGAAGGTGGTCAGGCTGGCGCCGCGGGCGGGGTCCCAGGCGCGCAGGCGGCGACCGTCGCGCTCCAGCAGGGCAGCGTGGACGTCCTGGACCAGGTCGTCGACCTGCTCCTGACCGGCGTCGGGGCGCCAGGTGCGCAGCGTGCGGCGGACGCGGCGGGCGATGACCGGGGCCAGCAGGGCGAACATCGCCTGGCGCCGGACCGTGTCGCCGTCGAGCGCGGCGGCGACGTGGCTGGGGCAGGAGAAGGCGATGGTGCGGGAGGTGGGCTGGCTCATGGTCGCTCCGAGGTCGCAGTGGGTGCAGGTCCCTTTCGCGACAGGTGTGCCAGCCCGCTGCAGCGGGGGGCCTCGGGGCGTGCAAGACGGGCGTAAGAGCGTCACGATCCGTCGATCGGGGTCGAGGTTCGTCCATCGGGGTCCGCTTGTCACACGCTGCAGCGGGCTGCAGCGGGCTGCACGGCTGCAGGCGGCTGCATCGGTGACGCCGGTGCCGCAGGCCGATACAGCACGGGACCGCGAAGGAGGCGCCATGGGCCCCGAGGTGCTCGCCGCCCGGTTCCGACAGGCCCTGCCCGCCGGGGTGGATCACGCCACCCTGCGCTGGGTGGACGAGCGTCGCACCCACCTCGAGGTGCGCGACGACGTGCTCGAGCCCCCGGAAGACGTGCGCAGCGTCGGCGCGATGGTCACCGTCCGCAAGGGCTCGGGTCAGGGCTACGCGGCCACCAGCGACCTGTCGCCGTCGGGGCTGCGCGCCGCCGTCGCCGAGGCCACGCGCTGGGCCGAGCGCACGTCCGGCCGGATGGTGTTCGACCCGCGGGAGGTGCCCACGGCGGTGCCGTCGGGGGCGCAGGCCTCGCGCGTGGGCACGGTGTGGGACGCCGTGCCGCTGGCCGATCGGGTGGCGCGCCTCGCCGCCGCCTGCAAGGGACTCGACGTCGACGGGCGCATCGTGGCGCGGTCGGCGTCGGTGATCGCGGCGCAGGTCCACCAGGTGCTGCTCACCAGCGACGGGGGCGAGGTCACGCGCACGTGGCACGGCGTCACGCCGGAGCTGGAGGCCGTCGCCCACTACGAGGGCGTCACGCAGCGGCGCACCCTGGGCGGCTTCCGCGGGGCCAGCCAGCAGGGCGGCGTCGAGGTGCTGGACCGCTTCGACTACGACGGCCAGGCCCGCCGCGTGGGCGATCAGGCGGTGGAGCTGGTGCTCGCCGACAACTGCCCGTCCGGTGCGATGGACGTCCTCATCGCGCCCGACCAGATGATGCTGCAGATCCACGAGTCGATCGGCCACCCGCTCGAGCTCGACCGCATCCTCGGGGACGAGCGCAACTACGCAGGCACGAGCTTCGTCACCGCCGACATGTTCGGCACCTACCAGTACGGCTCGTCGCTGCTCAACGTCAGCTTCGACCCCACGGTCGACGACGAGTTCGCCAGCTACGCCTTCGACGACGACGGCACGCCCGCGTCCAAGGTGATGCTCATCGACCGCGGCGTGCTGCTGCGACCCCTCGGCTCGGTGACGTCGGGGGCGCGGGCCGGCATGGCGGCGCTCGCGAACAGCCGTGCGTCGTCCTGGAACCGCCCGCCGATCGACCGCATGGCCAACATCAACCTGGAGCCGGGCACCGACAGCGTCGACGCGCTGATCGGGCGTGTGCGGCGCGGCGTGTGGATGGAGACGAACCTGTCGTGGTCCATCGACGACAGCCGCAACAAGTTCCAGTTCGGCTGTGAGTACGCGCGGGAGATCGTCGACGGTCGCCTGGGTCGCGTGCTGCGCAACCCGAACTACCGCGGCATCTCGGCGCGGTTCTGGCGCAGCCTCGCCGGGGTGGGCGACCGGTCGTCGTGGCAGGTGCTCGGCACCCCGTTCTGCGGCAAGGGCGAGCCCAACCAGGTGATCCGCGTCGGGCACGCGTCGCCCGTGTGCCTGTTCACCGACGTCGACGTCTTCGGAGCGGCCTGATGGCGGGGATCGACTGGCGGGCCCACCTCGAAGCGCTCGCGGCGCGGGCCGACGCGCTCCGGCGTGGTGACGAGGCCTATGGGCTCTACCTCACCGCCGAGCGCTCGGACTTCGTGCGGTTCAACCGCGGGCTCGTCCGTCAGCCGGGCACCGTGCAGGACGCCGCCGTGACGGTGCGCTGGGTGCACGGCCGTCGCCACCTGGCCGCCACGTTCACGCTCACGGGCGATGTCGACGGCGACACCGACCGCCTGGGCGGCGCCATCGCGTCGCTGCGGCAGACGCTGCCGGCGCTGCCCGAGGATCCCTACCTGCTGCTGCCGGTCGACGTCGTGTCCACCGAGCAGGTCGGGCAGGGGACGGTCCCCGACGCGCGCGACGTGGTCGACGAGGTGGTCGACTGGGCCCAGGGCGCCGAGCCGGCGCACGATCTGGTGGGCATCTACGCGGGCGGCACGTCCGTGCGCGGGTTCGCCAACCACCTGGGCCAGCGCAACTGGTTCGAGGCGCCGGGCTTCGTCTTCGACCTGTGCCTGGTGCAGGGCGCCGACCGCGCCGTGAAGGCCACGCTCGCTGCGCCCGCCTGGGACGGCGACGCGTTCCGCGCGCAGATGGCCCAGGCGGCGGCCGACCTCGCCGTGCTCGCGCGGCCGCCGAAGCGGCTCACGCCGGGGGACTGGCGGGCGTTCCTCACGCCGGCGGCGATGGAGGAGGTCTACGACCTGCTGTGCCGTGGCGGGTTCTCGGCCAACGAGCAGCACCGTCAGCGCAGCTGCCTGGGCCGGCTGGTGGCCGACGAGGTGCAGCTCGATCCGCGGGTCACCCTCACCGAACACACGGCGGGCGGCATCGCGCCGTGCTTCCAGTCCGACGGCTTCGTGCGGCCCGACGCCGTGGCCCTGTGGGTCGGCGGTCGGCACACGGGCGCCATGGTCAGTCCGCGCACGGCCGTCGAGCTCGGCGTGCCCCACAACGGCGCCGACGCCGACGAGGTGCCGCAGAGCCTGCACCTGCACGGGGGCGAGCTGCCGATGGCGGATGCGCGCGCCCGTCTCGGCACCGGCGTGTGGGTGTCGAACCTCTGGTACACCAACCACTCCGACATGCAGAGCGCACGCATCACCGGACTGACGCGGTTCGCGACCCTGTGGGTGGAGGGCGGCGAGGCGGTGGCGCCGGTCGAGGTGATGCGCTTCGACGACTCGGTGTACGCACTGTTCGGCGAGCGGCTGGAGGCGCTGACCACCGAGACCGCGTTCCTCGCCGACACGGGCACCTACGGCTGGCGGTCCACGCGCAGCCAGCGGCTGCCGGGCGCGCTCGTCGCGGGCCTGACGCTGACGCTGTGAGCCGGCGGGCGTGGGCGGTCCTCGCGGCGGCTGTGGTCGTCGGGGTCGCTGCGTGGGCGCTCCGCACCGGGCTGCGTCCGGCAGACGCGGACCTGCGGGCGGCCATCCGCACCACGCTGCTCGACCCCTACGTGGGCCACCTGCGGCAGGGCGACACGACGGCCGCGTGGACGTGCTGCACCACGCCCGCGTTCCGTGACGACACGCCGGAGATCGTCTTCCTCGCAGGGCAGGCCCGCAACCGCGACGAGCTCGGCACGGTGCGCGACCTGCGGCTGGCCGACGATCCGCTCGAGCACCACACCGAGCCCGGACGCGGCGCGTTCGTCCGGGCCGTGGCGTGGTGGGAGGGGGGCACGGGGTCGGCGCGCGTGGTGCTCGACGTGGTGCAGGCCGACGACGGGTGGAAGCTCGACCGGACGTGGACGTGGCCCGAGCACGGGCTCGGCACGCCGCGGGTGTGGTAGGCGCCACACGGGCAGGCGTAGCGGCACCGGCGTCCGCACGGCTAGAAAGTCCGGGTGGTCCGGGCTGGACCGGGCGCAGGAGGGGCGATGCGGCGTGCGTGGACGATCGGGGTGCTGGTGTTGGGCCTGGCGGCGTGCACCGCAGCCCCCGACGACACCGACAAGGGCAGCGTCGACACCGACACCGTGGTCGACAGCGACACCGACGTCGACTCGGACACCGTGCCTGGCGAGACGGACACGGACGTGGCCGACACCGACGTGGTCGACACCGACACCGACACCGACACGCTCACCCCGGACGACGACGGCTTCTTCGACGCCGGCGACAGCGTCCCGCCCGTCTACACCGACGTCACCCCGCTGCTCCCCCAGACGCGCTTCCAGTTCCAGGGACAGCCCGTCGTGATGGCGTTCCCCGACCCGCTGGTGGCGGTGGCGTTCGTGTTCCATGGCACCGGCGGCGACGCCGACGTCGCCTCGTCCACCGAGATGCTGCGCGTGCTCAACGAGCTGACGGCCCGGGGCATCGGGTTCGTGGCCGGCACGAGCGACAACCGCGCCGCCAAGACGTGGAACGTGCAGACCGGCCTGGGGTCGAACCCCGACTGGGCCTACTGGCAGGCGCTGCGCGCGCGGCTGATCGACGACGGTCACTTCACCGACAGCACCCCGCTGATCGGCCTCGGCTACAGCAACGGCGGCAACTTCGCCGGCTACTTCGCCCACGCGTGCGACGACGCGGGCTGGCCGCTGGTGGCGATCTCGCTGCACCAGTCCACCGGGCGCTGCGCCGCGTTCGGCGAGCCGCCGCGACTCCCGGCGGCGTTCCAGCCCGCCGAACACGACGAGACGGTCGATCCGGCGAGCGTGCAGGAGGCGTACGACCACCACCGCGCCGACGGCGGCACCGCGCGCATCTGGCCGATCCTGGAGGAGCGCCTCGCGCCGACGCGGTGGGTCCGGTCGGGATCGATCACCGTGCGCCAGTCCCAGGACCTCTGGCAGCTCGCGGTCGACGAGGGGTACTACGACGCGATGGGCTACCGGCAGTTCCCGGAGAGCGAGATCGAGGCCCGTGTCGAGGCCTTCTCGGCGCTGCCCGACGTGCAGTACCCGCGGCCCACCAAGGCCGTGCTCAACGTGGTGCTCGCGACCCATGCGATCAACGGCCAGAACGGCGCGGACGAAGCCCGCTGGCTGGCCGGGCTGATCCCCTAGCGGCGGACGCTGCGGTCCTCGGGACAGCGCGCTGCGCGCCTCGGAGGGGCCACCGGGCTACCTGACCCTCCCCCGGACGGCGACATCGTCGGCCTGGGACCTGGAGGGTGGCGGTGCAGGGCGTGCGCGCGGGAGCTGGCGTCGTGGTGGGGTTCGGGCTCGTGCTCGCGGCCCTGGGCGGCGTCGCGTGGCTGCGCAGCGAGGCGATCCTGTCGCGCACCTTCCCCGTCGCCGACGTCCCCACGCCCGAGGTGACGATGGACCCGGCGTCGATCGCGCGGGGCCGTCACCTGGTGGAGGCCGTCCTCGTGTGCGGCGCGTGCCACGGCGACGACCTCGGCGGCGCCTGGATGGAAGGCCACCCGATGGTGGGCCGCGTGTGGGCCCCCAACCTGACCGTGGGCAGCACCACGGTGGCCACCTACGGCGATGCCGACTGGGCACGCGCGCTGCGCCACGGGGTGTCGCCCGAGGGGCGCGGGCTGCTGTGGATGCCCGCCCAGCGGTGGTCCACGCTGTCCGACGACGACCTCGCCGCCACGATCGCGTGGCTCCGGGCGGCGCCGTCGGTGGATCGCCAGGCCGGTCAGGCCGAGCTCGAGGCCGGAGGGCGCGTGCTGGTGGCGATGGGCGGTGGCGTCGACGCCGCGCTCGTCGACCCCGACGCCGTGCCGTCCACCGTGCCGTGGGGCCCCACGCCCGACTACGGCGCCTACCTGGCGCGCATCGCCGGCTGCCACGACTGCCACGGCGGGGGGGCTGGGGCCGCGCGGGTCTACGACGGACCCCGCGCGCCGGCGTGGGCCGCGGAGCGCCTCACCGGCTGGACGGGCGCCCAGTTCTCCGACGCCGTGGTCGAAGGCGTGGGGCGCGACGGGCGGCGTCTCGACGCCGCGATGCCGTCCCGGGCCTACCGCGGCATGTCCGACACCGAGGTCGACGCCCTCTGGCTCCACCTGCGCCCCGAGCCGGTGGACGACGGCAGTGCCACGTCGGGGCGCTGATCGCCTGCCGCACCCCGTTGCGCCCCGCGTGCCCGCGTGGCGTCGATGCGATCGATGACATTCGGTGCCACGTCCACACGATCGAAGGAACGACGGCGGCGACGCCGTCCTGACAGGCCGGATCGCCGTTGTCCGCGTTTCACCCGTGCTTTCGATCGAAGTTGATCGGACTGTTTGGTCCAATATGCCCACGATCGCGGTCCCGTCGCGATCGTGGGCCTTTACGCGATCCGAAAATGCGCTAGTGTCTCCAGGTCCCCACCAGCACCGTTCGGACGGGTCGAACGGCAGCATGGCGACACCCCACGCGGAGGACCCCATGAACAAGACCGAGTTCGCTCAGAAGCTCGCCAAGAAGGCTGGCGTCTCCCAGGCCAAGGCCCTCGAGATCGTCGACATCATCTTCAGCGCCAAGTCGGGCGAGGGCATCATCGCCGTCGAGCTCGATGCCGGCCGCAAGGTCACCATCCCCGGCTTCGGCACCTTCGGCACCAAGAGCCGTGCGGCGCGCAGCGGCCGCAACCCGTCCACCGGCGCGGTGATCCCCATCTCCGCCAAGAAGTACGCCTACTTCAAGCCGGGCAAGACGCTCCGCGAGCGCGTCTCGGACTGATCACCGGCAGCGCGCGGAGCGCTGCCGGGGGATTGCCGGCAGCGCGCGGAGCGCTGACGGGGGATCGCCCACCGCAGCGCCGTGCGCACACCTCGAGCCGTCGGACGACCCCCCGCGTCCGGCGGCTCGTGTGCTTTCTCGGACGGCGATGGCTCAGCGCGGCGGCAGGCAGGCGCCGAGGAAGTCGTCGACCACCGGGGTGACCACGCCGTCGTCGGCGCTGCCGTAGGCCTTCTCGACCTCGGCGTGGCCCAGCGGCTCGACGTCGGCGACGTAGACCGTGCGACCCGCGCCGCGCAGGGCCTGGGCGAAGGCGTCGACGTCCTCGCGCCGCGGGTCGGAGCCGCGTGTCAGGAGCAGGGCGTCCGGCAGCGGGTGGTCGGCGGCGACGTGACGCAGCGGTGAGGCGTCGGCCCAGACCTCGGGGTCGGCGCCGAAGGCCGACAGGTACAGGTCGAGGTCGCCGCCGCGGCTGGTCGCCGTGGGGATGTCGAACGCCGCGCTGTCGAGCGTGACGAGGCAGCGGACGGAGGCGCTGGAGGCGCCGTCGGCGGCGAGCCAGCGGGGGTCGACGGCGGTGAGCGCGGCCAGGTGGCCACCCGCGGAGAAGCCCACGAGGGCGACGCGCGTGGCGTCCAGGTGCTGGTCGGCGGCGTGGGCGATGAGCCACGCTGTGGCGGCGGCCACGTCCTGGACGTGGTCGGGGTGGCGGACGGCGCCGACGGCGTCGGGATCGGGCGGGTTGGGGGACAGGCGGTAGCCCACCGACGCGACGGCGTAGCCGAGGCGGACGAGGTGGTCGGCGCGGTCGGGCATGCCCCGGGCCTTGTCGCCCTTGCACCAGCCGCCGCCGTGCACCCAGACCACCAGCGGGAACCCTGCGGCGGGCGGCGCTCCGCGCGGCAGGTACAGGTCGAGGGACTGGTGTTCGCGGTCGACCACCGGCTCGACGTAGGGCAGGTCGCGCTGGAGCGTGTAGGGCTCGGTGATCCGCACCGGCGTGGGCACGGGACGGGACGTGGCGCCGCAGGCGGCGAGGCCGGCGAACAGCAGCAGCTGGGGCAGGGGACGTCGCACGCGTGTCACGACCTCGCGACGAGGTTTCGGGGGGTACCGACCCGTGCTATCCTGGCGCGTCGCGCCATCGGATCCGGCGTGACATGCGCTCACGGGGGCCTGTCGTCCATGACACGTTGGAACGGTACCCGGGTGCGGTGGGCAGGCGGCGCCGTGGCGTTGGCCGCGTGGATGGCGGGTTGTGCCTCGGGCACCACCGACAGCGCCTCCGACGACACCGACACCGACACCGACACCGACACGGTCGCCGCCAACCGCACCGTGGATCACGTGGCGCTCCGGCGCCTGAACCGCAGTGAGTACGACCGCACCGTGCGGGATCTGCTCGGCACCACGCGCACCCCCGGCCGCGACTTCCCCGTCGACGACGCCACGGCGGGCTTCGACGTGGTCGGTGACGGCCTCGTCGTGTCGCCGCTGCACCTCGAGCTGTACGAGACGGCGGCGAGCGTGCTGGTCTCCGACATCCTCGACCGCCCGCTCGAGAGCGCGGTCGACTGGACGTTCGAGGCCGAGGACGCCCGGTTCAGCTCCGACGCCGCCTACCAGGACCAGGAGGGCGGACGCTTCGCGCTGTACTCCGGGGGCGCCATCAGCGGCCGCGTCGACATCCCCGCCACCGGCCCCTACCGGGTGAGCGCGCGGGTGTGGGGCGACCAGGCGGGGCCCGACCCCGTGGCCGTGCGGCTGGGCGTGGTGGGCGTCGACACCGAGTACTTCGACATCACCGCGTCCACCTACAACACCGCCCAGACCGTCTCGATCGTGGTCGACCTGCGGGAGGGCTCGGCCAACCTCGAGCTGCTGTTCGACAACGACTACCTGGGCGATGGCGGTGACCGGAACGCCTACGTGGACCTGTTCAAGGTGCAGGGGCCGCTGGACTTCCGTCCCGAGGTCCACCCCGCGTGGGACGCGGTGATGGTGTGCGACCCCGAGAACGTGGTCGACCCGCGCCAGTGCGTCTCCGAGATCCTCGACGCGTTCGTGCCCAAGGCGTGGCGACGCCCCGTCGAGGCCGCCGAGCTGCGCGACCTGATGGCGCTGTACGACCAGGTGGTGGAGAACGGCGACGCGCCGAAGTGGGGCCTGGAGTTCGCGCTGCGCGCGGTGCTGATGAGCCCCAACTTCACGATGCGCATCGAGCCCGCCGGCGCGGCCACGCCCACGCTCGTCGACGACTACACGCTCGCCTCGCGGCTGTCCTACCTGATCTGGTCGTCGATGCCCGACGCCACGCTGTTCGACCTGGCGTCGCGCGGCGAGCTCAACGATCCCGACGTGCTCGCCGCCCAGGTCCACCGCATGCTGGCCGACAGCAAGGCCGAGGCGCTCGCCGACGACCTCGCGGGTCAGTGGTTGATGATCCGGGCGGTCGACGACGTCGCCCCCGACTTCTGGTACTACCCCTCGTTCACCGACGACCTGCGCGACAGCATGAAGCAGAGCATGCGCCTGCAGTTCATGGACTTCGTGGCGCGCGGGGCGCCGCTGACCGAGCTGGTCGACGGCAAGACGGTCTGGGTCGACGACCTGCTGGCCCGCCACATGGGGCTGGGCGACGTGGGTGCCGGCGCCACGTTCATCCAGAAGGACGTCAGCAACTACCCGCGGTTCGGCTGGCTCACGCTGCCGGGCCTGCTGACGGCCACGAGCTACCCCACGCGCACGAGCCCGGTGAAGCGCGGCGTGTGGGTGCTGTCGAGCCTGCTCTGCGACGAGCCGCCGCCGCCCCCGGCCGACGTCCCGGGCTTCCCCGAGCCCGACGCGTCCGCGTCCACCGTGCGCGAGCGGCTCGCGGCCCACCGCACCAACCCGTCGTGCGCCGCGTGCCACGACCGGATGGACCCGATCGGCCTGTCGTTCGAGCACTTCAACGGCATCGGCGCGTGGCGCGAGGTCGACCAGGGCGAGACGATCGACGCCACGGGCCAGCTGCCCGACGGCACCGCGCTCGACGGCGTCGGCTCGCTCGCCGACGTGCTCGTCGACGACCCGCGCTTCGGTCACTGCCTGGCCGAGAAGACCTTCACCTACGCCCTCAACCGCAAGCCCGGCACCGACGACGCGCCCTACATCGACGACGTCGACAAGGCCCTGCACGCGGGCGGGTTCACCCTCGAGTCGTTGCTGACGGCCATCGTCACCAGCGACCCCTTCCGGATGCAAGGGACCGCGTCCTCGGGAGGTGACGAATGAGCTGGAGCCGCCGGGCCTTCCTCGGGGGCGCCGCCGCCACCGTGGCGCTGCCCTACCTGCCGTCGCTCGTCCGCGGCGCGCGCGCCGACACCACGCCGCCCACGCGCGTGCTGTTCTTCTTCGTGCCCAACGGCGTGCACCAGGCGAACTGGGGCGCCACCGGGTCGGGCGCGGACTTCACGCTGGGCACCACCCTGGCCCAGCTCGACGACCTGAAGTCCCACCTGCTGGTGGTCGACGGCATGGGCAACGCCGGCGGCACCGACAACCGCGCCGGCGACCACGCCCGCGGCACGGGCTCGTTCCTCACCTGCCAGCGCCCGTCGTTCGACGGCGTCGAGGTGGGCGAGAGCATCGACCAGGTGATCGCGGCGGGCCTCGGCGACGCCACGGCGTTCCCGTCGCTCGAGCTCGGCGTGCAGAGCGGCGGCAGCGTCGGCATCTGCGACTCGGGCTACTCGTGCGCCTACACGCAGAACATCGCGTGGTCGGGCCCCACCACGCCCGTCCCCAAGATCACCAACCCGCAGGTGGCCTTCGATCGGCTGTTCGCCGGGTCCGACGGCGTGGCCACGGCCGAGGAGCAGCTGCGGCGCGGCATCTACCGCACGTCGGTGCTCGACCTCGTCAAGGACCAGGCCACGCGCCTCAAGACCAAGGTCGCCGTCGACGACCGCGCCCGCCTCGACGAGTACTTCACGTCGGTCCGCGACATCGAGCGCCGCGCGTCCGGTGTGGGCGCGTGCGGTCCGGAGGAGGATCTGCCCGACAGCTACACGCTGCAGACCCACCCCGACCTGATGCTCGACATCATCGTCAGCGCCTTCCAGTGCGACCTGACCCGCGTGGCCACGTTCATGATCGGCAACGCGGGCTCCGACCAGGCCTACAGCTTCCTGCCCGGCGTCAACGGCGGCCACCACCAGCTGTCGCACCACCAGAACATGGCGGCCAACCTCGACCAGCTCGCCGTCATCGACGCGTGGGAGGTCGAGCGGTTCGGGCGGTTGCTGCGTCGCATGTCCCAGATCCCCGAGGGGTCCGGGTCGATGCTCGACCACACCATCGTCTACCTGTCGTCCGAGATCGGCGACGGCAACCGCCACAACCACGACAACCTGCCGGTGCTCATCGGCGGCGGTCAGGCGGTGGGGGTGGCCGGCGGTCGCGCCGTGCAGGCGCCCGGTCAGCCCGTGGCCAACCTCTACCTCGCGATCGCGCGGGCGATGGGCGTCGACGTGCAGGGCGGCTTCGGCCTCGACGGCACCGGCCCCGTCAGCTGGCTGGCGGGCTGAGCGCCGGCGCCTCGGGGTCCATGGCGTCCACCAGGGGTTCGGGCTCCACCTTCCCCTCGTAGTGGACGTCGCGGCGATCCTCGTCGAGCCACAGCAGGCGGCTCGATCGGTCGAACGTGGCCCACGACCAGGCCCACTTGACGAAGACGACGACGCGGTTGCGGTGGCCGACCAGCGTCATCAGGTGGACGAACACCCAGATCAGCCAGGCGACGAAGCCTGCGCCCTGCCAGCGGCCCAGGTCGGCGACGGCGAGGCGGCGGCCGACGGTCGCGAGGCTGCCCTTGTGGTGGTAGCGGAAGGGGACGCGGTCGTGGCCGACGAGGTCGCCGCGAATGCTGGCCGCGACGTGGTGGCCCATTTGGATGGCGGCGGGCGCCACGCCGGGCACGGGGTGGCCGTCCTGCTCGACGTGGGCCATGTCGCCGATGACGCGCACCTCGGGGTGGCCCGGGAGCGACAGGTCCGGCGCCACGTGGACGCGGCCGGCCCGATCGAGGTCGACGCCGAGCATCGCGCCCAGCGGGGACGCCTGCACGCCCGCGGCCCACAGGATCGTGCTCGCCTCGATCACCTCGCCCTCGACCTCGACGCGGCCGGGGCCCATGCCCTTCACGGGCGTGGCGGTGCGGACCTCGACGCCGAGCTGTTCGAGCTGGGCGCGCGCGGCCTCCTGCAGCGGCTTGGGGAACGGCCCGAGGACGGCCGGTGCGGCCTCGACGAGCACGACGCGGACGGCGTCGACGGTGACGTGGTGGAAGTCCTCGGTGAGCGTCTGGCAGGCGATCTCGCGCAGCGCGCCGGCGAGCTCGACGCCCGTGGGACCCGCGCCGACCACCACGAAGGTGCACAGGCGCTTGCGGGCCTGCGGGTCGTCGGTCCACTCGGCCTCCTCGAAGGCCGACAGGATGCGGTGGCGGATGCGCAGGGCGTCGCCGATGGTCTTGAGCCCCGGCGCGTGCTCGGCCCAGTCGTCGTGGCCGAAGTAGGCGTGGGTGGCCCCGGCGGCGACGACGAGGTGGTCGTAGGGCAGCTCGCCCTCCTCGGTGTGCACGACGCGGCGGTCGACGTCGATGCCGGTGACCTCGGCGAGCATGACGTCGGCGTTGGCCTGACCGCCCAGGATGCCGCGCAGGGGCTCGGCGATGTCGGAGGGCGCCAGCGCCGCCGTCGCCACCTGGTAGAGCAGGGGCTGGAACAGGTGGTGGTTGCGCTTGTCGACCAGCGTGAGGTGGACCGGGGCCCGGCGCAGCGCCTGCACCGTGGCCAGTCCCCCGAAGCCCCCGCCGATCACGACCACCCGTGGTGTGGCCATCGGACCGCCTTCACCGGCGTGTGCCGGACCGTGACGTAGGTGCGCGCGGAGCCGTCGTCAAGCGCACCGAGACCGACCCCGACACGGTGGCCCATGGTAGATCCGACGCACCCTGCCTCCCCGTCAGCCGCCGATGACCACCGCTCGCCGACTCCTGCCGCTGCTGCTCGCGGTGGGCGTGCTCCTCGCGGGCGCGTTCGCGATCGTGGTGCGGCACGCGCCGGCCACGACGTGGGCGCTGCCGGTGCAGGTGGGCCCGATCGGTGACGGTGCCACGATCCGGTCGGTGCGCCGGTCCGAGGTCGAGGTGCGCTACGAGGTGGGCACGCGGCACGACACCCACCCGGTGCGCATCGTCGACCGCTGGCACCCCGATCCCGCGCCCGGCATCGCGACCGCCGGCACGCGGGTGATCGCCGACCCGCGCGTGGATCCTGACGCCGTGGCCGCGATCGTCGCCGCGATCCGCGACCGGGAGGCGGCCTGGCCCCGTCCGCCGCCGTTCGTGCGGGCGCTGGGCACCCAGGCGAGCCCGGCCCAGGAGCGCGAGGCCGTCACCCTCGAGGTGGTGGTGGTGGCGTGGTGTGCGGGGATGGTCGCGACGGCGCCGGCGTGGGCGGCGGGCGTGCCCCTGTGGGCGTGGTGCGCGCTGCTCGCGCTGCTGGCCGCGCGGGTGGGCGTGACCGAGGCGCTGGGCGTGCCCGGCGTGTGGCACTCGAACCAGCACGGCCTCGACCGCGTGGCCGATGTGGTGGCGAACACGCCGCCGGGACGGGCCAACCTCGGGCTGCTGCACGGCTACGGCTACTACGTCGTGTTCCAGCCGCTCTACCGCCTCTTCGACGGCGCCGTGGACGTGTTCCGGCTGGCGATGGGGGTGACGAGCCTTGCGCTCGTGGCGGCGTTCCTGTGGCTGCGGGCGCTGTGGGCCAGCGACCGTACGGCGCTGCTCGGCGCGGCCGTGCTCGCGGCGAGCCCTGTGCTGCTGCGGATCGGCGCCACGGAGTCGATGTACGTGCCGGCGATGGCGTGGACGCTGGCGGCGCTGTGGCTGTTCGAGCTGCACCTGCGGACGGACGAGGGGCGGTGGCTCGTGCTCGGCCTCGGCGCGGCCGTCGTCGCCGCCCAGACCCGGGCCGAGCTGATGGCGCTGGTGCCGGCGTGGCTGGTGCTGTCGATGCTGCTGCGTCGGCCGTCGTGGCTGCGCACCGCGTGGCGGCGTCCCGTGGTGGTGCTCGCCGTGCCGATGGCAGGGGTGCTGTTCCTGCCGCGCTTGCTGGAGGTGCTGGCGACCCCGCCGCCCGACGACCTGCGGCGCACGGCGGCCGACCCGCTGGCCGATCCGCGGCTGTTCGTGCTCGACCTCGTCGCTGCCCTCGGGGTGCTCGCGCTGCCTTGGGTGCGGCGCGGGGTGGTGGAGGGCTGGCGGCGGCTGCGGCTGCCGTCGACCCCATGGGTGGGGCTGGCGACGGCCGTCGGTCTGGGTGCGGTCGCCTATGGGGCGTGGGTGTGGCCGAACGGCGGGCCCGAGCTGCGCACGTGGCAGATCCACGCCGCCTTCGATCCGGCGCTGGAGGCGCCGTGGGTCGGTGTGCTCGTGGTGGTCGGCGCGTGGATCGGGGCGCGCCGGGATCCGGGCGTGGTGGCGTGGGCCGCGCTCGCGTGGGCGGGGGCGATGTGGGTCTACCTGCCGCAGTACGACTGCCTGTCGACGTTCGTGCGCACGTCGCTGTCGACGTGGCCGCTGCTCGCGGCGCTGGCCGCGCCGGCGCTCGATGCGGTGGTGGGCCGGGGGCGAGCGCTCGGCGTGGCGGCGGTGGCCCTGCTGCTCGTCGGCGACGTGGTCTGGGGCGTGCCGTTCCTGACCGCGCGCTACCCCAAGCAGATCCAGGCCGACCTCGTGGACGTCGTGCGGCACACGGTGCCCGAGGGCGACATCGTGGTGTGGCTGGCGGAGGCCGACGCCCCCGACGACGCCAGGGCCCGCGGCCTGCGGGTGAGCCGCGCCCACCTCGATCACTGGCTGGGTCCGGCGTGGACCGTGCGGCCGCTCCGCGACTGGGTCGACGGCGTGTTGCCGCCGGATCGCGACGTGTGGTTCGTGCGCACCGCCGACTGCCAGCGGGTGCTCCTCGACCCGCGGGGCGACGCCGCGCTCGCGGGTCGCGACACCGTGCGGTGGCGCTACCTGGACACGAGCGACCTGACCACGGCGCCGCGCATCGCGGTGGACGGCCTGCCGTCGGACTGGATCGACCCGTGGTGCGGCGCGGCGCTGGAGGCGTCCACCGAGGTGGTGGCGATGCCGCTCGGCGACCGGGTGGCGGGCAGCATCTACGAGGCGCTGGTGGGCGCGCCCGCGGTGGTGGGCCTGTACCGGCTGTCGCGGGACGTCCCCGATGGGGCACGGTGACGCGCGTGGTGCGTTAGTCTGTGCGCACTGGAGGTCTCCATGGGTCGGTGGATCGTCGCGGGCGTTCTCGTGCTCGTGCTGGTCGGCATCATCGTGGGCGACGAGTTCGGTATGTGGACGTCCGATCCCGTCGCCATGGAGCCGGTGATGGTGGGCGCGTCCGACTCGGACACCGACACCGATGGCATCGTGCAGGTGCCCGGGTCGGTGCTCGAACCGGAACCCGAGCACACGCCGCCCGAGATCGTCGCCGCCAACAAGGCGTGCGAGGCGCTCGTGTCGGGCCTGGTGGCCACCAAGGGCGACGCGTGGGCCGACAAGGTGGGTGAGGCGCTGTACGGCAGCGGCATGACCGCCGACGAGGTGGGGTCGCTCTGTGGGGAGCTCCAGACCCTCGACGAGGATCAGGTCGTCGCGCGCCTGAGCAAGCTCACGGGCGTCACCGAGTAGCGGATCGGCGCCTCGTCCGTCGGGGTCGGCCGCAGGGTCCGGTCACACAACGTGACGGTGCGCGCCTGCGCCGTGCGTACGCAGGGTCCAGGCGTGGTGCGCTCCGTGCGCCCACGCGCTGGAGCTGTGATGACCAACACGCTGAAGACCACCTTCCTGATGGCGACGCTCACCGCGCTGTTCGTGCTGGTGGGTGGCGCGCTGGCCGGGCGTGGCGGCATGGCCGTCATGCTGGTGCTGGCCAGCCTCATGAACCTGGGCACCTGGTTCTTCTCGGACCGCATCGTGCTCGCCACATCGGGCGCGCAGCCGATCGACGACCCGCGCCTGCAGTGGCTCGTGGACGACGTCGCCGAGCTGGCGCAGCGGGCCGGGATCCCGACGCCGCGCGTCTACCTGGTGCCGAACGAAGCCAGCCCCAACGCCTTCGCGACCGGTCGCGATCCGGCGCACGGTGTCGTGGCGGTGACGGCGGGGCTGCTGCAGACGCTCGACCGCCGCCAGATCCGCGGCGTGCTCGCCCACGAGCTCGGTCACATCCGTCACCGCGACACGCTGACGTCGGCCGTGGCCGCCACGATGGCCGGCGCCGTCACGATGCTCGCGCGTCTGGCGTTCTGGACCGGCGGGGACCGGGACACGCCCATGGTGGCGCGTCTGGCGACGATGCTGCTGGCGCCGATCGCGGCGACGCTGCTGCATCTGGCGGTCAGCCGCTCCCGCGAGTACGCCGCGGACGCTCGGGCGGCCGCGCTCACCGGCGACCCCGAGGGGCTGGCCTCCGCCCTGGAGCGGATCAGCGGCATCGGCGCGCGCGTGCCGATGCACACCGGCAGCGAGGCCACCCACTACATCGCCAACACCTTCGGTGGCGGTCTGGGTGGCCTGTTCAGCACCCACCCTCCGATGGAGGAGCGGGTGCGACGGCTGCGCGGCCTGCGGGCCAGCGACGGGCGCGACCTGGGCGGTCGACCCGCGCTGGCCCGGTGACGGCTACGGCGTGAGCGTGGCGGCGGTCCACGGCGTCGTCGTCGTGTCGACGAGGGTGACGCCGAAGGACCCCCCGATCAGCGAGCCGTTCGCGATCGCGAAGAGGCGGTCGCCGGCGAGCAGCGAGATGCCGGGGAACGTGAACAGCGCGGCGTCGCCGGCCGCGGTGCCCACCGCGAGGTCGTAGGTGCCGGGTGCGACGGTGACGTCGGCGGCGGGGTCGAGGTAGGACAGCGCCGGCGTGAGCGCGGTGTAGGCCGGCAGCAGCGCGCCCGCGGTGACGGTGGGCGCATCGGGCGAGGCGTGGACCACGGACACGGTCGACATCGTGGCGTCGATGGGCAGGTCGTCGACGAGCGGCAGGATGGTGAAGCCGGGTGTGCTGGTCAGGAAGCCGGTGGCGACGGCGAGGTAGGTCTCGCCGGCCTCCAGCATGGGCGTGGGCCAGCTGGTGACGAAGGTCGTGCCGGTGTCGTCGTAGATGTCGAGGTCGTAGCTGCCCGGGGGCACGCTGACCGGGCCCGCGAGGTCCCGGAACGACAGGTCGTCGACGATTGTGGCGCTGCCGACCTTGACGTCGACCGTCGGCGCGTCGGCCGATGCGTGCAGGGCGTAGACCTTCGGGTCCTGGCGGAGGAAGACCGGGTCGCCGTCGTCGATGATGGCGAGCAGGCCGAAGGCGTCGTCCTCGTTGGCGCGCTCGGCGCCGAGGTTGCCGTTGGCGATCACGAGGACGTCGGTGGCCTCGGGCAGGCCCGGGACGGTGAACGACAGCGCGCCGCCGGCGACGCCCACGGCCAGCGTGGTGTCGGACGGCAGGGGCACGCCGTCGGCGCCGGTGTCGGCGAAGCGCGGCAGGGCGGCGATCTCCGAGGAGCCGTCGTTGCCGACGTCGATGTCGACCGTGGGGGCGTCCGGCGAGGCGTGCACGATGCGGGCGCGGTAGCTGCCGCGGGCCGGCGAGCCCCAGTCGTCGACGAGCGCCAGCACGCGGAACTGGTCGTCGGGCATGGCGCTGCCGAGGTAGCCGGCGGCGATCGCGGTGTAGTCGACGTTGCCGTCGAGCGTCAGCGCCGGGATGCTGTAGGCCGGCGGGGACGAGGGCAGCGCGCCCGCGGCGCGGATGTCGACCGCGTAGGTGCCCGGGGGCACGGCGACGTACCCGGTGCTCTCCTGGTAGGCGAGGTCGGAGACGAGCAGGCCGCCGTCGGCGTAGATGTCGACGTTGGGGGCGTCGGGCGAGCCGTGGACGACGCGCAGGCGGGCCGAGCCGTCGGACGCGCGCACCGCCTCGATGTTGGAGGCGACGGTGTCGGCGCCGCGCAGGCCGCGACGGATGAAGGCCTGGAAGTAGGTGGTCTCGTCGAGGGTGGCCGAGGCGGGGACGGTCGGGGTGATGATCGCGGTGCCGGTGGCGTCGGCGACGCCGTCGTAGGCCACGCCGGCGCTGATGAGGTCGACGCAGAGGCCGCCGATGCGCTGCGGGCACGCGCCGTCACCGAGGGCCGAGCCCTGGAAGACGCGCACGGTCTCGCCCGGCATGGCGCCCGTGACGGTGAACGTGGCGGTGCCGCCGATGGTGGCGGCGATGGGGGCCGACAGGGTGAGCGTCATCGGCGGCGACGGGGGGAGGTGATCCCACGCGGAGGTGTCGGCGTCGGGGGTGGCGGGGGCGCAGCCAGCGAGCGAGGCGGCCGCGAGGGCCGAGGCAATCCAAAGCCTGTGCATGACAGTCTCCTCCCGAACTTGAGTCGGGTCGTGATCGTGAAGGTGGGGACGTCATCGCAGGGGTACCGTAGAGCGTTCGGCCTAAGGAACGTCCCGCGATGCACAGGGACTGTACTGGCTTTGCACAGGGTCGACAGGTCACGTTCGTCCACCGGAGGTCACCGGATGCCCGTCACCGGTGACCGACGGCGACCGAGGCCCGGGCCGCGGGGCGCGACGCCTCCCGCGCCTGGGCTGCGGCCACGACCTGGCCCACCACGAGCGTCGCCGGAGCGCCGACGCCGTGCGCCCGTGCGCGGGCCGCGATCGTCGCGATCGTGCCGGTGACGACGCGTTCGTCGGGGTGCGTGGCCCGTTCGACGAGGGCCGCGGGCCAGTCCGCCGGGAAGCCCCGGGCGCAGAGCGCGTCGGCCAGCGCGGCGAGGCGCCCCACGCCCATGAGCCAGACGCAGGTGGTGTGCGGATCGAAGGCCGGCAGGGCGGGGTCGCTGCCGCCACGGCCCTGACCGGTCATCACGAGCACGCGATCGGCCACGCCGCGCTGGGTGGCCGGAATGCCCGCGGCCAGGGGTGCCGCCAGCGCGCTGGTGACCCCCGGGATCACCTCGGCGTGCAGGCCGTGGCGGGCCAGCATGTCCAGCTCCTCTCCGCCGCGCCCGAACACGAACGGGTCGCCGCACTTGAGGCGCACCACGTCCCGTCCGCCCAGCGCGGCCTCCACCATCCACGCGTCGAGCTCGGCCTGGGCGGCGTCGGCACGTCCGGGCTGCTTGGACGCGACGCGGAGCTCTCCGCGCACCAGATCGAGGATCGCCTGCGGGACCAGGCGATCGCTGAGCACCAGGTCGGCCTCGTCGAGCGCGCGCCGGGCGGCGACCGTGAGCAGGTCGGGGTCGCCCGGTCCGGCCCCGACGAGCCGGATCCGTCCGTGCCGCGGCCCCAGCTCAGGCGCGCGGGGCACGGACGGACCCGGGAGGTCGTAGGCGTCGAGGAGGTGGTCGACGGTGGCACCGTCGAGGGTGGCCAGCGCGCGCCAGGCGCTGCGGCGGGCCACGTCGGTCAGCCAGCGCATGCGTCGTCGGCTGGCGTCGGGCGCCGGGTCGTGGGCGCGGACGCGCTGGCGCAGGGTGCCGAAGGCCTCGATCGCGGCGCGGGCGTCGGCCGGGACATGGCGCGCGAGCTCGCGGAGCAGGCGTGCCCCGAGCGCGGGGGCCTCCCCGTTCGTCGACAACGCGATCTGCAATGGACCGTCCCGGTGCACGCTGGTGAGCCAGAAGTCGCAGCGCTCGGGCTGGTCGGCGCAGTTGACCGGGATGCGGCGCGCGCGGCAGGCGTCGGCGATCGTCGCACTCACGTCCTCGTCGTCGAGGCAGGCCAGCACGAGGTCGACGTCGTCCAGGTCGGCGGCCTCGAACGGCGCGGGACGCCACGCCACCTCCCCCAGCGACCACCGGTGGCGCAGCTCGGCGCCCAGCGCCGGTGCCACCACGCGCACCCGGGCGTCGGCCTCCAGGGCCAGACGGACACGCCCTGCGGCGACGCTGCCGCCGCCGACGACGAGCACGGACCGTCCGCGCAGCTGCCACGCCACCATCAGCGAGCCGCCCCCCACCGCGGGGGCCACGTTGGGGACGCGGCTCATGCGCGCACCGCCGGGTTCTGCAGGCGGCCGTGGATCGCGTGGGCCTCCTCGACGAACAGACCGGCCTCGACCACCAGGCGACGCAGCCGGTCGCCGACGGCGTCCGTGGGCCGCTCGGTGGTGGCGTGCAGGAAGTAGTGACCGACGCCCTCGTAGATGCGGCCGGCGTCGTACAGGTGGGCGCGGAACAGGTCGCGGACGGCCTCGGGGGCCGGGTCGGTGATCCCCTGGGTCGACAGCAGCGAGCGGGCGGCGCGATCGAAGGCGGCGAGCGCGCTCGTCCGCACCGCGGCGGCCTCGGCGCCGGCCTCCAGGCGCGCGGTCGCCTCGTCGGCGTGGCGGTCGGCCTCCATCAGCAGCAGGTCGCCCTGCAGGACCACCGCACCGGCGCACTCGCCCGTTCCCCGCACGACCTTGAATGCCGTGTCGGCGCGGCCGTGCTCGACGTACAGCGCGGGGGCCACCGACGGCGGCGGCAGGTCGGTCAGGTCGTCCAGCAGGGCCTTGAGCGCGGGACGTCCGGTCTGGCGGGCCCACCGGCCGAACGGCGTGCCGGGGGCGGCCTCGTCCAGGTAGCGGGTGGTGAGGCGACGCACGGCCTCCCCGACGCGCGCGGCGGGCAGCTTGAGCACCGTGGTGCCGAAGCCGTCGCCGGGGGCCTCCTCGTGGCGACCGCCGGCGAGCCCGCCGAGCAGCAGCATGAAGTGGGGTGCCGTCACGCCGTCGATCGTGCGGGCGGCACCGAACAGGCCGATGTCGGCGATGTGGTGCTGGGCGCAGGCGTTCGGGCAGCCGCTGACGTGGATCCGCAGGCGCTCCAGCCGGGGGTCGGTGGCGATCGCGTCCAGCTCGGCCTGCATCTGCCGGGCGAGGGCGCGGGGCGTGGTGATGCCGAGCTTGCAGGTGTCGGCGCCCGGGCACGTCACAGTGTCGCCGAGGCCGCCGGCGCGGGCGGCGCCGAGCCCCAGCGCCGTCAGCCCGTCGCGCAGCGCGAGCAGCCGATCGACGGCGACCCACCGGATCCACAAGCTCTGGTCGGGGCCGATGCGCGTGGTGTCGCCGGCGTGGTCGCGCAGGACGGCCGCCAGGCCCCGGAGCTGGGCGGGCGACAGGTCTCCCTGCGGCACGCGCACCTGGACGGCCGCGTAGCCGTCCTGACGCTGGGGCACGACGTTGGTGCGCAGCCAGGCCGCGTCGTCGTCGTCGCGCGGCGGGGGAAGGTCGGCGCCGGGCGGGTGGACGGGGTGGTCGGTCCACGGCGCGACGTCGCCGAGCAGGCTCTGCCAGCGCGGGTCGTACGGCAGCGTGGCGCGGGCCTCGAGGACGGCGTCGCGGAACCGGTCGATCCCCCAGTCGTCCACGAGGAACTTCATCCTGGCGCGCGCGCGCTTGAGCTTCTCGCCGTGGGCTGCGAACACCTTGAGGATGGCCTGCAGCGTGGGGAGGAGCTCCTCGACGGGCAGGAAGTCGGTGAACCGCTTCGCCTCACTGGCGACCGCCCCGAGGCCGCCGCCCACCACGAGGTCGAAACCGCGCTGGCCGTCGCGTTCGACCGCTGTCAGCCCCACGTCGTGCAGGGCGCCGAGGTTGAAGCGTCGGTCCCAGGTCGACGCGAGCGTCGGCTTGAACTTGCGCCCGAGGCTCTGGCCGTCGGGCAGGCGCAGCAGGAAGCGCGCCACGGCGATGCCGTAGGGGGTGACGTCGAAGGCCTCGTCGGCGTGCACCCCGGCGAGCGGATCGGCGGTGACGTTGCGGACGACGTTGCCGCACGCCTCGCGCGATGTCATCGACGCCCGGTCCAGCGCGGTCATCACCTCGGGGGTGTCGGGCAGGCGGACGAAGTGGACCTGGATGTCCTGGCGCGTGGTCAGGTGGGCCACGCCGCCGGCCCACGCCTCGGTCAGGTCGGCGAACGCCTCGAGCTGCTCGGGGCTGAGGAGACCCAGCGGCAGCTTGCTGCGGATCATGTGCACGCCGTCCTGGCGCTGGCCGTACACGCCGTGGCGCAGGCGGTGCTCGAGGAAGACCGCCTCGGGGACGCGGCCGTCGAGAAAGCGCTGCAGCGTGACGTCGTAGTCGCGGATCTCGTCGTCGACGAAGGCGTGCGTGCCCGCGATCGAGGGCCGGCTGCGGGGACGGTAGACACCGTCGGGGCGCGGGTGGCGAGGGGTGTTCATCGGCTCGTCTCCAAGAGGGCGACGGCCGAGGACCACCCCCGGCCGTGAGCCCGGGGGTGACAGGGGGTGGAGCTAGGCTTCCGTCCCCCGCACGCCCCGGCGCGCGCAGCAGCAGCAGCAGCAGCAGCACAGGCAGGGGGTGGTGGGGATCGGGGCGTTCATCGTCGAGGGGCCAGGGTCAGGGGGGAGAAAGCGACAGACCCGCCGCGGCGGGGCCGGGCGGGTCTGCGTGGAGACGGCGGGCTGGACGAAGCGTTCAGCGATGCCGCGGGGCCACGCGCACCGACGCCCGGTGCGACGGAGCACACGGACGACAACAGGTGGCGATGGCGAGGACGTTCATGGCGGCGAGGGTACCCACGCGGCGTACGACCCGCAACCGCAAACCGTCACGGCCGCGCGCCCGTGCGCCTCAGCGACCGTACCCGCTGGCGCAGCCGGCCCACCACGGCGTCCTCGTCGGCCGACCACGGAAGCTGGTCCTCGGCGTGATGCCACCGCTCGAACGCGAGCTTGATCAGCGCCTGCGTGAGCTGCTGGTGACGCCACCACGCCACCGGACCGGCGCGGCCGAGCGTGGTCAGCCCGCGCCCGACCCGGCGACGGGCAGGGAGCAGGTGGTCGATCTCGTCGTGGCGCACGACGTCGCGCGGCTCCTGCGCGAGGTAGCGGCGGATCAGCTGGTCCTCGTGCATCCACGACAGGCCGAGCACCACGCCGAGCAGGCCGAGGAACGGCACCTGCAGGCCGAGCACGGCACTCGGGCCGGCCACGAGCAGGGCGCGCAGCTCGGTGATCTCGTTGCCGAAGTAGGCACCGGAGCCCGCGTTCCACACGGCGTGCGCGACCATCGCGGCGCCCAGGCCCAGCGGTGGCATCACCCAGCGCGCCGGCCCGCGCCGCATCACCCGGAACAGGCCCAGGCCCAGGCCCGTGAGCGCGGTGTACGTGCCGTGGGTGCCGATGCCGAACAGCACCCCCCGCAGCCACGCGAGCGCGAGCATCGCGTCCACGCCGCGGTCGGCGACGCGCACGTAGTAGGTGATGTTCTCGAACCACGCGAAGCCGAGGCCCACCATCGCGCCGTAGATGATGCCGTCGAGCACGTCGTCGGCCTGGCGCACGAACAGCACGAACACCGCGGTGACGGCCAGCGCCTTGAACGCCTCCTCGGCGATCGGGGCCACCACGGTGACGGTGAACGCATGGGCAGCGGACGGGTCGCCGAGCAAGGCGGTGCCGAGGCCGTCCGACAGGGCGTTGGCGAGTCCGCCGAGCGACGTCGCCGCGAGGGCACCCCACAGGAAGGCGGTGGCGACGAGCCAGAGCGGCTCGGCCTCGTTGCGGTCGAGCCACAGCAGGGCCAGCGAGTACGGCACCGTCGTCACCGTGGCCATCGCCGTCGCCAGCAGGAAGACGTGGGGCTGGGCGGCGATCATGCCGAGCGACATCGCCGTGGTGGTCATCCCGCCCACCGCGCCCAGCACGAGCAGCAGAAGGGTCCAGCCGAGGACCGTGGCGGGCGCGGGTGCGGGGCGGCCGCCGGTGCCTGGCATCAGCCTGCCCGCGCCAGGAGCCAGCGGAGCACGGCCGTGTCGCCCGCGCCCGTGCCCAGGCCGAGGTCGGCGTCGGGCGGGAGCACGACGTGGCCGCCGCGATCGATGCGGACGGCGGTCAGCGCGTCGGGCACGTGCCGCAGGCCGGGCACGCCCGCCGCCGGACCGACGATGGGATCGGCGTCGACGTGCACGGCGAGGGCCGGCACGGTGAGCGCGTCGAGGCGCGGCCCGACGCTGGCGCGCGCGTAGTAGTCCTCGGCGGACGCAAAGCCGAACCACGGCGCCACCACCCGGTCGTCCCACGCGCGCAGGGTGTGGATCCGCGCGGCGTCGGCCACCGGCAGGATGTCGCTGCGCACGGCGGCCACCCGCGCATGGATCTCGCGCAGGCCCGTCAGCAGGTGGCGGCGGTAAGGCAGGCGGCGCGGGGTGTCGATCCAGGTCGCGGCGGCGTCGAGGTGCAGGGGGGCGCACACGGCGGCCACGGCGCGCACGTTGTCGGGCAGCGCGTGGGTGGCGGTGCGCAGCGTGACGTGGCCGCCGAGCGAGTAGCCGAGCACCACCACGGCGCGGAAGCCGCCCACGACGGGGTCGGCGAGGACGGCGTCGAGGTCGTCGGTGAGCCCCGCGTGGTAGATGCCGGCACCGGTGCGGTCGGCGCCGCGCAGGTCGACGCGCAGGCTGGACAGGCCGAGCGCGTGGGCCGCCGCCGCGGCGAGGCGGCAGTACGGCGCGTCGGACGAGGCGCCGATGCCGTGGACGATGACCACCAGCACGTCGGAGCGGTCGGTGGTGGTCAGGCGGCCGTGCAGCTGGAGACGGCCCGTGCGCGGGTCGTCGACGGTGGTGTGCCACGGCGTCGACGCGGGCACGGTCGGGGGGCGCGCGCGGGCGAGCAGCGCGGGCAGGACGGTCTGCGCGTGGCCGGCGAGGCGGCGGAGCGGGGACGGCATGGCGGGCAGGGTAACGCCGCCAGCGGCGCGGGCACCCGTCGGTCAGCCGTTCCAGGCCTCGCCGCGAAGGACCACCTTGCCGTCCCGCCCCCCGCGCGCGGCCGCCGCGACGGCGGCGGCGACGGCGCCGAGGTCGAAGCGGGCGTCGACGGGCTGGGGGTGGTCGCGCAGGTCGGCGACGAGGTCGGTGAACAGCGCGGCGCGGGTGGCGTCGTCGGCCTGCTGCAGCCACGTGGTCAGCCAGAAGCCGTGCAGGCGCACGTCGCGGAAGATGGTCTGGTCGGCGCCCAGGGTGCTGGGCTGGCCCGACAGCGCGCCGTAGACCACCACGGTGCCGCCGGGCACCACGCAGCGGGCGAGCCGGTCGGTGGCCGGACCGGCGACGGCATCGAGGGCCAGGCGCACGGGGGCGCCGTCGGTGTAGCGGGCGACCTCGTGGGCGAGCTCCGGACCGTCGACGAGGACGACGTCGCCACCGGCGTTGCGCACGCACAGGCCCGCCGTGGCGCGCCGCACGACGTTGAGGGTGTGCAGGCCCCGCGCGCGGGCGAGGCGCGCGACGGTGCGTCCGACGGCGCCGTTCGCCGCGTTCTGCAGGATCCACTCCCCGGGCAGCAGGCGGTCGACCTGCCCGAGCAGCAGCCGGGCCGTCGCCGGGTTGACCACGGCCAGCGCGAGCTGTTCGGCGGGCAGGTCGTCGGGGACGGTCACCAGCGTGCGCGCGGTGGCGACCACCCGGTCGCGCCACGTGCCCACGCCGAGCGGCAGGAGCACCCGCTGGCCGACCGTCAGCGCAGCACCCGCGCCGACCGCCACCACGCGCCCGACGCCCTCGATGCCCGGCACCGCCCCGGGCAGCCGGGGCCGGACGCCGTAGTGGCCCGCGATCGTGGCGAGGTCAGCGGGGTGGACGGCGGCGGCCTCCAGGGCGACCACCACCTGACCCGGCCCCGGCGTGGGGTCGGGCAGGTCGGCGATCGTCAGGACGTCGGCGGGCGGACCGTGGCGGTCGAAGACGGCTGCGCGCACGGTGCCTCCGTGCCCTGGGACCCGTGGGGGATCACGTGCCCTGGAGCTGCATCACCACGTCGTGGGTGATGGCGATCGCCTCGTCGAGGATGAAGTCCGGCAGGTGCTCGGGGTCCATGCCCGCGGCGGTGTAGGCCTTGTCGTGGTTGTCGCGGATGGTCTCGTTGCGCGTGCGCTCGGCGCGCCGCGTGGCCTCGTCGAGGCTCAGCGTCTTCTGCGCCTGGAGCCGCTCGCGCTCCGCGAGGTCTTCGGCCAGGAAGGCGAACTGCATGGACTCGCCGACGCGCGTGGCCGACTGCTTGCGGAGCCGGTCGAGGTCGAGCGGCAGCGGGTCCTGCGCGAACTTCGCCTTGTCGATGCGGGCGAAGGGCAGCGGGTTGTGCAGGTCGGCCTCCATGATCGGCAGGCCCTGGTAGGGCGACGGCAGCACGACGTCGGCGGCCACGCCCTTGCCCTGGGTGGAGTCGCCACCGGGGCGGAAGAACATGTGGGTGGTGAACTTGATGGCGCCGGCCTGGTCGGCGACGTCGCGACGGCCGGCGCGGTCGAGCAGGCGGTCGAGGTCCATCAGGTTCTGGACGCTGCCCTTGCCGTGGGTGGTCTTCGAGCCCACGACGATGCCGCGCTTGTAGTCCTGGATGGCGCCCGCGAAGATCTCGGACGCCGACGCCGACAGCTCGTTGGTGAGCACCACCAGCGGACCCGACCAGGCGACGGTGGGGTCCTCGTCGGCGAGCACCTCGACCTGACCGAACGAGTCCTTGATCTGGACCACGGGGCCGCCGTCGAGGAACAGGCCCGTCAGGCCGATCGCCTCGTCGAGCGAGCCGCCGCCGTCGTTGCGCAGGTCGACGATCACGGCGTCGACGCCCTGGTTGCGGAAGTCGGTGAGGATGCGGGCCACGTCGCGCGAGGTGGACGCCCAGTTGGGGTCGCCGGCGCGGCGGGCGTCGTTGTCGACGTAGAACGAGGGCACGTCGATCACGCCCACCTTCACGCCGCTCTTCTCGTGGACCTCGCCCTTGGCCTGGGCCTTGGCGAGCTTGACCTTGTCGCGGACGAGCTCGATGTCGCGCGTCTCGGACGGGTCGGTGGCGCCGGCCGGGTAGATGGTGAGCACCACAGTGGTGTCGATCGGGCCGCGGATGAGCTGGACGACGTTGTCGAGCCGCATGTCGACGACGTCGACGGCCTCGTCGTGGCCCTGGGCGACGGCGACGATGCGGTCGCCGGCCTCGAGCTCACCCGACGCCTCGGCGGGGCCGCCGGGGATCAGGCCCTTGATGGTGGTGTAGCCGTCCTCGTCGACGTTGAGCTCGGCGCCGATGCCGGTGAGCGTGTCGCGCATCTCGATGTCGAAGGTCTGCTTCTCGATCGGCTTGAACCACACCGAGTGGGGGTCGTACTCGCCCGCCAGCGCGCCCAGGTAGCTCTCGAGGACGTCCTGCTCGTCGAGCTGGGTCATGTCGGACAGGATGCGGTCGAAGCGCTTGGCGACCCGCTCGATGGCGCGCTCGCGGGCATCGCCGGTGAGCTCGAAGCGCAGCACCTCCTGCGCGACGTAGTCGTCCCAGCGGGCGTCGAGCTCGGCGGTGGACGCGGCCCAGGCGTCGTCCTCGCGGTCGGTCTCGACGCTGCGGGACGGGTCGGAGAAGTCGAACCGGTTCGCGGCGAGGAGCTTGTGGGCGTAGGCCACGCGCTCGCGCAGGCGCTGCATGAGCTTGTGGTGGATGGTGAACGCGGCCTCGAGCTTGGGGGCCGCGGCCTGGATGTCGTCGTCGAGGCGGTCGCGCCAGGGCAGGAACGCGTCGATGTCGGACTTCAGGAAGTACATGTGCGCCGGGTCGAGGGCCTTGAGGTAGGCGTCGAACCAGGCCTCGGACAGGGCGTCGTCGACGGCGCGGTGGGTGAGGTGGCGCGTCTGCAGCGTGGCCACCACCGCCGACGCGATCACGGGCTGGGCCGGTGAGGCCTCGGTGACGTCGGCGAAGGCGATCGGGAGGGCAGCGACGAGCACGGCGGCGGGCAGGAGGATGCGACGGGCGTGCAGGTGCATGAGCAGAACCTCGGGGTCGTCTGGCTGTATCCGGCGGGGGCCGGGCGCGGGGAAGGGAGTCCCGTTTCCGTCGGGATCGGCACGAACTGCGTCTGGTGGACCCGCCTTGCCGGCGGGGTGTTCCACGGATCCGGTACGCACCACGTTCCGCGCTGTCGCTCCCCGTGACGAAGCATCACACAACGGGTAGTCGGGCCGACCGGGAGGCGACGTGCAGGGAACGGGCTTCTGGACGGGCATGGGCGCCCCGTCGGTCGTGGACTGGTGCGAGCCCAACTACGTCGTGACGCCGTATGTCGCGGAGTGGTGGAACACGATCTCCAGCCTGTGGCTGGTGGCGCTGGGCGTGTTCGGGCTGTGGCGCTGGTGGCATGCCGCGACACCGTCGGGCCGTCGCTTCGGGTGGTGCTTCGCCGGGCTGTTGCTGGTGGGGCTCGGCTCGGTGGCCTTCCACGGCACGCTGCTGCGTGGTCCCCAGGCGCTCGACGAGCTGCCGATGGTCTACGTCGGCCTGCTGGGCGCGTGGGTGGTGCGGTTCCGCGATCGGCCCGCCGGCGAAGGCCGTGGCGTCGCGCTCGCCTTCGCGGCCTACGCCGTGGTGTTCACCGCGGTCTACGCGTGGGCGACGTCGTACTTCCTCATCTTCCTGGCGTCCTACAGCCTGCTGGTCACCTACATGGCGCTGACGGCGGTGTGGCTGTCGTGGATCCAGCCGGCGCCGCGGCTGATGGCCGTGCTGCTGGGCGTGTCGGCGGGCGGATTCCTCGGCACGCTGTTCTTCTGCTGGATGCCCGAGCACGTGTTCCTGCCCTGCGACCACCCGGCGCAGCGGCTGCAGCTGCACGCGATCTGGCACCTCGGGTCGGGGCTGGGCACCTACGCCTGGTTCCTCTGGGCCATCGTCGATCGGTGGCGGGTGCAGGGCATCCGGTCCGAGGTGGCGGGCGGCTACGTCCAGCCGGTGGCGTGATGCGCTGGCTCGTCGTCGCCGCCGTCGCCGCGGGGCTCGCGTGGGTGGGGCTGGCGGTGGCGCTCGATGCGTGGGGTGGCGCCCAGGTCCCCGACGCGCACGCCGCGCTGGTGGCGGTGTGTGGCTGTCACGTCCAGCCCGACGGACGCCCCTCGGCGTGCCTGGAGGACCGGGTGCGCGCCGGTGCGGCGCTCGTCGTCGACGGGCACGCCGGTCGACTGCTGGTGACCGGTGGACGCGGGGACGGCCCGGTGGCCGAGGCCGTCGCGGCCGCCCGCCTGGCCCGCGACCTCGGCGTCGCCGACGTCGTCGTGGAGGATCGGTCGACGTCGACCGAGGAGAACGCGGTGTTCGGGATGGCGCTGGCGCCGGCCGACCGCGTCATCGTCGTCACCGACACCTTCCACCTCTGGCGCGCCGAGCGCTGCTTCGGCGTCCACGCCCACGTCAGCGGGCAGCCCGTGGTGCCGCGCCGGCCGGGTCAGCGCATCGACGGTGCGCTACGGGAGGTGGCGGCGGTGGCGTACTACCTGGCCACCAGGCGCTGTGCGGGAGGCGAGGATGCGTAGGGGCGGAGGACGTGGCGGGCAGGGGCCGGGACGCCCGGGAAGGCCCGGTGGCGCAGGCGGCCCTGGCCGTCCCGGTGGTGGCGGCGGGCCCGGCGGGCGCCGTGGGGGTCTCGGGCCCCGCGCTGGCGGTCCACGCGCGCGTCGCCTCGGCGGCCGTGACGGTGACGGCGACGGCGACGCGCCCGTCCCCGAGGCCGACGACCCCTGGCTCGACGACGGTCCGGGCGGCGCCGGCGACTTCGACCCCGAGGTCGACGCGGCCGTGGCGGCGTTCGTCCGCCGCACCGGCGTCGAGCTCGACCACCGCGTGCCGTCCTCCACCGAGCCGGGCAAGGAGCGCGACCCCGCCGAGTCGCGGGTGCTCGCGGCGGCGCTTCCCCACCTCGAACAGGCGATCCTGGTCTACCCGCCGTCGATGCGGGGACGGATCCTGCAGGGCATCCGCATCTACGGCCGCTTCCGGCTGGGCGGCAAGCCGTTCCTCGGCTCGGCGGCCGCGGGCGGCTCGCGCATCAACCTCGCGGTGCGCCCCCGCACGCCCCACCCGCAGCTGTGTGGCACGCTCCACCACGAGATCGCCCACCTCGTCGAGCACCGGCCGGGCTTTCCGGTGGCGCGCTGGAAGGCGATCAGCGGCGAGGACGCCTACACCGGCGCCGGTCACCGCGACGCCTGGGGCAAGGGCATCTCCGACCGCATGCGCCAGGCGGGCTTCGTCACCAACTACGCGAGCAAGAACCACCACGAGGACTTCGCGGAGCTGGCCGAGCTCGCCTTCGGCCGCCCGGACCGCATCGGGGAGGTCGCCGCCACGTACCCGCGGCTGGCGGCCAAGCTGGAGCTGCTCGAGGCGGTCTACCGCGAGCTGCTCCCCGACATGCGGTTCCCCTGGCGCTGACGCCTACTGCAGCACGACGTCGAAGCCGCCGACGGCCGTGCCCAGCCCGGGCACGTTGACGTTGAAGCCGCCCGACAGGTGGGTGTCGCCGCCCAGGTCGTAGAAGCCGCCGGTCCACGTGACGGGGCCGGAGCCGTCGTCGACCGTGCCGTCGGCCGTGCCGAGCACCGGATCGAAGCTGCCGTCGATGTTGAACGCGAGCGGGAAGCCCGGGATCGAGCACACGCCGGTGCCGTCGATCTGCGGCGTGGCGCTCTCGAACACGTCGAGGCCGGCGCTGCCCACGCACGGGACGGGCTGGCCGAACACGAAGAAGTCGATGCGGAAGTCGCCCACGTACATGCCGTCGTAGGTGCCGCCGCCCGGCGTGGTGCCGTTGCCGTCGACGCCGTCGCAGTCCTGGTCGATGCCGTCGACGCTGGTGTCGGGCGCGCCCGGGTAGACCGTGGGGTCGTTGTCGTCGCAGTCGCAGGCGCCGCCGACCTGATCGGCGTCGTCGTCGAACTGGCCGGGGTTGTACAGCAGCGGGCAGTTGTCGTTCTGGTCGATGATCCAGTCGTTGTCGGAGTCGCCGATGACGCGCACGACGATGGGCGTCTTGAGGATGCCGCTGGGGTCGACCACGACCGCCTGGAACCAGTACGGGATGTTGGGCAGCGAGCGCGGCGCGGTCACCGAGTACGACATCGTGCCGCTCGGGGGCACGATGCGGTTGACCAGCAGGCCCGCCGGGTAGTTCAGGTCGGTGCACACGGGTCGCGTGGGGTGGCACGGGCCCGCGCCGGGGCCGGTGCGCGTGTAGAGGACGTAGACCTGCGCTCCCGCCGGCGCGCCGGTGACCGTGAACGTCACGGGGCTGCCGGGCACGATCGACGTGATGTCGAGCACGGGGACGTACGGCGGCGGCAGGGCCTCGTCGGCCAGGCTCGACGGCGCGTCGATGCCGACGCTGGCAGGCTGATCGCAGCCGAGCGCGAGCACGGCGAGGACGGGGAGCAGACGGTGCATGCAGGGCCTCCGGGACGACGTCGTCATGCTACACCCTGTCGGCCACGATCCCCGTCGCTTGCGGCGATCGCGCCGTGACGGGCGTGTTCGGGGGCGTCGGGCTGTCCGCGTCGCCTAGAACCGCCCGCCGAGCGTGCCGCCGTAGAACAGCCCGCCGTGCAGGCCGCCCTCCAGCCGCAGCACCACGCGGTCCACGATGTTGAACTTGAACGCCAGGTAGAAGTCGGGCACCGGCCACACCGGCGACTTCAGGTCGAGCTGGCGGTCCGGGGCGGTGCCCGCCTCGGCGAGCACGTAGGCGGGCGTGCCCGTGGTGCGGTCGACCTTCCACTGGTCGATCGAGCCGAACAGGGCCGCGATGCCCAGGCCGCCGCCCACCACGAACGACAGCGCGAACCGTCCCTTGGTCTGGCCCAGGTGCACGATCGGCGCGTCGTAGGCGCCGTTGGCACCGAACACCACCGCGCCGAAGCCCTTCGACGGGTCCAGCCAGTCGCCGTCGACGAACAGGTAGGGCTGCTCCTTCTCCCGGTCGTCCCAGTAGCCCTCGCGCATCAGGTTCTGGACGTACTCGAAGTAGAAGATGCCCAGCGTCTGCTTCTTCTGGACCGTGAGCTCGATGCCGTAGGCGGCGGCGTGCAGGAACGGGCGGTCCTGGCCCGGCAGCGGCCAGCCGTCGTCGTCGTCGTCGGTGAACCACACGTCCATCAGGCCGCGGGGGACCGACAGGTAGTGACCGCGCAGGCTCACCTCGTAGCGCAGGTGGGGCTGGGCCGGATCCTCGGGCTCCTCGGCGAGCGCCACGTCCTTGCCGGGCACGGGCGCGTCGGCGTCGTCGGGCGCCTCGGTCTCCTCCTCCGGAGGGGGCTCGGGGTGGGGTGCGCCCGGCATCACCTGGCCGAACGCGGGAGCGAGGAGGAGCGACCAGGCCAGCAGGGTCGGCGACATCGGGGCCTCGGCGTCGGCGGGTGCCCGTGGGGGCGGCGTCGGCGCACGATACGCGACCGCGCGCCGGGGGTCCATCCCGAGCGTGCCGGTTGACGGCGCGGTCCGGCGTGCGCACCTCGGGGGCTTCCGCGGTGTTCGGTGCGGCGCGTCGCCGCCCCCGCGGGTCGGGTGGACGATGGACGACCAGCCAGCTGTCGGCCTGGGGGCACGCCTGCGGCGCCGGGTCGGCGTGTTCCGCTACACGTCGCGCGCGGTGCGGCTCGTGTGGGACACCGACCGTCGCCTGCTCGTCGTCATCGGCCTGCTCACCGTGGCGGCCGGTCTGCTCCCGGCGGGCATCGCCTGGGTGGGCAAGCAGATCGTGGATGCCGTGGTCGCGGCGGCGTCCTCGGGCACCGACGCAGCGCGCACCGCGGCGCTCGTGTGGGTGGCGGCTGAGGGCGGGCTCGTCGCGGGCCGTTCCGTGGTGCAGCGCGGGCTCGGCATCGCCGAGCAGCTGCTGCGGGCGCGCCTGGGCTTTCGCGTCAACGTGATGATCCTCGAGCGCGCGCTCACCCTGTCGCTGGCCCAGTTCGAGGACGCCGAGCTGTACGACAAGATGGTGCGTGCGCGTCGCCAGGCCTCCACCCGGCCCCTGTCGCTCGCGCGTCGCACCTTCGGGCTGGTGCAGGACGCCATCACGCTGGTGACCTACGGCGGCCTGCTGCTCGCGTTCTCGCCGTGGGCCGTCGCGGTGCTCGTGATCGCGGCGCTGCCGGCGTTCGTGGCCGAGACCCGGTTCAGCGAGGCCGCGTTCCGGCTGTTCTCGTGGCGCGCCACCGAGACGCGCCAGCAGAACTACCTGGAGGCCGTGCTCGCGCGCGAGGACTACGCCAAGGAGGTCAAGCTGTTCGGCCTCGGGCCCATGCTGCTGGCCCGCTACCGCGCCATCTTCGACCAGCTCTACGACGAGGACCGCGACCTGACGCTGCGTCGGGGCCTGTGGGGCAGCGTGCTCGGCCTCGTGGGCACGGTGGCCTTCTACGGCATGTACGGCTGGATCGCGTGGTCGGCGGTGCTCGGCCGCATCACGCTCGGCGACATGACGATGTACCTGCTGGTGTTCAAGCAGGGGCAGTCGGTCATCGCGGGCGCCCTGTCGTCGATCGGCGGGATGTACGAGGACAACCTGTACCTGTCCAACCTGTACGACTTCCTCGACGGCGCCGAGCCCGAGCGCATGGGCGGCGCGACGCACGGACCGGATCCATCGGACGGTGTGCGCTTCGAGGACGTGGTCTTCACCTACCCGGGCTCGGAGCGACCGGCGCTCGACGGGGTGAGCCTGCACGTGCGCCCCGGCGAGAAGCTCGCGCTCGTCGGCCACAACGGCTCCGGCAAGACCACGCTCATCAAGCTGCTCGCCGGCTTCTACCGTCCCACGTCGGGTCGCATCACGGTCGACGGCCTCGACGTCGACGGGTGGGACCTCGACGCGCTCCGCGCCCGCATCGGCGTCATCTTCCAGGACTTCGTGCGCTACCAGCTGCTCGTGGGCGAGAACATCGGGGTGGGCGACGTGCGCCACGTCGACGACGCCGAGCGGTGGGAGGAGGCAGCCGACAAGGGCCTGGCGCTCGACTTCGTCCAGGCGCTGCCGGCCGGCTTCCAGACCCAGCTCGGGCGGTGGTTCCCCGAGGGCCGGGAGCTGTCGATCGGCCAGTGGCAGAAGGTGGCGCTGTCCCGTGCGTTCATGCGCGGCGAGGCGGACATCCTCGTGCTCGACGAGCCGACGTCGGCGATGGACGCCGAGGCGGAGGCCGCCATCTTCGACCGCTTCCGCTCCCTGACGACCGACCGCATCGCGGTGCTCATCTCCCACCGGTTCTCGACCGTGCGCATGGCCGACCGCATCGCCGTGCTCGACCACGGCCGGTTGATCGAGGTGGGCAGCCACGACGAGCTCGTCGCGCGACAGGGACGCTACGCCCACCTCTTCGCGCTGCAGGCCGAAGGCTACCGCTGACGCCGGCTGCGGCGTGCGCTACACGGGGCCGCTTCGTCGCGCCGACTCCGGGACCGCGACGGTGCGAGGTGTGCGCTGATCTCCCGCCTGCCCATCACGGTGCGATCCACCGAGATCGACATGCTCGGTCACGTCAACAACGCCGTCTACCAGCAGTGGCTGGAGTGGGGCCGCTTCGAGTGGGTCCGCGCCGCCGGCACCGACTTCGCGGCGCTGTCCGACGCCGACCTGACGCTGGTCGTGGTGCACGTCTCGCTCGACTACCGTCGCGAGGCCCGCCTCGACGACGCCCTGGTCATCGAGACGGTGCTCGCCCGCATCGGCGGCCGCAGCGTCACCTACCGCCAGCGGGTGGTGCACGCCGACGGCGCCGTGGCCTGTGACGGCACGGTGGTGCTCGCCGTGTTCGACAAGGTGGCCCGGGCCAGCGCGCCGCTCCCCGACGACGTGCGCGCGGCGTTGACGCCGTTCGTCGCCGCCTTCGACGCATCGGGCGACGAGCCCGCTGGCGCCTAGCTCCCTCGCCACACTCGGCAACCCGAGAAAGTGCGCGAGGCGGACAGTTTTTGGCCCCCACGATCCATAGATTCTGCGGTGACCCCTCTTGAAGGAGACCGACCGTGAAGCTCGACGACCTCGACCTCCACTGCCCCGACTGCGGTTCCGCCAACGTGGTGATCTTCCAGCAGCCGGCCTCGAAGTTCTCGACCACCGGGGCGATGCCCGGCCTGCGCTGCCGCGACTGCGGCTCGCGCGCCGTCGGCTCGCGGTTCCCGTGGCCCGGCACGTATGTCGAGCCCCGGCCCGTCGTGCGTCGGCCCGAGCCGGTCAAGCCGCCTGCCGCCGTGGCGCCGAAGCCCGCCCCGGCGGTGTCGTCGCCGGTGGCTGCTGCCGCGCCGCGCCCCGTCAGCCCCGCGCCGAAGGCCCCGATGGCGCCGCCGCCGGCCCCCGCCGCCCGCGTCGAGGCCCCCAAGGCCGAGCCGGTCAAGGAGTCCACCAGCTACAGCGCTGCGCCGCGGTCCTCGATGGTCGAGACCAACGCCTGCGCCTGGAAGGACTGCGACAAGGCGGCGCGCAAGGGCTCGAAGTACTGCTCGCGCGACTGCTCCAACAAGAACGCCCGCCATCGCCACGCCAAGCGCGCCGAGGCCGAGCGCAGCGCGGCGTGATCGCTGCAGACGGCGCGCGCTGGCTGGATCCGGCCAGGGTGTGCTGTCTGCGGCAACCAGGGGGCTGGGTCGATCCGACCCGGCGTGCCCCGATCCGATGCGACGCGCCCGCGCCGCACCCGGATGGGTTCAGCCGCCCTCTTCCCGCCACGCCACCGGTTCGTCGTCGTGGCGCTCCCGCATCCCGCGACGGAGCACGTGAGCCAGTGCCCGCAGGCGCGCCAGGTCGAGCGGCGCGTCCTGCGGGTCCGGCGTCCGGGCCCGCGCGTACACCTGCCGGGCCAGCGTGCCGAAGCGCTCGCGGAGCGTGGCGTCCTCGAAGCGGCCGGCCACGAGCAGGCCGTGCCGGTCGGTCGTCGCGATGAACGGCAGGCCGTCGGTCCGGGGCACGATGACGGCGTAGACCTCGTGGCCGGGGCGCACCAGCACCACCGACACGGCGTCCACGAAGCGGGCCAGGGGATGCCCGCGACGGTTGGCGCGCTGGGCGGGCGGTGTGGCGAGCCAGATGCGCCGGCGCGCGAGGGCGTCGGTGTCGGGGGAGGCGGCGCCTCGGTGGCGGACGAGGCCCTCGGGCACCTGCCACGGGTCGTCCGGCGCGCCCTCCACCTCGAGGTCGAGGTCGGTGTAGGCGTCGAGGGACAGGCCGAGGCCGGGCATGCCGTGCACCACCAGGCGCGGGTGGGGACGGGGCTCGGTGCGATCCCAGCCGAGCAAGGCGGCGTCGACGTCGTCCCATGCCGGCGCGTGGGCCCAGCGCGGGTCGTCGGGTGCCGTGCCGTGCACCACGTCGAGGTGGATCCGATGGGCGGCGTAGGTGTGCAAGAGGTGTTGCAGGGTGGGCACGACGTCCGTCAGCGTCTCGCGGGCCACCGGCACGGCCATCCACGTCGTGTAGGCGAACGCCTGCAGGTTGCGCAGGCCGGCCTCCACCTGCTCCAGGTCACCGGCGCCGTCGGTCCACCCGTGCAGGCGCGCGGGGTCGGCCGTAGGCACGTTCACCCGGAAGCGCACGTCGTACGGCGCGAACAAGCGGACGACGACGTCCTCGTGGACGTCGGGCAGATCGGTGTGCAGCACCACCCGGCGTCCCCGCGCCGTCAGCGCGTCGAGGAGGTCGCCCAGGTCCGGCAGGCGCAGCGGCTCGCCACCCCCCACGTGGACGTCGCCCGGCGGCAGGCCGTCGAGGCGGTCGCGCCACGTGCCGGGCAGGTCGGGCACGCGGCGCCATGGCAGCGGCCACGCGGCGGGCGCCTCGGTGGCCGACAGCGGCAGCCAGGCCGTGACTCCGGGCGGCGGCGCGCTCACGGCAGGCAGATGCCGGTCAGGATCTCGGTGTCCCCGAGCACGATGGTGGTGGTCCGGCCCCGGTAGGTCACCTCGTAGGTGCCGTCGGCCAGCGTGGGCAGCGTGCACGTCGTGGTGGCCAGGCGGCAGTCGTCGGTGACCGCGGGCGGCGACTTGAACGTCGACGTGGCGGTGATCGTGATGGCGTCGCCGTCGAGGGTGACCTCGCAGGTCAGCTCGGGGTCGACGTAGGAGCCCGACCAGCAGACGTTGTCGATGGTGACCACCCACGCGCCGTCGTCCGCGAGCTCCTCGTCGAAGCAGGCCTGGCCGGGATCGGTCTCGGACCCCGGCGTCAGGCCGATGGCGCCGCAGCCACCGAGGGCCACGGCGAGGGAGAACAGGGAGGTCGTCAGGCGCATGGGTGCTCCACGGGCGTGCCCCGGGCGCACCATGCCACAGACCGGCGACGGGGTCAGTACTTGACGCTGCAGCCGTAGGACTGGGTGACGGACGGGCTGGGGGTGGTGCCGGCGGACACGGCGGACACGGCATCGTCGAGCCAGCGGGAGACGGGCTTGCCGCCGCTGTCGCCCAGCGGGGCGTTGTCGACGGCCCCCTGGTAGGCGACGGTGCCGTCCGGGGCGATCACCACCACCTGGGGCGTGGTCTTGGCGGCGTAGAGGTGGCCGACGGCGCCGTCGGCGTCGAGCAGCACCGGGTACTGGATGCCGTACTCGCCCAGGCTGGCCTGGTTGCGCTCCTGGCCTGCGCCCTGCTTGCCGGCGGCGCCGGAGTTGATCGCCCACCAGACCACGCCCTTGCCGGCCCAGGTGTTGCCGAGGTCGTGCAGCGGGCCGGTGTCGCCGTGGGCGTACTTCACGAACGGGCAGTCGGGGTTGTACCACTCCAGCACGACCACCTTGCCCTTCTGCGCGGCCAGATCGTAGGTCTTGCCGTCGACGCCCGTGAGCGTGAACGTCGGCGCCGCCTTGCCGTGGGTGACGCTCGCCTCGGCGACGGGTGCGGTGGCGGCGGGCAGGCTGCACGCGGCGGCCCCGACGGCGGCCAGCGTGGACAGGGTGAGCAGGGGACGGAGCATGACGGCCTCACGGCTTGTGGTGGTGGGGCGGTGTCACACGGTGCCGGCGGGTGTGGCTGTCCCGACCTGTCGGCGTGCGCCTCGTTGTGCCACGCGCCCGCGTCGGGCGGCTCAGGGCTGCAGCGCCTCGGCGACACGGGCGTGCACGGTGGCCACGTCGACCGGCGTGCCCGCGCGCTGGTCGAACCGTGCGAGCCGCGCGCGGGCACGGGCAGCTGCGGCGCGGTGCTCGGGGTCGGCGATCAGCGAGGCGAGGGCGGTGGCCTCGGCCTCTCGACGGAGCAGGGCGCGCACCCGGTCGCCCTGGCGTGCGAGGTCGTCGGGCTGCACGCCCGCACCCAGCGGACCCGGAGGCAGGTCGGCGGGCGACACGCGCGGCAGCAGGCCGGGGCCGGGCGGCGCGTCGTGGGGGACGACCCGATCGAACCACGGGTCGAGGTGGTCGGTGAGCCCGGGACGGTCGACGACGGCCGTCGCCAGGACGGTGATCGGTGCGCCCGTGGCGCTGGCCGGCAGGTCGGTGAGCGCGGCGACGACCTGGCTCGTGCGGACGGCCCAGCCGAACGGTCCGCGCGCGCGGCGCAGGCTGGCGTCCTGGGCGGTGACGGCGTCGGCGACGTGGTGCAGGGCATCGACCGCCACCAGCACCGGCTGACCGGCAGCGCTCGCGGCCCGGGCCAGCGACAGCGCGGTGGCCAGCGCCTGCTCCCGCGCGCGTGGGGGGTCGTCGACGTCGGCGGTCACGGCGATCCAGCCGTCGGCGGGCAGGGTCGCGAGCCGCGCCGCGAGCCGCGCCCGAGGCACGGGGGCGAGGGCCGGCGCGACCAGCACCGCCAGACCGGGGCGTGCGGTGGCGAGCACGGTGAGCAGCGCCTCGTGCAGCGCCGCCGCCGACGGGCAGGTGAGCAGCGTGGACGTGCCCGAGGCGACGGGCGCGAGCGCGTCGACGCCGAGCAGGCCGGTGGAGAGCCAGGGGCCGCCGAGGCGGGCGCCGGTCCAGGGCATCCGCGGGGCGGGCGGCGCCGCGGGGGGCAGACCGGGCCCGCCGTCGACCGGGCGTCCGAGCGCGTCGAGCACGCGACCCGCGGCGGACGCGGCTGCGGGCACCGTCGGCGGGTCGATCGCGCGGACGGGATCACCGGGACGGGGCAGGCCGTCCACGAGGGCCACGTCCGCGCCCTCGGGGCCGATGGCGACGACGACACCGAGCGCGTCGCCCAGGCGCACCCAGCTCCCCGCGGCGACGTCGACCTCGCCGGTGCGCGCGATCCCGCCGCGCACCACCTCGATCACCTCGTCGCTGCCGGGCACCTTCATCATCGCGCCGCCATCCGGGGTCAGATCCGCTTCGAATCGCCGATGTGGCGTGGCGAGCCTGTTAACCCCAGCCGACGGGGTGGGTGGCTCCGAGGGAGACAGGATGCGGCGGCACGCTTGGATGGTGGGGATGGTGTGGGCGGCGGCGTGCACGACCGTCGGCACCGACACCGACACCGACACCGACGTGGTCGACACGGAGGTGGCGGACACCGACACCGACACGGACGTGGTGGACACGGAGTTGGTCGACACCGACACGGACACCGACACGGACACGGACGTGATGGACACGGAGTTGGTCGACACGGACGCGGACACGGACACGGACACGGACGTGGTGGACACGGAGTTGGTCGACACCGACACGGACACGGACACCGACACCGACACCGACACCGACACCGACACCGACACCGACACCGACACCGACACCGACACCGACACCGACACCGACACGGACACGGACACGGACACGGACACCGACACGGACACCGACACGGACACGGACACGGACACCGACACCGACACCGACACCGACGTCCCGAACCTCTGCCTCGTCCGCGTGGCCTACGAAGGCACCGTCGCGACGGTCACCGGCAGCCCGTTCGGGTCGTCGTCGGCCGTCCTGCGCACCACCGCGGCCACCGGCTTCTTCCAGTACGACACGTGCCTCGCCGACCAGGACAGCCGCGCCGAGGTCGGTGACTACGACCACCTCACCACCGGGGCCTTCCAGCTCCTGCTGCCCGCGATCTCGGTGGAGGTGACCGGTTCGCCCCGGCCGGTGGTGACGGTGCAGAACTTCGCCGGCGCCGACACGTTCCGGTTCTCGGACGGCCCCCAGTTCGCCGATCCGACGATCCGCACGATGTCGGTGAACGGCACGCCGGACGCCGACCTCGAGCTGTGGATCTCGATCACCGACGGCTCGGGCTCCTCGTTGGTCAACGACCGGCCACCGGCGACCTTCCCGATGACGGCGATCACCACCTTCCCGCACACGTTCAGCGTCGACGACGGCAACGGCACCGTGCTCCTGCAGCTGACGACGATGACCCAGACGCTGGCGCCGATGCCGTAGGCGTCGGTGTCGGCGCAGCCGGTGAACGCCGGTTGTGTGTCGGGGCTGGACCACACAAGCGCCGACCGGTAGGCTCGCCGCGATTCCCGGAGGTCCCCGTGCGACGCCACATCGCCCTGTCTACGCTCGCTCTCCTCGGTGCCTGCGTCCAGCTCCACGACGCCGACGTCGCCGATGACAGCTCCCCCCTCGCCGCGATCACCGTGACGCCCGGCACCCCGTCGGCGCGCCCCGCCGACCAGCTGGCGCCCCCCGGCTCGATGGTCCTGTCCACGTCGGACGCCTTCGTGCTCGGCAGCACCGTGTCCGTCACCGTGCAGTCGGCGCCCGCGAGCAGCCCGGTGTTCCTCATCGGCAGCATCGCCACGCGCGGCACGCAGTCCTGCCCGCCCCAGCTGGCGCCCGTGTGCCTCGACCTGTTCACGCCCATCGCAGTGCTCGGCACCACCACGTCCGACGCCGCCGGCACCGGCGTGTTCTCGCTGTCGCTGCCCACCACGCTGCCGCTGCGCACCGCCCACCTCCAGGCCGCCAGCCGCACCGGCGGGCGCCACACGTCCAACGTCCTCGACGTGCCGTTCGAGGCGCCGATGGACACCGACACCGACACCGACACGACGCCGCCGAACCTGTGCCTGGCGCGCGTGGACTTCGAGGCCACCATCGCGACCGTCACCGGCAGCCCGTTCGGGTCGTCGATGGCGGTGCTGCGCACGACGCCCGTGGCGGGCTTCTTCCAGTACGACATCTGCGTGCCCGACTCCGACACCCGCGCCGAGGTGGGCACCTACGACCACCCGGCCAACGGCGACTTCTCCGCGACCCTGCACGCGATCGGCGTCACCGTGACCGGCTCGCCGCGTCCCGTCGTCACCGTCGAGGACTTCCCCACGTCCAACACGTTCCGCTACGCGGACGGCCCCCAGTTCGCCGACCCGACGATCCGCACGATGTCGGCAAACGGTCTGCCGAACGCCGACCTCGAGACGTGGCTGTCGATCACCGACAGCAGCGGGACGGTGTTCGCGAGCCCGGCGCCACCGGCCACGTTCCCGTTCGTGCCGATCGCGTCGTTCCCGCACACCTTCTACATCGACGACGGCAACGGCCGGGTGCAGATGCAGATGACGTCGGTGACGCAGACGCTCACGCCGCAGCCGTAGCCGCCGGCGAGGGCGCGTCCCACCGGACGCGTCCCCGCCGTGGCGCGACGCGGCCTACGGGAAGGTCACGGTGCGGATCGGGCTGGTGACGCAGCTGGTCAGGTCGATGGCCTGCAGCAGCACGGTCTGCCCGGCCAGCGACGGCGGCGCGGGGCGGGTGCCGCCGATCGTGCCGGTGGGGCCGGTCACGCCCACCCCGAGCACCTGGGCCCCGGCGATGCCGACCGACAGGGTGCCACCGCCGCACGTGCCCGACGTGACGCCGCCGGCCGTGCCCCACACCAGCGCCACCTGGTGGAACGGCGAGGCGCGCTCGACGCGGAAGCGGTTGGCCTGCCCCGCGATGGCGGGCGTGACCTCGCCGACGAGGAGCTGGTCGGACAGGTCGTAGCGGAGGACGGCGTCGAGGGAGCCGGTGAACACCACCCGCACGAGCAGCGTGCCGCCGTCGTCGGACAGGTCGTAGCCCTCGGTGATGCCGCGGATGTCGTCGACCACCTGCCCGCCGGGCAGCGTGTCGCCCTCCTGGAGGAGCAGCTTGCCGTTGACGAACAGGCCGGTGTCGACCGTGGTGTCGGGGTCGTCCCAGTCGGCGAACACCACCCAGTTGCCGTTGTTGCCGACCTCGACCGGGCCGCTGCCGAAGCCGGTGATCGCGAAGCCGGCGCCGATGCCGTCGAGCGTGCCGCCCTCCTGGGCGACCACGCTGCCGTTGAGCACGATGACCTCGTCGTCGGCGGTGTCACCGTCGAGGTTGGCGCGGAAGATCGTGTCGCCGAGGTCGGACAGGTCGATCGGCTTGCTGGACAGCGACTCGTAGTTCCGGCCGCTGATCGGTGACGGGTCGCCCTCCTGCGCCACGATGGTGGTGTCGTAGTACAGCACGTTGTTGCGCGTGGTGTCGCCGGTGAGGGCGGCGTTGAAGAAGATGTGGTCGGTGTTGCTCCAGGCGTACTCCTGGGCGTCGGTCTCGAAGTCGGTGACCGACTCGGTCTGGCCGGTCAGCACGTCTCCCTCGGCGGCGATCGCGGCTTGGGTGAAGCCGCCGAGGCCGTCGGGCGTGAGCCTCACCAGGACGCGGTCGACGGTGGACGAGATGCCCGGGTCGTCGACGCTGGCCACGACGATGACCTCGCCGTTGTCGTTGATCTTGCTGTCGAAGAAGCCGATGTAGGGCGTGCCGACGCCGGCCGTCGGGTAGGTGGCGAGGTCGGACTCCTGGATGACGAGCTGGTCGTCGACGTAGATGCCGGAGTCGTCGGACGTGCCCGTGGTGCCGTCGAGGAAGTGGTTGTACGAGGCCTGACCGATGTTGTTGAGGGGCATCGAGTCGAAGCTGCCGATCATGGCGCCGGGCGGTGCCGTGAGCGACTGGCCCTCGGTGAGCACGATGCCGAGCGGCCCGAGCACGGCGCCGTCGGCGTCGGTGTTGGTGTTGTCGGTGTCGATCTCGATGTGGAAGTCGCCGAGGTCGTTGACGGCGATGTTGGAGACGCTGGTGACGTTGCCGAGGCCGGCGACGGCGTCGCCTTCGGTGACCAGGACGTCGGGGTCAGCGGCGTGGGCGACGCTGGTGGCGGCGAGAACGAGAACGAGCGGCGTGAGCCGTGGCATGGATCCCTCCCAAGGGTGCGCGGGACGTGCGCAAGGATCGGGGAACACGGTGGCGGCCCGCTGTCACGTGACGGGTGCCGGCTCAGAAGTCCGTTTCACAGGTGGATCCGACGGACCAGGGACGACCGCTCCGCGGGTCGGGGGAGGGGTGGGCGCAGCCTTGGCGTCGGGGAAGGTCACTGGGTGTCGGCAAGGGTGGCGGACGACCGATCGGTGGGCGAAGGTGCCGACCGGGGAACCTGCATCGGAGATCACACGACGATGAGGTGAGGGATGGGTGCACGACGCAGCAGGTCGTGGATGTACGGGCTGGTCGCGGGCGTCGCGGTCGGCGGGTGTGGCGAGACGGTGTGCGAGCTGCCGGCGGCGACCGGCGGCACGGCAGCGCAGCGCGCGGTGGCCGACGACGAGGCCGCGACGTGGTTCGACCGGCTGACGCCGGGGCCGTTCTGTGTGACCGCCATGGCGTTCACCGAGGTCGAGGACGGCTTCATCGGGCAGTTCAACTCCGCGGACCGTCACGTGGAGCTGGACAACGCGCTCTCGGCCGACGACGAGGTGCGCCTGCGCCGCGTCGTGCGGCACGAGTTCTGCCACGCCCTGGATCTCGCGCGTCAGCTGGCGCGCCGAGGGGATCCACTCTGGGACCTGGTCGAGAACTGCAACGTCCTGCCGTCCATGTGGGAGTCGGAAGCGTTCGCACAGACCTGCGAGCGCGGCCCCGATGTCTTGCACAGGTGGGCCGCCGCGTGTCCCGACGACGACCCCGGCGCGCAGGCGTTCGCCTCCGCGGCGCTCGCGTTCACGCCTCCCACGGACGCGCTGGAGGTGACGGCGACGTTTCAGGAGATCGGTGCCTTCGACCCCGAGGTCGGCACGATCACCGACGTGCGGGCCAGCGACCGGGGGGTGGCCGGCGAGGTGACGATCGCCGTGACCGGCATCGACGCGTCGCGCAGGTACACGGCCTCCCTCTACGACGACGTGGCCTCCGACCTCGAGCTGACGGGCGGCATCGAGATCGGCCAGTCCACGCCCCCGCGTCCGCGGGCCTTCGACCTCGGGTTCGGCGACCGTGACGACTACGCGGGGGAGCCGTCGATCCAGCTCTTCACCGCGCACCAGACCACGCCCGCCGGCGCCGTCGCCCGCAGGGTGATCCTCGCCACCGACGACGGCGGCTGGACCGTCGTCGCCTGTGCCCGTCCCCACGAGGACGTGTTCTACGTCAACGCCACGTTCGGCTCCGCCTACGTCGAGGACGGCCGCGTCCACTGGGGCCTGTGGCGCATGGAATGAGCCCGTGACCGCCGCTGACCGGGCGTGACGGACAGCGTCTCCCCGGTCACCTCCGGTCTGCGCGGCTGGACGCGGATGCGCGCCCGCGACACCCGATCCGTGAGCGACACGGGGAGGGCTCATGGCGCAGGTGCGTGCGGCGGCGAGCGGGATCGGCCTCGCGCTGGTGACGGGGACGTTGCTCCTCGGCACGGCGTGCTTTCCGGTCCACACCCCCATCCACACCACGCGGTTCGACGGCACGCGGCACGACACGGTCGTGGTGCTCCTGCCCGGCTTCGCCGCCCACGACACCACCTTCGCCAAGAAGGGCGTGGTGGACGCGCTGCGCCGCGGTGGGGTGGAGGCCGACCTCGTCGCCGTGGACGCGACCTTCGGGTACTACACCAAGGACGCGTTGATCGAGCGCCTGCGCGAGGACGTCTGGCCGCTCACCCGCAGCTACGACCACGTCTGGGTCCTCGGCATCTCGATGGGCGGCCTGGGCACGCTGCTCACCGCGCGGGCGTTCGCCGACGACGTCGAGGGCATCGTGCTGCTGTCGCCCTACCTCGGGCGCGGCAAGACCTTGCGCGACGTCCAGGACGGCCCGCTCCGCGCCTACACCCCGCCCACCGACCCCACCTGGGACGAGGCGCTCTGGGGCTACTACACCCGCCTGGACGGCCACGCCGAGAGCCTGCCCGTCGTCCTGCTCGGCCACGGCGACAAGGACCTGGGCACCGGCAACCTGGACTGGCTCGCCGGCTACCTGCCCGCCGACCACGTGCGCGTGGTGCCCGGCGGCCACACCTGGACCACGTGGACGACGCTCGCCGAGGGCTTCGGTCGCGACGTGCTGCCCCGGTACGACGCGTTCGGGGCGCCCGCTCCCGTCGCCGCGGAGGTCCCCCCCACCGAGGAGACCCCATGACCCCCCGCCCCACCGCACCCCTCGCGCTCGTCCTCCTGGGCCTCGTCGCCGGCGGCACAGCCCGCGCCGCGGACGACCCGCCCAACCTGTTCGGCGCCCGGATCGGTCCTCGCTACGGCTACATCAGCGTGGGCTTCCCCGACGTGGAGGGCGGCGCCCGCTTCCCGCTCGGCGGCGTCGAGCTCGGCGTGCGGCTGCGCACCACCCTCGGTGTGGTGCCGTATTCGCCGATCCCCGACGCGGTCGCCTTCCAGCCGGGCCTCGACCTGCGCGCCACGATGTTCGACCGCGGCGACGTCACCGGCGCCTTCGTCGCCTCGCTCGACGTGGGCGTGGCGGTGCCGAACAACGTGTCGGTGGGTGTGTCGTTGCTCCGCCCCGGCTTCCTGTTCACGTGGCGGGCGGCCGACGTCATCGACATCGACTTCGGCTTCATCGTCCAGGACGACCTGTGGGTGACGGGTGGCGCCGCGTCGCTGACGTTCGCGTTCCCGGTGGTGTTCGGCGTCGAGTACGGCGTCACCGACGACATCACCGTGGGCGTGCGGTTCGAGGGCGGACCGGCGTTCACGGTCGGCGTGTCGAACGGCCAGGGCTTCGGCGGGGTCGGCCCGCGGCTGCGCGGCGTGTTCGGCGCCGGGTTCGCGTTCTGATCGCGGTCGCCATCGGGTGGACCGGTCCGGATACCTGCCCGTCGCCGTCGGGCTTTCCGGCCCCTCCCCGCAAGTGGTAGGACTGGGGGGAGCCAACGTGGGGAGGCCGTGATGCGCGGGTGGATGCTCGGTGCGGTGGTGCTGGTGACGGCGGGCTGCGCCGTCGGGGAGAAGGCGTTCCCGAAGACGTTCTCGAACGCGTTCTGCGCGACCGCCGAGTCGTGCGACAAGGCGACGTTCAACCAGGTCTACTCGTCGAAGAAGGACTGCGTCGACACGGAGAGCGCGTCGTTCGCCCAGTTCGAGACGGCGGGCTGCGCCTACAACGCGCAGCAGGCGGCGGTGTGCATCAGCGACACGAAGAAGCAGGCGAAGGCGTGCGACACGCTCCTGCCGGCGTCGTGCGGCCTCGTCTACAACTGCGGCGGCGTGATCGGCTTCGACACGTTCTGAGGCCCGTCGTTCACCGCGGCGCGCTCGCGGGGTCCTGCAGCGCGGGGACCGGGTCGGCGCGGCAGGCGAACCACGCCGTCACCGCGGTGACCCCCAACGCCACGGCCATCCACACGCTGCCCCAGGCGAGCGCGGGGACGCCGGTGTGGCGGGCCAGCTTGACGGCGTCGCTCATCTGGCCGGGGTGGGCGAGCACGTCCGTGTGCAGGTCGTGCAGCGCGTACAGGCAGCTCGTCACGCCGACGACGTGGAGCACGGCGCCCACGACGCTGCCCGGGGCACGCCACGCCAGCGTGAGCAGCGCCGCGGCGGTGCCGAGCGTCAGCGGCAGGGCCAGCCCCACCACCGGGCGTACCCAGGCGACACCGAGCCCGAGCAACAGCAGGCCGAGCGCTGCGGCGGCGGGTCGGGCCAGGCGTGGCCAGCGGCCGGCGACCACGAGCGCCACCCCCCAGCCCAGGCTGCCGAGGTAGCCGGCCGACGCGATCACCCAGCGGATGCCGCCCGCGGTGGTGGTCATCCCGAACTGCCGGGGGCCGACCGCCACGCCGAGCACCCGTCCGCCGGTGGCCCAGGCGGCGAGGGCGTGGGACAGCTCGTGGAACAGCACCACCAGCAGCTTGAGCGGCACGAGCAGCGGCGTCGACCACAGCGCCACGATCGCGGCGACGGTGAGCGCCAGGGTCACCGCGCGGGCGGGGTCGAGGCCGAGCCACGGACGTCGGGTCATGCGGACGTCCTCCACGGTGGGGTCGTCGCCGTCGAGGGTACGTCGCACGGGCGGAGGGGATTGCACGACGTCTGCGACGGGCGGTCGAGGCGCGGCTGCAGGCCCACCACGCCGCGCTGCGGGCGCCGGAGGTCGCCGCGATCGAGGGGGCCCTCGCGCGCCTGTTGGACACCGTGTAGCGTGGGGCCGTCACCGACGGACGGTCCCCGTGAGTGCCTGGCGACGCAACGCCCTGAGGTCCCTGCCGGAACATCGCGCCCGCCTGGAGCGCGTGCGTGACGTCGGCGGGCTCCTGCGGCTCCTGCGCGCCGTGCTGCCGGCGAGCCTCGGGCCAGACGGGGGCCCGACCGAGCTGTCCTGGCGCATCGCGGACGTGGCGTTCACGCACCGAGCCGCGCCCGAAGCCCTGACCGTGTACTACCAGCCGCTGCTCGCCGCGCCGGACCACCGCCACCTGTGCGTGCTCGCCGTGCCCGAGTCCGTGTTGCCCGACCACCTGGACTGGATCCTGGACACCGCGACCGAGACGCACCGACACGCGCTCGAAGCCGCGCGCGCCGCGTTCTTCGACCGGTTCGAATGCCGCGCGCTGGTGCGACGTGCGCGCGCCGAGGTCGATCGGCTCAGGCGCGGCGCCGGCCCAGCAGGAGGCGCTCGCCGCAGCGTGGCGCGACAGCGTCATGTTCTTCGAGGCCGGCGAGACCCGGCTCGGCATGGAGGTCCTGCTGGACCGGCTCGAGCACCTCGCGGCGCTGCTGCCGGCGCACGCGCTCACCGACTGGGACGGTAACGGCGGGTAACGACGTGTCAGGCGGGGAGGGGATGCGGGCGATGTCCAGGGTGCGGGGCCGACGCACGGTCCTGCGGAATGGGAGTCCGCACATGTCTTCGCACACCGTCCTGGGGCTGGCCTTGACCAGCCTGTTGTCGTGGGGCGCGCCCGCGCTCGCCGCCCCCGATCTCGTCACCTCCGTCCAGGGGCCCTATGGCCTGCACGTCTACGAGACGGGCACCTACACGGTCACCGTCGCCAACGCGGGGCGGCACACCGCCCAGGGTGTGTCGGTGGTGATCCACCTGCCGCAGACGGCCACGAGCCCCACGGTCCACCTGCTGGGACAGCTCGCCAGCGTGCCGGGCGGCTGCAGTCTGCAGGGCACCGATCTGGTGTGCAGCCTGGGTCGGCTCGGCAAGAACCGGTCCGCGTCGGTCCAGGTCGACCTGATGCTGCCCGAGGCGAGCACGGCGCCCCAGCTCGTCGCCGACGCCAGCACCACGACCTACGAGCCCGACCTGTCCGACAACGTCGCCGTCTTCACGCCGACGCTGCTCGCCTACCCGGTGGTGCTCGGCGGCACGCGCGACGCGACGAACGACCACTGCACCGGCACGGGCCTGACGTCGTACTGGGAGTGCCTGCTCTTCCCGAGCTCGATCACGTCCCACGACAGCACGTTCGAGGCGAGCGGCGCGATCAGCATCCCGGGCGCGCCCGGCTTCGGCGGGTCGTGGAGCCAGCCGACGGCGGACACGCTGGTGTTCACCTACACCGATCCGTACAGCGCGCCCGTCCTGTCGTTCACCGGCCGGGGGGTCGGCGGCGACTGCTGGGAGGGCCTCGTGGTGTTCTCCACCGGCAGTTGGGTGTCGCAGTACCGGGTCTGCCTCGACTGACCGGTCTCCGCGCATCGCCGCGCCGCGTGCACGCCCGACCCGTGACGGCGAGCGCGCGGCGCGGTCCGCGCGGCCGTGACACGAGGCGCGCGCGGGTGTCGCTCTCGCGCGCGTTGGGTGTCAAACTAGGTTGAACGCGGAGAAACGGCCGGAAGCGGGACGGGTTCGTGCCGTGTTACCCTGGGCCACCCCCGCGTGAGTGCCCATGGCCGCGTCCTCCGTGATCGCCCTCCTCCTCGCGGTCCTGTTCGCGCTCCCCGCGCACGCCCAGGACTGCTTCGGTCCCACCGACAACGCCGCCGTGGAGGCGGTGCTGGCCCGGGCCGACGCCGCCGGCACCCACGGCGACGAGACGGGGTTCAGCGCCGCCGTCCAGGAGGCGCGCGCGTTCGTGCTGCCGTGCATGGGCGAGCCGATCACCGCGCCGGTCGCCGCCCACCTGCACACGGTGGAGGGCTTCGCGGCGTTCCTCGATCGGCAGCGCCCGTTCGCGCTGTCGGCGATGCGCGCCGCCCGGATGACGTGGCCGGCGTTCGAGATCGACACGGCCCTGCTGCCCACGGGCCACGAGCTGCGGCAGGCCTTCGAGGACGCCCCCGGAGCCCACCGGACCCACGGTGCGCGTGCCGCGTCCCAAGGACGCGATCCTGTACTTCGACGGGCTGCCGAGTCGGCTGCGCCCGGTCGAACGTCCCACCGTCGTCCAGCTCCAGGACGGCGCGGGCACGATGCTGCGCACGGCCTACCTGCGCCCCGGCGAGCCGATGATCGCGTACCAGACTGCGCCGCGCACGCGCACGGCCCTGGCGATCACGGCGGGCGTCTCCGCCGCGATCTTCGGTGCACTCTTCGGATCCTCGTTTGGGGTCAGGTCTGCCTACTTCCGTACCGATTCCTCGGACGGAGCCACCTTGGACCGCCTTCGCACCACCACCAACGCCCTCGCCGCCACCGGCATCGCGTTCGGGGCCGTCGCCCTGGGCACCGGGGTGGGTGCGGCCGCGGTCGGGCCGCGCTGACGATGCACGACGCCCTGTCGCTGCAGCCCGGCCAGACCGTCGACCGGTTCGCCATCGAGGCCGTGCTGGGGCGCGGCGGCATGGCCACGGTCTACCGGGCGCGCCACACCCACCTCGGCACGATCCACGCGATCAAGGTGCTCGACGTGTCGGCCCGGTCGATCCATCGGCGCCTGCTGCTGGAGGGCCGCACCCAGGCGGCGCTGCGCCACCCCAACGTCGTCGCCGTGTCCGACGTCGTGGAGGTGGGCGACGCGCTGGGTCTCGTCATGGAGTACGTCGACGGACCGAGCCTGTCGGCGCTGCTGCGCCTGGGCACGCCGTCGCTGGCGCAGGCCAACGCCGTGATGGAGGGCGTGCTCGCCGGGGTGGCCGAGGCCCACACGCTCGGGGTCGTCCACCGCGACCTCAAGCCGGGCAACGTGCTGCTGGAGCTGCGGCCGGGCGGCGTGCGCCCCAAGATCACCGACTTCGGCCTCGCCAAGGTGCTCGACACCGAGAGCGGCGAGGGCCACACGCGCTCCGGCGCGTCCATGGGCACGCCCGCCTACATGGCGCCCGAGCAGGTGCGTGACGCCAAGGACGTCGACGGTCGTGCCGACGTGTTCGCCCTCGGCGCGCTCGCCTACGAGCTGCTGTCCGGGTGCCGCGCGTTCGGCGGCTCCGACGTGTTCGAGGTGATGCAGGCCGTCACCTCGGGGCAGCGCACCGACCTCGTGCTGCTGCGGCCGTCGTTGCCGCTGCCGCTGGTCGAGGTGGTCGACAAGGCCCTCGCGGTCGAGCGGGGCGATCGCTACCCGGACGTGACCAGCATGGCGCGGGCCTGGGCCGAGGCCACGCGCGACGTGCCGCGCGGTCCCGAGGTGTGGACGCCGGCCACACTGGGCGCCCTGCGCGACGCCATCGCCAGCGTGGAGCTCGCGGACGCGCCGAGCGTGCTGCCGAGCGCGTCGCGTCGCGCGGCGCTGACCAACCCCACCAACGTGGTGGGCACGGACGGTCCGTCGTCGGGCACGTGGATGCCTCCCGCGCCCCCCGCGTCCGAGACCGACGAGCGCCCGATGCGCCGACGGGTTGCGCCGTGGGGCCTCGCTCTCGCCGTGGCGACGGGCCTGGTGGTGCCCTACGCGGTGTGGACGCTGTGGCCGTCGGCGCCGCAGCCGGCGGTGCGGGTGATGACGCCGGACCTGCCCCCGCCCGCGCCGGTCGTCGCCGCGCCCACGCCGGTGCCGGTCGTGCCCGACCCCGTGCCGGTCGAGCCCGATCCCGTGCCGGTCGCGCCAGAGCTGCAGCCGCCGCCGAACCCCCCGCCAAGCCAGCGCCGCGTCGCGCGCGCGCGCGGCAACGCGCCAGCACGCCTGCGCCCGCGCCCGCCGCAGAAGAGCACCGAGGCGGCGCCCGCCACGGCGCCGCCGGAGGCCGAGCCCGTCGCGCGGACGGCGCCCACCACGGCGTCGGTGCGCGTGCGCGGCACGGACGGCAACGTCTGGCTCCGTTCGAGCCGCGGCAACTTCCTCGCCGGCCGTGATGTGGTGCCGCCCGGCACCTACGCGGTCTACGCCTTCTTCACTGCCGACGCCGGCACGCGGGTGATGTCGCTCGACGTGGCGGCTGGCGACGCCGTCGTGCTGTCCTGTGAACCGGAGGTCCTGCGATGCAGCGTCACCTCGCGCTGACGCCGCTGCTGGGCGTGATCCTGGCGGGGTGCCCGTTCATCACTGCCGCCCAGGACTGCGCCTACCGCGGCACGTGCGGCGACACCGACACCGTGGTCGACACCGACCCGGACACCGACACGGTGATCGACACCGACACGGTCGACGACACCGACACCGACACGGTGGTCGACACCGACCCCAGCGACGACGACCCCGACCACGACGGGCTGACCAACGCCGAGGAGGAGGAGGCGGGCACCAACCCCAACGTCGCCGACTCCGACCTGGACGGGATCAACGACGGCGACGAGGTGAACACCTACGGGACCGACCCGACGCGCCAGGACAGCGACGGTGACGGCCTGGACGACGGCGACGAGGTCAACGACTGGCACACGGATCCGAACGACAGCGACAGCGACGACGACGGGCTGGACGACGCCGACGAGGTGCTGACCACCCACACGGATCCGAACGACGACGACAGCGACGACGACGGGCTCTCGGATGCCGAGGAGCTGTCCACCACGTCCACCGACCCGAACGACGACGACAGCGACGACGACGGCCTGACCGACGGGCAGGAGGTGGTGCTCGGCACCGACCCGAACGACCCGGACACCGACGGGGACGGCCTGTCCGACGGCGTGGAGGTGTCGGTCACCCTCACCAACCCCACGATCGCCGACACCGACGACGACGGCCTGCTCGACGGCGAGGAGGACGACGGCGACGGGGTGCCCGAGGCCGGCGAGACCGATCCGCTCGACGACGACTCGGACGACGATGGCCTGACCGACGGCGACGAGGTCGACGTCACCCACACCGACCCCAACGACGAGGACTCGGACGGCGACGGCCTGTCCGACGGTGACGAGGTCAACCTGTACGGCACCGACCCCAACAGCGCCGACTCCGACAACGACGGCGTGCGCTGACGGGGTGGAGATCGCCAACGGCGACGACCCGAACGATCCCGACGACCACACCGACGCCGACCACGACGGGGTGACCGCCAACCTCGACTGCGACGACGGCGACCCCGACAACTTCCCGGGCAACACCGAGGTGTGCGACGGGGGCGACAACGACTGCGACGGCGTCGCCGACCAGGTGGCCACGCTGCTCGAGGACATGGAGAACGGCGCGACGTCGCGGTGGCAGCTCGGCATCGGCACCGCCCCGTCGATCACCACGGTCACGTCGGTCTTCGACGGCAGCACGGCGCTGCGGTTCGGGCCGTCGGCCGGCAACGACTGCCAGCCCTGCGACGTGCGCCAGTCCTTCCGGCTCGGCTCGGTGGACGTGGACGCTGCGGCGCTGGAGCTGTCCTTCCGGTGCAACGTGGGCGCGGGTCCGTCCGGCGACGCGTCGCTCGAGGTGGGATTCGAGGCGTTCACCCCGGGCGGCACGCGCCTGACGTCGACGATGCCGCTGACGTCGGCGTCGCTGTCGGGCTGCCGCTTCGGCTCGTTCCCGGCCCCGCAGAACCTGTTCACCACCGGGGTGTTCGTCACCCAGCGCGTGGAGCTGGCCACGCTCACCGGGACCGGCCAGCTGGTGGACCGCTTCGACGTGGTGCCCGTGGTGTCCACGTCGGGTCGGCCGAACGCGTGGCTGGAGATCGATCAGATCATGCTGGTCGAGGACCTCTGCGGCACCCCGTAGGGCCGCGGTCCGGTCCGGCGCTGCCCCGTCGGGGCGGCATTGCCTGTGCCGGGCGCCAATGCCTCGGACTGTGAGGGTTCTCGCACCCTGGCGCTGGGGGGGATCCGCCTTCCTGAGCGATGATGGTGGGCCGCTCACGCATGGAGTCCGACATGCCACGTTCCCTGATCGCCGCCCTGGCGCTGCTCCCCGCCTCCGCCCTCGCGTTCCCCGCGGGTGAGCTCAACTTCACCGACGCCACCGTCACGCGCGTCCAGTCCACCTCGTTCGAGCAGTCGCGCAACGAGAAGGAGATCGAGCTCGCCGACATCGACAACGACGGCGACCTCGACGTCGTGCTCGCCATCGCGGCTGGCGTGTTCGGCAACCGCACCAACAAGATCTACCGCAACGACAACGGTGTCCTCGTCGAGATCACGTCGACGATGCCGGGCTTCACCATCCAGGACCTGTCCCGCCGGGCGCTGCTCCGCGACTGGGACAACGACGGCTGGCTCGACCTCATCATCGTCAACGCGCTTCCGAAACCAGCGGCGACGCCAGCCGCGCAAATGCAGCACGCGACCACACCGGTGGCGTGTTCCAGGGCTTCGTCTACGACCTCGCGCCGCTCAACGGGGCCATCGGCTACGCCTGCGGCGCCGACGCCCAGGACTACAACCAGGACGGCTACGAGGACCTCTGGCTGGGCAACTACCCGGGCAGCTCGCAGGACACGATGTTCTTCGGCAGCGCCACGGGCCTGCAGCAGGCCGCCGTCAGCATGGTGCCGCGCGACGACGATTACACCACCGACATCTCCAGCGCCGACCTGAACGGCGACGGCTGGATGGACGTCATCTCGTCGAACCACTGGGATCCGGCCTGGGTCAACTACAACAACCTCGACGGCACGAACCCCGGCGACTTCGACCAGCCCAACAGCACCCAGATGCTCACGTCGGGCGTGCAGTTCCACAACGCCATGGAGCCGGGTGACCTCGACGGCGACGGCCGCATCGACCTGTACGCCTCGAACTGGAGCAACGAGAGCGACGCGATGCTGGTCAACACCGGCAACGACGCCAACGGTCGCGTCATCTGGGACGCGCGCACGATGCCGGGCCACGCCTCGGCCCGCGAGACGTCCAAGGTGATGATCCAGGATCTGAACGGCGACGGCCGTCCGGAGCTGTTCGTCAACGCGATGGACGGCCGCCCGGTGCTCTACCGCAACGTGTCGCGCCCGGGCGAGGTGGCGTTCGTCGAGTGGACGCCGCCGGGTGCGGTGGGCGACGACGAGCTGCTCGCGTCGTTCACCACCGGCGCGGTCGACCTGTCGGGCGACGGCAAGCTCGACCTCGTGGTGGCGGGCAACGCCGGCGAGCACGTCCTCGAGGCGATCCCCACCCCCCGCTACAACGCGGCCACGCTCGGCGGCACGCTGCCGGCGATCACCGCGGGCCCGATCTCGGTGTACGGCTTCGGCCACGAAGGCACGTTCACCGCGTTCCAGACGATGGACCTGGCGGCCGGCCAGCACGTGTCGGTCGTCGCCCGCTCCTGCGGCGACATCGCGCTGTCGCCCTCGCGGCCACCACCCACGTCTCCGACCGCGAGGCGCAGGGCAACGAGGAGTACCTGGAGTTCACGGCGAGCGGCAACGTGATGCTGACCCTGTCGGTCACGCGCAGCTGCGCGGACGGCGACGGCGACGGCGACATCGACGCCGCCGACCTGGCCATGGCCAACGCCTGCCGCACCGGGTCCACCACGGGCCCCAGCTGCGGCGCGTTCGACGTCAACATGGACGGCCGGGTCACCCAGGGCGACATCACCCTGATCACCAGCCGCCTGCAGAACGGCAGCCACCCGCGCACGCCGTTCCTGCTCGAGGTCATCGCCCGCTGAAGCGCAGCGTGGTGGGACCGCTCGGCCCGGCGCGTCCTGCGTCGGGCCGACCCATTTCTCGGCGTGGCGCTGACGCGTTCCTCGGCACGGCCCGCTCCGGGCGCGGTCGACGTGTCAGGTGTTCGCCATGTGGGCGTTGTCGCACACCGGGCAGGTTGGCGCGCGGCGTGCACTGAGCGATGATGAGAGACCGCTCACGCACGGAGACCCCCATGCCACGTTCGCTCGTCGCCGCCCTGGCGCTGCTCCCCGCTTCCGCGTTCGCGTTCCCCGCCGGGGAGCTGAACTTCACCGACGCCACGGTCGCGCGCGTCCAGTCCACCACCTTCGAGCAGTCGCGCAACGAGAAGGAGATCGAGCTCGCCGACTACGACAACGACGGCGACCTCGACGTCGTGCTCGCCATCGCCGGTGGCGTGTTCGGCAACCGCACCAACAAGATCTACCGCAACGACGGCGGCGTCCTCGTCGAGACCACGGCGTCGATGCCCGGCTTCACCATCCAGGACCTGTCGCGCCGCGCGCTGCTCCGCGACTACGACAACGACGGCTGGCTCGACCTCATCATCATCAACGACCAGCTGGGCGGCGGCGACGCCGGCCGCACCAAGTACTGGCGCAACGACCACACCGGTGGTGTGTTCCAGGGCTTCGTCTACGACCTCGCGCCGCTCAACGGGGCCATCGGCTACGCCTGCGGTGCCGACGCGCAGGACTACAACCAGGACGGCTACATGGACGTCTGGTTCGGCAACTACCCGAACAGCCCGCAGGACACGATGTTCTTCGGCAGCGCCACGGGCCTGCAGCAGGCCGCCGTCAGCATGGTGCCGCGCGACGACGACTACACCACCGACATCTCCAGCGCCGACCTGAACGGCGACGGCTGGCTGGACGTCATCTCGTCGAACCACTGGGACCCGGCCTGGGTCAACTACAACAACCTCGACGGCACGAACCCCGGCGACTTCGACCAGCCCAACAGCACCCAGATGCTCACGTCGGGCGTGCAGTACCACAACGCCATGGAGCCGGGTGACCTCGACGGCGACGGCCGCATCGACCTGTACGCCTCGAACTGGAGCGGCGAGGGCGACGCCTTCCTCATCAACACCGGCAACGACGCCAACGGCCGCGTGGTCTGGGACATCCGCACCGTGCCGGGCCACGCCTCGGCCCGCGAGACGTCCAAGGCGATGATCCAGGATCTGAACGGCGACGGCCGCCCCGAGGTGTTCGTCAACGCCATGGACGGCCGCCCGGTGCTCTACCGCAACGTGTCGCGCCCGGGCGAGGTGGCGTTCGTCGAGTGGACGCCGCCGGGTGCGGTGGGCGACGACGAGCTGCTGGCCTCGTTCACCACCGGCGCGGTCGACCTGTCGGGCGACGGCAAGCTCGACCTCGTGGTGGCGGGCAACGCCGGCGAGCACGTCCTCGAGGCGATCCCCACGCCCCGCTACAACGCCGCCCACCTCGGCGGCACGCTGCCGGCGATCACGGCGGGCCCGATCTCGGTCTACGGCTTCGGCTTCGAGGGCAACTTCAACGCCTTCCAGACGATGGACCTGCAGTCGGGCGACCACGTGTCGGTCGTCGCGCGCTCCTGCGGCGACATCGCCCTGTCCGCCCTCGCGGCCACCACCCACGTCTCCGACCGCGAGGCGCAGGGCAACGAGGAGTACCTGGAGTTCACCGTCAGCGGCAACGTGATGCTGACCCTGTCGGTCACGCGCAGCTGCGCGGACGGCGACGGCGACGGCGACATCGACGCCGCCGACCTGGCGATGGCCAACGCCTGCCGCACCGGGTCCACCACGGGCCCCAGCTGCGGCGCGTTCGACGTCAACATGGACGGCCGGGTCACCCAGGGCGACATCACCCTGATCACCAGCCGCCTGCAGAACGGCAGCCACCCGCGCACGCCGTTCCTGCTCGAGGTCATCGCCCGCTGATTCTCGGCGTGGTGGGACCGCTCGGCCCGGCGCGTCCTGCGTCGGGCCGACCCTTTTCTCGGCGTCGCGCCGACGTGTTTCTCGGCGTCACGCCGACGCGTTTCTCGGCGTCACGCCGACGCGTGTGCGCCTACTGCACCGACGTGAGCGCCACCGTCGAGGCCGCACCCTGACCGGCGCGGAACCAGCCGGCCTGGAACGCGACCGACGTGCCCGACGCCACCGTGGCGGGAACGCGCAGGCGCACGGTGCCGTGCCCGTTGCGGTCGGTCACCACGCTGCCGACGAGGGTGGGCTGGCGGATGTCGAGGCACACGCCCGGCGCGGGGCACGGACCGACGCCCGGACCGCGCAGCGACACCAGCACGTAGACCTGGGCGTTGGCCGCGGCCCCGTCGATCGTGAGCGTGGCGCGCTGGCCGGCGACGAGGGTGGGGGCCGTGAGCGTGAAGTCGCCGGCGTCGCAGTCGGGGTCGGCCGCGTCGAGCAGGCCGTCGTGGTCGTCGTCCTGGCCGTCGTCGCAGCGGTCGACGTGCGACCACTCGGAGGTGTCGGCGCCGCTGATGCAGCCAAGGTCGGCCGTGTCGGTGAGGCCGTCGCCGTCGTTGTCGACGCCGTCGCTGCACGCATCGGGTGCGGCGTGCAGGTCGGGACGGTCGAACGGGGCGTCGCCCGCGGCCACGCGCGGATCGAGCAGCGCGGTGCGCAGGAAGTAGAGGATGTCGGTCTCCTGCTGCGCCGTGAGCGCGATCAGCGGGATGGAGACGTCCTGGTTGTCGTGCTGCTGCAGGGCGGGCGTGGTGTAGAAGTCGAGGACCTCTTCCAGCGTGGTGAACTGGCCGTTGTGCATGAACCGGTCGCGCAGGGCGATGTTGCGCAGGCTCGGCACCTTGAACTTGCCCCGGTCGGCCGGGTTGTTGGTGAAGTCCTGGCGGCCCTTGTCTTCGGCGACCGGACGCAGGCCGATGTTGCGGAAGCTGTTGTCGGTGAACAGGGGCGGGCGATGGCAGGCGGCGCACTGGCTGGTGCGGAACGCCTCCCAGCCGGCGGTCTGCTGGGCGTCGAGGGCCGTGGGCACGCCGGTGAAGAACACGTCGAACACGGTGTCGTCGGGCACGAGCGTGCGCTCGTAGGCGGCGAGCGCGAGGCCGATGCGGACCGGGGTGATCGCCGGGTCGCCGAACGCGGTGGTGAACAGGTCGGGGTAGGTGGGGTCGACCGACAGGGCGGCGACGATGTCGGGCGTGAGGCTGGAGCCGAGCTCGAGCGGCGTGATCGCGGCGAGCTTGCTCACCACGTCGGACCACGACCGGCCCGGGTGGCCCATCTCGACGTCGGACAGGATCGGCACGATGGCCTGCGCCTCCAGCCCGCCGGTGCCGGTGACGGCGACGGTCTGGCTGATCGGGTCGACAAAGTCGGGGCCGCTGCGCCCGTCCCAGAACTGCTGGGGGGCCCACAGCGTGCCGAGGAAGGCCGGGGTGGTGCGCGGGGTGACCTGCGGCCCGAAGCCGAAGATGGGGTCGCCGACGTAGGTGGCGTCGGTGTCCATCCGGATCACGCCGAGGGACGAGTGGCGATCGTCGCCGGTGCCGGTGACGCCGTCGGGGCCAGGGTTGACGGCCGGGCGCGGATCGCCGCCGATGTGCTCGGGGAGGTGGCACGTGCCGCAGGCGACCGTGTTGTCGGACGACAGCTGCTCGTCCCAGAACAGGATCTTGCCGAGGATCACGCGCTCGGGCGTGACCGGGTTGTCGACGGACGTGGGCACGGGCGGCAGCGCCGCGTGGGCGGCGGGCGCGATGAGCGTGGCGAGGAACAACGGAAGGGCACCGGACATCGGGGCTCCAGGCACGACGTGGCGCCGCATTCTATCCGACCGCCCGTCAGGCGCCTGTGTGGGATCCCTCACCGGGTCTCAACCGTCCTCGGGGGTGCGCGGTGGGGCGGTGCCGCGGCGGACCTGCGCCTCGTGGCCGAGCTTGGAGTCGCCGCTGCGCGCGACCGATCCGGGCCGATCGAGCTCGGCGACGTAGGCGCTGGCCCACCAGAAGCTGTGCACCAGCGCGATCAGCAGCGGGACGGACATCACCAGCACCGCGACCCCCTCGTCCCCGAGCGGGATCCCGGTGGCCGGCAGCCCGAAGGCGAGCGCCAGCGACGCGATCCCCGCCAGCGTCAGGTCCCGGCCGGCCACGCGGTTGACCGGGTACCACGTGCGCGGATCGGACACGGTGCGGGGCGTGCGGAAGCCGTAGAACCGGTTGGGCGGCACCTTCTCCAGCCACAGCGGCGGGCCGAGCAGGACGAGGGCGGCGCTCGCGATCATCAGGGGCCAGGCGATCATCGGGGGCTCCGGGGCGGGGGTCGATCAGGAAAATGCCGTAGCGTGCGCGTGGGGGCCCGCGCTTCCTGCGGGGCGGGCCGGCGACTCACCCGCCGCAGCCGCCTCCGCCGCCCCCGCCTCCGCCGCACCCGCCTCCCGTGGCGATGCCGACGTCGCCACCGGCGTCGACCACAGGCATCGGGAAGAGCACGCGGTGCCAGTCCTCCAGGGGCGTGGCGATCATCGCCGGGAAGCCGACCAGGGCCACCGCCAGCGGCAGCTCGTGCGGGAGCGGGGCCCGCACGGCACGGTCGTGGGCGCGCCGTGCGGCCTTGACCGCGTCGTCGCCTGCCCGCGTCCGCTGGCCGACGCCCACGACGGCCATGAACGTGAGGACGAGGGTGAAGAACACGAGCAGCGCGAGGAAGCCGATCGGTCGATCGCGGCTGGCGCCGATCCACATCTTCACGACGCCGAACCCGATGAGGCCGACGAGCGGCAGGGCAGCCAGCACCTTCGCGCGCCATCGCCCGGCCCGGTCGAGCAGCAGGCCGCGTGCCGTCAGCGTGGCCGGCAGCACCTCGAGCAGGGCCTCGGCACCTTCGACGGGCTCGTCCCGCAGCACCATCGGCACCAGCTCGGGCAGGGGCCAGGGCAGCGCGTCGGTGGGGGCCGTCAGGCGCAGGTCGCCGTCGTCGCCGACCTCGGCCACCCCCCGCGCCACCAGGTCGGCCGCCGCCACCTCCACACACCGTCGCGCGCCGCCCCCGAGCCACGCCAGCTCGTATGGGGTCAGGTCACGGGCGTCGGCGGCCGGTGCGCGCCGCGCCAGATCACGGAGGGGACGGCTGGTGGCGACGGCGACCACGCCGAGCACCACGTACAGCGCCAGGAACGGCGGGCCCGCGAGGTCGAACGGGCCGAGGCCGGCGGCGTGGGCGGTGCCGGCGAGCAGCAGGAGCATCGCCAGCCCGGCGAACGCGCCCGCGACCCGCACGGACGGCAGGCGGGGGTGGGGGATCACCCAGGCGCGGTCGGTGTCGACGCGACGGAACCTCCCCGGACGGCGGAAGCGCTCCGCCGCGGACGGCCACAGATCGGGATCGGGCACGCCGAAGAAGGCCTCGTGGGCGGCGAGGGTGTCGGCGTACTGGCGACCGAAGCGATGCCCCTCCGCGCGACCGCCGCGGGTCGGGCCGTGGTGCAGCGTGGTGCCGAGCACGGTGGGGCAGAACACGTCCCAGTAGTCGCGCGTATACAGCAGGTGCAGGTGCCACACCTCGTCGACGTCGACGCTGGGGGTGGCGGGGACGCCGGCGGCGACGGCCAGGAAGCAGAACCGCCGGTAGGCGTCGACGGCCCGCATCGCGTACGCCCGGGACCAGCGCTGTTCGCGCGCCAGCCGCGCGGTCAGGTCGAGCGCGAGGTCCTCGTCCTCGAACGGGTGGTCCTGCAGGCGTGTCCAGAGGGCGTGCAGCTCGGGGGTCCACGGGGAAGCGGTCATGCGGGCTCCGGGACGCGGGGAGGGTGCTACGGCTGGCACGCGGGCAGGATTGCACAGCGGGGCGACCGGGGGGTGCGTCGGTGTGGCACGCCCGTGGCAAGATGCAGCGGTGGAGGTGTCCATGCCGTGGATGCTGCCGCTCGCCGCTGCCGCCTGGGCCGGCACGGCCCACTTCGACGGGGTGCCCGAAGGCACCGTCACCAGCCAGCTCACCGAGGACGGCGTGATCCTGTCGGACCTCGACCAGCGCCTGCCGGGCTCCAACCCGACGATGGTCGCGGAGGACGCGTCCGGGTCGCTCGGGGGCTTGGCGGGGTTCAGCCCCGACAACGTGCTGGCGTTCGGCGGCTGGGCGCCCGGGCCGGGAGCGTCATTCGGGCGGTTCGGGTCGCTGCGTATCCGCTCCGTCGACCCCGCAGACACCGCCACGATCGAGGTCTTCCACCTCGGCAACAGCGGCGTGCAGCTGACGCTGGAGGCCTGGATCGGCGGCCGCGTGGTCGACAGCACGAGCACGGTGCTGGCGGGTTGGACGGTCGGTCACGTGCAGCTGCACCTGCAGACCGAGCCCTTCGACTTCCTGCGCCTCGTCGCGGGCACCACGCCTGACGAGGCGGCCTTCCTCGCGCTCGACGACGTGCACCTCGAGCTGAGCGTGCCGCCCGCCGACAGCGACACGGCCAGCGGCGACAGCGACACCGACACGGTGCAGCCGGCGGTCGACGACGTGGGCGACAGCGACACCGACGGCGTCGACAGCGACCGCGCCGCGCGTGGTGCCGACGACACCGACGCGCCGGTCACGGACGACACCGAGGTCGACGTGCCGGACCCCTACACGCCGCCGTCGGCGTGTGGGTGTGACGACCGCGGCGCTGGGCCGGTGGGGTGGTGGGCGCTGCTGGCGCTGCTGGGGGCTGGTGCGCGACGCCGTCGCTGAGGCAGGCTGGCATGGCGCGTGCCCCACGCTGCGTCCCGGAGGCCCGTGATGTCGACCCGTCCCGCCCTGACCGCGCCGCTGCTGCTGCTCCTGCTCACCGCCTGCGGCGGGAGGCCGTCGCCGGCGCCGGAGCCCGTGTCGCCTGCACCGTCGGCATCTGCAGCCGTCGACATCGACGATCCGCAGGCCTGCGCGGCCTGTCATCCGGCCATCGTGGGCGAGTGGACGCAGAGCATGCACGCCCACGCCCACCAGGACGCCGACCCGGTGTACGCGGCGATGCGGACGCTGCGGCTGGACAAGCAGGGCGCCGAGCTCGCAACGGCCTGCAACGCCTGCCACACACCCCGCAACGTCGCGGACGACACGGCCCCGGAGGCCAAGGTCGGCGTGTCGTGCGCCACGTGCCACACCACCGTGGCCGTCACGCCCGGCAAGAAGGGCGCCGCCGCCCTGGTGGCCGCGACCGACGGCGCGCTCCACGGCCCGCACGACCTGCCTGCCGGCGCGTCGCCCGCGCACGGCACCGGCGCGGCCTCGCCCGTGCTCACCGACGGCACCGCGATGTGCATGGCCTGCCACGACGCCACGAAGACGCCCACCGGGGCCGACGCCTGCACCACCGGCCCCGAGCACGTCGCCGCGGGTGCCGGCACCTGCACGTCCTGCCACATGCCCCGCGTCGACGGCGCCGGCGGTCCTGGCGCGCGCAGCCCTGACCACGCCTCCCACGCCTTCGTCGGCCCCCACCGCGCCTGGTACCAGGACGACCCGTCGCTGCTGGTCAGCGCCGTGGCGGCGAAGGGCACCCTCGACGCCAGCGGCCTGTCGCTGTCGCTGGAGAACACGGCGGGCCACGCCGTGCCGACGGGCTTCCCCGGCCGCGTCGCGATGGTGCGTATCGTGGGCCTCGACGCGGAGGGCGACCAGGTCTGGGTGGCGCCCGACGATCCGCAGCTGGTGTGGCGCAAGGTCTACGTCGACGCCGACGGCAAGCCGGTGATGCCGCCGTTTTCGGAGCGCCTCCTCACCGACACCCGCCTGGCCCCGGGCCAGACGCTGACCAGGACGTGGTCCCCGCCGGCCGAGGTGACGACGGTGCAGGTGGAGCTGGTGCTGCGCCTCGTGCCGCCTCCGGCTGTCGAGACGCTGCACCTCGCCGGCACGGTGGAGGCCCAGCCGCGGACGGCAGTGCTGGCGACGGTGACCCGGACGCCGTGACCGCCGCGGCGGTCAGGGCAGCCCGACGCGTGCCAGCAGGGCGTCGTGGACCGGCAGCGTCACGCCCGCGGCGCGCGCGGCCTCCACGAACCACCCGTTGCGCCAGGGCCACTCCTTGACCGAGGCACGCCAGTCCGGGATCGACCGCGAGTAGGCGCACAGGCTGGCGACGAGGGCATCGACGGCGGCGTCGGCGCCCCCCGGAGGGACCGCGACGCCGAGTGCTGGCGCGGCGACGCTGGCGAGCTCGGCGACGAGCGCGCGCAGGGTGTCGGCGTGGTCGTCGCACACCGCACCCACCGGGACGTCGAACGCCTGCCCGAGCACGCCGAACGCCGCGATCCACAGCAGCTTGTCGAGCTCGAGGGCGCGGAAGCGCGCGTCGTCGACCGCCACGGCCGGGACGTCGAGGGCGGTGAGCCACGCGACGACGGCCTCGGCGTGGGGTCCGCTGAACGGGCTGGGCTCGGGACCGGGGGACAGGTCGTCACCGCGTGCCGGCACCGCGAAGTAGAGCAGGCCGCGGGTGACCGCGTGCAGGCCGCGACGCGCGAGCCACGGCCGCACCATGCCGTTCTGCACCACCACGAGGTCGGGCAGGCGGTGGGGCGGCACGCGGTCGACGACGGCGTCGAGGTGGTCGTTGCGGGTGAGCACGAGCACCGGGGTGCCAGCCGGGGCGTCGAGTGCCTCCCAGCCCGTGTCGCGGCCCACGAGGGTGCCGGCCAGCCCCGCGCGGCGTGCGCGGGCGTGCAGGGCCAGGCCGACGCGGCCCGCGCCGATCCCATCGACGCGCGGCGTCACGTTCAGCGGATCCAGATGCGCGCGGGCAGCACGCTGCTCGGCGGCGTCGGGCGACCGGCCCACGGGTGGTGGTAGTAGCCCGAGCCGTAGGTCCAGCCGGCGTCGAGCGGGTTGCAGCCCGTGTTCGCGAGGTAGAAGCCGATGCCGATGCCCGAGTCGCGGCTGTCGGTGGTGTCCTTGTCGCCGGTGAACCCGACCCGCAGGCCACCGCACGCCGAGAAGCCGTGGCTCCAGCCCCAGCGCTGCCAGCCGTTGGCCGACCAGCGCCCGCCCGCGGCGATCGCCTGCCACTCGGGTGTGAGCTGGTTGGTGGTGGTGACCGAGCTCGGCATCGGCGGACCGTTCGCCAGGTCGCGCGGCGTGTCGGTGACGTGGGCCCAGCTGCGGCACACCCACACGCCGTCGTCGAAGCGCGGCATGCACAGGCGCGACTCGCTCGCCTCCATCACGTAGAAGCCGACGCTGACGGCGTCGACGTCGAGGGCGGGGTTGATGGGGAACGTGCGGCCACCGGTGGTGTCGGTCCACACGTCGGCGTCGTAGTCGTAGTTGGAGAACGTGGCGGCCTGCAGCACCAGCGTCCAGCCGCCGCCGTCCGTCGTCATGTCGCAGGTGACCTCGAACGGGCTGCCGCCCTCGGGGTCGATCCAGTAGGCGCCGTCGCCGTAGGACCAGCCGTCGTCCTGGATCTGCTTGCAGTCGAGGCCCGGGCAGGCCTCGTCCTGACCGCTGTCGGGCGGGCAGGTGATGGTGACCTCGGCCGAGGCGGTGGGCCCGGTGGCCAGGCCGTCGAAGGCCGCAGCCTCGCAGCGCCACACCTCGCCCAGCGTCGTCTCGCTCGACGGCACGGTGAGCACGTCGCCGAGCACGACGCCGGTGGCGGTGTAGGGCATCGGCACGCCGTCGCGGAACCACGCCAGCGCGTAGGTGAGGTCGCCGCCGTCGACGTCGGGCGCCGCCGTGGCGATCGAGCAGGCCAGATCGTTGCGCTCGCCGGGCTCGGTGGGGACGATGCGCACGACCGGGGCGCCGGGCGGCGTGTTGATGACGACGCTGTCGGAGCGGGTCAGGCCGCTCACGCCGTTGTCGGCGCGCGGCGTGACGGTGCAGGTGACCTCGCTGCCTTCGGTGAACACGCCGGTGAGCGTGTTGGCGGTGCGGGACTGCACGGTGCCGTCGACCGTCCACTGGTAGGTGGACACGTCCTGGTCGCCGTCGGGATCGACGAAGCCCGTGTAGGTGCAGGTGAGGCGATCGGTGGCGGCGGCCGGGTCGGGCGTGATCGCCACGGTGGCGACCGACGGGGCGGTGTCGCCGATGATGACCTGGTCGGTGAGCGCCGTGCCGTCGTAGGTGCCGTCCGACGGCGTGACGGTGCAGGTGACCGTCTGGCCGCTGGCGAAGGCGCCGACCAGCGTGGGGGCGGTGCCGGAGGGGACGCCGTCGACGCGCCAGGCGAACCGGCTGGCGTCGGGGTCGCCCTGGGGGTCGGCGTAGCCGGTGTAGCTGCAGATCAGCGTGCTGGTGGCGCGGGGCGTGCCGCCGCCCTGCACCGAGATCATCACGTCGGTGAGGCTCGGGCGCGGGTCCTGGGCGATGGCCGAGGCGCTGGCGACGTCGGTGCCGCCGTGGGCGTCGGTGGCCGTGGCGGTGCAGGTGACGAGGTCGCCGGGGGAGACCAGGGCCGTCGACAGCTGCAGCGACGGGCCGGTGCCGAGCGGACCGGAGGGCCCCGACCACGCGTAGGTGAGGGCGGGGGTGCCGCCGTCGGCGTCCTGGACCGTGGCGCTGCACGTGACCAGCGAGAAGACCGACAGCGACGCCGACGGCGTGAGCGTGACGCTGGTGATGTCGGGCGGCGTGTTGCCGACGGTGACGTTGGCCGTGCCGGTGGCGACGCCGCCGTCCTGGTCGTCGACGGTGACCGTGCACACGACCGTGCCGCCGGGCGTGACTGCGCCGCCGGTGGGCAGGGTGTAGGTGGGGCCGGTGCCCAGCGGCACGCCCGTGCCCGACGCCCAGCTGTAGCCGGCGGTGAGCGTGTCGCCGTCGGCATCGGTGGCGGTGTGCTGGCAGGTGAGCTGGGTGCCCGCGACCACGCCGCTGGACGGCGCGATGGTGGTCTGCGTGACCACGGGGCGCGCGTTGATCACGGTGACGCTGGCCGTGGCGGGCGGGCCGTCGTGGAAGCCGTCGTTGGGTGTGACGGTGACCGTCCACGTCTGGCCCTTGGCCGTGGCCACGGCGGGCACGGCGCTGCCGGTCTGGGCGGGCTGGGGCGTGGCGTCGCGCGACCAGGCGAACCGGAAGGTGAGCGGGTCGCCGTCGGCGTCGGCGGGCGCGCTGGTGAACATCGCGGTGAGCACGTCGGCGGAGGTGGCCGGGTCGGGGTCGATGGCGACCGTGGCCAGGGGCGGCGGTGTGTTCACGCGGAACGTGCGCTGGCGCTCGGTGAACAGGCCGAGGGTGTTGGTGGCGCGCACCGTGAGGGTGTGGACACCGGCGGCCAGCGTGGTGGACGTGAACGTGGCGACCCCGGTGCTGTCGGCGTCCTGGCCGGAGATGACGCCGGCGAGATCGGTGGACCACGACAGGTCGACGTCGGTGGCCGGGTCGGTGGCGTCGGACACGGTGGCCTGGAAGGCGATGGGGTCGCCGACCCGGAAGACGGTGTTGGCGCCCGGGGTGACCACGGTGAGCGTGGGGCCCACGCCGACGGTGTGCTCGACCCGCGCCGTGCACGTGGCACCCAGATCGTCGGTGACCGTGAGGGTGAGCGTGTGGACGCCGAGCGACAGCGTGGACACGGGCAGCAGGATCTCGCCGCCTGTGGACGGGGACAGGCCGCCGAGCATGCCGTCGAGGCTGGACGTGAACGTGGCGACGAGCTGGTCGGGCGCGATGTCGACGTCGCTCGCGACGCCGCGCAGCGTGAGCGTGGTGCCCTGGGCGCTGGCGCTGCCGTCGACCGGGGCCAGCAGGCTGCACGTGGGGGCCGTGTTGGGGGGCCCGACGCGCACGACGACGCTGTCGGTGCCGGTCTTGCCGGACAGGTCGGTGACGGTGGCGGTGAGCTCGTGCTCGCCCTGGGTCAGGCGCGCCGAGCCGATCACCTTGCCCGACGAGTCGGGCGTGCCCGAGGCGTTGGGCAGCGCGCCGTCGACGTCGCTCTCCCACGCGACCTTGAGCACGCGCGCGGGGTCCTCGGGGTCGTCGACCCGGGCCTGGAAGGTGACGAGCTGGTCGCTGTAGAGCTTGACGCCCTCGGCGGGGTCGAGGATGTCGATGGTGGGCGGCTGGGTGGCCACGACCTTGTAGCTGGCGTCGTCGGTGCCGGCGGCGTTGCGCGGATCGGTGATCACGAGCGTGACGTCGAGCGTGTCCTTGCCCTCGGGGACGGGCACCGCGCAGGCGACGCGCCCTTCGTCGTCCTCGACGGGGCCTTCACACAGCGTGTCGCCGTCGACGATCCATGCATACGTGAGGTCGGAGGCACGGTTGTCGATGTCGGAGCCGATGCCCTGCAGGGCGAGCTGGTAGCCCTCGTAGAGCACGGCGCCGTCGGCGGGTGCGGTGATCGTGGCCGTCGGCGTGCGGTTCGTCGCCGACAGCGTGTTCTCCTGGCAGGCGACGAGCGCCGGGAGACCCAGGACCAGGGCCAGCCATCGGTGGGCCATCGTGGCTCCGCGGGACGGTGCGTGGGAAGGGCGGGGCAGGGTCGCGCATCATCGCACGCCACGCCGCCGATCGCGACCGTTGCGCCAGCCTTGCGCAAGACCTTCACCGCCAAGGTAGGCTCGGGGCGTGGAGGCCACGATGCGTGCGCTGGTGCTGATCCCGATGATCGCGGCGTGTAGCCCGACAACCGACGCCGACGGCGACACCGACACCACCGACGCCGTGGTGCGGTGGTTCGCGGGCACCCTGGAGACCTTCGGCACCACCACCACCTACCTGATGGAGCGCACCGCCGATCCGGACCGCAAGCTGGTGGCCGAGCGGGTGATCTACGACGCCGCGCCCGAGCCCGTGTCGTTCCGGATGGTGTTCGACGTCGACGGCGCTGACCAGTCGTTCGCGCTGTCGTTCGAGGACGACTTCGGCACGTTCGAGGGCGACGGCACCTACGAGGGCACGCGCTGGGTGTGGACCCGCTGGACCTACGACGTCGCCTATGTCGACGGGCCGTTCCAGGGCTCCCACCTCTACGCCGAGAACCGCCTCACCGACGACGACCGCTACGTGTCCGACCAGGAGGTGCGCAGCCCCGAGGGCTTCAAGGAGGCCGACCAGAAGGTGCGCGCCAACGAGGTCGACGAGGCCACGTGGCAGGCCCAGGCCGACGCGCTCACCGGTGGCTGACGGGCGGTCGGCACGGCGCACGTGGCCGCCGGGGCGTCGGGCGCATAACGGCGCGCGATGAACGCTCGCCTCGCCCTCGCCGCCGCGATCGGCCTGCTCGCCGCGGGTGCCTTCGTGATCTGGGGGAGCCCCGACACGGGCCCCGATCCCCGCGAGGCTGCCGTGCCGGTGCTGCCGCCCCCCTTGCCGCCCGTCGCGACGGTCCACGAAGCGCCCCAGTCCCCCGGCGCGGTCGGCGAGCCGGCCGACCTGCCCGAGCGGGCTGCCTGGGGCGACGGTCCCGACGGCGACGACGCCGACGGCGGGGCCTCCGTGCTCATCGGGGGCGAACCCGTGGGCGTCGAGGATCTGCCCGTGCCGCCCGAGCTCGCCGCCACCTACGCCGACGTGCGCAACGCCTTCGACACCCACGCCGAGGCGCTGGCGCTGTGCGACCGCTGGTCGGCGCCCGACGTCCCCCGCCCGGGCTCCCGCCTCGACGTGCAGGTCACCGTGCGTCGGATCCACGGCGACAACGGCGTGGTCTCCACGGTCGTGCCGATGCGGCACGCCGATCCCGAGGGCAAGTACGGCACCTGCGTCACCGGCGTCATGCACGGCGTCGCCTTCCGCCTGCCACCGGGCCAGGACGAGGCCACGGTGCGCTACACCCTGAACCGCTGACGGGGGCGCCGATGGACGCGACGGTGGCGTCACCGGTCCGGTTCGAGGGGCTGTCGTTCGGGTGGCCTGGCGGCCGACCGATCGTCGACGGGCTGGATCTGGCGCTGGAGGCCGGGCGCATCACGGCCATCGTCGGTCCGAGCGGCTCGGGCAAGTCGACGCTGCTGCGTCTCGCCGCGGGGCTGTCGGTGCCCGATCGGGGTGCGGTGGTCACCGGGGGCGACGGACCCGGCCGGTCGGCGTTCGTGTTCCAGAGCCCCACCCTGCTGCCGTGGCGGACGGTGCGCGCCAACGTCGCGCTGCCGCTGGAGCTGCGCGGCACGCCCGATCCCGCCGCCGTCGACGCGGTGCTGCAGCGGGTGGGCCTGGGCGATGCGGGCGACCTCCTCCCGCGGCAGCTGTCGGGCGGGATGAAGATGCGTGTGTCGCTGGCGCGTGCGCTGGTCACCGCCCCCACGCTGATGCTGCTCGACGAGCCCTTCTCGGCGCTCGACGCGCTCACGCGGTCGCGGATGCACCGGGAGTTCCTGGCGCTGTGGCGCAGCGCGGGGTTCACCGCGGTGATGGTCACCCACGACGTCGACGAGGCCGTGCTCCTCGCGGATCGGGTGGTGGTGCTCGACGGGCCGCCGCTGCGTCCCGTGCTCGATCTGGCCATCGACCTGCCGCGACCCCGCGCCGAGCACCAACGCCACGAGCCGGGCTTCGGGGCCCGCGTCGAGCAGGTGCTCGCGGCGCTGCGGGAGGAGACATGACCCGGGTGGCGCCGGTGCTGGCGTTCGTGGCGTTCCTGGCGCTGTGGGCGGCGCTGGCCACCACGCTGTCCGAGGTGCTGCTCCCCGGGCCGGCCGACGTGGCGCGTGCGGTGGCCCGGGAGTGGGCGCGCCTGCTGGAGGCGACGGCGTGGACGGCGGCGGCGGCGCTGGCCGGCCTCGGCATCGCGTTCGTGGGGGCGATGACCGGTGCGATCGCGTTCCAGTGGTCGCGTCGACTGGAAGCGGCGCTGTACCCCTACGCGCTCCTGCTCCAGACCGTCCCCATCGTGGCGATCGCCCCGCTGCTGGTGGTGTGGCTGGGCTACGGCCTGCCGGTGAGCACGGCGACGGCCGCGATCGTGTGCTTCTTTCCGATCCTGACGGGGGCGTCGGTGGGCCTGCGGGCCTGCGACCCCGAGCACGTCGACCTGCTGCGGCTGTACGGCGCCGGGTGGTGGCAGGAGCTGTTCAAGCTGAGGCTCCCGTGGTCGCTGCCCTACCTGTTCAGCGGGCTGCGCACGGCGGTCGGCCTCGCGGTGATCGGGGCCATCGTCGGCGAGTTCGTGGGCTCGAACGGCCAGCCGCCCACGCTCGGCTACCTCGTGCTGCGGTCCGCCCGGTCGGCCGACACGGCCGTGACGTTCGCGGCCATCGCCGCGTCGACGGGGCTTGCGCTGGTATGCTTCGGCGCCGTGCGCCTGCTGGAGGCGCGCACCATCGGCCGCTGGCACGCCGGAGCTGCTCCATGACCCTGCCGTTCGTCCCCTCCCTGCTGATGGCCCTCGCCGGGTGCACCGGTGGCCCCGCCGCCACGCCCGACGCCGCGTCGCCTGCGCCCGAGGCCGCCGAGGCGCCGGCCGCAGCTCCCATCCCGGTGCGTCTGGCGCTCAACTGGTTCCCCGAGCCCGAGTTCGGCGGCTTCTACCAGGGCGTGCTCGACGGCACCTACGCCAAGGCCGGGTTCGACGTCACCATCCTTCCCGGCGGCCCCGGTGCGCCGTCGCTCGAGCTGATGGTGGCCGGCAACGCCGACGCAGCCATCACCGTCGCCGACGACCTCCTGCTCAAGCGCAGCAAGGGTGTGGCCGCGGTCGGCGCGTGGCCCGCGTTCCAGCTCGCACCGAATGGCCTGATGGTGCACGCCGGCGGCCCGTCCTCCTTCGACCAGATCACCGGCGGCACCGTCGCCATCGAGCTCGGCTCGCCGTTCCAGACCTTCCTGTGGAAGACCTACGCCTGGGACGGCAAGGTGCAGGCGGTGCCGTACGGGGGCGCCATCGGGCCGTTCCTGGCCGACGCGACGCTCATCCAGCAGGCGTACATCACGGCCGAGCCGTGCCTGGCGAAGGCGCGCGGCGCCGAGGTGCAGTTCCTCAAGGCGTCCGACGCGGGCTGGAACCCCTACGCCACGGTGCTGGCGTTCGCCGATCCGCCGCCTGCGTGGGCGAAGGACTTCGTGGTGGCCACGCAGACGGCGTGGGAGGCCTACGTCGCCGATCCGGCCAAGGCCAACGCCGAGCTGGTGCGGCTCAACGACCAGCTCCAGCCCGACCTGATGGACTGCATCGTGCAGGCGCAGACCCCGTTCCTGACGGGCTCGGAGGGCCTCGGCCACCAGTCGGAGGCGCGCTGGGAGAAGATGGCGGCGTCGCTGGTCGACCTCGGCCTGCTGCCGGCGGGCAGCACGGCCAAGGGGGCGTGGGTCGAGCTGCGCTGATCGTCGCAGGTCGTCACGCGCCGTGTCCGTCCGCGCCCACCGCGCGTACCCGTGGGCGAGGAGGTTCCATGGACCGCAGGTCGTTTCTCGCAGGACTCGGCGCCGTCGCGCTGCTCGGCTGTGCCACGAGCGGGCAGGCCGCCCCGCCGAAGTCGTCCGACAAGAAGGCAGCGGGTGACAAGGCGCCGCCGAACGTCGACGTCCCCAAGAAGATCGAGCCGCTGGAGCTGTCCGAGGCCGAGTGGCGCCAGCGCCTCGACCCCGAGCAGTTCCACGTGCTGCGCCAGGCGGGCACCGAGCGCGCGTTCACCAGCCCGCTGGCCGACAACCACGCCGACGGCGTCTACCACTGCGCCGGCTGCGACCTGCCGCTCTTCGACAGCACCGCGAAGTTCGACAGCGGCACCGGCTGGCCGAGCTTCTTCCAGCCGGTCAGCGACAAGGTGGTCCACCTCGTGCCCGACCACGGCTTCCTGATGGTCCGCACCGAGGTGCGCTGCGCCCGCTGCGAGGGTCACCAGGGCCACGTCTTCGAGGACGGCCCCAAGCCCACCGGCCTGCGCTACTGCATCAACGGCGTCGCGCTGAAGTTCGTGCCGCGCAAGGCGTGATCGGCGTCCCGGTCGCGCAGGGCGTGGCCGGGACGCGGCCGCTTCAGTGCGCGTTGCCCGTGCCCCACACCGCCTTCGTGCGCGCGTCGCGCCCGCAGCCCATCCGGTAGCGCTGGTAGTGCTCGGCGTTCGTCTTCCAGAAGTCCTGGTGGTAGTCCTCGGCCACCCAGAAGGTGCCGCCGTCCTCGAGCTTGACGGCGACGGGCTTGCCGAGGTCCTTCTCGACGGCCTTGAGGCTCGCTTCGGCGGCCGTGCGCTGGGCGTCGTCGAGGGGGAAGATCGCGGGGCGGTATTGGCTGCCGTGATCGCAGAACTGGCCGCCTCCGTCGAACGGGTCGATGCCGTGCCAGAACGTGGCGAGCAGCTCGGGGTAGGTGACCTTGGTGGGGTCGTAGATCACGCGGATGGCCTCGGCGTGGCCGGTGCTTCCCGAGCCCACCTCGTGGTAGGTCGGCTGCGTCGTGTGGCCGCCGGCGTAGCCGGAGACGGCGTCGATCACGCCAGGGACGTGCTCGAAGTCCGACTCCGCGCACCAGAAGCAGCCCATGGCGAACCGCGCCTCGGCCTGGCCTTCCTTGAGCGGCGGTGCCGCCATCGGGCGAGACGGGTCCGGGGTGGTCGGGCTGTCGGCGGTGGCCATCGGCTGGGACGCGCGGCTCGCCCCGCTGCACGCGATGAGCAGGGTGACGAGACAGGGGACGGCGATGTGACGCATGAGACCTCCTGGCCCGCCAGTACGGCACGGCGGGCGAGGAGGTGACGTCGCGGAGTGTCGCGTTGCGCTACGCGTCGGGCAGCGTGCACGTGAGCGGGCGCTGCGGGCCGATCGGTCGACGGAGCTGGGCCTCGACCTGCACCAGCACCCGCGCGTGGAGCTCGGTGAGCTGGCGACGGGCGGCCAGGACGTCGCGGACCTGCTCGGTGGCGCCGACCAGCACCTCGGGGCGGGCGGACGCGACGCGCGCGCGCCGGGCCAGGTCGCCGCGAACCCGCTCGATCTCGTGGACCAGCCCCATGAGGTGACGGACGTCGCCGTCGAAGCGCCGCAGCAGCGACAGATCGCCGCCGACCGCGCGCTCCAGGGCGGCGACGTCGGTGCGCGCCTGCCGGACCGTGCTGTCGAGCCACGCGTCGAGCCCGGCCAGCTTGTCGGCCAGCGCTGCGGCCTGGGCGGCCAGCGGCGTGGGGGAGGCGGGGGCGGGCATGCGCGCTCCGAGGGCGGTCGGCAGGGGCGCCGGTTGGGGAGGATCGCTCCTACGCGCGGACGTCCGCCGACCTTTCCGCGGTCTGGCGGGCCCGGCGGATGCTCCATTCGTCATCGATTGATGTGACACCGAAAACTGTAACGGTTAACGCTGCGCCAGCGACACGATGGACCGGTGTCGCACCGAGGAGGGCGTGATGGCCGCGTTGGTGGAAGAGGCAGACACGATCGAGTTCGTCGACCCCCGCACCCTGCCCGACGAGGAGCGCCTCGCGGCGTTCGGCAAGGCGATCGACGCCGTCCGTCGACGGGTCGAGGCCGACCTCGGCGAGGAGGATCTGGCCTGGATCCGTCGCGTCGACCGCACGTCCCGCGTGCTGGAGGTCGTCGGCCGCGGGCTGATCCACTTCTCCCTGGAGCCAGTGTCGTGGTCGCTGGGCGTGGTGGCGCTGTGGCTGCACAAGCAGCTGCAGGCCACCGAGGTCGGCCACACCGTGCTCCACGGCGCCTTCGACAAGATCGAGGGAGCCGGGCGCTACCACTCCGACACGTGGTGGTGGGAGGTGCCCATCGACGAGGAGGCGTGGCACGAGGGCCACAACCTGCGCCACCACCAGCACACCAACATCGCCGGCAAGGACCCCGACATCCACTTCGGCCCGGTCCGGCTCACCGAGCACACGCCCCACCACGGCTACCACGAGCGCCAGCTGCCCTACCTGGTGGGCTTCATCTGGCCGGCGTTCGGGTTCACGATGAACATGCACTTCACCGGGCTCACCGACCTGTACGTCGGCAACGGCCGCCCGGAGGGGTCCGACTTCCTGCCCGACCGCCACTGGCGCACGCTGCTGCGCGCCCACCGCCGCGCGCTGCGCAAGTTCGTGCCCTACTACGCCAAGGAGTACGTGCTGTTCCCCGCGCTGGCCGGGCCGTTGTGGTGGAAGGTGGCGCTGGGCAACGCCGCCAGCGAGGTCATGCGCGACCTGTACACGGCCGCCACGATCCTGTGTGGCCACGTGGGCGAGGAGACGGCGGCCTACCCCGAGGGCACCCGCGCGCGCGGCAAGGGCGCCTGGTACGCGATGCAGGTCGAGGCCAGCAACGACTTCGAGGTGCCGCTGCCGATCTCCATCCTGTGCGGGGCCCTCGACCGCCAGATCGAGCACCACCTGTTCCCGCGGTTCCCGACCAACCGCCTCCGGCAGATCGCCCCCGAGGTCCGCGCGATCTGTGAGGCCCACGGCGTGCGCTACCGCACCGGCTCGTGGGGCGAGATCCTGCGCGGCGCCCTGCGTCGGGTGGGCCACCTCGCGCGTCCGCTGCCCGGGGAGACCACCGTGGGGAGCGGCCGTGCGCTGGTTCGCGGCTGACGGTACGATGGCGACGCTACCGATGTTGCCGGAGGTCGGCGCCATGGTGCCCGACGAGCCCTCGCCCGACGCGCTCACGATCGACGAGCTGGCCGCCCACACGGGCGTGCCCAGCCGCACCATCCGCTTCTACCAGTCGAAGGGGGCGCTGCAGCCGCCGGAGATCCGTGGGCGGAAGGCGTACTACCACGACACCCACGTCGAGCGGCTCCAGCTCATCGGCGCCCTGCAGGACCGCGGGCTGCGCATCCGCGCCATCCGCGATCTCGTCGCCCGCATCGACAAGGGCGAGCTGGTGCTGTCGGAGTGGCTGGGGCTGGAGCAGCGGCTCCAGGCGCCGTGGGCCGACGACGAGCCGCGGATCTACAGCGACGACGAGCTGGGCGAGCTGCTCGGCGAGCGGCGGTCGGGCATCGTCGGCGACCTCGTGCGCCTCGGGTTCCTCGAGCGCCGCGGCCGGTCCTACCTGGCGCCGAGCCCGGTGCTGCTGGAGCAGGCGCTGGCGCTGGAGGCGGCCGGTGTCGACCTGTCGGTCACGCGGGCAGCCAACGACCTGATGGCGCGCCACGTGGGTCGTCTCGCCGACGAGCTCGTCGCGCTCTACGTCAAGAACGCCGGCGACGGCTTTGGCGCCTCGGGGTCGGCGGGCGAGCTCGCCCACGCCTTCGACGGGCTGCGTCCGGTGGGCCTGGCGATGATCCAGCACGTGTTCGCCAGCGAGATGCAGCGGGTGCTCACCCAGATGGTGGCCTCCGGTGCGGCGGCGAAGGTGCCGCGCACCCGTCGCTGACGTCCGCCGACACGACGCGACGCGCGTCGTTCCGTCCCGTCGCCGGTTTCGTGGTACGCGTGATCACGAGTACTGGGGACGGAGGTGGGCGTGCAGGGAGCGGTGGTCGTGGCGGGCGCCACGGGCTTCGTCGGCGCGCGCCTCGTGGCGGCGCTGACGTCGGCCGGCGTGCCCGTGCGCTGCGGGTCGCGGTCTCCGGACAGCGCCCGCCGTCGGTGGCCGGACCGGTCGTGGGTCGCGCTGGATGTCGACCGCATCGACACGGTGCGGGCCGCCCTCGACGGCGCGCGCGCCTACGTCCACCTCGTCCACCACATGGCCACCGACGCCGGGGACCTCGTCGGTGCCGAGGTACGCTCTGCCGAGGCCGTGGCGCGGGCGTGCGCCGACGCCGGGGTCGGCCGCATCGTCTACCTGGGGGCGCCGGTCCCCGAGGGGTCGCCGTCCGAGCACCTGATCGCCCGGGCCCGCACCGGCGAGGCCCTGGCCGGCGGCACCGTCCCGGTCGTCGAGCTGCGGGCGAGCATGATCGTGGGCCACGGCTCCGAGAGCTGGCTCATCGTCCGCGACCTCGCCCACCGGCTGCCGGTGATGGTGCTGCCGGCGTGGCTGCGCAGCCGCACCCAGCCCGTCGCCGTCGACGACGTGGTGACCGCACTCGCAGCAGCGATCTCCTCCGACGCCGTCCCCGCGGGCATCCACGACCTGCCCGGGCCCGAGGTGCTGTCCGCCGAGCAGATCCTGCGCCGCACGGCGGGCGTGCTCGGCATGCGGCCGGTCACCGTGCCCGTGCCCGTGCTGACGCCGGCGCTGTCGAGCGCGTGGATCAAGCTGGTGACCCGCGCCGACTTCCGCATCGCCCGCAAGCTCGTCGACGGGCTCACCGACGACCTGCTCCTCGACGAGCCCGGCGTGTGGGCCCACCTGCCCGACGCCGTGCGCACCGGCTTCGACGACGGTGTCCGCCGCGCGATCGCCGAGGAACCGCCGCAGACCGGCGGGGGCGCGACGTGGGAGCGATGGGCGCGACGGCTCGCGCGGCCGGCGCGCTGACGGTCGTCACGAATCCTCCGTGCGACGTCGACGGCAGCGCGTCCGCGGTAGCCTCTCGAGGATGGGGGAGGAGATGACCACACGACCGATGGGCGCGCTCGGGCTCGCGATCCTCGCTGCTGCCCCCGCGTTCGCCGCCGACGCGACCCACCGCGACGCCCACACGATCGAGGCGGGCGCGGGTGTGCTGCCCGCCTGCAAGGCCGAGCCCGGCGTCGCCCCGTGCAAGACGGTCACCAACGTGCTCGCCCACGGCGACCACCGCTTCGGCCGCAAGGTGATGCTGGCGTGGACGGCGAGCGGCGAGCGGCGCGGCTGGTGGGCCGACGGCGACGTCGTGCACGCCACGTGGCGGGTCGAGGGGGCGCTGTCGGTCGGCTGGCACAAGGAGTGGGACTGGGGCGACATGCGGCTGTACGCCGGCCCCAGCGTCGAGCACGTGTTCGTCGCCCACTCCACCCTCGGCACGGGCGATCTGCCCGCCACCGTCGGCCTCGACTGGCTCGATCCCGTCCCGGGAGCGGACGGGCGCGCCGATCGCTGGACCGACGTCGGCGTGGTGATCGGCAACGACATCGACGCCCCCGTCGGGCCCGTCCGGCTCGGCTTCCGCTGGCGGATCCGCATCGGCACCGATGTCGCCGTCGACGCGGCCAGCGACGCAGGACGGGACGCCGCCGCCGGCGTCGACCTGTGGGAGCTGCACGCGCTGTCGCTGTCGGCGCCGTTCGACGGTCCCGTCGGCGTCTACGCCGAGCTCGGCTGGACGAACCAGATCACCGTGCCGTTCCGACAGCCCGCGTTTCGCGTGGCGCCGTGGTTGCTCGTCGGGTTCGAGGCGCGGTGGGGCCGCACCTGACGTCGGTCAGCGGCCCGCGGCGATGGCGCGGTCGAGGTAGTGCCGCAGGATGGCGTCCCATCGGCCGCGCACCTGCAGGCGGCGGGCGAGGGTGTACAGCCCGCCGAGCGTGCGGTGCAGGAAGACCACCTCGGGGGGCGCCACGATCTCGGGGTAGGACCAGATGCGGCGCACCACCGGCTTGATCTCCTCCAGCAGGTCGCCGTCGTCGACGCCGATGACGTGATCGCCGCGCCGCCACGGCGCGAGGACGGTGTCGCAGAACTGCCAGATGACGTCGGCGGCGCCAGGGTCGTCGCCGTCCCAGGCGCCCATGCGGCGCACGGCGTCGAGGCAGGCGTCGCGGTCGCCGTCGAGCGCGTGCAGGACGGCCTCGGCGTAGGTGGCCATCCAGAAGACGTCCAGGCGCTTGACGCAGCCGAAGTCCAACAGGTCCACGCGGCCGTCCGCCTCGAACAGGTAGTTCCCCGGGTGGGGGTCGGCGTGGAGCAGGCGCTTGTCGAACGCCATGTCGAGGAACAGGTGGGCGAGGTTCATGCCGGCGGCCTGGCGGGCCTCGGGCGTGGCGATCGCGAGGAAGCGCTCCAGCGGCATGCCGGGCAGGTGGTCGAGCACGAGCACGCGCTCCGTGCACAGCGCCGGCACGTGGCGCGGGATGCGGACGCCGTCGCCGTCGCCGAAGGCCTCGACGAAGGCCTGGATGTTCGCCGCCTCCTGGAGGTAGTCGAGCTCCTCGAGCAGGCGGGCCCGGATCTCCTCGTAGACCCCGTCGAGCTCCTCCTTGCTGCGCCCGAACGCGCGCCCCGACAGCATGACCGTGCGCAGCGCGAGCAGGTCGGACTGGACGGCGTCGTCGACCCCGTCGTGCAGCACCTTGACCACCACCTTGCGGCCGTCGGGGAGCACGGCGGCGTGGGCCTGGGCCAGGCTCGCGGTGCCGAGCGGCGTGTCGTCGAAGCGCCGGAACACCTCGGGGACGGGGGCGCCCAGCTCGCGCTCCAGCGTGGCGCGGATCTGATCGGCGGGCACCGGCCTCGCCTCGGACTGCAGCTTCGCCAGCGTCTGGCGCACGTCGTCGGGCAGGTCGAGGTGTTGCGCGGCGATCGACAGCCCCTGGCCCACCTTCATCGCCGCGCCGCGGAGCTGACCGAGCACCTCGACGACCTGCTCGGCGCTGTCGAGCTGGAAGCGCTCGCGCAGCTGCTGTCGCTGCGTCTCCGTGGACGCCAGCGCCGATCGGACGCCCTGGCCCACCCACTCGGTGGTGACGCGTGTCGCGAGTCCGCCCATGCGGGCGAGCCTGCGCAGCCGGCTCTCCTTGGCCATGCGTGCCTCCACCTCCCAGCCAACCCGTACCGCGCACGAAGGCGAGCGGACGTGATGAAACGTGGGTAGACCAGCCCCCAGGCCCGGGATCGAGGAGGCGACGTGGCGCGCAAGGACAAGGACGTGGTGCAGACCGGGGGCGGCAGCTCGCTGGGCGACCTGTTCGGCGCGCTCGGCGTCAAGGCCAGCGCACCCGCCGCGTCGCCTGCACCCACCCCGGCACCCGCCGCCGCTGTACCGGTCCCGGGAGCGCCCGACCTGTCGGGCAAGGTGGTGCTGCGCCGCTCGAAGAAGGGCCGCGGCGGCAAGACGGCCACGCTGGTGCAGGGCGTGGGTGGCGGTCCGGTCGCGCTCGACACCCTCGCGAAGACGCTGCGCAAGCAGCTCGGGTGCGGATCGAGCGTCGACGGTGACGACGTCGTCGTCCAGGGCGACCAGGTCGACCGCGTGGCGGCCGCGCTCGAGGCGATGGGCGCCCGACGGCTGGTGCGCGGGTAGGGCCTACGGGCCTTCCCACCACACGCGGTAGATCCACCCGGCGCGATCATCGGAGACGTACAGGCTGCCGTCGGGGTGGACGAGCACGTCGACGGGCCGTCCCCACGCCTCCTCGCCCTGCAGCCAGCCGGTGACGAACGGCTCGTACGCCACCACCTGCCGGTCGTCGTCGAGGAACACCACGTCCACCTGGTAGCCCTGCGGCGTGGTGCGGTTCCACGAGCCGTGCTCGGCCAGGAAGATGGCTCCCCGGTAGCGCGCCGGGAACGCCGAGCCCGTGTAGAAGCGCATCCCGAGCGGGGCGACGTGGGCGCGCAGGGCCAGCGCGGGTGGCACGTAGTCGCGGCAGGGGTGGGCCCGGCCAAGGTCGGGGTCGGGGATGTCGACGCCGTGGCAGTAGGGGAAGCCGAAGTGGTCCCCCCGGTGGACGAGGTGGTTCAGCTCGCACGGGGGCGTGTCGTCACCGAGCAGGTCGCGACCGTTGTCGGTGAACCACAGGTCGCCGGTGACCGGATCCCAGTCGAAGCCCACGCTGTTGCGCACGCCGCGCGCCTCGATGCGCGGGTCGGAGCCGTCGGCGTTCATGCTGCCGATCGTGCCGAACCGCGGGTCGGCGGGCGTCTCGCACGCATTGCACGGCGCCCCGATCGGTACGTAGAGGCGTCCGTCGGGGCCGAAGCGGATGAACTTCCAGCCGTGGGGGCGCTCCTGGGGCAGCGCGTCGGTGACGAGCACCGGTGCAGGAGGATCGTCGAGGTGGTGGGCGAGGTCGGGGAAGCGGACGATCCGGTCCATCGACGAGGCGTACAGGTCCCCGTCGTGCACGTCGACGCCCACGGGCATGTCGAGGCCGGACGCCACCACGACGACGCGCTCGGGGTGGTGGTCGCCATCGGCGTCGACGACCGCGTAGACGTTGCCCGCAGACCGGCTGCCGACGAACAGCACCCCGTCGGGTCCCCACGCCATCCCGCGCGCGTCGGGCGCGTCCTTGGTGACCACGTCGATGCGGAAGCCCGGCGGCACGTGCAGGCCGGCCACGCGATCGTCGGTGGGGGGCACGGCGGCGGCGGTGTGGTTCTGGGGCACCACCCGGAACCGCACCCACGCGTAGACGAGCAGGCTGGCGATCAGCAGGCCGGCGAGCACACGTGTCCGCATCAGGCGTCCGGGGCGGCGGGCGCGGTCTCGGGGTCGCCCTCGATGCCCAGGTGGAGGATGCGCGAGCCGGTCTGGTTGACCGGGTTGGTGGAGCGCCCGATCACCACGCCGGCCTCGGGCGCGTGGAAGTCGCGGGTGACCACGCCGTAGATGTCGCGCACCTGGGCGATGTGCGCGCCGGCGTCGAGCGACGCGAGCAGCGGCGGGAACACCTCGAGGACGCCGCCCCGGTCGGTGTAGAGCCAGTAGGAGCGCCCGCAGCGGATCGGCGGCGTGGGGGGCGGTGCGGGCGGCGTGTGGTCGACCAGGCCGAGCAGCGCGAGGATGCGCTGGAGGCCCCCGACGCTGTGGCGGACGAGGTCTTCCTGGATGCGCTGCGGGTTGCCGATCTCCACGGTGATCGCGGGCACGCCGAGGTCGAGCGCGGCGTCACGGAGCGTGCCGTCCTCGCTGCGGTTGTGCAGCAGCAGCTGGGGGTGGAAGGCCTCGGCCATGCCCCGGGTGGTGGCGTCGCGGAGGTCGGCGCGGATGTAGAGCGAGTTGGTGCGGCCGAAGCTCGCGGTGTGCAGGTCGACCAGGTAGTCGAAGTGGCGCACGGCGCGATCGAGGAAGCGCCACGAGAACACCTCGGCGTTCGTGCCGCCCTCGCGTCCGGGGAACGTGCGGTTGAGGTCGGCGCCGTCGTTGAACCGCCGCTCGTTGCGGTGGTAGCCGGGCACGTTGACCACGGGCACCGCGGCGACGGCACCTGCCAGCCGGGACAGGTCGAGCTCCTGGAGCAACCGGTGGATCACCGGGATGCCGTTGAGCTCGTTGCCGTGCACCACGGCGGTCAGCCCGAGCACCGGACCGGGACGTGCGCCGCGCGCCACCACCACGGGCACGAGCATGTCGGCGCCCAGCCCGTCGCGGACGGTCTCCAGGGCGAGGTGGGCCCGCGTGCCCCGCGGGATGGCGTCGAGGTCGAGCTGCTGCACCACGGTGGGCTGCACGGGTTCTCCAGGTCGGCGGCGGAAGACTACGCCAAGCGGGCGAGGAATGGGAGTCGGATCCCCGCGCGCGCCACACCCCCATTCGGGTGGGACCTTGCACGACAGGAAGAGGGCATAATTGACAAACGCTGGACGATGTGGCTAGGCGTCGGCGGTCGGAGCGGGGGCTTCGTACGACAAGGGGGTCGAGATGCACTGGCTTGCCAAGGGTGCGATTGCGGTCGTCGGTGTGGTGGGGCTCGCAGCGGCGGGCGGCGCGTGGTGGGCCACGTCGTCGGCGTCCACGCGCATGGCGCAGTCGTTCACCGCGCACGACGTGGCGGTGCCGATGCCGTTCCCGCTCACGGCCGAGGAGGTCGACGCGCTGCGTGCCGAGCGGCTCCGTGCGCTGGAGGCCACCGGTGCGCCCACCACGAACGAGGACGGCACGCCCGTCGACGTCCTGGCCGGCGTCGATCTCGACGCGGTGGCGATGGAGCGCGCCGTGGCACGCGGCAAGCACCTGTCCGACGCGCTCTACTCGTGCCGCGCCTGCCATGGCGACGGCTACGGCGGCGGCGTGATGGTCGACGACCCGATGCTCGGTCGCCTGCTGGGCCCCAACCTCACCACCGGCGAGGGCAGCCGCACGCTCGACTACACGATGGTCGACTGGGACCACATGGTGCGCCACGGCATCAAGCCCGACGGCCACCCCACGGTGATGCCGGCCCAGGACTTCGTGCAGATGTCCGACCAGGAGCTGTCCGATCTGGTGGCCTACATCCGGTCGCTGCCGCCGGTCGACAACACCGTGGCGCCGGTCGAGCTCGGCCCCATCGGCACCGTGCTCGTCGCCACCGGCCAGCTGTTCCTCGCCGCCGAGATGGTCCACGACCACGAGGCCGCGCACAAGGCGGTGCCGCCGTCGTCCGACGACACGCTGGCCTACGGCGCCCACCTCGCCGCCGTCTGCACCGGCTGCCACCACGAGGACCTCGCCGGGGGTCCGGTGCCGGGCGGTCCCCCCGACTGGCCGCCCGCCGCCAACCTCACGCCGGGTCCCGACGGCCTGCAGGGCTGGTCCTACGACGACTTCATGACCGCGCTCACCGACGGCAAGCGCCCCGACGGCACGGCGTTGCGTGCGCCGATGACCGAGATCGGGCCCTACGCCGCCGCGATGAACGCCACCGAGCGCGAGGCGTTGTGGGCCTACCTGCAGTCGGTGCCGGCCGCCGCCGACCGGCAGTAGGCCGCCTCGCGGGCGGATCGCCTGCCGATCGCGGGGTGGACCGATTGTTCCGCCGCGCGCCTCCCGGATCGGGCGTGACGGTTACGGGCCCGTGCCCGCTCGCGGATGCGCACCGCGACGTCGGCCGGAGTGCGGATGCTCGTGCTGGTGGCTCGCCTGGTGACGCGGCATCCGTGGCCCGTGATCGCAGCGTTCGTCGTGGTGGGCTCGCTGGCCGGCTGGTTCGGCGCCGGGGTGCACCGCGACCTCGCCGCCACCGGGCTCGACGACCCGACGAGCGAGGCCGTGGCCACGCGCGACGCCCTGGTGGCGCTGCTCGGCATCGGCGAGCCGGACCTGATGGTGGTGGCCGGTGATGCGCAGGCGCCCGTCGACCCGGGCGACGTCGCCGCGACGCTCGGCGACACGGTGGCCGCGCTGCGTGCCGATCCCGCCGTCCGTCGCGTCACCACGCCCACCGATCCGGGGCACAAGGACCTGCTGGCGGCCGACGGCCAGCGCGCCCTGCTGCTGATCGAGCTGCACGGGGGGCCGCGCGACAAGGCCGAGGCGCTCGACCGGCTCACCGCGACGCTCCACGACGCGCCCGTGCCCGTGCTCGTGGGCGGACCCACCGCGGCCGAGCGCACCGCCCAGGATCTGGCGGTCCACGACCTGGAGCGCGCCGAGCTGCTGGCGCTGCCGGTGGTGGCGCTGCTGCTGCTGCTGTTCTTCCGCGGGCCGTTCGCGGCGGGCCTGCCACTGGCCGTGGGCGTGGTGGCGATCCCGGCCTCGTTCGCCGTGCTGCGCCTGCTCGCCCACGTCACCGAGGTGAGCGTGTTCGCGCTCAACGTGGGCACGTTCATCGGGACGGGGCTCGCGATCGACTACGCGATGGTGCTGGTGCAGCGCTTCCGCGACGAGGTGGCCCACGGGGCGTCCGACGTCGAGGCCGTCACCCACATGCTGCGTACCTCCGGGCGGGCGATCGTGGTCTCGGGCGTGACCGTGGCGGGGAGCATGCTGGCGCTGCTGGTGTTCCCGCTCGGTCTGCTGCGCACCATCGGCATCGCCGGCGCCCTGGTGGTGGTCTGCGCGATGGTGGCGGCGCTGGTGATGCTGCCGGCCCTGCTGGTGGTGCTGGGGCCGCGCCTGGGGCGCACGCGCAACCTGCCCCGCGACGACGGGGCCTGGCACCGCATCGCGATGACGGTGATGGCGCGCCCGCTGCTGGTCACGGGCGTGGTCCTCGTGGTGCTGGCGGGCCTCGCGGCGCCGGCGCTGCACCTGGAGACGATCATGCCGGACGTCTCCACGTTCCCGCGCGACACCGACGTGCGCAAGGTCGACGAGGCGCTCGACGATCCGCAGGGCTTCGGCGCCGAGAGCCAGACGCCCATCCTCGTGCTCGTGCGCACCGAGGGCAGCATCATCACGCCCGCGGCCACGCAGGCCGTCGTCGACTGGGTCGACAAGGTGCAGGCGCTCCCCGGCATCCGCAAGGTCGAGACGCCGTTCGCCGACGGTCCGCTCACCCAGCCCAAGGTGGCGGCGACGTTCCTCAAGACGCCCTCGCTGATGCCCATGCAGCTGCGCGGCGCGCTGGCGGCCACGAGCAAGGGCGACGCCACGGTGGTGCGGGTGGTGCCCGAGGCGCGGTGGCGGTCCGACGCGGCAGCCGCTGCGGTGCGTGCGGTGCGCGGGGTCGACAGCCCCGGCGTCACCACGCTCGTCGGCGGTCCCACGGCGCTGATCTCGGATGCGCGCCTGGCCCTGTCCGACCACCTGCCGCTCGCGGTGGGCCTGATCGTGCTGGTCAACCTGGTGCTGCTGTTCGTCGCGTTCGGGTCGGTGGTGGTGCCGATCAAGGCGGTGCTGATGAACATCGCCTCGATCGGGGCCAGCTTCGGCGCGCTGGTGTGGATCTTCCAGGACGGCCACCTGACCGGTCTGCTGGCGTTCGAGCCGCCCGGGGGCATCGATCTGACCGTGCCGGTCATCATGTTCGCCGTCGTGTTCGGGCTGTCCATGGACTACGAGGTCTTCCTCCTGTCGCGCATCAAGGAGGAGATGGACCGCACCGGCGACAACGCCCACAGCGTGGCGGCCGGGCTGGAGCGCACGGGGTCGATCATCACGCGCGCGGCGGCGCTGCTCATCGTGGTGGTGCTGGGCTTCGCGGCGGGTCGCTTCCTGTTCGTCAAGGAGCTCGGCGCGGGCATGGTCGTGGCGATCACCATCGACGCCACCATCGTGCGGGCGCTGCTCGTGCCGTCCACGATGGCGCTGCTGGGCGACGCCAACTGGTGGGCCCCAGCGCCGTTGAAGCGGCTGTGGTCGTGGCTCGATCTGGAGATCCGCGAGTAGCGGGTCGGCCGTGCACCGATCTGTCGCGCGGCCCGGGCCAGCACGCCGTCGTGGCCGCGGCGGGCTACGGCGTGCAGGACTCCACCCCCACACCCGTGAGGCCTCCATGTCCGTCCAGGTCGGTGACTCCCTCCCCGCCGGCACCCTCTCCGAGGGCGCGCCCGGCAACAAGCTCGAGACCCAGGCGCTGTTCGGCAGCGGCAAGCACGTCGTCTTCGCCGTCCCCGGCGCCTTCACCCCCGGCTGCAGCCGCACCCACCTGCCCGGCTACGTCGAGGACTTCGACGCCATCAAGGCCAAGGGCGTCGACTCGATCGCCTGCGTCGCCGTCAACGACGCGTTCGTGATGTCGGCCTGGGGCGAGGCCCACGGCGCCACGGGCAAGATCCGCATGCTCGCCGACGCCCAGGGCACGTTCACCAAGGCGATGGGCCTCGACGTCGACGCCCCCGGCCTCGGCGGCCTGCGCTCGAAGCGCTACGCGATGATCGTCGAGGACGGCACGGTGACGGCGCTGGAGGTCGAGCCCGACGGCTTCGGCCTGTCGTGCAGCCTGTCGAACGGGATCCTCGACAAGCTCTGATCGGCCTGGGGGGGCGCCTGGGGGCGGCTCGCCGCCTACGGCGCCGCCACCCGCCGCAGCAGGTCCACGTACAGCCCCAGCAGCTGCTCCACCCACGCGGGATCGGCCATCACGGCGGCGTCCTCCGTGCCGCCGAGCGTGTAGCGGTCCAGCGCGTCGAGCATGCCCATGCACACCGAGGCGACGAGCTCGGCCGGCAGGTCGGTGCGGACGTCGCCGGTGGCCTGACCCTGGCGGGCCTTGTCGGCCATCCAGCCCACGGCGGCGGCCATCAGCTCGCCCACGCGGGGCATCGTGAGCAGGGGGGAGGCGATGGCGGCCTTGAGCAGGGCGAGGTGCTCGGGGGCGGTGGCGGTGTGCTCGGTCATCCGGCGGATGCCGAAGGCGACGGCGTCCCAGAACGGCTGACCGGCGAAGGCGGCCTCGACGTCGGGGAGCACGGCCGCGACCAGATCGGTCATCCGGTCCTCGACGGCCGTGGCGAACAGGTCGTCCTTGTCGTCGAACCAGTAGTAGAACGCCCCCTTGGACAGGCCGAGCTCGGCCTGCACGCGGTTGATCGAGGCCTCGTGGTAGCCGTGGGCGGCGAACTCGGCCGCGGCCGTGTCGAGCACGGCCCGTCGACGCTCAGGCGCCAGCCTGTCGAAGCGGGGTCGGGGCACGCGGGGTCTCCTCTCGCTGGGCCTGCGCCTGCAGCGCACGGGCTCGCCACTGGACATATCGAGCCGCGCCGGCGTCGGCGTGGACCCAGACGCACGCGCCCGGCGCGGTCTGTCGCGGCGTGAGGTGACGGAGCACGGGGATGTCCTGTCGGGCCTGCGCCACGTGCCAGTCGAGCGACAGGATGAGGAACGACAGCAGCCGGTTGACCCACGCCCACCGCGTGTAGTCGGTGTGGACCCGGGCGTAGACCCAGGTGTGGTCGTCGTCGATCGGCGTGCAGGCGATGAAGCCGAGCACGTGGCGCGTCAGGCCGAGCACCTGCAGGTTCGGGGCCTTGAAGTCGACGTGGTACGGCGTGCGGCGACCGGACCGGTTGACGATGACGCCCTCGGAGTGGATGAAGTCGTCCTCGGCGTGCACGGCGATGTCCTCGACGGCCTCGCCCATGCCCGGGTCGATCGACCGGTGCACGAACGGGAAGTGGTAGACGTCGAAGTTGGACTCGATCATCCGGCTGTAGTGGACGGGGTAGACCAGCGCGCCGTCCCACGCGCCCACGCTGTCGGTCGGCACGTCGTCGAACCAGGGCACCTCCTCGGTGGGCGTGCCGTCGCCCACCCACACCCACACCAGCCCGTGGACCTCCCGGCTGGGCAGCGGATGCACGCACATGGCGTGGGGGATGCGGGTGGTGGGCTGCACCGGCGTGGCCACGCACGCGCCCGCCGGATCGAAGCGGAAGCCGTGGTAGGGGCAGGCGAGCGTGCCGTCCTGCACCCGGCCGTCCGACAGGCGCGCGCCCTTGTGGGGGCAGCGGTCGGGCATCACCACGACCCGACCGGTGGCGTCGCGCCAGAGCACCAGGTCCTGTCCGAAGCGGCGCAGCGCCAGCGGCTGTCGTCGCACCTGCCGCGGGGTGGCCACGGCGTACCAGCTGTCGGTGATCATCGGTCCTCCAGGTCGGCTCAGACCAGTGGTCTGAAGTCGATGGACCTTCGATAAGACCACCGGTCTAAACTGTCCACCCGAAGCGACCATGGTGCACCCGCGAGGGCGCGACGATCACCGTCGCGTCTGCATCCACGGCAGGGCGACCGCGCTGGTGAGCAGCACGGCCATGCCGGCCAGCCCGGTGGCGTCGGGCACCTGGTCGAGGAGCAGCGCCGCCAGCACCGCGGTCATCAGCGGACTCGCCGCGCTGGCGGCGGCGATGGGCGCGGCCGGGGCGAGCTTGTAGGCCGTGGTCATGAACAGCTGGCCCAGCGTGGCGAACACGCCCGAGCCGACCGCCAGCGCCCACACCGCCGGCGTGGACGGCCACGCGGCGTCGACCAGCCACGCACCCAGGCCGGCCGCGACCGCCGCGATCCAGGTGAACCAGAACACGATCGTCGTCGGGCGGTTGGTGGCGCTCGCCGTGCGGATCGAGACGTACGCGACGGCGGCGAACAGGCCGCTGGACAGCCCGATCCACCGCGCGGTCAGGTCGCCCAGCTCGGGACGCGGGTGGGCGAGCAGCGCCATGCCCACGAGCGACCCGGCGACCGCGACCCACACCCACCCGCGCGTGCGCTCGCCGAGCCAGAGGGGCGCCAGCACCGCCACCCACGCTGCGCTCGTCTGGTTGAGGAACGCCGCCTCGCCGGCGCCGATGTGGCCGAGCGCGTGGAAGTGGCACAGCAGCGCGCTCGCGCCGAGCACGCCGCGCACCCACAGGGCAGGGCGGGCATCGCCGACCAGGGCGCGCAGGTCGCCCCGCACGAGCACGGCGAGCACGGCGAGGTTGACCACCGCGCGGACCGTGCTGATCGCGAACGTGCCGACCTCGGGGGCGAGGCGGTGGGTGGCGCTCACGCAGATCGCCATCGCGGCGAAGCTCGCCGACGCGGCCATCATCGCGGCGAGTCCACGGGACAGCGAGGGCACGTCGTCGGTCAGCGACACTCCAGCGGCTCGGGAGGTATCGTGGCGGCGTGGACGAGGGGGAGGCGATGCGTCGTCGGGGTGTCCCTGCGATCCCGTGCGCCGTCGGGTGCGCGGCGCTGGTGGCCGCGGGCCTCGGGGGATGTACGGTCTACGCCAACGGCAACATGGCCGGTGACGTCGTCGCCCTGCGGGACGCCACCGCCGTGTGGCCGTCCGGCACCCGGAACAACGTGGTCGTGTTCGCGTCGAGCTTTCCCGACACCTGCGCCACGATCTCGGCGTGGTCGCTGGGCGCGCACGACCACGACACCGACGCGTGGAACGCGATCTTCCCCGACGACCACTGGGTGCTGATCCTGCAGGCGTTCTCGCTCGACGGGTCGGACCTCACCCCGGGCACGTTCCGCGTGTCCACGGGGATCACGGCCTTCACCCCCGACGGCGAGATCGTCGGTGGCCTCGACGGGGACGGCCTCCACGCGCTGGCCGGCACGCTGATCCACCAGCGCGTCGCCCGTGGCCCCACGTCGGGGTTCCTCACCTTCTCGGACGACATGGTCGTCGGCAACGTCATCGGTGGGGAGGCAGCGCTCCGGTTCTCCGGCGACAGCGTCTCGGGGACTGTCGACCTCGGGCTGAGCAACCTCGCGAACGGCCAGCGCATCGGGGCGCTGAGCGCGAGCCTCGACGTGGACCCGTGCCCCACCGATCAGGGCACGCCGTCCTACCCCTGACGCCGGTGGCCCACCGCGCTCACTCGCAGAAGCCGGCGTCCTCCCACGCCAGCACGAGCCCCGTGTCGGGCGCGACGCCGCGCACCCGCGCGAGCCAGTACGACTCGGTCAGGTCGAGCCCGGGAGACGACCGACGGCCCTCGGGCGCGTAGACGGCGCCGAGCTCGACCGGGCTGCGCTGCCACAGGAAGTCCTGCCACCGCCGCAGGCCGACGGGGAGCGGCTCGGTCGCGATCGCGAACGCGCAGGCGCCGTCGTCCATCACGCACTCGAGGTCGGAGCCCACGCACGTGTGGGTGATCGACGTGCCCGGGATGGTGATGCCGAGGGCCGTGAACCCGTCCTCGCACATCGCGCGCTCGGCCGTCGTGGGGCAGCGCACGGGCAGCGGGCTGCCCAGCGTGGCCTCCAGCGTCTCCTCGGTGATCGTGTAGGTGCGGCGGGGCTCGTCGAGCACCCCGCCGTTGCCGCCCAGCTCGGTGAGCAGGGTCATCGCCTCGGCCTCGAGCGCTGCGCGTCGGGTGTCACCGGGAGGCAGATCGTCGGCGATCATCAGGTCGAACTTGGCGTTGCCGAGGTCGGCGTTGAGCTTGCCGTCGCCATCGGCCGTCATCGCCGTCACCAGCCGATCCCGCAGCGGGCCGTCGTCGAGCAGGTTGAGCAGGGCCCAGAGCGGCGGGAGCGTGATGTGGTCGCCGTAGTAGGGCCGGCACCACGGCGGCATCACCAGCGCGCCGAGCGTCTGGGCGACCCGGTCGGTGTGGATGGTGCCGAGCAGATCGTCGACGAGGAAGGCGCGGTAGCGGTCGTCGCCCGTCATGTGCCACGCCATCAGCGCGAGGTGGGTCATGTGCACGGCGTCGCCGCCCCGCACGCTGGGGGCGTAGACGTGGTCCCAGCTGTCGCGGCGGCCGGCCTGCAGGCGCGCGATCAGGCCGAACAGGTCGGCGAGGAACGTGCTGCTGCCGGCGTCGAGCACGAGCGTGGGCTCGGTGGGCAGGTCCGTCGGCGCGTCGTGCGGGAAGGTGTCCTCGTTGGTGTGGTTGTAGGCGGGCAGCGCGAACAGCACGATCGTGTCGAGGGTCTCGAGGTCGAGCGCGTCGACGGAGCCGCCGCCCAGCGCGGCCGCGGCGGCCTCGGCGAGGTCCGGGCGGCTGAGGAGGTTGCGGATCTCCACGCGCTGGAGCCGGCGCAGGTAGCCGGTCAGCTGCGCCGCGATGCGGTCCTTGAGGTCGGGATCGTCGAGCAGGTCCCACGCGGCGGGGAGCGTGACCATGGCCCCGGTGTACTGGTCGATGCTCGGGTTGCCCTGCCAACCGACGACCCCGGTGGCCGTGCCCCCCTGCCCGTCGGGGACACCGTACGCGTAGGCGACGGGGAGGTCGGGGGCGAAGGAGGGGTCGCGGGCCACGAAGCGGATCGTGTCGTCGGCCTGGGAGGCGGTGAGCGTGAGGTGGTCGGCCGAGGGCGGCGTGCCGTCGGGGACGATGAGGAAGTGGGCGCGGGCGAGCATGCCCACCGCGTCGGTCACCTCGAACTGCGACAGGATGGCGCGCACCTCGGCCTCGAAGCGGAGGCGGTCGGGCTCGGTGCCGGTGGCGAGCCAGCGCAGCATCGCGGCATGGGCGGCGACGCCGGTCCAGATGGCGCTGTCACCGTAGCCGTCCCACCCGTCGAAGGCGTCGCGGGCAGCCCAGGTGGCCTCGGGCGTGCCGGGGCCGAAGCCGGGGGTCAGGTCGCGGCTCGACGTCTGGCCGTCGGGGCTGTGGTACAGGTCGAACCAGCGATCGTAGTGCCACGCCCGCAGCTGGAGCGGGTCGACGTCGTCGGGGAACGTGCCGGTGCCCGGGTCGTAGGGCGCGCACACCTGCTGCACCGCCCCCTGGCAGCGCACGGCGTCGATCACGCCGCAGGCGACGTCGTCCTCGCCCTCGAACGGGTCGGTCGGGGCGGTGAACGGCGCGCGGGTGGCGAGGTCCGCGGACAGGTCGACCTCGGTGTCGACCGGCGTGTCGCTGTCGGTGTCGACGTCGTCGGTGGACGGGTCGTCCGAGGCGGAGCCGGCGCACGCCGCCAGGAGGATCAGCAGCGGGGGGAGGTGGGCTCGCATCGGCGCTCCGGGCAGGGGGCGGCGACGCTAGCATTCCCCCACGGCGGTCGCGCGCTGCAGCGGGACGAACCAGGCCGCGCGCAGGGGCTCGCGGACGAAGCCGTGCGCGGTGCGGGTGACGACCACCAGCGTCTGCAGCCGATCGGGATCGCCCTCGGGGGCCACGAGGCGGCCGCCCATCGCGAGCTGGTCGAGCAGCGCCTGCGGGATCCGTGACGCCGCACACCCCACCACGATGCCGTCGAACGGACCGGCGTCGGCAGCCCCCTCGGCGCCGTCGGCGCAGCGCGTGTCGACGTCGAGGCCGCAGCGACGCAGGTGGCGCCGCGCCTGGGCGTGCAGGTGGGGCCGGACCTCCACCGTGGTCACCCGCGCCCCCATGCGCGCGAGGATCGCGGCCTGGTAGCCGGTGCCCGTGCCCACCTCGAGCACCCGGTCCCCCGGGCGCAGGCGCAGCGCCGACACCATGATCGCCACGAAGTCCGGGCAGGTGACCGTCTGGTCGACGTCGAGCTGCAGGGCATCGGGCGTGTAGGCGACGGCGGCGAGGTGGGCGGGCACGAACCGGTGCCGCGGCACCGTCGCGAACGCCCAGAGCAGCCGCGCGTCCTGCACCCGACGCTCGCGCACGAGGCGCGCCGTCATCGCCAGCCGTGCCCGGAGGGTGGCGATCACCGGCGGGTGATCTGCCGACCGATGGGGCTGGACCCGTAGGCGGCCGTGGTGAGCAGCGCGTCGCGAGCCTCCAGCAGGCGCATGGTCTCGGCCACGCCGAGGTCACCGCTGAGCAGCGCCGGGCGCACCTGCGACAGGTAGTGGTCGAGCATGATCGCCGCGAGCGTGGCGTCGACGGCCTCGACCTCGGCGCCGGCGATGAGCGGCAGCAGCGTGCGCTCGATCTGGGCGGCGACGATGGTGGGATCGGCGAGCTGGGCCGACAGGGTGGTCACGGCGTAGGAGCCGGCGCGGCTCACCATCAGCCCGTCGAGGCGGGCGCGGGTGGCCTCGGCGTCGAGGTCGGCGTAGCGCCCGAAGATCGCGGCCTCGCCGGGGGCGACGTCGTCGACCACGTCGCTGCCGGGCTTGGCGGCCTCGGCCGGGGTGGTGGGCGCGGTGGCGACGGTGGCGGCGCTCATGCCGAGCACGCCGTGCAGGAGCCAACGGGACAGCTTCATGGGGACCTCTGGCGGACGGGCCCGTCACGTGACGGGCGTGGACCCTGTCCGTAGCCGCCCCATCGGCCCCACCGCCGTCGCGGTGAGGCCCCGGTGAGATCGCCGTGAGACCCGCGGGCGACCCCCGCGACGCGTCACGGCGAGCCGGCGTCCAGCGGATCGGTGCCCGCGAGGATCTCGTCGCCGTCGTTGTGGCCGTCGTCGTCGGAGTCGGCGTCGAGCGGGTTGGTGCCGTACAGGTCGACCTCCTCGCCGTCGAGCAGGCCGTCGTTGTCGGAGTCGGCAGCGAGCGGGTTGGTGCCGAGCGCCGGCTCGCGGCCATCGGTGAGGCCGTCGTCGTCGGTGTCGGGGTCGGTGGGGTCGGTGGCGGTGACGAACAGCTCGTGGCTGTCGGTCAGGCCGTCGCCGTCGGTGTCGGCCACGTGCGGGTTCGTGCCGATCGCCTGCTCCTCGAGGTCGGACAGGCCGTCGCCGTCCTCGTCGCGCTGCAGCGGGTCGGAGCCGAACGCGATCTCGTCGCCGTCGAACAGATCGTCGCCGTCGGTGTCGGGGTCGATCGGGTCGGTGCCGTAGGTGTAGACCTCGTCGCCGTCGGTCAGGCCGTCGTCGTCGGAGTCGGGGTCGCGAGGCTGGCAGCCGTAGGTGAGCTCCTCGCCGTCGAGCAGGCCGTCGTCGTCGGAGTCCGGGTCGAGGACGCCCGTGCCGTAGAGGAAGACCTCGTCGCCGTCGTTCAGGCCGTCGTCGTCGGAGTCGGGGTCGAACGGGTCGGCGCCGAAGACGTGCTCGAGGTTGTCGTTCAGGCCGTCGTCGTCGGAGTCCGGGTCGGTGGGATCACCCCAGTGGTTGGCGACCTCCTGGCCGTCGAGGAGGCCGTCGTCGTCGGTGTCGTTGTCGTTGGGGTCGGAGCCGAGCGCGATCTCGTCGCCGTCGAGCAGGCCGTCGAAGTCCTGATCGGGCCGGGTGCTGTCGGTGTCGCAGGCGTCGGGCCAGTGGTCGCTGTCGGCGTCGGGGCCGGCGTCGTCGAAGCCGGGGCACACGTCGACCGTGTCGCACACACCGTCGGCGTCGGTGTCGGCCGCCGCGGTGGGGTCGGTGTCGTCGCAGTCGTTGGCCGCGGCGACGCCGTCGAGGTCGGCGTCGTCGACCACGCGCACCACCACGTTGGAGGCGCCGCCGGTGGGGCCCTGGAGCCACGCGGCCTGGAAGGCGACCTGGGCCACCGCGAGCGCTGGTGGCGTGACGGTGATCGTGGCGTGGCCCGAGGCGTCGGCGGTGCGGCTGCCGGCCTGGATCGGGCCGCGGATGCCGAGGCACACCGACCCGTTGGGGGCGCACGGACCGCTGCCGGCGCCGCGCAGGCTGGCGAACACGTAGACGCGCGCACCTGGCGGCGCGTCGGTGACGTCGAACGTGAGCGGCACGCCGGGCACGAGGGCGGTGACGTCGAGCACCGCGGGCGGTGCGGCCTGATCGACCGGCAGCGCGTCGGCGTCGGATGTGGAGCCTGCGGGTGCGCAGGCGAGGGCGAGCGTCGCGAGGGCGACGACCAGTGAGCGCATGGGACCTCCCCAAGGTCGTGGACCGGGCATCCTCCCACGGCCGCCGGGGAGCGCAAAGCGGTACCGGTACGCGCAGGTGACGGGCGTGACCCCGCGGGGATCGTGGGCGCGCCCGGGCGCGGGCACCCCGGAGATCGGTACGGACGGGTCCGGGGCAGGTCGGACGGCCCGCACCGTGTGACGTGCACGCAGGAGGTGGGGGTGGACCCGTGCAGCAGCCTGTTCCTGTGGGCGGTCCTGACGGCGTCTGCCGGGATCACGCTCGGCCTGGGCGGCTACACGGTGCGGCTGGAGCGCGACACGCGCGGTCGGTCGGTGCTCGTCGCCTCGTGGGCCGGGTGGTGGACGCTGTCGCGCACGGTGCTGGGCGAGATTCGCGACGTCCGCGTGGAGACCGGCTCGGGGGAGGGGGGCGTGTACCGGGTGATGCTCGCCACCGCCGACGGTGAGGTGCCGGTGATGCCGTTCCTGGTGTCGGGTCGCGCCGGGCGTGAGCAGGAGGCGGAGCGCGTGCTCCGGCACGTGGTGGGTGAGGACCGGGTGACCGTGCGTCGGCCCAACCCGGTGCTGCTGGTGTTCGGCGCCGCGCTCGGCACGGGCTCGGCGATGGGCGTGCTGACGGCCCTCGCCGCGCTGGGACGCTGGCTGGTCGGCTAGCGGATCCCCATCCGCTCCAGCGCCTCCTCGATGCGCGTGTTGCCCGCACCCCAGCCGGAGATGGACGCGACCACCGCATGGTCGGCGTCGAGCACGTAGGTGTGGGGGATGCCGTCGAGGCCGAGGGTCTTCATCAGGCCCTCGCCGGCCCACGCGACCTCGAACGCGGGGGTACCGACCTGCTGCAGGTAGGTGTCGACCAGCGCCTGGGTGGCGTCGACGGAGACGGCGATGAAGCGCACGCGGTCGCCGTGGCGGCGGGCCAGGGTGTCGAGGTGGGGCAGGCTGTCCTTGCACGGCCCGCACCACGTCGCCCACACGTCGAGCACGACCGGGCCCTCGATTGCCGACAGGGCGACCTCCTCGCCGTCGAGGGTGACCGTGAACGCCGGGAGCGGGGGCGAGGGCGCGGGAGGTCCGACGGGCGCGTCGGGGACGTCGAGGGCGGCACGAGCGGCCTGCACGTAGCCCCAGGCGCCGTCGGGGGCCCAGGTGCCGGTGGCGGCGAGGGCCGTGTCGAGGGCGGCGCGGGCGGGGTCGTCCTGCGCGGTGTCGCCGGTGCCGCCGAGCGCCAGGCCGGTGGCGAGCGCGTCGCGGGCGTCGGTGGGATCGGTGGCCTGGAGCAGCAGGCCGAGGCGGACGCGGAGCGCGCCGTCCTCCGGGGTGTCGACGAGCGCGCGTCGGAGGTCCTGTGCAGCGAGGTCCGGGTGACCGAGCGCGTCCTGGACGCGGGAGCGTGCGGCGTAGGCGCGGGCGCGGAACACGCGGTGGTCGATCGCCTCGGACGCGGCGTCGAGGCCCACGTGGCCGAGCCGGGTGTCCTGGGTCAGGTCGACGGCGATGGTCGCCGCCCGCAGGCCGTGCCGCAGCCGCGCGCCGTGGTCGACGGCGGCGTCGGCGAAGTCGATGTTCGCGCTCAGGGTGGGGCTGACGCGCCACCACCGATCGAGCGTCACCAGCGCCTTCTGGGGCTCTCCGAGGGCCTCGTAGGTCTCGGCGAGGGCGCGCAGGTGCTGGCCCCGCGCCCACGCGTCGCGTCGCGGCGGCAGCGCACGTCGCAGCGCCGCCAGCCGCGCCTCGGGGTCGAGGATCGTGTCCGGCTCGGGGGGACGCACCTCGTGTTCGCGCGGCGGTGCGAGGCGTGCGGTGTTCGACAGGTTGCGGGGATCGACGACCGCGAGGCGCTCGCGCACCCGTCGGGCCGTCGCGTCGTCGCCGCCCGCCTCCAGCACACGCGCGGCGCCGTCGAGCACGGACGGGCTCTGCACGGTGGCGTCGTCGGCGACCGCGCGTGCGCGCGCCAGCAGCAGGTCGACCGCAGCGTCCGTGGCGGGGCCCTCGGGCCTGTCGCGCACCACCCAGGTCAGCGTGCCCAGGTCCCACGGCTGGGCGTCGAGGTCGTCGGCGAGCAGCGCGGCCACGTCGACATCGACACCGCCGCGCAGGGCGTACCAGGCCTGACGGAACGGGCCGACCTGCCCCGAGAGCGCCAGGGCGGCCTGCTCGTCCTCGGGCACCGCCCAGGCGCACGCCTCGGCAAGCTCGGCGCGGGCCCACAGCGTGTACCACCGGTCGAGCGGCGCCTCGGGGACCGGGTCGAGCAGGGCCCACGCCGCCGCACAGCTCGCGGGGGTGGCGTTCGCGTCGGGGCTGCCCGACCACGTGCTCGGGCCGAGCTCGGCGAGCTGGAGCGCCATCGCATGCACGGCGCGGGCTCCTTCAGGGGCGCCGGGACGGGACGCCCACGCGGCGACCTGCGCCGCGACGATGCGTCGGTCCGCGGCGTCGGGGGCTGCGGCCAGCGCATTGAGCCACGCGAGCCAGATCGACGCGACCGCGTCGTCGTCGTCGTCGAGGTGCGCCTGGAGCCAGGCGACCGCGGGGGCCGCGTGGAACAGGCGCGTGTGGTACCGCGCGTCTCCGAGGTTCTCGACGTGGGGCGTCGCGTCACCCGTCGCCGCCGACGCCGCCGACGCCACCATCAGCGCCCACCACCCTGTCACCATCGGACCTCCGGTTGCGGATCGCTAGCCCCCGCGTCCCGTGCCGTCGCACCGGTTGCGGGAATTCGACGGGCCGGGACGAACGGCGGTCGGCTTGTGGTCGGCGGCCCCCTGCGCGACGATGGCGTGGGGTGCCGTCGACCTGCGGCCCCCGAGGAGTGCCCATGTCCCGCACGGCCCTGCGTTCCGTCGCCTTCGCCCCGCTGGTTGCCTTCGCCGCGCTCGTCGCGATGTCCTGCGCGCCGTCCGAGGTCGGCGATGCCGACGCCGTGGGCACGTCGGACTGGTCCGATCCGGTGGGCGCAGCGACGTTCGCGGTGTCCGGCGTCGAGGGCCAGGTGCCGGCGCCGATCATCATGCGGATGACGCCACCGGCGGGCGTCACCCTCGGCTCCCCGGCGGTGTTCACCGTGTCGGCCGCACCGGCCGGCGCCCCGGTGTTCTTGCTGGCCTCCCCCCAAGCGATCGGCCCCGCGGCCTGTCCGGGGCCGTTGTCGCCCGAGTGTCTGGGCATCCCGAACCCGGTGTTCGTGGTCGCGTCCGGTGCCGCGTCTGGCGCGGGCGTCGTCACGCTGGCGCTGACACCGCCCCCGTCGCTGTCGGTCGCCGAGATCAGCTTCCAGGCGGCCTCGCTCGCGGGCGGCCTGGTGTACGTGTCGACGCCGGCGGTGCTGCCGGTGTCCACCGCGCCCATCGACGCCGACGGGGACGGCTTCTCCCCGCCGTCGGACTGCAACGACGCCGACCCGTCCATCTACCCGGGTGCGCCCGAGGTGTGTGACGCCATCGACAACGACTGCGACAGCCTGGTCGACGCGGGCGACGGCGACCTGCAGCTGGTGCCGTGTGCCCTGCAGGCCGGCGTGTGCAGCGGCAGCACCACCACCCCCGCGATGTGCCAGGCCGGCGCGTGGCTGTCGTGCGACACGTCCACCTACGCGGCGTGGTCGCCGTCCTACGAGCCGGCCGAGCTCACGTGCGATGCGCTCGACAACGACTGCAACGCCGTGCCCGACGACATCACCGTGTTCGACGACAACAACTGCGGCGGCTGCGGCCTGGTCTGTGGCGTGGGCTTCACCTGCTCGGCCGGGAGCTGCGTGGCCACGCCGTGATCATCGGGGGGTCAGCAGCTTGCGCAGCGTGATGCCGTGGGCGGCCAGCGCGCCGGCCACGCACACGCTCGCGATCCAGACATGCGGCACGCGGAAGGGCAGCATCAGCGGATCGGGCCAGACCTGCCACGGCGTGGGCAGCGAGCCCACGACGATGCGCAGGACGTTGGCGAGGAGCACGACGCCGACCGCCTGCGCCACCCAAGCCAGCCGCGGCCACCGGGGGACGAACGGCGCCAGCGCGAGGCTGACGACGCCGGTGACGACGTCGAGGTTCGATCCCGACCACGTCAGCTGGGGCGGGGCCACGCCGGCGTCACCCCACAGGTGGAGCACCACCTCCAGCGGCAGGCGAAAGCCCTGGAACGCCACCAGCGCGGCGAGCGGCACGGCGGCGGCGATGCGCCCGCCGAGCGGGGACGCCGCCAGGGCCACCGCGCCCGTCAGCACCAGCCCCATCACCATCGGCACGCCAGGCAACGGATGATCCGGGGACGCCAGCCCCGTGAGCGTGGGCAGCAGCGTCAGCCCCATCCACCCGGCGGCGAACGCCACCGCCCGCAGGGTCCACGTCGACCGCCGATCCAGCGGCGCGGCGGCGCGGGTGGCGAGCACCCCGCACGTCACCACGACCGCGACGACCGCGAGGAACAGCGCCATCGAGCCCGGCGGCGTGGGCGGCGTCACGGCGGTGTCCACCCTAGCTGCCGACGCAGCGCAGGGCGGCGACGGTGAGCTGGTCGAAGCCGAAGCGGTCGTCGTCGGCGTCGTCACCGGTGCCGGCGCGGAAGGCGTCGCGCGCGGCGTCGTAGCCGGGGCCCTCCTCGCCGAGGATGCGCTGGGCGAGTCCGAGGTAGCCGGTGAGCAGCACGACCCCGAACGGTGCCTGGGACAGCTCGTCGGGCACCGTGCCCGCCGCGCGCCGGTAGTGGCCCAGGCTCGTGGCGAAGGCGTCGGCCGCCTCCGCGGTGCGCCCGAGGCGCAGCAGGTGGTAGCCCCGGGCCCACTCGGCCATCCCGAGCGCGTGGTCGCCGCGCGCCAGGGCGTGACGCCAGGCCACGGCGCGCTCGGCGGCGGCGAGACCGGCGGTGAAGTGGGCCTCGGTGCGCGGCAGGTCGTCACCGGGCCAGCAGTCGGCGAGATCGGCGGCGAGGTTGTAGGCGATGACGTTGGCCACGTTGAGGCGTGCCGCGCGTGTCGTTTCTGTGTCGGCGTCGGCGGCCTGGGCCACCAGCTCGTCGATGCCGGCGCGCGCCACCGCGAGGGGCACGTCCAGGTCCTTGCCGTCCCAGGTGTCCTGCACCAGGCCGCGCCGCGCGAAGGCGTAGAGCACGCGCCGCTCCAGCGGATCGGCGAACGCCTGGATGGTGGCGATCACGCCGTCGCCGCCGGTGCTCTCGGCGGCAGCGCGGAGCGTGGGCCAGTGGGCGTCGAAGAACGCGAGCTGGTCGAAGGGCTGGGACATCGGGACCTCGCGCCGGGATGGTGCCACGGATGGCCCTGCGACACCACGACCGGGCACGGGTGTCACGATGGACACCACGTCGACACACGCCTGACACAAAAGTGCAGCGAAAGGTGGTCAAGCGGCGCTGCGTAGGTGACGATGGAGTGTCAGGGACGCAACGTGCCGTCACCGGGAGGTCGCATGTCGACCTGGATCGTCTTGCTCACCGCCATCGCCTTTGCCGAGCCGGCGCCTGCCGACGCAGGCGACGCCGTCGAGGCGCCCCAGGTCGTGCTCCCCACGCTCACGGTCACGTCCACCGAGCTCGGCGTCCACGCCCGCGGCGCCGCGCCCGCTCCGGTCGTCGCGGTCGACCTGCCCGACGTCCACGGCCCCGACGTGCTCGCGGCCGACGTCGCGCTGCCCATGCCGAGCCTGCGCCCGTCGATCACCCACGAGGTCGCCGTCGCGCGCTGAGGCGCGGGTGCTCGTTCGGATGCCCGCGCGCTGAGCGCCGTCGCTACAGGCCGGTGTTCGCGCGTCGCAGGATGCGCTCCGCGCCATTGGGCGCCTCGACGTAGAACACCACCGGCCGCGTGCCCGTGAGGAAGAACTCAGGGTCGCGTCGCGTCTTCATCCCGTTGCCGGACACCCGGCGCGGCGGCAGGCCACCCGGCTCCACGCGCGCCAGGTAGATGTGGCCGTCGGAGTTGGTGTTGTAGTCGCGGGTGGCGACGAACACGATGTAGGACGCGCCGTTGTAGACGAACGGCTCAGGCGACACGATGAACGGGAAGCCCGCGGGACCGCGGATGTCCCACGTGGTCCACGTGCCGCCCGCCTGCAGGCGGTGGATGCGCAGCACCTGTTCGTGGCCCGCCGGCTCGAGGTGGGAGGCCGAGCACAGCAGGTCGCCGCCGTACTCGGGTGCGAACCAGCAGATCGGGTTGCGCGCGGGCTGGTCGCCCGTGGAGATGATCTCGGTGGTGTCGGCGTCGATGTCGTACATCGCCACCTGCGGCACGGACGCGGCGTCGCGGCGGATGCCCACCACGCTGCGCAGGTCGGGCACCCACCGGCTGTCGGCGACCGACAGGGGGAGGATGCCGCCGTCGGTGGACAGCACGTCGTGCCAGATGAGCCCGGTGACGCCGGTGGCCGCGTCGTAGCCCTTCGCGATCACGCGCGGGTCGGGGTCGAGATCGTCGAGGGAGCCGAACGGTCCGATGCCCTCGGGGCTGCCCGGCAGGTCCGCGATCTGCCAGCCCAGCGCGTCTTCCCAGGCACGGGCGAGGCGGTAGGTGGGGCCGTCGGGGTGGGACAGCACCACCTGCATGCCGGTGTCGGTGGCGCACCACTCGGGGCCGTTGACGGCGACGGGGATCGGCGTGGTGTTGGTGGTGATCAGCGTGCCGCGGCCGTCGGGCGGCACGACGTCGCCGGTGGTGGGGTCGATGTCGGCCAGCCACACGGCGCTGCCGTCGTCCTCCTGGAACACGAGCCGGCTGCCGGCCTGGTCGTACTCGGGATCCTTGATGGTGGACACGCCGTCGCCTGCGAACACGTCGCGGCGCGTGAAGCCGTCGACCGGATCGGGCGTGAGCGGGTAGCTGTCCCAGCCGTCGAGGCGGCCGTCGCCGTCGGTGTCGGCGTCGACGAGCGACGTGCCGTTCCACACCTCGCGGTCGTCCCAGAGCTGGTCGTGGTCGGAGTCGATGTCGAGGGGATCGCTGCCGTAGAGCATCACCTCGTCGCCGTCGGACAGGCCGTCGCCGTCGGCATCGGCGCTGGCCGGCACCAGCCGCATGGTGAGCGTGTTGGTGACGCCGGGGGTGGACGGCGTGGTGCGCGCAGCCTGGAGCGACACCTGGAAGTCGGCGCTGCGCGGGATGGTGACGGTGACGCTGAACGCGCCGCTGGCGTCGGCCGTGCCCATGGTGACGAGCTGCGGCATGTCGAGGTCCATGCACGCGCCGTGGAGGAACGACGGGCAGAAGACGTTCGGGCTCGTGCGCCGACGGCTGTACGCGATCGCCCACACGTCACCCGGGTCGACGTCGCTCACCGTCATCGTGACCGCGTAGCCCCCGTAGGCGGTGGTGTCCGACAGGGACAGCGTGGGCGCGGCGAGGGCGGGAACGGACACGAGTGCGGACAGTGCTGCGGAAAGGACGGACGCAGGTCGACGCATGGACTCTCCAGTCCTCCAAGGTATCATGCGATGTCAGGGACAGGGCGGCGCGACCTGCGCCACGGGCACCACCGAAAGGGGCGAGCATGGGGCGCTGGCGTCACAGGCCGGGTTGGGCAGTGGGACTCGTGCTGGTGTGGGGTGGCTGCGGGATGGTGGACGAGGGGTGGCGTGGCGCGACGGCGCCGCCGGTTCCCCCTGCTGGCAAGCCACCGATGGAGGCCGATGCGCCACCACGGCCTGGACCGGATGGCGTGCCGGTGAGAAATCGTACATCTGAAGCTGTGCCACCCGCGACCACGATCCCCGATGTCCACTGGGTGGACGTCCCCGGGGCCACGTTCGTGCGGGGTGCTCAGGCCGCCAACGCCGACCGGCCCGGCTTCGATCCGCTGGCCACGGCGCCCGAGGGGCCGCCGCGCGAGGTCACTGTCGACGGCTTCGCGCTGCAGCGCAGCGAGGCCCGGGTCGACCAGCTGCGTGCCTGCGTCCAGTCGGGACCGTGTGCGGGCTTCGCCCACCTCCCCGCGGCCGACGCACCGCCCACCCGTCCCGCCACGTGGCTGTCCTACGACGAGGCCACCACGCTGTGCACCTTCCTCGGCGGACGCCTGCCCACGGAGGACGAGTGGGAGCTGGCCGCCCGCGGCGGCCACACGGTCCGGTTCCCCTGGGGCGACGCGCCCGAGTGCCCCTACCGCACGCCGCGCTACGTCCAGGCGCGCGAGGCCAGGCTCCGGGAGCTCGGCGCGTCCTGCCCCAAGCTGTTCGACGCCATGCTCACGAGCAACGACGCCGACAGCATGGAGGCGGTGGCCGACGCCACCTGGATGCTCGACACCGAGGTGATCGCGGAGACCTGTGAGGAGGTCCGCGGCACGTCGCGGGCGGCCATGGTCACGGCCTTCGTCGACCTCGCGGACGATCTCGTCGAGGAGGCCCGCGACAAGGGCGTGCTCCCGCCTGCGTGCGCCTTCGAGGCGCCGCGCTCGGTGCTCGAGGGACGACCGTCGGAGGGTGCCGGGTTCCTCGGCATGGCCGGGAACGTGGCCGAGTGGGTGGACGGGCGGTGGTCCGACGACGACGACAGGCGCGTGCTGAGGGGCGGGAGCTACCTGGCGGTGGACGCCTCGGAGTGGCGCACGACGGCTCGTCAGCCCTCCAACCCCGACGTCCACCTGCTCGACGTGGGCGTGCGGTGCGCGCGCTCCGTGTCGCGGTGAGCGGCCTGCGGCGCGCCCTCCTCCTGGCGTGGGTGGCGGTGGCCTCGGTGGCACAGGCCCGGGACGGCTGGCGGGGTGACGGGTCGGGGATCTTCGCCGACGCCGTGCCGCCGTCGGTGTGGAAGGCGCCGGTGTGGCGCGCACCGCTGTCCACGCCCGCCAACGCCTCGCCCGTGCTGCTCGACGATCTGGTGATCGTGACCGAGGAGCCCGCCACGCTCGTGGCCATCGACGCCGCCACCGGCAAGGAGCGCTGGCGCCGCGTGCACGACATCGCCAGCACGTTGCCCGCCGACGAGGCCGTCACGGTCCGCGCGCGGTTGGCGAAGGTGCCGCAGCTCCAGGTCGAGCTCGAGGCCGCCCGCAAGTCCTACGCTGAGCTGCGGCGGCGCCAGCGGGCCGGTTCCGTCGACCCGGCCGCGCTGGAGGGGGCCTCGGCGCGGCTCGCCACGGTGCAGGACGAGCTCAACGCCCTGGCCCGCTACCGGTCCCCCGAGACGAACGACGTCGTCGGATGGGCCTCCCCCACACCGGTCGCCGACGACCACGTGGTCTACGAGGTGTTCGGCAACGGCGTGGTCGTGGCGGATCGTGCCGACGGCACGGTGGCGTGGAGCCGCTGGCTCGGTCCCGTGGTGCTCGACCACCGCGGGCACCACGGCCAGGACACGGCGTCGCCGCTGCTCGTCGACGGCTACCTGATCGTGGCCCACGGCCACCTCGAGGCGCTCGATCCGGCCACCGGTCGGCCGGTGTGGACGGGCCCGGTCTACCGCGACTTCGGCACGCCCGCCGTGGTGCGGGTGGATGGTCACCCCTACCTGGCGTGCCCCGACGGCACGCTCGTCGACGCGCGCACGGGGCGCCAGGTCGCCAGTGGCCTCGGCGACGTCTACTACGCCAGCCCCGTCGCCGTCGGCGACGTCGTCTACTACACGGGCAGCACCGCCGGACACGACGGGGGCGGCCCCTGCACGGCCACTGCGGTGCGTCTGGTCGACACCGACACGGGGGTGGCCGTCGAGCGCCTGTGGACCACCACGTTCGGCGAGGGCGACCAGGTGTTCAGCGCGCCCGTGGTGGTCGACGGCCGGCTGTACGTGGCCACCAAGGCCCGCTACCTGCACACGTTCGACGCCGCGACCGGCGCGCTCGTGGCCACCACGCGCTTCGACGGCACCGGGGAGTGCTGGGCGCCGCTGGTGGTGGCCGACCATCGGCTGTGGTCCGCGTCGATCGCGGGTCGCGTGCACGTGGTCGCCCTCGACCCCACCCGACCTGGCGTGCCGCCGATCCCGGTCGACCCCGCCCGCACCACCCCGCGGCTCGAAGGCTCGGCGGTGTACTGGCGCAGCGAGACGGCGCTGGTGCGCTACCCGTAGCGGGCCTGGGAACGGTAACGGACGGTAACCACCCCGCCGGACGCCTCCGGTGCCTGCCTACGCCTTCTCCGGGTCCGCGCGACCCGAGGGGAGGTCGAGATGAAGGTCAGCAGGTGGACGGGCGGCGTGGTCGCCCTGGGCTTGGGCATCGTCGGGGGTGGCTGTGCGGTCGATCCCCGTGCGTCGCTCGATGGTGCCCACAAGCAAGGCGGTGCGGACGGCGCGACGGCGACGCCGCACGTCGAGGCGGTGTGGATGGCGCCGTTGTCGGGTGACGACGCGGCGCTGCTCGTGCGCTTCGACGTGCCGCCCGCGGCGGGCGGGATGGTCGTGCCGCCGCGAGAGGGGGGCACGTGGGTGCACGACGATGGTCGCGGGGAGGACGCGGTCAAGGGGGACGGCCTGTTCACGGGCCGGGTGGCCTTGGACGTCGCGGCGTGGCGTCAGGCCCGCAGGGACCGCCAGGACGGCGCCCGCGACGCGATCGCGCACCGCTTCGACGGCCTGACCGTCGCCGAGACCGCGTGGCCCGAGCGCGTCGACGTCGTCGGGCCCCAGCCGCTGCCGGTCGGCGGGGTGCGGGGCCTCGTCGCCGCCGAGGCGGTGTTCCCGACCAGCCTGCTGCCCGGGGGGCCGGCGTCCCTGTCGGCGACGGCCGACCCGGACGCGACGTTGGTGGTCACCGACGTCAACGTCGTCCAGGACCGGACGCGCACCGGCGTGTGGACGTGGAACGGCACCCGGTGCGAGCAGACCGGCGACCCGTGGGGCCCGTGGGGCTTCGCGGGCCTCATGCAGGGGGTGACCGGCGGGTACGTCAGCGTCGACAGCCTCGTCACCTCCTGGGTGCTCACCTTCGACCAGCCCCACACCGTGGGCAGCTGGACGATCCCGGGCAGCCACCAGGGCGTGCTCACGCTGTGGGACGGTGATCCGAACAACACCAACGCGATCCCGTGGGGCCGGGACTGGGACGACGGCATGCCCGGCGTGTTCAACGACGACCTCGACATCGGGCAGGCGCCGCTGCAGCTGATCGCCATCGTCAACCGCCTGGACCTCGCTGCCGCCGGCTACGACGACGCCGGGCCCGAGCTGCGCTTCGTGTTCACCTTCCTCAACGAGGAGGACTGCTCGCCGGCGCCGGGCACGATCATCCTCGAGTACGCGGTCCCCGACGACTGTGGCAGCGTGGAGGCGTTCGCCGCCGACTGGCTGGCGCTCGACGCGCTCACGACGGGCTCGGCCTCGTACAACGCCGCGCTGGAGGCGATCACCACGCCCGTGACCGACACGGGTGCGGGGCCCGGCCGTCCGAACGACAGCCGGCTCAAGGTGCTGCGCACGAACGAGCAGGCGATCCGCAACCCGGAGTACCTGTCGACGTGGCCGACGGTGGCGAGCAGCTCGTGGGACATGCAGCAGTTCGGCGTGGACCCGTCGACCCACCTGCTCGTCAACCAGCTGCTCACCCAGACGCCCGCCCACGTCTGGGAGCTGCCCGACTGGCTGTCGGCGGGTCCGGCAGGCCCGTGGGAGGAGCCCATCGACAGCTACATCGACGACTGGCGCGGCGACCTCGAGAACGGCACCCACGTCATCCCGGAGTTCGACCCGATCTCGGGCCTGCCCGCGCAGGCGGCGTGGGTGCAGTACGGCGTGTTCCAGTCCGCGGCGATCGTGCCGTACCTGTGGTCGGACTTCCCTGCGTATCCGACGCCGATGTGGCGCATGTTGGCGTGGGGGAGCGGCGCGCGCGATCTCGCGAACCGCGACGCACGCTTCGCGCTGAGCCTGGGCTCGTGCAACGGCTGCCACCACGGCGAGACCTTCGAGGACGGCGACGTGCCCTCGACCGTCAGCTACGACCTGCACTGGGGTGCGTCCACGCCGGGCGGCACGCCCGAGCAGCCGTTCCAGCACATCCGCCCCGATGCCAACCTCGCCAACCCGGCCCACCTGTCGCGCTTCCTCACCGGCACCGACGTCGCGTGCGACCCGGGCCTGGAGTTCGTGGCCCCGCTCGGTGGGCTGACGGCCTGTGCGTCGAATGCCTGCTGCCCGATCGGCGACCCGGTGTACGGCTACACCAAGCAGCAGGTCCACTTCGACGAGTTCGCCCGACGCGGCGCGATCCTGCAGGACGTGGCGGTGGACGGCTGCTCGGCGCTGATCGGTCACCAGCTGGCGGGCACGCCGTTCCTCGTGGCGCACTGACGCGCGGGGACGGCGACGTGCTACGACGTCGGTCGGGAGCACCGATGTCGTCGCACCGTCCGCGCATCGTCGAGGCGCTGCGCCTCACCTGCTGACGCCCGCCCGCACCAGCGCCGTGCACGCCGGCACGGCCACCAGCACCGGCGCCACCGCCGCCAGGCCCGCGCCGAGCGCGAACAGCCCGGCGTAGCCCAGGTGTGCGGCGCCGTAGCCCGACAGGCCCGCGCCGAGCATGCTCGCGACGACGACGATGCTGGCCTGGAGCGTGTAGTCGGTGGCGCCGTGGGCGGGGCGGCTGGCGTCCATCATCGCCGTGAACAGGCTGGCGGTGGCCACACCGCTGACGAGGTGCTCGGTGAGGATCGCGGCCCACACGGCGCCGTCCGACGCTTCGCCGCGCGCGAGCACGGCGTAGACCGCCAGCACGAGCGCCTGGCCCGCGCTGGCGACGAGCAACACCGGGACGCGCCCGAACCGGCCCACGAGAGCCCCGCCGAGCATCGCGCCGACCAGCCCGGCGGTGAAGCCCGCGCCACCGAGCATCGCCGCCATCGTGGTGAGGTCGACGCCCCGGTCCACCAGCCACGGTCGCATCATCCCGCCCGCGGCGTAGTCGCCCACCTTGAACGCGACGAGCACCGCGATCCACGGCAGCGCACCGGGGAGCGTCAGCCAGTCCCAGGCGAAGCGCTGCGGTGGCGCGGGCACCTCAGCACTGCCGAAGCCCGGCGACAGCAGCAGCGGCACGGTGCACGCCACCAGGCCCACCGCGAGCAGCAGCAGCGTCGACGTCCACCCGAGCTGGTCGAACACCGCCAGCAGCGCGCCGCCTCCGACCATCATCCCCACCCGGTAGCCGGCCACCTGCAGGCCGTTGCCCCAGCCGCGCTCGTCCGCCCCCAGCACGGTGACGGCGACGCCGTCGGTGGCGATGTCCTGCGTGGCGGCGACGAGGTTGGTGAACAGCACCACGCCGGCGAGCACCGCCAGCGACGCGGTGGGGTCGACGAACGCCGCGACCACGAGCCCTGCGACCGCGGCCGCCTGCAACGCCAGCAGCCACCGCCGCAGGTCGCCCCGACGCTCCACGACCGGCGCCCACAGCGCCTTGAGCGCCCACGGCGCCGCGAGCAGGCTGGCGAGCCCGATCTGCTCCAGGCTCGTGCCCAGCGTGCGCAGCATCACGGGCAGCGCCTGCGTGAAGAAGCCGAACGGCAGGCCCTGCGCGGCGTACAGCGCGCCGAGCACGAGCAGCTTGCGGGCGCTGGACGCTGGCGCGGTCACGGCGACTCCAGGGCGGCGAGGGTGCGGGTGAGGTTGTGGCGGGCGCGGGCCTCGCGGTCGGCGAACCACGGCGAGCCGAAGCACGGGCGGTCGTCGAGGAACGACCGCAACACGGCCGCCCGGCCGGCGCGCCACATCGGGTCGGGCACGGCGGCGTACTCGCGACGCACGGCGTGCTCGAAGCGGTCGTAGGCGGCGGGGGCGGCGCCGAGCACGGCCAGGTCGACGTCGAGCATCACCTGGACGTCGGGGTCGGCGTGCGCCGCGTGCGACGCCGTGGCCCCGATCGCCGTGGTGACCAACGCCCGCACGCCCTCGGGGGCGCCCACCAGCGCCCGCGCTGCCCACACCGCGCTCTGCGCCTCGTTGTCGCTGCGCAGCGGGTCGTAGACCGCGTCGTGGAACCACCAGGCGAGCGCGACGGCGTCGGGGCGCGCGAGGTGGGGCCGCAGGGGCGCGAGCTCGGCGAGCCCGTCGGCGATGTGGTCGAGGGTGTGCCACGCCCGGTGGGGCTCGGCGTAGGCGCGCAGCAAGGCCTCGACGACGGGCGTCGGATCGCCGGGGACCCCCGCGCCCCGCCAGGCGGACGCGAACCGCGCGCGCAGATCGGTCATCGCGCGCCTCCCGCGGGCAGGCGCGCCCGCAACACGCCGCGGAGGAGCCCGGCAGCGCTGCCCGGCACCACCACGCCCGGGGCAGCTGCCGCCAGCCCGTACAGCCCCTCCACCAGCGCCGTGGCGACCACCGCACCGGCGGCCGGATCCGGGTCGCCCGCGTCGCGCAGGGCGTCGGCGAACGTGTCGCGCAGCGCGACGATCCAGCGGGCGTAGACGGCGCGCACGTCGTCGCGGCGTGTGGCCTCCGCACCGATCGCCGCCCACGCTGACGGGGTCGACAGGTCGGCCGCCGCCGGATCGACGGCGAGCAGGGCGTCCGCCAGCGCATCCACGCGGTCGACGGGCGTGGACGCCGCGGCCAGGGCGTGGTCGACGCGCGCACGCAGTCCCGTGACGATGCCGTCGACCAGCGCTCCCAGGATCTCGGCCTTGTGCGCGAAGTGGTAGTGCACCAACCCCGGCGTCAGGCCGGCGGCGCGGGCGATGCGCGCGATCGTGGCGGCGTCGTAGCCGACGTCGACGAGCACGGTGCGGAAGGCGTCGACGATCTGTGCACGACGCACGTCGGTGGAGGCACGGTCGACCATGGGCGCTACCTTGTTGGTCAACCAACCAATACTCACGACGGAAGACAGGCGCCACCTCCTCGTGCGATCCGCGGCGCGCGGCGGTAGCGTGCGCGCCGGAGGTCGGATGGCGCCCTGGTCCCGTCCCGTGTCGCCGCTGGAGCGTGCCTGGCTGGTCGCCGACCGGCTCTACGGCCCGTTCGTCAACCAGATGGTCGTCGAAGGTGACGGCGCCGTCGATGTCGACGCGCTGCGGGCGGCGGTCGCGCAGGCGTCGGCGCAGGCGCCGGGGGCGCGGGTGGTCGTGCGCGGGTGGGTCTGTCGCAGCCGGTGGGAAGCCCAGGCGGCGCCGCCTCCGGTGCGCGAGGTCGACGGAAGCGGCTGGGACGCCACCAGCGAGGCAGGCGCGCCGTTCCTGCGGGATCCGCTCGACCCCGTCGACGGCCCCACCACCGAGGTGGTGGTGGTGCGGGGGGACCGTCCGCGCCTGATCGTGCGGACGGCCCACGCCACGATGGACGGCGGCGGCACCATCGCCTTCGCCCACCAGGTCTGCGCCGTGCTCCGCGGGCAGGACGCCGCGCCGCTCGTCGGCACCGACACCGACCTGGTCCTCGCCCGCCGGCTGGGCGCGGATCGCAACCCGCCGCCCGTCCACGACGCGCTGCCCCCGTCCGGGCCCCCCGAGCCCGCGCTCGACGGCGTGACCTGGCGTCGCGTGCGGGTGGACGCCCCGCCACGCGGCTTGCTCGGCAAGGTGGCCGTCGCGCTGGCAGCCCATGCGCGCGCCACCAGTGACGCGCCCGGCCCGGTGCGCTTCGACGTGCCGGCCGACCTGCGGAGGGCGCTGCCGGACGTGGCCCCGTCGACGGCGAACCTGACCGGCATGGTGCAGGTCGACGTGACCCCCGACAGCACGCCAGCGCAGGTCGATCAGGCCGTCAGGGACGCCGTCGCCGCCGGTGCTCCCGGCCGCAGCCTGCGCGGCACGGCGTTCCTCGGCCACCTGCCCCTGTGGCTGATGGTGGCGGCCTCCCGTCGGGGTGCCGCCGATCACCGCGCTCGCGGCCGCTTCGGCGTCACCGGCGTGCTGTCCAACCTCGGACGCATGGACCTCGACGCGCTGTCGTTCCCCGGCTTCGCGGCGCGGTCGGTGTTCTGGATCCCGCCCGGCACGGAGGTCACCGCGCTGTTCGCGGGCTTCTCGGGCTCGCCGGACGGCGTGGACCTCGTGGTCACGATGCCGCGGATGCTCGCCGACGGCGGTCGCATCGAGGCCGTGGTCGACGCCATGGCCGCGGCGATGCGCGGCTGAGCGGGCCCGTCAGGGCTGCTCGGGTCCGATCCACCGGTCGAAGGCCACCGCGCGGGCGATGGCCCCCGGACAGCCCATCTTCACCAGCGTGTCGGGCACGTCGCCGCCCGGGTCGAAGGCGGCGTTCCACGTGACGAGGCGCCCCTCGTTCGACAGCACCCAGTAGCCGTGGTTGTGGGGCGTGAAGACCGCGCCTTCGCGGCACGCCGCCGCCAGCCGGTTGGCGTAGGGACCCCCGAACTGGCAGTCGCCGTCGAGCTGTTCGCCCACGAGCGTCCACTCGGCGACCACCTCGTCGGGCGTGGCCGACTTCAGGCAGGTGCGCGAGATGAGCACCCGGGGCGCGACGCCCATCATCCCCGCCGTGATCTCCAGCGCGTCCATGCACGGCGGGCTGCCGGTGCGCCCCAGGATCTCGTTGTGGGAGATGAGCGGCTGGGCCAGGCAGCGCGCGCTCTCCTTCGGGTGCAGGTCGAGCACCGCGCGCAGGAAGCGATCCGGCGTGATCGCCTCGGGCAGCGCGATCTCGGCCTTGACGTGCACACAGGTGTCGCACGGCGTCAGCGTGGGACCGGCCGTGGGACGTGCCGCCAGCGCCGTGGCGGACAGGGCGAGCAGGAGCAGCGGACGCATCGGGACTCCGTGGAGACCGGGAGCATCGCCCGAGCGGGGCGCCGTCCGCTACCGCGTGTCGTCGGGCAGCGTGCGGGTGACCCGCTGCAGCGTGCCGTCGGGCAGGAGCTCCAGCGTGACCAGCGCGTCCCCGGAGGCCAGCACGGCCTGCACGCGGCGCTGCAGTCCCGTGCACGTGGGCGTGAGCAGGTCGAGGGCCTCGCCCGTGGCGTCGGGCGACAGCCACCAGGTGTGGGTGCCGGCGTCGCCGCCGAGGGTGACGGGCACGACCTGTCGGTCCGCGAGCGTCAGCGTGGCGCGACCGAGCGCCGGCGGGTGGACCTCGGTCACCACGGTGAACCGACCGGTGGCGCGATCGAGGTGGTAGGCGCGCTGGCGGTCGGGCTGCCGGAGCTCGCCGACGAACGTCACCCCGTCCTCGTCGACCTCGCGCCAGGCCGTGGTGCCGGTGCCGATCGAGACGTCGGGCGGGAGCGGGAACACCTCGGCCTCCGCTCCGGGTCGCAGCGCGAGCACGGCGGCCACGCGCAGGTTCGGCGGGTCGGACAGGGTCGCGACCAGCACCCAGAGCGTCGACGCCGCCTGTCGCGCGCCGACGACCAGCCACCCGTCCGGTACGTCGACGTCGGGCACCTCGAGCGGCGCGTCCGGCGTGGGACCCGGCGTCCAGACCTGGTGGGGTGGGTACGCGGTGATCACGACCGGGGGACCGTCGCCGTCGGCGAGGTGGACGTCGGGGAAGAACGGCGAGACGATCCGCAGGTCGAGGTCGTCGATCGTGTGGTGGGCGACCACGGTGGCGTCGTCCGCGTCGAAGCCGACGAGCTCGAAGGCGTGCGGGAACCAGCTGTCGATGCTGCGGTCGACGAACAGGAACCAGGTCACGCCGTCCCACGTGGCCTGGCCCGCGACCGACCGGATCTGCGTGGTGTCGTCGACGGCGGTGCGGGCCGGCAGCAGCAGCGCGGCCTGCTCGGCGGTGAGCGCCTGCGTCGCCACGTCGACCACGAGTGGCGCGTCGGCCACCGGCGTGGGGTCACCCCGCCGGGTGAACAGCAGCTCCCCGAGCACGTGGTCGGTGGCGGGGATCTGCCCGGTCTCACATCGCGCGTCGAGGTCAAGCAGGGCGCGGTCCCAGGACGGCAGCCGGCGGCAGGCCTCGTGGAAGACCTCCCGGGTCGGGAACACGTCGGGGTGGGCGGCGGTCAGCCCCAGGCGCGCGTCGGCGGCGTCGCACAGCAGGTCCATCGTGCGATGGAACGCCTCGAGGTTGTCGGCCGGGTCGACCAGGACGGCGGTGTGGGGGCGCAGCGTGGGCGTGTCCTCCCGCGCGATCACGATGGTGTCGAGGCAGACGCCGTCGAGGTCGGTGGCACGCGCGAACTGGTCGACCACGTCGCGCACGGCCTCGGACAGGGTGAGGCCGCCGATGTCGCGCTGGCCGAGGCCGATCGGGTCGTCGATCGCGATCGCGTCGAAGCTCGGGCACGGGTCGCAGGCAGCCAGCGCCAGCAGCGCGGGGAGGGCGCGTCGCATCGGTTTCCGGGGATCGGGACGAGGAAACGGTAGCACCCTCGTGCCCGGTGTCCTGTCGTCATGCGTCAGCGGTACGGCGCGCAGGACGGTCGTTGCCGACATCGGCCGCTGTCGGTACCGTCCCTGCGACGGGAGGCGGACATGGCCGACGCGGTGGGTGACCTGGCGGAGCGCATCACGACCCTGCGGTACGTGCTGCTGCGGGACGACGCGGCGGCCGGGCCGACGCCCGACGGGGCGGCGGGCGTGCCGGTGGCCTGGCGGGTGCATGCGATCGCCACGCCCGGACCGGATCCGCAGCCGGGCGACGCGGTGGGTGCCGTGTGGCTGCTGCGCGATGACGCCGGCGGCTGCTGGTGGGGGCCCTACGTGGGCGCCGACTGGACCGGGCGGGCGACCGGCCGCCAGGAGGCGCTGCGCTCGGCGACGGAGGCCTGCCTCGACGCCACCGCGTGGTCGGTGCCCGTGGTGTGCGACGTGGTCGGCGACGACGCGCGGTGGGCCAAATCGCTGCGACGGCTCGGGATGGTGGAGGCGCGGCGCGACGCGTCGGGCTCGCGGTGGCGGCTCGACCCCGCGTCCGTGCCTGGTGCCGACGGCCTGCGTCACATCCTGCTGGGTCTGTCCGGCGGCGGCCTGCGCGCCTCGGGGTTCGCCGTCGGGGCCCTGTCGCTGCTGGAGGACACGGGCGTGCTCGGCCGGGTGCGCTCGGTGACGTCGGTGTCGGGCGGCTCCATCGCGTCGGGGGCGTGGATCGCGTCGCGGGCGCGGGGGGAGGGCTTCGCCGAGCACCTCCAGCGCTTCCGCGCCTTCCTCGCGGGCCAGGGCCCGGCGGGCCGGTCGTCGCGGATCGCGCTGATCCAGCAGGTGGCCGACGTGCTCGACACGGGGGTGCTGCGCGGTCCCACCGGGAGCCTCGCGCTGGCCGACGTCAGCACGTCGCCTGAGGACCCGGAGGTGGTGTTCCAGACGACCGAGCTCACCCGCGCCGGGTCGTTCGTGTACGTGGCGGGCACCCCGTCGGGCGGCAAGCACGGCGCGTTGCCTGGCGCCGATGGCCTGCGTCCGGGACGGGAGCTGATGCGGCGGGTGCGGCTGGCCGACGCGGTCGCCTGCTCGGCGGCGTTTCCGGTGGGCTTCGCGCCGGTGCGCTTCCCGGGCGACCTCGTGCTCGACGCGACCACGCGCGCCGACCTCGTCGCCGCCTGCGCCGCGGCCGCCGAGAACGGGTGGCCCGATCCGTCGGGGACGTGCCTCGTCGACGGCGGGGTGTACGACAACCAGGGCATCGCCGGCATGAAGGACGCCTGGGAGCGCTACGACGACAGCACCGACGTGGTGCTCGTGGTCGACGCGGACCAGACCGACCCCAGCCAGGCCGCGTTCACGTGGGGGCCGTCGCTGCCGGCGGGCCTCGGCTGGCTGCTGTCGTTGCTCGTCGGCGCCGGCATCGTGGGCGCCATCGCGCTGTGGGGATGGGCACCGTTCGTCGCGGTCGGGCTGCTCGCCGCGGCGGCCTGGCTCGCGGTGCAGATCGCGGTGGTGGCCCTGCCCGGGCGTCTGATGCCGCCCGGGGTGACCGGGTGGCGGCTCGCGCTCCCCCACAACCTCGTGCCCGCCGTGGTCGTGCGGGGTCGCGTGGCTGTGTTGCTGCTGGCGGTGGTGTTCATGCGGCGCGTGCGGCGCCTGGCCTACGACACGATCTACGGCACGCCGATCCCCGAGCGCGTCGTGCGCGGCATGGCCAGCATCGACCGGCTGCCCGAGCGCGGCGTCGGTCCGGGCGACGTGGCGCCGGACACGAAGCGCACCGAGAACGACATGGTGCGCTGGCGCTACCCGTCCACCGAGGCGCTGCAGCAGGCCGGCGTCGTCGCCCGCGCGGTGCCCACCGTGCTGCGGCTGGCCGATCCCGACGCCGAGGTGCCGGCGCTGGTGACCGCCGGGCGTGCGACCGCGGCGCTGGCCCTGCTCAAGCGGGTGCACCTGCTGGGTGTGGTGCGTCGGCCGGCGATGCGCGCGTGGCTGGTGCGGCTGGAGCACGCGTGGGCGACGATGCGCGTCGCCTAGTCCGGCGGCGTGGTACGTCGGGCCCATGCCCCCCGCACCCGCCGTCGCCGCCTCACCGAGCACCGTCTGGCGGGCCCACACCGGCCAGCTCGCGTGGCCGACGATCGCGCTGGCGACGGTGTCCTGTGGGGGATGGGCGGCGCTCGTGGTCGGTCATGTCCTGGGCGTCGTGCCCACGGCGGTCGTGGTGCCGGTCAACGCCCTGCTGGTGTACGTGGCGTTCACCCCGCTGCACGAAGCCACCCACGGCAACGTCGGCGGCAAGGGCCGGGCGTGGGTGGACACCGTGGTGGGCTGGGTCACCGCGGCGGTGTTGCTGTCGCCGTTCCCCGCGTTCCGTGCGCTGCACCTGCAGCACCACGCCCACACCAACGATCCCGACGAGGATCCGGACATCCACGTCGCCGGCGACGGGCCGCGCGTGGCGGTCGCCGCCGTGCTGACGCTGGTGCAGTACGAGTGGACCTACTGGACGCACATCGTGTGGGCCGTGCCGAAGGCCCGCGCCGAGCTGCCCGCTGCGGTGCTCGGCCTGTCGGTGCTCACGGTGGGGTGGGGTGCGCTGGCCCTGACGGGGCACGCGGACACGCTGGTGTGGGCGATCGGGGTGCCGGCGTGGGTCGCCACCACGGCGCTCGCGCTCGCGTTCGACTGGCTGCCGCACCGCCCGCACAGCGCGCGCGGGCGCTTCGTCGACACCCGCGCGCTGCCGCAGCGGTGGCTGGACGTCCCGCTGCTCGGGCAGAACCTCCACGCGGTGCACCACGCGTGGCCGCGGGTGCCCTGGTACCGCTACCGGGCCGTCTACGAGGCCACCGAAGCCTGGATGGTGGCGCAGGGCATGCCCGTGGGCTGGCGGGCGCCGATGGGGACGGCCACCCGCGCGGGCGACGAGGCGATCACACCGGCGCCAGCGTCACCGGCAGACCACTGAGCGCCGCCGTGCCGGTCAGCGCGTCGACGAAGGTGTGGTCGGTGACGTCGTTGGCGCTGACGCCGGGGCGCGTGGCGGCCACCGATAGCCGCACGCCGTCGTGATCGTGACCCCAGCCGTGGGGCAGGCTGACCACGCCGGGCCGCACGGTGTCGCTGACCTCCACGGGCACGCGCAGGCGCCCCGCGCGTGACGCGAGCTCGGCCTCCTGGCCGTCGACGACCCCGTACCGCGCGGCGTCGTCGGGGTGCACCAGCAGCGTGCAGCGGTCGCGCCCCTTGAGCAGACGCGGGCTGTTGTGCATCCAGGAGTTGTTCGACCGCAGGTCGCGGCGGCCGATGAGCACGAGTGGCGGCGCGAGCTCCCCGGCGTCGAGGGCGGCCTCCAGGCGAGCGACGTCGGCCACCAGCGGCGCCGGGGCCAGGTGGGCGCGTCGGTCGGGCGTGGCCAGGCGCGCCGGGAACGACGGCTCCGGCGGACCGAGGTCGACGGTGTGAGCGGACGCTGCGAGCGTGGCGAGGTCGAGGCCACCCCCCCGCCACCGCCCGTGGGGGCCGGCGCGCAGCAGGAGGTCGACCACGCGACGGATGCCCACGCGGTGCACGCCGTCGACGAGCAGGCGCCACCCGTGGCGTCGCTCCGCCGCGGCGAGACCGGCGGCGAGGTCGGCGAGGATGTCGAAGTCGTCGCGCCCGCCGTCGAGCGGCAGCATCGGCTCCGACCAGCTCGCCACCGTGCGCACCGCGATCGACGCCAGGCCGAGCGGGTAGTGGGGACGCTGCAGCGGCGAGGCCGCCGGCAGCACGAGGTGGGCGCGCGCGGCGGTCTCGTTGAGGTAGAGGTCGACGGCGACGTGGAAGTCGAGCGTGTCCAGCGCGGCCTGCAGGCGCGGCCCGTCGGGGGCGGACAGCGCCGGGTTCCCCGCCAGGGTGATCAGTCCGCGGACCTGACCCGCGCCCGGCGTGGTGATCTCGTCGGCCAGCGTGGCCAGCGGCAGCTCGTCGGCGAAGCCCGGCAGGTCGGACACCCGCGAGGCCCCGGGCGTGACGTGGCCGCGCGCGCCGAGCCACCGCGTCAACGCGATGGTGTCGATGGCGGGGCGGGGGAACATCAGGCCGCCCTCACGGTCGAGGTTGCCCGTCACCGCGTGCAGCACGTGGACCAGCCACGCCGACAGCCCGCCGAACCGCTGCGTGCACACGCCGATGCGGGCGTAGATGGTGGCCCGTGGGGCGTCGGACAGCTCGCGCGCCAGCGTGCGGATCGTGTCGGCGGACAGGCCCGTGGCGTCGGCCACACGCTCGGGCGGGAAGCGCCGGGCCAGCGCGCAGACCTCGTCGACGCCGGTGCACCACGCCCGCCACGGGCCGTCGTCGATCCGGTCCTCGGCCACCAGCACGTGCAGCATCGCCAGCATCAGCAGGGCGTCGGTGCCCGGGCGGAGGAAGTGGTGACGGTCGGCGATGGCCGCCGTCTCGGTGCGGCGCGGGTCGACCACCACCAGGCGGCCGCCGCGCGCCTGCACGCCCGTGAGCCGCTTGCGCACGTCGCCCGACGACAGGCCGCCGCCGTTCGACGCCCACGGGTTGGCGCCGAGGATGAGCACGTGGTCGGTGCGGTCGACGTCGGGGACGCCGAACAGGAGCTGGTGCCCGAACACGTGGAGCGCGGCGTAGAGGTGGGGGAGGTTGTCGACCGACTGGGCCGAGAACCGCGCGCGCGTGCCGAGCACCTGCAGCAGCAGCACGACGCCCAGCAGGTTGCCGGCGTGGTGGGCGTTGGGGTTGCCGATGTAGACCCCGACGGCGTCGCGGCCATGTGCCCGGCGGACCGCGGCGAGGCCCTCGGCGGCGCGCGCCAGCGCCTCGTCCCACCCGATCGGCACGAAGCCGTCCGGCGTGCGCAGCAGCGGCGTGCGCAGGCGGTCCGGATCGGTGTGCAGGTCCTGGATCGCCACGCCCTTGGGGCAGATGTGTCCCTGGCTCCACGGGTCGTCGGGCGCGCCCGCGACGCGGCGGATCGTGCCGTCGTCGTCGTGGTCGATGCGCAGCCGGCACAGGGCGTCGCAGAGCGTGCAGGTGCGGTGGTGGACCGGCATCAGGGGCCCCGTCGGCTCACGCCGGTTCCGAGCGCTGCTCCCAGAAGCGGTCGAGGATGCGCTGCGCCCACGTGGCCACGCCCATCGCCCCGAACGACGGCTGAAGCAGCACGGCGTGGTAGCCGTCCGCCGGATAGCCGGCCTCGAACTTGGCGAAGTAGGGCGAGAACCGGGGGTCGAACGCCGGGTCGACGTCGATCGCGCGGCGCTCGTGGGTGGAGCCCACCATGCCCATGATCTGGCCGGCCTGGAACATCTCGCGGATGCGGGTGGTGCCCAGGCGCAGGCTGGGGTCTTCCAGGACCTCGATCTCGTCGATCTCGCCGACGCCGTTGGCGCGCAGCGTGTCGAGGAACGCGCGCTTGCCGCCCAGCGAGCCGTCCTGGTCGCGCAGGCCCACGAGCGGCACCGCGACGCCGAGCTCCTTGAAGATGGTGACGATGCCGGCCGCCAGCGGCGTGTCGGCGAACACGCACAGGCTGGCCTTGCGCAGGCGCTCCCGGTAGGGCGCGAGCGAGGCCTTGACCGCGTTCTCCTGGGCGTCGAGCCAGGCGTCGAGGCGCGGGGAGTACGTGCCGGCCGCGTCGGCGAGGGTGGTGGCGAAGCGGCGCGTGCCGGCAAAGCCCATCGGCAGGTCGAGGCGCACCACCCGGCGACCCTGGCCGACCACGTCGGCGATGGCGTCCTCGTGGGGGCGCGCGTAGGGCATCAGCACCTGCACGCGAGCCTCGGGGGCCGTGCGCAGGTCGTCGTAGGGCGCGCCCGAGAACAGGATGGGGCCGACCTCCAGCCCGGCCGCCTTGAGCAGGCCCTTGACCTGGCTGACGTCGGCCTTCACGTCGTTCTCGTAGCGGTGGAAGAAGAAGCCGGAGACGGCGGCCTTGCGCGGTGACGGTGCCACCGACCAGTCCATCCGCTTGCACACCTCGAGCTGCACCGCCGCGTAGCCGTCGTAGAAGCCGCGGTTGGGCGCGGCGGTGTTGACGTAGACGATGTGGCAGTCGGGGAGGGTGTCCTCGACCTTGCCGAGCTCGGACTTGATGTCGTCGCCGGTGAGCTCGATGAAGTAGGCGCTGGTGATCACCATGAGCTTGGAGTGGCGGCGCTCCCACCACGCGCGGGCGAACGGCCCGATGCGCTCGGCACAGCCGGCGATCAGGTGGGCCTCGGAGACCTGCGTCCATGCCTCGCGGGTGTTGGGGTGCTCCACGAGGTCGTGGATCGCCCCCTGCGCGGACGTCTTGTACTTGCAGCCCACGCCGGTGTGCATGAGCAGGAAGCTGTCGGACACGGCGTGGGAGGCCACGCCCGCGCCCGTCATGCGCGCGAAGTTCATGCCCTTGAGCGCGAAGGCCTCGAGATCGAGTTCGTCGGCGTCCTGCACGTCAGCCCCGGCCGGAGTGGACGAGGAGGTGGGACAGCTCCTCGGTGGTGGTGGTCACGCCCTGCAGCCAGGGGTGCAGCGACCGGCTCTTGATCATCGCCACGCCGGCCTTGCCCGCCTCGTTGCGCACGTGGTCGGCGACGCACGCGAGATCGAAGGCGCCGTCGCGCAGGATGTCGGCCAGGACCCACGGCTCGAGGAACATCTCGAACGGCAGGTCGATGTTGCGGCGCTCGAACATCTTGACGAACTTGGCGCGCTTGTCGGGCGGGCCCTGCACGAGCAGCGTGACGTCGAAGCCGAGCTCGACGAGCGCGTGGTAGTCGCCGAGGCCCTGGTAGGCGAGCAGGTCGGTCTGGTAGTTGTTGACCATGCGGACGCCGTAGGCGACCTTCATCTTCCCGAAGCGCTGTTTGAACGCTTCGATCGACGCCTCGGCCTGCGCCCGCAGCGGGGCGATGGCGTCCTGGATCGCGGCCTCCTGGCCCAGCGTGCGCCCGATGACGTCGTACAGCTGCAGCGTGTTGCCCAGGCCGATGGGCAGCGGCACCTCGACCACCTTCTGGCCGGCCGCCTCCAGCGCCTTGACGAACTTGGGGTAGAGGCTGCGGTCGGCGACGAACGTGGCGGCGGCGTGCTGGATCACCCGCCACGCCGACATCGACGCCGCGTCGGGGAACGAGCCGACGAGGTTGAGGCCGGCGGTGTGCAGGATGGGGCCCGGCTCGACCGGCAGCGGCTCACGGCGCAGCGGCAGGGGCACGCCGAGCAGGTTGAACGACACGTCGGGTGCGGCCGACAGGGGCGGCTCGCCGACGTCCCAGCGAGCGATCTCCTCGTCGAGCGGCACCGGCGGCAGGCCGACCAGCGTCTCGAACATCCAGTCGAGCATCGCGGTCTGGGTGCCCACCTTGAGGCCGCTGGTGTGCAGCGCGCGGAAGGCGGTGCGCGGGTAGCGGGCGGCGACCTCGTTCACGACGGTCTCGAAGCGGTCGCCGATGACCTCGACCGGGCAGGCGCCCAGCACCAGCACGAAGTCGGGCTCGATCTGCTGCGCGACGAGCTCGAGGCAGCGGCGCAGGCGGGGCGCCGTCTCGCCGGTGACGAACTCGCGCTCGGTGAGGCCGGTGTTGAAGAAGTGGACGTTGCCGGGGCCGGCGTGGCGGAAGCACGAGGCGCACTCGCGCTCGCCGTGGATGACCACCGCGAACCGGCCGGTCATCTTCATCATCCCCGACGAGATGCCCGACAGCGTGCAGCAGGGCTGACCCAGGGCGCCCTGGATCGTGCGTTCCTGCTCCTGCCAGAAGGCCTCGTCGGCGGGGCGGGCCTTGGCGTAGGCCTCGCGCCGTGCGACGTCCGTGATCGGCATCGAGGGCTCCTTGGGGGAAGGGTCATCATGGCGTGCACGGCGGGTCGTGTCAACGCGGCCTCCGGGGAGGCTCCGACCGTCCGCAGGCGACCTGTGGCAAGGTGGGACGCCACCCCTCCGTCCCCCGTCGAGGTGCTCCGATGACCGACCTGCACGCCGCTGCGAACCAGCAGCTCGCCAACCTCCAGGCCCGCGCGGGCAAGACCCTCGAAGACCTCGTGGCGCTCGGGCGGGCCAGCGGGCTCACGCGTCACGGCCAGCTCCGCGACCACTTCAAGCAGACGCTCGGCATGGGCCACGGCGACGCGAACCTGCTGGCCCACCACGTGCTGAACAGCAGCACCGACACGACCCTCGACGCGCCGCCGTCGGCCGACGACGCCCTCGCGGCGATCTACGCAGGCCCCAAGGCCGCCCTCAGGCCGATCCACGACGCCGTGATGGCGCTGGTGGACGGGTTCGGGCCCTACGAGGTGGCGCCGAAGAAGGCCTACGTGAGCCTGCGGCGCCGCAAGCAGTTCGCGATGGTCGGCCCGGCCACGAAGACCCAGGTGGAGATCGGGCTGAACCACAAGGACCTGCCCACCGGCGGCCGCCTCGT
>JACKEP010000001.1 GCA_020632915.1 Alphaproteobacteria bacterium | reverse complement strand
GCAGCCTCGTCGTGTGCGCCGTGCCCAGCGAGCCCACCACGGTGGCGGGCCGTAGGCTGCGCGAGACGATGCGCGCCGCCGCGCCCGAGGGCGTGCGGCACGTGGTGGTGTCGCCCTACGCCAATGCCTACGCCGGCTACCTGACCACCGCCGAGGAGTACCAGGTCCAGCACTACGAGGCGGCCTACACGGTGTTCGGTCCCCACTCGGTGGCGGCGCTGCGCACGGTGGTGGAGGGGCTCATGGGTCGGCTGGGCGCCGAGCCCCAGGTGGGGGAGCTGCCGGCACGGGTGCCGCGGGAGGCGCTGCTGGCCATGCCCTTCGAGGCGCCCTGGGGGGCGTGAGCCGGGGGACGACACCGCCTTCAACCGGGTGGCGCGCTACGACGGGCGTGCCCGGTCCAGGAGCCCCGATGCCCGAGATCCAGGTCCAGCAACGCCTCGCACAGCCGGTGCTCTTCCTCCGGCGCACCGTGCGTCCGCACGAGATGCAGGCCGCGCTCGCCGCGTGTCTCCCTGCGGTCTTCGCCCACTGCCAGTCCCACTGGCTCGCCCTGATGGGCGCGCCGTTCACGCGGTACGTCGAGCATGGGGCCGACCACTTCCTGATCGAGGCCGGCATGCCGGTGCGGGTGGCGGAGCCCATGGGCGAGGTGCTCGCCGGCACGCTGCCCGGCGGCGAGGTGGCTGTGGCGGTGCATGCGGGTCCGTACGACACCCTCGGCCAGACGCATGCGGCGCTGCGGGACTGGGCGGTGGCGCACGGTCGCAGCCATGGTGCGGCGTGGGAGAGCTACCTCACCGACCCGACCGCCTCCCCCGACCCCGCCGACTGGCGCACGGAGGTGTGCCTGCCGCTGGCGTCGTGAGGGGGGATCCGTCACGAGGTCGCCCACGCTAGACTGGCCCGCCCCGACCCCAGGGTGGATCGTGCGCGGTGTCTTCCTCTGCCTGTGCTGCGTGGTGGCCGGCTGCGACGAACGCAAGCCGATCCAGCGGATCGACGGCGCTGACGAGACGGACCCGACCGACACGAGCGACGTCGTCGACTCCGACCCGGCGCCCGCTCCTCCGCGCATCACCGCCCTCCGCGTGGTGCCCGAGCGGCCGGCGCCCGGCAACGCGCTGCGCTGCGAGGTGAAGGTCGACGGGGGGGACGACGTGGTGGTGGCCTACCGCTGGGAGCGGGACGGCGCGGACGCCGGCGTGGACGGGTCGGTGGTGTCGGGCGTGGCGCTCGCACCCGGGCAGGCGTGGACCTGCGTGGCGCGCCCCAGCGACGGCGTGTCGGTGGGGGCGGAGGCGGAGGCGGAGGTCGTGGTCCGCGGGCGCAGCCTCTCCGAGGCCTACCGGCTGCAGGAGGACGGTCTCGACGTGCTGTCGGTGGACCTGGCCGACGTGGACGGCGACGGCGACCTCGACCTCGCCGCGGGCACGCGCACCGGGGTGCGCCTCTACCTCCGCGATCCCACGGGCTACACCTGGGCGTGGTCGTCCGAGCACACCCATCGCACGCTCGCCGTGGCGTGGGAGGACGTGGACGGCGACGGCGATCCTGACCTCGCGGCGGGCACGCTGGCCGAGGGCCCGGTGCACCTGTACCGGAACGACGGCGGTTCGCTGGTGAAGGCGTGGGCGACCACGGAGATCGACACCACCTACCAGCTCGCCTGGGCGGACGCGGACGGTGACGGCGACGCGGATCTCGCGGTGGGCAACGAGGCGCAGCCCTCGCGCGTGTACCGCAACGACGGGGGCGCGCTCTTCCTGGCCTGGAGCGCGCCGACCACGGCACCCACCCGGGGCATCGCCTGGGGGCAGTTCGACGACGACGCGCCGCCCGAGCTGGTGGAGGTGAACTACCGGGCCGCCAACGTGATCTACGATCGCCAGGGCGATGGCTCGTACGCGTCGGTCAAGGTCTTCGGGAGCGCCAGCTCCTATTCGCAGGGTGCGGCCTTCGGCGCGCTGGACGACGACGCCTACGACGACCTCGTGCTTGGCCACACGTCCAACCAGTCCACCCTGGTGTACCCGAACCGCACCGGCGACTTCGCGCCGCCGTTCACGCTGACCGGTGCCTGGACCGAGTGGGTGGGGTTCGCGGACTACGACCTCGACGGGGACGACGACCTCGCCGAGTCGAACAACCACGATGGCCCCGTGCGGGTGTACGCCTACCAGGGGGACGACCTCGTGGAGGTGTGGGCGAGCGGCACCACCGACGCACACGGCCGGGCGGCCTGGGCCGACTGGGACGGTGACGGCGATCCGGACCTCGTGGTGGCCATCGCCACCGGCGGGATGGTGGTCTTCGACAACGGCGGTTGGGGCGCGCCCTAGCGCCTCGCGTGCTCAGCGCCGGCAGGTGGGCGCGTAGTCGTAGCGCACGCGGAACTCCTCGCCGGGCAGGGGGACGGGGTCGCGTCGGAACTCGAGCTGGTTGCCCACCGTGGACCAGACCCAGTTGAGGACGCTCGGGCCGTCCCGCACCACCTCGAGTTCGCCGTCCAGCGGGGCGTGGCTGAGCGGGAAGCGGTGGGTCATCCCCGTGGCCCGCACCGTGGCGCCGAGCGTGAGCACGTCGGCGCTGACGCGGCAGGAGTCCACGGTCACCCCGGCCGTGGCGTCGGCCACCGCGTGGTAGCGGGGCGAGGCCTCGGCGGAGCGCTCGCTGCTGCTGCTGCAGCTGCTCTGGGTCTCCTTGGGGGTGCGCTGGCCGGCGTAGGCGTGGAAGGTCACGCGGTCGAGGTCGCCCCCCTTGAGGCCGGTGAGCCAGGCGATGGCGTCGGACGGCGTGGTCCCGGGCGTGGCGTCGTCGACGTCGGACACCACCACCACCGCGAGACGTGCGCTCGGGCGGAGCATCGCCTCGCCCTCGGCGGAGCCGAGCACGGACTGCATCGCACCGAAGGCGTGGCTCTGCGTGCAGTCGGGACGCTCGGCGCGGAGCTGGGCCCTGAGGGTCTCTGCGGCGTCCTCGCTCGCCTCCGACACGTACGGGCCCGACAGGGAAGCGCAGACCGCGCCGTCGTCGGTGGTGGCCACCGCGATGCGGAAGGACACGCCGAGGTCGGTGAGGCGGTCGACCATGTCGTGGACGCTGCTGCGGAAGTCGTTCGCCACCGCGGTGCTCGTGTGGGCCGGGTCCACGAGGAGGAGCACGTCGACGTCCTCGGCCGGCCCCTGCACGAAGGTCTCGTCGAACACGGGTGGGGTGCGGCCGCGCGCGTCGAGCGGCAGGGTGGCGAGCACGGTGTCGAGCGGCCCGAGGATCTCGAGCGAGGTGTCGGGGTAGGGCACGAGGTCGGGTGCCGAGAAGGCCAGGGTGAGCGGCAGCCGCTCGCCCGGGCGGATCGTGGTGGCGGAGAAGGGGTCGAGCAGGAAGGCGGTGGTGTCGCCGCCCACGAGGCGCAGCCCGTGGACGGCCAGCGGCCGCCCGCCGACGTTCTGGAGGGTCACGGTGCGGTAGCCCGGGCAGCCCGGCGGCAGGTCGCCGAAGCGGAGGGTGCCGGGCCACACCGACAGCTCGCCCGGCGGCGCGCTCGTGTCGTCCTCCAGGGTGTCGTCGGACTCCGAGGGGCTGTCGGCGCCGGAGTCGTCGGCGCTGTCGGCGCTGTCGGCGCTGTCGGCCGCGGACACGTCGGTGTCGGGGTCGAGCCCGGCGTCCTTGTCCACCGGGTCGCAGGCGAGGAGGAGCAGGGCGAGCGACGGGACCGGGCGCATGGGAGCTCCGGAACGAGGTTTGGGGGGAGCATAGCCGAGCGTCGGGCGCATGGAGCGCTCGCCGGTGTGGCGGGATCGACCTCGCCTCGGCGCGATACCGTCGTGGCCTCCCGTGCTTCCCCGGGGCCCCGTGCAGCTCACCCGTCGGACCCTGCTGACCTCCGCCGCGGCCTCGGTGGGCCTGGGTGCGTGCGGGGCGCGCCTCGACACCTTCCCCTTCGACGGCGACACCGTGCCCCAGGGCGGTCCCGACGACCTGCGTGCCACCTTCGCCAGCGTCGGCTGCTTCCACCTGCAGTGGCGTGACCTGGGCCTGCTCACCGATCCCTTCTTCACGCACGTCTCGCTGGCGCGGGCGGGCTTCGGCGAGGTGGTGCCCGATCCCGCCGCCTCGGCGTCGTGGTGGGACCAGCTCGGCGACGTGCGGGCGGTGCTGGTGGGGCACGGGCACTACGACCACTGCCTGGACCTGCCCGTCGTGGCTCCCCACCTGCATCCCGACGCGGTGGTGTGCGCCGGGGCCACCGTGGCGCACACCTTCGCGCCCCTGGCCGTGCCGCGCGCCTTCCGCGTGGTGAACGACCAGCTCGCGTCGCCGACGAGGCCGGGGCGCTGGATCGAGCTCGCCGACGGCAGGATGCGCGTGCTGCCCATCGCCTCTGGCCATCCGTCGAACGTGCGGGGGATCCACGTCTTCCGCGGGGCGCTCACCGAGGACCGGACCACGCCGCCCACGCGGGCCTCGCACTACCAGGAGGGCATCACCGTGGCCTGGCTGGTGGACCTGCTCGACGCGGACGGCGCGGTGGCGCGGCGGGTGTACGTGCAGACCTCGAGCACCGGGCCGCCCGCGGGCCTGGCGCCCCAGGCCACCTTCGACGCGCATCCGGTGGATCTGGCCGTGCTGGCCATGGACTGCGCCACCTTCCGCGCGCGGGGCGAGCCGTCGATCCTCGACCACATCCGGCCCCGCCGCGTGCTGTTCTGCCACTGGGGGGACTTCTTCCGCGCGAAGGACCAGCCGCCGCGCGAGGGCGTGAAGGTGGACCTGCCGTGGCTGCGCGACACCCTGCGCGCCGAGCCAGGGGGCGAGCGCTTCCTCTTCCCGGGCTGGGGGAGGCACTTCGCCTTTCAGGGCGCGGGCTGAACCGGGCAGCGCACGTCGATGGCCGTGGTGTGGCCTGCGAGCACGGGCACGGGGATCACGCCGGGGCGCACCTCGGCCCAGTGGAACATGGGGTCGCCGCACGGGCCGGCGGGGGCGCTGATCTCCACCTCGTGCACGCCCGGACGCAGGTTGAGGATGCCCCCCGATCCGTTCGACGTGGTGGCCTCGAAGCCCGCGGCCGCGAGGCCCACGAGGTTCGCGTAGAAGACCAGCCCGCCGCCGGACGGCAGGCGCGCCGTCACGTCGGGCACCCTCGGCGTGTCGATGCCGTCGAGGTTCAGGCCCTCCCAGGCGATGAAGAGCACGTGGCCCCGGTCGGGGTCCAGCGTCACGCCGAGGTTCGAGGCGTTGGTGTCCATGATGCCCAGCGGCACCATCACCTTGTACCAGGCGTACCAGTCCATGGTCGTGGTCTGCGGGAACACCGTGGGCACGGCGCCGTCGAGCAGGGCGGTGACGGTCACGTCGGCGTCCACCGGGAGGCCGTCCAGCTTCCACGTGCCGTCCTCGTCCGAGACCACGCAGTCCACGTCGGGCAGATCGGGCGCACACACCTCCACGCCGCCCAGGTGCTCCCCGAGCAGGCCGCGGAAGGCGCCGGTGAAGCAGGCGGCCTCGTCGCCCGTCTCGCACGAGGGCGGCGTGGCGAGGGCGCAGCCGGCGAGGAGCCAGGGGAGGAGGGCGCGGGGGGGAGGGGCCACGGGCGGGACCTCGGGGTGGGGGGGAGGATGGCGCGGCGCGGACGCGCGTCAGGGTCGACCGACGATGGCCGCCCCCAGGCCGTCGGGGCTCCTCCCGTCGGCGGACGCGCCGCCGAGGCCGGGCTGGCCAGGGGTCACGTCCGTGGTGGTGAGGACGACGTCGCCGTTCACGATCCAGATGCCGACACTGGCGCCGCCCGTGCCCCCTGCACCGTGGCCGCCGTCGCCACCGGGGCCACCGTCGCCGCCGACCCCGCCCTGGCCGCCCGCGTCCACGCGTCGACCGCCCGAGCCGCCGGAGCCTCCGCTGCCGCCGAGGCCTCCTGGGGCACCCGCTCCGCCCTCGCCGCCGGCCGCGGACGTGATCGTGCTGTCGTGCACGGTGGGCGTGCTGCCGATCACGAGGAGGCCGATCGAGGCGCCGCCGCCACCACCGCCCGGGCCTCCGGCGCCACCACAGCCGCCAGAACCGCCTCCGCCTCCGCCTCCGCCCCAGTCGCTGTTGCAGCAGAAGACGTCGCACTTCGATCCGCCGCCACCACCGCCGCCACCGCCACCGCCACCCGGCGTGCCCGCGTTGCCGGCGCCACCGGCGAACGGGACGTAGCTGCGGCTGGGCACCGACACGCCCGCAGGCGTGAGGGGTGCAACGCCCGGGGAGCCTTGCTGGCCGGGATCTCCAGGGCCACCGGGCTTGCCGGTCGCCGCGCCGATCGCGGCGCAGCACTCGAGCTCGAGCGTGCCACAGGCCTGCTCCTGGCGTCCCGGTGTCGTGCCGGCCCCCCCATCGCCCCCCGCAGCGGTGCCCGCGCCGATGGCGTCGCCGCCGGGCGTCCCTGTCCCGCCCGCGCCTGCAGCCCCCGTGGTGTCCTCGCCGCCCTTCCCCCCGGGGCCGCCGCGACCCGGCGTGCCCGGGGTGAGGCACGTCGGCTCGGCGGCACCCGGTGCCTGCGTCGACATGCAGTTCCCACCGAGGCCGAAGGGGTCCTGGAGGTCGCACCCGTCTCGTCCATCGTCGCCGTCGAGACCCGGCGGCGCCGGGCTCCCGCCGGTGTCCGAGGCCCCGTCCCTGCCCGCCCGGGCCGACACGACCACGTCGCGCAGCGTGAGGTGGCGCGCGCTGTCGGCCACGAGCACGCCGATCGCGGTCCCGCCAGGCACCGGATCCGGCAAGGCGTCCACGGTGAGTCCGTCCACGAGCGTGGCGGCCGTGAGCCCGTCTGCGACGAGCAGCGGCCCCACGTCGGCGATGACGGTGACCGCGCCCTGCGACCGTCGCCATCGGGCCGCGGCATCGAAGCCGCCATGCAGGTCGACGCCGCTCGCGACGACCACCCGCTCCGCGTACGTCCCGCCGGCCACCACGACCTGCGTTCGTCCGGAGGAGCGTGCCTTGGCGATGCCGTCGGAGATTGAGCGGACCGGGTCCCACGGGCCGCCGCTGCCCTGGCTGCGACCGGTGGTGGCCACGTAGATCGTGTTCGCCGCGACGCCGTCCGCGCCGTCGCAGTTGCTGTCGACGCCCTGGGCGTCGAACGGGTCGGGCTGGCTGGCCTGGGCGAGGTCGTCCACGCCGGGGCATGCGTCCCGGGCATCGCAGACGCCGTCCATGTCGGCGTCGGGCAGCACGCACGCGCCGGCTCCGTCCGGATCCGTGTCGCCCTGCTGGGTGTCATCCGTACCCGTGTGATCCGTGCCGGAGTCGGTCGCCGCCGAGTCCCGGGTGTCGGCTTGCGAGCTGTCGTCACCGGAGTCGCCGCCCGGCCCGGTAGCGTCGGTGTCCTCGCTGTCGGCGGTGCCCGGCAGCGCGGGCCGGCCCCTCGGCTCGCCGCAGCTCGCGAGGAGGGTCACGACGATGGGGACGTGTCGCCACATGCGGCTTCCGTGGTGCGTGGAGGCAGCCGTGCGGCGCCGGATGCGGCGGAGTCTACCGCGGGCACAAGGCCGGGAGGGGATGCCTGTCGGGGCCACAGGGCACGCGCGTCTGACGTAGACTGTGCGTGGGGCCGCGGATGCCCTGACGTGGGTCGGGGGGCGCAGTGGAGATCGTGATCTTCGTGGGCGTGGTGGGCTTCGTGGCCTTGGTGTTGGGCGTGCCCCTCACGGCCCTGATCGTGTGGGATCGGCGGTCGCAGGAGATCCGCGCGATGGCGCGCTCCTGGCCCACGGCGGAGGGGGTGGTCGAGCTCTCTCGGGTGGAGGTCATCCCGGGAGACGGCCAGGTTCGCGTTCGGCCCTACGTCCGCTACGCCTACGAGGTGGACGGCCAGCTGTGGCGCAACGACTGCTATCGCCTGGAGCGTCCCTTCGACCCCGGCTTCCCCGGCCGCACCGCCTACGAGATCGTCGATGCGCTCCCGGCCGGAACGTACGTGCGCGTGCACCACGACCCGGTGAACCCGGGCATCTCCTGCCTCGACCCGTGATCGCGGGGCCGATGGGTACGGATCGTCCCGGCCGGAGCGGCATCCTCGCGCTACGGATCCAGGGTCGACAGGGGGCCCGATGAGCGACGACGACGAGGGCGTGAAGGCGTTCGGAGCCTCCTTCCAGGGCTTCCTCCGCAACATGGCGAACCAGTCGCCCACGGAGGAGCCGCCGGTGGTGCGATGGGTGCGGGAGCACCTGGGGGTGGACCCGGCGGAGCTCGTCGTGGTGAGTGCCACCTTCCCGCCCCACGACGTGCCCAACCTGCAGCGTGCGCTCGACGGGTGGGCCGACGAGCCCGGCCGCTCCCTGGAGGTCCGCGGGCTCCGTCAGGGGCAGGCGCACTTCCACAGCCCGAGCCTGTCGCAGCTGCTCTCCACCCAGGCCGGCGGGCTGATGGGCGGTGGGCCCACCGAGCTGGGTCCTGCGTCCTACGAGGACAGGGTGCTCCAGGACGACACGGTGCTCTCGTGCCTGAGCCTGGGCCTGCTCCGCCTCGTCGACGGCGACGTGCGCGCGATCGCCTACGTGCACAAGGGCATCAGCTTCGGCGACGCGGAACAGGCCTCCGTGGCATTGGAGGTGTTGGCGGTCGACGTGGACGCCTCCCGCGCGGTGCTCGCCGACCTGCGCGCGCGGATCCGTCGCGACAACGTGTACCGCGGCCAGGTGATCTCGATCAGCACCAGCGAGCACTTCGGCAAGGTGAAGGTGGAGTTCCACCGGGTGCCGAAGGTGTCGCGCGGCGACATCGTGCTGCCGGTGGGCCTGCTCGACCGCATCGAGCGCCACACCACCGCCTTCGCGCGGCATCGGGAGCGCCTGCGGGCCGCCGGCCAGCACCTCAAGCGCGGCGTGCTGCTGCACGGCCCGCCGGGCACGGGCAAGACGCTGTCGGTCCGCTACCTGGTGAGCGAGATGCCCGACCGCACCGTGCTCGTCCTCTCGGGCAGCGGCCTGTCGAACCTGGCCGCCACCTGCCAGCTCGCGCGCCTGCTGGCGCCGTCCACGGTGCTCATCGAGGACGTGGACCTGATCGCGAAGTCCCGCGAGGTGAACGAGGGCGCCAACCCCATCCTCTTCGAGCTGCTCAACCAGATGGACGGGCTCGACCAGGACGCGGATGTGCTCTTCCTGCTCACCACCAACCGCTTCCAGGTGCTGGAGGAGGCCCTGTCGTCCCGTCCGGGGCGGGTGGACGTGTCGATCGAGGTGCCGCTGCCCGACGAGGCGGCGCGGCGGGCGCTCATCGCGCTGTACGGGCGGGAGCTCGACCTGCCCGGCGCTGCTCTCGACGGCATCGTGCGTCGCACCGAGGGCGTGAGCGCCGCCTTCCTGCGGGAGCTCGTGCGCAAGGCGGCCCTGCGGGCAGCGGAGCAGGAGACGCCCGATGCCCAGGGGCGGCTCGCGGTGTCGGCGCAGGATCTCGACGGCGCGCTCCGTGACATGCTCTCGGGCGGGAAGGTTGCGCGCGCGATCGTGGGCTTCCGGCAGGCCGAGGACGAGGTGGGGTAGGCCGCGCGGGCGCGTACCGGGTGTGTCACCCCTGTCCTGGCACCCGCGGTCGTGCGCGCGGGTGTGCTACGCAGGTCGACGCTCCGATGGGGGGTTCCGCCGCGATGACCAGGTCGCTCCCGACACCCGACCGATCTGCCGCGTCGCACGCACCTGGCGCGCGTCGAGCGGGCTGGGCCGTCCTCGCCTGCCTGCTCGTCAGCTGTGAGCCTGCCGAGCCCGCGCCGGACGACACGCTGGGGGACACGACCGACACCGCCGACTCGGCCGCGCCCGGGGACTCCGGGGACGACAGCGGGGGGCCGGTGGGCGACTCGGGCGACTCGGCCGGGGACTCCGGCGACTCGGCGGGCGACACCGGGGACTCGGGGGACTCGGCCGGAGACACCGGGGACTCGGCTGGCGACACTGGGGACTCGGGCGACTCGGCCGGGGACTCCGGCGACACCGGGGATTCGGGCGACACCGGCGACTCCGGGGACTCTGGCGACTCCGGGAACTCTGGCGATTCCGGGGACTCTGCCGGCGACTCCGGCGCGCCCCCCGTCTCGGACCGCACCCTGAGCCCCGCCGAGCTGCTCCTGCTCACCCACGTCCTCCGCTGACCCTGCCTCCTGGAGTCCCCATGCGCACCCCGCTCCTGCTGCTCGCCGTCCTGCTCCCGTGGAACGCGGCGCTCGCCGACTGCCCGCCGGCCTCGGCGTACTGCGAGGACCTCGTGATGCCCCCGCCTCGGGTCTACTGGGACGACGACGCGTCGCAGTACATCGCCGTGGTGCTCGACCCCGCCACCTTCCTGTCGGGCACGATGCCCCCGGCGTGCGTGACCACCGCGGGCCCGTGGATCCCCACGTACGGCAACGCGCCGACCACCGGGCCGAACATGCCGATGGACGATCGGCTGTTCACCATGCTGACCTACGCGCGGGCCGCGCCGGGGTCGACGGTGCGGATGAGCGTCAGCCACTCCCCCGGCGCGCCCGGCACGGTGAACTGCCGGATCACGGAGGTGGAGGTGATCCCGCCGGCGGTGACCGGGCCGTGAGGGCGGGTCGGTCGCGGGTGCGCTGACGGGACGGGACGTTCGGCAGGCTCGCGGGCGGCTAGAGAAGCGGGAGTCGAACCCGCGAGCATCCGGCCGTGTCGGCGGGTCGCGCGAGGGAGTCCCGGGTTGTGCGTCGCAGCGATCGGAGCCGTTGGCGCCTTCGTCTTGCTTCTGGACGGCCTGCTCGCGTGGGCCGTATGGCGTGCCTCCCGTCGGGGTCGGCCGACCTCGTACGTAGCCCTCCCCGTCCTGGGGCCTGCGATGCTCGACGTGGCCCTGGCGGTCGGAGGAGCCCCCAGTTGGGCGCTGGCCGTTGTGTGGGTGGTCGACGTCGGTAGCTGGTGGCTGGTCCTCGGCCTCGCCACCGTCGGGTGCCAGTCATCGCGGTACGGCCGGTTCACGCGCGTGGCGCGGTTCGAGGGAACCCTCGGGGCGGAGACCATGGCGCTCTCGCTGCATCGGGGAGGGCGCTACGTCCTCGCCCGATCGCGGGCGCTCGATCCGAGAGAGACCGGGTGGGTTCGCTCAGGTGAGGTGGGCACCTACGTCGAGGAGGCAGACGTCCTGCGTCTCGAGGCACAGGGCGGCGACATGGTGCGCTGGCTGGATCGCGACGCCAGGGGTGGCTTGCACCTGCGAGAGGTCAGGGGCGACGACGGCAACGGAGCGTGGGGCCTGTCCGCGGCCTGGCACCTGCGGCCGGGATGAGCGCGGCGGGGTGGCGCGGCCGCCGGCATGGCCACCGCGGTCTCGCCGCGGTCAGCCCTCGATCCACATCACCACGTCCTCCTCCAGGTGAAGGATCAGCGCTGCGTCCACGTCCTCCGCCTTCACCTGGCGGATGGCGCGCACCGACCTGGGCTCGGGTCCGTACCAGTGCAGGAGGATCCCGATGCGTCCGGCGCGCTGGGCAGTCTGGCGCAGCACGTCCGCCCACCGCTGGGCCAGCTCCACCTGGGCACCTGTGGTGGAGCGGTCCGGCTGCGGCTTGGCGAGGGCGCGCTCGCGGTCGGCAGCCCACCGGGCGATCTTCGCCTCCGACCACCCACGCTTGCGCAGCGCATGGACCTTCTTGTCGGTGGACACCACCCGCGGCGTGTGGGTCGTGTGGTTCGCGCTGCCGAACACGGTGCCGCAGTCGCACGGGCGCCGCGTCAGCGCCACCTCCACGACGTGGTCGCCGAACACCCTGCCGGTGGCGCGGGCTCGGGGCTCGAGCGACAGCAGCGTGCGGTGGTGACGGCGCAGCGCGCGGAGGTCGACGCCCTCGGGCAGCGCTGCCGTGAGGAGGTGGCACATGCCGCCTCTTCACCCGTCGCCGGGCAGCCCGCCTCCAACCCCCGTTCCGCGCCACGCACCCGCTTCCGGTCCGCCCGGCTTCGCTTCGCCCACGATCCCGCGCTGACAGGGTCCACGGACCGCCGCTCCCGGTGCGGTACGCGTCGCGATCCCCGCCTGTCGTACCGTCGTCCGCGGAATGGTTCGGAGATCTGCGCAGCTCGCCTGCGGCGGGCTGGCACCGCCGTGGAGTGCGCGATGGAACGACCCTTCTTGGCCTCCGTGGCCCTGCTCGTGGCGGCGACCGCCGCGGCGGCGCCCCCGGCCACCGGCCCCTGCGACGACGGCCACGGTCGGCTCGCCGGCACCCTGTCGGCGGCCACGCAGGCCGACCTCACGGTGGTGGGCACGGTCAACGTCGACAACCTCGGGCGCGACGTGGCCATCGGCGACTTCGACGGCGACACCGTGCCCGACCTCGCCATCGGGGCCGACGGGGCCGACCCCAACGGCGCCCGCAGCGGTGCCGTCTACGTCTTCTTCGGGCCCCTCGACACGCCGGGCGCGCTGACCTCGGCGAACGCCGACGTGGTGCTGCAGGGCGCCCGCACCGGCGACAACACCGGCTGGCGCGTGAAGAACGCGGGCGACATCGATGGCGACGACGTCGACGACCTGCTCATCGGCACCTTCGCCACGGGCGGGCTGTCGCTGGGCGCGGGCATGGCCTGGGTGGTCACCGCGGCCACGCTGTCGGGCAAGGTGGAGCTGGACCTCGAGACCCAGGCCGACGCGGCCCTCTTCGGCGCCACCGGCGGCGAGCACTTCGGGCGCGACGTGCACCCCGTGGGCGACGTGAACGGGGACGGCTTCGCCGACGTGCTCATCGGGGCGCGCCGGGCGTCGGGGGGCGGCACCGAGCGCGGCGCGGCCTCGCTCTTCCTGGGTCCGATCACGGGCGACCGCTTCGCGAACCTCGACGAGGAGGTCCGCATCCTCGGGGGCACCGACTTCGCCGCGCTGGGCGTGCTCGGCTTCTCGCTCGGCGATCGCGACGGGGACGGGGCCGACGACTTCGGCGTGGGTGCCCCCTTCGACCGCACCACGGGCGTGAACGCCGGCGCCGTGTGGCTCTTCGACGGCGACCTGGCGTGGACCCCCGGGCAGCCCACCGTGACCCTGGGGGTGGGGGACGCCACCCACCGCTTCCACGGGGCCAGCGGCGACGCCCTGGGCGTGGCCGCCACCCTCGCCGGCGACCAGGACGGCGACGGGAAGAGCGAGCTGTGGCTGTCGGCCTACACCTTCGGCCAGTTCAAGCAGGGCGCGCTCTGGCTGCTCGGGGGCGACCTGCCGCCGGGCCCCTACAACGCCCGCACCACCTCGATCGTGCAGATCTGGAGCTCGCACGTGAACGGCACGCTGGGCTTCTCGCTCGCGCCGCCGGCCGACTACGACGGCGACGGGGAGCTCGACCTGTTCGTGGGCGGGGAGCGCGGCCCGGGGGCGGCCCAGCAGTCCGGGGCGGCCTGGATCGAGTACGGCCCCTTCCCGCCGGGCTCGGCGCGCGACGTGGTCGACGTCGACGCCACCTTCCAGGGCTCGGCCTACCTCGACCGCACCGGCTCGCAGCTCGCCTCGGCCGACCTGGACGGCGACGGCTACGACGACGCCGTCGTCACCTCGCCCTTCTCCGACCTGGCCGGCACCGACCGCGGCCTCGTGAGCGTCTTCTTCGGGGGTGACGCGGGCCCGGCCCCGCAGACCTTCTGGTTCGACGGCGACGGCGACGGCCATGGCGACCCGGACAGTCCCCAGCTGGCGTGTGCGGCTCCGCCCGAGCACGTCGCGAACGACGACGACTGCGACGACACGTCGGGCCTGTTCCGCCCGGGCGCACCCGAGGACTGCGCGGGGCCCGACACGAACTGCGACGGCTTCATCGGCGGCGGCGACGCCGACGGCGACACCGTGGCGGCCTGTGCGGGCGACTGCGACGACGGCGACGCCACGGTGAGCCCCCTGGCCGACGAGCTGTGCGGCGACGGGCTCGACAACGACTGCGACGGCCTCGTGGACGACGGGTCCGCGCTGGACGCCACGGTCTACTACGTGGACGTGGACGGCGACGGCTTCGGCGACGAGACCTTCCCGATCCCGTCCTGCACCACGCCCACCTTCGACCACACCCTGCTCGGAGGCGACTGCGACGACGGCGACCCCGCCATCCGCCCGGGCGCCGTGGAGGTCTGCGACAGCCTCGACAACGACTGCAGCGGCGGCGCCGACGCCGACGCGGTGGACGCCGACCTCTGGTACGAGGACACCGACGACGACGGGGTGGGCACGCCGTGGTCCACCACCCGTTCCTGCGTGGAGCCCATCGGGTACTCGGCCTTCCCGCTCGACTGCGACGACACCGACCCGGCGATCAGCCCGCTCGCGACGGAGGTCTGCGACGGCGTCGACAACGACTGCGACGGTCTGTACTACCTGGGCTGGAAGGAGAGCCCCGACGCGATGGCCTTCGCCAGCCTCGGCGGCACCACGCTGGGCGGGCAGCTCGGCACGGGCGGCGTGGCCATCCTGGGCGACATGGACCTCGACGGCGACGACGAGATCGTCCTGTCCTTCCCGGGGTCGAACCTGGGTGCGCCGTCGGGGGGCGTGGTGCTGGTGCGGCGCGGGCGCGCGAAGGGCGGCGACGTCGCGGTCGACCTCACCGGATCGTCCGGTGTGGGCGGGTGGGACACCAAGATCCTCGGCACCCGCCAGGGCGGCCAGATCGGCGTCGCCGTGGCGTCGGGCGACCTGAACGGCGACACCGTGCCCGACCTCTTCCTCGGCGCGCCCGGGGCGCGCGTCCCGAACATCGACCAGGGCGCGGTCTACGTCTTCTACGGTCCGCTCGCCGACGGCGTGCTCACGATCGACGACGCGAACGTGGTGCTCAGGGGGGCAGGGGGCTCCCAGCAGACCGGCGCCGCCCTCGTGGTGCGCGACCTCGACGGCAACGGCTACGACGAGGTGATCGTCGGCGCGCCCACCTTCAGCACCACCAGCAGCAAGGTGGGCAAGGTGTACGTGTTCGAGGGCGGTCCCGGGCGGATCGGCACCTACGACCTGGCCACCGCGTCCACGTGGTCCTTCACCGGCACGGTGGGGAACGGTGAGGTGGGCCGCACCCTGGCGGTGGGCGACCTGGACGGCGACACGCTCCCCGACCTGGTGCTGGGCGCCCCGAAGGCCGGCGGCCTGCAGGACGGGCAGGTGTACCTGGTGCACGGCAGTCCCACGTGGCCGGCGGTGCTCACGGCCGACGCCACGCTCAAGGGCAACCTCGGCGAGCAGCTGGGCATCAGCCTCGCGGTGGCGGGCGACATGGACGCCGACGGCGACGACGAGCTCGCGCTGGGCACGGTGGCGAACCTCGCGTGGCTGGTGCGCGGCGACCCGCTGCGCCGCAGCGGCAACGTGGGCATCACGTCCACCGCCGTCTTCAAGCTGAACGGCGGCGTGGGCTCGCAGGCCGGTCGGGCCCTGGCCGCGGTGGGCGACATGAACGCCGACGGCTTCGCCGACCTCGCCATCGCGGGCGCCGACGACGACAGCCTCGCGCGCGACGCAGGCGCGGTCTACCTCTTCTACGGCCAGGCCGACCTGAAGTCGCTCACCACGAACGGCGCCCTGTCGCTCACGGCGGGGGAGGCCTTCGCCCGCGTGGTGCCCGGCGTGCCCTACCCGCCGGCCAGCCCGCAGAACGCGGGCACCTTCGAGGGGGCGGTGCTGCTGGGCGAGGAGGCGTACGCGGGCCTGGGCACGCGCCTGGCCGGCGGTGGCGATCTCGACGGCGACCTCGTGCCGGACCTCCTCGTGGCCGAGCCGCGCGCCGACGTGGGCGGCCTGGTGGACGCGGGGCGCGTGCTGTGGCTGCGCGGCGCGCCCTACGGCACCGACGTGGGCGCCGCCGACGCGGCCACGTGGTTCGGCGACGCCGACCAGGACACGTGGACCGTGGCGGACTCCCTGGTGGCCTGCGCGCTGCACGTGCCGGCGGATCCGGCGTCGGGCACGGCCCTGTTCTCCACACCGGCCTCGGCCCAGGAGGACTGCGACGACGCCGACCCCGCCATCCACCCCGACGCGGTGGAGACGCCCGGCGACGGCATCGACAGCGACTGCGACACCTTCGACGACCCGCCCACCGACAGCGACGGCGACGGGCTCGACGACGTGGACGAGATCGGCCTGTACGGCACCGACCCGAACCTCGCCGACACCGATGGCGACGGGCTGTCGGACGGCGAGGAGATCCGCGGCGACGCGGCGGGCACGGCCCCCACGCGCGTGTTCGTCACGTCGGGCGTGCACTTCACGGTGGCCCTGGCCACGGCCGCGTCGGCCGACGGCTGGTGCCAGACCTACGCCGACTCCGCCACGCTCGACGGCACGTGGCACGCCATCCTGCCGCACGGCGGCGTGGCGCCCACCTTCCCCGACGGACCGTGGGAGGACGTGCTGGGCACGCGCATCGCCGACTCCCGGGCGGAGCTGCTGGGCGGCGCGCTGCAGGCCGCCGTCGCCCTGGACGAGATCGGCGGCGCCGTGGTGGGCACGGGCGTGTGGACGGGCCTCGACGCCGCCGGCCTCCCCGCGGCGGACTGCCAGGACTGGAGCTCGCTGGTGGGCTCCGACCTCGGCTCGGTGGGCGACGTCACGTCCACCACGGGCGGGTGGCTCCGCGTGGCGAGCCGCGGGTGCAACACGGCCCAGCACCTGTACTGTCGCGACGAGCGCGGCGAGGTGTACCCGACCGACCCGCTGGTGGCCGACACCGACGGCGACGGCTTCGAGGACGGCGACGAGCTGCTCGGCGGGAGCAACCCGCTGGTGCCGTCGGGCGACTTCGACGGCGACGGCCTGGACGCCGCGGAGGAGCTCGACGTGTGGGGCACCGACCCCCTCGATCCGGACTCCGACGACGACGGCCTCGAGGACGGCGTGGAGATCCTGGGCTTCCCCCACGGCGATCCCGCCCGCATCTTCGTGACCTCGTCCACCTTCACGGCGCTGGGCGCCGGCAACGCCGAGACCGCGTGCAACAGCATCGCGGGCGCGGCGGGCCTGTCGAACACCTGGCGCGCGGTGCTGTCGCGCGAGGGCGTGGACGCCTGGACGCGGGTGCCGCCGGGCGTGGCCCTCGCGAACATGAACGGCGACGTGATCGCGCAGGAGCGCGCCGACCTCTTCACGGCACCCGGGTTCACCCCGGGCCTGCTCACGGGCGTGAACTACAGCCAGACCGGCGCCCTGCTGCCGCCGTCCGTGCGCGTGTGGACGGGCAGCGACAGCGCCGGGCGTCGGGCCGCCGACTGCGCCGACTGGCGGAGCAACGCCAGTGGCGACACCGGCGCCGTGGGCAACCTGAACGCCAAGACGTCGGCCTGGATCGCGAGCACCACCCTGGCGTGCAGCGGGCAGGCGCGCCTGTACTGCGTGGACCTGCCCTTCGTGCCGGGGGGCGACCCCCTCGATCCCGACGTGGACGACGACGGCCTGCTCGACGGCGAGGAGGTCGACGTGCACGGCACGGATCCGCAGCTGGCCGACACCGACGGCGACGGCTTCGACGACCTGCAGGAGGTCACCGACGGCAGCGATCCTTTCGATCCGCTCGATCCCTACGACCCGGACGATCTCGACCGCGACGGCATCCACGACGTGCTCGAGGCCTGCCGCGGCGCCGACCCCACCAAGGCCGACACCGACGGCGACGGCATGCTCGACGGCGAGGAGATCGCCCGCTTCCTCGACCCGGCGAGGGCGCAGTCGGTGCGGCGCTTCTCGGTGGCGGGCGTGCAGACCTCGGCCAGCGGACCCGACGTGGGCAGCCTCGGCTTCGCGCCCCGCTGGACGCTGCAGTGGGCCGTGGACGCCACGGGCGGCGCGTCGGGGAACACCGAGTGGTACGTGTTCCCCGCGGGCACGATCCCCGCCGAGGTGGAGCTGTCGACGCGCGGCTTCGCCACCTGGATCGTGCGTCCGGGGGTGGGCTCGGTCAGCGCGACCACGGTGGCCAAGGGCCCGAACGCGGTGTTCCGCACCGACATCTTCGACATGGTGGGCGTGACGGGTCCGGCCTTCACGGACGTGGACGTCACGCAGTACTACGACTCGGTGCTGTTCGGGTCCTACCCGAGCGCCGACGTGCCGTTGGATCCCACGTCGGTGCTGCGGTCGCTGGCCTACGTGGACGTGGACCTGGTGGGCCCCTCGGGCGTGAACAACGTGCGCTTCGAGGGCTCCATCATCTTCGCCGACAGCGATCGTGACGGTGTGCGCGACCCCGACGAGGTGGCCGCCGGCACGAACCTGTACGAGCCGGACTCCGACTTCGACGGCTTGAACGACGTCCTCGAGACCACCACCTCGCCCTGCGATCCGGACAGCGACGACGACGGCCTGCTGGACGGCGAGGAGGTGCTCACCTACGGCACCGACCCCCTGGACCCCGACACCGATGGCGACGGCCTCGACGACCTCCAGGAGGTCACCGACGGCAGCGATCCCTTCGACCCCCTCGATCCGTACAACCCCGACGACCTCGACGACGACGGCGTGGACGACGTGCTGGAGGCCTGCCTCGGGGCCGATCCCACCAAGGCCGACACCGACGGCGACGGCATGGACGACGGCGAGGAGATCGCCCGCTTCCTCGACCCGGCGCGGGCGCGGTCGGTGCGCCGCTTCGTGACCGCGGGCGTGCAGCTCAGCAGCAGCGGCCCGGACGTGGGCGGCCTCGGGTCCTTCCCGATCTGGACCCTGCAGTGGCCCATCGACGCCACCGGGGGGTCCGCGGGTGCCACGGGGACGTACCCCTGGCCTGCCGGGACGCTCGCCGGCGAGGTGGACCTGTCGGTGGCCTCGGGGGGGCCCGCGGCCTGGTCGATCGGCTCGGTCGCGGGGTCGTCGAGCACGACCACCGTCCACCAGGGCCCGAACGCGGTGTTCACCACCTCGATCGACGACCTCGTCGGCCTGGCCGGTCCGGCCTTCACGGACGTCGACGTGCACCAGTACTACGACTCGCCGCTCGTCGCGTCGTACCCCAGCGCCGACGTGCCGCTCGACCCGGACGCCGTCGGGCACTCCTGGGCCTTCGTGGACCTCGACCTGCTCTCGGGCGCCGGCCTCAACGAGGTGCGCTTCGAGGCCTCGGTCATCTACGCCGACAGCGATGGCGACGGTCTCCAGGACCACGACGAGGTGGCGGCCGGCACCAACCTGTACGAGGCCGACTCCGACGGGGATGGAGAGTCCGACCTGATGGAGACGGTGAGGGGCACCTCACCCTGCGACCCGGACAGCGACGACGACGGCCTGCTGGACGGCGAGGAGGTCTACACGTACGGCACCGACCCCCTCGACCCGGACTCCGATGGGGACGGGACCGACGACGGGCAGGAGGTGGAGGACGGGACGGACCCGCTGGTGCCGTGAGGGGGGGGCGGCGTGGCCTCCGCACCGTCGCTAGACCCCGGGGGGGTGTCGCTAGACCCTGGGGAGACGTCGCTAGACCGCGGGTGGACGT